>NZ_CABVPW010000003.1:0-363784 GCF_902499025.1 Burkholderia lata | reverse complement strand
GCACGCGCTGCCGCAGCCGCGCATCGTGCCGCCTGCCCCGCGCGTCGCGGCCAGCCCGCGCGCGGTGCCGAGCGTCGTGCTGACGCCGAAGGAGCGCGCGATTCTCGAGCTGCTCGCGCGAAACCTGTCGAACAAGGAGATCGCGGTGGCGCTCGCCGTCGGCGAGGAAACCGTGAAGTGGCACCTGAAGAACCTGTTCGGCAAGCTCGACGCCAGTTCGCGCAAGCATGCGGTGCGTCGCGCGCTGGTGCTCGGCCTGCTCGAAAGCGCGCCCTGACGTTGTAACGCCGGTTCCGCCAATCGGGCGCGTTGCCGCGCCCGCCTTCCTCCGATTCTCCGCAACCCTGCCCCCCGCGCATGGGGGGGAGCGGCCGCCCGCCGTTGCGTAGTCTTTCCGCACGGCTCGCACGGGCGACGCAGGTCACGCCTGCCCGCCCGCGTCGATGCTTCCCCGCTTTACCCGGACGGGCTCGATCCCGTGCGGTCCAATACGACCCTGGAGACTTCATGAAGACGAAACTGGCCGCGCTCGCGGCGCTTGCCGGCTGTTCGGCGCTCGCGCACGCGCAATCCTCCGTCACGCTCTACGGCGTGATCGACTCGGGCCTGCTGTACCAGAGCACGTCGGCGGCGTCGTTCAGCCCGACCGCGCCGAATACCGGCAAGGTGTTCCGCATGAAGGACGGCGGCATCTACTCGAGCTTCTGGGGCATCAAGGGCAGCGAGGACATCGGCGGCGGCTACAAGGTCAACTTCAAGCTGCAGGGTTCGTTCGACAGCGGTACCGGCAAGCTGCAACTGAGCGATACGCCGGGCACGGTCGCGATCTTCAACCAGGTCGCGTCGCTCGGCGTGTCGGGCCCGTTCGGCACGTTCACGGCCGGCCGCCAGATCGTGCCGATGATCTACGCGATGGCCGACACCGACGTGCGCAACGCGCAGTTCTTCGGCAGCGTGCTGGTCGCGTGGCTTGGGCTGAACACGGCGGCCGGCTGGTCGGGGACGAGCACCAACGCCGCGATCGGCGCGCTGTACGACAGCAATGCGCTCGTCTACCAGTCGCCGACCTTCGCGGGCGCGTCGATCGCGCTCGAATACGCGCCGGGCGGCGTGGCCGGGCAGTTCCAGGGCGGCACGCGCGAATCGGTCGTGCTGAAGTATGCGAACTACGGGCTGAATGCATCGGCGGTCTACTACAACGGCCACGACACGAGCCCGGCTCCGGGCGTCGCGCCGACCGGCGTCGACAACAACCGCTTCGTCTACGTCGGCGCGAAATACACGATCCGCGATTTCTCGGTGTCGGCGTCGTACGGCAATGGCAGGAATCCGTCGCATGCGGACAAGGTGAACCTCGACATGCTGTCGGCCGGCATCGGCTATCGCTTCACGCCCGCGCTGCAGGTGACGTCCGCGGTGTATTACCTGAAGGACCGCAACCAGTCTGCAAACAAGTCGACGGCGGTCGTGCTCGCGGCCGACTACAGCCTGTCGAAGCGGACGATGGTCTATGCGCAGGTCGGCCACGTGAACAACCGCGGCACGATGGACCAGATGCTCGTGTACGGGCAGCCGGTCGCGCCGGGCGTCGGCACGACGGCCGCGATGGTCGGGCTGCGACACAACTTCTGACGGTTTCCGGCCGTGTGGCGGGGGGCGCGCGCGGCCGCCATCGGCATCGATCGCCGGGATCGGCTACAGTGGGCGTTTTCGGCGCGCTCCGCCCCGCCGCCGCGCATCGAACGCGGCAGGTCGGAGGGAGCGCGGATCATCCCCTTCGACGAGCGAACCTTCATGTCCGACCTGTCCGCCTTCCCGATCACGCAAAAGTGGCCGGCCCAGCACCCCGATCGTCTCCAGCTCTACTCGCTGCCGACGCCGAACGGCGTCAAGGTGTCGATCATGCTCGAGGAAACCGGCCTGCCGTACGAGCCGCACCTCGTGCGCTTCGACACGAACGACCAGCTGTCGCCCGCATTCCTGTCGCTGAACCCGAACAACAAGATCCCGGCGATCATCGATCCCAACGGCCCGGACGGCAAGCCGCTGCCGCTGTTCGAATCGGGTGCGATCCTGATCTATCTCGCGGACAAGACGGGCCAGTTGATCCCGAAGGATCTCGCGGGCCGCTACGAGACGATCCAGTGGGTGATGTTCCAGATGGGCGGCATCGGGCCGATGTTCGGCCAGGTCGGCTTCTTCCACAAGTTTGCCGGCCGCGACTACGAGGACAAGCGCCCGCGTGACCGCTACGTCGACGAATCGAAGCGCCTGCTCGGCGTGCTCGACGCGCACCTCGCGAACCGCCAGTGGGTGATGGGCGATACCTACACGATCGCCGACATCGCGATCTTCCCGTGGGTGCGCAACCTCGTCGGCTTCTACGAAGCGGGCGACCTGGTCGGCTTCAGCGAATTCCGGAACGTCGCGCGGGTACTCGCCGCGTTCGTTGCACGTCCGGCCGTCGAGCGCGGGCTCAACATTCCGGCACGCGGCTGACGGGTTTTGCGGGCGCACGTTGTGCGGGCCGCGAACTGCAACGCCCGCCGCATTACGCGGCGGGCTTTTCGAAGCTGTCTTGTCCCCGCGCGAACAATCGCCCCTCAAGGAACGGCTGTCAACGCTCAAACCTCGGCATGCGCGGCAATATTGCGATATTGCCCTTTGAAATACAGCAATGGCTGCGTAGCAGCTGCTTGTTGCAGGTTCAACGCTTTCACTTCGCCAATCACGATCAGGTGATCGCCCGCGGCGTGTTCGGCATGGATTTCGCAATCGAGCCAGTGAAGGCTGCCGGCAATGATCGGGTTACCCAGCGGCGACGCTTGCCATTCGACTCCGTGCCACTTGTCCGTGCCCCGTCGCGCGAACTGGTTGGAAATTCCGGCTTGCTCATCCGACAGGATATTGACGGCGAATCGACCTGCCTGGCGAATCTTGGGATAGCTTCCCGAACCGGACATGACGCTGAACGACACCAGCGGCGGGCTCATCGACACGCTATAGAACGACTGGCAAGTGAAGCCGATCGGCTCGCCATCGGTGTGCGATGTAATCACCGTGATGCCGGATGCGTAGTGCCCGAGCGCTTCGCGAAAGCTCAATGGCTCGATGGCCGTGCTGGAAAGTGACATGGTAGGAACTGGATACGGGGTACAGCTCGAGCGAAGGCGGCTCGATCAGGGCAAGCAAACCCTTCACGTTGCCGCCTGAGCCATTTCGATCGGAAACAACTGACGGGCCTGCTTGCGCTTGCCGGCTTGATCGGAGTCGACAAAGATCCTTGCATCATCGGGATGCTCGAGCAACCTGGGCGGCGTACTTCAACAGATTCAGGGCGTTCTTTTAAGAAATTCCCTCGAATCTGCACCACCCCCGGTCCTCCCGAGCATCGCTTTCGATGTTGGCTCGGAACTAGTTCGAGAGTTCTCGCCGAACGATTTCCGCGCCCGCACTCAAGGCATTCAGCTTGCCTCTCGCGACTTCGCGAGACAAGGGAGCCATGCCGCAGTTGGTGCAAGGATAGAGCTTGTCGGCATCGACAAACTGAAGCGCCTTTCGCAACGTGTTGGCGACTTCCTCGGGCGTTTCAACGGTATGGTTTGCCACATCGATGGCCCCTACCATCACCTTCTTGCCTCGAATGAGTTCGATCAGCTCCATCGGGACATGTGAGTTGTGGCATTCCAGCGAAACCATGCCGATGCTGGATTTTTGCAGCTTGGGAAAGGCTTCTTCGTATTGCCGCCACTCCGACCCCAGCGTCTTTTTCCAGTCCGTATTGGCCTTGATGCCGTAGCCATAGCAAATATGCACGGCAGTCTCGCACTTGAGCCCTTCGATTGCCCTCTCCAGGGTCGCGACGCCCCACTCGTTCACCTCGTCGAAGAAGACATTGAACGCGGGCTCGTCGAACTGGATGATGTCGACGCCGGCGGCCTCCAGCTCCTTGGCCTCCTGGTTCAGGATCTTTGCGAACTCCCAGGCCAGCTTTTCGCGACTTTTGTAATGATCGTCGTAAAGCGTGTCGATCATGGTCATCGGGCCCGGCAGAGCCCATTTGATGGGCTGCTTGGTTTGCTGGCGCAAAAACTTGGCATCTTCAACGAACACCGGCTTTTGTCGAGCAACGGCACCCACGACCGTCGGCACGCTTGCATCATAGCGATCGCGAATTCTCACGGTCTTGCGGTTCGCAAAATCAACGCCGTCGAGATGCTCGATAAACGTCGTCACGAAATGCTGGCGCGTTTGCTCGCCGTCACTGACGATATCGATGCCCGCATGTTGTTGCTCTTGCAACGACAAACGCAAGGCATCCTGCTTGCCTTCGATCAACCCGTCGTCCTGCAATTTCCAGGGCGACCACAGTGTCTCGGGTTGTGCGAGCCAGGAGGGTTTGGGCAAACTGCCGGCAGTCGAAGTGGGCAACAATTTCTTCACAGTAGATGACCTTGTGTTTTGGTGAATCAAAGAGCGTAGTTAGCGGACCACTGCTCAAGAACGGCGTGGTACGGTTTGATGAAGTGCTCTTCGACAAACTTTCCCTGCTCGATAGCCAGCCGGCTGCGCTCTTCCCGATCGTAAACAATTCGAGTCAGCGAAAAATCCTGGTGCTTCAAGCTTGGCTGATAGGACTTCCCTGCTGCGGAATTCGCGTTGTAAATCTCGGGCCGATAAATCTTCTGGAACGTATCCATCGTGCTGATGGTGCCGATAAGCTCGAGATCGCTGTAATCGCCCAGCAAGTCGCCGGAAAAATAAAAAGCCAAAGGCGCGACACTGTTCGGCGGCATGAAATAACGAACCTTCAATCCCATCTTCTGGAAGTATTCGTCAGTCAGCGAGTATTCGTCCTGCAGGTATTCGATGCCCAACACCGGATGCTGATTGGCGGTCCGATGATAGGTCTTGCTGCTCGAGACGCTCAGGCAGATAACGGGTTGCTTTTTGAAATTGGCCTTGTAGGCGCTCGAGTTCACGAAGCATTTGAACAGCTTCCCGTGCAGGTCGCCAAAATTCTCCGGGGTGCTGAATTCGGCCTGATTCCGGGTGTGCTCCAGCAACAGAACGCTGAAGTCATAATCTCGCACGTAAGACGAGAAATTGTTGCCGACGATGCCTTCGATGTGCTCGCCGGTTTTTTGATCGACGATATTCGTTTTCAATATTTCAATCAAAGGGAGCGGAGTGTCGCTGTTTTCACCGCTAATGCTCATTTCAACGGAAATGATTTCAAGCTTGACGGCATAGCGATTGCCTTCAGGGTTGTCCCAATGCGCCAGGGCATTGAAACGGTTGTCGATCATCCTGAATGTGTTGCGCAAGTTCTCTTGACGACTTGTCCCTCTGGCCAGGTTGGCAAAGTTGGTCGTGATACGCGTACTGTCGGACGGACGATAGTCTTCATCGAAGCAAATGCGCTTGATGGTAAATGTAAAATCTTTACTCATTTTGATCTGACGCCCTGATTTCCGAGATGAGACCTGGATTCATCCCTTGGTTTTTTCGATGCTTTCCGATTTTATTTTCTGATCTTTGCTCAGAAATCTTTGCGATATCGGCATTGAAGACAAATTTTATGCCGGGCCATCCATGAAAAAAAGTGAATTAATCTCATCGAACCATTAGCCGCGTTCATGGTGTGGCGTGCCGGCTGGCGTGCTCGCCGGCTTGCCCCCTCAATGCGCATCTTCAGGGCCTGCCCAAGCTAGCTACGCGGTCATGCGACCCTTCATGTCCCGAGCCGTTCGAGTCCTGGGGCATCGGCGTCAGAGGCGTTGCTTGATTGCGTGGTTTGACCGCTCAGGCGCTCGGCCAGGCCGAGCGCTTGATGGCGAAGTCATGGAGCGAGCTTGGCGAACGCCTGGCGCGACAAGAAGGTTCGTTTGCTTCGGATCGAATCGACCGGCGAACCGTGAAAAGACGCGTGCGTAAAAGAGACGCGTGGCGAGCTCAGGACTCGATTGCCGAGTCGTCGTCGCCGTAGAACTTCACGCCCAGCTGAATGCGCTCCCGGCCGCTTTCCAGTCGATGCCGATTGGTGTCGCGTAGCGAGTAGACGCAGCCGCAATATTCCTGCTGGTAGAAGTTTTCCCGCTTGCTGATCTCGATCATGCGCGCGGAGCCGCCGCCTTTGCGCCAGTTGTATTCCCAATACAGCATGTCGGGATAGTGCGAGGCCGCGCGCACACCGCAATCGTTGATCTGCTGCATGTTCTTCCACCGCGATATGCCCAACGAACTGGTGATGGCAGGGAAGCCGTGTTCATGGGCATACAACGCCGTGCGCTCGAAACGCATATCGAAGCACATGGTGCAGCGGATGCCGCGCTCCGGTTCGTTTTCCATGCCCTTGGCACGCTCGAACCAGTTGTCGCGGTCGTAGTCGGCATCGATGAAGGGAATACCGAATTGCTCTGCAAACCGGATGTTCTCCTGCTTGCGTAGTTCGTATTCCTTCAGCGGATGGATATTCGGGTTGTAGAAGAAGATCGTGAAGTCGATGCCGGACGCCTGCATGGCTTCCATCACTTCGCCCGAGCATGGCGCGCAGCAGGAATGCAGCAGCACTTTCTTGTGCCCGCCCGGTAACGCCAATGGCGTGCGTTCGATAGTGGATGCCATGAGAACTCCATGAAATACGCCCGCATTCGCCGGACTGGGTAACCGCCGATTGTCGCCTCCGACCGGGAGCAATGAAAATGGATATGTTTTCATGTTCCCATGAGCCGCATTCATGGAACCCGCTGCCACGAAGCATCAAGCCACGTCGGGCCTTTTCGCCTGTTCGATGAACGCACGCAGGTAATCGGTACCCACGTCCGCCTCGCGAGCCCCCAGATAGATGTGTTTCGCAATGCCGTGCTCGCCCAGCCTTACCGGCACCACATCCATCTTGTCCGCGTATTCCAGCACCAGCCAGCGCGGCAGCGCAGCCACGCCGCGGCCGCTGGCGACCATCTGCAGCATGATGTCGGTGGTCTCGATCGCCTTGTGGCGTTTGGGCGCGATGCCGGCCGGCGTGAGGAACATGCTGTAGATATCCAGGCGGTCGACCGGCACCGGGTAGGTCACCAGCACCTCGTTGCTCAACTGCTTGGGCTGGACGTATTCCTCCTCGGCCAGCTTGTGATTGCCGGCAACGACCAGGACTTGCTCGTAGTCGAACACCGGTTCGAATACCAGGCCGGGCTTGTCCAGCGGATCGGGGGTGACCAGCAGGTCGATCTCGTAACCGAACAGCGCGCCGATGCCGCCGAACTGGAATTTCTGTTTTACGTCGACGTCCACATCCGGCCACGCGGCCAGATACGGCGACACGACTTTCAACAGCCACTGGTAACAAGGGTGACATTCCATGCCGATGCGCAGCGTGCCCCGCTCCCCCTGGGCGAACTGCTGCAAGCGCTCTTCGGCCAGATTCAGCTGCGGCAGCACCCGGTTGGCCACCGCCAGCAGATATTGGCCGGCCTGGGTCAGGCGCAGGCTGCGGCCTTCGCGCAGCCAGATGTCGGTGCCGAGCTGCTGCTCCAGTTTCTTCATGCTGTGGCTCAACGCCGACTGCGTCACGTGCAGGACGCCTGCGGCTGCGGTCAGCGAACCCTGCTTTTCCACCTCCTGAACGATGGACAAATGAATACGGTCAAGCATGGTGAATGAGTGAAATTCATATTTTGTTGAGATAAGGCAATGTTACTTCATCGTTTTCGCCCTCGCGATCCGTCAATCGAAGGATTTTTGGGGAGAGCGCCATGGCCCCATTCACCACCTAGGCTTTCCGCGCATCGGTGCAACGCGTGAACTGAAGCTTGCACAGGAGTCGTGCCGGGAGGTCGCAGTGTGCGTCACGCATTCGGCCGTGCTACTTGCCGCCAGCCCCTTTCGACGCTTCGTCTTCCAGCCCCGCGAGCAGTTTTTCCAGCAGTTGCGACAACTGCGCCTGTTCCGCGTCCGACAGCACGGCCAGCAGCGCGCGCTGGTTGTCGATGTGCGCAACGACCGCGTCGTCGATCAGCGCGCGACCGGTATCCGTCAGCGCGACGAGCGTGCCACGCCCGTCGGCCGGGTTCGGCCGGCGCTCCACCCAACCGGCCTTCTGCAACCGGTCGATGCGCGCCGTCATCCCGCCCGACGACATCATCAGTGCGTCGTACAGCGCCGTCGGCGTCAGCGCGAACGGCGCCCCGCCGCGCCGCAACGTCGCCAGCACGTCGAATTCGCCCGGCTGCATCCCGTAGCGCGCAAACAGCGGATTGAGACGGTCGCGCGCGATCACGAGCGCCACCTCCTGCAGCCGCCCCATCACGACCATCGACGACGCGTCGAGATCCGGGCGCTCGGCGCGCCATTGTGCGAGCGCATGCGCGGCTCGATCCATTAACCCTCCTCGGCTCACCAGTTATCTTGACGTCGAGATAAATCAGCATTTATCTTGATGTCGAGATACTTTACATGAAAAACGCGCGGCACCTCCCCGGGGCCGCGCACCGATTTCGAGGGCTTTGCGATGAATCGCTTCACTTCCCCCGGATGGCGGCTCGCCGCCATCGTGCTTGTCGGGCTGAACCTGCGACCGGCGCTCGCCGCGGTCGGTCCGCTGCTCGACATGATCCAGCGCGCGACTGGCATCAGTGACGGCGCGGCCAGCCTGCTGACGACGATCCCGATCCTGCTGATGGGGCTCGGCGCACTGAGTGCGCGGCGCCTGCAACGCCTGACCGGCATCGCGGGCGGTGTCTGGCTCGGCGTCGCGCTGATCGGGCTGGCCTGCGTGTCGCGCGTCGGCGCGCAGCACGCGTGGCTGCTGCTCGCGAGCGCCTGCTGCGCGGGCGTCGGGATCGCGATGGTGCAGGCGCTGCTGCCCGGCTTCGTGAAGGCGCATTTCGCGACGCGGATCGGCGGTGCGATGGGCGTCTATTCGACGTCGATCATGGGCGGCGCCGTGCTCGCGAGCGTCGTCGCGCCATTCGCCGCGGCCCACTGGGGCTGGCTCGCCGCGCTCGCGGGCTGGGCGCTGCCGGCGGCGGTGGCCGCACTCGCGTGGCCGCTGGCCAGCCGCGGCGGCGACGCGCTCGCCACCGGGCCGACGTCGGCATCGAGCGCACAGCCGTCGCGCTCGCCACGCGCGTGGCGGCTCGCGCTGTTCTTCGGGATCGCGACCGGCGCGTACACGCTCGTGCTCGCGTGGCTGCCGCCGTACTACATGCGGCTCGGCTGGTCGCCGACGTCGGCCGGCAGCCTGCTCGGCGGCGTGACGCTTGCGGAAGTCGTCGCAGGGCTGACGATCTCGGCCATGATCGACCGCCTGCCCGATCGCCGGCCCGCGCTGCATGCGGCGATCGCGTCGCTGTTCGTCGGCTTGCTGGTGATGCTGGCCGCACCGGAAGCGCTCGCGTTGCCGGCCGCGCTGCTGATGGGCGCGGGGATCGGTGCGCTGTTTCCGCTGTCGCTGATCGTCACGGTCGACCATGCGACGACGCCGGCCGATGCCGCGTCGCTGACGGGCTTCGTGCAGGGTATCGGCTACCTGATCGCCGGGCTGTTCCCGTTCGCGGCGGGTATCGTGCGCCAGCATCTCGCGGACCTGACGCCCGCGTGGATCGCGATGGCCTGCCTGTGTGTCGCGCTGTTCGCACTCGCGGCCGGGTTTGCACCGAAGCGGGTGCTGCACGCCGCGCGTGCGTAGCAGCGGCCGCCGCTCAGTTGACCGGCTCGCAAAACGAGATCTTGTCGCGCAGCGCGTTGCCTGCGGCGACCGGGTCTCGTCCGGCCGGCAGCGTGACGGAAACCGACGTATGCCCGGTCTTGCTCTGCGGTTCCTGGCCCGGCCAATGGCGCTCTTTCCAGGTGGCGATCCAGTCGAGATTGCCCCCGCTCGCGCCGGGCACGAAGCGCAGCCGCAGCGAACCGTCGAAGTCCTCGCTGCAATGCGGCGAGTGCTGATAGTCGTGCTCGGTGAAGCAGGCGCGAATCTGCTTGCTGCAGCTGAACGGGAGCTTCGACACGCGCGGCGTGCCGGCGTGCCCGCCGTTCGGCCGCAGTTCGACGAAGTCGGCGTTTTCCCAGCTTCCGCCACCGCCTGAGTAACTTTCGGACCAACCGGCCAGCACCGCGACCGCGAAGCGCTCGCCGCCCAGCGGGTACAGCGCGGGGTAGATCCGGAGCGGCGGCGGCTGGCCGTCGCCATCAACCCGGTCGGCGGGCTGGTAGTCGGAGAAGTCCCACTGCTGCACGACCTTCCAGCCGGCGGCGGACGCGAAACTCGCTTTCAGCAGCTGCGGGCCCGGCAGGATCGCGTAGTAGAGGCCCGACGCGTCGTTCCTGGCCCGGTACAGCGACGGCGCGTTGTCCGCGTCGCCTGACTGGCCGGGGGCGCCGCACGATGCCGACGCCAACCCGCAAAGCGTGTGCTGCCAGTCGCGATCGGGCACGGCGGTTTTTGCGACCTCGACAAAGGGCACCGCGCGGGCTTCGTTCGCTTCGCCGGCGGCACTGACCGCGGATGCCGCCAGCAGCGCGGCCGTCAATCCCGCCAGGCCGAACATGCCTGATCGAATACGGGTACTCATTCAACGGTGTCCTTGTAAGGTGGCTTACGCACTGCGCCGCGATCGTGCGAAGTGGCCCAGTCTGCCTGAAAGCGCCCGCCCCGCCCAGATGACGTGCCGTTCTCAGCCGTCCGTTTCCCGTTCCGCCTCGAATCGCCGGCAGGCGCGCTCGGACGGGCAGCGCCGCAAGTCGCACGCGTCTTCGTCGCACAGCCGGCAGATGCGGATCGCGTTGTGCATGTCGTCGGCCAGCGCGCCGACCAGTTGCTCGCAGATCGGGATGAGCTGCGCGCATTGCTCCGGCGTCAACGTGCGCGTGAGGTCCGCGATCGCCGCGCCGCGCGCTGCAAGCACCTGCTGCACCGCATCGTGCCCGGCCTCGGTCAGCGTCAGCACGACGGTGCGCCTGTCGTCGCCGGGCTCGCGTGCGACGAGCCCTTCCTGCGTCATCCGCTCGGCGAGCCGCACGGCCGACGAATGCACGAGCATCAATTGCCGCGCCAGCGCGTCGATCGTCAGCGCATGCGATTGCGACAGCAGCACCAGCGCATCCACGCTCGAACCGTGCAGCCCCGTGTCGCGGGCGATCGCGTCCTCTACCCGGTCGTTCAACCCAAGCGCGAGCGCGCCCAGCAAATTGTTCAGGCGTTGCCTTTTCACGTAGCCGCTCCTAGTATATGTGTGCGTCACGCATATAATTTAAACCATCGTTTCACCGATGTCAGCCGCCGCACGCCCGCATTCTACGGGTCGACAGGCCGAGTGGAGTCACCGCATGAACGACAACGCGCGCAAGACCGGATGCCTGCTCATGGCGACGCTGTGCTGGGGCGTCGCCATTCCGTTCAGCAAGATGGCGTTGCCTGCCCTGTCGCCCGCGTGGCTCATCGTGCTGCAGATCGCCGCCAGCGTCGCGGTGCTCGCGTGTCTCGCCGCCGTACAACGTGTGAGCGTGACAGGCATCGCCCCGGCGCAGGTCGCCGTCGTCGCGCTGATCGGCATGCTCGAACCGTGCGGCGCGTACTACCTCGGGTTCGTCGGCATGCAATCCACGTCCGCGCTGCACACGTCGGTGATCTTCGCGCTCGAACCGCTCGGCATCCTCGCGTTCAACATCGTGCTGTTCCGGTTCAGGGTCGACAGGCGGCTGCTGGTCGCGGGCGTCGTCGCGTTGATGGGTGTCGTCGTCATCACGCTCGGCGATGCGTCGGCGGACGGGCACGCGTCGCTGCGCGGCGATGCGCTCGTGTTCGCCGGCGTGATGGTAGCCGCGCTGTACGTGTCGCTGTCGACGCAGGCCGTGACGCTCCCGTCCGCGACGGCGATGCTGCTCATCCAGCAGGCTGGTTCGCTGCTCCTGGCGCTCGTCCTGCTCGGCATCGACGTGAACAGCGGCGGGCCGCACCGATTGCCGGCGTGGCCGGCCGTGTGGCCCGCGCTGGCGATCGGCGTGCTGCAGTTCACGCTCGCGTTCCTGTTCTATTTTCGCGGTGCGCGCGACAACGCATCGTACTGGAGCGTGGTCGTGCTCAACCTGATCCCCGTCATCGGCATCGTCGCGTCGATCCTGATCCTCGGCGAATCGGCATCGCCGATCTACTTCGTCGGCGGCGCGATCACGATCGGCGCGGCGCTTTACACGCACCTGCGTGAACGCCGCACCGAACTCGGGCCGGTCCGCGCGTAGTCAGCCCGCGCTCGCGTACAGCGTCGAATCCGCGAACCCTTCGGCGTCGAGCACGCGCCCGATCAGGATCAGCGCGGTGCGCTCGATCTGCGTGCCGTGCACCCTGGCGACGATGTCGGCGAGCGTGCCGGTCACGCGTTCCTCATCGGGCCAGCTCGCGCGATAGATCACCGCGACCGGGCAATCGGCGCCGTAATGCGGCATCACTTCGTCGACGATGCGGGCGAGATGGCGCACGCCGAGATGGATCGCGAGCGTCGCGCGATGCGCGGCGAGCGAGCCGAGCGCTTCGCCTTCCGGCATCGTCGTCTTGCCCGCGAAGCGCGTGAGGATCACCGTCTGCGCGACGCCGGGCAGCGTCAGCTCGACGCCGAGCGTGGCCGCGCATGCGGCCGTGGCCGTCACGCCGGGTACGATTTCGTACGGAATCCCGAGCGCCTTGAGACGGCGGATCTGTTCGCCGATCGCGCCGTACAGCGACGGGTCGCCTGAGTGCACACGCGCGACGTCCTGCCCTTTCGCGTGCGCGCCGGCGAGCAGCGCGACGATGGCGTCGAGGTCGAGTTCGGCCGTATTGACGACCTGCTCCGCGCGATGGCCGTCGAGCACGGCCGCCGGCACCAGCGAACCCGCATACAGGATCACCGGGCACGTGCGCACGAGGCGCTGGCCCTTCACCGTGATCAGCTCCGGGTCGCCGGGGCCCGCGCCGATGAAATACACCGTCATCGAAAAATCTCCGTCAATTCAAGGGGTGACCGGCCGCACGGCGTCATGCGCGCGTGGCCGGATCGAGCGCGTCGATGAGCGCCGCGGCCGAATCGAACGCGCGGTCGGCGTCGGGCAGCGGCGGCCGGCGCAGCATCACGACCGGCAGCCTGCGTTCGCGCGCGACGTCGAGCTTGGCTTCGGTGGCTGCGCCACCGCTGTTCTTGCTGACGACGACGTCGATGCCCATCAGCGCGAACAGCGCGCGCTCGCCGTCGAGCGTGAACGGCCCGCGCGCGGCGACGATCTGCGCCCGCGCGTTGCCGGGATGTGCGTCGAGGCAGCGCACGAGCCAGAACTGGTGCGGCGGGATCGCGTCGAGATGCGCGAGCGGTTCGCGGCCGAGCGTGAACAGCGGCCGCGTGAACGGCGCAAGCGCGGCCTCGATACCGGCCCAGTCGTCGACCATGCGCCAGTCGTCACCGGGTTGCGGCGTCCACGGCGCGCGACGCAGTGCCCACAACGGCACGCCCGCTTCACGTGCCGCGGCAGCGGCATTCGCACTGATCCGCGCGGCATAAGGATGGGTCGCGTCGATCACGAGGCCGATGCCGGCGTCGCGCAGATACGCGGCTAGCCCGGCGGCACCGCCGAAGCCGCCGACGCGCACGTCGCAGCGCAGATCGTCAGGCACCTTGCCGAGCCCGGCCAGGCTGTAGACGTGACGCGGCCCGAGCGCACGCGCGATTTTCAGTGCGTCGCCGGTGCCGCCGAGCAGCAGGATGCGCACGCTCATCGCGCCTCCCCGACGAAGCGGCCCTGCCGGTCGATCGCGAACATCTCGACGGCGACCGACGGCGGCACGATGTCGCGCGCGACGCGCAGCGCCTGCGCGCAGACGAGATCGCCGAGCGGCACGCCGTCGGCGTGCGCGAGCTTCAGCGCTTCCTGGCTCGTGTTCGCAGCGCGCATCGCGGCCTGCAGCGTGTCGCTTGCGCCCGCGTCGGCCGCCCACTGCGCGAGCAGCGGCAGGTCGATGCTCGAATGGCGGCTGTGCAGGTCGAGATGGCCCGCGGCGAGCTTGCTGAGCTTGCCGAAGCCGCCGCACATCGACAGCCGCGCGACCGGTGCGCGCCGCAGGTGCTTGAGCACCGCGCCCGCGAAATCGCCCATCTCGATCAGCGCCATGTCGGGCAGGTGGTAGTGCGCACGCATCGCGTCTTCGCTGGCGTTGCCCGTGCAGGCGGCGATATGCGCGATGCCGTTCGCGCGCGCGACGTCGATGCCCTGGTGGATCGACGCGATATAGGCCGAGCACGAGAACGGCCGCACGATGCCGGTCGTGCCGAGGATCGACAGGCCGCCGACGATGCCGAGGCGCGGGTTCATCGTCTTCAGCGCGAGCGCTTCGCCGCCTTCGACGCCGATCGTCACGTCGAAGCCGCCCGCGTAGCCATGCTCGGCCGCCAGCGCTTCCAGGTGCGTCGTCATCATCTGGCGCGGCACCGGGTTGATCGCCGGTTCGCCGACCGGCAGCGTCAGCCCCGCGCGCGTGACCGTGCCGACGCCCGGCCCCGCGTGAAACCGCACGCCGGGCGCCGCCGCGAGCGCGACGCGCGCGAAGATCAGCGCGCCGTGCGTCACGTCCGGATCGTCGCCGGCATCCTTGATCGTGGCGGCTTCCGCACCGTCGGCCGTGGTCCGGCAGAACTCGAGCCGCATCATCACGCGCTGCCCCTTCGGCAGCACGATCTCGACCGCGTCGTCCGCCCGGCCCGCGAGCAGCAGCCGCGCGGCGGCGAGCGACGTCGCGGTCGCGCAGCTGCCGGTCGTATAGCCGAAGCGTAGCGGCGCGGGCTGTTCGGGGGTCTCGTCGCGCATCACGCGTCCGTTGCGTCCGGTGCGTTCGCGGTGGCCGACGATGCGGTCGTGTCGGCCGCGTCGGGCTTGCGCACGTCGTACAGCGTGACCGGCAACGGCTGCCGCCACGTATCGAAGCGGCCGAGCGGCTCGGCATGCGCGAGCGACACGCGCGTGAGCGTGCCGCCATGCGCGTCGCGCCACGCGGCGAGCGCCATCTCGCCCTGCAGCGTGACCGCGTTCGCGACCAGCCGGCCGCCGGGCTTCAGCGCTGCCCAGCACGCGTCGAGCACGCCGGGCGCGGTCGCCCCGCCGCCGATGAAGATCGCGTCGGGCGCGGCGAGTCCCGCGAGCGCATCGGGCGCGCGGCCCGCGACGAGCTGCAGGCCCGGCACGCCGAGCGCGTCGCGGTTGTGCTCGATGAAGCGCTGCCGCTCCGCATGCGCTTCGATCGCGATCGCCTGGCATGACGGATGCGCGCGCATCCATTCGATGCCGATCGAGCCGCTGCCGGCGCCGACGTCCCACAGCAGCTCGCCGGGCACGGGCGCGAGGCGACCGAGCGTCATCGCGCGCAGGTCGCGCTTGGTGAGCTGGCCGTCATGGCGGTACGCATCGTCGGGCAGGCCGGGCGTGAGCGCGCGGCGCGGCGCGTCGGGGCCGGCCCGGCAGTCGAGCGCGACCAGATTCAGCGCGGCCGTTTCGTCGATGCGCCAGTCCTGCGCGAGCCCGTCGAGCCGCCGCTCGAGCGGGCCGCCCAGATGTTCGAACACGCTGATGCGCGTCGGCCCGAAGCCGCGTGCGACGAGTTCGGCCGCGACGGCGGCCGGCGTCCGGCCGTCGGCGCTCAGCACGAACAGGCGGCGGCCGGGCAGCAGGTAACGCGCGAGCGTCGCAAGCGGCCGGCCGACGAGCGAGACCGCGCCGATATCCTGCAGCGCCCAGCCGAGGCGGGCGGCTGCCAGCGACAGCGACGACGGCGCGGGCAACACGCGCCATTCGCCCGGGGTCAGCGTGCGTGCGAGCGTGGCGCCGACGCCGAACAGCATCGGGTCGCCGCTGGCGAGCACGCAGACGGGCGACGCGCGACGCGCCAGCACACCGGCGAGATCGAACGGCGACGGCCACGTTTCGCGCGCGGTCGGCAGCCGCGCGGGCAGCATGTCGAGATGCCGCTTCGCGCCGACGACGAGCGTCGCGTCGAGCAGCGCGCGACGCGCGCTGCGTCCGAGCCCCGCGTAACCGTCGTCGCCGATACCCACTACCGTCAGCCACGCCGTCATGCACCCTTCCCCATCGTTCGATTCCCTACCGTTTGTTGCGAGGCGCGGCTACCGGGCCGCCGCGCGTTGATTCGTTGATGATCCTGATCCGCTCCCGCGCCGGGCGTGTCGCCCGCCCGCCGGTGCGATACGGCGACGACGTCAGCCGCGCGGCACAGGGCCAATCAAGACCAGCAAGCCCAGATACATGCCGCCGATCGACGCGATCAGCAGCCAGCCAAGCAGCAACCACATGAGCGAGCGTGCACCGCTTTTCCTGTACAGGAACGTTCCGCCCGCCACGATCGGCACGCCGAGGCCGGCGAGCCCGACATTCTTCGGCCACTCGGCCGACGGCGCAAGCGGGATCAGCATGCACGCGAGCAGCATCCAGGCCGGGATGGCCAGCAGGCCCAGTGCAATGCCCATGCCGAACAGCTCCGTCCTGGTGAGTTTCATGGCGGATTCCGGCGGTCGCCGATCTGATGTCGAGCCGCCAATCGTACCATTTGCAAGATAGAGCAAAACCGGCTGCGACCGTGCTGCGACGCGGGTGCGCGGCGCATCGACAATGCTGGATCGTCGTGAAAATCGGGTATCCTACGGCCGTTCGTTCGCCGGTGCCCCTCGGGGCCGAAGAGGGAACACAGGGCGCGCCACGCGCCGCTGTGGCTGCCCCCGCAACTGTAGACAGCGAGCCGATCTCCCCCCTCATGCCACTGGTTCCACCGGGAAGGCCGGGAGCCGGCGCCGACCTGTCAGCCAGGAGACCTGCCGGCCAGAAAGTGCGTGCGTGCCAGTCGGCGTCGGGCGGGGTGTACCGATGCGTTGGCCGCGGCGCGACACTGCCCCGGTACCCCGTTGAGTTCCGCCCCCGTTTCGATTCCTGCGTCGCCCGTCGTGCGCCCGTCGGCCTGCCCGGGGCTCGTGCGCGTGGTCGCGGCCGCCGACGGCGGGCTGTGCCGGATCAAGCTGCCGGGCGGCCGGCTCGATGCGCGCCAGGCGCGTGCGATTGCCGCCGCCGCGCGTGCATTCGGCTCCGGTGCGATCGACGCGACCAATCGCGCGAATCTCCAGCTGCGCGGCATTCGCGACGGTGCGGCCGACGCACTGACGCGCGCCTTGCTCGACGCGGGCCTTGGCCCCCGCATCGACAGCACCGCGAATGCCACCGCCGACGCGGCCGCGCTCGCCGCGAGCGACGACGTCCGCAATCTGATGCTCAGCCCGCTCGCCGGCCACGATCCCGCCGCGCTCGTCGACGGCCGCGCGCTCGCCGCGCCGCTGTTCGACATGCTGGCGCGCGAGCCGCGCCGTAGCGAGCTGTCGCCGAAATTCTCGATCCAGCTCGACGGCGGCGAATCGGTCGCGGCGCTCGATCATCCGCACGACATCTGGCTGGCCGCATGGCGACGCGGCGACGGCGCAGTGCGCCTCGCGGCCGGGCTGGCCGGCTGCCCGCCGGTCGCGCACGACGACCCACCCGCTTCGATCGATGTCGCGCCCGATCAAGGCGTCGCGCTGGTCCGTGCGCTGCTGCTCGCGTTCCTCGATCTTGCGCCGGCCGACGTCACGCGGATGCGCGCGTTGCTCGCAACATGCGGCGAACGCGCGCTGCTCGAACGCGCACGGCAATACCTGCCCTTCCCGCTTGCAGCCGATCCGGCGCTCACCGGCTGGCGCCGCACGCGCACCGACGCGGCGCTGCGTTTCGGCATGCGCCCGTCGCTCGATGCGGCGCGCTGCAGCATCGGCGCGCAATGCGTGCTCGGCCGGCTCGATGCAACGCAACTGGAGCGGCTCGCCGCGCTGGCAGAAACCGACGGCGACGGCACGCTGTCGATGACGCCGTGGCAAGGCGTGTTCCTGCATGGCGTATCGCTCGAACGCGCGTCGGCCACGCTCGATGCGCTCGCGTCGCTCGGCTTCGTCTGCGCGTCGTCCGACCCGCTCGCGTCGCTCGTCGCGTGCACCGGCAGCGCGGGCTGCGCGAAGGCACGCGCCGACACGAAACACGACGCGCTCGCGCTTGCCGCGCGCATCGGCCACGCGGTCGACGTGCACCTGACCGGCTGCGAGCGCCACTGCGCGCTGCCGCATCCCGCGACGCACACGCTCGTCGCGGTTGCGCCCGCGCACTACGACCTTTACCGGCGCGACGCCGCGGCGGGCCTCGGCGCCCCGCTCGCGCGCCATCTGACGATTGACCAGGCCGCGGCCCGACTGACGGGCGCGCGGCACAGCCAGGACACCACCGATGCTTGACTACATTCGCGACGGGCAGGAAATCTACCGCCAGTCGTTCGCGACGATCCGCGCCGAGGCCGACCTGTCGCAGGTTCCGCCCGACCTCGAGAAACTCGCGGTGCGCGTGATCCATGCGTGCGGGATGGTCGACGTCGTCTACGACCTGCGCTTCTCGGCCGGTGCCGGCACGGCGGGCCGCACGGCGCTCGCGGCCGGCGCGCCGATCCTGTGCGACGCGAGGATGGTCGCCGAAGGCATCACGCGCGCGCGGCTGCCGGCCGACAACCGCGTGATCTGCACGCTCGGCGAGCCCGAGGTGCCCGATCTCGCGCGGCATCTCGGCAATACGCGTTCGGCTGCCGCACTCGAACTGTGGCGTCCGCACCTCGCGGGCAGCGTCGTCGTGATCGGCAATGCGCCGACCGCGCTGTTCCACCTGCTCGACATGATCGACGCCGGCGCCCCGCGCCCCGCGCTGATCCTCGGTTTCCCGGTCGGCTTCATCGGCGCGGCCGAATCGAAGGCGTTGCTCGACGCCGACAGCCGCGGCGTGCCGTACGTCGCGGTGCTCGGCCGGCGCGGCGGCAGTGCGATGGCGGCGGCAGCGGTCAATGCGCTCGCGACGGAGGTCGAATGACGACCGCGCGCGGACGCCTGTTCGGGGTCGGTGTCGGCCCCGGCGATCCTGAACTGATGACGATCAAGGCGCTGCGTGTGCTGCAGGCCGCGCCCGTGGTCGCGTATTTCGTCGCGAAGGGCAAGAAAGGCAATGCGTACGGCATCGTCGAAGCGCACCTGCGGGACGGGCAGACGCAACTGCCGCTCGTCTATCCGGTGACGACCGAGGCGCTGCCGCCGCCGCTGTGCTACGAGACGGTGATCGCCGACTTCTACGACACGGCCGCCGAGATCGTTGCCGCGCACCTCGATGCGGGGCGCGACGTCGCGGTGATCTGCGAAGGCGACCCGTTCTTCTACGGCTCGTACATGTACCTGCACGACCGCCTCGCGCCGCGCTACGACACCGAGGTGATCCCCGGCGTGTGCTCGATGCTCGGCGGCACGGCCGTGCTCGGCCAGCCGCTCGTCTATCGCAACCAGAGCCTGTCGGTGCTGTCGGGCGTGTTGCCCGAGCACGAACTGCGCGAACGGCTCGCGCGGGCCGACGCGGCCGTCGTGATGAAGCTCGGCCGCAATTTCGACAAGGTGCGGCGCGTGCTCGACGAACTGGGGCTCGCGAAGCGCGCGCTGTATGTCGAGCGCGCGACGATGGCGAACCAGCGCATCGTGCCGCTCGACGAAGTCGATCCGATGGCGTCGCCGTATTTCTCGCTGCTGGTCGTGCCGGGGGAAAAATGGCAAGGATGACGACTCCGCCCGCGATCGTGATTCTCGGCGCGGGCGCGCTCGATACCGCGCGGCGCATCCAGGCGCGCTATCCGGGTGCACTCGTGCATGGCCTCGCATCGCGCGTCGCGGCCGACGTGCCGTTCGACGATCTCGGCGCGCACCTGCGTGAACTCTATGCCCGCGGCCTGCCGATCGTCGCGCTGTGCGCGGCCGGCATCGTGATCCGCTGCATCGCCCCCGCGCTGGCCGACAAGGGCGTCGAGCCGCCCGTGCTCGCGGTGGCGGAAGACGGTTCGGCGGTCGTGCCGCTGCTCGGCGGTCTGACCGGCGTCAACGTGATCGCGCGCGAAATCGCCGCATGCGTCGGCGTCGCGCCGGCGATCACGACGAGCGGCGAACTGCGCTTCGGCGCGTGCGTGCTCAATCCGCCGGAAGGCTATGCGCTCGCCGATCTCGCCCAGGGCAAGCGCTTCGTGTCCGATCTGCTCGCGGGCGCGTCGACGCGCATCGACGGCGCGGCGCCGTGGCTCGACGATGTCGCGCTGCCGCGCGATGACGCGGCCGCGCATGCGATCCGCGTGACACCCGATGCATGGCGCGGTACGCGCGACGAACTCGTGATTCATCCGCGCAGCGTGGTGGTGGGTGTCGATGCGCAGGCTATCCACGCGGATGAAGCGCTCGCTGCGCGCATCGATGCCGCACTCGATGCGCAAGGTCTCGCACGGCTGGCGCTCGCGGCCATCGTTGCGCCTGCATCGGCAATCGGCGATGCCGCGCTGGAAGAAGCCGCGCACACGCTCGACGTGCCGCTGCGCTTCGTCGATGCCGATGCCGATGTCGACGCACCAACCGATGCGGCGGCCGCACTGCTTGGCTGCACGTTGCGCGTCGCGCACACGCTGCGTGCCACGACGAACGGCATCGCATGCGCAGTCGCATCGCATCCGGTCGATCCCGCCATGCTCGGCCGTGCGCGCGGCCGCCTGACGGTGCTCGGCCTCGGCCCGGGCGGTGCCGCGTGGCTCACGCCGGCCGCGCGCGCCGCACTCGCCGAAGCGACCGACATCCTCGGCTACACGACCTACGTGAACATGGCCGGCCCGTTCCGCGACGATCAGCGCGTGCACGGCACCGACAATCGCGAGGAGATGCAGCGTGCGCGCCATGCGTTCGAGCTTGCAGCCGAGGGCCGGCGCGTCGCGGTCGTGTCGTCGGGCGACCCGGGCGTATTCGCGATGGCCGCGGCCGTGCTCGAAGCGCTCGACGAAGCGCGCGATCCGCACTGGGCCGCGGTCGACCTGCGCGTGGAGCCCGGCATCTCGGCGTCGCTCGCGACGGCCGCGCAGGCCGGCGCGCCGCTCGGCCACGATTTCTGCGCGATCTCGCTGTCGGACAACCTGAAGCCGTGGGACGTGATCGAGACGCGCCTGCGGCATGCGGCGCAGGCCGATCTCGTGATGGCGTTCTACAACCCGATCTCGCGTGCGCGGCCGTGGCAGCTCGATCGTGCGCTCGATGTCGTGCGCGCGCACCGCACCGCCGATACGGTGGTCGTGCTCGGCCGCGACATCGGCCGGCCGGGCGCGACGCTCACGACGACGACGCTCGGCGCGCTGCGCAGCGACCAGGTCGACATGCGCACGATGGTGATCGTCGGTTCGTCGACGACGCGCCGTTTCGCGATCGGCAACGCGCGCGAGTGGGTCTATACGCCGCGCTGGTATCGCTGAACCCGGCTATCGCACCGGCGTGACGCTGCGCGCGTCGGCAGGCGCGGTGCCGGCCGCGCCGCCGGCTCGCCAGAACCGGTACACGAGCACGCCGACGATGGCCTGCGCCACGACCACGAACGCGACGCAGCCGGCCCATCCCCAGCGATGCCAGCCGGGCACCGGCAGGATCGAGCCGAGGCTGCCGCCGAAGTAATAGCAGGACAGGTAGATGCCGATTGCCGTCGAGCGTGCGCTCGACGCCGCCTGCGAGATGAACGTGTTGGCCGACGCCTGTTCGACGAACACGGCGGTCGAGCTGAGCGCGAGGCCGGCCAGGATCACCGGCACGTTGTCGGACAGCGTCAGCAACGCCCCGCCGATCGCGAGTGCGGCAGCGGCAAGCCCCGGTGCGCGCGGGCCGCGATGCCGCGCGAGGCGCCCGGCCAGCGGCGTCACGACCACCGCCACCAGAAACACCGCATAGATCGCGCCGATCCCGACCGTGCCGAAGCCGAATGGCGCCCGGGCCAGGCGCAGGCCGACGAACGTGAACGTCGCGACCTGCGACGCGAGCACGCATGCGCCGATCGCGAACGACGCGAGCAGCGGGCCGCGCGTGACGATGCGCCACGACGGCCCCGCACCGGCATCCGCATCGTGGTCGGCGCGCCGCGCGATGACACCGGACGCCGGCAGGCTCGCGTAGATCGCGACGCCCGTCACGAGACACAGCGCCGCGACGACGTCGAGCGCATGACGCCAGCCCCACATCGACGTCATCAGATTGGTCGCGAAGCGGCCGGCGAAACCGCCGAGCGTCGTGCCGGCGACGAACAGCGCGCTGATCTCGGCCGACGTGCCGCGATCGAAGCGCTCGGCGATATAGGCGATCGACAGCGCGAAAATAAAGGGCATCACCAGGCCGGCGGCAAAGCGCGCGCCGAGAAACGACGCGAAACTGCCCGCGTGCGCGGACCACACGACCGGCAGTGCAACTGCCACCGCGGCCAGCGAGATCGCGACGCGCCGCTCGATGCGCGCGGCCAGCACGCCGACGAACGGCGCGATAATGGCGACGGCCGTCGTGGTGGCGCTCACGCCCTGCCCCGCGCGCTCCGCGCTGACGCCGAAGGTGGCCGCGAGTTCGTGCAGGATGCCCTGCGTCGAATACAGATTCAGAAACGCGGCGAAGCCGCAGAGAAAGAACGCGATGCGCGTGGTCCTGTCGTTCATCGGAGCTGCCTGGTCGTCGATGCCGACAGTCTGACGAGTGCGCCGCGTGCACGCCAATACCGTTTTCACCGCCATTGATACCGGAACGACAACAATGCTCGACCTGCGCCGCCTCCGTTATTTCGTGGTCGTCGCCGACGAACTGCACTTCGGCCGCGCGGCGTTGCGCCTGCGGGTCGCGCAGCCGCCGCTGACGCGCCATATCGCCGCGCTGGAAAGCGAGCTCGGCGTCCGGCTGTTCGAGCGCTCGACCCGTGCGGTGCGGCTGACGCCGGAAGGCGCCGCGTTCCTCGAGCATGCGCGCCACGTCGTCAGCGCGGCCGCCGAGGCAGAAGCGAGTGCGCGCAAGATCGCGCAGGGCATCGCCGGGCGCATCGTGATCGGCTATGCGAGTTCGATTCCGATGTCCGACACGTTCCCGGACGTGATCCGTGTCGCGAGCCGGACGATGCCCGACGTCGAACTCGCGTTCCGCGAGGCGGCGACCGCCAGCCAGCGCCAGCAGATCGCGGACGGCACGATGGATATCGGATTCGGCTGGGCGTGGGACGGCGCGCCCGGCGTGCCGGTGGCGTCGCTCGTCGTGTCGCGCGAACCGCTCGTCGCGGCCGTGCCGGCCGGCGATCCGCTCGCGGGCCATGAGAGCGTCGACGTCGCGGAGCTTGCGCACGCAACCTTCGTCACCTTTCCACCCGGTTACGGTTCGGCATTGACGGCCGCACTGGACGACCTGTGCGCGCAAGCCGGGTTCGCGCCCAGGATCGGCGCGACCGCGGCACAGATCGCGACGCTCGTGTCGCTGGTGGCCGCCGAGCGCGGCATCGCGATCGTGCCCGGCTTCACGGCGACGCTGCAGCGTCCGGGCGTCGTCTACGTACCGCTTGCCGGCACGCGCGCGGTCGAGCAGATCGTGTCGTGGAACGAGCCGTTCGCGTCGGCGTGCGTCGAGCGCTTCGTCGCGCTGGCACGCTCGCTTGCGCAACCGGCATCGTCCTGATGCGACGCGAACGACGCGCGTCGCGTCGCGCGTGACCGATCGTTCGATCGGGAAAATCACCCGCGTCACGCATGCCGTAACTGTGTCGAATCGGCAAGATCGTTACGTATCGGGAATCAAATAACAAAAAGAACTCCTGACTATTCACTAATCGATGCGAATCCTCCAAGATGGGCACGCCGCCGGCCGGGCATGCCCGGTCGCACGACCGGCGGCGATACGCGGGCCAGCGTATCCCTCTTCCACTTGGAGAACACAATGAACAACAAAGTGTTGCCGCGTTTCATCCCGCGTGCAGTTGCCGCGGGTTGCCTGCTTGCAGTGGCGAGCGTGTCCCAGGGCGCCGGCGTCTATGCGCCTTATGTCGACGTGACGCTCTATCCGACGCCGCTCGTCGACCAGATCGGCGTCCGGCAAGGTATCCAGCAGTTCACACTCGCGTTCGTGGTCGCGGGTAACGGCTGTGTGCCGTCGTGGGGCGGCGTGCAGCCGATCGGCAACGGCGCGAGCGGCGGCCTCTTGACCGCACTGTCGACGTCGATCGCGAGCTATCGCGCGAAAGGCGGTGACGTCGCGGTGTCGTTCGGCGGTGCGAACGGCACGCCGCTGATGCAGGCGTGCACGACGGTGCCCGCGCTGGCGAGCGCGTACCAGACCGTGATCGACACGTACGGCCTCACGCATCTCGACTTCGACATCGAGGGCGTGTCGCAGCTGGACACGGCCGCGGTCGCGCGCAACTTCCAGGCGGTCACGCAGTTGCAGGCGAGCTATGCGGCGAAAGGCAAGCCGCTGCACGTCACGCTGACGCTGCCGACGATGCCGACCGGGCTCACGCAGGACGGCCTGAACATCGTCAACGCGGCGATCTCGAACCAGACCGTGTTCGATGCGGTGAACGTGATGGCGATGGACTACGGCCCCGCGAACCTCGACATGGGTGCGGCCGCGATCAGTGCCGCGCAGGCGCTGTACTCGCAGCTCGATACGGCCTTCAAGTCGGCCGGCCAGCCGAAGACCAATGCCCAGCTGTGGCAGATGGTCGGCGTCACGCCGATGATCGGCGTGAACGACGTGCAGGGCGAAACCTTCACGCTCGCGAACGCGCAGAGCGTGCTGAACGCGGCCGTTGGCAACGGCTACGGTTTCTTCGGCAACTGGTCGGTCGGCCGCGACCAGGCGTGCGCGTCAGGCGGCACGTATGCGTCGCCGACCTGCTCGGGCGTCGCGCAGCAGCCGTACGCGTTCGCGACGATCTTCAAGCAGCTCGACGGCAAGTGGGGCACGGGCGTCACGCAGGACCCGAACTACGGCGGCGGCTCGGACGGCGGCACGCCGCAGCCGGGCGCGCCCTGGGCGGCCGGCCAGGTCTATACGGCCGGCGCGACGGTCACCTATCAAGGCACGACGTACCAGGCGCAATGGTGGACGCAGGGCGACGTGCCCGGCCAGGCCGCCGTGTGGAAGGCCGTGGGCGGCGGCACCGCCACGTGGTCGGCAACGACCGCGTACTCAGGCGGCACCTGCGTGATGTACCAGGGCGCGAAATACTGCGCGAAATGGTGGACGCAGGGCGACAACCCGAGTGCGGGCGGTGTGTGGGTGAAGTCGTGATGCGGCATATCGGCCGTCGCTAGGCTTCAGGCCGGCGCATCGGGGGCCGTTCACGGCGATCGCCAGCTACCGGATCGCCGGCGGACGGCCCGCTGGTCGGCGCGCCCTGCCCGCTTTCAGCCGCGCGCGTGCTCGGCCAGCAGCCTCGCCTTCGCATCGACGAGCCGCGCCGCATGCGTATCGCGATGCTGGCGGATCCGCTCGGTCGGCCCGACCACCGACAACCCGTACCAGTCGCCGTCGAGCGTCAGCGCGACCGCGATCGCCGACAGCTCGGGCGCACTCTCGCCGAAGTTCTCGGCCCAGCCGAGTTCGCGAAACCGCGCGGTTTGCGCGACGAGCGCGGGCAAGTCCGCCACCGTCGCGTCGGTGAAGCGCTCGAACGGCAACTGCGCGCCGAGCGCCTGCTGCGCGTCGCCGTCCAGTTCCGCGAAAATCGCCTTGCCGATCGAGTTCGCATGCAGCGGGCGCAGTTCGCCCGGCGCGCGCGTATAGCGGATCGCCTGCTCCGATTCGACGACGTCGAGGTACGTGACCGAGACGCCCTGGATCTTGCCGAGCACGGCTGTCTCGCGGCTCGCGTCGCGCAGCGCGACGAGATGCGGATGGACGATGTCGACGACCGGATCGGTCGCGTCGATCGCGGCGGCGATCGTCTGCAGGCGGCGCGTCGGATAGTAGCCGCCGCGCTTGCGTACTTCATACAGGTAGCCGCGGCTCACGAGCGTGCGCGCCATCGCGAGGCAGCTCGACGCCGGCACATTGAGCAGGCGCGCGAGTTCGGTGAGCGGCAGCGGCCGCCGTTCGGCGGCGAACAGCTCGAACAGGTCGAGCGTGCGGGCAACGAGTTTGACGTCCATGACGAGCGCTTGAATCGGAACGGGAAACCGCGCGCCGGGCCGGCCGCCGGGTCGGACCGGTCAGTACGACTTCGGCAGCCCGAGCACCTTCTCCGCGATGTAGCACAGGATCAGTTGCGGGCTCACGGGCGCGAGCCTCGGAATCATACACTCGCGCAGGTAGCGCTCGACATGGTATTCCTTCGCGTAGCCCATCCCACCGTGCGTCGCGACGGCCGTCTGGCAGGCCTGGAACGCGGCTTCCGCGCCGAGGTATTTCGCGGCGTTGGCCTCCGCGCCGCACGACTGCCCCGCGTCGTAGCGCGTCGCGGCTTTCATCACCATCAGCCACGCGGCCTCGAGCTGCATCCACGCCTGCGCGAGCGGATGCTGGATCGACTGGTTCTGCCCGATCGAGCGGCCGAACACGACGCGTTCGCACGCGTACTGCGTCGCGCGGCGCAGCGCGGCCTGACCCAGCCCGATCGCCTCCGCGGCGATCAGGATCCGTTCGGGATTCAGCCCGTGCAGCAGGTAGCGGAAGCCGTCGCCTTCGTTGCCGATCAGGTCGCCTTCCGGCACGCGCAGGTTGTCGATGAACAGCATGTTCGAATCGACCGCCTTGCGGCCCATCTTCTCGATCTCGCGCACCTCGACGCGCGACCGGTCGAGATCGGTATAGAACAGGCTCAGCCCGTCGGTCGGCTTCGCGACCCGGTCGAGCGGCGTCGTGCGCGCGATGATCAGCATCTTGTTCGCAACCTGCGCGGTCGAGATCCAGATCTTGCGTCCGCTCAGCACGTAGTGGTCGCCGTCGCGGCGGGCCTGCGTGCTCAGGTGCGTGGTGTCGAGGCCCGCGTCGGGTTCCGTCACCGCGAAGCACGCCTTGTCGCGCCCGGCGATCAGCGGCGGCAGGAAGCGCGCCTTCTGCGCGTCGTTGCCGAACACCTGCACCGGGTTCAGCCCGAAGATGTTCATGTGGACGGCCGACGCGCCCGACAGGCCGGCGCCCGATGCGCTGATCGTGCGCATCATCAGCGCGGCCTCGGTCATCCCGAGGCCGGCGCCGCCATGGGCCGGGTCCATCGCGATGCCGAGCCAGCCGGCCTCGGCGAGCGCCGCGTGGAAATCGGCCGGAAACCCGCCCGCGCGATCGCGTTCGAGCCAGTAGTCGTCGCCGAAGCGCGCGCAGATTTTCTCGATCGCGCTTTCGATCGCGCGCTGGTCATCGGTCAGGTCGAACTGCATGGAATGCTCTCCTGGAAAAGGCTGAGCGGCCGCGCCGCTCTCAAGAAGGAAAACGCCCGGCGGCGTCGAGGCTTCCGCTTCGAAGAACCTCCCGTTGCGGGATTGCCCCCTCGGAGCACCGGCACGAAGCGGCAGGCCTGGGGCGCTCACAACGGAAACACGCCCACGATGACGGCGGCGAACACCATCAGCACCGTGGCGGCAAACAGGAACGGAATCGTGAATTTCTGGTGCTCGGCCAGCTCGACGCCGGTCAGGCCGACGATCAGGAACGTCGCGGGCGTGAGCGGGCTCACCGGGAAGCCCGTCGTCATCTGGCCGAGCAGCGCGGCCTGCGCCATCTGGATCGGCGGCACGCCGAGCAGCTTCGCGCTTTCCGCGAGCACCGGCAGCACGCCGAAGTAGAACGAATCGGGGTCGAACAGCAGGCTGAGCGGCATCGACAGCAGCCCGAGCACGAACGGCATGTGGCGCGCATGCTCGACCGGCACGTGCGCGACGACCACGTCCGCCATCGCCTTCAGCATCCCGGTGCCGGACATGATCCCGGTGAACGCGCCGGCCGCGAGCAGCACGCTCGCCATCATCAGCGCGGCCCTGGCATGCGCGTCGATCCGCTCGCGCTGGGCCTGCACGTCCGGGTAGTTGATCACGAGCGCGGCGACCGTGCCGAGCATGAACATCACCATCGGGTCGACGATGCCCGACACGAGCGTGACGAGCACGACGAGCGTCAGCACGAGATTGATCCGGAAGCGTTCCGGCCGGCGCAATGCGCGCTCGGCGTCGGTCAGCGCGCGCGGCGCGATCGCGAGCGACGCGGCACCGGCACGATCGAGCCCGAGCCGCTTCGCCTCACGCACGCCGAGCACGTAGGCGGTGCCGAACACGAACGCGAGCCCGACGATCTGCACCGGAATCATCGGCATGAAGATCGCGGAACCGGGAATGTGCAGCGCCGCCGACGCGCGCAGCATCGGCCCGACCCACGGCAGGAAATTCACGCCGGCGGCCATCGAAGCGACGCACGCGAGGATGCGGCGATCCATCCCGAGCCGTGTATAGAGCGGCATCATCGCGGGCAGCGTGACGAGAAACGTGACGGCGCCCGAGCCGTCGAGATGGATCAGCAGCGCGAGCAGCGCCGAGCCCATCACGATGCGCGGCGGATGGCAGCCGATCACGCGCAGCACGCCCGCGATGATCGGGTCGAGCATGCCGGCATCGGTGAGGATTCCGAAAAAAAGAATCGCAAAAACGAACATCCCGGCGATCGGGCCGATGTTCTGTACGCCGTGCACGATGAACTTGCCGGTCGCGAGCCCGAAACCGGCCGCGAGCGACGCGGCCACCGGCACGACGATCAACGCGACGAGCGGCGACAGCCGCTTCGTGATGATCAGGCCGAACAGCGCGACGATGGCGATCGCGCCGATCCATGCAAGCATGATGCGTCTCCTCTTCAGCCGGTGCGCCCGCGCGGGGCCCGGCGTGGTGTTCGAATGGTCGGGCGGCACACATGGCCGTGCGGCGCCGTCGGGCGCGCGGCACGGCCGGCGGCAGCGAGGCCGGTCAGTCCCGGCGTGTGTCGTGGTCGCTATCGCTAGCGTTGGCGCTAGCGAACACCTGCGCCGCGTGTTCGTTCAGCGCGGGCGGCGCCCGCCGGTACGTGGCCGGCGTGCGGCCGAGCTTGATCGGCGACGCGATGCCGCGATGCCGGCCCAGCTCGACTTTCATCTGCCGATGCGCGACATGCGGATGGTCGAGCGCCGCATCGAGCCCGAGCACCGGCGCGCACGGCACGCCGCGGCGCATCAGCTGCTCGGCGAGTGCCGCGCCGTCGTGTCCGGCCAGCGCCGTCTCGAGCAGCGTGCGCAGTGCGGCGCGGTTCGCGCTGCGCGCACGGTTGTCCGCGAAGCGCGGATCGTCGAGCCAGTCGCGCGTGCCGAGCACGTCGCACAGCCCCGCGAACTGCCCGTTGTTGCCCACCGCCAGAAAGATGTCGACGCTCGCCGTCGGAAAGCTGTCGTACGGCGTGATGTTCGGATGCGCATTGCCGGAGCGTACGGGGGCATGCCCCGAATGGAAGAAGTTCGGCGTATGCGGATGCAGGATCGACAGCGCGCAGTCGAACAGCGTCGATTCGACGAACTGGCCGCGGCCGCTCGCGTCGCGCTCGCGCAGCGCCATCAGCACGCCGAGCGCCGCGTTCAGCCCGGTCACGAGATCGACGATCGGCACGCCGACCCGCAGCGGCGCGCCGCCGGCTTCGCCATTGACGCTCATCAGCCCCGCGAGCGCCTGCACGGCCGCGTCGTAGCCGGGCAGCCCGCCGAGCGGGCCGTCCGCGCCGAAGCCCGACACGCGGCAATGGACGAGGCGCGGAAAGCGCGCATGCAGCGTGTCGAAGCCGAGCCCCCAGCGCTCCATCGTGCCGATCTTGAAGTTCTCGACGATGGCGTCCGCATGTTCGAGCAGGCCGAGCAGCCGCTCGCGGTCGGCCGGTTGCGTCAGGTCGAGCGCGATGCCGAGCTTGTTGCGGTTCACGCCGAGGAAGTACGACGCGGTATCGCCGTCGAACGGCGGGCCCCAGGTGCGCGTTTCGTCGCCGGACGGCGGCTCGACCTTGATCACCTCCGCGCCGTGGTCGGCCAGGATCTGCGTTGCATACGGGCCGCCCAGCACCCGCGACAGATCGATGATGCGCAATCCCGCCAGCGCGCCCTGCTGCTTGTGTTCCGCCATGCGTCCCGCTCCTGGTTCCGGTTGATCGGACTGCCGGTTCCGGCAGGCCCGGCGCCTGCGGCGCCACCTTCCGGATGCGATGAATAATTCTTGTGCGTGAATTTATATTCACACTCAGGAATTATGTTGTCAACCCCGGCGGCACCCTGAGGGCGTGCGGAAGATGCCGTCGTGCGCAAGTGGGGGCGACACCGAACACGGGCCGGTTGCGGGGGCGCCCCGCCTTTCGCTAAGCTGGCGGGCAATCTTCATCTCAAAAAAATCGGGCGGATTATTCATGAAACGGATGCTGCTGGCGGCCTTCATGCTGGCGTCGACGCTGGGCGTCGGACACGCGCAAACCCAGACCTTCCATTTCGGCGAAGGACAGACCGGGATGGCGGGCGCTGCGCCGAGCGCACGGCCCGCGCCCGCGCGCCGGCACGTAACGCCGCCGCCCCGCCATCGGCGAGCCGTTCACAAGCGCCGCCAGCCGCGCCACGCGAAGCCGACGCGCAGCGGGATCTATACGCACGCGTGACACGTTTTCCGTCCCGCGACACCGTGCACGGAACTGTCATGAACGGCCGCTAACATCGATGCGGCTGCCTGTACGCCGTCGCGGCCTGCTGCCGGGTCACGCGCCGCCGACGCGCATTTTCTCCACGATTCAGCACCTGTTTTACCGAACATGAGTACCGGGCTGGACACTCTCGCCGTCATCAAGGAACGCGCCACGATCGTGTGCCGTCAGCGCAGCAGCGTGCTGCTGGTCGCCCGCACCGCGTCGCGTTGGTCGCTGCCGGGCGGCACGATCCGGCGCGGCGAGACGCCGCTCGATGCTGCACTGCGGGAGCTTGCCGAGGAAACGCGGCTGGAGGGGCTCGTACTCGACTACGCGGTGCAGTTCGGCGGGCTGACGAAGCTCCATCACGTGTTCGTGGCCGACGTGCCGGCGCACCTGACGCCGCGTGCGAGCAACGAGATCGCCCGCTGCAAGTGGTTCACCGTCGACCGGCTCGACACGCTTCGTGCGAGCGTGCCGACGCGCAAGATCATCGAGCTGCTGCGTCTCGACTGTTTTACTGCGATCGCGAACGGCCGGCTACGCTGACGGCCCCGTCACCCGCGCCGCTCACGTGCGCAGGAACGGGCCGGCCTTGCGTTCGAGCAGCATGACGAGTTCGGGCTGCATGTACGCGTAGCGGTCGGGAATATCGAGGCAGACGATCTTCTTGTGCCGCAGCTGCGCGCCGTATTGCGCCGCCAGCCTCGCCTTGTGCGCACGCTCCATCACGAATACGACATCGGCCCAGTCGAGCTGCTCGGCGGACAGGCGCGTGTCCGCATCGGGCGCGAGGCCCGCCGAGTCGGTTTCGACGCCCGGCCACGCGGCGAATACCGCTTCGGCCGTCGGACTGCGCAGCCGGTTGCGGCTGCAGATGAAGAGTGCCCGCGTCATGTCGCTTCGAGGTTGCCCGGCGCCTGCCGGCTCACCCCTGCGGAATCGTGCCCGGACGGACGTACGCGAGCATGTGCGGCACGTAGTCGGCCTTGCCGAGTTCGACGCCATGGTGGCGCAGGATCGCGTATGCGGCGATCGCGTGGAAGGAGAACTGCGGCAGCGCCCAGTCGCGCGCGTACTGCTCGCCCGTCATGTCGAACGCGATCCCGTTCGGCATTTCGAGCGCGATCGGCAGCGCGGCACCGCCATCGAGCTCATCCGGCGCGAGTTCGCCGAGAAAGGCGAGCGTGCCGGCGATGATCGCCTGCGCGTCGGCGAGCGTGCCGGGCTGCGCATCCGCATTCCATCCCGCCTCGCGCAACGCGAGCAGTGAAGCCGGCACCGGTTCGCCGCGCAGCCGGTGGACGGGCTCCGTCGCCTGGAAGCACGAGAAGCGCACCTGTGCCGCGAGCGGGTACATGTCGGGCGCAAGCCTCAGTGTCATCGCCGCGTCGGGCGATTCGCCCGCGGCCTGCCGATGTGCGACGGCCTTGTCGAGCCACGCGGATTGTGCGCGCAGCATCTGGGTGAAGGTCGGAACGAGAAGTTGAGTCGGTGACACGCGTGCGCTCCTGTGTTGTGGTTTGCGCCACGATAGCAGCGTCGGCGCGAACGTGCATCCCCGCAGGGGCAATGAGCGCGATTCAATGCGGATTCGGTGATGTGGCGCATGGCGCGTGCGCGTGCCGCCCCGCGCAGGACGATCACGGCACGCGGTCGTCTCGACCCGACCTCAAGGCTTGCCGTGCCGCGCCAGGAACCGGTCGAGCTGCGATGCGAACGCCTTGCCGTCGCGCGCGCTGAACGGCGCCGGCCCGCCCGTGTCGATGCCGGCGCTGCGCAACTGATCCATCATCGCGCGCGTCGACAGGCGTTCCTCGATGTTCTCGCGGCTGAACCAGTTGCCACGCGGGTCGAGCGCATGCGCGCCCTTGTCGAGCACGGCAGCGGCCAGCGGAATGTCCGCGGTGATCACGAGATCGCCGGCTTCCACCATCTCGACGATGCGAGCATCGGCCACGTCGAAGCCGGCCGGCACCTGCACTGCCTTGATGAACGGCGACGGCGGCGTGCGCAGAAACTGGTTCGCGACCAGCGTCACGCAGATTTCGGCACGACGCGCGGCGCGAAACAGCATGTCCTTGATGACGGCGGGACACGCGTCGGCATCGACCAGTACTTGCATGGCGGGTGTTTCCAGTGAGCAGCAGAAGCGGCGATCATAACGCACCGACGGCCGGCCATCAGCCGGCGCGCCCCGTGTACAGCGCGTCGGCCGCCACCCACTGCGCGCCCCATGCCGCGGCCAGCCGCGCGCCCTGCCCGATCCGCACGGCCGCATCGTCGAAGTCGACGAACACGACGTGATCGGCCGCCGCGGGTTTCGCGGGCATCTCGTGCGTGCGTCCGTCGGACAGCACCCACAGCCAGCGCTGCTTGCCCGGCTCGCGCCGTGCCGCGTGCACGAGCAACTGCGCGGCGGCCGCGATGCCGTCCGCGAGCGGCGTGCCGCCGCCGCCTTCGACCGGTTCGAGCCAGCGCGCATTCCACCAGCGCGGGACGGCCGGGCCGAAGCGGCGCGCTGCGCCATTGCCGCCGAAGCAGATCAGCGCGGTTTCGACACGGTCGCGCGCGGCCTGGTCGAAATACGCGACGATCAGCCCCTTCGCCAGCGCGAGTCGCTCGTGCGACAGCATCGACGCCGAGCAGTCGAGCACGAAGCAATGCAGCGCGTCCGGCGTGCCGGCGCGCTTCCGGAAGCGCAGATGGCTGTGATGCAGCGGGCCGCCGCGTTTCGCGGCGAGCGTCGCGGGCCATGCAACGGCCGCGCCCGTGCGGGCCGTACCCGGCACGCGCGCGGCTGCGCCTGATTGCCATCGAGGACCGCGAACGGCGTTCGCAGCGGCGTCGGCTCGATGGCTCAGCGTTTTTTTAGCGGCAGCGGCACCACGCCTTTCACGTCGCGCAGCCCGGCCGGTTCGGGCGGCAGGTAGCCCCAGTCGCCCTGTGATGCCGTGGCATCGTTCTTCGCCGCGCCCGGCGGATCGTCGGGGCGCTCACGCGCATCGGGCGGAGAACGGCCGTCGCGCTCATCGCGGTGCTGCGACGACGCGGACGATGGGGGCGTGCCCGCATGGCGCCGGTGCCGCAGCACCGCGTCGGCCACACGCTCCACATGCGATACCGTCACCGCATCGGCCTGCTCCAGTGCGGCGAGCGCGCGCGCCGCGCGCAGCATCACGAGATCGGCGCGCAGCCCGTCGACGGCTGCGTCGATGCACAGCGCACCGACGCGCGCGTGAACCGTATCGTCGAAATCGAGCGCCGCCAGCCGTGCGCGCGCCGCGTGAATCCGGTCGCCGAGTGCGCGCTGCGCGGATGCATGACGTGCGCGGAACGCATCCGGATCGAGATCGAACGCGAGCCGCGCCTTCACGATCCGCTCGCGCTGCGCGGCGTCGAAGCAGTTTTCCAGCTCGACCATCAAGCCGAAGCGGTCGAGCAGCTGCGGACGCAGTTCGCCCTCCTCGGGATTCATCGTACCGATGAGCACGAAACGGGCATCATGCGCGTGCGACACGCCATCGCGTTCGACGATGTTCACGCCGCTCGCGGCGACATCGAGCAGCGTATCGACGAGCCCGTCGGCGAGCAGGTTCACTTCGTCGACATACAGCACGCCGAGATGCGCCCTCGCGAGCAGGCCCGGGCGGAAGCGCACGCCGTTTTCAGCGAGTGCATGCGCGAGATCGAGCGTCCCCGTCACCTGCTCGTCGCTCGCCGACAGCGGCAGCGTGACGAACTGCCCTTCGGGCAGCAGCTCCGCGAGGCCGCGCGCCGCGGTCGATTTCGCGGTGCCGCGCGGCCCGCTCACGAGCACGCCGCCGAGCGACGGGTCGATCGCGGCGAGCAGCAGCGCCTGCTGCAGCGCATCCTGCGCAACGAGCGCCGCAAACGGAAAAACCGCGCGGGCGCGGTGCGTCGTCGGATCGGTCATCGCCGTCCCCCTTCCTGGAGTTGTTCGCTCGCGAGCCAGACCGCTTCGATCCGTTCGCGATACTCGCCCGGCTGCTGCCACAGGCCGCGCTGCATCGCCTCGACGAAGCGTTCGCAGATGTCGTGCAGCGCCTTCGGATTGTGCCGTTCGAGGAACGCGCGGGTGGCGTCGTCGAACAGGTACGCGTCGGCGACGAGCGCGTACTGGTGGTCGGACAGCACGCGCGCGGTCGCGTCATAGCCGTACAGGTAGTCGACGGTCGCGGCCAGCTCGGCCGCGCCCTTGTAGCCATGGCGCTTCACGCCGTCGAGCCATTTCGGGTTGACGACGCGCGAGCGGATCACGCGTGCGATTTCCTCCCGCAGCGTGCGCATCTTCGGCGCGACCGGGTTCGCGTGGTCGCCATGGTAGATGCTCGGCTGCTGCCCCGACAGGTGCCGCACGGCGGCCGTCATCCCGCCCTGGAACTGGTAGTAGTCGTTCGAATCGAGGATGTCGTGCTCGCGGCTGTCCTGGTTCTGCACGACGACGTCGATCGTCGCGAGCCGCTCGCCGAACACGTCGGCCGCGGCGTCGCCCGCGCTGTTCTGCGCATATGCATGGCCGCCCCACCGGCGGTACGCATCGGCGAGATCGGCGTCGGTCTGCCAGCGGCGCTGGTCGATCAGGTCCTGCAGGCCCGCGCCGTAGCTGCCCGGTCGCGCGCCGAACACGCGCCAGCCGGCGCGGCGCCGCGCCTCGTCCGGCGCCACGCCCTGCGCGACCCACTTCGCGCGTTCGCGCTCGATGCGCGCGCGGATCGGGTTCAGTTCCTCGGGCTCGTCGAGCGCGGCCACCGCCTGCACGGCCGCGTCGAACAGGTGCATCAGGTTCGGGAACGCGTCGCGGAAGAAGCCCGACACACGCAGCGTCACGTCGATGCGCGGCCGGTCGAAGATCTCGATCGGCAGGATCTCGAAGTCGGTCACGCGGTGGCTGCCATGCGCCCATTTCGGCCGCACGCCGAGCAGCGCGAAAGCCTGAGCGATGTCATCGCCGCCCGTGCGCATCGTCGCCGTGCCCCAGACCGACAGGCCGATCGCGCGCGGATAGTCGCCATGATCCTGCAGATGGCGCTCGATCAGTTGCTGTGCGGATTTCAGGCCGAGCGACCATGCGGCCTGCGTCGGCACCGCGCGCGTGTCGACCGAGTAGAAATTGCGGCCGGTCGGCAGCACGTCGGGGCGGCCGCGCGACGGCGAGCCGCTTGGCCCCGGCGGCACGAAGCGGCCGTCGAGCCCGCGCAGCAACTGGCGCATTTCCTCGCCGCCGCACGCGTCGAGCGCGGGCAGCAGCGTCGCGCGGACGCGCTCGATCACCGCGAGCGTGTGCGGCCAATCGCCGGGGGGCGTCGCGTCGGTGGCCCTGTTGCCGTCGCTCGTTGCGCACAGCCCGTCCAGCCATTGCTGCGCGAGCCGTTCGAGCCGCTCGCGCGTATCGCCCGCATGGCGCCACGGCGATGCGTCGAGCGCCTGCAGGATCGCCGGTCGCGGCCCGGCCCACGGCGCGGCCCAGTCGGCCGCGAGCGGATCGAAGTCGTCGCCGAGTGCGAGATCGCGTGCCAGCGCACCGATCAGTCCGGCGCGCGTGCCCTTGCCGTCTCCAATCGGAAAGCGCGCGAGCGCCAGCAGCGTGTCGCGCCGTTGACGATCGATCGGCGATTCGCCGAACACATGCAACCCGTCGCGGATCTGCGCTTCCTTCAGTTCGCACAGCCACGCGTCGACGCGTGTGAGCAGTGCATCCTCGTCGCCCGTATCGCGCGGCGGCGACACGCTCAGCTCATCGTGCAGCCGGTGCTCGGCGATCGTTGCGAGGATCGTCTTGCGCAGCAGCTTCGCGCGCCGCGCATCGACCATCAGCGCTTCGTAGTATTCGTCGACCTGCCGCTCGAGATCCTGCAGCGGGCCGTAGTTTTCCGCACGGGTGAGCGACGGCATCAGGTGATCGATGATGACGGCCTGCGCGCGGCGCTTCGCCTGGCTGCCCTCGCCCGGATCGTTGACGATGAACGGGTACAGGTGCGGCAGCGGCCCGAGCGTCAGGTCGGGCCAGCACGCGTCGGACAGCGCAACGCTCTTGCCCGGCAGCCATTCGAGGTTGCCGTGCTTGCCGAGATGGATGACCGCGTCGATGCGGTACGCATCGCGCAGCCAGAAATAGAACGCGAGATACGCGTGCGGCGGCACGAGATCCGCGTCGTGGTAGCTCGCGTAGTCGTTCTCGCCGCGCGAGCGCGACGGCTGGATACCGACGAACACGTTGCCCGCGCGCCAGCCGGCGATCGTGAAGCGCCCTTGCCGCAGCGTCGGGTCGGCTTCGGGCGGCCCCCAACGTTCGTTCAGCGCGTCGCGCACGGCAGCAGGCAGCCGCGCGAAACGGGCGACGTAGTCGGCCAGCGGGAAGCTCTGGAACGCGGGGCGCAGCGCATGCACGGCCGCGTCATTGGTCACGCCTTCGGTGAGCCGCGCGATCAGCGCGTCGCCGTCGGGCGGCAGGTCGGCCACCGTGTAGCCCGCGTCGCGCAGCGCCGCGAGCACGCGCAGCGCGGACGCCGGCGTGTCGAGCCCGACGCCGTTGCCGATCCGCCCTTCGCTTTGCGGATAGTTCGCGAGAATCAGTGCGACGCGCTTGTCGGCGTTGTCGAGCGTGCGCAGCCGGCACCAGCCGCGCGCGAGCGCCGCGACGAACGCGATCCGCTCGGCGTCCGGCTGGTAGCGCACGACGTCGACCTCGGTGTGCGGGCAGCGGTACGCAAGCCCCTTGAAACTCACCGCGCGCGTGACGATGCGGCCGTCGACCTCGGGCAGCGCGATGTGCATCGCGATATCGCGCGCATGCAGGCCCTGGTTGTCGGCCACCCACGCGTCGCGATTGCCGCCGGACAGGATCACCTGCAGCACCGGCGCGTCGCCGGCGAGCACGTCGTGCTCGGGGCTGTCGATCGCGCCGGCCGCGAATGCGGTCGTGTTCAGCACGAGCGCGACGTCGTGCGTGTCGCAGAGCGCCGTGATGACTTCGCGGCTCACCGCGTCCTTCAGCGACGTGACCGCGATCGGCAGCGGATTCAGCCCTGCCTCGACGAGCGCATCGGCCAGCGCGTCGAACACGGCCGTGTTCGCGGCCTGCCAGTGCGCGCGATAGAACAGGATCGCGACGACGGGCGCACCGGGCGTCCAGCGCGGCCGCCAGTCGTCGACGCTCGCGCGGTCGCGCGCCGGGTGATACAGCGCGGCGGCCGGCAGCGGGCGCGGCAACTCGGGCGCTTCACCGAACCCGAGGGTGTGGAATGCAATGCTGCGCAGCAGCGCCTCGGCGTTGTGCACGCCGCCTTCCCGCAGATAGCGCCACCACAGCCGGCACAGGTCGGGCGCGACGGTGCTTTTCGCGACGAGGTTCGGGTCTTCCTGCAGGTCGCCCGAAAACATCGCGAGCGACTGCTTGCGCTTCGACGCGAGCGACACGGCCTGCTCGATCCCGTACGGCCAGTACGCCTCGCCGCCGAGATGATCGATCACGACCGACTTCGCGTGCTGCAGCACGTCGTCGACGTAGAAGTCGACCGACGCCGGCTGCCGCAGGAACGTGACGTTCGCGAGCCGCACGCTCGGGAAGCCGGCCGGCAGGAGCGGCACGACGCTCGCGAGGAGCGACAGCGTCGTGTCGGCCGAGCTCAGGATCACGATGTCGGCCGGCTGCTGGTCGATCCGGACGACGCCCTGGGTATCGTCGACGAAGCCGCCCGGCGTGGTGCGCAGCAGATGCATCGTGCGTTACGCCTGTTGCGGCTCGGCTGCGCACGCGGCGTCGAACGCGCGTTGCAGCACGGCCGCGTCGAGATCCTCGCCGATCAGCACGAAGCGGCTCGCGCGCGTTTCGCCGTCCTGCCAGCGACGGTCGAAATAGCTGTCGAAGCGGCGGCCCACGCCCTGGATCACGAGGCGCATCGGCGCGCCGGGCAATGCGGCGAAGCCTTTCGCGCGGTAGATCGTGTGCGCTTCGACGACACGCTGCAGCGCGGCGATCGTCGCTTCGCGCGTGCCGGCGTCGCCCGACACGACCACCGAGTCGAAATCGTCGTGATGGTGATCGTGATCGCCGTCGTCGGCCGAGCCGTGATGGTCGTGACGCAGGTGGATCGTTTCTTCCGATGCCGATTCGAGGCCGAGCAGCATCGCGAGGTCGAGCTCGCCGCGCGTCGCGCGCACGATCTTCACCTGCGGCGGGATCTCGTCGCGGATCGCGGTTTCGATCTGCGCGAATTCCGCATCGCCGACGAGATCGGCCTTGTTCACGATCACGAGATCGGCGGACGACAGTTGATCGGCGAACAGCTCGTGCAGCGGCGATTCGTGGTCGAGGTTCGGATCGGCGCGGCGCTGCGCGTCGACGGCCTGCGGGTTTTCCGCGAACTGGCCGCTTGCGGCGGCCGGCCCGTCGACGACGGTCACGACCGCGTCGACCGTGAAGCTGTTGCGGATCGTCGGCCAGTTGAACGCCTGCACGAGCGGCTTCGGCAGCGCGAGGCCCGAGGTTTCGATCAGCACGTGGTCGATGTCCGCGCGGCGCTCGACGAGCGCTTCCATCACCGGATAGAACTCTTCCTGCACGGTGCAGCACAGGCAGCCGTTCGCGAGTTCGTACAGCTGGCCCGCCGCTTCGCCTGGCGCGCCGTCGGCATCCTCGCAGCCGATGCCGCAGCCCTTGAGGATTTCGCCGTCGATGCCGAGCTCGCCGAATTCGTTGACGATCACCGCGATGCGGCGGCCTTCGGCGTGCTGCAGGATGTGGCGCATCAGCGTCGTCTTGCCGCTGCCGAGAAAGCCCGTGACGATCGTGACGGGAAGCTTGCGCATGGTCATGGTAGGTCCTGTGTCGAAAATGGAATCAGCCCGGGATCGTCGCGTCGATGGCGGCATGGCAGTTCATCTGGCGGATCGAAGGCAGGCCGCCGTGCGATCCGGACGGACAGTCGCGGGACGGGCGGGACGACGAAGCGGACATGGTGCTTCCTTGCGAACGGTCGACATCGTGAATGCCAACACGGCTGCCGCCGGCCCGGCTCGCGCTGCCTGCTCTTCGCCGCAGCGGCCGGCGCGGGTTCGCGCACGGGCAGAACGGCGGAGGAAGCGGGCAACCCGCGGGCGTCGGGCCTGCTGCGGCCGTGGACGATGCGCCGCCTCCCCGCGGCGCTGAACCCCAACGTTTAGGCCGGTATCCGGGCTGACGAACACGCCGCTTCGCCTTCCCGGATGCGCGCGGCATCCAGTGGCGGTCGTCCGCATGCGCGTGGCATGCAGCGAAGCGGCGTTGCGTGGCGCATGGGCGCGACGCGTTCGCTTACCGTTGCGGGGGCAGCACAGGTTGGCTCGACTGCGGCGCAGGCAGGCTCCCTGTTTCCCGTTTAACTGCGCGCGCCGGAGCGGCACGCGCGAGCACCAAAACGCGTGCGAGTGTAGGCGGCGGTGCGGGGAGCGTCAAGGCGGAGCGGGCCGTCGGGCCCCGTTTCGCATCGCCGGCACGCGTGGCCGGAAGCCGTGCGCGGCGGTTCGCGCGCGGGAATCGCTGTGCTATCGTATGCGCCGCGTTCGGTGCTCGCATGCGCATTGCGCGCCTGCAGTTAAACGGGAAACAGGAGGCGGACCACCGCCCGGCCTGTGCTGTCCCCGCAACGGTACGCCGCCCGCGCGACGCGCTTCCCCGCGCACGCGCCCATGCCGCCCACGATGCCACTGCCCTTCAGCCGGGCGGGAAGGCTGCGGCCTGGCAAGCGGCCAGCCCGGATACCGGCCGACGCAAGGGGCGAGCCCGACGCTCGCCGAACGCCCGATCCGCGGGGGACGGAGGGGGTGCGCCTTCCGCCCGCGTCCGCGCGGGCTTCGTTCGATCCGTCATGCGTGACCTGTCCGTCGGCCGCCGCCCGGCCGCCCGCCTGCCCCATTCCACTGTTTCGACACGGTGCGTACCGTGCCGCGCCCGATGAGCCGGGCCTGGCTCATCGGCGCCGGCCCCGGCGACGCCGACCTGCTGACGCTCAAGGCCGTCCGCGCGATCGGCACGGCGGACGTGCTGCTCGTCGACGATCTCGTGAATCCCGACGTGCTGCGCCATGCGCGTGCCGATGCGCAGATCGAGCACGTCGGCAAGCGCGGCGGGCATGCATCGACACCGCAGGAGGCGATCGTCGCCGCGATGCTCGCGCATCTGCGCGCGGGCCGCAGCGTCGCGCGGCTCAAGGGCGGCGATCCGTTCGTGTTCGGCCGCGGCGGCGAGGAACTGGCCGCGCTCGGCGCGGCGGGATTCCCGGTCGAGGTCGTGAACGGCGTCACCGCGGGCATCGCCGCACCGGCCGCAATCGGCATTCCGGTCACGCAGCGCGGCGACGCGCAGGGCGTGATCTTCGTCACGGGCCACGGCGCGGGCGCCGACGAACCCGACTGGCGCGCGCTCGCGGCCACGCGCATGACGATCGTCATCTACATGGGCATCCGCCGGCTCGACGCGATTGCAGCCGCGCTGCGCGAAGGCGGCCTGCCCGGCGATACGCCGTGCGCGGCGATCGAGCACGCGACGCGCCCCGAACAACGGCACGTGCTCGCGACGCTCGACACGCTCGTCGAATGCGTTCGTGCGACCGGCATCGGTTCGCCGGCGATCGTCGTGATCGGCCGCGTCGCGGCGTTCGCCGACGATCCGGCGGTACGTGCCGCGCTCGGCGGCGGCGCATGATACGCGTCGCGCTCGGCGTCGGTTTCCGCGCGGGCGTGACGGCCGCGCAACTCGATGCCGCGATCCGCGCGGCGCTGAGGCTTTACCCGGCCGCCGAACCGGCGCTCGTGGCCACGCTCGCCGACAAGGCGCGTGCCCGCGCGCTGCGCACGCTGTGCGCGCGACGCGGCTGGCCGCTCGTCGCGTTCGACGCGGCGCAACTCGCGAGCCGTCCCGAGCTGGCCGCGAGCTGCCCGTCGGAGGCCGCGCTCGCCCGCTTCGGCGTCGCGGGCGTGGCCGAGCCGTGTGCGCAGCTCGCGGCGCCGCACGGCCGCCTGCTGGGCCCCAAATCGATCCGGGACGGCGTGACGGTCGCACTCGCCGGCCCGCTCTGAACCCTTTGTTTCGCTTTCTTTCGACAGGACCAATCCGATGAAAACCGACGCCGAATCCCATCAACGGATGACCGAACGCCGCCGTGCCGGCCACGAGAAGAAGCAGGCCGCCGCCGTCAACGAAAAGGGCCTGCTGATCGTCAACACCGGCAACGGCAAGGGCAAGAGCACGGCCGCGTTCGGCATGGCCGTGCGCGTGCTCGGCCACGGCATGCGGCTCGGCGTCGTGCAGTTCATCAAGGGCGCGCTGCACACGTCCGAGCGCGACTTCCTCGGCGCCGTGGCCGAATGCGATTTCGTGACGATGGGCGACGGCTATACGTGGAACACGCAGAACCGCGACACCGACATCGCGACCGCGCGCAAGGGCTGGGACGAGGCGCGTCGGATGATCGAGAGCGGCGACTACCGGATGGTGATCCTCGACGAGCTGAACACGGTGCTGAAGTACGAATACCTGCCGCTCGACGAAGTGCTCGCGACGCTCACCGCGCGTCCCGATTCGGTGCACGTCGTCGTGACCGGGCGGCATGCGCCCGATGCGCTGATCGACGCGGCCGATCTCGTCACCGAAATGCGGCTCGTCAAGCATCCGTACAAGGAGCAAGGCGTGAAGGCGCAGCGCGGCGTGGAGTTCTGAGCATGCCGGCCTGCCCCGCGCTGTTCGTCAGTGCGCCCGCGTCGGGCCAGGGCAAGACGTCGGTGACGGCTGGCCTCGCGCGGCTGCACCGCCGGCTCGGCCGCCGCGTGCGCGTGTTCAAGACCGGGCCCGACTTTCTCGATCCGATGCTGCTCGAACGCGCGAGCGGCGCGCCCGTGCATGCGCTCGACCTCGGGATGGTCGGCGAGGCCGGCTGCCGTGCGCTGCTGGCCGATGCCGCGCGCGACGCCGACCTGATCCTGATCGAAGGCGTGATGGGGCTGTTCGACGGCACGCCGAGCAGCGCCGACCTCGCAGCGGCGTTCGGCGTGCCGGTCGTCGCGGTGATTTCCGCGAAATCGATGGCGCAGACGTTCGCGGCGATCGCGTTCGGGCTCGCGCGGTTCCGGCCGGGGCTGCCGTTTCACGGCGTGCTGGCGAATCGCGTCGGCTCGGCCCGGCACGCGGAACTGCTGCAACAGGCGCTGCCCGACGACCTGCGCTGGCTCGGGCACGTGCCGGCCGATGCGGGCATCGCGCTGCCGGAGCGGCATCTCGGCCTGCACCAGCCGAACGACATCGACGATCTCGATGCGCGGCTCGATCGCGCGGCCGATGCGCTTGCGCAAACGGCGCTTGCCGAGTTGCCGCCGGCTGTTGCGTTCGCGGAACCGGATGCAGCCGCACCGCTGCCGCGTGCGCTCGCCGGCAAGCGGATCGCGGTGGCGCGCGATGCGGCGTTTTCGTTCATCTATCCGGCGAATCTCGCGTTGCTCGACACGCTCGGTGCGCAATTGCGGTTCTTCTCGCCGCTTGCCGACGAACCCGTGCCGAACGCGTGCGACGCGCTATTCCTTCCCGGTGGCTATCCGGAGCTGCATGCGACGACGCTCGCGGCGAATGCCGCGACCGCGCGGTCGATTCGCGCACACGCAGCGGCCGGTCGGCCGATCGTCGCGGAATGCGGGGGGATGGTGTATCTGTGTGAATCGCTGACCGATGTGGACGGCGTGACGACGCCGATGCTGGGCGTGTTGCCGGGTCAGGCGACGATGCAGCGCCGGTTCGCGGCGCTCGGCATGCAGCAGCTCGATACGCGCAGCGGGACGATGCGCGGGCATACGTTCCATTATTCGCGGCTCGCGACGCCGATGGAGCCGGTCGCGAATGCCGTACGCCCCGACGGCGCATCGGGCAGCGGCGAAGCCGTCTATCGCAGCGGCGCGATCGTCGCGACGTACATGCACATGTACTGGCCGTCGAATCCGGATGCAGTCGTGACGTTGTTCAGCGGCGAAGCGTTCTAGATTGCTCGATGCTGCGCCGCCTGCGTTGCGTCGTTCATCAGGTCAGGGTTTTTCGCGGCCCGGCGCTTCCGAACGCGAAGTCCGGATCACGGTGCCGTCGGGCGAGAAATGCGCGTTGAACATCGCGTCGCCGGATACACCGCCCTCGGCCCAATGCCAGCTCCAAACCTCTTCATGGCTCAACGCGTATTGCGCGACCTCGGTCGGCTTGCCGAGCAGTTGTCGTACGTCGTCCTTCGACATTCCGGGCACGACCTTCGTGATGTTCGCCGCCGTCAGCGCCTGTGTGATCGACACGAGCCGCCCGTCGGGCCCGAAGTCCAGCATGTAGGTGCTCGTGCCATAAGGACCGCGTGGATACTCGAACCGCTGCGAGCCGTCTTCGCCCTGCCTGACCATCTCGGGCTTGCCTGCCTGACGGAGCACGTCCTCGATCGTCGAGACGCCCGGCTGCAGGTTGCCGAACGCCATCGGATCGGGCTTGATCGCATTGACCGCGTCAGCCATCTTCTGGTCGTCGCACCCGGCCACCAGAACGCCGACCGCACAGGCCGTCAGCACGGTCAAAAGCTGTTTTCGCATTTCGTCCACACCTGTATTCATCGAGCCGATTCGGCGTCGCGCGCAGCGTAGCACGCGACCTGTCCCGCCGATGTCAAGGAGCGTCAAATTCACGCGCATCCCGTCGCGTCCGCTGTCGCGGACGCGCATGCCGCGCACCGGGTGGCGGCTTCCACGCCGCCGCGCCGCCGTGTCAGATCAGGAACGCCTCCGCCAGCTTCACCCAGTACGACGCGCCGGTCGGCAGCGCCGCATCGTTGAAGTCGTAGCCGGGGTTGTGCACCATGCAGCCGCCCTCCCCGTCGCCGTTACCGATGATCAGGTAGCAGCCCGGCCGCTTCTCGAGCAGGAACGCGAAATCCTCGCTGCCGGTGAGCGGCACCATCCCGTCGATCAGGTTCGCGTCGCCCACCCACTCGCGGGCGACGTTGCGCGCGAACGCGGTCATTTCCGCATCGTTGACGAGCACCGGATAGCGGCGCTGGTAGTCGATCGTCGCGGTCGCGCCGAACACGGCCGCCTGCGCATGCACGACTTCCTTGATGCGCGTCTCGAGCAAGTCCCGCACCTCGGGCTTCAGCGCGCGCACCGACAGGCGCATCTGCGCGCGATCGGGAATCACGTTCGGCGCCTCGCCCGCGTGGATCGCGCCGACCGTGACGATCGCCATGTCGAGCGGCGACACGTTGCGCGACACGATCGTCTGCAGCGCAATCACGATCTGCGCGCAGACGACCACCGAATCGACCGCCTTGTGCGGCACCGCGCCGTGGCCGCCGCGGCCCTGCACGTCGACGATCACCGTATCCGACGACGCCATGAACGACCCCGGCAGGAAGCCGAACTTGCCCGTCGGGAAGCCGGGCATGTTGTGCATCGCGAAGATCGCGTCGCACGGGAACAGCTCGAACAGCCCTTCGTCGAGCATTTTCTTCGCGCCGCCGAGCCCTTCCTCGGCCGGCTGGAAAATCAGGTTCAGCGTGCCCGAGAAGCGGCGCTCGCGCGCAAGATGCTTCGCGGCCGCGAGCAGCATCGCCGTATGGCCGTCGTGGCCGCACGCGTGCATCTTGCCGGCGATCTTGCTCTCGTACGGCAGGCCCGTGGCCTCGTGGATCGGCAGCGCGTCCATGTCGGCGCGCAGGCCGAGGCGCTGCGTGCCGTTACCGACCTTCAACTGCGCGACGACGCCCGTGCCGCCAAGCCCGCGATGCACCGTGTAGCCCCATGACTGCAATTGCTCCGCGACGAGGTCGCTCGTCGCGAATTCCTCGAAGCCGAGCTCGGGGTGGGCATGGATGCGGTGCCGGATTTCGATCATTTCGTCGGCGAGGCCTGCGGGAATCACGCTGTGGGTCACGGTGTCGTCTCCTGTCCTGTGAGGAATATGCAGGCAAGGATAGTGGGTTCGGCGGCAACCGGGCAGACGGAAAGTCGTCGCTGTAGCAACCGTCGGTTGCCATATCCGGCATGATGCGCAGCAAGCGCAAGCTGGCCATCCGGACGACTGCCGCGCAGGAGCCGAACGCGCAAGACTGTGTGCCACCCATCGATTTCTTGCGCATGAGGGCCACGGTGACTATCGTTCAGAATCATAAAATAGTGCCAATACATCAATGTCTTGCGAATTCTTGTTCATTTTTTGACGCTTGTACATTTTTTATGTACGCTGACAAAAAAGTGAACAAGCGATTCCCTTTGATGCCCGCGAACACTTCCCTCTCCGTGCCGGAACAGCACGTGCTCGACGAAGCCTGCGCCGCGTTCGAAAGCGCGACCCGGCGCTTTCGCGCTCGGCCCGTGCGTGTGCCGGCCGCCTGCAAGGCGCGCGCCGACGCCATGATCCGCTTCGAGGTTGCCGGGCAGGCATTCGAGATGCCGGTCGCCATCAGCCTGCGCGTCGAATCGCTGGCGGGCGCGCTGGCGGAATTGCGCCGCCGCGGCGACACCGCAGCGCCCGGCGAACGGCCGCTGATGCTGGTCGCACCGCATCTTTCGGCGGAACTGGCCGCCGGCCTGACCGACCAGGGCATCCCGTTTCTCGATACCGCCGGCAACGTATGCCTGATCGAGCCGGAGGCGACCGTGATGATCGCGGGCCGGCCGAAGCCCGCACGCACACCGCGCCGGCAAGCGTCGCGCGCGACGACGCCGAAGGGGCTGGCCGTGATGTTCGCGCTCGCGACGCAGCCGGGCCTGGTCGCGCAACCGTATCGGGCGATCGCCGCTGCGTCGGACGTCGCCCTCGGTACGGTCAATCTCGCGATGGACGATCTGATCGCACGCGGCCTCGTCGGGCAGCGCCGCAACGGCGAGCGTCTGATACCCGACTGGCCACGCTTCGTGCAGGAATGGGGCGCGCTCTATCCGAGCCGCTTGCGCGCGAAACTGCCGAGCCGCCGGTTTGCCAGCCTCGCGCCCGACTGGTGGCGCGGCCTCGATTTCGCGGCATTCGATGCGCGACTCGGCGGCGAGCCGGCAGCCGACCTGCTGACGCACGACCTGAAACCGGCCGCGATCACCGTCTATACGCACGGCACCGCGTCGAACCGGCTGCTGCTTCAGGGCCGCCTGCGTCCGGACGAGCGCGGCGATGTCGAGATCGTCGAAGCGTTCTGGCCGCGGTCTGCGGAGCTTGCCTGGCGCGAGCAGGAAGTACCGGTCGTACCGCCGCTGCTGATCTACGCGGATCTCGTCGCGTCCGGCGACAGCCGCAATCTCGCCATCGCCGATCGCATCCATGACCGATACCTCGCCCACCCGCCCGCTTGAAGTCGACGCACGCCGGCCGCTCGAGCCCGCGGCGGTCGCGCTGCTGCAGGCCGTCAGCTCGGCCTGCGCACACCTCGACGCGGCGTTCGTGGTGGCGGGCGCAACCGCGCGCGACATCCTGATGTGGCACGTGCACGGCATCCGGCCGGTGCGCGCGACGCGCGACGTCGACGTTGCGGTGTGTGCGGTGAGCTGGCCATTTCATGAACAGCTGATCGATGCACTCGTCGCTACCGGGCAGTTCACGCGCGCACCGAAACAGCAGCAAAAATTGCTGTTCGAAAGCGGCGCGCACGGTTTTCGCACGGAGTTGGATCTCGTGCCGTTCGGGCCACTCGAAACGCCCCCGGGCGAGATCGCATGGCCGCCCGACGGTGAATTCGTGCTGAACGTGCTCGGGTTTCAGGAAGCGGTGGACACCGCACTGCCGGTGTCGATCGACGCGCGCACCGTGGTGCCGGTGGCCAGCCTGCCGGCGCTGGCGCTGCTGAAGCTGCTCGCGTGGAAGGACCGGCGTGCGCGCCAGAACAGCGACGCGTACGACCTGCTGTTCCTGCTGCGGAATTTCCACGACGCGGGAAATCGCGAACGTATCTGGGATGCCGCGCCGGACCTGCTCGAAATGCACGCGTTCCAGCCCGGCCTCGCCGCTGCCGCGCTGCTCGCACGAGAGGCGCAACGGATTGCTACGCCGCAAACGCGCGACGCGATCCGCGCGCTGTTGTCGGACGATGCGACTTATGCGGCGCTCGGCCAGGATCTGCTGGCACGCGCGTTCGCGCTGTTGCCCGGTGAAGTCAGCGACGACGTCGACCGGTATCTCGACGCGTTCCGCAACGCCTTTCTCGTTGACCAACCCGCGCCCCGCACGTGACGCGCCGCCGCGGAACCGCATCGCGACCGCGTGGCTACGCGGCCGCGCTCAGGCCGCCCAGTCTTCGAGCGACAACCTGGGCATGGGCCGGCATGGGTCAATGTGGAAGCACGCGAACCGGATGTCGCGCCCCATGCCGTCGCGGAAGTTTTTGCCATGTCGCGGGCCTGTCGTCGATGAGGAGAGCGATCCATTCTTCATGACGCAGGCCGCGCAGTCCATATCCCGGATGGCCGATGCCCGCAGGCCGCAGTGCCGCGCGCAACATCGCGCGTCACCGCGCACCCGCGCCGTCAAGGCAACCGGAAAGTGTCGAAGAATGTATCGCGCTCGATCACGGTGAGCGCCGCGCGCTTGTGCGGGAAGTCGAACTCCTTCAGCGTGTAGAAGCCGAGCCGGTGCATATACGCGATGTGCCGCACGTGATCGACGCGCGGCTCGCCCACGAGCCGCTGCGTGCGCGGTTCGTCGACGAACATGTAGTGCAGCACCCCGCTCCACCACGCATGCAGCTTGCCGGCGCTCTGGAAGCGCGAGTCGCCGATCAGCAGGTGCAGCCCGCGGTCGTAGTCGTGCGCATCGTAGAACGGCGCGAGACGGTCCTCCTTCGCCCAGTAGAACTCGAAATAGCCGAACGGCGTGTCGTCGAAATAGCCGATCATCGGGTGCATGTGCGGATCGGCGAGCCGTTCGGCGAGGTACGCCGCGTGCTCGTCGCGCGTGCCGCGCTGGTCCCAGAAATGCGCGACGCGATCGAGGTTCATCCAGCCGCTGAACAGGTCCGCGTGCGCGTCGACATCGACGGTGCGCAGGCTGAACGTCATCCCGACCTGCGGCATGTAGCGCGCATAGATCTCGCCGGCCGGCGACGGCGGCCGCACCGGGTGCCGGTGCCCGTTCGTGACCGCATGGCGCAGCGGCATCCCGCCCGACGCGGGCGCCTTCAGCCACGGTTGCGGGTTCTGCCAGAACGTCGCGCGCGACACGGTGAAGCGCAGCGTGTCGCCGGCAACCTGCGCACCGTCGATCACGCCTTCACGCACTGCGCGCGCGACGTACGACGCGACGGCCGCCGCATCGGCGCCGCCGAGCGGCACCGTGATCGTCGCCGCGTCGTAGCGCGTGTCGGTGTTGAACAGCGCGACGAACGCCGCGAGCAGTCCGTCCGGCGAGTCGTCGGGCCGCCACGCGTCGAGCGTGTGCTCGGCGACTGCCGGCGCCTGCCCGTGTGCGGCGCCGTCGAGCGCGGCGGCCACTTCACCTTCGACGGCGTCCGCGGCGCCGGCCGGTTGCGTCAGCGTGTCTTCCATCACAGTGCTCCCGCGTCGTGGCGATCGGCGAGGACGTGCAGCCCCCGCTCGAGCGCCGGAAACAGGCTGCGCTGGAAGTTGTTCCAGCGCAGTTCGAGAATCGTGTCGTCCGGCGCGATCGGCGTGTCGAGCACGTCGCAGATCACCTCGCCGGAATCGATGCCGTTGTCGACGTAGTGGAACGATGCGCCCGTCATCATCACGGGTTCGATGGACGACGTCGCACCGCTCGCCCAGTCGACCCGTTCGCCGCGCGCGCCGTGCAGCGCGTCGAGCGTCGCCCACGCGCCGCGCCGCTGGAACGGCGAACCGTCGGCGGTGATGCCCGGGTGGATGTTGGCGATGCGCCGGTGAAAGCGCGCGCCGGGCCGCACGAGTTCGTCGAGGATCACGAGCAGCCCGTCGAGCACGACGACGTCGGCGTCGAGTTCGAGCAGGCGCTCGAGCAGACGGCGCTCGAACGCCTGTTTGCCTGCCACGCGCTCGCGCGCGTCGCGCGGCAGCCGCCGGTACGTCGACGGAATCGCGCAGAACAGTTCGTCGACCGGCCGGCCCTTCACCGCCAACCCTTCCGGCAGGATCCACGGGCTGCCCGGCGTGCGCGCGAAGCCGTAGTCGGCGACTTTCGCGCGGTCGGCCGGCGAACCGTCGTCGTCGTCGACGATCACGCCCTTGAGCGTGTAGCGTTCGCCGAGCGGCGAATCGTTCAGGCGTTCGACGAGGAATTCGAGCGGCGCCTTCATGTAGCGCGTGCCGCCCTGATAGGCGACCGGCTGCCCGGCACGATCGGCTGCCCCATTGCGCAGCGACTGGATATAGACGAGATTTTTCTTCGGCATGGATGCGTCGTGGAAAAGCGGACGAAGGCGCCGCGGCCGGCCCGCGCCGGCCACAATGGCCGGCCGGCAGGCCGCGGCGCGCATCGTCACCAGTTGTATTTCGCGGTCGCGATCACGGTACGGTCGGTGCCGAAAATGCAGACGCTCGTCGACTGGCAACCGCTGATGTAGTGGCGGTTGGCCAGGTTCGTCCCATTCACGGCGAAGCGCCAGTTACGCATGTCGTAGTGCACACCCGCGTCGAACAGCGTGACGCTCGATACCGTCAGCGCGTTGTCGGCCCCACCGGCCGACGCGCTCTGGTAGCGAATGCCGCCGCCGAGACCGAAGCCCGCGAGCGGCCCCGTGTGCCACGTCCAGTCGGTCCACAGCGACGCCATCTGACGCGGACGCGGAACGTCGACCGGCCAGTTGTTCAGCGTGTTGTCGTTCGCCTTGATGACCTTCACGTCCTGGTAGACATACGATGCGATCACCGACAGGTTCCGCGTGACCTTGCCGGTCGCGCTCAGCTCGATCCCGCGCGAACGCACCTCGCCGCTCTGTACCGACTTCGTGCCGCTGGAGTCCTGGCTCAGCAGCGCCGGCGTGATCCCGTTGGTCTGGTTGATCTGGTAGATCGCCGCGTTCAGCATCAGGTTCTTGCCGGGCGGCTGCCAGCGCAGGCCGGCCTCGATCTGCTTGCCGCGCGTCGGCTGCGGCAGCCCGCCGCCGAGCAGGTTCACGCCGATCAGCGGGTTGAACGACGTCGCGTAGCTGACGTACGGCGACAGCCCGTAATCGCCCTGGTACGTGAGGCCGACGCGGCCGGTGAACGCCGTGACGTCCGCCTTCGTCGACGTGCCGCCCGCGCGGTCGTCCTGGCGCATGTTGACCCAGTCCTCGCGGCCGCCGAGCGTCAGCGTCCAGCGGTTCCACTTGATCTGGTCCTGCGCGTACAGGCCGAACGTGTTCATCGTCGTGTACGTGTTCGTGCGATACGTGCTGTTCGGATCGGAGAACACGGCCGTGGTCACGGGCGTATAGACGGGGTTGTAGATGTTCAGCGTCGGCGCGGCAGCCATCCATTCGCTGTCGGTCGCGGTCTGGCGGTTGTACTGGAACCCGAGCAGCAGCGTGTGCTGCAGCGGGCCTGTCGCGAAGCGGCCTTCGACGTTGTTGTCGATGTCGAAGCGGCTGTAGTTCATCTGGAACACGCCGGCCCAGCGGTTGACGTCGGTCGTGCTGCCGTCGGCGAAGCCGGCGCCCCACACCGAACCGTTATCGAGCGACAGGTGCATCAGGCGCACGTTCTGGCGGAACGTCCAGGCCTGCGTCAGGTTCTGCTCGAATTGATAGCCGACCGACCACTGCTTCTTGCGGTAGTAGTTGAAGTTCGGATCGCCTTCGTACACGTCCTTGTTGATCTGGCCGTTCGGGTTCGGCAGCACCGTGCCCTGCGCGGGCAGGAAGTTCGACGAGATATCGCCCCAGTCCTGCAGATAGGTGGCCGACAGCGTCAGCGACGTATCCGCGTTCGGACGCCAGCGGAACGACGGCGCGAGCGCGACGCGCTGGTCGTTGTTCGGGCCGGTCACCGCGTTGCCGTCACGCGCGACGCCGACGAACCGGTACGCGTACTTGCCGTCCGGGTCGAGCTTGTCGCCGACGTCGATCATGAACTGCTTGCGCGCGTAGTTGCCGATCTGCACGCCGGCCTCGCGCACGCGCTCGCCGTCGGCGAGCTTGGTCTGCACGTCGATGATCGCGCCCGGGTCGCCCGCGCCGTACAGCACCGACGTCGGCCCGCGCAGCACGCTGATGCTGTCGATCATGTATGGATCGACGCGCCAGCTCGACAGGTTCAGCGTGTTCGGCACCTGCAGCCCGTTCACGTAGGCGGTCGGCGTGAAGCCGCGCAGCGCCGCATACCAGTCGGAGCGGTTGTCCGAACCGTACGACGAGAAACCCGGCACGTAGCGCAGCGCCGCGTTCACATCGGTCGCGCCGGTCATTTCGATCTGCTGCGCGGTGACGACGTTGATCGTCTGCGGGATCTCGTTGATCGACGTATTGGTCTTCGTGCCGGTCCGGCTGCGTTTCGCGACGAGCCCGACCGTGCCGTCTCCTTCCGGGGCCGCGTTGACGTTGATCGTCGGCAGCGTGCCGGTCGACGCACCGGCCGACGCACTCGCCGCCGTACCGTTCTGCGCACTGCTGGCCGATGCCGCTGCGCCTGCGTTCACGGCCGGCGCCGTCTGGGCATGTGCCTGCCCTGCCGCCACGCCGAACGCCACGCTCGCCGCGGCTGCGATCGCACGCAAACGCGTGCCTGTTGCCCACTCCATCTTTCTCTGCTCCACTTTTTTCATGCGGTCTCCGACCGCGCCTTTGTCAAAGAGCGAAAGCCATCCGGCTCGCACTCACCCCGTTTTCCTGTCGTTTTTCCTGTGCTGCCCGGGCCGCGCCTTCATCATGGGCGGGCGCGATCCCGTCTTCGAGCGACGCGCAGATTTCGTCCGCGCGGCGCGCCAGTACCGACAGCAGCGTGTCGGACAGGCCGTGGCTGTCTTCGCAGCAGCCTTGCAGGTAGATGCGCGGCCCGAAGTGCTCGGGCGTCGCAAGCAGGTAGTCACGCGTGACGTCGCCGCGCACAAGCGCATCGCCGAGGTGCGGCGCGAGCCCTTCGAGCAGCGCCGAATGCGTGTCGCGCCGGTAGCCGGTCGCCAGCACGAGCGCGTCGAAGCGTTCGACGCGCGTGGCGCCGCTCATCCGGTCGCGCAGCGTCAGCTCGATGCGGCCGTCGGCAGTGCGCACCGCGGCCTCGATCGCGCTGTTCGCGAGCAGCGCATGACGCGGCGTGCCGTCGACGCGCTGCAGGTACAGCATTTCGTAGATCTGTTCGATCAGCGGCCGGTCGACCACCGCGTAGTTCGTGTCGCGATAGCGCTCGAGCAGCGCGCGGCGCGCGTCGTGCGGCTGCGCATAGACGACGTCGGTGAATTCGGGGCTGAAGATCTCGTTGACGAACGGGCTGTCGTCCGCCGGCTTCAGTGCGCCCGCACGCATCACGAGGCTCGCGTCGACATGCGGGAAGCGGCGCGCGAGATCGATGAACACCTCGGCCGCGCTCTGCCCCGCGCCGATCACCGCGACGCGGCGGCGCTCGCCGTCCGGCGACGCGACGAGCCGGTCGATGTCGGTCAGGTACGACGACGAGTGGATCACGCGGTCGCGGCCGAGCGCGGCGAACGCGTCCGGGATCGCCGGCGTGCCGCCGACGCCGACCGACAGCGCACGCGTGATGCGCTGACGCTCGTGGCCGGCGGCGTCGCGCGACAGCACGCGCAGTGCGTCGATCTTCGTGCCATCGCCGCGCACGGGCTCGATCGCGAGGACGGTCTCGCTGTAATGGACGCGATCGTCGAACGCCTCGGCCACCCAGCTCAGGTAGTCGTGGAATTCGACGCGGGTCGGATAGAAGTTCTTCAGGTTGACGAATTCGTTCAGCCGGCCGCGTTCGAACAGGTAGTTGATGAACGTGTAGCGGCTTTTCGGATCGCGCATCGTGACGAGATCCTTCAGAAACGAGATCTGCATCCGGCAGTCGTCGAGCAGCATCCCGCGATGCCAGCCGAATTCAGGCTGGCGTTCGACGAAGCAATGGGCGAACGGGCGCGCCGCGCGCCGTTCCTCGAGGCGGATTGCCAGCGCCAGATTCGACGGCCCGAAGCCGACGCCGATCAGGTCGAATACGGTTTCTCTCTGCATGTCTCAGCTCCCTTGTCGGTGAATCCGGCGCGTCAGACGTGACGGCCGGAGAAGAACGTCTCGCGCAGCGTGCGCATCCACAGCGGCTGCGCGTCGGCCAGCGCGAGACGGCGCTGCCGCGCGAAGCCATGCCGCGCGAGATGGTCGGCAACCCGCGCGTGGCCGGCCGGAACGGCACAGCCGACCGCTTCGGTACGCGGGTCGTCGAGAAACAGGTAATGAACGACGGACGGCAGCCAGCCCGCCACGCAATGCGGGCCGCGCCAGCGCGACTCGCCGACCAGCATCCGCAGCCCGCGGTCGTAGTCGCGCGCCGCGACGTGCGGCGCGAGCGCGTCTTCCTTCAGCCAGAACGCTTCGACATACGCGAACGGTTCGCCGTCGAAGCAGCCGACGAGCGGAATCACGTGCGGATCGGTGTCGGGCGCCGTACCTTGCGGGCCGTCCGCACCGGGCTGCGTGCCCGGCCAGCCGTCGCGCACGCGCGGCTCGTCGAACCAGCGCGCGATGCGTTCGGCATCCTCGGCCGGCTGCCAGCCGCGCAGCGTGAAGCGCACGCCGAGCGCCGGCAGGTCGCGTGCGTAGACGTCGCCGTGCGGCGCCGGCGGGCGGCGAGGATGACGGCGGCCGTCGGTGAACATCGGCAAGGTCGCGCACGGCAGATGCGGGCCGACGAGCCACAGGTCGGCCTGCTGCGCCCAACCTTCGCGCATGCAGTGGCCGCCGTCGGCGAGCACGCCGCTCGCGCGCAGCGCCTCGAGCGCGACCGCCGGCCACGCGGCCGGGTCGAGCCGGATCGCCGCGTGGCGCGCGCTGTCCGAAAACGCCGCGGCCAGCGCGGCCAGCAGCGCGCGCCGCTGGTCGGCCGGTGCCGCGCGATGGTTGTACGCGACGAGGCGCAGCGCGCCGTCGTCGCCGAGTTGTGCGCGCAGCAACTGCGCGCCGATGCCGTCGCCCTGCGCAACGCGGATCTCCGCGCCGTCGCGCACCGCGAACAGGCCGTCCGCGAACGCGAGGCGGTAGGTATCGAGCATCGTGAATCCGTCCGGACGTACTTCAGCCAGCATGGCGTGCCTCCTGTCCCGTTTCCGTGTGCGCATCGAGCCGCGCGCCGAGTGCCGCGAGCGTCGGCGACGCGAACAGGTCGGCGACCGTCAGCGCGTGACCGGCACGGCCGGCCGCGTCGACGAAGCGCACGACGTCGAACGACGTCGCGCCCGCTTCGAACAGATCCGCGTCGGGCTCGGGCGCGGCCGTCGCGAACGTGTCGGACCACAGCGCCGCGAGCGCGGCAGCCGCACGCGGTGCACGTGACGACGCCGCAGCGCGGGCACCGCCTTCCGCCGGTGCGCGCGGCGACGCTTGCGCGACGGCAGGTTTGTCGGGCACGCCGAGCGCCGCTTCCGACGCGCCCGCGAAGCGCGCGACTTCGTCGTGATAGAGATCGACGAGCGCATCGACGAAGCCGCGATCGAGCAGTTCGTCCGCATACGAGAACGCGGCGCTCACACGGCCGTCCGGATGCTCGACGACGTCCAGCTCCAGCGTGAATACGACGCGATGGCGCACGTCGTCGAATCCGGCCAGCGACAGGCCGGCCCAGTCGCGTGCCGCGGCACCCGTCGGGCGCAGGTAGTTGAACATCACCTGGAACAGCGGATTGGCCTGCGCGGCACGCGGTGCGCGCAGCGCCGCGACCACGTCCGCGAACGGCACGTCGGCGCGCGCGTAGGCTGCGAGCGCCGTGTCGCGCACTTGTTCGAGCACGTCCGCCCGACGCGCGGCCGGGTCGATCCGCGTGCGCACGACAACCGAGTTGATGAAGAGGCCGAGCGCGTCGCGGGCCGCATCGCCCGTCAGCTCGCGCGTCGACGCCAGCACGCCGACCGGCTGGTCGGCCGCGCCCGTCGCGCGGAACAGCGCGGTGTTGAGCGCTGCGTGCAGCAGCATCGGCAGCGTCGCGTGCGCGGCCGACGCGGTGTCGCGTGCGGCGCGGATCAGCGAACCGTCGAATTCGAACGCGATGCGGGCCGCGCGCCATTGCGGTACGGCGGGCGCGTCGGCGCGCTGCGGCAGCACACGCGCCGGCAGATCCGCCAGCGCGTCGCGCCAGTAGGCGACGCGGGCCGGATGGCACGGCGCGGGCAGCACCAGCGGCACGGCTTCTTCGGCCTGCACTGCGCCGCCCTGCACGCGGGCGACATAGCGCGCACGAACCGCATCGAGCCACAGTTCGATCGATTCGCCATCCGACACGATGTGATGGATCGTCACCGACAGCACGTGATCTTCTGCGCCGAGCCGCAGGACCCGCGCGCGCCACAGCGGCGCATCGGCTGCGAGGTCGAATGGCGTGAGTGCATCCTCGTCGGTCAGCGCCGCGGCGCGCGCGGGCGCATCGGCTTGCGTTGACAGATCGATCACCGGCAGTTCGACAGAAACCGCTGCATCGATCCGTTGGCCCGGCAGTGCGCCGTCACGTGCAACGAGCCGCGCGCGCAGCGCCGGATGCACGGCTGCCGCATCCGTGAACGCCGCACGCAGCGCATCGACGTCGAGCGGGCCACGCACCCGCAGCGCGACCGGAATGTTGTACGCGGCGCTATCCGGCTGTGCGCGCCACAGGAACCACAGGCCGAGCTGCGCCGGCGACAGCGGCCACACGCCGTGTGCATCAGGCTTGGCGACGGCAACGCCCGGCGCCGCCGCACCGGCATGCGCGGCGCGCGGCGCATCGGCCACCTGCAACGCATACTGCGCAAGCACCGGCGCCTCGAACAGCGCGCGCACCGGCACGTCGCGGCCGAGCCGTTCGGCCACACGCGTCGCGACGCGCACGGCGGCAAGCGAATGGCCGCCGAGATCGAAGAAGTGATCGCCACGGCCCACACGCTCGAGATTCAGCACATCGCACCAGATCGCCGCGAGCGCGGCTTCGTCGCCGTCGTGCGGCGCTTCGTATGCGCGTTCGACCCGCACGGGCGCCGGCAGCCGTGCGCGGTCGACCTTGCTGTTCGCGTTGCGCGGCAGCGCGTCGAGCACGATCAGCTGTGCGGGCACCATGTAGTCGGGCAGCGTGCGGCGCAGGTGCGCGTCGAGCGTCGCGGCTTCGACCGGCTGCGCGGCCGCCCGTGCGTCGGCGGTCAGTTCGACATACGCGACGAGCTGCGCCAGTGCGCCCTGCCCGTGCACGACCGCGCATGCTTCGCGCACCGCGTCGTGCGCGGCAAGCTGTGCCTCGATCTCGCCGAGTTCGATGCGCAGCCCGCGCAGCTTCACCTGGTGGTCGACGCGGCCGATGAAGTCGAACACGCCATCCGCGCGACGCCGCACGAGGTCGCCCGTGCGGTACAGCCGCGCACCCGGCGCGCCGTACGGATCGGGCACGAAGCGTTCGGCGGTCAGCGACGGGCGGTCGAGATAGCCGCGCGCGACGCCGATCCCCTCGCCGCCCAGGTACAGTTCGCCGATCACGCCGACCGGCAGCGGATGCAGCCGTTCGTCGAGCACGTGCGCGGTGCGCGCGCCGACCAGCGTGCCGATCGGCAGGTACGCGGCGTCGCCGAGTTTCGCGAGATCGTCGCCGGGACGGAACATCCACAGCGTCGGCGTGATGACCGTCTCGGTCGGGCCATAGCCGTTCACCACCCGCACGTTCGGCAGCGCGCGGCGCAGCATCGCGAACGCTTCGCGCGACGTCGCCTCGCCACCGACGGTCAGTGAACGCAGCGTCGGCGGCGCGCCGTGCGCGAGCGCCCATTCGGCGAGCTGCGCGGCGCAGCCGGGCGGTACGTAGGTCATCGTCACGCCGTCGCGGACCATCATCGCGCAGGTCTGCGCGGGCGGCCACAGCACGTCGGCCGTCACCGACACGGCGGCCCCCGACATGTATTGCGAAAACCAGCCCTCGTGCGCGCCGTCGAAGTTGACCGACTGGAACAGCAGGAACACGTCGTTCTCGCCCGCGCCGTAACGCTCGGCGATCGCCGCGCAGTGCAGCGCGAACGACGCATGGTCGACGATCACGCCCTTCGGCTTGCCGGTCGAGCCCGACGTGTAGATCGCGTAGGCCGCGTGGCCCGGCAGCACGTCCGGCAGCACGACGTGCGCGGCTTCGTCGAGTGCCTCGACTTCATCGGCGCGCCACACGCGCAGATCCGGCAGTTCGGGCAGCGACGCAGCGCTCGCGCCGTCGGTCAGCACGTGCGCAATGTTCGCGTCGCCGACGATCTGCGCGAGCCGTTCGCGCGGATGCGCCGGATCGAGCGGCACGAACGCGGCGCCCGACTTCAGCACCGCGATCAGCGCGACGAGCAGGTCGACCGAGCGCTGCAGCGCAACGCCGATGCGCATTTCCGGCCGGACGCCGGCCGCGACCAGATGGCGTGCCAGGCGCGCCGCGCGCGCATCGACTTCGCCGCGCGTCAGCGCGCGGTCGACATCGGCCACGCCACGTGCGTCGGGCCGTGCTTGCGCATGCGCGGCGATGCGGGCATGCACCGGCACGAACGGTTCGGCTTCGGTCGCGCCCGCCGGTGCGTTCCATGCAAAGAGTTGCTCGCGTTCATCGGCCGGCAGCCAGTCGAGATCGCCGACCGGCATGTCGGGGCGCGCGAGCGCATCGGCGAGCAGCGTGACGAAGCGCGCGGCCAGCCGCGCGATCGCGTCCGTATCGAACAGGTCGAGCGCGTAGATGAATGCGGCGTCGAACGTGCCGTCCGGCGTCGCTTCGACCGACAGCGTCAGGTCGAATTTCGCGGACGGCGTGCCCGACGGCAGCAACGCGGCCGACGCCGCGCCGAGCGCCGGCAGCGCACGGCGCTCGCCATACGCGGCCATCACCTGGAACAGCGGATGATGGCTCGCGCTGCGCGGCACGCCGAGCGCGTCGACCACCTGCTCGAACGGCACGTCCTGGTGCATCTGCGCGTCGACGAGCGCGCGCTGCGTGCGCGCGACCAGCGACGAGAAATCGCCGCGTGCGGGCACGTCGACGTCGATCGCCAGCGTGTTGACGAAGAAGCCGATCAGGCCGGCGACTTCCGCGCGTTCACGGTTCGCGGCCGGCACGCCGACGCAGATCCGCGCATCGCCGGTCGCGCGCGCCAGCAGCGCATCGAGCGCGGCGAGCAGCACCGCGAACGGCGTGGCGCCCGATGCGGCCGCGAATGCGCGCAGTTGCGCGCCGATGCGCGCGTCGAGCGAAAACCCATGGCGCGCGCCGCGCGCACTGCGGCGCGCCGGCCGTGCAGTCGCGCCCGGCAGCGTCAGTACGCCGCGTTGCGGATCGAGCCGTTCGCGCCAGAACGCGAGCTGGCGATCGCGTTCGCCGGCATCGAGCCAGCGGCGCTGCCACAACGCGTAGTCGGCGTACTGGATCGGCAGCGGCGCGAGCGGCACCGGCCGGTCCGACGCATACGCGCGATAGAACGCCGCGAGTTCCTCGAGCATCACGCCCGACGACCAGCCGTCCGACACGATGTGATGCACGGTCAGCGCGAGCCAGTGATGTGTCGCGTCGAAGCGCACCAGGTGCGCGCGGACGAGCGGCGCCGCGCCGAGATCGAACGGCTCGGCTTCGTCGGCCGTCGCGACGGCTTCCGCGCGCGCGGTGCGCTGCGCGTCCGGCAGCGCTTCGAGATCGGATTCGCGCCACGGGCAGCGCAACGGTGCGTGGATCGTTTGCGCGACGCCGTCCTGCGCTTCGTCGAAGGTCGTGCGCAGCGCCTCGTGGCGCGCGATCAGCGCATCGCACGCAAGACGCAGCGCATGCACGTCGAGCGGGCCCGTCAGCGCCAGGCGCTCGGTGATGTGATACGCGTCCGGCGCATCGATCAGCCGCGCATGCAGCCACAGCCGCGTCTGGGCGAACGACGCCGGCACACGGTCGCTGCGCGGCGTGCGCGGCGGGATCGGCAGCACGCGGAAGTCGATGCCGGCCGCGCCGAGCTTGTCGATGAAGACTGCACGCTGCGCGTCGGGCAGTTGCGCGAAACGCGTCGCGAGCGCGAGCCAGTCGTGTTGAACCTTCGTCATCCGTCGTCCTTATTGGGTTTCCAGTTCGCCGAGCAACGCGTCGATCGCGCTCGCCGCATCGGTCGCGCCGCGTGCCGCGCAGGCTGCGTCGATCGCTTCCGCGCAGCGCGCCAGCGTGCGCGTGTCGAACAGCGTGCGCAGCGGCAGCGCGAGCCCCCAGTGCAGGTTCGCCTGCGCGTGGGCCTGCGTCGCGAGCAGCGAATGGCCGCCGAGCAGGAAGAAATCGCCGTCGCGGCCGATTGCATCCACGTGCAGCACGCGCTGCCAGATCCCGGCGAGCGCGCGTTCCGTGTCGGACGCGAGCGCGACGTCGGCCGCCGCTTCGCGCACCGGCGCGGGCAGCGCATGGCGGTCGCACTTGCCGTTCGGCGTGACGGGTAACGCGTCGAGTTCGATCAGCTGCGACGGCACCATGTAGGCCGGCAATTGCGCGCGCAGCGCGTCGAGCAACGCCGCCCGGTCGAGCGGGCCCGCGTCGCCGCGTGCGACATAGCCGATCAGCTGCTCGTCGCGCACGATCACGACCGCATCGTTCACGCCGGGCGCCGCGCGCAGCAGCGTCTCGATCTCGCCCGGCTCGATGCGCTGGCCGCGCAGCTTCACCTGCGTGTCGACGCGGCCGAGGTAGTCGAGCGCACCGTCGGCGCGCCGGCGCGCGAGGTCGCCGGTGCGGTACATGCGCGCGCCCGGCACGAACGGATCGGGCACGAAGCGCTCGGCGGTCAGCGCCGGACGGCCGAGATAGCCGCGCGCGAGGCCCGCGCCCGCCAGATACAGTTCGCCGGTCGCGCCGGCCGGCACGGGTTGCCATGCGGCATCGAGTACGTGCAACTGCAGGTTCGCGATCGGATGGCCGATCGGCACCGCGACCGCATGCGCGTCGTCGGGGCCGCAGGTCCAGTGCGACACGTCGATCGCGGCTTCGGTCGGCCCGTACAGGTTCACGAGCGTCGCGTTCGGCAGCAGCCGCGCCATTTTCGCGACGAGTTCAGGTGCGAGCGCCTCGCCGCTCGCGACGATCAGGCGCACGCTGTCGCATTGCGCGGCGGCCGAAAAATCGTCGAGATACGCGGCGAACGCGGCGAGCATCGACGGCACGAAGTGCAGCACCGTCACGCCATGTGCGTGGATCGCGGCCGCAAGACGTGCCGGATCGCGATGGTCGCCGGGCGCGGCGATCGCGAGCTTCGCGCCGATCGCCAGCGGCCACACGAATTCCCACACCGACACGTCGAAGCCGAACGGCGTCTTGTGCAGCACGACGTCGTCGCGCGTCAGCCGGTAGGCGTGCTGCATCCACGCGATCCGGTTCGCGAGCGCGCCGTGCGTGTTGCCGGCGCCCTTCGGCTTGCCGGTCGAACCGGACGTGTAGATCAGGTACGCGAGTTGAGCGTCGTCGATCGTGGCGGTCGCGTTGACGGCGTCGTTTGCGGTTTCATCGGCGAGCAGGTCCGCCACCGTCAGCAACTGTGTCGCGACGCCATCGCCGAGCGCGGCCGCGACCTGCTCGCGCAGGTGGGCCTGCGTGATCGCGACGGCCGGCCGCGCGTCGCGCAACATGTAGGCAATGCGCTCGGCCGGATAGTCGGGATCGACCGGCAGGTACGCCGCGCCGGCCTTCAGCACGCCGACCAGCGCCATCACCATGTCGAACGAGCGTTCGACGCACAGCGCGACCGGTGTGTCGGGTTGCACGCCGCGTCGGCGCAGCGCGGCCGCGATGCGTGACGTGCCGATATCGAGTTCGCGATAGGTCGCGCGATGTACGCCGCCGTGAACGTCCGCGTATTCGAGCGCGATCGCGTCGGGCGTCGCCCGTGCCGCATCGGCGAATTGCAGGTGCAGCGGCTGCCGTCGGTCGTCCGGCCAGGTGTGCGCGGTGTCCTGCGCACGTACCAGTGCGTCGCGGGTGAAGTCGTCGGCGATCGACAGCGTGCCGAGCAGCGCGTCCGGCGTGCGGGCCAAGGCATCGAGTGCACACGCGAACGCGCGGTGCCAGGTTTCGACCTGCCGCGCATCGACGCGCGCGGTGTCGTAGCCGTAGTCGATCGTCAGCTCCGCGCGGCTCTCGATCACGAGCGTCAGCGCGAAATCGGTGGCTTCGATGCTGCGCACGCCGCTCAATGCGAGCGCGCGCGGATCGGCGTCGCGCGCCGTATCGTCGACCGGGTAGTTCTCGAACACGACCAGCGTGTCGAACAGTGCGCCGCCCGCGCCGCGCGCCCAGCGCTGGATGTCGGCGAGCGGCGTGTGCGCGTGCTCGGCGGCAGCCGCGTTGTCGCGTTGCAGCGTTTGCAGCCAGTCGGCCGCGCGCTGCTGCTGCGCCGGTGCGGTGATGACCGGCAGCGTGTTGATGAAGAGACCGAGCACGCTGTCGACGTCCGCGAGCGCATCGGGACGGCCCGCGACGGTCGCGCCGAACGCGACGGCCGGCTGGTGCGTCATCCGCTGCAGCGCGAGCGCCCACGCGCCCTGCACCAGCGTGTTGACTGTCAGCTTCAGCGCACGTGCCGTCTGCGCGACGCGCGTCGTCGCGTCGGCATCGAGCGTCGCGCGCCACGTGACCATTTCGGCATCCGCACGGTCGGCCGTGCGTTCCGCGATCAGCGTCGGTGCGTCGAGTCGTGCCAGGCGTTCGGTCCAGAAGCGTTCGTCTGCGGTGCGGTCGCGCGTGCCGAGCCACGCGATGAAGTCGCGATAACGCAGTGCCGGGCGGCTCGCGAACGGCGACACGGCGTCCGGGTCGCGATAGTCGCGCAGCACGTCCGCGAGCAGGCGCGCGGTGCTCCAGCCGTCGAGCAGCACGTGGTGACGCGTCCATACGACGCGCCATGCGTCGTCGGTCACGCGGATCAGCGTGAGCCGCATCAGCGGCGGCTCGCGCCAGTCGAAGCCGCGTGCGCGATCGGCTGCGAGCCATGCGTCGAAATCGGCGTCGAGCGTGTCGCCGCGCGTGCGCCAGTCGAGCTGTTCGACCGGCATCCGCGCGTGACGATGCACGCACTGCAGCGGCGCGGCTTCATCCGGCATCACGCTTGTGCGCAGGATGTCGTGGCGCGCGATCGACGCTTCGAACGCCGCGGCGAGCCGGTCGGCATCCAGCGCGTTCGCGGTCGCGACGAGCTGGTTGACGTAGCTGGCATGACCGGGCGCGAACAGCGCATGGAACAGGATGCCCTGCTGCATCGGCGACAGCGGATAGACGTCGTCAATCGTGCGCCAGTCGAGCGGCGTGCGTTCGATGGCGGCCTGCGTGAGACCGGCGGCCAGCGCGAGCGGGAAATCGCCCGGCGTCGCGCCACCGCCGCGATGCGCGACGCGCGACGCGCACGCCTCGACGAGCTCGCGCAGCGCCGCTACGAAGCGTTCGGCGAATGCGTCAATCGTCGCGCGCTCGAATTGCGGCGCACCGTAGACCCAGTGCAGTTTCAGCGTGCGTGCACCGTCGCGATCCGTGTCGAGGTACGCGTGGATCGCGAGCGTATTGCCGAGCGGCCCCTGTGGATCTCGTTCGACGCCAGTGCCGCCGAAGCGCGGCACGAGTGTCGCATCGCGCGGCGCGTCGAACTGGCCGAGATAGTTGAAGGTGACGCGCGGGCGCGGCACGGCGGCCAGCGCCGCGCGCGTCGCCGCATCGCCGTAGTGTGCGAGCACGCCGAAGCCGAGCCCCTTGTGCGGCACCGCACGCAGCGTGTCCTTGACCGCGCACAGCGTGTCGCTCGCCGTGGCCGCGATCGGCAATGTCACCGGGTAATGGCTCGTCAGCCAGCCGATCGTGCGGCTGGCATCGGCATCGTCGAACAGCGTCTCGCGGCCATGCCCTTCGAGTTCGACGCGGCACGATGCGGCATCGCTCGCGCCGGCCAGCGCCAGTGCGAGCGCCGCGCCCAGCAGTTCGATCGTCTGCGTGCGATAGGCCGCATGCGCATCGGTCAGCGCCGCGCGGGTCAATGCCGCGTCGATCGTCTGCACGACGACGGCCGCATCGGCGTTCGTCGCCGCTGCGTCCGGGTGATCGGGCACGACGTCGTCGCCCTGCGCCATGCCGGCCCAGTAGGCGGCTTCAGCCGCGAACGGCGACGCCGGTTCCGTCGCGGCGCGCGCGAGCCGTGCGGCCCAGGCGTCCGCGCGCAGGCCCGGCTGCGACAGCCGGACGGACGTGCGGTCGCATGCGGCGCGGTAGACCGTGTCCAGGTCGTCGAGCAGGATGCGCCACGACACACCGTCGATGATCGCATGGTGAATCGCGATATAGAGCTGCGTCGAGCCGTCCGGCAAGCGTGCCGCGCAGGCGCAGGCAAGCGGCCCGCGGCCGAGGTCGAGACGGCGCTGCAACGCGTCGAAGCGCGCGAGCGCGTCGGCTTCGTCGCGGGCGGAGACTTCGACGAACGGCAGCGCATCGTACGGTTTCGCGGCGTCGCTGGCGCGCCACGTGCCGTCCGCGCCACACGCGAAGCGCTGGCGGAATGCGTCGTGATGCGTCAGCAACGCGTCGAAGGCGCGCGCGAATGCGTCGGCGTCGAACGGCCCACGCACGTCGAACGCGACCGACTGGTTCCAGTGGCCGCGCTGCGGAATGTCCAGCGCGAAGAAACGCTGCTGCGCGGGCGTCAGGACCTGCGCCGTCGCCGGCGCGCTGGCAGCGGCTGCGACCGCGGGCTGCGTGGCAGTCACTTCCTCCGTCTTCGCGATACGCGCGAGTTCGGCGACCGTCGGGCCGTCGAACAGTTGTTTCGGCGTGAAGCGCACGCCGCGCTTGCGTGCACGGGCGATCACCTGCAGCACGAGGATCGAATCGCCACCGAGCTCGAAGAAATTGTCGTCGCGGCCGACCTTCGGCGCCTTCAGCACGGCCTGCCAGACTTCGGCGAGCACCGTTTCAACCGCACCCTGCGGTGCATCGCCGGCCGCAATTGCGACCGGTGCAGCCGCCAGTTCGCGCAACGCGGCACGATCGATCTTCCCGTTCGCGGTCACCGGCAGGCGCGCGAGCGCGACGAACTGCGCAGGCACCATGTAGTCGGGCAGCATTGCGGCAAGCGCCGCGCGTACTGCAGCCTCGTCGAAGTTCGCGCCATCGCGCATCACGACGAACGTCGCGAGCCGCAGGCGGCCGTCGTGTTCGATCGCGAGCGTTTCGGCCTGCGCAACCGGGCCGGCCGCGCGCACGGCCGCACTCACCTCGCCCGGTTCGACGCGGTAGCCGCGAATCTTCACCTGGTCGTCGATACGGCCGAGGAACGCGAGTCGGCCGTCCGCGCGCAAGCGCACGCGATCGCCGGTGCGATACAGCCGCGCGCCGGGCGTGAACGGATCGGGCACGAAGCGCTCGGCGGTCTGCGCCGGGCGCCCGAGGTAGCCGCGTGCGACGCCCGGCCCGCCCAGGTACAGCTCGCCCGTTGCGCCGGCCGGCACGCACGCGCCGAACGCGTCGAGCACCAGCGCGCGCGCATTCGGCAGCGGCAGGCCGAGCGGCACGCCGCTCGCGGGATCGCGCGCATCGGCGGCAAGCGACGCCGTGTCGCACGCGATCGCGCCGACCGTCGCTTCGGTCGGCCCGTAGTGGTTGATCACGCGGCAGGCCGGCGCAAGCGCGGCCAGGCGCGCGACGAGCGCCCAGGTGAGCGTTTCGCCGCCCGTCACGAGCGCGTGACGCGGCAGCACGTCGGCCGGTACGCGTGCGTCGAGCAGCGCCTGCAGGTGGCTCGGCACGATCTTCAGCACGCCGACGTCGCGGCGGCGCATTTCGTCCGCGAACAGGTCCGGATCGAACGCGCACGCGGCCGGCAGCAGGTGCAGCGTGCGGCCCGCGCACAGCGCGCCGAACAACGTCGTGTGGCCGAGGTCGGCCGCGACGGTCGACACCATCGCGAACGACGCGTCCGGTGCGAACGCGAGTTCGTCGAGCATCCCCTGCACGTAGTCGGCCAGCGCGCCGTGCGACACGACGACGCCCTTCGGCGTACCGGTCGAGCCCGACGTGTAGATCAGGTACGCACCCTGTTCCGGATGCGGTGCGATGCGCACGCCGGCCGCGTGCGCGAGCGTCGCGTCCTGCGCGAGCGTATCGACGTCGAGCGGCTGTGCGTCGATGTCGGCCGGCCAGCCTGCGACATCCGCGACGAGCGCCCAACGCGCGCCGCAGTCGGCTGCCGCCGCGGTCAGTCGCGCGGCCGGCTGGGCGGGATCGAGCAGCACGGCGAGTGCGCCGGCCTTCAGCACACCGAGCAGGCCGACGACGAAGCGCGCCGAGCGTTCGATGCAGACGATGACGGACGCTTCGGCGGCCGCGCCGCGCTGAGTCAGCGCGCGAGCAATGCGGTTCGACGCGTCGTCGAGTTCGGCGAATGTGAGTGAGGTCGACGCATCGGCGAGCGCGATGCGATGCGGGTACGCGGCCGCCTGCCGCGCGAACGCGGCAACGATGTCCGCATGTTCGACAGTCAGCACGCGGCCGTCGCGCGGCTGACGCGAAGCGGCCGATGCGTCGCACGGCAGGACGGCCGTCGTCTGGTGCGGATCGTGCACGGCCGCACCAACGAGCGCTGCATAGCTGTCGAGCCACGCACGCGCGGTGTCGGCGTCGATGCAGTCGGTCGCATAGGCCGCGACCAGTTCGATGCCGTTTGCATCGTCGGTGAAATCCACCGCGAAATCGAAGCGCGCGGCGAGATCGGGCCCCGGCGTTGCAACGGCCGTCGCGCCCGGCAGCACGCTGTCGTGCCGCGCATCGAACTGTTGCGCGAATTTCACGCGCAGCCATTCGTCGCCGCGCTTGACCGGCGGTTTCACTGCGTCGACGACGCGCTCGAACGGCACGTCCTGGTGCACGACCGCGTCGAGCGCCGCCGTGCGCGCCGCATCGACGAGCGCGCGGAACGGCAGCGTTGGCGCCACGCGCACGCGCAGCGCGACCGTATTCAGGAACAGCCCCAGCAGCGCGCGTGTTTCGGGGCGCTGGCGATGCGCGACCGGCACCGCGACGACGACATCCGTTGCGCCGGTCAGGCGCGACAGCCACACATCGAGCGCGGCCAGCAGCACCGTGAAGGGGGTCGCCTGCGCATCGCGAGCGAGTTGCCGCACGTCGGCTGCGACCGCGTCGGGCAAGCGCACCGACACGCGGGCGCCTTGCAGCGTTCGCACGGCCCCCGGCTGACGATCGACGGGCAGCGCGAGCGGGCCCGGCACGTCGCGCAACGCGCCGCGCCAGTAGTCGAGCTGGCGTTCGCCCTCGCCGCCGGCCAGCATGTCGCGTTGCCAGTCCGCATAGTCGGCGTACTGGATCGGCAGGTCGGGCAATGACGGCGCGCGGCCTTCGGCATACGCACGGTACGCGGCCGACAGTTCGTCGAACGCGCAGCGCGAGCTCCAGCCGTCGGTGATCGCGTGATGGGCGGTCAGCAGCAGGCGGTGACGGTCGTCGGTGAGTACGACCAGCGTCGCGCGCAGCAGCGGGCCGCGTGCGAGGTCGAACGGTTCGGCCGCATCGCGCTCGGCGAGACGCGCGGCTTGCGCGTCACGGGCGGCGGGCGGCTGGTCGCGCAGGTCGACGTCGACGATCGACACCGGCAGATGCGCGTGAATCCGCTGCATCACGACGCCGTCGTCGTTGTCGACGAGCGTCGTGCGCCATGCCTCGTGCCGCCCGATCACGTGATCGAGCGCGCGCTGCAGCGCAGCGCGGTCGAGCGTGCCGTCGATCGTCCAGTGCGCGGCGATGTGATATGCAGCGCTCGCGTCGCGCGTTTGCGCGAGCACCCAGAAACGTTGCTGCGCGAGCGATGTGGCTCGGTCGACGTGCGGCGCGTCCGAGACGGTCACGTCGGCCGGCACGCGGCGCGCGGAAATAGCGGCCAGCGGCTCGCCGGTTTCGCGCTCCGCACGATCGACCGCTTCGGCCAGTTCGAACAGCGCCGGATCGGCGAACAACGTATCGAGCCGCAGGTTCACGCGCGACGCAGCACGAATCGCGGCCTGCAACTGCATCGCCGCAAGAGAATCGGCGCCCAGCGCGAAGAAACGGTCGTCACGCGACGGCGCGACGTCGAGCCCGAGCAGCGTTTGCCAGAGCCCGGCGAGCTGCTGTTCGGTCGGCGTGCGCGGTGCGTCGCCGCTGCCTTGCGCGGTGTCGCGCGTGGCGGCGATCTTCTCGCGCAGCGCGGCACGGTCGATCTTGCCGTTCAACGTATACGGCAGCGCATCGCAACGCACGAACCGGTGCGGCTGCCATGCAGCCGGCAGTTGTGCGGCCACGTGCGACTTGAGCGCCGCATCGTCGGCCGCCGCACGCAGCGCGACGCATGCGATCAGGCGCGTCGGCCCGTTGCCGGTTTCGGCAACCACGGCCGCGTCGGCCACGGCCGGATGCGAGCGCAGGCACGCAGCGATTTCAGCCGGTTCCACGCGTACGCCGCGCACCTGGACCTGATCGTCCAGACGGCCGAGATAGTCGAATGCGCCGTCGTCGCGCAGCCGTGCGAGATCGCCCGTGCGGTAGACGCGCGCACCGGGCTCCCCGTCGGCGTCGGGAATGAAACGCTCGGCCGTCAGCGCCGGGCGGCCGTGATAGCCGCGCGCGACGCAGACGCCGCCCAGCAGCAGTTCGCCCACGCCATCGGCCGCGTCGCCATCGATGCGTGCGACGCGCGGGCCGATCACGCGGCCGATCGGCAATGACGCATACGCATCGTCGGCGGCCAGCATGGGCGTCTCGCCCGGCTCGACCGGCCACAGCATCGGCGAGATCACGGCCTCGGTCGGCCCGTAGCCGTTGATCAGGCGTGCCAACGGGAACGTACCGCGCACGAATTCGAACGCCTGCTGCGGCAGCGCTTCGCCGCCGAACGCGAGCACGCGCAGCGCCGGCGGCACGCCTTCGCGTGCGGCCACCGCCGCGAATTCGCGCAGGTAGGCGGGCGGGAACGCGGCCACGTTGATCGACTCATTCACCATCAGCGCATGCGCGGCATCCGGCGCGAACGGCTGCGGCGGCGCCACGACGATGCTCGCGCCGGTCGCGAGCGGCGCGAGCCAGCACTCGTGCGCGGCGTCGAAATTGACCGACGCGAAATGAAACAGGCGGTCGCCGGCCTCGATCGGCAGCGCGGCCGCGAGCGCGTCGCAGTGCGCGGCGAGCGGCCCGTGCTCGACGACGACCGCCTTCGGCGTGCCGGTCGAACCCGACGTATAGATCATGTAGGCGGCCGAACGCGGGTGGACGGGCACTTCCTCGTCACCGGCGGCGATCTCCTGCCCGTCCTGCGCGTCCGCTGCCACGTCAAACGCGTGTTCGAACGGCTTGCCGAGCGCCGCACGGCCGGCCGAGTCGACGATCCCGTGCCGCAGATTCGCATCCTGGACGATCCAGTCGAGGCGCGCTGCCGGGTGACGCGGATCGAGCGGCACGAACACGCCGCCCGCCTTCAGCACGGCCAGCAGCGCGACGAACAGTTCGCCCGAGCGTTCGACGCACACGCCCACCCGCACTTCCGCGCCAACGCCGGCCGCGCGCAGCTGGCGGGCCAGCCGCGACGCCCGCGCGTCGAGCGTGCCGCGCGACAGGCGCAAGTCATTCTGGAAAGGGACCGCGATCGCGGGTGCGTCGGGCGCGATGCGCGCCAGTTCGCGGATTCGGTGATGCAGCGCAGTCGGGAAACTCGTCATGTGCGTGAAGTCCTTCGGTCCGGCCGCTTCGGCCAAGTCTCGGGGCCGCTTGGGGCGGCTTCACTGGTGTGACGAACGGCGCGGCCGATTTTTTACCGTTTTGTGCTCAAAGCGCGTGCGGACGCCTTTTTTTGAACGCACCGCTAAATATTTGCGCGGCCCGTTCGTCTATCAGGGAGGAAAGCCGCAACGGGGCCCCGCCTCGCCTGCCGCTTTCACGCCAGTTTTGCCGTTTCCGCGTTTTCGCTTGCCTTCCCTTTACCGACGTTGCCGATGACAGCCGCCCACGAGCCTTCTTCCCCGCCGTCCCTCGACGCTTCCCCCGGCCGCCCCGCGGCGCGCCTGATCCTTGCGCTGTTGCGCGAAAGCCGCGTGTCGCTCGCGCTGGCGCTCACCGCGTGCGTGCTGAACGGCGTCGCGAGCGTGCTGCTCGTCGCGACGCTGAACCGCGCGCTCTCGCAGCCGGGCGCGGCCGACGCGTCGCTCGCGTGGCGCTTCGCGCTGTGCGCGGTGATCGCGCTCGTCACGCGGATCGTGTCGGGCACGCTGTTCGCGCGCCTGTCGCAGGACACGATGGCGCGGCTGCGCGTGCATCTCGCGCGGCGCGTCGGCGCGGCCGAGCTGCGCGACATCGAGCGGATCGGCGCGGCGCCCGTGCAGTCGGTGCTGACCGACGATGCCACCAACGTGTCGATGCTGTTCTTCGCGCTGCCGAACCTGGTCATGCACGGCTCGATCGTGTTCGGCTGCCTCGGCTATCTCGCGTGGCTGTCGTGGCCCGTGTGCCTGCTCGCGCTGGCCGCGATCATCGCCGGCTCGCTCGGCTATCACACCGGCGACCGCCGCGCGATCGCGTCGCTCGAAGCCGCCGGCCACGCGCAGGACCGGCTGTTCGGCTATCTCGGCTCGCTGTTTTCCGGCGCGAAGGAGCTGAAGCTGCACGATGAACGCGCACGCCAGTTCGTCGACGGCCAGCTCGGCGCCGCGATCGGCGAAGTGCGCGACCACCGCCGCCGCGCGTTCAGCGCGTACGCGGTCGGCGTCGGCTGGATCATCTTCCTGTTCTATGTGTTCCTGGGCATCGCGTCGTTTTGGCCGCAGCTCGGCGTGCATGCCGATCCGGCCACGGCCGCCGGCTACGTCGTCGTGTTCCTGTTCATGCTCGTGCCGCTCGACGGGCTGCTGAACAACCTGCCGACCGTCAACGCGGCCCGCGTGTCGCTCACGCGGATCGAAGGTGTAATGGCCGAATTCGGCGCGCTGCGCACGGTGCCGCCCGCGTCCGACGCACCCGACGTGCCGCCGGCCGGCGCCGTCACGCTGCGCGGCGTCACGCATGCGTACTTCCATGAACGCGACGAACGGATGTTCAGCGTCGGGCCGATCGACCTGACGATCAAGCCGGGCGAGCTCGTGTTCATCGTCGGCGGCAACGGCAGCGGCAAGACGACGCTCGCGAAGGTGCTGACGGGGCTCTACGAGCCGGAGGAAGGCACGATCGAAGTCGACGGCCGCACGATCGGCTGGCGCGAGCGCGCCGCGTACCGGCAGCGCTTCAGCGCGGTGTTCAACGATTTCCATCTGTTCGATGCGCTGCTCGGCATCGTCGACCCCGACGATCCGTCCCGCGCGCAGGCCGATGCACGCGCGAACGCGCTCGTCGCGAAGCTCGCGCTCGATCACAAGGTGAAGGTGGTGGACGGCGCATTCTCGACCCGCGCACTGTCGACCGGGCAGCGCAAGCGGCTCGCGCTCGTCGTCGCGTACCTGGAGGACCGGCCGTTCTACCTGTTCGACGAATGGGCGGCCGACCAGGATCCGTCGTTCAAGGCCGTGTTCTACGAGCAACTGCTGCCGGAGCTGCGTGCGCGCGGCAAGGCCGTGATCGTGATCACGCACGACGACCGCTACTTCGATCTCGCCGACCGTTTATTGAAGCTCGACAACGGGCGCATCGTCAGCGACACGACACCGGCGCGGTCACGCGCGCAGGATGGCGTCGACGCGCTGAGCGCGTAATACGGCGGTCGATGGAAAAAATCGCCGATGTGCTGCGATGGCAGTGCGTCGGCGATTTTCGTTTCAGAAGGAAATATTTCGGGCGCGTGGCGCGATCACTGAACGACTCGGGTGATTCACCGTGAGTCAGGCCGACCGCAATGCCCTGCCCGTCGAAGCCAAAGCCAAAGCCGCATCATCCGCCGATCGACCGCCGCGCACTCAACGCACAGCAGGCAGCTTCAGCATCGTATCGGTCATCACGTCGGCCAGTTTCAGCGCCGACATCGGCCCACCGAACCCCCAGATGTTGCGTTCGATGAGCGCGATCCGGTGTTCCTTCATCGCGGGCACGAAGCGCCACACCGGCGAATCGAGTTTCGCGGACAGCGGCACGTCCATTCCCGATGCGGTCACGAACATCACGGCCAGTTCACGCTGCCTGAGCAGATCGGCCGACGTCACGTACAGCGTGCCTTCCCGCGTCGGCTTCGTCGGCCACGAATCGAGCCCGAGCGCCCGCGCGAGCCCCGCCGACGTACTGTTGCCCGTATAGGCCCAGTAACGGTCGGGCAAGCCGAGATCCTGCAGCAGCGCGATGCGCTCGCCCTTGCGGCCCGCGGCCGCGAGCCGCGCCGCATTGCGCACGATGCCCGCATCGAGTTGTGCATCGACCGCCTGCGCGCGCGCGTCGCGCCCCGTGACCGCACCGATCGTCCGAAAGATCTGCCGCATCCAGTCGAGCTGCGTGACCGGCACGCCGCCGTCCGACACGTTCGGGCTGAACTGGAACAGGATCGTCGGCGCGATCCGGTCGAGCGCGTCGAAGATCGGCGCATGCCGGAAGCCGACGCCGATGATCAGGTCGGGCTTGACCGCCGCGATCGCTTCGAGGCCCGGCTCCTGGCGCGAGCCGATATCGGTCACGTTCGCGAGCCGGTCGCTTCGATAGCCGAGCCAGCCCGGATAGAACGCGGTATCGGCCATCCCGACCGGCACGATGTCGAGCGCGATCACGCTTTCCGCGAACATGAAGTCGAGCGCGACCACGCGTTGCGGCCGCACCGGCATCGTCGCGCTCGCCTGCGACACGACGGGATTGCCTGCCAGCGACACCGCACCCGGCGCACGCCCGCCCTGCGCGCGATGGGCATCGAGCGTGGCGGCAACCGCGCCGGACGATGCGGAAAACGCGCCGCAGCACGCGGCGCCGAGCGCCGCGAGTGCACCGAGCGCGTGCCGGCGGCCGGCATCCATCACCGGATCGCGTCCTGCTCGGCCAGCGCCGCGTCGTCCATCGTCAGTAGCAGGGGGCAGCTTCCACACAGTTGCGTTTCTCCAGGAATTTCATAGCGCAGGCAGCACACGCGGCGCGCGCGAAACGGCGTCGGCAGCAGCGCCGAGCGCGGCACGGCATCGCGCACGGGTACGCGCAGCGGATTCGGCTCGCCGTGCACGCAGCTCGAACCGAACAGCCAGTCCGCATCGCGGACGGGATCGGCAGCGCATGGCAGCGAACGATACGTATCGAGCAGATAGTCGAGCAGGTTGCCCGCGTTGCTCCACAGCACGCGCGGCGTGACGCGGCCCATCGCCGCGAGCAGGTCGATCGCCGCGCCGAGATGCGCGATGAGCCCCGCATAGCGACGCGCGGGGTCGTCGCACGGTGCGCCGAGCGCATCGTGCGGGAAATACAGCGCGGCGGGCATCCCGTCGTCGAGCGCGACGAACGTGCGTTCGGGCGTCATGTCGAGCGGCCGGCCGAGCGTCAGCGCGGCGACGACGCCGGCCGGCGCCGCGCGGCCGAAATAGTATTTGCTCCATTGCGACATCAGCGCGCGCGCATGCTGCGCCGGATCGCCGCCGTAATGGCCGACCATCGCGTCGAGGATCGCGTCGCGGTGATCGGGCAGCGTGCTGACGGGTACGACGATCCGGCCTGGCGCATCGTGCGCGTCGTCCGGCATGCCGAGCCAGACGACGTCGAGGTGTTCGGCGAACGGTTCGGGCGCGAACGCCGAGAAGCGCGTGGCGCGCGCGCCGTCGAGCGCGGGCGTCATCGCCCTGCGCGCCGGGCGCGGCGCCCCTCGAGGATCAGCAACCCGAGCAGGTACGGTGCGCCGATCAGCGCGGTCAGCACGCCGGCCGGCACTTCGCGCGGCGCGACGACCGTACGCGCCGCGAGATCCGCTACACCGAGGATCAGCGCGCCGCACGCGGCCGCGAGCCACAGTCGCGTCCGGTGCCGGCGCGCGCCGAGCATCGTCGCGACGTGCGGCGCCATCAATCCGATGAAGCCGACCGGCCCGACCGCCGCGACGGCCGCGCACGCGGCGAGCGTCGCGATCGTCAGCGCGAGCGGCCTCAGTGCAGCCACCGGCAGGCCGAGCGCAGCCGCCTGGTCGTCGCCGAGCGCGAGCATGTCGAGCGGTTTCGCGAGCCATGCGAACACGGGCACCGCGAGCACGCACCACGGCAGCAGCATCGACACCTCGCCCCAGCTCCGGCCATACGTACCGCCGACGAGCCACACGACGAAGCGCGCGGGCTGCACGCTTTCCTGCGTGATCAGCCATTGCGCGAGCGTGGTCCACAGCGCGCCGATCACGATGCCCGTCAGCGCCACCGCGAGCGGCGCATAGCGATGCCGGTGATTCAGCGCGAGCGTGATCGCGAGCGACAGTCCGCCGCCGATCAGCGCGGCGGCTGCGAGCGTCACGTGGCCCATCAGCGGCCACGTCGACAGCGCGAACAGCGTGACGAGCCCCGCGCCCTGCGTGACGCCGAGCACTTCGGGGCCCGCGAGCGGATTGCGCACGACGCTTTGCATCGCGACGCCGCTGACCGCCAGCAGCGCGCCCGCGAGGAGCGCGCACAACAGGCGCGGCATGCGCAGGTCGATCAGCATCCGCGCGAGCGCATCGTGGCCGGACAGCGCAGCGGACCAGCGCGCGATCGACAGCCACTCGGGGCCGGCCGACACGCCGACGAACACGACCAGCACGCCTGCCACGACGAACAGCGCCGTGCGCAGCGGCCAGCCGAGCCGTTCGAGCCAGCCGACGAGCCGCGTCGACCCGCCGCCCGTCGCGCGTTCGGCATCCGCATGCAGCACGCCCGACCACGCGGCACCGCGCCGGATCATCGCCAGCATCAGCGGCGTGCCGACCAGCGCGATCGCGACGCCGGTCGACAGCGTGGCGTCGAGGCCCGACGCGAGCACCGCACTGTCGGTGACGAGCACGAGCGCACCGCCCGCGAGCGCCGACAGCGGCACCAGCACGCCGAGCCGCGCCGCGCGCGCGCCGCGCACCTGGCGCAGCAGGTTCGGCGCGACGAGGCCGACGTACGACAGCGGGCCCGCGATACTGACGGCCACGCTCGTGAACGCGACCGCGACGATCGTCGCGGCGAGCCGCGTCGCGTCGACGCGCACCCCGGCCGCGGCCGCCGCGTCGTCGCCGAGCGTGAGTGGATTCAGCGGCCGGATCACGAACGGCAACGCGATCAGCGGCACGACGAGCCAGCGCGCGGCGAGCGCGAGGCCCGTCGCGCCCGGCTGGTAGAGGCTGCCGTTGGTCCACAGCGCGGCACCCGCGATGTTCTGCTCGAAGAAGGCGAGCACGAGCGTCGACAGCGCGGCGAACAGCAGCATGCACACGCTGCCCGCGAGTACGAGGCGCAGCGGCGTCGCGCGCCAGCCGCCGGCCGCGACGATCGCGCAGGCGGCCGCAGCCAGCCCGCAGACGAACAGCAGCGGCACCGACGCGACCCCGGCCAGCGCCGGCACGAGCATCGCCGCGAGCAGGCCGAGCTGGGCGCCGCCCGTCACGCCGAGCAAGTCGGGCGACGCGAGCGGATTGCGCGTGAGCGACTGGAACAGCGCGCCCGCGATGCCGAGGCAGCCGCCCGCGACGAGTGCGGCCGCGACGCGCGGCAGGTTGAGGTCGAACAGGAACACGTGCGCGAGCGCAGCGGCATCGCTGCCGGGCACGGCGTCCCGCCACACGCGCAGATCGGGGGCGACGCGCAGCACCGCGAGTGCCGCGATCAGCGCGACGAGGCCGAACGCGATCGCACCGGCCCGGCCCGACGCCGTGCCCTTCCCCGCCGCCGCGAGGCGCTTGCGCATCGCGAACGTCGTCATACGGCGAGATCCCGGTCGAAGACACCGGCCGCCTGCGGCGCGCCGTCGGTCGTCGGCCCGTAGGCCGGCACGCACATCGGCGCGCCCGTCTGCGGGTGCGCGAGCTTCAGCATCTCGACGCCGAACGCCGCGCGCAGCCGCGCGGGATCGAGCATCGCGTCGGGCGTGCCCTGCGCGACGAGGCGGCCCGCGCGCATCAGCACGATCTCGTCGCTGTACGCGGCCGCCTGGTTCAGGTCGTGCAGCACCCACACGATCGTCAGTCCGCGCGTGCGGTTCAGCGTGCGCAGCGCGTCGAGGATGTCGAGCTGGTGATGGATGTCGAGATAGGTCGTCGGTTCGTCGAGCAGCACGATCGGCGCCTGCTGCGCGAGCGCCATCGCGATCCACGCACGCTGGCGCTCGCCGCCCGACAGCGCACCGACGTCGCGGTTTGCGTCGTCGGCCAGGCCGCTCGTGTCGAGCGCCTCGTCGATCGCCGCATGGTCGGCGCGCGACAGCCCGCGCAGGAAGCCGCCGTACGCATAGCGCCCGTACGCGACGAGCTCGCGCACCGTGAGCCCCGACGGAATCTGGTTGAACTGCGCGAGCATCGTCAGCTCGCGCGCGAGCGCGCGACGGCGAAACGACGCGAGCGGCTGGCCGTTCACTTCGACATGGCCGGCACGCGCGGGCTGCAGGCCCGCGAGCGTGCGCAGCAGCGTGCTCTTGCCGCAGCCGTTCGGTCCGCACAGCGCGGTTACGCGGCCGGCCGCGATCGACAGGTCCAGCCCGTCGATCACGACATGGTCGCGATACCCTACCGACAGCCCGCGCGCGGCAAGCGCGGCGGTACTACGCGTCATCAATCCTCCGTTCGGTCGCGCGGGACCGTATAGCTCTGCGCCATCGCGACGACGACCTTGCGCGGCCCCTCGAACGGGTCGCGCGCATGCGCGGTCAGCATGTTGTCGAGCATCAGCACGTCGCCCGTGCGCCACGGGAACACGATGCGCTGCTGGTCGAGCACGCCGCGGATCTCCGCGAGCGCGTCGGCTTCGAGCGGTTCGCCGTCGCCGTAATACACGTTGCGCGGCACGTTCTCGAGCCCGACCGCGTCGACGAGCGCTTCCTGCATGTCGTCGTCGAGCGCCGACAGGTGAAACAGGTTCGCCTGGTTGAACCACACGCGGTCGCCGGTGCGCGGATGGCGCGCGACGGCCTGGCAACGTTCGCGAGTGCGCAGCAACAGCTCGCCGTCGTCGTCCGTGCGCCATGCGCATTCGATGCCGCGCACCGCGCACATCCGTTCGACCTCGGCCGGCTCGTCGGTGCCGAACGACTGCTGCCACGGCAGGTCGAGCCCCTGCCCGAAATTGCGCACGTACAGCAGCTCGCGCTTCTCGAAGCGTGCAATCAGCGCCGGATCGAGCGCGCGATAGACGGCGCGGCTGTCCGCGATCGGCGTCGCCCCGCCCTTCGGCGCGGCGAGCGCGCAGTGGAACCAGATCCGCAACGGCCATTCGCGCGTGTACGACTGCTCGTTGTGCAGCGGTATCGCGCGGTGCGGCGGGTATTCGGTCGACGTGTAGACCGCGCCTTCGACCTGGCTGCGCGGCGTCGATGCGTATTCATAGCCGATCAGCGGATCGCCGAACGACGCCGCGAACTGCTGGAACGCGTCGATCGACGGCACGTGAAAACCCGTGAACAGCACGCCGCCCGCCCGTTCGAGCGTGTCGGCCGCGATCTCGCGCGCCAGCGGCGCGACGTCGTCGATCGACATCCCGTCGCTGCCGCGCGGCGACACGACGGTGGGCAGCCCCGGCTCGATACGCAGGTCGTCGAGCGTCGGCAACGAAAGCAGGGTCATGCAACGTCCTCTTCAGGTGGCGCGCCGGATCGCGGCGCAGCGGGTCACGACGCGCGCGATGCGCGCTCGCCGTCCATCGCGCGGCGCAGGCTCGCGGGGCGCATGTCGGTCCAGACGGTCTCGATGTGCGCGAGACAGTCGGCCTTCGGGCCGCTCACGCCGACCTCGCGCCAGCCGGCCGGCACGGGCCGGAACGTCGGCCAGATCGAATACTGTTCTTCGTCGTTGATGACGACCGTATAGACGAGGTCGTCGGTGTCGGCGGAAGGCGTCGTGGCTTGCGTCATGATCGGAAATCGCTGGGGCGGTTGAAGGTGGCGAAGCGGCGGTTTCGGCCGCTCCTGTCTGATAGACGATTGGCCGGCGCGGTTTTTTACCGGCGCCGTGCGCGGCCGCCCAGGAACACCGGGCACGCGACGCCGCGATGGCACGCGTCGAGGCATTCCGCGCAGTGGCGCTCCGCGTCGCGCACCATGAAATGCACGAGCGTCTGCGACACGTTCAGCGCGCGCGCCGCCGTCTGCAGCGTCTCCTCGCGCAGCCGCACCATCTCGAACGCCGCGCGGCTGCGCGCCGGCAGGTCGTCGAGCGCGGCCCACACGCGCCGCAGCGTATCGCGCGTCAGCAGCGCGGCTTCCGGCGTCGGCTCGGGCGACGGCACGTCGAAGCCGTCGTCCTCTTCCGTGTGATAGACGTTCTCGAGGCTTTGCCGGCGGCACGCATCGATCGACGCGTTGCGCACCATCCGCGTCACGTACGCGACCGGCTGGCGCACTGCATCCTGATTCGGGAATTCGACGAGTTTCACGAACACGTCGTGCACGACGTCCTCGGCGCGGCTCGCGCAGCCGACGAAGCCGCGCGCGACATTGACGAGCATCGCGCGATGCGAGATCAGCACGTCGAGCAACGCGCCCTGCGCACGGGGCTCCGCGGCACGGCGCACACGCGGCGGCCGATCGGGATAACTGCCGAGGAACGGGTTCGCCGCTGCCGCCGCCGGCCGGTCGAGCACTTCCGCCATCGCCATCGATCTGCTCCGTCAAATTCCGAGATAGCGCAATTTAACGTAAACGCAAATCATTCTCAATACGATTACGAAATGACCCTTTCGGTTGTCAGGATTTGTCTGAACAATCGGCGAAATCGTTGCTTTGGCAGATGGGACGCAAGCCGTCGGTCGCGGCACGGGGCCATTGGCGGATTCCGTCCGACCTGCACGGCTGTCGGTTGCACCGACACGATCTTTCACGGTTCTGACGAAACGCCTGCGCCTGCCATGGGCGGTAGCAACTTATTACCACGTGAAATTTTGAGGGCTCGTACGATCGACATGCCGTTTCCAAGGGAGAACAACATGAAATCCATCGTGTTATCCGCTGTCGTGATTGGTGCGCTGTCGAGCGTGATGCTCACCGGATGCGTCGCCTATCCTGGCCCGGCCGAAGTCACGATCGGCTGGCATGGCGATCGTTACTGGGACGGAAATCGCTATTGGGAGCGCCGCGACTGGGAGGCTCAGCACCCCGGCGGGCATGACGACCGCCGCGACGATCGCCGGGACGACCATCGCGACGATCAACGTCCGCCGCAGCAGTGGTGATGCCTTTCCCCTTCCCGTGACCCGCTATTCAACGACAGGACCTCAACATGAAGACGCTACTCAAGACCCTGACCGTCGCGGCGCTCGCCGCCGCCGTGCTCGTACCGGCGATCGCCGAAGCGCATCCGCACCGCGTGTGTCACTTCGATCATCACCATCACAAGATGTGCCGCTGGGTGCGCTGAGCATCGCGCAGCAGATGTGAAAAACGCCGGCTAGCCGGCGTTTTTTTCGTCTTACCGACTCTGCGGCAGCGACCTGCATCGAGCGAGCAACGCACGACCGGTTGGTGTCCGGCATACCGCGTCAATAGATGAACAATCGAATCGTCGCCGTCCCGTTGAACGGACCGATCTTCGGCGGCCCGAACGCCTTCAGCACGGCATCGAGCGTCACGCTCTGGTAGTTCACGCTTCCCGGCATCTGGGCGAGCACGAACTGTTCGTTGAACGCAATCGCCTTGCCGTTCCGGTCCTCGATACCGATGCCGAAATTGCTGTTGGAATCCGGTACCAGCAACCCGTTTCGCACCGTCTGCGACGTTTCGAGGTAGCCGTCCACACGCACCGCCACGTTGCATTGCTTGGTCAGCGCAAGACTGAACGATTTGCGCGGCACCGCAGGCATGAAACCGTTGCCCGTCGCCTGAACCTGGCCGAACTTCACGATGCCGGGTTCCGGTGTGACCTTCACATCGACGAGACAAGGCGTCGGTTTCAGGTTCCGCAGGCCGCTCAGCTTGTAGCGAAAGCTCGGATTGATGTAGTTCAGGCCGCCCCTGCCATCGAACTGGAACACCGCGTAGATGTCGGACGGCGGCTGCGACCAGTTGCCGCGCTTGCGCACCACGACCTGATAGGTGATGCTCAGCGGAAACTTTTCGCAACGCCCGGCCTTGACCTCCGCGTCACTCAATTTGCATTCCTCTACATAGGTTTTCGTCTGTACGCCATCCCCAGGCTGACTGCTGCGGCCGAAGTAATCTTCACCAAGATAGCGAATGCCGATCTCGAGCCCCCACGCAGCCGGGGTCTGCTTTTCAGGGTTCGCATAGAAATAGATCCATTCGCCGTAGGTCTTCTCCCTGCCGCCGAGATCCTTGTAGCAGTATCCCGTCGTCGTGCGCGGCGGCGACACCCAGATCACGTATCCATCCGGCGCATCGGTCGGATACGACGCAACATTGCCGATCGCTTCCGTCAGCGACACACCGCCGCTGTTTGCGATGCAGCGCACAGCCCACGCCGGCTGCGCCAGCGCAAAGAACAGCCCGATCACGCACCACTTGAGCCACGCGGGCATGCCCGACACGATTTCGTTTCGTCGCGTGCCGCTCATTTCTTCACGCTCTTGCAAGCACCGGCCTCACACGCATACTCGACCGCCACCTGGCCGCCGTAGTCGTCCACGTGCGTGACGAACAGCGTCGCCGGCGTCGCGGCCTTGAACGGCACGTCGGCCGTGCTCATCGGGCTCACCATCACCGGCTCCAGCGGCACATGCGTCTTCTGCGCACCCGAAGCCAGGTCGACGATCGTGATGTGATACGGCGTCGGATTGTCGAACACGAGCGTGTGCGCGGCCGAATCGACCCGCAACGTCATCGGCAGCGTCCAGTCCTCGTCGCGCGCCGGCTGCACGGCCTTCGGGCGATAGAACAGCTTCATCTGCGTATGCAGCGCGATCTGCAGCGTGTTCGGCGTATCCGTCTTCGGCGGCACTTCGCGGATATTCAGGTAGAACACCGACTCGCGATCGGCCGGCAGCTCGGTGCCCGGCAGCTTCGCGATCCGCAGCACGTTGCGCTCGTTCGCCTCGACGCGCTGCAGCGGCGGCACGACCATCAGCGGCGACGTGATCTTGTTGCCCTTCGCGTCCTCGAGCCACGACTGCACGAGATACGGGTACGTCGTGCTCTTGTTGGTGATCGTGACGACCGCGGCCTGTTCGCCTTCGTTGAAGATCACACGCGTGCGATCGGGAACGATCGCCGCCTGCGCGGCGCCCGCGAACAGCGCGCCGGCGGTCGCGAGCACGCACCATGCGCGCCGCGAAAAGGAAAGGGAGAAGGAATTTTTCATCGCTTGATCCGTGAATTCATCGTTCGACCCGTGCGGCCGCTGCATGCGACTCGCCGGGCGTCTGGCACGTCACCGGAATCGGCGTGCCTTCGAGTTGGAGCTGGTTCGGCAGCGTATCGATCGTGCAGAGCGTGCGTTCGCCCGCGCGCACCGCCAGCGTGGATTTCGGCTGAACCTGGGTCAGGAACGCCGCACCGCCCTCGCCGACGATGCCGAGCTCCTTGCCGTTCGCCGCGTCCTGCACCGACGCACCGAACGGCAGCGGCTTGCCGGCCGGGTCGGTCATCGTCAGGTACAGGTTGCTGCCGCGCGCGGCGGAAAATTTCACGAAGCCGATCGCGCCATCGGTCAGCACCATGCGCTGGATCGGGTTCGACACCTGCACTTCGAGCGGCAGCTTCTCGACGTTGACGGTCGCGTCGTACACGTTGTACGGCGAGATGCCGTCGAGCACCGCATAGCCGCGCGAATCGGTATGCGAGAGCGTGCCGGAAAGCGGCACGTCGGGCACGCCGTCGGTCGATACCAGCAGGCGCGTGTCGCCCGCATTGCCGTTCGCATGCGCCGACACGCCGTATTGCGTCGCGACGAACGAACCGTCGACTTCGAGCGATGCGGCCGCATACGCATTGGCGAGCGTCGACGCCTGCGCGGTCAGCTGATATGCCGACGAGCGCTGGCGGTAGCTCGCGTTCGCCGATGCGCGTCCGTCGGTCGCGCCCGCGTTGATCTGGTAGGTGCGGCCGGCCGGATCGTCGTAGATGTAGCCCGCGTTCACGCTCGTGCTGCCGCTGCCCGTCGTCAGGTTCGACGTGACCGTGTGGCGGCCGCCGATCGGCAACGTCGCGGTGACCGAGACCTGGTTGCCGCTTGCACCGGCGCTCTGCGTGCGGAAGGCCGACACGCTCACGTTCAGGTTGCGCAGCGTGCCGATCGAGAACGCCCGCGTGAGCGTAAGGCCGACGCGCTGCTCGTTCGCACGTTCCCAGTAGGTCGTCTGGTCGTAGGAAAAATAGGTCGACGTGTCGCCGAAACGCTTCGACAGCGTCGCCGAGTAGCGCTGCTTGCTGTTGGCGAGGCCGTACGCGGTCGGGTCGCCCGAGAACTGCGCGAAGTTCGTGTATTCGCGCTCGGAGAAGCGATAGCCGAAGAAGCGCACGTCGGCATCGAGCCCGTCGAAGTGCTTCGAATAGTTGATGCGGTACGAGTTGCCGTTGCGGGTCGCGCCGTTCCACCACAGCTTCGCCCGCGCATGCGTGACGTCGGCCGACAGCGCGCCGAACGCGCCGAAATCGCGGCCCACGCCGAGCGCGATCGACGTGTAGCCCGACGCGGCGATGAAACCGCCATACGCGGTGACGTCGAACGGCAGGCCGTACGCGATTTCACCGAAGCCGAAGAACGGCGTGATGCCGGCGCCGCCGAACAGCCGCGGCTTGCCGACGGCGGCCTTGTAGCGCAATTGCCCGGCGCGCGCGAGGAACGGCACGGCTGCCGTCGTCACCTGGAAGCGCTGTACGCTGCCGTCTTCTTCCTCGACCGCGACGTCGAGCGTGCCCTGCACGCTCGTATTGATGTTCTGCAGCGCGAAGGCGCCCGGCGACACGCGCGTCACGTACAACACGCGGCCCGCCTGCGACACGGTCACGGTCGCGTTGGTGCGTGCGACGCCCGCGATCAACGGCGCATAGCCGCGCAACGATGGCGGCAGCATGCGGTCGTCGCTGCGGATCGACGCGCCCGTCAGCGCGAACGTGTCGAAAATGTCCGAAGTCAGGTAGTCGTCGCCGAACGTCACCGTCGACTGGATCGACGGTAGCGCGCGAAATGCATAAAGCCGGCTGAAGCGGAACGTGCGGTCCGCGTAAGCCGTATTGCCCACGTTCGATTGCGCCTGGTAGTCGCCGCGAAAGCGCCATGCATCCCAGTTCGCGCCAACCGTCCCGTAGGCCTGGATCGAATTCGTCTGGCTGCCGCCCGTGCCGAAGTTGCGGTTCGTGTTCGCGATCACGCGATAGTCGAGCATCGCACCCGGAATCCCTTCGGACCAGCGCGACGGCGGCAGGTAGGTCGAGTCGGTGAACTCGAGCGCGGCCTGCGGAATCGTGATCTTGAGCCGCCCGTCGCTTTTCAGGTAACGCACGGTCGCCCCCTCGATCGCGCCGAGATCGACGCAACGTCCGCCCTGGAAGCGCGGCAGGTCCTTCGCGAGCGACGGCTTCAACCCGAACTGCGCGACGAGCTCCGGCGGCAGGCACGGTTTGCCCGCCCCCGACGTGTCGACGGCGATGAACTCGATTGCCTGCAGCCCGTAGAACAGGTCGTTGACCTGTACGTCGAGCATGTACTCGCCGGGCAGCGTGAAGTCCGCCTGCGAGAACTGCGACAGGTCGACGTTGTTCGAACCGTCGATGTTCAGGAACGACGAATTGAATTCCGTCGCATGGCTCTGGCTGCCGACAACCAGCACGGAGACGCAAAGGAAGGAATGTCTGATTCGCACGCGGCGCTACCGGAAGTCCAGGAAGGGGAAAAAGGAGGAAAGCGAACGAGGAAGGGTGCGCGCACCCTTCCCCGGTACGGCGGCTTACTGGTAGCGGACCGTGAAGTTCGCCACGCCTTCGGCGGTACCCGGCGTCACGCCGGCTGCGGTCGCTTCGTACATGGCCGCGAAACGCGCGACGTTCGTACCGTTCTGCAGCACGGTCGGTGCCTTCTGCTCGGCGCCGTTGTCGAGGTATTCGCCCGACGCTGCCTGCAGGCGGATGCCGACGTTGGTTGCCGAACCGATCGTCGCGAGCAGCTTCGGCTGGCCCGCGCTCGACGTGCCCGTGAACGTGAAGTACGCGTTCTGCGCGATGCTCGTGTCGCAGTCGGTCAGCTTGATGTCGAAGTTGGTCGGCGTGGACTTGTCGCCAGCCTGCTTGAACACGTTGGTCGGCACCTTGCCGAGGTTCACGGTCTGGTTGACCGAACCCGAATCGATGCCGCATGCGCCCGCGACGATCTCGCCCGTGAAGTTGATCGTGCCGGTGCCTGCTGCGAAGGCCGAGGTCGACAGGGCCGCGAGTGCGACAGCGGTCAGGAGGGATTTTTTCATGACGTTACCCGTAAGGAGTGCAAATGGAGTAGATGACGTGGCGGACACAAACGGCAGCGTGTGGTGGCTCCCGTCCGTCACGAGGCCGCATTATCGAGATAATCGTGAAAGTTTTCTGTAAATCATTGTCAAATGCTTCTGACAATGTCCGATTTACCCCTCTAAACCGACACTCTTTCCTGTCGATTTTCAATCCATCAATTTTTATCCGCAGTCCTTTTTTATTTTCCGGAAGCAATTGAAGATTAAAGATATTTTCGGTCGATAGCCAACACCACCCCGCTCCTCCTTACTGGCATTGGCTCCCGCAAAATCATTCGCGAAAAGGACAAAACATTGTCCAACGCCGCCATCGTTGCCAGACGACAACGCCAATATCAAATCATTTTCAACAAACAGGAAATTAACCAGCGATTCAATCAATTCAATTCTTTCGCGCAAACGATTGCGACATGAATACAAACGTTTTACTGCGACACTTTGCCGCCCTCATTATTTCCAATACATGGATTAATTCGATCGTCAATTCCGGATCGTAAATCGCACGCATGAGCGGTCGCCGGAGCCCGTCATCCGGGCCGCGTCGCAGGAGAGAAAGAAGGAAAAATGACCCGCACACGTTTGCGCGGAATGGCGACGCGAGCGGTCGCAAGACGAGGGCCGTTCCGGAACGCGCGCTTGCGCGTTGCTGCAGGATGAAAAACGTCCTGACCGACCTGTCGGTGGGGAAAGATATCGCTGGGACAGCGGTATGGATCGAAGGCAGCGGCGGCACGTCGAAGCGTACCGCCGCCGTCATGCCGCCCGACGCGCTTGCGTCAGGCGACGGGCATTACGCGGAAGCCGCGGCCTCCGCGGACGCCGGCGACCAGCCGCCGCCGAGCGCGCGGTACAGCGTGATCGCATTCGCGAGCCTGAGCTGCTTGAGGCGGATCAGCTCCTGCCCCGACTCGTACGTACTGCGCTGCGCGTCGAGCAGCTCGAGATACGTTGCCACACCGCCCGCGTAGCGGCGCTCCGCGAGCTTCAGCCGCGCGCCGTCGGCCGCATACACGTCCTGCTGCGCGGCAAGCTGGCGATCGATCCAGTCGCGCGCGGCGAATGCGTCGGCCACTTCGCGGAACGCGATCTGGATCGTCTTCTCGTAATCGGCAACCGCGATGTGCTTGCGCGCGTTCGCGACGTCGAGATTCGCGCGATTGCGTCCGCCCGCGAAGATCGGCAGCGTGATGCGCGGCGCGAACGTCCACACGCTCGTGCCGCCGGTGAACAGGCTCGAGAACGCATCGCTGACCGAACCATAGTCGCTCGTCAGCGTGATGCGCGGGAAAAACGCCGCGCGCGCGGCGCCGATCTGCGCATTGGCGGCCTTGAGTCGCGCCTCCGCCTGCCGGATGTCCGGCCGCCGTTCGAGCAGCGCACTCGGTGCGCCGGGCGCCACGGGTGCGATCGACAACGTGTCGAGCGCGGTCATGTCGTCGGGCACGTTGCGCGCGAAATCGCCCGCGAGCAACTGCAGCGCCCGCACGGACTGCGCATGCTCGCGCTGCAGCGCGGCCTGCGACGCGCGCGCGGATGCCACCAGCATCTCGGCCGAGCGCAGCTCGATCGCGTCGCTCGTGCCGGCCGCATAGCGGCGCTGCGTGAGCGCGGCCATGCGTTCGCGTGCATCGAACGTACGCTGCGCCAGCGCGAGCTGCTCGTGCAGCGAGCGCTCCGATACGTACGTGCCGGCCACGTCTGCGATCACGCCGATGCGAACCGTGCGTTGCGCGTCGGCCGTCGCGAAATATTCGGCGAGTGCGGCGTCGGACAAACTGCGCACGCGGCCGAACAGGTCGAGCTCGTACGCGCTGATGCCGACACCCGCGCGATACAGCCCGCTGATCGCACTCTGGCGGACGACCGGGTCGTACTGGCGCACGCGTTCGTAGCCGAGATTCGCATCGACCGACGGCATCAGGTCCGCACGCTGCACACCGTACAGCGCGCGCGCTTCCTCGAGCCGGCCGGCCGCGACCCGCAGGTCGCGGTTGTTCGCGAGCGCCGCATCGATCCATCCCTGCAGCGCGGCATCGGTAAAGTAGGTACGCCAGTCGTCGAGCAGCGCGACGTCGGCGGGCGACACCTCGGCCGCCGGTACGGCACTCCCATCGACCGGCACATAGGTAGCCGGCACCGGCGCCGCCGGCCGCTCGTAACGCGGCGCGAGCGTGCAGCCGGCCAGCGCGAGCGCGGCGGCCAGCGCAACCTGGACCCGCAGCGCCGCGCGTGCATTCAGCGCAAACATTATTGAGAACCCTCCATCGTCGCCGGCTGTGCGCCGCCGCGCCGGCGCGGGCCGACGTCGAACAGGCGGCCGACGATCACGAAAAACAGCGGGACGAGGAACACCGCGAGCACGGTCGCCGTGATCACGCCGCCCAGCACGCCGGTGCCGATCGCCATCTGCGCGCCGGACGCGGCGCCCGATGCGAACGCGAGCGGCAGCACGCCGACGCCGAACGCGAGCGACGTCATCACGATCGGCCGCAACCGCAGGCGCGCGGCCTCGAGCGCGGCATCGACGAGCGACTTGCCCTGCGCAACCAGGTCCTTCGCGACTTCGACGATCAGGATCGCGTTCTTCGCGGACAGCCCGATCGTCGCGATCAGCCCCACCTTGAAATAGATGTCGTTCGGCATCATCCGCAGCGTGACGCCGAGCACCGCGCCGATCACGCCGAGCGGCACGACCAGCATCACCGCGAACGGAATCGACCAGCTCTCGTAGAGCGCCGCGAGCGCGAGGAACACGACGAGCACCGACAACGCGAACAGCATCGGCGCCTGCGCACCCGACAGCCGCTCCTCGAACGACTGCCCCGACCACGCGTAGCCGGTACCGGCCGGCAGTTTCCCGGCGAGCCGCTCGATCGCGGCCATCGCCTCGCCGCTGCTGTGGCCTGCCGCGGCCGAGCCGTTGATCGTGAACGACGGAAAGCCGTTGTAGCGCGTGAGCTGCGGCGGCCCGAGCGTCCAGTGCAACGTCGTGAACGCCGCGAGCGGCACCATCTCGCCGCGCGCATTGCGCACGCGCAGCTTCTTCACGTCATCCGGATCGAGCCGGTGCAGCCCGTCGGCCTGCACGATCACGCGCCGCACCTGCGTGCCGTGCATGAAGTCGCCGATATAGTCGGAGCCGAACATCACCGCGAGCGTCGTGTTGATCTCGTCCATCGACACGCCGAGCGCGGACGCCTTCGCGCGATCGATGTCGAGCTTCAGTTGCGGCGCGTCCTGCGTGCCGGCGAACATCAGGTCGGTCAGCGCCGGATCCTGGCGGCCCGTCGCGAGCAGTTGCTCGCGCGCGGCGCTGAACGTCGCGTAGTCGAGCCCGCCGCGATTTTGCAGCCGGAAGTCGAAGCCGCTCGACGAGCCGAGATCGGGCAGCGCCGGCGAGTTCATCGCGAACACCGTCGTGTTCGGCGTGCCCGCGAAGCGCTCGTTGATGCGCGCGACGATCGCCTGCACGTGATCGTGCTCGGACTTGCGCTCCTTCCAGTTCTTCAGCGTGACGAAGATCATCCCGCCGTTCGGCCCTTCGCCGTACAGGTTGAAACCGCCGAGCGCGAACGTATACGCGGCCGGTTCGTCCTTGCGGATGTACGACTCGACTTCCTGCACGCTCTGCATCGTTTCCGCGAGCGGCGTGCCTTGCGGGCGGATCACCATCACCATGAAGTTGCCCTGGTCCTCGTCCGGCAGGAACGCGGTCGGCAGTTGCGTGAGCATCACCCCCGCAGCCGCGGTCAGCGCGCCGTACACGACGAGCCAGCGCACCGGCTTCTTCAGCATCGTGCCGACGCGCGTCGCGTAGCGCTCAGTCGAGCGCGCGACGAAGCGGTTGAACCAGCCGAAGAAGCCGCGCTTCTCGTGATGGCCGCCGGACACCGGCTTGAGCAGCGTCGCACACAGCGCGGGCGTCAGCGACAGTGCGAGGAAAGCCGAGAAGCCGATCGACACCGCGAGCGACAGCGCGAACTGCCGGTAGATGTTGCCCACCGCGCCGCCGAAGAACGCCATCGGCAGGAACACCGACGTCAGCACCACGGTGATCCCGATGATCGCGCCGCTGATCTGCTTCATCGCCTTGACGGTTGCGTCGTAGGGCCCGAGCCCCTCCTCGACCATCAGCCGCTCGACGTTCTCGACCACGACGATCGCGTCGTCGACGAGAATGCCGATCGCGAGCACCATCCCGAACATCGTCAGCACGTTGATCGAGAAGCCCGCCGCATACATCACGCCGAACGTGCCCGCGAGCGCGACCGGCACGACGAGCGTCGGGATCAGCGTCGCCCGCAGATTCTGCATGAACAGGAACATCACGAGGAACACGAGCACGCCGGCCTCGATCAGCGTCGTGACGACCTTGTTCATCGACACGCGCACGAACGACGACGTCTCGTACGGGATCTGGTACTTCACGCCCGGCGGGAAATACGCGGACAGCTCGTCCATCGTCGCGCGCACGCGCTTCTCGGTGGAGACCGCGTTCGAGCCCGGCGCGAGCTTGATGCCCATCCCGGTCGCGACCTTGCCGTTCACGTACGACGGGTAGTTGTAGTCGTTGCCGCCGAACTCGACGCGTGCGACGTCGCGCAGATACAGCGCGGAGCCGTCGGCCTGCGTGCGCAGCGCGATCGCCCCGAAATCGGCGGGCGTCTTCAGCGGCGCATCGGCGAACACGGTCGCCGCGATCGGCGCGCTGGCCGGCACCGCGGCGCGGCCGATGTCGCCGATCGTCACGCGCGCGTTGTGTGCGCGCACCGCCGACGCGATATCCGACGCGGTGAGGCCGTGCCCGGCCATCTTCACCGGGTCGGGCCAGATCCGCATCGCATATTCGGCGCCCCAGAACTGCACGCGGCCGACGCCGTCGACGCGGCGCAGCGCCTGCACGACGTTCGCCGACGCGTACTCGCCGAGCTGCACGTCGGTCATCCGCCCGTCGTCGGACGTCAGCGACACGACGAGCTGGATGTTGTCGGCGGCCTTCTCGACCTGGATGCCGTTGCGCCGCACCGGTTCGGGCAGCCGCGCATCGACCGTCTTCAGCCGGTTCTGCACTTCGACGGCCGCGAGATCGGCGTTCACGCCCTGCTTGAACGTCAGGTACAGCGACGCCATCCCGGCGCTGCTGGTGGCCGACGTATACATCAGCCCCGGCGCGCCGTTCATTTCTCGCTCGATCAGCGCGGTCACCGATTCCTCGACGACCTGCGCGGACGCGCCCGGGTACGTCGCATAGATGCTGACGACCGGTGGCGCGATGTCCGGGTACTGTGCAACGGGTAGCGAGCGGATCGCGAATGCGCCGCCCAGCATGATGAAGATTGCGATCACCCACGCGAAGACGGGGCGATCGATGAAGAAACGTGCCATGGTGGTGTGGTGTTAACCAGTCAGGTTTGACGGGCGGCCGCCTGCGAAGCGGCCGCTGCCGGCACCGCCTTCGACCGCGGCGCCTGCTCGACGGGCTTGACGGCCGTATCGGGCGCGAACTGTGCGGCGTTGTCGACGATCACGCGCTCGCCGCCCGCGAGGCCGCGCGTGATGCGCCAGTCACGGCCGCTCATCTGGTCGGCTGCGACCTCGACGTCCTTGACCTTGCCGTTCGTGCCGACGACGCGCACCGACGTGCGGTCGGCCGTGCGCAGCAGCGCATCGCGCGGCACGAGGATCGCGCGCTGGTCGACCGCCGTATCGAGCGCGATCCGCACATACGCGCCCGGCAGCAGCTCGCGCTCCGGATTCGGGAACAGCGCGCGCATCGCGACGGTGTCGGTGGTCGGATCGACCGCGAGATCGCTGAACAGCAGCTTGCCCTTCAGCGGATACGCGGTGCCGTCGGCGCGCAGCAGCGTCACCGCGATGTCGTGCTGCGCAATGCCCGTCGCCCGCCCGCTCTTCACTGCGCGGCGCAGCGCGTCGACGTCGGCGGCCGGCTGCGAGAAGTTCACGTAGATCGGATCGAGCTGCTCGACGGTCGTGAGCGGCGTCGCCTCGTTCTGGCCGACCAGCGCGCCTTCGGTCACGAGTGCGCGCCGTGCGCGGCCCGCGATCGGCGCGGTGACGGTCGCATAGTCGAGCTGCAACTGCGCCCGCGCGAGTTCCGCCTTCGCGGACGCAACGTCGGCCTTCGCCTGCGTGTCGGCCGCGACCGCCTCGGTGTGATCGCGTTCGCTCACCGCGCGGTCGCGCACGAGATCGTCGTAACGGCGGCGCTTGTCGCTCGCCGCGAGCGCGGCGGCCTGCGCCTTCGCAAGCGCACCCTGCGCGGCGTCGCGCGCGGCCTTCAGCGGTGCGGGATCGATGCGAAACAGCACCGCGCCCTGCTTCACTTCCTGGCCTTCCTCATAGGTGCGTGCGGTCACGATGCCCGCGACCCGCGCGCGCACTTCCGCCTGCCGGTATGCGTCGAGCCGGCCCGGCAATTCGACGGTCATCGGCACGGCCGTCGGGCGCACCGTCACGACCGTCGCCTGTTTCGCGGCCTCCGGCGCGGCGTCCTTGTCGCCCTTTCCACACCCGGCCAGGGCCAGCACGGCCGCCAGCGCGAACGGCGCCAGACGGTGGCGCAACAGGGAGCGATTGTTGTTCATATGTGACCTCGGATCGTTCGCCACCGATAAAATGCGGCGGCTCAGGGTGGCCGATTATAATCAGTCACGACTGATTAAATACACACCGTTTCAATCTGACCGTCACACTGTCTCAATAAAACGACAGCGAATTGTAAGGAATTTCAGGACATGGCCCGCAAGACCCGCGAAGAATCGCTCGCCATCAAGCACCGGATCCTCGACGCCGCCGAACTCGTGCTGCTCGAGAAAGGCGTGGCGCAAACGGCGATGGCCGACCTCGCCGAGGCCGCCGGGATGTCACGGGGCGCCGTCTACGGCCACTACCGCAACAAGATGGAAGTGTGTCTCGCGATGTGCGACCGCGCGTTCGCGCGCACGTCGGAAGGCTTCGACGCGGGCGAAGGGCTGCCCCCGCTCGCCACGCTGCGCCGCGCCGCGTCGCACTATCTGCAGGAGTGCGGCGAGCCGGGCCCGATGCAGCGCGTGCTCGTGATCCTCTATACCAAGTGCGAACAGAGCGAAGAGAACGGCGCGCTGCAGCGGCGCCGCATGCTGCTCGAATTGCAGATGCTGCGGATCACGAAGGCGCTGCTGCGCCGCGCGATCGCGGCCGGCGAAGTCGCCGCCGATCTCGACGTGCACCTGGCCGCCGTCTATCTCGTGTCGCTGCTCGAAGGCGTGTTCGCGTCGATGATCTGGACCAACCGGCTGCGCGGCAACTTGTGGAACGACGCCGAGGCCATGCTCGACGCCGGCTTCGACACCGTGCGCACGTCCGCCGCGCTGCAAATCCGCGCGCACAAATTGCCGGACCACGCGAAATTGTCGTAATAAATGCTGATTTAACCCGATTTACCGCACTGCGAAACGAATGAGCTGACCCCCTTTAAAATTTTTAACGTTTCGCGGAACATCGGTAGACTGACGCTGTCATCTTTCTTTAGCGTCTTCGTGATAACCGGGTACGACCCGGTACGCACGCCGCCGTTCGAAGCGGGCCCGCCCCGCGCGTTGGGTCGAACGGAAACGACACAGGCCCCTGGCGGGGCCTGTTTTGTTGCACGCCCGCCGCCCGCCCCGTCGCTGCCCGATGGATGTGCCGCCGGTGGACCCTGCCCACACCCCTTTGAACCGCTTTCCTGGATGTGGACACCTTGGTCAAGTCTGCCGCTACCCCTGATGCTTTCGCGCCCGGCCGCACGCAGCGCATTGCGCGCGCGCTCGTGCCGGCCGCCGTGCTCGGCGCCCTCGCCGCTCTCGGCCTCGCTGCGCTGCCGGCCGTGTCGCAACTGCCGGGCGCCGTCGATTCGGGCACGGCCGCGCTGCCGCAGCGCGTGCTGTCCGACACGCCGTTTCCCACCGCGCAGCATTTCGTGACGAGCGAGCTCACCCGCACGATCGGCGAGCGCAACGATACCGGCGAACGCAACGAGCGCAGCCAGCAGCCGGGCCTGTTCGCGCCGCTCAGCGCGCACCGCAACGACATGCTCGGCTATGCGAACCTGTTCCAGTTCGCGGCCCCTGAAAACCAGCACGGGATGCGCGCGGGCGACATCGAGCTCTCGCTGTCCGATACGCTGAACCGCCTCGACGTGCCGCCGGAAGTGCGCATCCAGCTCGGCGACCTCGTCAGCGGCAAGGTCGCGATGCGGGCAAGTGCGCAGCGCGGTGACTACTACCGCGTCGCGTTCGACACCAACGACGGCACGCCGCGCCTCACCGCGCTCGAACTGCGCGTCGCCGGCCGCACGTTCGGCGCGATCTGGTTCCGCGCACCGGGTGCCGAGCACGGCGCGTACTACGCGCTCGACGGTTCGCCGCTCGAAGCCGCCGCATTCACGATGCCGGTCAAGTGGACGCGCATCAGCTCGTTCTTCGGCGAGCGCATCCATCCGCTGTCGCAGGCGATGGCGTTCCACACGGGCGTCGATCTCGCCGCGCCGACCGGCACACCCGTCGACGCGGCGGCCGACGGCGTCGTGTCGTTCGTCGGCACCGATCCGGGCGGCTACGGCCGTTATGTGATCGTCGATCACGCCGACGGTTACTCGACCTACTACGCGCACCTGTCCGCGTTCGCACACGGCCTCAAGACGGGCGAGACCGTGAAGCAGGGCCAGCGCATCGGCTCGGTCGGGATGACCGGCGCCGCAACGGGCCCGCACCTGCACTTCGAGGTACGCGTCGCGAACAATCCGGTCGACCCGCTCGTCACGCTCGCGAGCGCGCAGACGGCGCTGTCCGACATGCAGCTCACCGCGTTCCGCCAGGAGGCGGCGCAATGGCGCTTCCGTCTCGCGTCGATCAATACGGCACCATTCGCGTTCGCGCAGAACGACGGGCCGCTGTGGGGCGATTTCGCGACCGATTCATCGACGCTGCGCGCGGTCTTCAATACGCATTACTCGGCGTCGTAACGCACGTGCCGCGCGCCGTTGCTCGACGAGCAGCGGTGGGCGGCCGATTCTCTACCGACGTTGCCGATACTGCGCGGCGCGCGATCCGCTGCGCAGATTCGCCGACACGTCCTCACACGCAATTCGAAACGGTAGCGGCATGCCGCTACCGCGCGGGTTCCGTATGCTCGCCCGCCACCTGCGCGACGCGTTCCGCGCGCGGCCGACGCGACAGCAGCCAGCGTGCCGCGCCATCGAGCGACGTGCACAGCACCAGATAGATCAGCGCGACGAACAGGAAGATCGGCGCCGGATAGACCATCAGCCGGTTGTTCACCTGCGTCGCGACGAACGACAGCTCCGGCACGCCGACGATATACGCGAGCGACGTGTCCTTCACGAGCGCGACCCACTGGTTGACGAACGACGGCGTCATGATCCGGATCGCCTGCGGCAGCAGCACGTAGCGCACCGTCTGCCAGCGCGTGAGCCCGAGCGACAGCCCGGCCTGCCATTGCCCGTCGCCGGCCGCGACGATGCCCGCATGCACCGCGTGCGCGAGATACGCACCGCCGATCAGCGCGAGCGCGCACACGACCGTCGCGAGCCCCGGCACGTCCATGTGCAGCAGCATGGGCATCAGGAAGTAGGTCCAGAAAATCAGCATCAGCACGGGAATCGCGCGGAAGAAGCCGATGAACGCGAGCAGCAGCACGCGTGCCGGGCCACGTGCGAGCGCCATGGCAACGCCGAGCGCGATACCGAGCACGGCCGATGCGACGGCCGACGCGATCGCGAGCAGCAGCGACAGCGCGGCGCCGCCGAGCGGCCCTTCCGGGAATGCGCCGACGAGCAGGTACGGCAGATTGGCGAACAGCAGCGAAAGATCCATCGTCAGCGCCCCGCTCCCAGCCGGTCACGCCATTGCGTGGCCGCGTATGCGCCCGCTTCGATCGCGGCCACTGCCGCGACGTACAGCACGGTCGCCACGCCGAAGGCGGCGAAAGTCTTGAACGTCTCGGTCTCGACCTGCCGCGATGCATACGACAGCTCGGCCACACCGATCGCCATCGCGAGCGACGAATTCTTCACGAGATTCATGTATTGGCCGAACAGCGGCGGCAACGCGATGCGCACGGCCTGCGGCAGCACCACGTAGCGCAGCGACTGCATCGGCGTGAGACCGAGCGCGGCTGCCGCGTCGTGCTGCGCGCGCCGCACGCCGCGCAGGCCGGCTTCGCACTCCTCGGCGACGAACGCGGCCGTATAGGCACTCAGCCCGACGCAGCCCGCGACGAATTCGAACGACGGCCAGGCGAGCGTGAACGGGCCCATGCTCACCGCATGGCGCGCGTTCAGCCACGCGACCCACGTGTCGGGCAGCAGCGACGCGACGCCGAAATACCAGAACAGCAACTGCACCAGTAGCGGCGTGTTGCGGAACGTGACGACGTACGCGGCCGCCACCGTGCGCGGCACCGCGCCGCGCGCATGCCGCATGACCGCGAGCAGCAGCCCGCCGGCGGTCGCGGCGACGGCTGACGCGGCCGCGAGGCCGAGTGTCAGCAGGAAGCCCTGCCAGAGCCAGGACAGATATTTGGGAGCCAACCCGAGCATGCTGTGTTGCGGGCGCGAAGCGCGCGATCGGAAGAAAACGGAAAGCGCCGCGCGGCCGATGGTCCGGCCGGTCGCGGCGTGCGTGCGACGCGGATCAGGTCTTGTCGCCGATCCTGAAGATGCGCGTGAGCGGCGTCTTCGTCGTCGGCCCGAACCATGCGTCGTAGATCTGCACGGCGCGGCCGTTCGCTTCGAGCCCCTTCAGCGTGTCGTTGACGAAGCCGAGCAGGCGCGTCTCGCCCTTCGGCACGCCGACACCCATGTAGTCGTTCGAGATCGTGAACGCCGGGATCTCGTAGTTCTGCTTGTCGGGCACGTTCGCGAGCAACCCGATCAGCTTCGGGCCGTCCTGCGTGATCGCCTGCACGTTGCCGGCGCGCAGCGCGGCGAACGCGAACGGCGTGTCGTCATACGCGACGATCGTCGCCTTCGGGAATTTCTCGCGCAGCGTGATCTCGTTGGTCGTGCCCTTGTCGGCGCCGACGCGCAGCGCGTTCAACTGGTCGGCCGATTTCAGCACGCCCTTCTTCGCGAGAAACTGCTGGCCCGACGAGAAGTACGGAATGCTGAAGTCGACCTGCTTCGCGCGCTCGTCGGTGATCGTGAAGTTCGCGAGCACCAGATCGACCTTGCCGGACGTCAGGAACGGAATGCGGTTCGCCGGGTTGGTCGGCTGGAGTTGCAGCTTCACGCCGAGCTTGTCGGCGAGTGCCTTCGCATAGTCGACGTCGAGGCCGACGATGTGATTGCTTTTACCGTCGACATAGCCGAACGGCGGGTTGCTGTCGAACGTTGCGACGCGCAGCACACCGGCCTTCTTGATGTCGTCGAGACGGTCCGCCTGCGCGACGGTGCCTGCGGTAATGAGCGCAGCCCCGACGAGCCACGTAGCGAGCGTGTGGAATTTCATGAGCACGACCTGATTTGTTATGAAGGCCGCCGCGGATCGCGCGGCGGCCCGGTTCGAAGAACATCGCGACCGAGTGTGTCGTCGCGAAGCCGCTAACGTATCAGCGCGTGCGGCGAATCCGAACCAACAAATGGTGCTTTGCTCTGCGGGTTTCGTGATGAGGCAAGCAAACCGGAGGCGCTGCATGGCACCGCGCGCTGCACGCCACGCGCGACCAACCGCGCCAGGGCCGGCGTGCGCCGCCGCGCGCGCCCAAAAAAAGACGCCCGCTGCAAGCAGCGGGCGCGAATCCCAGTCAAGGAGGTGTCACACGAACTACGGGTTCAGATTAAGGAAATCGCCCGTCATGGACAACGAATCGATTTCAATATCGATATGACGGGATTCGCTCACGCCGGCACCTCTCGCGTCGAACAGTGGATGCCGCCGCCGCCCGACGCGATGCCGAGGATGTCGACCTGCACGATCGCCCGGTTCCCCGCATACGGCCGGATCGCGGCGACCGCAGCCGCATCGGCCGCCGCATCGTTGAACTTCGGCATGACGATCGCGCCGTTGCATGTGTAGAAATTGATGTAGCCGGCCGCGAAATTCGTCATTTGCCGGTCGTTCAGGCTCGTACCGGCCGACGTGCCGAAATTGACCGGCGGCACCAGTTCGACGATCTGCAGCGGCCGGCCGTTCGCATCGGTCTGGCCCGCGAGCCGTTGCCGGTTGGCGTCCGTCAATGCGCGTTCGCCGGTCGAATTCGACGCGTCGTAGCAGCACGCGACCACGCCCGGCGCGAGAAAGCGCGCATAGAAATCGACGTGGCCGTTCGTGATGTCGGTCTCGCCGGCCGGCGTCGCCGCGCCGCCGGCACCGCCCGCGCCGCTGCCGCGCGGATAGGTCGCCGTGCCCGGCAGCCAGATGATCTTCTGCACGCCGAGCGTGCGCTGCAGTTCGGCGAGCACGGTGTCCTTCGCCGTCGGCAGCAGCGTCGCATTCGCGATCACGCCGTTCGGGATATCGAACAGTTGCGGATTCCGGTTCACGTGCAGCACGGACGACTCGGTGAGGATCGCCGTCGCGTCGCCGTCGAATTCGATCGCGCCGCCCTCGAGCGTCAACGTGCTGCGAATCAGGTTCGCACCTTTCGTCTGCGCCATCCAGCCCGCCACCGCGCTGTCGCGCCCGAACGGCTGGAAGAACTTGCCTGCCTTCGACCGGTTGCTCGCCGCCGCGACCTCCGGCGGGACCGCCGCGCCCGGACTCATGCCGGCGCCGTCGGTATTCGCGTTGCCCCAGCCGTTGAAATTGAAGCCGACCGCATTCAGCGCATTGTCGTTCGCCGTGCCCCTGACGAACAGGCACCCCGTGTCGCGCACCCAGAAATCGTTGAAGCCGTCGGCGAGCGGCACGAGGTTGATCCCGCCCGCACCCGCGGCGCGGGCCGCATAGCGCGCATGCAGGTCGGGATTCGCCACGCTCGCGCTCGCGAGCAGCGCGCGGGCCGCGTCGAGATCCGCCGGCAGCACCAGCATGTCGACCGGTTCGGTCGCACCGATCGCCTTCGCGACGTCCATCAGGTCGGCCCGTACGCGGTCGATGCCGGCATCCGTGCTTTGCGGCGTGACAGGCACCCAGATGCCTTCCGCGCCGGACGCGAAGGCCATGCAGGTCGACGCGTGCGGCGCATCTTCGGCCGGCAGCCGGTACGTGACCCGCCGCGTCGACGGCGTCGCGCTTGACGGCGCGGAAGCTGCGCCGGATGCACCGTCGCCACCGCCACCGCATGCAGCCAGGCTGCCCAGTAGCGGCATGCCGAGAAAGGCGGCCGAATATCGGATGAAGCCGCGCCGGCCGGTATCCGGCGTGTGTCGCGTACGCTTGCCTGCACTCGCGTGGGTACGTCGTTTCGTCATGTTTCAACTCCATTGCGCGGTCGGCGCGCACGCGTGCACGCCGGCTTCCGTCTCGCAAGACGGATTCCGCATTGTTTTCAGTAGTCCGGAACGAGCCGCTGCCCGCTACGGCCGTGCGGGCCGGTCATGCATGCCGGCCCGCGGCCGCGCTCAGGCCGGCTGCTGTTGCGTGGTGCAGTGGATGCCGCCGCCGCCCGCGGCGATGCCGTCGATGTTCAGCTGGATGACCTCGCGCCCCGGAAACAGGTCGACGAGCGTGTCGCGCGTATTGCGGTCGGCGCGGCTGTCGCCGAACTCCGGCGCGATCACCGCACGATTGCACACGTAGAAGTTGATATAGCCGGCCGCGAATTCCGCGTTCTCGTATTGATGCCGGACGGTCTTCGGGCCCGGCAGCACGACGACCTTCAACGGGCGGCCCTTCGCATCCGTGGATTTCCGCAGGATCTCCAGATGCTGCCGCGTCACCGCGTGGTCGTACGAGGACGGGTCCGGGTCGAGCCCGGCCACCACGACGCCCGGGCTCGTGAAGCGCGCGTAGAAGTCGGTATGCCCGTCGGTGATGTCCTTGCCCGCGATGCCCGGCAACCAGATGATCTTCTTCAGCCCGAGCAGCCGACTCAACTCCGCGTCGCACTGTGCCTGGCTGACGCCCGGATTGCGGTTCGGATTGAGCACGCAGCTGCGGGTGATGATCGCCGTCCCCTCGCCGTCCACCTCGATGCCGCCGCCTTCGAGCACCAGCCGCGTGTCGACCAGTCGCGCACCGGCGCGCTCCGCCACGAACGGCGCGACTTCCGCGTCCTGGTCGTGCTCCTGCTTGTTGCCCCAGCCGTTGAAATTGAAGCTCACGCCGCCGAGCTGGCCCGACGCGTTCTTCACGAACACGGGCCCCGTGTCGCGCATCCACAGATCGTCGACCGGGTGCTGGACGAGCTCGACCGACGACCCGCACAGCCGCGACGCGATCGCATAGTCCTGCTCGCGCACCAGCATCTTGAGCGGCTCGTGCGCGGCGATTGCCTTCGCGATCGCAGCCAGGTTCGCGCGCGCGACGGGCAACAGCCGCGCGCCCCAGATGTCCTCGCTCGGGCCGAACGCCATCCAGGTCGCCGTGTGCGGCGCACCCTCGTCCGGCATGTGCCAGGCTGCGCCCTGCTGCGCATGCGCGGCGCGGCCGAGCATCCCGCCCAGCGCGCTGGCGGCCAGCGCCGCCCCCGATACGGACAGGCCGCGTTTCAACAGTTGACGTCTCGTTGTCATGGCATTCCTCTTTCTCGTGCCGGTTACTTCGTTTGCTTCGGTTGTTTCAATCGTTCGGTGGCTTCGTGACGCGTGCTCAAGGTCGCGCCGTCTTGAAGCCGAGCCAGGTCCGGCCTTCCAGACGCATCGCGGCCGGCGATTCGGCGATCGGCGTGAACAGCGTACGACGCGTCGCTTCGTCCGGATAGATGCCCGGATCGCGCACCAGCGCCGGATCCATCAGCTTCAGTGCACCCTGGTTCGCATTTGCGTAGCGTGTCGAATTCGAGATCTTCGCGATCACGTCCGGACGCAGGATGTAGTTGATGAACGCATGCGCGTTGTCCGGATGTTTCGCGGAGGCCGGAATGACCATCGCGTCGAACCACATCAGGGTGCCGATCCGCGGAATGTCGTACACGACGTCGCGTTCCGGATCGCGCGCCTTCGCCTTCTGCGCGGCCAGGTTGATCGCACCGGAGAAGCCCACCGTCACGCACAGCTCGCCGTCGATCAGCTCGTTGGCATCCGACGAGTTGACGAACTCGCGGATGAACGGCCGGATCTTCATCAACATCGCCTGCGCGGCCGCATAGTCCTGCGCGGACGGATGCATCGGATCGCGGCCGATATAGCGCAGCGCCAGCGGCAGCACGGTGCTCGCGGAATCCTGCAGCCCGAGCCCGCACTTCGCGGCCACGCGCGCCGCGATCTCCGGCTTGAACAGCAGGTCGAGGCTGTCGGCCGGCATGTCCTTGCCGAGGATCGCGCGCACCTTGGCGCGGTCGTAGCCGACGCCCACGGTGCCCCACATGTACGGCACCCCGTACTGGTTGCCCGGATCGGATTGCGCCATCTGCTTCAGCAGCGACGGATCGAGATACTTCAGGTTCGGCAGCCGGTTCTTGTCGAGCTTGCGAAACACGCCGGCCTGGATCTGCTTGGCCATGAAGTCGTTGGTCGGCCACACGAGGTCGTAGCCGCTGTTGCCGGTCAGCAGCTTCGACTGCAGCGTCTCGTCGCTGTCGTACGCGTCGTAGCGCACCTTGATGCCGGTTTCCTTCTCGAAGCCGGCCAGCGTATCCGGCGCGAAGTAATTGCTCCAGTTGTACAGGTTCAGCACCTTCTCTTCGTCGGCGCGGGCCGTGCCGGCCAGCACGCACAGCGCGAGGCCCGGCAGCGCGAAGCGCAACCCTCCTTTCCGTTTCATCGCGCCTCCCTCATCGATAACACGACGACACGCCGTCGCTGGTCAGCAACGTGCGGTACATCTCCGGGCGGCGATCGCGGAAAAAGCCCCACGATTGCCGGTCGGCGCGGATCGCGTCGAGATCGAACGCATGCACGAGCACGGCTTCGTCGGTGCGGTTCGCCTCGGCCCGCTTCTCGCCGGTGTGATCCGCGATGAAGCTCGACCCGTAGAACACGCCCGTGAGCCCCTGCTGCTCCGGATTGCCGTTGCCGAAGCCGACTTCGCGGCCGATCCGGTTCGCAGCCACCACCGGCACCATGTTGGCGGCCGCGTGGCCCTGCATCGTGCGCTGCCAGTGGCCGGACGAATCGAACGCACTGCTGAACGGCTCCGAGCCGATGATGGTCGGGAAGCACAGGATCTCGGCGCCCATCAGCGCGAGGCTGCGCGCCGTCTCCGGGTACCACTGGTCCCAGCAGATGCCGATGCCGATCCGGCCGAAGCGCGTGTCCCACACCTTGAAGCCGGTGTCGCCCGGCGTGAAATAGAACTTCTCCGTGTAGCCCGGCCCGTCCGGGATATGCGTCTTGCGATAGACGCCGAGCACACGCCCGTCCGCGTCCGCCACGGCGATCGAGTTGTACGCGGCATTGCCCGCGCGCTCGAAGAAGCCTATCGGCAGCACGATGCCGAGTTCGCCGGCCAGCGCCGCGAAACGGGCGATCTGCGCGTTGCCTTCGAACGGCTGCGCGAGTTCGAGATGACGCACGTTCTGGTCAAGGCAGAAGTACGGCATCGCGAACAGCTCCGGGCACAGCACGAGATTCGCGCCCTGCGCGGCGGCCGCGCGAATCAGGCGCTCCGCGGTGGCCATGTTGTCTTCGAGATTCCAGCTGCCCGACGCCATCTGGACGGCGGCGACGGTGATGTGTTTGGACGGCATTGCGATTGCTCCTCGGTGGGACCGGAAACCGCTGACGAAACGTCGCTCAGTTCGCGACGGACGGCTGCTGCTGCGTCGAACAGTGGATGCTGCCGCCGCCGATCGACAGCGTCGGGATCGGCAGCATCTCCACGTTACGCCCCGGGAACGCGCGACTGAATACCTCGCGCGCGGCCCGATCCTGCTCGACGCCGAACGCGGACACGATCACCGCGCCGTTCACCAGAATGTAGTTCGCATAGCAATCGCAATAGCGTTCGGAACCGAAGCGTTCCGTAACGATCGGCGACGGCAGGTCGAGCAGCTCGAAGCGGCGCCCCGCCGCATCGGTCGCGAGCTCCAGCGCGCGACGGTTTTCCCGCATCACGTGAAAATAGTCGCCCTGCTCCGGCAGCGCCGTCTGGCACAGCATCCGGCCAGGCGCGATGAACGACGCGATGCCGTCCACGTGTCCGTTCGTCTCCACTTCGTCCGGATTGCCCGGCAGCCACACGATCTTCTCGACGCCCAGCATGCGGCGCAGCTCCGCCTCCATCTCCGCGCGGCTCAGATGCGGATTGCGATTCGGATGCAGCAGACAGCTCTCGGTGGTGACCAGCGTGCCCTGCCCGTCGACGTAAAACGAGCCGCCCTCCAGCACCATGTGTGAATTGAAGATCTCCGCGCCGGCCGCGCGGGCGATGTCCTGCCCGGCCTGCTGGCAGCCGTCGTACGGCTGGTACTTCTCGCCCCAGCAGTTGAAGCGGAATACGGCCGCGCCCAGCCCGCGCTGTTCGCTCACGAGGAAGATCGGCCCGCAGTCGCGCAGCCAGTTGTCCTCGGCCGCGACCGGCAGCACGTCGACGCTCGCGCCGAGCAGCTCGCGCGCGGCATCGGCCTGGCTGTGATGCGCGGCCACCACGCAGCGCTGGTAGCGGGCGATCGTCCGCGCGACCAGCACGAATTCGCGGCACACCTGCGCGTAGTGGCTCCCCCACAGATCCTCGCGATCGTGGAGCACCGGCCATCCGAGCCACGTGGCGTCCATGGATTCCCATTCCGCGGGCATCCGGTAACCGCGCTGGCGAGCATCAAAGCGACCCATCGTTCAGCCTCCGTTGTGATTGATGGCCGATTGTGCGTCAGGTTAAACTTGATGAATATTGATATTTCTTGGCCGAATCAATCAATTCATCTCATACCTCGATGCAACGCGTTCCGTCCCTGAAACTGCTGACCGGCTTCGAAGCCGCGGCCCGGCTGGGCAATTTCTCGCGCGCGGCCGACGAGCTGCACCTGTCGCAATCGGCGATCAGCCATCAGATCCAGCAGCTCGAAGCCCAGCTCGGGCAGCCGCTGTTCCGCCGGCGCGGCCGTGGCGTCGAACTGACCATCGCCGGCGAGGTCCTGCAGCGCAGCGTGCAGCGCGCGATGGACACGTTGCGCGGCGGCCTCGACCGCATCGCGACCTACCTGAACCCGGGGCTCGTCGTGCTGGTATGTCCCGCGCCGTTGCTGCACGGCTGGCTGCAGCCACGCCTCGAGCAGTTGCAGCAGGTCCTGCCCGACCTGTGCCCGCTGCTGTCGACCGACGAAACCGCGCGCTATGTCGACGAAATCGACGTCGACATGACGATCGGCACGCGGCCGATGCTGCAGCCCGGCCTGCTCGATATCCCGTTCATGCGGGACGAATGGGTGACGGTGTGCGCGACGCCGCTGGCCGAGCAACTCGAACGCGTGCCACGCGACGAGCACCCGCGGCATGCGGGGCTCATCTGTCTCGAAGCCAGCCTGACCGACGAGCGCCTGGCGACGGTGTTTCGCGAGCGGCTGTCGGCGTTCCGGATGCATGCGATCTACGACGACCAGCGGCTCGTGCTGGACGCCGTGCTGCGCGGCCGCGGCATCGCGTGCCTGCCGCGCCTCGTCGCGCAGGCGGGCATCGACCAGCGCGCATTGACCGTGCTCGCCGATTACCCGCGCCTGCCCGGCACCACGTGGTGGCTGTCGCGCATGGAAGGCCCGTCGCGCTCCCCGATCGTCGAGCGGATGTTCGAATGGCTGGTCGAGCAAGGCAGCCGGTCCGGCGCCTTCGATCCGGCGCCCGCCCACGAACCGCCACCGCCCGCGTAATCGCACGCCGCAAAAAAAAACGTCCCGCCGGCTGGCGGGACGTTCGTCATGATGCCAATGCGCGCAATGCGCAGCCGGTCACGGCTCGTGACGCAGATACCCTTCCTTGCTCGGATCGCGCATCCGCCACGACACGAGCAGCGAGATCGCGCACAGCACGGTCACGTACCAGTAGAAGGTCTCCTCGCTGCCGATCGACTTGAACCACAGCGCGACGTACTCGGCGGAGCCGCCGAAGATCGCGTTCGCGACCGCATACGACAGGCCGACACCCATCGCACGCACTTCGGGCGGGAACATCTCGGCCTTGATCAGCCCGCTGATCGACGTGTAGAAGCTGACGATCGCGAGCGCGACGGTAATCAGCACAAATGCGGCTACCGGGCTCGTCACGTCCTTCAGCGCATGCATCAGCGGCACCGTGCCGATCACCGCGAACGACCCGAACAGGATCATCGACGTGCGGCGGCCGATCTTGTCGGACAGCGCGCCGAACACCGGCTGCATCAGCATGTAGACGAGCAGCGCGACGGTCATCACGTTGCTGGCCGTCTTCGCATGCATGCCGGCCGTGTTCACGAGGTACTTCTGCATGTACGTCGTGAACGTGTAGAAGATCAGCGAGCCGCCGGCCGTGAAGCCGACCACCGTGAAGAACGCACCCTTGTGCTGCCATACGCCGCGGATCGTGCCCGCGTTTTTCTTGTCGCGCGATGCGGTCGTCGACGTCTCGTCGAGCGACTTGCGCAGGTACAGCGAGATCAGCGCGGCCGCCGCGCCGACCACGAACGGAATGCGCCAGCCCCACGCCTTCAGTTCGTCGGCCGACAGCGTCTGCTGCAGGATCACGAGCACGAGCAGCGCGCACAGCTGGCCGCCAATCAGCGTCACGTACTGGAACGACGCGAAGAAGCCGCGGCGGCCCTTCAGCGCCACCTCGCTCATGTAGGTCGCGCTCGTGCCGTATTCACCGCCCACCGACAGCCCCTGGAACAGCCGCGCGACCAGCAGCAGCGCCGGTGCGAGCGCGCCGATCTGCGCATAGGTCGGCAGCACCGCGATCACGAGCGAGCCGCCGCACATCATCAGCACCGAGATCATCATCGCGTTGCGACGGCCGTGGCGGTCGGCGATACGACCGAACAGCCAGCCGCCGATCGGACGCATCAGGAAACCGGCCGCGAACACGCCGGCCGTGTTCAGCAGCTGCGTCGTCGTGTTGCCGCTCGGGAAGAACGCCGGCGCGAAGTACAGCGCACAGAACGAGTAGATGTAGAAGTCGAACCACTCGACGAGGTTGCCCGACGAGGCGCCGACGATGGCGAACACGCGCCGCCGGGTGTCATGCGCGGACAGCGCAGCTTGGTCGGTCTGGACGTCCATGGATTGGTCAGTTCCTTTTAGTGCTTTCTGGGCGAGACGGCTGGGGCCGCCGCGTGCGGTCGCACGTGGCACCGGTTCCGGCGCACGGCGCTACGGGATTTTAGCGAAATGTAAAGTAACAGGCTCTCCGGGTTCGTCCGGATGTAGAAAATTTTTCTCCCGCCACGCGTTCGTCATATGAAAACGCCAGCCGCAAGGCTGGCGTCCGATGCAAACTTTCCGCGGAGATGGTCAGATCCGCACCTCCGGCGGCACGTAGCGGCACTCGTAGCGCTTGCGCACGGTACCGGCCTCGTCGACGCTTTCCAGGAATACGTCGAACTGCCAGAGCCGCGCCATGTGCTTGAGCACCTCGTCGCTGTCGTTCGACAGGTGACGGTTGTCGGTCATGAAGTGGCGCAGCGTGAGGCTGCGGTCGCCGCGCGTGTTCACCGCCCACACCTGGATGTTCGGCTCGCGGTGATGGATGTCGTATTGTCTCGACAGCGCCTGCCGCACGTACTGGTAGCCCGAATCGTCGTGGATCGCCGACACCTCGAGCGAGTCGCGCATGTCGTCGTCGAGCACCGAGAAGAGCCGCATGTCGCGGATCAGGCTCGGCGACAGGTACTGCGCGATGAAGCTCTCGTCCTTGAAGTTGCGCATCGCATAGTGCATCGCCGGCAGCCACGGGGTGCCCGCGATTTCCGGAAACCACTTGTAGTCTTCTTCCGTCGGCGCTTCGCAGATCCGCCGGATGTCGCTCATCATCGAGAAGCCGAGCGCATACGGGTTGATCCCGCTGTAGTACGGCTTCGTGACGGGCGGCTGGTAGACCACGTTGCTGTGCGAATGCAGGAACTCCATCATGAAGCCGTCTTCCAGCTTCCCCTGGTTGTACAGCGTGTTCAGCAGCGTGTAGTGCCAGAAGGTCGCCCAACCTTCGTTCATCACCTGCGTCTGCCGCTGCGGGTAGAAATACTGGCCGATCTTGCGCACGATGCGGATCACTTCCCGCTCCCACGGTTCGAGCAGCGGCGCGTTCTTCTCCGCGAAATACAGCAGGTTTTCCTGCGGCTCGGGCGGATAGCGGCCTTCCTGCTCCTCCATCAGCTCGGGCTTCTTGCCCGGCAGCGTGCGCCACAGTTCGTTCACCTGCGACTGCAGGTACGCCTCGCGCTCGCGCCGCAACGCGGCTTCCTTCGACAGCGACGGCTTCTGCGGCCGCTTGTAGCGGTCGACGCCGTAGTTCATCAGCGCATGGCACGAATCGAGCAGTTCCTCGACGCGATCGAGGCCGTAGCGCTCCTCGCATTCCGCGACGTAGTTCTTCGCGTACACGAGATAGTCGATGATCGCGTGCGCGTCGGTCCACAACCGGAACAGGTAGTTGCCCTTGAAGAACGAGTTGTGCCCGTACGCCGCGTGCGCGATGACGAGCGCCTGCATCGTCATCGTGTTCTCTTCCATCAGGTACGCGATGCAGGGGTTCGAGTTGATGACGATTTCGTACGCGAGCCCCATCTGGCCGCGACGGTAGCTCTTCTCGGTCGACAGGAAGTGCTTGCCGAACGACCAGTGACGGTAGTTGACGGGCATCCCGACCGACGCATACGCGTCCATCATCTGCTCGGCGCTGATCAGTTCGAGCTGGATCGGGTAGATGTCGAGCTCGTATTGTTCGGCGACCTGCGAGATGTGCGTGTCGTATTCCTCGAGCAGTTCGAACGTCCAGTCGGACGGGCACGGCAGCGGCTTGCGTTCGGCAACGTTCATACGCGCTTCCTTTTGCCCTGGGCCGGGCAAGTCGGCGGCCGGCGGCGACGGTTCGGCCTGCCCGCGTTGCTGCGATGCGGCAGGACCGGCCGTGTCGTCGCCGGAAGGGCGCGGCGCATAGCCGCGCGACTCGTTGTGCAGATGGCGGGTCGTCATGACATTTCCACCTGCTTTTCGAACAATTCGCGAAACACCGGGTAAATGTCGGCAGCCGATTCCACTTTTTTCATCGCGAGATGCGGCTGCGACAAGGCCAGTTGCGCGTATTCCAGCCACAGGTTCTGCTCTTCCGGCGCGACCTGGATATACGCGAAGTAACGCGTCTTCGTGAGGATATCCTCTTCCAGGATTTTGCGACACTTGGGCGAATCGTCGGTCCAGTTGTCGCCGTCGGACGCCTGCGCGCCGTAGATGTTCCACTCGGTCGGCGAGTAGCGCTCGTTCATCACCTTGCGCATCAGCTCGAGCGCGCTCGACACCACCGTGCCGCCGCTCTCGGTCGAATGGAAGAAGGTGTCTTCGTCGACTTCCTCGGCACGCGTGTGGTGACGGATGAACACGACCTCGATGCGCTCGTAGTTCCGCTTGAGGAACAGGTAAAGCAGGATGAAGAAGCGCTTCGACAGATCCTTGCGCTGCTCGTCCATCGAGCCCGACACGTCCATCAGGCAGAACATCACGGCCTGGCTCGACGGTTGCGGCTGCTTCACGCGGTTGATGTAGCGCAGGTCGAACGGATCGATGAACGGAATCCGCCAGATGCGCCCTTTCAGGTGATGGATCTCGGCCTCGAGCACCGCGATCTCCGCGCGCCGGTCTTCCGGATCGCTCTTCATCGCCTCGAGTTGCGCCTCGAGTTCGCGCAGCTCGTTGACGAGCGGCGAGCCGAGCGCGATGCGACGCCCGAGCGCGCTGCGCAGCGAACGCACGACGTCGATGTTGTTCGGCGTGCCTTCCGCCGACCAGCCCGCGCGCACGTTCTTCCAGCTCGGCACCGTGAGCAGGTGCGTCTTCACGAGGCGCGGCAGTTCGAGATCGTCGAAGAAGTACTGCATGAACTCGTCGCGCGACAACTCGAACACGAAGTCGTCCTGCCCTTCGCCCTCGTTGCTCGCCTGACTGCCTCCGCCACCCGCGCCGCCCTGCGGACGCGGGATCTTGTCGCCGCGCACGTAGTCCTCGTTGCCGGGGTGCACGTATTCACGACGGCCGCCAGGGGCGTGCCGAAAATTCGGCTCCGCGATGTCCTTGCGCGGGATCGTGATGCTCTGCGTGCTCTGGATATCCTTGATGCTACGGTCGCGCACCGCGTCGGACACGGCACGACGAATGTAGTTCTTGACGCGACGCAGAAAGCGTTCGCGGTTGGCGATGCTCTTGTTCTTGCCGGCCAGCCTGCGGTCGATGATTTGATGAAGCACTCCCGGTCTCCCGCTCGAAAGTCGATATGCCGGGACGCTCGCCGCACATGCCGTCTCCCGTCATGCGGGCGGCGTCTCTGAAAACACCCGTACGGCGACGCCGTACGGGCGCGGTACCGCGCGCGTCATGACGACTTGCGCACGCGCAGGTACCAGTCGCAAAGCAGCCTCACCTGCTTCGGCGTATAGCCCTTCGCGACCATCCGGTTCACAAAGTCCTCATGCTTGCGCTGCTCCTCCGCCGAACCCTTGGCGTTGAACGAAATCACCGGCAACAGTTCCTCGGTGTTCGAGAACATCTTCTTCTCGATCACGACGCGCAGCTTCTCGTAGCTCGTCCACACGGGGTTCTTGCCGGCATTCGCCGCCCGTGCACGCAATACGAAGTTCACGATCTCGTTGCGGTAATCCTTCGGATTACTGATGCCCGCCGGCTTCTCGATCTTCTCCAGCTCCGCGTTCAGCGCGGCGCGGTCGAAGCTCTCGCCCGTGTCGTGATCGCGGAATTCCTGGTCCTGGATCCAGAAGTCCGCATACGTGACGTAGCGGTCGAAGATGTTCTGGCCGTACTCCGAATACGACTCGAGGTAGGCCGTCTGGATCTCCTTGCCGATGAATTCCGCGTAGCGCGATGCGAGCACGTCCTTCACGAAGGACAGGTACTTCTGCTCGGTTTCCGGCGGGAACTGCTCGCGTTCGATCTGCTGTTCGAGCACGTACATCAGGTGCACGGGGTTGGCCGCGACCTCGCTCGAATCGAAGTTGAACACGCGCGACAGGATCTTGAACGCGAAGCGTGTCGACACGCCCGTCATCCCTTCGTCCACGCCCGCGTAGTCGCGGTACTCCTGGTACGACTTCGCCTTCGGATCGGTGTCCTTGAGGTTTTCGCCGTCATACACCTGCATCTTCGAGAACAGGCTCGAATTCTCCGGCTCGTGCAGGCGCGACAGCACCGAGAACTGCGACATCATCTTCAGCGTGCCCGGCGCGCAGACGGCCTCGGCCAGCGACGAGTTGCGGATCAGCTTCTCGTAGATCTTGGTCTCTTCCGATACGCGCAGGCAGTACGGCACCTTCACGACGAAGATCCGGTCGAGCAGTGCCTCGTTGTTGCGGTTGTTGCGGAACGCCTTCCACTCCGACTCGTTCGAGTGCGCGAGGATGATCCCGTCGAACGGAATCGCGCCGAAGCCCTCGGTACCCTTGAAGTTGCCTTCCTGCGTGGCGGTGAGCAGCGGGTGGAGCACCTTGATCGGCGCCTTGAACATTTCGACGAACTCGAGCAGGCCCTGGTTAGCCAGGCACAGGCCGCCCGAGTAGCTGTACGCGTCGGCGTCGTCCTGCGCGTACTGCTCGAGCTTGCGGATATCGACCTTGCCGACCAGCGACGAGATGTCCTGGTTGTTCTCGTCACCCGGCTCGGTCTTCGCGATGCCGACCTGCCGCAGGATCGACGGATAGCGACGGACCACGCGGAACTGGCGGATATCGCCGTTGTATTCGTGCAGGCGCTTGACGGCCCACGGACTCAGGATGTTCTTCAGGTAGCGGCGCGGAATGCCGTACTGTTCCTCGAGGATCGGGCCGTCTTCGTCGTAGTCGAACAGCCCGAGCGGCGATTCGTTGACGGGCGAACCCTTCAGCGAATAGAACGGCACGCGCTCCATCAGTTGCTTCAGACGCTCGGCGATCGACGACTTGCCGCCGCCCACCGGACCCAGCAGATAGAGGATCTGCTTCTTCTCTTCGAGCCCTTGCGCAGCGTGACGGAAATACGCGACCACTTGCTCGATCACTTCCTCCATTCCGTAGAACTCACGGAATGCCGGATAGACCTTGATGACCTTGTTCGCAAAGATCCGCGACAGGCGCGGCTCGTTGCGGGTATCGATGTGTTCAGGTTCCCCGATTGCTGCCAGCATGCGTTCACCAGCCGTCGCGTACGCGGATGGATCGTTCTTGCAGAGCGCGAGATACTCCTCCAGCGAGAGCTCTTCCTCTCGCGTTTTTTCGAAGCGGTTCGCGAAGCTGCTGTAAATATCCATGCTACCTCCCTCGCCTGAGTCTGAAGACGTGCCTGCCTTCGTACGACTGCGCAGAAGCAAGCGCGTTCGAATTCATCCTAAACCCTTTCTTATTTTTTTTCACGAACTCTTCGTCTGAAGTTCGTTATTCTCGACAACACCGCTTGGACAACACATTTCGTCGTTTTACAATCGATCTCCCGAGCCGCAGAAACTGCATCCGTCGCGTCTCGTCGAACGACGGAACGTCTTGTGCGTTGGACACATCCGACGTCGTCACTTCCCCCTTCATCCCTATACGTTCGAGCGATCGCGTGCGATGACACGTTGCGCGCGCCGTTACAAATTTTTTTCGCGGTGCCCTTACGGAGATACCCGTACAGCGGATGCGGGAACATGACGCACAACCTGTGCACACATCCATCGATGCATGTTTCACCCTGCACGCGACGTTGCACGATCGTCATTCATGCACATCGCCTGTCACATTTCTCCGGCGCAGAAACGACGACGCCCGCATGTCGCGGGCGTCGTTCGTCACCAAATGGGGATAGATGCGCGGCACGCGCGAATCAGAAGGTCTCCCAGTCGTCTGCGTCAGTGGTCGCGGCAGCCTGCGCAGGCGCAGCAGAAGCTGCGGCGGGCCTGCGCAGCGGCGCCGCTGCAGGCGCGCGTTTCGGCGCCGCGTCGCGATCGTCGCGCGCAGCTGGCTGAACGGGCGCGGCAACCGCGGCGGCGGCACGCGGTGCGTGACGCACTGCAACCGGCGCTGCGGCGCCCGGGCGTGCCGTGTCTTCGTTGAGCTGAAATACCGCTGCCGTTTCGCGCAGGCGCCCGGCCTGTTCGTCGAGCGATTGCGCGGCGGCCGCGGCTTCCTCGACGAGTGCCGCATTCTGCTGCGTGACCTCGTCCATCTGCGCGACCGCGCGCGCCACCTGGTCGATCCCGCCGCTCTGCTCCTCGGACGCCGCCGCGATCTCGCCCATGATGTCGGTCACGCGCTGCACCGCACCGATCACGTCGCTCATCGTGCGCCCGGCTTCGTCGACCAGCGTGGAACCCGACCGAATGCGCTCCACCGATGCGTCGATCAGCACCTTGATCTCCTTGGCCGCGGTCGACGATCGCTGGGCCAGGCTGCGCACCTCGCCCGCGACGACCGCGAAACCGCGGCCTTCCTCGCCGGCCCGCGCGGCTTCGACTGCCGCATTCAGCGCAAGAATGTTGGTCTGGAACGCGATTCCTTCGATGATCGCAATGATGTCCGCGATCTTTGCCGAACTGTCGTTGATCTCGCCCATCGTGCCGACCACCTGGCCGACCACCGTATTGCCCTTGTTTGCAATCTCCGACGCATTCGCGGCCAGCGAACTGGCCTGGCGTGCATTGTCCGCGTTCTGTTTCACGGTGCCGGTCAGCTGTTCCATGCTCGACGCGGTTTCCTGCAGCGCCGCGGCCTGCTCCTCGGTACGCGACGACAGGTCGATGTTGCCGGCCGCGATCTGGCGCGCCGCCGTCGCGATCGACTCGCTGCCGCCGCGCACGGTGCGCACCGTGTCGACGAGCCCGCGCTGCATCTTGCCGAGGCCCTCGAGAAGCTGGCCCATCTCGTCATGCCGGTCCACGACGATCGGCCGGCGCAGGTCGCCGGCGGCAATGGCGTCGAAATGCGCCAGCGCGTCGGCAATCGGGCGGCCGATCGCACGGCTCAGCGTCAGCCACGACATCAGCGCGGCGCCGATCCCGGCCACGAGCGCAACGATCGACAGCACGCGCAGCGTGTCGAACGCCGATTCCGCATGGTTGAAGCTTGCCTGCGCATCGGTGAACTGGAAGTTGCGCAGCGCCTCGCTGGCCACCGCGAGGTCGTTGTAGAGCGACTGGAGCTGCTTGGCGCCGTCGCCGATGCGATCGCGCTGATCCGCACCGAGGACGCTCGCGAACGCGTCACAGCCGCGCTGCAGCGCCTGGCGCTTCGCGATGACATCCTGCGCGAGCCGATCCTCCTCCGGCCCGCGCGGCAGCGCGAGATACTTCTGCCACCACGCGTCGGCCTGCGTGCGCATCGCGCGGCTGCGCTCGACGGCGGCCGCCGAATCGGGCGTGCCGGCCAGCAGCGCCGCGCGGTCGAGTGCGAGACGCTCGCGCGCCGCATACATTTCCGCCATCGCCACGTCGACTGCGCTCGGCATCTGGTTCGTGAAAATGTCGAGCGTCGTGTCGTTCGACCGCGTCATCCCGTACACCCCGAGCACGCCGGTTACACCCAGCAGCACCGCCAGAAACGCCATCGTCAAACCGATGCGCGCGCGAATCGTCAGGTTCCTGAACACCATCATCCATCCTGTGTTGCGTCATGAACGGGCCCGGCCCGTTGGCTCGAAGCGTTGCTTCACCTGATGCATTTACGACCATGCACCGCACAACTTGATGGTGTTTCCGCTACTTTTTCGAATTATTCGTCTGTTTATTACAAATAGCTGAACAAATAATGCGCACTTCGGGGTGTGCTGAAAGCAAGGCGATGGAAGGCCCGCCGCTGCCGGCGAGCGTCGCAGACGCGCGGCCGGCCGTCGGTTGCGACGAGCCGGCCGCGATGCGTGATCAGGCCCTATCCGGCCAGTTCGGCAAGCGTTGGAATCGACGGCTGCGCACCCGCTCGCGTGACCGACAGTGCCGCTGCGCGTTGCGCGAAGCGGATGGCCGTGTCAACGTCCGCGCCGGCCGCCAGCCGTGCGGAAAAGCCGCCGATGAAGGTATCGCCGGCCGCCGTCGTGTCGACGGCCTGCACGGCCGGCGCCGGATAATGCCGCGCCGCGCCATCGGCCGTCAGCGCCAGCACGCCGCGCGCGCCCAGCGTGACCAGCACGTTGCGTGCGCCGCCTGCCTGCAGCACGCGTGCAGCGGCTTCAGCCTCCGCCGGGTCGCGCACGGGCAGCGCGGTCAGCGCGGCCGCCTCGACCTCGTTCGGGATCAGGTAATCGACGAGCGGCAGCCAGCCGGCGGGCAGCGGTGCGACGGCCGGGGCCGGATTGAGCACCACCGTGCGGCCGAGCCGGCGCCCGGCCGACAACGCCGCGAACACCGCATCCGGCGGCGTCTCGAGCTGGCAGATCAGCACGTCGGCCGACGCCAGCGCGGCCTCGTGCCGTGCGACCGTTTCGGTCGTGACCTCTCCGTTGCCGCCCGCGACGATCACGATCGCGTTCTGGCTCGCATCGTCGACGACGATCAGCGCGACGCCGGTCGATGCCGACGCGCTCGTCGCGAGCCCGCCGCAGTCGACCCCCTCGGCTTCGAGGCCCGCGCGCAGTGCCGCGCCGTGCGCATCCGCGCCGACACAGCCGATCATCGCGACCTGCGCGCCGAGCCGCGCGGCGGCGACGGCCTGGTTGCCGCCCTTGCCGCCCGCCGCCTGCGCGAACGCATGACCGGCGAGCGTTTCGCCCGGCAGCGGCAGACGCGGCGCGCGCACGACGAGATCCATGTTGAGACTGCCGACCACCGTCACGCGGCCGGCGTTTGCTGCGGGCGCCGTCATGCGCGACCGCCGGAGGCCGGCGGCTCACGGTAGACCGCCGTCGATTCGCGCAGCACGAGGCGCGGCGATACGACGCGACGGCGGCTCGGCACGGCCGTCGAGCCGCCACCGATCCGCTCGATCAGCGTCTGCGCGGCCATTTCGCCGAGCGCGCGCACCGACTGGCCGACCGTCGACAGCGCCGGATACGTGTAGCGGGAAAATTCGATGTCGTCGAACCCGATGATCGAACAGTCGTCGGGCACGCGCATGCCGCGTTCTGCCGCCGCCCGCAGCGCGCCGACGCCCATCAGGTCGTTGCCCGCGAAGATCGCGCTCGGCCGCACCGATTCGAACAGCCGCGACGCCGCGTGATAACCGCCGAGGCACGAGAAGTCGCTTTCTGCGATCGCACCCGGCACGATGTCGACCCCGCGCTCGGCCATCGCACGGATGAAGCCGTGCACGCGCATCGCGCTGACGGCCGTATCGGTCGGCCCCGTGATGCAGCCGATCTTCGCGTGCCCGAGCTCGAGCAGGTGACGCGTCGCCAGATACGCGCCGCGCTCGTGATCGATCTGCACGAGGTCGGCCGCGAGCCCCTCGATGTTGCGGTCGACGACGACGAGCGGCGCGTGGATATCCGCGAGCGTCTGCGCGAGCACCGCATCCTCGCCGGCCGATGCGACGATCAGCCCGTCGATGCGCTTTTCCTGCAGCACGCGCAGGTAGTTGCGCTGCTTCACCGGATCGTCGTCCGAGTTGCAGAAGAACACGCAATAGCCGTTGGCCGCGCACTGATCCTCGATGCCGCGCGCAAGCTCCGCGAAGTACGGATTCGTGCTGTTCGGCACGACGAGGCCGATGGTCGCCGTCGCACGCGCCTTCAGCGAGCGCGCCACGGCCGACGGCACGTAATTCAGCTCGCGGATTGCGCCCTCGACCTTCGCACGCACATCCGCGGACACCGGCCGCGAATTGTTCACCACGTGCGAGACGGTCGTAAACGACACGCCCGCCATGGCCGCCACATCCTTGATCGTCGCCATTTCCCGTTTCTCTCTGGTCTGTTCTGTCTGTCTTTCTACCGCACGCGTGTGCGCCGGCTGCGATACGTATCGAGCACGACCGCCACCACGATCACCGCGCCGGTGATGATCCGTTTCGTCGGCTCGTTCGCGCCGATCTGCGCCAGCCCCGCGGCCAGCACGGAGATGATCAACACGCCAAAGAACGTGCTGATCACCGAGCCGCGCCCGCCCATCAGGCTCGTGCCGCCGATCACGACGGCAGCAATCACCTGCAGTTCGAGGCCGACGCCCGCGTTCGGGTCGGCCGCCTCGAGCCGCGAAATCTGGAACAGCGACGCGAGTCCTGCGAGCGCGCCCATCAATGCGAATACGAGAATTTTATACGGACGCGGGTTAACCCCTGCAAGTCGGACGGCTTCTTCGTTCGTGCCGATCCCGACGAGATAGCGTCCGAACACGGTGCGCGTCAGCACGAACTGGGCCGCGATCATCACCGCGACCGCGATCAGGAACGCCGGCGAGATGCCGAGCGCGATCGGGTTCGACAGGAAATCGAACGCGTCGCCGATATAGGCCGTGCGCGAATTCGTCAGCTGGTACGCGAGGCCGCGCGCGGCCTCCAGCACGCCGAGCGACACGATGAACGACGGGATCCGCCAGCCGACCGTGACCGCGCCCGTCAGCGCGCCCGTGACGGTCGCGACCGCGATGCCGATCAGCGCGGCCGGCAGCGGCCCCCACTGCCATTTCAGCGCGGCGACGCTGACCATCGACGCGGCCAGCGCGAGCACCGAGCCGACCGACAGGTCGATCCCGGCGATGATCAGCACAAAGGTCATCCCGACCGACATCACGACGAGATCGGGAATCTGGTTCGCGATCGTGCTGAACGTATCGTAGGTCAGGAAATGCGAGCTCAGCACCGAAAACAGCGCAATCATCGCGGCGAGCGCACCGGCGAGCCCGAGGTAGTTCGACAGGCCGAGCCGCGTGCCGGACAGCGTGCGCGCACGGCGCCCCGCCACGTCCTGCTGCGCGCCTGCGTCGGTCGGGGTTACGGGAGGCTGGGTCATGGATGTCGTCCTGTCTTCGAAGTGCCCGGAGCGGCGCCACGCGCCTGCCCCGCGTCCGGATGCTGCGCGCCGCCTGACGACGCTTCGCGGCCGAAGCCGGCGAACGCCGCGGCCAGCAGCGCATCCTGGGTCCAGTTGCCGCGCTCGAACACGGCGGTCATGCGGCCGGCCGACATCACGCCGATCCGGTCGCAGATCAGCATCAGCTCGCGCAGGTCGCTCGACACGACGACGAGCGCGCGGCCTTCGCGCGCGAGCGCGCCCATCAACGTGTAGATCTCGAACTTCGCGCCGACGTCGATCCCGCGGGTCGGCTCGTCGAACAGCAGCACGCCCATGTCGCGCGCGAGCCAGCGGCCGATCACGACCTTCTGCTGGTTGCCGCCCGACAGCTCGCCGACCGTCTGCGTCGCGCCGTGCGTGCGAATCCGCAGCGTGTCGATCTGCTGCTCGGCGAGCGCGGTTTCGCGCGCGCGGTCGACGATGCCGCCGCGCGCGAGCCGGTCGAGCTGGCCGAGCGACACGTTCGCGGTGATCGACTGCGACAGCAGCAGCCCCTCGCCCTTGCGATCCTCGGTGATCAGCGCAATGCCCAGCTTCACCGCATCGACGGGCGAACCGATTCGCGCCGGCTTCAGCGGCTGGCCGACCGCGATCGTCCCCGCATCCGGCGTATCGGCGCCGTAGATCAGCCGCAGCAGCTCGGTGCGTCCCGCGCCGATCAGCCCGGAGATGCCGAAAATTTCGCCCGCGCGCACTTCGAGCGACACGTCGCGCACCGCCGCCCCGCGGCTCAGGCCCGATACGACGAGCCGCGGCGCGCCAAAATGGCGCTCGCCGAGATCGATGTGCTCGCCGATCTCGCGCCCGACCATCAGCGTGACGAGTCCGTCGGACGTCGTCGCCGCCATGTCGCCCGTATGGACGAGCCGGCCGTCGCGTAGCACCGCGACGCGCTCGGCGACGCGCGCGAGCTCCTCGAGTCGATGCGAGATGTAGACGATCGCAACCCCGCGCGCCTTCAGCCGGTCGATCTGCTCGAACAGCAGCTCGACTTCGCGCGCGGTCAGCATCGCGGTGGGTTCGTCGAGAATCAGCACGCGACAGTCGCCGATCAGGTTGCGCGCGATCTCGACCATCTGCTGATGGCCGATGCCCAGTGCGCCCACCGGCGTATCGGGATCGACCGTGTCGAGCCCGACCTGTGCCATCGCCGCCCGTGCATCTTCACGCAGCCGCGCACGATCGATGATCCCGAAGCGCCGCGGCAGGCGATTCAGGAACAGGTTCTCGGCAACCGTCAGCGTCGGCAGCAGGTTCAGTTCCTGCATCACCATGCGCACGCCGAGCGCCTCGGCCTGCGTCCGGCTCGCCGGCGCATACGGCTGGCCGCCGAGCTGCATCGTGCCGGCGGTCGGCTCGACGAGCCCGCCGATGATCTTCGACAGCGTGCTCTTGCCGGCGCCGTTCTCGCCCGTCAACGCTAGCGCGTGGCCCGGCTCGAGCGTCAGCGTGACGTCGGCGAGCACGGGTTCGGCATAGGTCTTGCCGATGCCGGATACGGACAGCACGGGAGTGGCTGCGCGGGAGGGTTGGAAAGTCGGGTCCATCGCGATCCTGGTTGCGGCCGCGCGCACGCGGCGCGCGGGTGTGACGCTCACAAGTGCATGTGCATGCAGTGGCCGTGATCGCGCTCACCCCGGATAACGGCCGCCGCGCCAAATTCTTGAGGGCAGCGGCCGCATCGGGGTTGCGTCACTTCGTCACGAGATCCACCGGCGTCTCGACCACGCCCGACATGTCGGCCTGCTTGCGATGCTCGGCAATCGCCTTGAGCGCCGTGTCGATGCCGAACACGGCCTGCTTCGCCGCGTATTGATCGGCGGTCGCGAGCACGCGGCCATCCTTCAGCATCGGCTTGATCGCGTTGATGTTGTCGTAGCCGACCACCAGCACCTTGCCCTGCTTGCCGGCCGCGCGCACGGCCGACACGGCGCCGATCGCCATGTTGTCGTTGCCGCACAGCAGCGCCTTCAGGTTCGGGTATTCGTTGAGCATCGCGGCAGCGACCGCATTGCCCTTGTCGATCTCCCATTCGCCGGACTGCACCGACACGACCTTCATGCCGCCCGCCTTCATCGCGTCCTGGAAGCCGGCCGTGCGCTGCTGCGCGTTGGTCGTCGTCGACACGCCTTCGACGATGCCGACCTGGTCGCCCGCCTTCAGCCGCTTCGCGAGGTAATCGCCGATCTTGCGCGCGCCCTTGCGGTTGTCCGGGCCGACGAACGGCACGTTCAGGTTCTTCGACTTCAGCACGTCGGGGTCGAGCCGGTTGTCGATGTTCACGACGATGATGCCTGCGTCGACCGCCTTCTTCACGACCGGTACGAGCGCCTTCGAATCGGCCGGTGCGAGCACGATCGCGTCGACCTTCGACACGATCATCTGCTCGACGATGCGGATCTGGTTCGCGGTGTCGGTCTCGTCCTTGATGCCGTTGGTGATCAGGTCGAACTGGCTCGCGTTGTGTTTCTGGTATTCCTTCGCGCCCGTTTCCATCGTCAGGAAGAACTCGTTAGCGAGCGACTTCATCACGAGCGCCACCTTCGGCTTGGCGGCAGCTTGCGCGTGGACGGCCGGGGCGGCGGCGACCGCGACGGCGGCGAGCGCGGCGGTCAGGAAGCGACGGCGAAAGAGGACATTCATACACATCTCCTGGCGACTGGCCCAACGGGCCGGACGATTGTTTGACTGTTGTTTTAATGTGAGCAAACGTTTGCGCCACACTACCCGGGCAATGGCCATCGATGCTGCTGTCGGTACCACGGAATGGAAGCGAGGCAGACGGCCGACTGCCTGGCGCGTGCTGTCGTTTACGCGCCGCCGCCGGCGGGACGCCGGCGGAGTGAAGGCTATGCTGTACCGATTCGCGTCGGCGCGCAACCTGTCTGATCAATATTTAAGGGTTTATTCTGAGCGCGCGTCACGCCGGGTCCTGCGGTGCCGGCTCGTCCTCATCAACCGACGGCGGCTCGCCGAATCGGTTCGCATGCGGCGTGCCGGCGATGAAGCCGTTCATCACGAACAACGCGATCGCGCCGACGATCGGCACGAACAGCAACAGCATCCACCATCCCGACTTGTCGATGTCGTGCAGCCGCTTCACGCCGACCGCAATCGACGACCACACTGCAACGACGGCAATGACGACGAGCACCAGCATCGCCAGCAGCGGCAGATGGTCATCCGGCGCGCCTCGGGAACCCGCATCGAGAATCGCGCTGAGTACAGTGGAAACCAGCGCGTAGATCCACCACGGCAGGCGCCCGATCCGGCCTTCGAAGGAAAAGAGAAACCATTTCAGATTCATTGTTTACCTCTTCGTCACGCGTGTTGCGTGCTGCACGATATGTTGCCCAGTGTGTCGGGACGGGCAAGCCGCGTGCATGGTTTTGTGGAGGTGGACGGCCTGCCGGCTTTGCTTTTCTCGCTTCGTTCCGGTGTTGTGCCGCTGGTGCGGACCGGCCGGTCAGGATGGTCGTCGAGGGGTGGCCCGAACGCTCGTCACCGGGCATTCACGCGCATTGAATCACATTTGCCGGGCAACGGATCGCTCGATATGGCAGATGGCCGAATCCAGAACGACGCGTTCAAGCGTGCCGTGTTGCTCTGGTAGTTGTGCAGGCAATCAAATACATGTCGTTCGCCGCGGGCGGCGAAGAATCGGACGGGAAACCGCGATCGCGGTCGATGATTCGGTAAGTCGAACAACCAGGGCGGCGGCAGATTACCTGTCGCTGCCCGATGCATGCCATCTCGTGCACGTACATCGCGCCATCCGCGGCAATGGCGCGGATGGCGTACGACGCGCTGTCGTCAAACGGCTTCGCGCAACAGCCCGGCGATTTCCGCTTCGTTCAGGTGCGGAGCGAACATCTCGATCAGCCGGTACGCATACGCGCGCAGGAACGCACCCTTGCGCAGCCCGACCCGCGTCGTGCTCGCCTCGAACAGGTGCTGCGTATCGAGCGCGACGAGCCCCGTGTCGCGCTGCGGATCGTAGGCCATCGCCGCGACGACGCCGATCCCCATCCCGAGTTCGACGTAGGTCTTGATCACGTCCGCGTCGATCGCGGTCAGCACGACGTCAGGTACGGCGCCCGCCTGCGTGAATGCCTGGTCGATGTGCGAGCGGCCCGTGAAGTCCTGGTCGTACGTGATGATCGGGTACTCGGCGATTTCCTCGAGCGTCAGGTTCTCGCGGCCGACGAGCGGATGGCCCTTCGGCACGACGACCGTGTGGTGCCACGAATAGCACGGGAACGTGACGATGTCCGGATAGCGGTCGAGCGCCTCGGTCGAGATGCCGAGATCGGCCTCGCCGTTCAGGATCATCTGCGCGATCTGCTGCGGGCTGCCCTGGCGCAGCGCGAGATGCACCTTCGGGAACACGTCGGTGAACTGGCGGATCACCTTCGGCAGCGCGTAGCGCGCCTGCGTGTGCGTCGTCGCGACGACGAGGTGGCCGCTGTCCTGGTCGGCGAACTGGCGCGCGACGCGGCGCAGGTTCTCGGCGTCGAGCAGCATCCGCTCGATCAGCTGGTGCACGGCCTTGCCGGGCTCCGTGAGCCCCGTCAGCCGCTTGCCGCGGCGGATGAAGATGTCGACGCCCAGCTCGTCCTCGAGATCCTTGATCTGCTTCGACACGCCCGACTGCGACGTGTACAGCACGTTCGCGACTTCCGTCAGGTTCATGTTCTGGCGCACCGCTTCGCGCACGAACCGCAATTGCTGAAAATTCATGGGTATGCCTCTTAGGCTGTCGTTGTTTGATTATCGAATCGGAGCAATTTCCGCCCCCTGCCCTGCATGCTTGCGTCAACGCGCGGGAAACACCCTCACGGCGCGCGGCACGGCCGTCGCGCCATCGCCGACCTGCAGCGACAGCGCACGCCAGGCATCGCGATCGAGTTCCGCCTCGAGCGCACCGCCTGCACGTGCCTCGAGTTCCACGCGCACCGACCCGCCGAGCGGGATCACGCGACGCACGTCCACCGCGATGCCGTCGCGGTGCCCTTCACCCACCGGCCACAGCTGCAGGTCGTGCGGCCGCACGTAGGCGTTCGCGGGGCCCGCGAAATCGGCGTCGACCTCGATCGGCGCGGCTGCGCCCTCGGCCACGAAACCACGCCCGGCGACCGTGCCCGGCAGCCGGTTGGCCGCGCCGAGGAACTCGTAGACGAACGCGCTCTGCGGATGATCGTAGACGTCCTGCGGGCTGCCGACCTGCTCGACGTGGCCGCGGTTCAGCACGACGATGCGATCCGCGACTTCCAGCGCCTCCTCCTGGTCGTGCGTGACGAAGATCGTCGAGATGTGCAGGTCGTCGTGCAGACGACGCAGCCAGCCGCGCAGCTCCTTGCGGACCTTCGCGTCGAGCGCGCCGAACGGCTCGTCGAGCAGCAGCACCTTCGGCTCGACGGCGAGCGCGCGGGCGAGCGCGATGCGCTGGCGCTGGCCGCCCGACAGCTCGGACGGATAGCGCTGCGCGAGCCAGTCGAGCTGCACGAGCTTCAGCAGCTCGTGCACCTTGTCGCGGATCGCGCTTTCCGACGGCCGCTCGCGGCGCGGCTTCACGCGCAGCCCGAACGCGACGTTCTCGAACACCGTCATGTGGCGAAACAGTGCGTAGTGCTGGAACACGAAACCGACCTGGCGGTCGCGCGCGCCGACCGATGCCACGTCGAGCCCCTGCAGCACGACCTGACCGGCATCCGCGTGCTCGAGGCCCGCGATCACGCGCAGCAGCGTGGTCTTGCCGCAGCCGGACGGCCCGAGCAGCGCGACCAGTTCGCCGGGCGGGAAGTCGAGCGATACGTTGTCGAGCGCCGTGAAATCGCCGAAGCGCTTCTGAAGGTTACGGACGGTGATACCCATTCTGGTTGCCTCTTTACGATTTCGACGAAACGACGCCGACGGGGCCGGCATGTGCGGGAACGGTGTCGCGCGCGCCGGCCAGTTCGGCGGCGAGATGGCGCTCGGCGAGCAGCTTCAGCGCGAGCGTGACGAGCGCGAGCAGCGCCAGCACCGACGCCACCGCGAACGCCGCCGCGAAGTTGTATTCGTTGTACAGGATCTCGACGTGCAGCGGCATCGTGTCGGTCTGGCCGCGGATGTGGCCGGACACGACCGACACCGCGCCGAACTCGCCCATCGCGCGCGCGTTGCACAGGATCACGCCGTACAGCAGACCCCACTTCACGTTCGGCAGCGTCACGCGGCGGAAGATCTGCCAGCCCGATGCACCGAGCACGCGCGCGGCTTCTTCCTCGTCGGTGCCTTGCGCCTGCATCAGCGGAATCAGCTCGCGTGCGACGAACGGGAACGTGACGAAGATCGTCGCGAGCACGATGCCCGGCACCGCGAAGATGATCTGCACGTCGTGATCCTGCAGCCACGGCCCGAACCAGCCCTGCGCGCCGAACAGCAGCACGTACACGAGGCCCGAGATCACCGGCGACACCGAGAACGGCAGGTCGATCAGCGTCGTCAGCAGCGCCTTGCCGCGGAATTCGAATTTCGCGATCGCCCACGATGCGCACACGCCGAACACGAGGTTCAGCGGCACGGCGATTGCGGCGACGGTCAACGTCAGCTTGATCGCCGACCACGCGTCGGGATCGGCCAGCGATTCGAGATAGAAGCCGACGCCCTTTCTCAGCGCCTCGACGAACACCGCGGCGAGCGGCACGACGAGGAAGAACGCCAGGAACGCCAGCGCGATGCCCGTCAGCAGCCAGCGCACGACGCGCGACTCGCTGACGGGGTCGAGCCGCTTCGCGGCGCGCCCTTGCGCGGCCGAAGACGGGGTTTTCAGCACGACGGTGGCCTCCTGGCTCATTGCTGGCCTCCTGCTGCGACGGCGGTGACGGTGGCGGGCGCGGGGCCGCTCGCCCCCTTGCTCGTGCGGCGCTGCAGATACCATTGCAGCGTGTTGATCAGCAGCAGCATCAGGAACGACACGACGAGCATCACGACCGCAAGCGCGGTCGCGCCCGCGTAGTCGTACTGCTCGAGCTTCGTGATGATGAGCAGCGACGTGATCTCGGATTTCATCGGCACGTTGCCGGCGATGAAGATCACCGAGCCGTATTCGCCGAGCGCACGCGCGAACGCGAGCGCAAACCCGGTGAGGAGCGCCGGCAGCACGGCCGGCAGCACGACGCGGCGGAACGTCAGCCAGCGCGACGCGCCGAGGCACGCAGCGGCCTCTTCCTGCTCGCGCTCGAAATCCTCGAGCACCGGCTGCACCGTGCGCACGACGAACGGCAGCCCGATGAAGGTCAGCGCGACCAGCACGCCGGCCGGCGTGAACGCGATCTTGATGCCGAGCGGCGCGAGATACTGTCCGACCCAGCCGTTGGTCGCGTAGACGGCCGCGAGCGAAATGCCGGCGACCGACGTCGGCAGCGCGAACGGCAGGTCGACGATCGCATCGACGATCCGCTTGAACGGGAACGTGTAGCGCACGAGCACCCACGCGACGAGGAAGCCGAACACGGCATTGATCAGCGCGCCGCCGAGGGCGGACGTGAACGTCAGCCGGTACGACGCGAGCACGCGCGGCGACGTGACGGCGGTGACGAACTGGTCCCACGACAGCGTCGCGGTCTTCAGGAACGTGGCGGCGAGCGGTATCAGCACCACGAGGCTCAAATAGGCCACCGTGATGCCTAGCGTCACGCCGAAACCGGGCAGCGCGCTCGGCTTGCGAAAGGTGTACGTCGTCATCGGATGCTCTTGCTGGGTCGATGCTGCTCATGGGTCCGACGCAAACGCCGGCGCAATCCATCGCGCCGGCGGGCCGTCGGGGATGCGGCGCGCTGTCGTGGCGCGCCGCTGTCGTTATGGCGTTACTGCGGCTTGTAGATCGAATCGAACACGCCGCCGTCCGCGAAATGCGTCTTCTGCGCATTCGTCCAGCCGCCGAAGGTATCGTCGACCGTGTACAGCTTCAGCTTCGGGAACTGCTTCGTCAGCTCCGCCGGCACGTTCTTCGAACGCGGCCGGTAGTAGTTGCGCGCCGCGATCTCCTGGCCCTGCGGGCTGTACAGGAAGTTCAGGTACGCATCGGCCAGCTTGCGCGTGCCCTTCTTGTCGACCACCTTGTCGACCACCGCGACGGGCGGCTCGGCCAGGATGCTCACCGACGGCACGACGATCTCGAACTTGTCGGTGCCGAATTCCTTCACCGACAGGAATGCCTCGTTTTCCCATGCGATCAGCACGTCGCCGATTCCGCGCTGCACGAAGCTCGTGGTCGCGCCGCGCGCGCCCGAATCGAGCACGCCTGCGTTCTTGTAGAGCTTCGTGACGAATTCCTTCGCCGTCTGCTCGTTGCCGCCCGGCTTGTGCACCGCGTACGCCCATGCGGCCAGGTAGTTCCAGCGCGCGCCGCCCGACGTCTTCGGATTCGGCGTGACGATCGAGATGCCCGGCTTGGTCAGGTCGTCCCAGTCCTTGATCCCCTTCGGATTGCCCTTGCGCACCAGGAACACGATCGTGGACGTGTACGGCGACGCGTTGTCGGGCAGGCGCTTCTGCCAGTCCTTGTTGACGAGCCCCTTGTTCGCGAGCGCGTCGATGTCGTACGCCAGCGCCAGCGTGACGACGTCGGCCTGCAGGCCGTCGAGCACCGAGCGCGCCTGCGCGCCCGAACCGCCGTGCGACTGCTTGAAGTTGACGGTCTCGCCCGTCCTCGCCTTCCACTCCTTGCCGAACGCCTGGTTGAAGTCCTGATACAGCTCGCGCGTCGGGTCGTACGACACGTTCAGGAAAGTCGTATCGGCCTGCGCGTGCGTCGCGACGCCCAGCGCCGCCGCCGCGCCCAGCGCGAGTGTTGCGATCAGGCGGCCCACTCCGCCCACCAGCCCCGTATTGCGCTTGCCCATCCTTGGTTCTCCAGTGTTGTCGGTATTGCGATGTCGGGCCAGTCTAACGAACGGGTTACATGATTAAAAATAATCGTTCCTCATTTTTTAATACTCAAAAGTGCTAACGCAGACGGGACGGACGGTTGCGGCAGACGAACCGGCGTCCTGGCGTCGCGAAATCGCGTCGGAACCGGCGCGATCGCGTCGAACCTCACGTAACACTTGAAATTCGCGAACTACTGTATAAAAATACAGCTCACTGTCTATCCATACAGTTGAGCCATGACCAAACTCACCGCCCGTCAGCAGCAAGTGTTCGACTTGATCCGTCGCGCGATCGAGCGCTCCGGATTCCCGCCCACCCGTGCCGAGATCGCGGCCGAACTGGGCTTCAGCTCGCCGAATGCGGCCGAGGAACACCTGCGTGCGCTGGCACGCAAGGGTGTGATCGAGCTGGCCGCCGGCGCGTCGCGCGGCATCCGCCTGCTCGGCATCGACGACGCCCCGCACCAGTTCACGCTGCCGCATGCCGGCCTGATGCAGCTGTCGCTGCCGCTCGTCGGCCGCGTGGCGGCCGGTAGCCCGATCCTCGCGCAGGAGCACATCTCGCAGCATTACGCGTGCGATCCCGCGCTGTTCTCGAGCAAGCCCGACTACCTGCTGAAAGTACGCGGCCTGTCGATGCGCGACGCCGGCATTCTCGACGGCGACCTCCTCGCCGTGCAGAAGCGCACGGAAGCGAAGGACGGCCAGATCATCGTTGCGCGTCTCGGCGACGACGTCACGGTCAAGCGCCTGATGCGCCGGCCCGGCGGCCTCGAGCTGATCGCGGAGAATCCGGATTACGAAAACATCTTCGTCAAGGCCGGCAGCGCGGAATTCGCGCTGGAAGGCATCGCCGTCGGGCTGATCCGCTCGGGCGAACTCTGACATTCCGTCTCGCTGAGGAGAACATCATGGAACGCCTTGCCCGTCTGCTGCCTTTCCGTCAATTCGGCCGCCTGCGTCACCTGCGCGGCCGCACGCCCTGCGCACCGCTGTCCGCGGCGGCGCCTGTGCAAGAAGAAGTCGCAGTCGAACGGCAGGCGTCCCTGCTGCCGTCGGCGCTCCCCGCTTTCGCGCGGGTATCGCTGAACGCCGGCCTGAATCACGCAGAACCCGCACGCCGCGCGCCGGTGCGCGTCTATCACGGCCGTTCGCGCCTGATCATGGTCGGCACGATCGATGCCGTGTGCCGGATGATCGATCGCTGCATCGCAGAGGAACGATCGGCCACGCCGGGCGGTCTCTGATAGCGGAACATCCCCGCACCGGAGGCAACGTGACCGGATCTTCGGGCCGCGCATGGCGGTTCAAGCCCCTGTTGATTGTCGTGCTGGCCGTCGCCGTCATTGCGGCGATCGGCTATGCGTACGCGTCGCCGTACGTCACGCTCGGTCGCCTGAAATCGGCGATCGATGCGCGCGACGCGCAAGCCATCAGTGAATATGTCGATTTTCCGTCGCTGCGCGTCAGCCTGAAGCAGCAGGTCACGGAAGAGCTGATGCGCCGGATCGACGCGGTGAAGAAGAACAATCCGTTCGCGGTGATCGGTGCGCTGATCGGGTCTGCACTGATCGGCCCGCTGGTCGATGCGTACGCGACCCCGGAGGGGGTGGCCGCGCTGATGAGCGGATTGCCACCGCGTGGCAATCCGGGCGAGCGTCCGCCTGAATGGTCGAATCTGCCGCCAGGGAGTCATGCGCCGGGCAACACGCCAGCCGCACCAGCTGCCAATCCGGCGCCGGCGAGCGCAGCCACGCCGAGTAGCAACGCGGCCGCGACGGCTGCGTCATCGCCGCCTCCGGCGGCTGTCGTACCGGCCAGCCCGGTCGATGCAACGCATGCGCCGCACCAGCAGCAAACCAGCGCCGGATACCGGAATATCGATGAATTTGTCGTGACCTACCAGCGCAGTGCCGACGGCACACGCTATGCGGCGATATTCCACCGCTTCGGCCTGTTCTCGTGGAAGTTGTCCGCGATCGACCTGCACGCTTGACGAGGTCTGACAGGCCGCGCAGCGCCCGCGCCACGAATGCGGCGACGCCTGACCGGCGCGATTCGCCGGTCAGGTAGCCATCGAATCATTGGATCATTTGCCGTTCGCCGTGGCCGCTTCACGCTCGCGCGCGATTTCGGCCTTCTGCTCCTGAGCCGACGAACACGCAACCAGAATGCTGCAGTTCACGCGATCGAGCAGTTGCGTATTGCCCGAGCCCATCCACCATCTCGACAGCCCGCTGCGGCACCGATGGCCGACGACGACGAGGTCGGCCTGCAGCTCCGTCGCGAGATTCGCGATTTCGTCGATCGGATAGCCGAACGCGAAATGGCCTTCGGCCTGCACGCCGCGCTCGCGCAGCCAGTTCACCCCTTCCTGCAGGATTTCACGCGCGGTTTCCTCGAACCGGCCGCACGCGACGTCGGTCAGCAAACCCGCGCTCTGTGCAATGCTCGAGCGCATGTCGACGACCGACAGCAAATGCGTCTCGGCTTTCAGATCCATCGCGAGATTGGCGCCGCAGCGCAGTGCCTTGCGTCCCTCGAGCGTACCGTCGTAACACAGCAGAATCTTGTTGTAGCTAGCCATGAAACCTCCCTATCGCAACAACGAGCCTACGCATTCATCATGGTGCGCCGCAATTCAGGACGCAAGGGATGGAAAACGCTGATTCGCCCCGCTCGGCGCGTGCGCGATGATGCGGTGCACGATCGGTGCGGCATGCATCGCACCGTGCCGGCATGCACTGAAGAGACGCAGCCGATGCACTAGAATGGCTCGTTCGTACTCCAGCGGGCCATCAGGCGCCGGCGTCGTGCGCTTCGGTCATGCCCGTGTGACACGCAATCGTCCGATCGGTTCGCCAACCGGCCACGCATCCGGCTGCGGAACGCTTCCGCGCCCGCTTACAACGACAACATGCCCATGTCCGTTGCACCGATCGATTTCCGGAACGTCGAAAAGCACTATGGCGACAAGCTCGTCGTCAACGGCCTGTCCTTCACTGTACAGGCCGGCGAATGCTACGGCCTGCTCGGGCCGAATGGCGCCGGCAAAACCACCACGCTGAAAATGCTGCTCGGCCTCACGCATCCCGATGCAGGCACCATTTCGCTCTGCGGCGAACCGGTTCCATCGCGTGCGCGGCATGCGCGCCAGCGCGTCGGGGTCGTTCCGCAGTTCGACAATCTCGACCCCGACTTCACCGTGCGCGAGAACCTGCTCGTCTTCAGCCGCTATTTCGGCATGTCGGCGCAGGCTGCGCGCGCGCTCGTGAAGCCGCTGCTCGAATTCGCGAAGCTCGAGAACAAGGCCGATGCGAAGGTCGGCGAGCTGTCGGGCGGCATGAAGCGCCGCCTGACGCTCGCCCGCGCACTCGTCAACGATCCCGATGTGCTGGTGCTCGACGAGCCGACGACCGGGCTCGACCCGCAGGCCCGGCACCTCATGTGGGAGCGGCTGCGCTCACTGCTCGCACGCGGCAAGACGATCCTGATCACCACGCACTTCATGGAAGAAGCCGAACGCCTGTGCGACCGCCTGTGCGTGATCGAGGAAGGCCGCAAGATTGCCGAAGGCGCACCGCATGCGCTGATCGAATCGGAGATCGGCTGCGACGTGATCGAGATCTACGGGCCCGATCCGGCCACGCTGCGCGACGAGTTGGCGGCGTTCGCGAAGCACACCGAGATCAGCGGCGAAACGCTGTTCTGCTACGTAAGCGACCCGGAACCGCTCAGTGCGCGACTCAAGGGTCGCACGGGGTTGCGCTATCTGCATCGCCCGGCCAATCTTGAAGATGTGTTCCTGCGGCTCACGGGCCGCGAAATGCAGGACTGATCGATCATGGACGTCCGCAACTATTCCACCGCCGCACCGTCGGCACCAGCGCGCGTGTCACGCTTCGCGATCGCAATGCCCGCGAACGCGACCAACTGGATCGCCGTCTGGCGGCGCAACTATCTCGTCTGGCGCAAGCTTGCGCTCGCGTCGATGTTCGGCAACCTTGCCGATCCGATGATCTATCTGTTCGGGTTGGGGTTCGGGCTCGGGCTGATGCTCGGCCATGTCGACGGCGTGTCGTATATCGCGTTCCTCGCGGCCGGCACGGTCGGGTCGAGCGTGATGATGTCCGCGAGCTTCGAATCGATGTACTCGGGATTCTCGCGGATGCACGTGCAGCGCACGTGGGAAGCGATCATGCATACGCCGCTCGCGCTCGGCGACATCGTGCTCGGGGAAATTGTCTGGGGAGCCAGCAAGGCGATGCTGTCGGGGGCCGCGATCATGCTCGTCGCGGGTGCGCTCGGCTATGCGCAGTTTCCGTCGATGCTCGCGGCGCTGCCCGTGATCGCACTCGCGGGCCTCGCGTTTGCGAGCATCGCGATGATCGTCACGGCGCTCGCGCCGTCCTACGATTTCTTCATGTTTTATCAGACGCTCGTCCTGACGCCGATGCTGCTGCTGTCGGGCGTATTCTTCCCGACCACGCAGTTGCCACCGGTCGCGCAACACGCGGCGCAGGCGCTGCCGCTCGCGAACGCGGTCGAATTGATCCGGCCCGCGATGCTCGGCCGGCCGGCGACCGATGTCGCGTTGCATGTCGCGGTGCTGGCCGGCTACGCGGTCGGCGGCTTCCTGCTGTCCGCGTGGCTGTTCCGGCGGCGGATGATGCGCTGACGGCCGGCGCACAGGCGCCGGCTTGATGCGACGACCTTACTCGTCGTCGTCGCTCCACGGGATCTCGACGTCGGTCAGGAACGCGACGGTCGCGAGCGGGCCACCTTCCTGGCGGCCGAGCTTGCCGTCCGCGCGATGCCATTCGACGCGAAACTGCGTGCCCGGATCGTCGGCAACCAGATAGACCGAGCGCAGCTCGTCCTTTTCGGCTTCGTCCACCGGGCCGTCGAACGACACCAGCATCTTCTGCGGCCACAGGCCGTTGACCGGATCGTAAATGCGGTCGCCCTGAGGAATGTCGATGCTGGCGTCGACGCCGATCGTTGCGGAGGCCTCGATGATCATCGTGCCGAGTGCGTTCAGCACGGCAGTCGCCCGCGCGGAATTGGCCTGGCGGATCGCGAGATCGCCGCGCGTCAGCGCCTTTTCGAGTCGAGGATGGATCTTCGGTTGGGTCATGCGTTTTCCTGTTTGCTTCTTGTAAATGGCGCCGCACGCGTGAAACGGCGGCGCCGGATAAATACGACGATTGCGCCCGTTTGGCGCGCCGCTTGCGCGCGTCAGAACCCGAGCGCGACCGCGAGCAGGCCGCTCGCGATCCCGAACACGACGACGAGGATCGCGACGATGGCCAGCATGTAAGGCTTGAACGAACGCGCGAGCATCGCGAGCGACGGCACGCTGATCGGCGGCAGCGTCATCAGCAGCGCGGCGGCCGGGCCAACGCCCATGCCGAGCGACAGCATCGCCTGGATGATCGGCACCTCGCCGGCCGTCGGGATCACGAACAGCATGCCCGCGACCGCGAAGGCGACGATCCAGCCGAGATGATTGCTGATGTCCGGGCCGATATGCGGGAACAACCATGCGCGCGCGGCGCCGAGCAGCAGCACGAGCACGATATATTCAGGCACGAGCCGCACGGCCATGCGCGCAAGCAGCTTCACCCAGCGAACGAACGGATTGCCGGCCGCGGCCTGCTCGGCCGCCAGCGCGGCGAGCTGTGCATCGTCGATGCTGCGGTCTTCAGGACGTGCGATGCGGTTCAGCAGATAGCCGATCCCGAACACCATCGCGATGCCGAGCACGAGGCGCAGCGCACTCCACTGCCAGCCGAGCACGAAGCCCATGAAGACCAGCGCCGCCGGGTTCAGCACCGTGTTGCCGAGCCAGAACGCGACCGCGCCGCCCGGCGATGCATGACGCGCACGCAGCCCCGCGACGACCGGCGCCGCGCAGCACGTGCACATCATGCCGGGCAACGACAGCAGGCCGCCCGCGGCAACGCTGCCGAAGCCGGTGCGACCGAGCACGCGCGCGACCCAGTGCGCGGGCAGCAGCGCCTGCACGGCCGAACCGAGCAGCAGGCCCAGCACCATCGCCTGCCAGATCGCCTTGCCGTACGCCCACGCGTAGTCGAGCGCGGCCTTCAGCGACGGCTCGGGCGCGGCCGCCGACGTGCCCATCAGGATCGACTGGCCGATCGAATGATGCTCGGCGGCAACGAACGCCTTGTTGTAGTACGGGAACCATTTCACATAGAACAGGCCCGCGACCGCGATCAGCAGGAAGGTCATCCAGCCGAGGGCCGGACTGGATTGGGTGCGTGTGGTCGTCATCGTGTGGTCGTCGATTGGTCTTGGTCGATTGCGGAGGTCGCGCCTGCGGCGAGCGCGGCCGATGCGGGCAACCCGGCTTGCGCGAGTTCGGCCAGCAGCACACGCGCCTGATCGCGCCCGTCGGCGGCATTGGGCCGGAACGTGAACGTTAGCGCCCGGTTCGGCTTGTTGTACGTTGCGCGATAAGTGCGTGCATAGGCGGGATCGTAATGCTTGTCGATCAGCTCGGTGAACAGTTCGGCCCGTGCGTCCGCATCGATCAGCGCCTTCCAGTGCGTCACCTGTTCGCGGCTGTGCAGGCCGATCAGCCGATGGAGCTGCGCCTTGAACGCGTCCGGGTCGTTGAACAGGTGCGCGTAATCGTCGAGGAGGAACGCAATGCGCTCGTCGTGCGCCGCGTCGACATGCACCCACGGCCCTGCGTGAAACGCTTCGATCAACGCGATCGGCAACTGCACGAGCCCGATCCTGCGGCTTTCCGATTCGACGAACACCGGCCATTCGGGGTCGAAACGCCCGAGCGTTTCGACGAGCCCCGAATCGAATCCCTTCTGCGCCGGCTGCGGCTTGCCCGGCAGCGCGCCGAGCAGCGACCCGCGATGGCACGCAAGTGCCTCGAGATCCAGCGTCTGCGCGCCCACGTCGCCCAGTGCGTTCAGCAGGCGCGTCTTGCCGCAGCCCGTATGGCCGACGAGCGCGATGTAGCGAAAGCGCGTCGGCAGCGAATCGAGCGTCGCGCACACCGACTGGCGGTACGCCTTGTAGCCGCCGTCGAGCTGGCGCGCCTTCCAGCCGATCAGGTTGAACCAGGTCGTCATCGAGCCCGAGCGCTTGCCGCCGCGCCAGCAGTAGATCAGCGGCCGCCAGTTGCGCGGACGGTCGGCGAACGTCGTGTCGAGTTGGCGCGCGATGTTGCGCGCGACGATGGCCGCGCCGACCCGCGTCGCCTCGTAGGGCGACACCTGGCGGTACATCGTACCGACGAGCACGCGTTCCTCGTTGCTGAGCACGGGCGCGTTCAGCGCGCCGGGAATATGATCCTCGGCGAACTCGAGCGGCGTGCGCACGTCGATGATCTCGTCGAACTCGCCGGCGCGATCGAGGGTGACAATCAGGTTCTTCAATTTGGCGTCGGACAGGGGCAATGCGGCTCGATGAGCCGCATGGGCACGGAAGGCGGATTGACGATTATCTCACGGGCCGGCGTCTCGGGCCGCGTGCGGCAGCCGGCGGTGTCGATGCGGCCTGCATCGCGTCGATCAGATGGTCGCGGAACGCGCGAACCGACGCGGGCAGATCGCGCCCCGCCATCGTCTGTACCTGGATGCTGCGCTCGCGCAGTTGCGGGTTCGTCACCGGTACGACGACGAAGCCGTCCGCGGCACAGCGGTCGCGCACCGACAGCAGCCCCGTGAACATCACCGCGCCCGTGCGCCGCGCGTAGCCGTACATCGCCGCCGTGTTGTTGCTCGTCAGTTCGGGCTCGAGCAGCAGCCCGTCGAGCGCGCACGCGATGTCGATGAGCTGGCGCACCGTCGTGCCGGCCTCGGGCAGCACGTGCGGGTGACGCGCGACATCGGCGAGCGACACCGCTTCCCGCGTCGCGAGCGGATGGTCGTGCCGCACCAGCGCGAAAATCGGCGCGCGCTCGGTATGGTCGACGCGCACGCCCTTCTCCGGCGCGAGGCTGAAGCTCAATGCGATGTCCACATCGCCGTCGCGCACGCGCCGCGTCGCATCCGCCGGTGACACCACCCACACGGAAAAATCGACACCCGGATGGCGTGCCTTGAAGCTGGCGAGCGTGCCCGGCAGGAAGTCGATCGCGAACCCTTCCGAGCACGCAATCTTCAGCAGGCTGCCGTGCAGCGCGTCGAGCCCGCCGATGTCCTTCATCACGTGCTCGGCCTCCAGCAGGCTGCGCTGCGCGAACGCCATCAGCCGCTCGCCGGCCTCCGACAGCGCCATCCCGCGCGGCCTCCGCTCGAACAGCGGTGCGCCGAGCTCGCTCTCGAGTTTCGCGATCTGGCGGCTGATCGCCGATACGGCCACGTGCAGCCGCGCGGACGCGTCGCTGATCGAGCCGGTGCGCGCCACTTCGACGAAATACCGCAACGCCAGGCCATGCAGGAAAGCCGCCATCGTTCTGTCTCCGCCCGGCCGCTGGCCGCGCTGCTTTGCCTTTTCGGCAAAGAAAGGTTCGAAATTCGATCATTGTGACAAAAAAAACGGCTTTCTAGAATCGATCGCACTTCACGCTGCACGCCCGATCCGGCGCATGCGGCGAACCCGACAGAGGAGACACGACTTGAGCCGTACCGCCGCCATCCAGCACGCGCTGAACCAGTTCGAATCCGGTGCGTTCTTCACGACCCTGAGCCGCCGCGTCGGCCTGCGTACCGAAAGCCAGGAAAGCGGCAACGAAGCCGCGCTGCGCGCCTACCTGACCGACGAGATCGCCCCCGAGGCCGCAGGCCTCGGCTTCACGTCGCGGATCGTCGACAATCCCGTCGACGGCGGTGGCCCGTTCCTGCTCGCCTCGCGCCGCGAAGACGACGCGCTGCCGACCGTGCTGATCTACGGCCACGGCGACGTCGTGCGCGGCTACGACGCGCAGTGGCGCGCGCCGCTGTCGCCGTGGACGCTGACGGCCGACGGCGACCGCTGGTACGGCCGCGGCAGCGCCGACAACAAGGGCCAGCACACGATCAACCTGGCCGCGCTGGCGAGCGTGCTCGACGCGCGCGGCGGCCGGCTCGGCTTCAACGCGAAGCTGCTGATCGAGATGGGCGAGGAAACGGGTTCGCCGGGCCTCGACGCGCTGTGCCGCCAGGAGCGCGACGCGCTTGCAGCCGACGTGCTGATCGCATCCGACGGCCCGCGCATCGCCGCCGCGCGCCCCACGGTCTTCCTCGGCTCGCGCGGCTCGGTCAATTTCAAGCTGAGCCTGCGCGCCCGCGACGGCGCGCATCACTCCGGCAACTGGGGCGGGCTGCTGCGCAATCCGGCGATCGTGCTCGCGCATGCGCTCGCGAGCCTCGTCGACGCGCGCGGCGCGATTCGCGTCGCGGGGCTGCGTCCGCCGCCGATCCCGGCCGCCGTGCGCGATGCGCTCGCCGATCTCTCCGTCGGCGGCGGCCCCGGCGATCCGGCGCTCGACGCCGACTGGGGCGAGCCCGGCCTCACCGCGCCCGAGCGCGTGTTCGGCTGGAACACGTTCGAGATCCTCGCGTTCAAGGCCGGCAACCCCGAGCACCCCGTCAATGCGATCCCGCCCGCCGCGTATGCGCACTGCCAGTTGCGCTTCGTCGTCGGTACCGACTGGGAAGCGCTGCCCACGCATCTGCGCACGCACCTCGATGCGCACGGCTTCACCGACATCGAGATCGACGTCGAGCGCGGCGCACCGGCGACGCGCGTGCCACCGGACGATCCGTGGGTCCGCTGGGCCGTCGCATCGCTGGCGCGGACCACCGGCAAGAAGCCCGCGATCCTGCCGAATCTCGGCGGCACGCTGCCGAACGAAGTGTTCGCCGACACGCTCGGGCTGCCGACGCTGTGGGTGCCGCACTCGTACCCGGCGTGCTCGCAGCACGCGCCCGACGAGCACCTGCTCGTGAGCGTCGTCAGCGAGGGGCTGCAGATGATGGCCGGCCTCTTCTGGGATCTCGGCGACGACGCACCGACCGTTCGCCGCGCGGCGCCCGCCGCGGCCGGCGCCGCCCTGTAACGCGCTTCGCCCCTTTCACGGGACCTGCATACACGATGAATACGACCACCCTGACCTCGCAGGAAGCCGCCCGCCCCAGCGCCGCGAAGATCCGGCGCATCATCTTCGCGGCGTCGATCGGCAACGCACTCGAATGGTTCGACCTGATCGTCTACGGCTTCTTCGCGGTGACGATCGCCAAGCTGTTCTTCCCCGCCACGAGCGAAGCGACGTCGTTGATGCTCACGCTCGGCACGTTCGGGCTGTCCTACCTGATCCGGCCGGTCGGCGGCTTCATACTCGGTGCATACGCGGATCGCGCGGGCCGCAAGGCATCGCTGCTGCTGTCGATCGCGATGATGATGGCCGGCACGCTGCTGATCGCGCTGATGCCGACCTACGCATCGATCGGCATACTCGCGCCGCTCGGGATCATGTTGTCGCGGCTGATGCAGGGCTTTTCCGCGGGCGGCGAATTCGCGAGCTCGACCGCGTTCCTCGTCGAGCACGCACCGCAGCGGCGCGGTTTCATGTCGAGCTGGCAGTTCGCGAGCCAGGGCCTCGCGACGCTGCTCGCATCGGGCTTCGGTGCGCTGTTGACGTCCACGCTGACGACCGCGCAACTCGAAAGCTGGGGCTGGCGCGTGCCGTTCCTGTTCGGGCTCGCGATCGGCCCGGTCGGGCTGTACATCCGCCGCTACGTCGACGAAGGCGTCGAGTTCAAGACGCAGGTGCGCTCGGAAGCGCCCGTGCGCGAGCTGTTCGCGGAACAAAAGCTGCGGGTGCTGCTGTCGATCGGCGCGCTCGTGATCTCGACCGCGATCAACTACATGATCCTGTACATGCCGACTTACGCGATCAAGCAGCTCGGGCTGCCTGCGTCGACGGGCTTCGCGGCCACGCTCGCGACCGGCTTCGTGCTCACGCTCGTCACGCCGGTCGTCGGCCATCTGTCCGATCGCACCGGGCGGATCCGCATGATGGCGGTCGCGGCGGTCCTGATGCTCGTCACCGTGTACCCGACGTTCGCGTGGCTCACGCGCCACGCATCGTTCGCGACGATGCTCGCCGCCCTGGTCTGGATCGGTGCGCTGAAGGCGATGTACTGCGGCGCGCTGCCGGCGCTGATGGCCGAGCTGTTCCCGTCGCAGACGCGCGCAACGGGGCTCGCGGTCAGCTACAACACCGGCGTCACGCTGTTCGGCGGCTTCGCGCCGTTCGTGATCACCTGGCTGATCAGCGCGACCGGCAACCGGCTGTCGCCGGCGCTCTATCTGATGGGCTGCGCGCTGCTGAGCCTCGCCGCGCTGTTCGTCGCGCGCACACGGCTCAAGATGCGATAACGGACGAAACGACGGCGCAGCAATGCTGCCGCCGTTGCGGCCCGTCGCGGCATCGCTGCCGCGCGGGCCGTGCGCCGCCTGGCTCGGGTCAAGGTGCCGGGTTCGGCTGCAGTTCGTGCAGCGCGTCGATCTCGGCAAAGATCTCGTCGGACAGCTTCACGTCGACGCTGCCGATGTTCTCCTTCAACTGTTCGAGCGACGTCGCCCCGACCAGGTTGCTGCGCGTGAACGGCCGGCTGTTGACGAACGCCAGCGCGAGCTGCGCGGGCGACAGCCCGTGACGCCGCGCGAGCGCGACATAGCGCGACGTCGCCTCGACGGCCTGCGGCTTGCTGTAGCGCTGGAAGCGCTCGAACAGCGTGATGCGCGCGCCAGCCGGACGCGCGCCGTTCTCGTACTTGCCGGACAGCCAGCCGAACGCGAGCGGCGAATACGCGAGCAGGCCGACGCCGTCACGATGCGCGAATTCCGACAGCCCGTTCTCGAACGTGCGGTTCAGCAGGCTGTACGGATTCTGGATGCTCGCGATGCGCGGCAGCCCGAGCTTCTCGGCCGCGCGCAGGAACTGCGCGACGCCCCACGGCGTTTCGTTCGACACGCCGATCGCGCGCACCTTGCCGGCCTTCACGAATTCCGCGAGCACGCCGAGCGTTTCCTCGATCGGCACCGTATAGGCGTCGTCGACCCACGGATAGGCCGGACGGCCGAACGTCGTCGTACTGCGATCGGGCCAGTGCAGCTGGTAGAGATCGACGTAGTCGGTCTGCAGGCGCTTGAGGCTGCCGTCGAGCGCTTCGGTCAGGTTCTTGCGGTCGAACTGGTTGCCTTCGCCGCGAATATGGCGCGGATTGTGCGGTTGCCGCGCCGGCCCCGCGATTTTCGTCGCGAGCACGATGCGCTCGCGTTGCGCACGATGCTGCGCAAGCCACGTGCCGATGTACTGCTCGGTGCGCCCCTGCGTGTCGGGCTTCGGCGGCACCGGATACATCTCCGCGGCATCGATCAGCGTCACGCCCTGCCCGATCGCGTAGTCGATCTGCTCGTGCGCATCGCGCTCCGAATTCTGCTCGCCCCACGTCATCGTGCCGAGGCCGATCAGACTGACCTCGATGCCCGAATCGCCAAGTGTGCGGTATTCCATGCTGGTCCTGTCGCGTCGGTGGAAAGCAGGAACGCTATCACATTGAAGCAACCGCTTCAGACAGGCGCCGCGTCCGCTTACAGGCGGCCTGCGGCGCCGGCGTGGCGGTTCACGCGCCGGCCCGGACGATGGCGCTGCCGCCCGGCGTTACTGCGGCCGCTGGATGAAGCAGGTCGCCGACGCATGCGCGACGATCTTGTCGTCCGCCGTCTTCAGCGTGCCCTCCGCGACGCCCAGCGAACGCGACAGGTGAATCACGCGCCCTTCCGCCACCAGCTCGACATCGCGCGGCACGGGCCGCAGCATCTTCACGTGCAGGTCGACCGTGCCGTAGCCGACGCCCGCATCGAGCATCGAATGCACCGCGCACCCGGTGACCGAGTCGAGCACCGTCGCGGCGAACCCGCCGTGCACGCCGCCGAGCGGATTCAGGTGCCGGCCGTCCGCCCGTGCCGAAAACTTCACATAGCCGAGCTCCACGTCGACCGGACGCATCGGGATCGTCTCGGAAATCGACGCGAGCGGCGCATCGCCCGATACCGCTGCGCGCAGCAGATCGAGACCAGACAGGGAAAGCGGGTTCATCGGGTTGTCTCCGGGTTGAAAGCGCGTCGCCGCGCGAGTAAGTTCCAAATTGGAACTCATTATTGACAACGATGACGGCCGTTGTCAACGTGGCCGGGCCCGTTGCAATCGAAGACGGGTTCTATAATCGAACCCGCTATTTCGCTGAACTGCCGCAAGAGATGCAAGAGACTCGACGATGAAATGGGATGACATCGGCACGCTGAACTGTTCGGTCGCGCGTACGCTCGCCGTGCTCGGCGACCGCTGGACCATGCTGATCCTCCGCAACGCGTTCCTCGGCTGCCGCCGCTTCGACGCGTTCCAGACCCAGCTTGGCGTCACACGCCATGTGCTGGCCGAGCGGCTCGCGCGGCTCGTTGACGAAGGCGTGCTGGTCAAGCGCGCGTATCAGGACCGCCCGCCGCGTTTCGAATACCGGCTGACGGACAAGGGCCTCGATCTCTACCCGACCCTGCTGGCGCTGACAGCGTGGGGAGATCGCTGGAAAGACGACGGCCAGGGGCCGCCGGTGCAGTTGCGCCACCGTACCTGCGGCCATCTGATGCATGCGGTTACCGTATGCTCGGTGTGCGGCGAGCCGCTCGACGCACGCGACGTGCAGCCGGAACGTGGCCCCGGGTGGATCGCAGCCGGCGCGCCTGCGGCCGAGGATTGAAGCGGCGTCGTGCAGACATGAACGCACGCGTGACGCACACGGATCGTTAGTCGCGCTCGCGCTGCTGTCGCGGGTCGCATCGACCCCGCCCCTCGGCTGCATTCGCGCATGGCTTGCACACCGCTATTCCGCCACCACCGTACGCGCAATCGCGCGCTGCTTTCGACTACATCCGCCGATCAAACCGATCACGCACGCGAATCCCGCACAACGCAACTTTGCGTCGTCACCACGACCGTCACCGGTCATCGCGATGAGTCATCCCGTCTCATCCACACGTGACCGGGCCGCCCCGTCTGCGTTACACTCACGGCCCGCTGTCTCGAAATTGTTCGCTGTCCAAGATGTTGTCGCGCAATCGCCTCGCCGCTGCCTGTCTCGCCGCTTCCCTCCTCGCCACACCGTTCGCCGCCTTCGGCAAGACGCAAAGTGAATCGCTGCTGCAGCAGGCGATCGACTTCGTGTCGCGATGGCTGCCGGCCCCCACCCACGAAGCACCCGCGACACAGGTCGTCGAATCGGCGTTTTCGCCCGACGGCGGTGCCGAAGCGCTCGTGCTCAAGGCGATCGGCGCTGCACGCAGCTCGATCCGCGTTGCCGCCTATTCGTTCACGTCGCCGCCCGTCACGCGCGCGCTGCTCGCCGCCAAGCGACGCGGCGTGAATGTCGCGGTGGTCGTCGACGACAAGGGCAATCGCGCAAAGAGCAGCAAGCAGGCGTTGAACCTGCTCGTCAACGCAGGGATCCCGACGCGCACGATCGACGCCTATGCGATCCATCACGACAAGTACCTCGTGATCGACGCCGAGCACGTCGAAACAGGCTCGTTCAACTACAGCGCGTCGGCGGCCAGCCGCAATTCCGAGAATGTCGTCGTGGTGTGGAACAACCCGCAACTCGCGTCGCGCTATCTCACGCACTGGCAAAGCCGCTTCGACCAGGGTACGCCGTACCGCTCCAGCTACTGACGCACGCCGCGCGGCGCTCGCCCCGTGCTCGATCCGCCGTGTTGCAGATGATCGGCGAGCATCGCGCGAAGATCAATTCAGCCGAATGGCCAGCGCGCCGCCGCACTCAATGGATTTCGGGCATCCGTCCGGTCGAGGCACCGGCCTGCGTCGTCGGCGCACAGCGATTCGCCTGTCCGCTCGCGCCGCTTGCCGATGAGGTTGCCGCGCCACCGGCACCGCCCGGCAACGCGCTGCTCACACACCCCACGCTGAATGTCAGCGTGTTCTGAACCATCGGATAAAGAAGATACAGCGCAAACGCGAGATAGCCTGCGTACAGAATTCGAACCATGGTGCAATGGGAAGCGATGAACGATTGGACTCGCCCTGTTTACGGCACTGCGCCGGGCACCTTGAGGCGTCGCGCATCCGATCGCACATCAGGGTGGAACGCGGCCCATGGCGCACGCTTCTCACCGCATCTGCATCGATCCGTGCCGCACCGAAACCGCCCGTCGCCGGCTTTGCAACGTGGCGATGTGCCGGACAATGCGCGATACTGTCCGGGATACGATCCCATGACCGGCCTCGCAGCCGGGACAAAAGACAAGGCCCATGCAAATCGCACCGAAACCGGCCGACGAGGCGGCCCGGCTCGATACGCTTCATTCGCTCTCGATCCTCGATACCCCGCCCGAAGAGCGCTTCGATCGCCTGACGCGTCTTGCACGCAGGCTGTTCGACGTACCGATCGCACTCGTCAGCCTCGTCGACGACGATCGCCAGTGGTTCAAGAGCCATGCCGGGCTCGACGTCACGCAAACGTCGCGCGACGTATCGTTCTGCTCACATGCATTGCTCGAAGGCAATACGATGGTGATCCAGGATGCGCTGAACGACAATCGCTTCCACGACAACCCGCTCGTCACCGGCGCGCCCGGCATCCGCTTCTACGCCGGCCGGCCGCTTACGGCGCCGAACGGTGCGCCCATCGGCACGCTGTGCCTGATCGACACGCGGCCGCGCTCGCTCGAACCCGACGAACTCGCGCTGCTCGGCGATCTCGCCCACATGACCGAGCGCGAGATCGCCGCGCTGCATTTCGCGACCACCGACGAACTCACGCAACTGACGAACCGGCGCGGCTTCGAGATCCTGGCCCGCCACGTGCTGAGCCTGTGCGATCGCCTCGACCGTCACGCCGCGCTGCTGTTCTTCGACCTCAACGATTTCAAGTCGATCAACGACCGCTTCGGCCATGCCGAAGGCGACCACGCGCTCAAGACGTTCGCCGATACGCTGACGGGCGCGTTGCGCGACAGCGACGTGATCGCCCGGCTTGGCGGCGACGAGTTCGTCGTGCTGCTGAGCGCCACCGATCCGGCCGACGTTGCCGAGCCGGTCGAACGCGTGACCCAGGCGCTCGCACTGCGCAACGCGGTCGACGCACGCGGTTACGACATCCGGTTCAGCGTCGGGCACGTCGACTACGATCCCGAGCACCATCGCGACGTGGCCGACCTGCTCGCATCGGCCGATCAACGGATGTACGAGGACAAGCAGCGCGGCAAGGCGGCCGGCGCCTGAGCGCGGGCCGGCCGGGTGCGGGCGCATGCCGCCGCCCTGCCGTTCAACTGCGGTTGCGTGGCGGCGTCAGCTTCCGCACGGCGGCGCGCTGGCCATGGCCTCGGCGATCTGCTCGGGTGTCAGGTCGCGCTGGTGCGTCGCAAGCGACCAGCGATGCCCGAACGGATCCTCGACCTGCCCGTAGCGATCGCCCCAGAACATGTCGGCAGCCGGAATCGTGACCGTCGCGCCGGCCGCAACCGCCTTCGCGATCGCTGCGTCGGTGTCCGCCACGTACAGGTGCAGGCAGACCGGCGTGCCTTTCAGCGCCTTCGGCCCGAGCGCGCCGTGCTCGGGCATTTCATCCACCAGCATCAGTGTCGAATCGCCAATCACGAGGCACGCGTGCGCGAGCCGGCCATCGGGCATCGCCAGGCGAAACTGTTCGCTCGCATTGAACGCGCGCTTGTAGAAGTCGATGGCTGCTGTTGCGCCGGCGCAGATCAAGTGCGGCGTCAGTGTGCGCATCCCTTCCGGGATCGGTTTGACGGACGTGGACATGGGTGTCGCTCCTTCGGTCGGTTGTCGTATCGGAATCGGGACGGACGCGCGATGCGCACGCCTCCGATGCTACGACGGACGAACCCGGTGGAAATCGACACGGCGACCGACATTTTTTTGAGTATCGGGGTGCGGGTTCCCCGCATCGAGCGTCATCGGCCCGTTCGGTCGGCCTTGTTGTCCGGCACGCCGAACTGCCGGCGGCAAGCCTCCAGCAACCCCGCCACCGCGTCGAGCGGCAGATCGGCAAACCGGGCGATCGGCAGCATCACGCCACCCGGCACCTTGGTGCGCGATGAATGTGCCGAGAACTGGTAGCCGATGTAACGATTTCCGGCGACGCTGATGATCCGGAATTCGGTGACATCACGCCATCGCGTGACGGGTTGTTCGCGTACGGCCCCGACCAGCCTGAAGCCCGTCTCGTCGATATGCAGCGCCATCCTGCGCCGCGACGACACGAAGAAGGCAGCACTCGCCAGCGCCAGCAACACGGCCAGCGCCGCCACCGGCCAGAGCGCCGGCGCGGCCGCATAACCGCACAGGCTCGCCGCGGCCAGCACCGCGCACGCAATCGCCCTTCTCTTCAGGCTCCGGCCGTCGACCGCCAGCGTCACCGGCAACTGCCCGACGACGGTTCCCGCGTCGGGATCGACGTGCCAGCCGGAATCGGTGCTTTCGCTTTCGTCGTTCATCGCGCGATCGCTCACATCGACGGCAACCGGATCATCGAGGGCGGACACCCTGTCGACGCGTCGAGACGGGCAGCGTGTCGACGGGAAATGGTCGCGATCGAGGACGGTACGCATTGACGCACGGCAACGCGCATTCGTCCACGCGGAACGGGCCACGTGCCGTCGGCATCGATCATGTTCAGTTGCACACCTTGACGGTGCCGTTGGTCGTGCATTGACCGGTGGCCCAGTGACTCTGCCCGGCAAGGTGAGGCGCCAGGCCGATGCCGCGGATCGGCGCGGCCGGCGACGATGCCGGAACGGCTGCAGCCGCCGACGCGGTGTCGGGCGACGGCAGCGGAGGACGCTCGGGAGCAGTCTGGCAAGCCGACAGCGCCAGACACAGTGCGGATGCCAACGGGGCAATGGGCGATCTGGACATGGTCTCGTACGCGTACGCGATATGCGCTTCCGGTAACGGTGCGCTGGAGATCGCGTAGCCCGTCAAGCCGTTCGACGCAACCGTCAACGCAGCATGACGGTCATCCGCCAATACTACTCCTCGCGGTCGACGTCGTGCGAGCAGCCGCTCGGCCAGGTGCCGCGTGCCCTGCAACGGCAACTGCCATCGCCGGCGCAAGCCGCGCCGGTCAGATTTGCGGCAGATCGCGCAACGTGCGCGACTCGCTCGTTGCATCGATGTCGAGCTCGATGCCTTCCGATGCATCGCGATACAGTACGCGTTTGAGCCTGGGCCCGATCGCGGTGTCGTCCGATGCCGAGAAGATTGCGCGGACATCGTTGCCTGACGCGAGCGCCAGCGCCACGTCCGCCACCGGCGCCTCGCTGGGCGTCGCCGCCCACGACCGGTCGGCCGGATTCACGGCCGCCCAGCGCACGTGCGTTACGCGCGCGCTGAGCGGATCGATTCGCACTCCATTCACCGCAAACATCGACATCGACATCGGCATCTCCTTCGAATTTTTTGCAGCCCGCCGTACCGACACGCGGTCACGGACGGCCCCAGATCTCGCAGACGTTTCCCGCCGGATCCGCCACGGAAATCGCGACCGTGCCGTCGCCGTAATCCCATTCGTTCAGGATACGGACGCGACACGATTCAAGCCGCGCGACGGCTTCGGAGACATGCGCCACTTCGATCGCCAGCGCAATGCCATGGCCGGTCGGTCGAAACTCCGGGTACGGAAACCGGCCACCGCTGCCCGTATGAACGGTCAGCGTCGCCCCGTCCACCACAAAGCGATGCCACGGATTCCCCGCAGCCGACACGCCTTCGGAATGCACCGGCAGCGCGAGCGCCGAACGGTAGACATCCACCACCGCCCTGAAGCGATCGTCTTCGACCGGCACCAGGATGCCCCGACTCGCGAACATGTGCGCTTCTCCGGCCAACGCGATTTTCGATGATACATTGGGACGCTTTACCACCGTCAACAGACAATCGTGCACGGGAGAAACACATGACCGACGCCTGGGGAACCTTCCCTGCCAGAATGGGCGACCATCAGGCCTTCATCAGCTTCAACCACAACTTCGCGGAAATCGCGGAAGGCGATCCGCGCACGTCGCTGCTCAGCGTGCGCGTCCCCTTTGCGCATCCGACGCCGGAAGGCCTGCCGACCGGCGACGAATTCGCCGACCTCGCGAAGATCGAGGATCTGCTCGACGCCACGATCACCGCGAAAGGTGGCGTGCAGGTTGGCCGCATCACCGTCGACGGCCACCGGGATTTCCTTTTCTACGTGCCGTTCGACGAAGAGGCAGCGGCGGAGATCGTCGACGCACTGGCCGATCAGACGACCTACGCGCTGCAGTACGCGCATCAGGGCGATCCGGACAAGGAAGCGTACTGGCAGACGCTCTACCCGACCGACGACGACTGGCTGATCATGCGCGACATGCGCGTCCTGGACGAATTGCGGAAGAAAGGCGACGTCAGCGACGTAAGCCGCCGCGTGATGCACTGGGCGTACTTCCCCGACCCGAGCGACGCGCATCAGTTTGCGGACTGGGCCGAATCGAAAGGCTATCCGGTCGAATCGGTTGCGCCCACCGAAGACGGCAAGTCGGCCGTCCGGTTTTCGCACGAAGGCACCATGGCACTGGCCGACATTACGCGCCATACGATCGCGATCAATCGCGAAGTGCGTGCGCTCGGCGGGGAATACGACGGATGGGAAACCAGCGTCGAACAGGCTGGCGGAGCGGGCTGACCGGCTCGCTGCGCCCGACGTGATGCAACGGATCCGGCGCAAAAAATATCCCGGCGGCATTGTTGCGTGCCGCCGGGACCAAGGCATCACCGGCCGAAACCGGCGATGGGCCTGAGGGTTCGCCCAGGCACGAGGAAAGCGATTCGTGCGGATCAGGCGAACGGATGCCGAGGCGCGCAACCGATACGATCACGCCGCCCGCCGAACGCCTGTCCGGTTCCGCCGACGCAGCCTTCCGGCGTCGGACGGGCAAAAAGCCCCCGCTCCTGCGCGAGCGAGCGGGGAAACGGTTGACCGGGCCGGGGAAGAACGGTCAACCGGCCAAATTGTGAGCGCCGGCCGCGCAACGATCTGTGCGGCAACTCACCATTTGGTGCCAATGCCGCTGCAACTGTTGCCCGTTTGCCGAGCGGATCGCGTCACGGTCCGAATGCGAGGCCAGCGGTCGGCGCAAGCACCACCACGATGACGCGCGGCCGTACCACTGTCCCGATCATCATCACGCGTCGACCGCGAGCGTGACGGGCGTCGCGAGCACGCGCACGGCCTTACCCGCCGTCGTGATGCGGTCGGCGACCCGGATCTTGTACGAATGCGCAAACGACGACCACGTCTTGCCTTGCGCAAAGCCGCCGGCCAGATAGCGCGAACGGGTCGACGCGCCCTCCCTCTCCCGATCGCTGCTTCCGTACTTCATGAAGCCCTCATCCAGCGCGCGCTCACAGCCCCCGTCGGTCACGTTGCCAAGACGGCGTTGAAGCCACGACTGGCCCAGAACCTTGCCACCCTGCGCGACGAACTCATATCGCGACGCGTTGATCGATTTCCGATAGGGCAATGCCAGTACCACGCCGAGATGCCTGGGCAAATCGAAGATGTCGTGACATTTCTTTCCAGGTGCGACGAATTTCCTGCCGTCCTCACTGACCGAAAATCGGTCGGCTGCCTCTTCGTATCTGCCATCTTCGAACAGCATGGCCGCGCAGCTCGCGGGGCCGGCAGCAATGCTTTCGCCCGCCGTCAGCAGCGTTCTTCCTTGCATGTCTGGAGTTCTATTTTGTTTTAATTCAAGCGAATAACGTCAGGCCCGGGCCCAGTTTCTGGAAAGTCGCCGTTATTGTCAAAGCAGGATTATTCTAATTTTTTCGAGTGATGCGATTCTAGCGATATTTTTCCGCGTCGACTTGTGCGAAAACCTGGTTTCGCGAACACATTGACCTGCGTCATAAAGAACCGAAATTCGACATCATGTCGCTCAGTTGAAAAGCCATTCCGCGACCATCTCGATCCAGTCGAGATCGCTGGCGACGTCAATAACGGTTTCGCCGATGACTTCCGCAGTCGATGCAGTCGATGCAGTCGATGCGGTCGATGCGTCGGTCGCCACCACCCCGGCAGCCACCGCGTTCGCCTTCGCCATATCGACCGACGCGCCGGATCTCGGATCGGCCAGCCGTTCCAGCCAGTCGACGATATTGGCACGCGCATCCTCTTCATCGACGAAATCATGCCGCTCGAGAAAGCGGTCGAACACGATCCACGCAAGCGTCTTGCTCCGCGAAGCGGATTCGAGCTGCCAATCGACAACGCCTGTCCGACCCGACTCCCTGATTTCGAGCGTCGCGGTGAAACAGTAATCGAGGTATTGGATCTCAAGCTTTGACGACATGGTTTTCTCCGGGCATTCTGCCCTCGCTGCTCTTATGATGATCCGCGCGCGCCGGGTTTCGCAACACTATTGAACCTTCGATGAAATTCGCGCGGCGCGTCATTCCAGCCGGCAGTATCGCGATACTCTCGCGACCTGTCGATATCGATCGCCGGCACACGACCGCCCTCGATTTACCCACCATTCCTCTCTGCGCATTCACTCACGGTTCGGGTTCCGCTGCGAGCCGTTCTGTTTTCCTATTCCGGGTATTGCCCTGCTTCGCCGCCGCAATCGCACTGCTAAACTTCAGTCAAGACGACCGCTTGCAGCACCAGAGGAAACAATGGCACTCGCCCACGCACAGCAGAATGGCGTAGAAGTCTGGATTATCCAGCTTCCCGGGCACGCCCCCTATGCCTATACGCACCTCAAGCGGGTATTCTCGTCCGACGATACGCGACACCGGGTCGTGACGATCGATCTGGCGAAATTGCTGGCCTGTGCCGACCGCGACACGACGGACTATGTATTGCCGTCTGTCCTGTACTGGGCCCCTGGAAAAGCCGCCGGTATTCGCGAATTCCTCGATCCTGAACAGGACAGGATTGCGGACATGCCGTACATCACGTTTCGCGAGGCGCGAACGAGAACGCTGCTCGGCATCCCCGGCCTGTCGAAGGTCGGCGTCGCGTCGTTCCGCAACGGCCAGCATCGTGCGCGTTATCTTGCCTATGCGGGCGCGACGACCCTTCCCGTCGAGATACACGAGACGGAAGCCGATCTGCTCATGCGGTACTGCGGCGCGTAACGGTCAAGTACGTTCGGCTTTCGCACGGCGATGGCCGCACGTCCTGCACCGCTCGCCCGGCTATCGCCAGGCCGCTACGCCTGTATCGCGTAGATCCGGTCGGTCACTTCCGTCTGGCCGATGCAGCTCGTTTCGATACCCGCCAATCGCCAGCCGTTGTGCTCATAGAAACCGATCGCACGTTCGTTGCCCTCCAGCACCTTCAGGTGGACCTTGTCCACGCCGAGCGTTCGCGCCCAAGCGCGGACGGCTTCGATCATGTGCTTGCCCGTGCCGCTTCCGTGATGCGAAGGATGGACGTGCAGGCAGTCGAGCAGGACGCCAAGCGCCGGATCGACGGGGCGCTCGGCACTGACGAAGCCCACGGGCTCGCCGCCCGCTTCGGCGATCAGTACGAAGCCTCGCTCTTTTTCATCGCGATCGAGATATTGCCGCCACCGGATCGCGTGTTCCGTCGGCACCTCGTCGGTCAAGTAGGCCGCCGGCAGGATGTGGCTGTATGCGGTTTGCCAGCTCAGCGTGTGCAGGCGAGCGATGTGGTTTGCGTCTTGCGCCGTCGCGGCACGCAGCGTGGCCCGGGTTTCCGGCATCGATGGTCACTCCTTCTGCTGGTTCTCTTGATCGGGACGTCTCGCCGCAAAATATACCGCGCGTTACGGCATGCAACCCTCGACGTCGCTGCGCTCGAACGATACCGTGTCGGCCTGCCCCGGGACGACGGAAGATGAACGTTGGGGAAATCAAATAACGCGACGTCTCTTTGGCATGACCGGATGTGCGATCGCGAGCATCATCAGCGTGATCGCGTGGACCGCGATCGACAGCCGCCGGTGTGTCGCGTTCGATCGGTTCGTGCCGCAGGCCGGTTCGTGAACTCGTTGCCAGCGCAACGAGATGCAGGCAAAAAAAATCCCGACACCGTCATTGGTCGTCGGGATCGAACGGCCCTGCAAAGCATGAGGGCACGAGGAAGCCGATACATTACACCCATGTAAGACTGTTGCGCGCTGTCGTTTCACGCCAAGTCCCTGTCCCATTCCGCCATTCATGCGGTAAAGGGCGACGATAAACGAAAAAAGCCTGCTCACGCGGAACGCGAGCAGGCAAGAAAACGGATCAGCATTCGAGGCACGAGGGCTGTCCATGGAAGATAACGGCACGGGGCGCGCGAACCTTAGTCCTCAAAGGAAACTTCACAACATCACGTCGACTGGGTACGGCCATACAATCTCGCGTCGGACATGCATTGATGAAAACCGGCGACACGGCGACGATATCCTGTGGCGCCCAACACTGGGGTTCCGCCAATCGTTCGCAGTTCGACCCGGCTTGCGCGCAGCGAAGCGCCCCTCCGTTCAATCGGCCATGTATGGCAAACTTCGGCTCCGAATCGACGCAGCGCGCACTCTTTACCGCAGGAGAATCATGTACGTCTTGATCTATATCGCAGCAGTCGCTGTCGCGAATCTGATGGTCGCTCATTTCGGACCGGCTGCGACACCGATCATCGCGTTCCTTCTGATCGGGCTCGATCTTGCGATTCGCGACCGGCTCCACCTGGACTGGCGCGGCCGCGCGCTTTGGTCACGGATGTTTGCGTTGATCGCGGCTGCCGGCGTCGTCAGTTACGCGCTCAATCCCGCCGCCAAGGAAATCGCCCTCGCGTCCCTGGTGGCGTTCGGTTCAGCCGCGGTGGCGAGCGCAGTCGTGTTTCAACTCGCACGCCGCTTTCCGATTCTGGCGCGTGCAAACGGCGCGAACGTCGCGGGTGCGGCTGTCGACTCCATCATTTTCCCGCTTATTGCGTTCGGGGCAGTGTTCCCGACGATCGCTGCGTTGCAGTTCGTTGCCAAGGTGGCTGGCGGCGCGTTGTGGTCGTGGGTGGTTTTTAGAAATACCCGAACGGTTCAGGCGGGGATCGCGAGCAACCTGGGCGACCGTTAAACACGGGTCGAGCGTATGGCAGCGTTGTTCGTTGCCAAGTTCGGCGTCGTTTCGTTTCAGTTGGCCGTGGCGTTTCCCGCTTCGGCCAAGTCCTTCGTCACGGAGCAGAGAACGGCGTGTCGCGTTGTGGGTCGGTTGCGCGGACAGCCAAGGGTCGAACGAAGGTCGGAAAGCGACGAGATATGTAATTCCCGATTTTCGAATTCCAAAACAAAAACGGCACTGTCTTTTGGGACAGTGCCGTTTTTAACTACTTGTACCGCTTGGAATTCTTTGGGGTGGCTGATGGGACTCGAACCCACGACGACAGGAATCACAATCCTGGACTCTACCAACTGAGCTACAGCCACCACTGTTACTGCTTTTTGTTCTTCGCTGCTTTTGTGTTTCAGCAGCGAAGAACAAGATTATACGAACACTTTTGAATCTTGCAAAGCTTTTTTTTCAAAAACTTCTTCGGCTTCGTTCAGATACGCGCGCGCCTCGTCGAACACGGCCAGATCGGCACGCGCGAGCTTCTTGTTGTCGGACAGCACACGACGCCAGCCGCGTGCGCCGGGCATGCCGCGATACAGCCCAAGCGCGTGCCGCACGATCGCACCGAGGTAGGTCCCGCGCTTCAGTTCGGCCGCGCAGTATTCGATCAGCTTCGCCTCGGCCTCTTCGCGCGTCGGCACCGCTGCGGTCGATCCGTAGAAGCGCGCATCAACCTCCGCGAGCACGTACGGGTTGTGATACGCCTCGCGTCCGAGCATCACGCCATCGACATGCTCGAGATGCTGCGCAACCTCGTCGAGCGTCGTGATGCCGCCGTTGATGACGATCTCGAGCGACGGAAAATCGCGCTTCAACTGATACGCATAGTCGTACTTGAGCGGCGGGATCTCGCGATTCTCCTTCGGCGACAGCCCCTTCAGGATCGCATTGCGCGCATGCACGACGAACGTCTTGCAGCCAGCCTCGGCCACCGTGCCGACGAAGTCGCGCACGAATGCGTAATCCTCGACCGCATCGACACCGATCCGGTGCTTGACCGTGACCGGCACCGACACCGCATCGCTCATCGCCTTCACGCAGTCGGCCACCAGTTGCGGCTCGTTCATCAGGCACGCGCCGAACGCGCCGCGCTGCACACGTTCGGACGGGCATCCGCAATTCAGGTTGATTTCGTCGTAGCCCCACTGCTCACCGAGCTTCGCCGCGCGCGCGAGATCGTCGCGCTCGCTGCCGCCCAGTTGCAGTGCCACCGGCGATTCGTTCGGCGTGAACGCGAGATGCCGCTGGGCATCGCCGAACAGCAGCGCGCCTGTCGTGATCATCTCCGTATACAGCCAGGTATCGCGCGTCAGCGTACGGTGGAACGACCGGCAATGCCGATCGGTCCAGTCGAGCATGGGCGCGACGGACACGCGGCGGGGAGGAAGCGAAGACGGTACGGACATGGATTTCGGGCTACAGGCCAGACGGCGCGGAAACAACCCGGTATTTTACCGCAACACGGGCCGTACCTGCCCGGCACGCAGGCTACCCCTCGCCGAGCTCCGTATCGACCGCCCGCCGCGCCTCGTCGAGCACGCGCTCGATCACGCGTCGTTCGGTCAGCAGCAACCCGTCAACCTTGACGAGCCGCCAGTCGATCCGCACGGCGTCGCCCTGCAGCACGCGGTAATGCGCATGCTCGCCGTCCCAGACCTGCTCGGTCTTCACCTCGATCTCGAAGCCGCGGTACGGCTCGCTGAAATCGCCGAGGTCGCTGCCTCTCGGTTCCATCGCACGCTCCGTGGCGACGCAGCGCCAGGCCGCCCGGGCGGCCTGCGCCGTGCGCTCAATCGTATTCGTCGGATAAAAAGGATTTGCCATCGGCCGTCAGGTCGACCCGGTCGGCCGCCGCCTGATAGATCAGCCCCTCGTTCAGCAACGCGTAGACGACGTCGTCGAACGCAGCGGGAACCGGCCGGCTTTCACCGAACTGGTCGATCCATTTCAGCGCCTCGATGGCTTCAGGAGAAAGGATGGGGGTCATGCGTTGGCCTCCGGCATCGGTGTCGCTCCATCCTAGCACTTCGTCCGGACGTCGAATACCAAGGCAAACGCGTTGCGCAAATGCCGGGCGGCGCCAACGGGCAGGTTGCCCGCGGCGCCGCACCGGTGCAGGACACGCGGGCTCAGAGGCGCGCGATCGATACCTCGGTCGATTTCACGAGCGCGACGACTTCCGCGCCGACCTTCAGTTCGAGTTCGTCGACCGAACGGGTCGTGATCACCGACGTGACGATGCCGAACGGCGTCTCGACGTCGACCTCGGAGACCACGGATCCGCGAATGATCTCCTTGACCTTGCCCTTGAACTGGTTACGTACGTTGATTGCGGTGATGCTCATCAGGTTGATCGCTCCGAAGAAAAAGATCTCAGAACGGGCGGCCGCTGCCGCCCGGATTTAAACGGCCCAGCGGATCTGCCCGACCGGTCGAACGTTGTCTGATTCATGCGTCGCGTCCTGCCCGGCCGCACCAGGCCCGCCGGCGAGCACGCGTTTCAGCACGCGGTCCTCCAGCGCCGCAAACGCGGCCGATGCACGGGCGCGCGGCCGGTCGAGCGGCACCGGCTGATCCAGCGCCACTCGCCCCTGTTCGATGAGCAGGATGCGATCGCCGAGCGCGACGGCCTCCTGCACGTCGTGCGTGACGAGCAGCGCCGTGAACCGATGCTCACGCCACAACCGCTCGATCAGCGCATGCATCTCGATGCGGGTCAGCGCGTCGAGCGCGCCGAGCGGCTCGTCGAGCAACAGCAGTTGCGGCCGGTGCACGAGCGCGCGGGCCAGTGCGACACGCTGCCGCTGGCCGCCCGACAGTTGCGCGGGCCAGTCGTTCGCACGTTCCAGCAAGCCCACTTCATCGAGCACCGCGCGTGCCTGGTCGCGCGCGCCGCGACCGAGGCCCAGCATCACGTTCTGCAGCACGGTCTTCCACGGCAGCAGGCGCGCATCCTGGTACATGATCCGCGTATCGAGCACGCCGCCGCCTTCGCCGCGCGTCACGAGCGCGCCGCTGCTCGGCTGCTCAAGCCCCGCGACGAGACGCAGCAGCGTCGATTTCCCGCAGCCGCTGCGACCGACGATCGCGACGAAGCTGCCGCGTGCGATGCCGAGCTCGACGTTGTCGAGCACGGTGCGTGCGCCGAAGCGCTTGCTGACGCCCGACAGCGTCACCGCATCGTCGGGTGCCGGGCTTGCCGCCCGCCGCCGCGCAAGCGGAACGACGGATGCGCTGCCGTCACGTTCGAGGATCGCCGCATCCCGCGCGTCGCCGTCCGCGACGCGCGCCTGCGCCAGTTCGGCCTCGAGGTCTGCGCCGGCGAGCGGGCCGTAGGCGGCCGCCGAAGTCGTCGCATTCATGCCTTTGCTCCTGATTGATAAGCCGGGTGCCAGCGCAGCGTCACACGCTCGAGCCATTTCGCCAGCACGTCGGCCAGCTTGCCGAGCACCGCGTACAGCAGGATGCCGACCACCACCACGTCGGTTTGCAGGAATTCACGTGCATTCATCGTCATGTAGCCGATGCCCGATTGCGCGGAGATCGTTTCCGCGACGATCAGCATCACCCACATCAGCCCGAGCGCAAAGCGCACGCCCACGAGAATCGACGGCAACGCACCAGGCAGGATCACGTCGCGGTACAGCGCGAAGCCGCGCACGCCGTAGCTCTTCGCCATCTCGATCAGGTTCGCGTCGACCGAGCGGATCCCGTGATACGTGTTGATGTAGACCGGAAAGAACACGCCGAGCGCAACGAGGAACAGCTTCGCCTTCTCGTCGATGCCGAACCACAGGATCACGAGCGGAATCATCGCGAGCGCCGGGATGTTGCGGATCATCTGGATCGTCGAATCGAGCGCGACCTCCGCTGCCTTCGACAAGCCGGTCGCAAGCCCCAGCGCGAGGCCGACGCCGCCGCCGATCGCGAAGCCGAACAGCGCGCGCCAGGTGCTGACCTTCACGTTCGCCCACATTTCACCCGACGTCACGAGCGACCAGGCCGCTCGCACGACTGCCACGGGCTCGGGCAGCACGCGGGTCGACAGCCAGCCGATACGCGCACCGACTTCCCATGCCGCCAGCAGCGCGAGCGGCACGAGCCACGGCGCGACGGCGCGCCATGCGCTGGCGGCCACGGCCGCGCCCGTCGTCGACGTTTTCGTTGTCATCGCACGCCTCCTGTCACTCAGCTCTGCGCAGCTTTCGGCAGATAGCTGTTGCCGACGATCTCGCCGAACGGGCCCGACAGCGGGCCGGGGGCCTTCGCCGCGCCGTTGCCCTTGATCAGCGGGAACACGAGTTCCGCGAACCGGTACGACTCTTCCAGGTGCGGATAGCCGGACAGGATGAAGGTCTCGATGCCGAGATCCGCGTATTCGCGCATGCGCTCCGCGACCTGCTCCGGGTTGCCGACGAGCGCGGTACCCGCACCGCCGCGCACGAGGCCGACGCCCGCCCACAGGTTCGGATACACCTCGAGCGCCTCGCGGCCCCCGCGCTTGCCGCCGTGCAGCGCGGCCATCCGGCGCTGGCCTTCCGAATCCATGTTCGCGAACGCCTTTTGCGCACGCGCGATGGTTTCGTCGTCGAGGCGGCTGATCAGGCGCTCTGCGTCGCGCCATGCTTCGTCCTCGGTCTCGCGCACGATCACGTGCAGACGAATGCCGAACTTGATCTTGCGGCCGCGCGCCTCGGCGCGGGCGCGAATGTCGGCGATCTTCTTCGCGACAGCTTCGGGCGGCTCGCCCCAGGTCAGGTAGGTGTCGATGTGATCGGCCGCGATCTGATGCGCGGCCGGCGACGAGCCGCCGAACCACAGCGGCGGATGCGGACGCTGCACGGGCGGATACAGCGCCTTGCCACCCTTCGACTGCAGATGCTTGCCGATGTAGTCGAACCCGCCGTTGTCGTGCGACGCGGACAGCAGCCCGCGCCAGATGTTCAGGAAATCGTCGGTGATTTCATAGCGCGTGTCGTGATCCGCGAACAGGCCGTCCCCTTCGAGCTCGGCGGCATCGCCGCCCGTCACGACGTTGATCAGCAGGCGGCCACCCGACAGGCGGTCGAACGTCGCGGCCATCCGCGCCGACAGCCCCGGCGACGCGATGCCGGGACGGATCGCAACCAGGAACTTCAGGCGCTGCGTCGCCGGGATGAGGCTCGACGCAACGACCCACGCATCCTCGCAGGAACGGCCGGTCGGCAGCAGCACGCCCTCGTAGCCGAGCGTGTCGGCCGCCACCGCGACCTGCTTGAAGTAATCGTAATCCGCGGCGCGTGCACCTTCGGCTGTGCCGAGATAGCGGCTGTCGCCGTGCGTGGGGATAAACCAGAACACATTCATCTGCTGCTCCTGCTTGACTGTCCTTGCCGGAATTTGAAAAAAACATCGCCCTGCTCGCGTCGCGGATGAGCGGCGCATGCATGGTGTGCGTTCGAATCGGGATGGCTCGCCGGTCAGGCCGTGCAGCGGGCGAGGACGCGATTGCACGGCTGTTTCTGGGAAATCAGTCTAGGGATCGGTGCAGGGCTTTGGAACGATTTTTTTGAGCTTAGGTTTTCCGCTTTCGTGATTAGCACGACGCTGGAGCGAATATCGCAGCGGGCGGGCCCTATAATGACGCACCTATCCGAATAACTCCGCGCGGACGGCCCCGGCCGTGCGCGCCTGCGGTGCACTCATCGATGCAGAAAGTCATCCTGCCATTCCTGTCCGGCTTCCTGGCCGCCCTGTTCTTCCGCGAAGCCACGCTCGCACTCCTTCATACGGCCGACCTGATCGCTGCAACCGGCTTCTCCACGCAACCGTTCGCGCCGCTCGGCATTCCTGAATTTGTCGCGAATGCGCTGATCAGCGCGTGCTGCGCGGTCCCGATGGCATGGCTGCTGCGCGTGTCGCCGGAACGCGAGGCATCGTGGATCGGCGCACTGGTATTCGGCGGCATCGTGCTGACGGCCGCCCGCGTGTTCGCGATCGATCCGCTGCGCGGCATCTGGCCGTCGGGCAACATGATGCCGGTGCTCGCGGCCGGCTTCGCGGCGAACGCGGTATGGGGCTTCGGCGCGCTCGTGTTCATGCGCGCGTTCATGTCGGACGACGCAGGCGACGAGTAACGTCGGCGCAAGCGCTCCGCCCGTCGACCGCAAACCGGCCGACATCCATGAAAAAGGCCGCCTGCATGTGCAGGCGGCCTTTTCGTTTCCGGCTCGCGCTTCGATCAGTCTGACCGACGTCAGTCCTGCAGTTTCCGCAGCGGATGCGTGTCCGGCGTCCACGGGCTGTCGAACATCGCGAGCACGTCTGCACGATCGAGGTCGGCGGCCGACTTGAAGCGCCAGAGCGGCTGATGGTCCTTGTCGACGATCAGCGCACGCACGCCTTCGATCACGTCGCCGCGCGCGAACGTCGAGCGCGTGAGATCGAGATCGCGCCGCAGGCAGTCGGCCATCGTTGCACCGCGTGCGCGTTCGACGACTTCCAGCGACACGGCCATCGACAGCGGCGACAACTGCTCGCGCATCGCGTGGGTCGCCTTCCCGATCCATCCGTCGACGGCCGCGCAATCCTGCTCGGCGTCGAGCGACGCGAGGATCACGCCGATGTCCGGCTGCGCGAAATGCCGGTCGATTCCGGCGCGCGCGTCGGCCAGCGCCGACGTATCGGGCGTCGGCACGACCTTGTGCGCGGCGGCCGCCTCGGCCACGCACGCAACGGCCTGCTCGCCGCTGTCGATACGCGCGCTGCGCAACGTGTCGAGCAGCGCCGGCAGTGCCGCATCGGGCAGATAGACGTCGGCGAGTTGCGCGTACAGCGCGCCGGCCGCGTCGAGCGTCGCGCCGGTCACGGCGAGATAGCGACCGATCGTGCCGGGCGCGCGCGCGAGGAACCAGCTCATCCCGACGTCCGGGAACAGGCCGATACGCGTTTCCGGCATCGCCATCTTCGTCGAGTCGGTCACGACCCGCAGGCCGCCCGTATGCCGCGCGGCCTGCGAAATCCCCATCCCGCCGCCCATCACGACACCGTGCATCAGCGCGATGTAAGGCTTCGGATACGTGAAGATCGTGTGGTTCAGCGTGTATTCCTCGATGAAGAACGTGTCGACCGCATCGCGATCGCCGCGCTGCCACGCAGCGTGGAAGAAGCGCACGTCGCCACCCGCGCAGAACGCGCGCGGATGCGGGCTGTGCACGACGACCGCGACGACCTCGGGATCGTTGCGCCACGCGTCGAGCGCCTGCTGCATCAGCAGGATCATGCCGACCGACAGCGCGTTCAGCGCCTTCGGCCGGTTCAGTTCGAGATAGCCGATGCGGTTCGCGACATGCGCGCGCACGTCGGGCTGGGTGGATTCGGCGGAAACGGCTGCGGAAGTGGAATCGGTCATGAGGGTCATCCGGCAAATGGCAGTCGCACGCTCAGTGCGCCTGCATCTTCGAAAACAGGTTCAGCACCACGACGCCGGCGATGATCAGGCCGAGGCCGATCACGGCCGGCAGATCGGGCACCTGGCGATAGAGCAGCATCGCGACGAGCGTGATCAGCACGATGCCGGCGCCCGACCAGACTGCATAGATGATGCCGACCGGCATCGTGCGCAACGTGAGCGACAGGCAGTAGAACGCGATGCCGTAGCCGGCGATGACGAGTGCCGACGGCCAGAGGCGCGTGAAGCCGTCCGCTGCGCGCAGTGCGGACGTGCCGATCACTTCCGCGACGATCGCGATTGCGAGCCATGCGTAACCGGGCAGTTGCATTGCTCAGCTCCTTGCGAGGGCCAGCACCGCGTAGTCGTGGCCGAGCTCGGCACACAGCGCCTCGACGACGAATTCGTGGTCCGCGCGCTGCGGCAGCCCCGACGCGGTGATCGAGCCGATCACGCCGGCACCGGCGACGGTCAGCGGGAACGAGCCGCCGTGCGGCGAATATTCGGCGATCGGCAGCCCGTGCTTGTCCGCAAGCGTGGCGCCGGCCTGCTGCATGCGCAGGCCGATGGCGTACGAGCTACGGCGAAAATGCGCGACGACGTTGCGCTTGCGGCGCACCCAGTCGGCATTGTCGGGCGTGGCGCCAGCGAGCGCCGCGTAGAACAGCGGCTGGCCGAACGTGGCGATGTCGATCGCGATCGCATGGCCGCGTGACGCCGCGAGGGCATGCATCCGGTTGCCGAGCGCCCATGCGCGCGCCGGGTCGAAATGGGGAAACACGAGCGCCTGTTCCTGCGCGCCGATCGATTGCAGATCGTGAGCGATGTCCATGAATCCGTCGATACAGTAATGAGAGTCGCAATGACGCCGATGCGATCGCGCACGGCCCCGCTGCCGAAGAAACGAAACAAACCGCTCGATTCTAGCGCACGCACCCGCGGTACCGGCCCCACAAGCGGCGACAAGAATTTGTCAGAAAACGCTTGCACGCACTCGGGTTACTCCTTATAATTCATTTCTTCGACGGACGCGGGGTGGAGCAGTCTGGCAGCTCGTCGGGCTCATAACCCGAAGGTCGTAGGTTCAAATCCTACCCCCGCAACCAACCGTCCAGAATTACGCAAAAAGCCCGGCCCTGCGCCGGGCTTTTTGTTTTTCCGCGTCCGGGCGCCACGCCCGCTTCGCGCACACGCTCCCTCCGCTTCGCACGACATGCCGCCCGCATGTGGAGGCGTTCAAGAATGCCGTGCCCCGGTGATACACTCGCATCACCTCGTCCCTTCCACTCGACATGAAATTCTGCTCCGTCTGCGGTCACGAAGTCATCGCGCGCATTCCTCCGGGCGACAACCGCGAGCGCTTCGTCTGCGATCACTGCGGCACGATCCATTACCAGAATCCGCGCAACGTCGTCGGCACGGTCCCGGTCTGGGGCGATCAGATCCTGCTGTGCCGCCGCGCGATCGAACCGCGCTACGGGTTCTGGACGCTGCCGGCAGGCTTCATGGAAATGGGCGAGACGACGGCCGAAGCCGCCGCACGCGAAACGCTCGAGGAAGCCGGCGCGCGCGTCGAGGTGCAGAACCTGTTCACGCTGCTCAACGTGCCGCACGTGCACCAGGTCCACCTGTTCTACCTTGCGCGGCTCACCGATCCGGGTTTCGAAGCCGGCGAGGAAAGCCTCGAAGTGAAGCTGTTCGACGAAGCCGACATCCCGTGGGACGAGATCGCGTTCCCGACTGTCAGCCAGACCCTGCGATTCTTCTTCGCCGATCGCGCCGCAGGCGACTACGGCGTGCACACCGGCGATATCTTCCGCTCGCTGCGCAACGGCTGAGCCCCCGCCCCATGGTCCCCTGGCTCGGCCCGGACGATCCCTTTCCGCCCATCGAACGCGCGCTCGGTCCCGCGACCGGCGCGCCGGGGCTGCTCGCCGCGAGTGCCGACCTGCTGCCGTCGCGCCTCATCGACGCGTACCTGCGCGGCATCTTCCCGTGGTATTCCGACGGCCAGCCCGTGCTGTGGTGGAGCCCCGACCCGCGCATGATCCTCGTGCCGGCCGAATTCAAGGTGTCGCCTTCGCTGCGCAAGACACTGAAGCGCGTGCTGCGCGAGCCGGAATGGGAAGTGCGCGTCGACCACGACTTTCCGGGCGTGATGCGCGCGTGCGCGCAAGCGCCGCGCCGCGGGCAGCGCGGCACCTGGATCACGGCCGAGATCATCGACGCGTACACGTCGCTCTACCGCTCCGGCAACGCGCACAGCATCGAGACGTGGCACGAAGGGCGCCGTGTCGGCGGCCTGTACGGCGTGTCGTTCGGGCGGATGTTTTTCGGCGAGTCGATGTATGCGGACGCGACCGACGCATCGAAAATCGCGCTGGCCACGCTCGTCGCGCACCTTCGCGAGCAGGGGCTGGAGATGATAGACTGCCAGCAGAATACGTCGCATCTAGCGTCGCTCGGCGGCCGCGAGATCGCACGCAAGGCCTTTGTCGCTCACGTGCGCAGCGCGGTAGCCGAACCGCCGATTCCGTGGCAGTTCGACAAGCGCGTGCTCGCCGCGCTGACGGGCCGCGCCGAAACGGCGGCCCCCTCCGGGATCGAGCGCTAGCGCGGCACTCCCTCCCTGCAACGAGAGCTGCCCATGACTCACCCGACTGAGCTGCCGCTTTCACCGCTTTCGGCGCTGCAATTCTATGCAACGGCGCCCTACCCGTGCAGCTATCTGGACGGCCGCGTTGCGCGCTCGCAAGTCGCGACGCCGAGCCACCTGATCAACTCCGACATCTACACCGAGCTCGTCAAGGCCGGCTTCCGGCGCTCGGGCGTCTTCACGTATCGCCCGTACTGCGACGGCTGCCGCGCGTGCGTGCCGGTGCGCGTGCCCGTCGACGCATTCGCGCCGTCGCGCACGCAGCGCCGGATGTGGAAGCGCCACCGCACGCTCGTCGCGACGGTTTCGCCGCTGCACTACGACGAAGAGCACTACGCGCTCTACATGCGCTACCAGTCCGCGCGCCACGCAGGCGGCGGCATGGATCGCGACAGTCGCGACCAGTACGAGCAATTCCTGCTGCAGAGCCGGATCAACTCGCGCCTCGTCGAATTCCGCGACCTCGACGCACCGGGCGGCGAGCCCGGCAAGCTGCGCATGGTCAGCATGATCGACATCCTCGGCGACGGCCTGTCGTCGGTCTATACGTTCTTCGAGCCTGACGACACGCACACCAGCTACGGCACCTACAACATCCTGTGGCAGATCGAGCAGGCAAAGAGCCTCGGCCTGCCCTACGTGTACCTTGGCTACTGGATCCGCGAGAGCCCGAAGATGGCCTACAAGGCGAACTTCCACCCGCTCGAAGGGCTGATCGACGGCCGCTGGAAGATGCTCGATCCGGAACGGATCGACCTGCCGCCCGTCGACGCGGCGCTGGCGCGCGCGCCGTTGCCGGGCGGCCATTCCGGCTCGGGCTGACGCGTGCCGCGGGAGGTGACGAAGCGAAGCGCGCCCCTGCCGCGCAACTCCCGGTAAAATAGCGGGTTGTCATTCATTCCGGCTGTCCGCCCTATTCCCGTGTTCAGTTCCCTCTATCCGCTGGCCCGCGCATCCCTGTTCAAGATGGATGCGGAAGACGCTCACCACCTCACGCTGCGCGCGCTCGGCGCCGCCGGCCGCACGGGCCTTGCCTGCGCGCTGTCGGCCCGCGTGCCCGACGCACCGCGCACCGTGATGGGGCTCACGTTCCGCAACCCGGTCGGCCTCGCCGCCGGCCTCGACAAGGACGGCGCGGCCATCGACGGCCTCGCGGCGCTCGGCTTCGGCTTCATCGAAGTCGGTACGGTCACGCCGCGCCCGCAGCCCGGCAACCCGCGCCCGCGGATGTTCCGCCTGCCGCAGGCCGAAGCACTGATCAACCGGATGGGCTTCAACAACCACGGCGTCGACCAGTTCGTGAAGAACGTCCAGGCCGCCCGCTATCGCGGCATCCTCGGCCTGAACATCGGCAAGAATGCCGATACGCCGATCGAGCGCGCCGCCGAGGACTACCTGTACTGCCTCGAACGTGTGTACCCGTTCGCAAGCTACGTGACGATCAATATCTCGTCGCCGAACACGAAGAACCTGCGCCAGCTGCAGGGCGCGGGCGAGCTCGACGCGTTGCTCGCGGCGCTGAAGGACAAGCAGCAGCGCCTCGCCGACCTGCACGGCAAGCTCGTGCCGCTCGCACTGAAAATCGCGCCCGATCTCGACGACGAGCAGGTCAAGGAAATCGGCGACACGTTGCTGCGCCACAAGATCGAGGCGGTCATCGCCACCAACACGACGCTGTCGCGCGCGGCCGTCCAGGGCCTGCCGCATGCGGACGAAGCCGGCGGCCTGTCGGGGCGTCCCGTGTTCGACGCGTCGAACGAAGTGATCCGCAAGCTGCACGCCGAAGTCGGCAGCGAAGTGCCGATCATCGGCGTCGGCGGCATTTTCTCGGGCGAGGACGCCCGGGCGAAGCTCGCGGCCGGCGCGGCGCTCGTGCAGCTCTATACGGGCTTCATCTACCGCGGCCCCGCGCTCGTCTCGGAATGCGTGAAGGCCATCGCACGCGAACGCACCGCGTAATATAGGCATAAACAAACGATATTTAGAGGTCGATTGCGTTTTTGCTATCATCGGCCTCGTTATCAGAATCAATGACCCGGACAGGGCAAGGAAACACACGATGAAGATTGCGCTGCTGAAGAAGCTGCTGGTTGCCGGCCTGATCGGCACGTCGTTCGCTGCCGCCACCGCGCATGCGGCCGACCTCCTCGACCAGGTGAAACAACGCGGCACGCTGCGGGTCGGCCTCGAAGGCACGTTCCCGCCGTTCAACTCGAAGAACCCGCAAGGCGAACTCGTCGGCTTCGACGTCGACATCGCGAAGGCCGTGGCCGCGAAGCTCGGCGTGAAGGCCGAATTCGTGACGACCGAATGGAGCGGCATCATCGCGGGCCTGCAGGCCGGCAAGTTCGACGTGATCGCCAACCAGGTCGGCATCACCGACAAGCGCAAGGAAACGCTCGACTTCTCGCCGGCGTACACGTATTCGTCCGCGCAACTGATCCAGCGCAACGACGACACGCGCCAGTTCAAGTCGCTGGAAGACCTGAAAGGCAAGAAGCTCGGCGTCGCGCTCGGCACGAACTACATGGACATGGCGAAGTCGGTACCCGGCATCGACGTGAAGACGTACCCGGGCGCGCCCGAGTACCTGCGCGATCTCGCGGCCGGCCGTCTCGACGCGGCGCTCAACGACCGCCTGATGCTCGCGTACCTGACGAAGAATTCGCAGCTGCCGCTGCGCCCGGGCGCGAACGTCGGCTCGGCGAACCCGTCGGGCATCCCGTTCAAGAAGGGCAACCCGAAGTTCCAGAAGGCGATCGACGATGCGATGGCGCAACTCGAAGCCGACGGCACCTTCACGAAGATCTCGGACAAGTGGTTCGGCATCGACGTGACGAAGCCGATCAAGTAAGCACGCCTGCATTTCCCGCCTGACGGCGGGCCGGAAAGGGCGGCATCCGTAACGATGCCGCCCTTTGTTTTATTCGTCCGGTTTATGATTGCGCTTTCGCGCACGCATTCGATTCGTATTCCATGTCGACAACGTCCCTGCTCGTCCAATCGCTGCCGGTGCTCGCCCAGGGCGCCGTGCTGACCGTCAAGTTCGCCGTGCTGTCGATGGTCTTCGGCCTGCTTGGCGCCGTCGTGCTCGCGATGATCGGCATCCGCCAAAGCGAAGCGCTCGACGGCTTCGAACGCATCTGGGTCAACGCGCTCGCGTGGCTGGCCCGCGCGTACGTGAGCCTGATGCGCGGCACGCCGCTGCTCGTGCAGATCTTCGTCATCTACTACGGGCTGCCGAGCCTCGGCATCTCGCTCGACCCGACGCCCGCCGGCGTCATCGCGCTGTCCGCGAACGTCGCCGCTTACATGTCGGAAAGCATGCGAGGCGCGATCAACGGGATCGCGCGCGGCCAATGGCTCGCCGCGTACAGCCTCGGGCTGTCGTGGGGGCAGACGCTGCGCTACGTGATCGGTCCGCAGGCGCTGCGCATCGCGGTGCCGAGCCTGTCGAACAGCCTGATCAGCCTGATCAAGGACACGTCGCTCGTGTCCGTGATCACCGTGACCGAACTGCTGCGCAGCGCGCAGGAGGTGATCGCGGCGACCTATCAGCCGCTGCCGCTCTATCTCGCCGCCGCGGCCGTGTACTGGATCCTGTGCCAGATCCTCGAATGGGTGCAGCGCTGGTACGAGAAGCGCCTGTCGCTGCCGTCGCGGCACTGAGCGCACGCCGTCCGCCGGGCCGCATCCGCGTGCCCGGCTCCCGCCTTCCCGCTTACTCGCCCGGATAGCGCACGCCGAGCGCCGCGCGTGCGGCATCGGTCATCGCGATCATCTGCCGCGAATGGTCGTGCGTCATGATCGGGCTCTCGGTCTTGCCCGCGCGCACCAGGTCGCAGAAATGCGCGGTCTCGTAGTTCAGCCCGCCGCCGTCGGCCGGTGCGTCGAGTTCGACGGTGCGCCCGTCCGCGTAGCGGATCGTCGCACGCGCGGGGTTCCACCACTTCTCGTGAATCGTCACGTAGCCGCCGGCCGCGGCGATCAGCGCATCGCCGCGCCCCATCACGTCGAGCCCGCAAAAGAGCTGCGCGATCCCGCCGTTCGCGTGCACGCTGTTCAGGCTCGCAAACAGGTCGACACCCGTCTCGCCGACGCGGCCGAGCGTCTGCACGTCGCGCGCCGCGCCGAGCCAGTCGACCGCGAGAAACGCCTCGTAAATCCCGATATCGAGCAGCGCGCCGCCCGCACGGTCGAGGTGATAAACGGCATGGTCGCCCGGTACCGACGACGACGCGCACCCTGCCCGCACGAGCCGGATCTCGCCGATCGGATCGTCATGCAGGTGCGCGCGCAACTGACGGTACAGCGGAAAGAACGGCGGCTTCATCGCCTCCATGAAAAGCTGCCCGGTGTCGCGTGCCACACGCAGCACGGTGTCGAGCTGCGCCGCGTTCAGCGTCGCGGGCTTTTCGCACAGCACGGCCTTGCCGGCTGCAAGCGCGGCCAGCGTGTACTGCGCGTGACTGTCATGGAGCGTCGCGATGTAGACCGCGTCGATATCGCTCGCGAGGAGCGCTTCGAGGCTTGCGGCAGGCGTACCGCCGTACGCTCCGCAAAAGGCTGCCGCGGCATCGGCGCGGCGGGCCCAGGCAGCCGCGAGTGTGGCACCCGGCACGTGCGCGAGGCTTTGCGCGAAGCGGCGCGCAATGCTGCCTGCGCCGACGATGCCGAAGCGCACCGTGCGATGGTCGTTGTCGTTCATCCTGATCTTCCGTGTCGGTCGTATGACGGTGGCCGGCACGCTGCCGGCCGGTCGTCATGATAAACGGCCCGGCGGCACACGGATGAGCGACACGCGCAGCGTCAGGCGCGCATGGGCACGTCGACGGAGAAATCGCGCGAGATCTCGTCGGCGCTGAAATCGATCAGCGCGAGCGAAGCGGCTTCGGCTTCGCGCGGATCGCGACGCTCGATCGCGTCGACCACACGCGCATGCGCCTTCACCACGATCTCGTGCGCGCCTTCCTTCTGCACGACACGCGGATTCACGAGGCGCACCGCACCGCGCACGATCGCCGCCATCTGCTGGAAGAACTGATTGCCGCTCGCCTGGACGATCCGCGTGTGCAGCAACTCGTCCGCCGTGTCGTAGCCGGGGTCTCCCGGCTGCAGCACCTTGAACGCATCGAACGCTTCGCGGATGCCCGCGATGTCGGCAGCCGTCGCACGCACCGCCGCCTGCGCGGTCGCGCGCGGTTCGATCAGCATCCGGAATTCGATGACGTCGCGCATGAACTGCGGATCGGGTTTTGCCCGGAATCGCCAGCTCACCACGTCTTCGTCGATCATGCGCCAGTCGCGCATCGGCCGCACGCGCGTACCGACTTTCGGACGCACGTCCAGCATGTCGCGCGCAAGCAACATCGACAACGCTTCCCGCATCACGGTGCGACTCACGTCGAACTCTTTCGACAGCACGTCCTGCGGCGGCAAGATGCCGCCATACTTGTCTTCGACAATACCCGAGACAAGCCCATCCATCACTTTGGCGACCAGTGACCGGTCTTTGCCCTGCTCCATGACACCTCCCCGTGCGTCGATTTGCGAACACCTGCTCCGCAGTTCCGCCGGCCCTGGTTACGACTGTTCTTATGATCTATAAGTTGATGAGTTCGAGGATATTTCGCTATCTGGTAAACACCTGACAGGGTTATCCCTCTTTTTGACGGGGTGATTTATACGGCTAAAAATAAGGCCCGGGAAGCGCATTGCGCCTACCGGGCCCCGATTTCCACAAGATTTAAACATTCAGTCCATTACGGTATGTGACACACCGTTACGGACTGCTTGCCATATCTTTCAATTAGCCGAATAAACGATCGTTTCAACGCCGTTTTCCGTGCCGAGCAAGCACAGATTCGCGCCGCGCTCCGCGAACAGGCCGACCGTCACGACGCCCGGCCATGCGTTCACCTGCGCTTCGAAACCACGCGGATCGGCGATCTGCAGCCCCTTCACGTCGATGATCTCGTTGCCGTTGTCGGTGATATACGGCGCACCGTCCTTCGTCACGCGCAGCACCGGCACACCGCCGAGCGCGGTCACGCGCCGGCCGATCGCCGTGCGCGCCATCGGCACGACTTCGATCGGCAGCGGGAAGGCGCCGAGCACCGGCACGCGCTTGCTGGCGTCCGCGATGCAGACGAACGTGTCGGCCACCGACGCGACGATCTTCTCGCGCGTCAGCGCGCCGCCGCCGCCCTTGATCATCGCGCCGCTCGCGTCGATCTCGTCGGCGCCGTCGACGTACACCTGCAGCGAGTCGACCTCGTTCAGGTCGAACACCTTGATGCCGTGCGATTTCAGGCGCTCGGTCGTCGCGACGGAGCTCGATACGGCGCCGCGATAGCGCGCCTTGACGACGGCGAGCGCGTCGATGAAGCAGTTGGCGGTCGAGCCGGTGCCGACGCCGATCACGGCGCCTTCCGGCACGTTCTGGATCACGTAATCAGCGGCGGCCTGGCCGACGAGGCGTTTGAGTTCGTCTTGAGTCATGGAGTGGGAATGCTGCGGGATTGCGGAAAACCGCCAGTTTACCGGACTCGGATGACGACCCGCGTTTTTCGGCGCGCAGGTGCGCCGCGGGTTCAGGGCGCGCCCGCCGCGGGCGCGTTGTCCGCCGGTTGCGTGCCGCGGAAGTACTTGTCGAGCAGCGCCTGCGCGATCGCGTCGGTTTCGGCGTCCGGATTGCCCGCATAGTCGGACGGCCTGAAATGCATCTGGAACGCCGCGAACACACGCCGCGTGCGCGCGTCGAGCACGCCATCGGTGGCCACGTCGTAGCCGTAGCGCGCGAGCTTGAGCTGCAGTTCGCGCACGTCGACCGGCGCATGCGGATCACGACCGCCGAGCCGCGCGGCCACGGTCGCATCGTCCGGCCACGCACCGACGCCGGCCTCGGCCAGCGCATGCCACGGGAACAGCGGCCCCGGATCGATCTTGCGTTGCGGCGCGATGTCGCTGTGCCCAACCACGCGCGTCGGCGGAATCCCGTAGCGCGCGACGATGTCCTGTGACAGCCGGGTGAGTGCCGCGACCTGTTCGGGCGGATACGGCTGCCAGGTGCGGTTCTGCGGATCGAGCGGGCCACGGTTCACGTTCTCGATGCCGATCGACACCGCGTTCAGCTCGGTCGTGCCCTGCCACTCGCTGACGCCCGCGTGCCATGCGCGCTCCGATTCCGGAACGAGCTGGTAGACGACGGGCATTCCGCGCTCGATGCGCGGCTGCGGCGGGATGACGTAATGCACGCTGACCGAATCGCCCGTCAGCGTGCGCAGCGATTGCGTCTCGTCGCTCTCGGTGTAATGCATCACGAGAAAGCGGATCCGCGAATCGGCCCCGCGCGCGCGCAGGCTCGTGTCGGCGAAGTAGGTACCGCGTTCGACGAGCGACGGCGACGTGCAGGCAGCCAGCAGGCACAGCACGGCGCAAGATGCACCAACGCGTAACAGGGTCATCGGTCGCGAGCTCCGGAGAGCCGCGCGCCGCATCGGAATGCGGCACGCGTCGTTCGGGTCATCGAGGCCCGCGCAGGTCGCGCGGGACGGGCTGCGTCAGCCCTTCACGCGCCGCTGGCGCACGGCTTCGTACAGGCACACGCCGCTTGCGACCGACACGTTCAGGCTTTCGACGCTGCCGGCCATCGGAATGCTCATCACTTCGTCGCAGGTGTCGCGCGTGAGCCGGCGCATGCCTTCGCCTTCCGCGCCCATCACGAGCGCGACGGGGCCGTCGAGCTTCGTTTCGTAGAGCGTGGCCGACGCTTCGTCCGACGTGCCGATGATCCATACGCCGGCGTCCTTCAGCTCGCGCAGCGCGCGGGCGAGGTTCGTCACCGTGATGTAGGGCACCGTATCGGCCGCGCCGCTCGCCACCTTGGCCGCGGTGGCATTCAGGCCGACCGCACGGTCGCGCGGTGCGATCACCGCATGCGCGCCGGCCGAATCGGCGACACGCAGGCACGCGCCGAGGTTGTGCGGATCGGTGACGCCGTCGAGCACCAGCAGCAGCGCCGGGCCCTGGATGCCGTCGAGCAGCTCGGACAGGTTCTGCGCGAGCGGGATGTCCTCGACGCGCGCGACGACGCCCTGGTGGCGCTCGGTATGGGCGAGGCCCCACAGGCGCGTTTCGTCGGCCGCGATCAGCCGCACGCCCGCTTCCTTCGCGGTGTGCAGGAAGTCCTGCATGCGGCGGTCGCGGCGCGTCTGGTCGTACAGCACCTCCGCAACCGTCGATGCATCGTGCCGCAAACGTGCGGTCACCGCATGAAAACCGTAAAGAACCTTCAGACGTGACATGACTGGAACAACCTTCGATCAAACGTGCGGCCGCGCGACACGCGCAGCCGCGATCCATGGAAAAGGAAAGCGCCGCGTTGCCGGCCGATGACCGGTAACGCGGCGTCTCTCGATACTGCAGGGCGGGCGCTGGGCGCCCGCCCCGAACGCTCAATACTTCTTGCGAGCGCGTGTCTTCTTCGCGGTCGGCTTCGCCGCCGCACCGCCACCGCTGCCGCCCTTCTTCTTCGCGGCGGCACGCGCGGCGCGCGCTTCGTTCACCGTGGCGCTCGGCGCGCTCGCGGCCTTCTTGCGGCGCGGCGCGGGCTCCTCCGCCTGCGGCAGCGCCCGTACGCGCGGGCCATTGCCGCGGTCGACACCGCCACCTGCGGCAGCCGGCGCGGGCGACGGACGCGGCGCCTTCACCGGCGTATCGCGCACGAGGCGGAAGTCGATCTTGCGCGCATCGAGATCGACGCGGCTCACCTGCACGCGCACGCGATCCGACAGGCGATAACGGATACCCGTGCGCTCGCCGCGCAGCTCGTTCTTGATCTCGTCGTACTGGAAGTAGTCCGAGCCGAGTTCCGTGACGTGCACGAGCCCTTCGATGAAGAGCGTGTCGAGCTGCACGAAGATGCCGAACGACGTGACGCCGTTCACCATCCCGCCGTACTCCTCGCCGAGCTTGTCGCGCATGAAGTAGCACTTGAGCCAGGCCTCGACGTCGCGCGACGCTTCATCCGCGCGGCGCTCGTTCGCCGAGCAGTGCAGGCCGAGCTCTTCCCAGATCGCCGTGTTCGGGCGCGAGCGGCCGCGCGTTTCGTCGTCGGCCTGCTGCATCGCGCGCGCGCGCGGCGACAGCGCGGTGTTCAGCTCGAAACCGTCCGGCGCCTTCGGCACGTATTTCTTGCCCGACAGGATCGCGTAGATCGCGCGGTGCGTGAGCAGGTCCGGATAACGGCGAATCGGGCTCGTGAAGTGCGCGTACGCCTCGTAGGCGAGGCCGAAGTGACCGATGTTGTCCGGGCTGTAGACGGCCTGCTGCATCGAGCGCAGCAGCATCGGCTGCAGCATCTGCGCATCGGGCCGATCGCGAATCTGCGCCATCAGCGCCGCGTAGTCGCTCGCATGCGGCTTGTCGCCGCCGCCGAGCGACAAGCCCATGCCGCGCAGGAACGCGCGCAGGTTCTCGAGCTTCTCCGGCGTCGGCCCCGCGTGCACGCGGTACAGGCCCGGATGCTTGTTGCGCTTCAGGAAATCGGCCGCGCAGACGTTCGCGGCCAGCATGCATTCCTCGATCAGCTTGTGCGCATCGTTACGCTGGCGCGGCACGATCTGCTCGATCTTGCCCTGCGAATTGCAGACGATGTACGTCTCGGTCGTGTCGAAGTCGATCGCGCCACGCTTTTGCCGCGCGGCGAACAGCGACTTGTAGACGCCATACAGATCCTGCAGGTGCGGCAGCAGGTCCGCGCGGCGCGCAGCCTCCGGCCCCTTCGTGTTCGACAGCACCGCCGCGACTTCGGTGTACGTCAGGCGCGCGGCCGAATGGATCACGGCCGGATAGAACTGGTACGCCTTGATCTCGCCGCGCGCGGTGATCACCATGTCGCACGCGAGCACGCAGCGGTCGACCTGCGGATTCAGCGAGCAGAGGCCGTTCGACAGCTTCTCCGGCAGCATCGGAATCACGCGGCGCGGGAAGTAGACCGACGTGCTGCGCTCGAGCGCGTCGGCATCGAGCCCGCTGCCCGGCTGTACGTAGTGCGACACATCGGCGATCGCGACGATCAGCCGGTAGCCGTCGCCGCGACCGACCTTGACCGGCTCGCAGTAGACGGCATCGTCGAAGTCGCGTGCGTCCTCGCCGTCGATCGTCACGAGCGGCACGTCGCGCAGGTCGACGCGGAAACGCAGGTCGGCCGGCCGCACCTTGTCGGGCAGCGCGGCCGCTTCGTCGAGCGCCGGCTGGCTGAATTCATGCGGCACGCCGTACTTGCGCACCGCGATTTCGATTTCCATGCCCGGATCGTCGATGTCGCCGAGCACCTCGACGACACGGCCGAGCGGCTGCGAATGACGGCTCGGGAAATCGGTCAGCTCGACGACGACGACCTGCCCGACCTTCGCTTTCTTAACATTCTGCGTAATCAGGATGTCGTGGCCGATGCGCTTGTCTTCCGGCGCGACGATCAGCGCGCCGTTCTCGTTGAGCAGGCGGCCGATCACGCGCTTGTTCGCGCGCTCGGTGACTTCGACGACATGCCCTTCCGGGCGGCCGCGGCGATCGTAACCGACGATCCGCGCGAGCACGCGATCGTTGTGCATCACCTTCTGCATTTCGCCGTTCGGCAGGAACAGGTCGTCCTGGCCGTCGTCGCGAATCACGAACCCGTAGCCGTCGCGATGCCCCTGCACGCGACCGGCGACGAAGTTCGACGGATGAGTCAACTGGTAGTGGCCGCGCTTGTCGAGGCGGATCTGGCCGTCGCGTTCCATCGCGGCGACACGCCGGAAGAACCCCTCGCGCTCCTGACGCTTGATCGACAGTGCTTCGGCGATGTCGTTGGCGGCCAGCGGCGCGTCGCTCGTACGCAGCACGCCGAGAATTTCTTCACGGCTCGGAATGGGGTACGGATATTTGCTCAAGGGTTTGTCGATGGTTGTTCTCGTTGCGTTGATTGATGGTGCACGGCATCAACATAGAGGTGTCCTTCAGACAGTTCTATATTGACGGCGGCGGGTCATTCTATCACCCGCCTTGTGTCACCAAATGACGGGAATGCCGCCGGCAGGCGCGGCGGAGCCCGGTTTGCGATGCATCGCAAAAAAGTGTTGACACGATTAATTGGGGCGCTATAATTTCGTTTCTTTGCAGCAAGCAGCTACTGCAAAACGTGCCCAGGTGGCGGAATTGGTAGACGCACTAGGTTCAGGTCCTAGCGGTGGCAACATCGTGGAGGTTCGAGTCCTCTCCTGGGCACCATCTGTTTTTTAAAAAGGTCGGCTTCTAGCCGGCCTTTTTTCATTTCAAGCCCAGGAAGCAAAGCGCCTGCGCGCTTTGCGTGAGGACTCGAAAGGCTGCGCTTGCAAGCGCAGCCGGGGTCGCGCATGTGTGACCGAGTCCTCTCCTGGGCACCATCTGTATTTAAAAAGGTCGGCTTCTAGCCGGCCTTTTTCATTTCCGGCGCCAACAACCGGCGCCCGGCCTACTCGCCGATGAACTTGCGCAGCAACCGGCTCAGTTCATCGAACTCGGCCTTCGAAAATTTCCGCAAGCGGGCATTGAGCACCTTCGGCGCGATCTCCGGAATCTGCGCGGCAACCGCGTGCCCCGCCTCGGTCAGTGCGAGGTTCACCACCCGCCGGTCGCTCACGCTGCGCGAACGCTCGACGAGCCCCTTGCCCTCCAGTTTGTCGAGCACGCGCGTCATCAGCCCGGTGTCGACGCCAAGCAGCTTCGACAACTCGAATGGCGTTGCCGCGCTGCCACTCCGCAGCGACAGCAGCACGCCCATCTGCTGCGCCGTGATATCGAGATCCTTCAACGCCGCATCCATCTCGGATGTGATCAGGTTGCGCGCCTTCACGAGCACAAAGCCCACGCTGTTCGTGACCAGGAAATTCTTCGGCGTGTAGTGTTCCATCGTGCTCGCTGAGTCGCATATTGTTGACCGACACAATAATTGCGACATCACGATTTTTCAAGGCGCGCGGAATCTCGCGCCCGCACCGGCTCAATGTCCGCCCGCGGCCGCGGCCCCGGCGGCCACACCCCTGCCCGGCTTCGTCACCCAGACCAGCGGGATGATCAGCACGAAGATCACCGCCGACAGCCAGAAAACGTCGTTCAGTCCCAGCATCGTCGCCTGCGCATTCAGCGTCGCCTCGAGGAACGTCAGCGCCTTTGGCGTACCGGCATCCAGCGCACTCTGCACGCTTGAGAGCGCGCTCGCGAAGATCGGGTTGTTCACGCTGCCCTGCTCGGCCAGTTGCGCGTGATGCAGGATCGTGCGGTCGTTCCACGCAGTGCTCGCGAGCGACGTGCCGACCGCACCCATGAACACGCGCGCGAAATTGGACAAGCCCGCGGCCGCCGGGATGCGCTCGGGCGGCAGCCCCGACAGGATGATCGACGTGAGCGGCGTCATGAAGAACGCCGTCGGGATGCCCTGCAGCAACGTGGGCACCACGAGCGTCCAAGTATCGACGCTCGTCGTATAGCGCGAGCGCATGAAGAACACGCCGGCGAATCCGAGAAACGCGAAGGTTACGAGCACACGCATGTCCAGTTTCGGCATCACCTTGCCGACCACCGGCGCGAGGAGCACCGCGAAGATGCCGAGCGGCGCGGTCACGAGGCCGGCATTGATGACCGGGTAACCGAGCGAACCCTGGATCCATTGCGGCAGGATCACGAGATTCGCGAAAAACACCGCGAACGCAATCGAAATGGCCACCGTCCCGCCAAGGAAATTTCGTTGTGCAAACAGCCGGATATCGACGATCGGGCGCGCCTCGGTCAACTCCCAGATCAGGAAGAACACGAAGCCGACCACCGCCACGATGGTCAGGATCCAGATCGTCGACGAATTGAACCAGTCAAGATCCTTGCCCTTGTCGAGCATGACCTGCAGCGCGGCCACCCACACGACCAGCGCGATCAGCCCGACCTTGTCGATCGGCAGCTTGCTGGTTGGCGTCTCGCGGTTGCGATAGAGCGCCCAGATCACGGCCGCGGCGAACAACCCGACCGGCACGTTGATATAGAAGATCCACGACCAGCTGTAGTTGTCCGTGATCCAGCCGCCGAGCGCGGGGCCCGCAATCGGCCCGACGGTCGCCGTCATTCCCCACAGCGCCAGCGCGCTCGAACTCTTCTCCTTCGGGAACGACGCCAGCAGCAACGCCTGCGACAACGGCACGAGCGGCCCGGCCACGGCGCCCTGAAGGATCCGTGCGGCGAGGAGCGTCGTGAGGTTGGGCGCAAGCCCGCACGCGGCCGACGACAGCACGAACAGCAGGATGGCCCAGACGAACAGCTTCACCTGCCCGACCCGCTGCGTCAGCCAGCCGGTCAGCGGGATCGACACCGCGTTGGCCGCCGAGAACAGCGTGATGACCCACGTGCCCTCGTCGGTGGACACCCCCAGGTTGCCGGAAATGGTGGGAATCGCGACGTTGGCGATCGACGAATCGAGAACGTTCATGAACGTGGCGAGCGCCACCGCGAGCGTACCCAGCGCGAAGCTGGCGCCGGTCAGGGGTGCCGGCACACCCGGACTTTCGGACGGTTTCATCGGATGTCCTTCTGATCGGCCACCACGCAAACAGCCGCCGCGGCGCCGAACAAAACTATCTGACAAGTCAGATAAATGACGGAAAAAAAGCGATCGCCGCGACGCACGGGAGTTGCCCGCGTCAACGCCAATCGCTGACTCTGAGTTTTCTGCATGGACTATATTTGACTATGCAATTAAATGCAAGCGGACGATCTCGATCGATAGCCTGCCCGTGCATGTGCGCGCCGCAGCCCCAGCCAGCCTTCCCTCTTATGCCCGCCAGCCGGATCGATAGCAGAATTTATCGGTTATCGTCCGCCCGCCCTGTTGGTACGTTAGCCGGCTCGCTTCACCGCAACGAACCAGACAGAAGGAGCACGATCCATGACGCTGATGAACCGCCGCGCATTCGCGCGCGTGATGCTGGCCGCAGGCCTCACTGCGGCCGGCGTCCGAACGCACGCCGAGAACGCACCTGATGTGTTGCGTATCGGCTACCAGAAGTCGTCGACACTCATCACGCTACTCAAAACGCGCGGCGCGCTCGAGCAGGCGCTGGCGCCGCTCGGACTGCGCGTGTCGTGGCATGAATTCGCGAGCGGATTGCCGCTGACCGAAGCACTCAACGTCGGCGCCGTCGATTTCAGCGCAGACGTGGCCGATACGGTCCCGGTCTTCGCGCAAGCTGCGCATGCGCGTTTCCTGTACGTCGCCCAGGAGGCGCCTTCGCCGAAGGCACAGGCGATCGTCGTCAAACAGGACAGTGCACTGCGCACGCTCGCCGACCTCAAGGGCAAGCGCATTGCGGTCACGAAGGCGGCCGGCAGCCATTACCTGCTGCTTGCCGCGCTCGCACGGGCAAAGCTCGGGCCGGCCGATGCGGCGATCCACTACCTGACGCCCGCGGACGGTCGCGCCGCGTTCGAGCGCGGCAGCGTGGACGCGTGGATCACGTGGGATCCCTATGTCGCGTCGGTCGACCGGAATCCCGACGTGCGGATTCTGGCCGACGGCAACGGACTCGCGTCGTACCAGCGCTACTACCTCGCATCGAGCAGTTTCGCCGCCGCGCGGCCCGACGTCGTCCAGATCCTGTTCGACCAGTTGTCGCAGGCGGGCACATGGCTGCGCGACCATCCGCAGGAGGCCGCGAATACACTCGCGCCGATCTGGGGGCTCGACGCGGCGACGATCACGCGTGCGAATGCGCGACGCAGTTATCTGGTCCGCGCGGTGGTCGCGCAAAACTTCGGCGAACAGCAGAAAATCGCCGACACGTTCCTGGCAGCCGGGCTGCTCCCCGCGCGCGTCGACACGAGCCAGGCGCAGCGCTGGAATTTCGCCGCGAAACGCGCGGACTTGGTCGGCGCGTGAGAAGCCATCGCGCAAGGGGCAATATTTTTATCGCCTTGAGTGAAATTGTGTTGACAGCCCCTTCGGGCACGCTATAATTGCGTTCTTTCGCGATGCAGCAACAAGCGAAACGTGCCCAGGTGGCGGAATTGGTAGACGCACTAGGTTCAGGTCCTAGCGGTGGCAACATCGTGGAGGTTCGAGTCCTCTCCTGGGCACCATCTGTTTTTAAAAAAGGTCGGCTTTTAGCCGGCCTTTTTTCATTTCCGGCCCGGGAAATACGCGCCAATTGCCAGATGGCATCGTCGCGCATGCAAGCGGCTCGCATGCCCTCCTCTCCCTCCTTCGCCCGACCCGACCGCGTGCTCAATTATTTTCGTTCGCGACCTGAAATTGTGTTGACAGCCCCTTCGGGCACGCTATAATTGCGTTCTTTCGCGATGCAGCAACAAGCGAAACGTGCCCAGGTGGCGGAATTGGTAGACGCACTAGGTTCAGGTCCTAGCGGTGGCAACATCGTGGAGGTTCGAGTCCTCTCCTGGGCACCATCTGTATTTAAAAAGGTCGGCTTCTAGCCGGCCTTTTTTCATTTCAAGCCCAGGAAACAAAGCGCCTGCGCGCTCTGCGTGAGGACTCGAAGGGCTGCGCTTGCAAGCGCAGCCGGGGTCGCGCATGTGTGACCGAGTCCTCTCCTGGGCACCATCTGTTTTTGAAAAGGTCGGCTTCCAGCCGGCCTTTTTTCATTTCCGGCGCCAGAAATACACACGCACGCCGAGCCCCCCCCCTGAACCCGGACCGACCGCTTCCGTTTCCGCGCCATCCGTCCACCGATCAGCCGCATCGACATTCATCCGACCAATAAAACCGGGATTTCCCTAGGCTGACACGCCTGCGTGCACGCGGTTAAATAAATCAACGTGATTTATTTAATGCGCTGTCAGACCGCGCACCATGGAAGGAGACGCCATGAGAAGCCCGCACATCGGCCAGGGAAGCAATTCGGCCAACGTGCGCCGTTACAACGAGCGCCTGCTGCTGAAGACGCTGCGCCGCGTGGGCAGCGCGTCGAAGGCTGACCTCGCCCGTCTCGCGAACATGACGGGCACGGCGGTCGGTAGCATCATCGAGTCGCTTGCCGACGCGAAGCTGATCGAATTCGCTGGTCGCACCGAAGGCCAGCGCGGCCAGCCGGCCTCGCTGATCCGCCTCGACCCGCGCGGCGCGTTCGGCATCGGCGTCCATCTCGACCGGATGCGCATCGAGACCGCGCTCGTCAACTTCGCTGGCGACGTGCTCGGCCGCCGCTCGCACGACACGCTGCTGCCGCCCCCCGCCGACGTGCTCGAGATCGTGCGTCACGACATCGACGCGATGCAGGCCCTGCTCCCCGACCATGACCGCGCGCGCCTGACCGGCATCGGCGTCGCGCAGCCGTACAACCTCGGCGCGTGGATGCGCGAACTCGGCCTTGCGCCCGACACGTTCCGCGCGTGGGAAGACATCGATTTCGCGGCCGACCTCGGTCGCACGCTGTCGCTGCCCGTGTTCGGCGAAAACGACGGCAACGCGGCCGCGATCGCCGAACTGTTCTACGGATACGGCCGGCAGTGCGACGACTTCGTCTACCTGTTCATCGGGCCGGCGATCGGCGGCGGCATCGCGATCGACGGCGACTGTCTGCGCGGCGTGACCGGCAATGCGGGCGACATCGCCGTGATTCCCGTACCGCCGAGCCGGCTGGCCTCCGCGCCGCCGCCGCGCGGCCCATGGGACATCCTGCTCGCGCGCGCGTCGCTGCACGCACTCGTGCGCCATCTGCGCCATCACGGCGAGACGGTCGACAACCGGGCCGATCTCGAAGCGTGCATCGCCCGCGGCCTGCCGGCCGTCGACGAATGGATCGACGACTGCGTCGACGCGCTTGCACCGGCGTTGCGCGCGGTGCTGTGCGTAGTCGACGCGCCGGTGGTCGTGCTCGATGCCGATACCGACGCGGGCCTGCTCGACGCGGTCACGACGCGCCTGCGCTCGGCGCTGGTTGCCACGGCGCCCGAAGCACGCGGCACGCCGACGCTCGTGCGCGGCACGTTCGGCGCCGACGCCGGTGCGATCGGCGCCGCCACGCTGCCGATGTTCTTCAACTTCTCCCCGCGGGCCGGCATCCTCAAGGGCGCCCGCACCGACTCGCAGGAGGTCAACCATGTCGCGATCTGAGTCGCCCCGCCCGCTGCTCGAGATGCGCGGGATCAGCAAGACGTTCCCGGCCGTACGCGCGCTCGACAACGTCAGCCTGACCGTCTATCCCGGCGAGATCCATTCGCTGATGGGCGAAAACGGCGCGGGCAAATCGACGCTGATGAAAATCCTGTCGGGCGCGTACCGCGCCGACGCGGGCGGCGAGATCCTGATCGACGGCGCACGCATCGACATCGACGGCCCGCTCGCCGCGCGCGATGCCGGCGTCGCGGTGATCTACCAGGAGCTGTGCCTGTCGCCGAACCTGACCGTCGCCGAAAACATCTACATCGGCCGCGAACTGCGGCGCGGCAACCGGCGTTGGGGCACGATCGACCGCGCCGCGATGGCGCGCGGCTGCGAAGACGTGCTCGCGCGCCTGGGCGCATCGTTCGGGCCCGCGACGCTCGTCGATACGTTGTCGATCGCAGAGCAGCAGCTCGTCGAGATCGCGCGCGCCGTGCACACCCGCGCACGCATCCTCGTGATGGACGAGCCGACCACGCCGCTGTCGTCGCGCGAGACCGAGCACCTGTTCCGCCTGATCCGCCAGTTGCGCGAGGAAGGCCTCGCGATCATCTACATCAGCCACCGGATGGCGGAGATCTACGAACTGTCCGATCGCGTGTCGGTGCTGCGCGACGGCGCATACGTCGGCACGCTCGAACGCGCATCGCTGTCGGCCGAGCGCCTCGTCGCGATGATGGTCGGCCGCGACATCTCCGGCTTCTACAAGAAGGAACACGCACCGTACGACCCCGGCCACCTGCTGCTGTCGGTCCGCGACATCGCCGATGGCGCGCGCGTGCGCGGCTGCAGCCTCGACCTGCACGCCGGCGAAGTGCTCGGCATCGCGGGGCTCGTCGGCGCCGGCCGCACCGAACTCGCGCGGCTGATCTTCGGCGCCGAACCGCGCGTGCGCGGCGACGTGAAGGTGGGCGACCGCACGTTCGGCGGGCACTCGCCGCGCGACGCGATCGACGCAGGCCTCGTCTACCTGACCGAAGACCGCAAGCGCCAGGGCCTGTTCCTCGACATGAGCGTGCGCGACAACATCAACATCTCGGTCTGCAACCGCGATGCGCGGCTCGGTGCGCTCGACCTCGCACGTGGCGCCGAACGTGCGCGCGACGCCATTGCATCGCTGTCGATCCGCGTGCCGAACGCGAACGTCAACGTCGGCGCGCTGTCGGGCGGCAACCAGCAGAAGGTGCTGCTGTCGCGCCTGCTCGAGACCAAGCCGCGCGTGCTGATCCTCGACGAACCGACGCGCGGCGTCGACATCGGCGCGAAATCCGAGATCTACCGGATCATCAACGAACTGGCCCGTGCCGGCGTGGGCGTGATCGTGATCTCGAGTGAACTGCCGGAAATCATCGGCGTCGCGGATCGCGTGCTCGTGATGCGCGAAGGCGAGATCGCGGGCGAACTCGGCGGCCACACGCACACGCCCATCACGCAGGAAGCGATCATCGCGCTCGCCACCGGCTCGCAGGCCGAACTAGCCGACGCGCACTGAGTCCGCCCTTTCATTTCACTCTTACATTCAGGTTACCGAAATGATCAACCCGACCAAGCAGCGGAACCTCGCTTCCGCGACGGCCCAGCCGGTGGCCACCCGTACGCCGCTGTTGCGCGGCGCCGATCAACGCGCCCGCATGCAGTCGCTGATCCGCACGGCCGGCATGCTGCCGGTGCTGCTGGTTCTGTGCATCGGCTTCGGCCTCCTGACCGACGGCTTCTTCACGCTGCAGAACCTGTCGATCGTCACGCAGCAGGCATCGATCAACATCGTGCTCGCGGCCGGCATGACCTTCGTGATCCTGACGGGCGGCATCGACCTGTCGGTCGGCTCGGTGCTCGCCGCCGCGGCCGTCGCCGCGCTGCTCGCGTCGACGATCCCCGGCTGGGGCTGGCTCGGCGTGCCGTTCGCGCTCGTCGTCGGCCTCGTGTTCGGCGCGATCAATGGTGGGCTGATCTCGTTCCTGCGCCTGCCGCCGTTCATCGTCACGCTCGGCGCGATGACGGCCGTGCGCGGTGTCGCGCGCCTGATCGGCAACGACACGACCGTGTTCAATCCGCAACTGCCGTTCGCGTTCATCGGCAACGGTACGATCCTCGGCGTGCCGTGGCTCGTCGTGATCGCGTGCGCGGTGATCGCGATCTCGTGGTTCATCCTGCGCCGCACGGTGCTCGGGATGCGGATCTATTCGGTCGGCGGCAATCCGGAAGCCGCGCGCCTGTCGGGCATCAACGTGCGGGCGATCCAGCTGTTCGTGTATGCGGCGTCGGGCCTGCTCGCCGGCCTCGGCGCGGTGATGTCGGCCGCGCGGCTCTATGCGGCCAACGGCCTGCAGCTCGGCCAGTCCTACGAACTCGACGCGATCGCCGCGGTGATCCTCGGCGGCACGAGCTTCGTCGGCGGCGTCGGCTCGATCGTCGGCACGCTGATCGGGGCGCTGATCATCGCGGTGCTGACCAACGGGCTCGTGCTGCTCGGCGTGTCCGACATCTGGCAGTACATCATCAAGGGGCTCGTGATCATCGGCGCCGTCGCGCTCGACCGCTACCGCCAGCGCGATTCGGCGCGTACCTGACACGCATTCCTCACTGTTCAACCATCGGGGCGCAGGCAAGTCCTCCTGTGCCCGACCGCCAACGGACCTTCCGGAGACACAACGACATGTTCAAGCACCAAGCCGCCCTGACCGCCGTCGCCTGCGCACTCGCTTTCGGCGCCGCCGCCGCACATGCAGCCGACAAGCCGCTCAAATCGATCGGCGTCACGGTCGGATCGCTCGGCAACCCGTACTTCGTCACGATCGTCAAAGGCGCCGAGGCGCGCGCCAAGCAGATCAACCCGAATGCGAAAGTCACGGCCGTGTCGGCCGACTACGACCTGAACAAGCAGTTCACGCAGATCGACAACTTCATCTCCGCGCACGTCGACATGATCCTGCTCAACGCAACCGACCCGAAGGCGATCGAGCCGGCGGTGAAGAAGGCGCAGGCGGCCGGCATCACGGTCGTCGCGGTCGACGTTGCGGCCGCCGGCGCGAACGCGACCGTGCAGACCAACAACGTGAAGGCCGGCGAGCTGGCATGCGACTACATCGCGAAGAAACTCAACGGCAAGGGCAACGTGATCATCGAGAACGGCCCGCAGGTATCGGCCGTGATCGATCGCGTCAACGGCTGCAAGACCGTGCTCGCGAAAAACGCCGGCATCAAGGTGCTGTCGAGCGACCAGGACGGCAAGGGCTCGCGCGAAGGCGGGATGAACGCGATGCAGGGCTACCTGACGCGCTTTCCGAAACTCGACGGCGTGTTCACGATCAACGACCCGCAGGCGATCGGCAGCGATCTCGCGGCGAAACAGCTGAACCGCCCGAACATCGTGATCACGTCGGTCGACGGTGCACCCGATATCGAGGTCGCACTCAAGTCGAATACGCTCGTGCAGGCGTCGTCGAGCCAGGACCCGTGGGCGATGGCGCAGCAGGCCGTCAACGTGGGCTACGGAATCATGAACGGCCAGAAGCCGGCCAATCCGATGATCCTGATCGAGCCGACGCTCATCACGCGCGACAACGTGAAGACCTACAAGGGCTGGAGCTCGCCGCGCTGATCGCGCCGTTCGCCCGCGAAACCGGGCGGTGCCTGGCCGCGTTGCCGCGCGCGACGGCCGGCACCGCCCGCCTGTTCACCTCAACTGCTGCACGGCCGCACACAACGCCGCCGCACAAGGTTTCGACATGACGACGACGTTTCCCCGCCTGATCGTATTCGGCGAAGCACTGACCGATTTCATCCGCGACGACGCCCAGCACTGGCACAGCGTCGCCGGCGGCTCATGCTGGAACGTCGCGCGCGTCGGTGCGCGACTCGGCGTGCCGACGGCCTTCGCCGGCACGGTCAGCCGCGACATCTTCGGCGACGAACTGATGCGCAAGAGCGCCGACGCGGGGCTCGACCTGCGCTTCATCCGGCAGGTCGATCGCGCGCCGCTGCTCGCGATGGTCGTGTCGAAGCAGCCGCCCCACTATTTCTTCATCGGCGAGAACAGCGCCGATCTCGCGTTCGATCCGGCGGACTTGCCCGCCGGCGCACTCGACGCGGCCGAGATCGTGCACGTCGGTTCGCTTGGCGTCGTGCGCGAGCCGCTCGCGGCCCGCCTGATCGACGTGGCGCAAGCCGCGCGGGCGGCCGGCAAGCGGATCTCGTTCGACCCGAACTTCCGCGCGCCGATGGCCGCGCCGTCGTATCGCGACACGCTGCGCCGGCTGGCCGGGCTCGCCGACTGGATCAAGGTATCCGACGAGGATCTGCGCGGGCTGTTTCCCGAACTCGATGAAGCCGCCGCGCTCGTGCAACTGCGCACGTGGGCGCCCGACGCGACGCTGCTCGTCACGCGCGGCGCATCCGGCATGCAGCTTCTGCATCGCGGCACCGAGCTGTTCCAGCCCGCGTTTCCGACCGAGGTTGCCGACACCGTCGGCTGCGGCGATGCGAGCATCGGCGGCTGGCTCGCGAGCCAGCTTGCGCGTCCCGATGCATCAGCCGCCGAGCATCTGCGCTACGCAGCCGCGTGCGCGGCGGTCGCCTGTGCGCAGGCTGGCGCCTATGCGCCGACGGCAGCCGAAGTGACCGACATGATCGAACGCTCCGCCGACGCCGTGGTTTCGCAATAGCACGCGCCGGCGCGCCGCCCTCGCGCCGCCCCGTCAAGCGGCGGTCGTTCCGTCGCTGCCGTCCGGCGGCATCCCGGCCTGCAGCAGTTGCAGGCTCTCGTCGACGCTCAGTTCGGACATCTCGTCGTCGTGCAGCGTATCGTCGGCCGCACGGCGCAACGCATGCAGCGCGTGCACCTTGAGGCGCACGATCGCGAGCCGCAACCCGCGCGCCGTGCATTCGGCCGCGAACGTGCGCAACGATTCGATCGTCGTGCTGTCGACGTCCGGCGTTTCCTCGAGGCTCAGCATCACGGTATGGGCGTCCGGCGCGGCCTTCATCAGCGCACGCACGCGGTTCAGCATCCGGTCCGCATTCGCGAAGAACAGTTGCGCCTCGGGCCGCACGATCAGTACGCCCGGCACCGGTTTCGCGTCGGCATGGCTCGCCACGTCGACGAAATCGTGACTGTCACGCAGCCTGCCGAGCACGCTGACATTCGGCTCGGACAGCTTGCGCAGCGTCAGCAGCAGGCTCACGCCGATGGCCGCGAGCAACCCGTGCAGCACGCCGAGCACGAGCACTGCGAGCAGCGCGGCGATCACGACGAGCCGGTCGCGATGCCAGGCCCAGTACGGCCGGAATACCGACGGATGCAGCGAGTGGCTGACCGCGAAGATCACGATCGCCGCGAGCACGGGTTCCGGCGTGCGCGCGAGCTGCGGCAGCAGCAGCCAGACGATCAGCGCGACCACGCCCGCCGCCCACAGGCCGGCAAAGCGCGACTGCGCGCCGGCCGCTTCGTTTGCCGAGGTCGCCGAATAGCCGGCACCGACCGGCATCCCGTGCAGCAGGCCCGACACGAGATTCGCGCAGCCGAGCGCGACGAGGTCGCGGTTCGGCGACACGCTGTCGCCATGCTTCAGCGCGAAGTTGCGAATCGATCCGTACGATTCCGCGTACAGGATCAACATTAGCGCGAATGCAAGCTCGATGGTCTGCATCCACGCGTTGCGGTCGAGGGTCGGCAGGCCGAACTCGATATGCTTGAAATCGATATGACCGACGATCGCGATCCCGTATCGCTGCCAGTCGATCGCATAGCCGGCCACGATCGACAGCACGATCACGACGAGCGTCGCGGGCACGCGCGAGCTCCGCCCGAGCGCGAACAGCAACGCCAGTGCGATTGCACCGAGCACGACGCTCGCGAGATTCGCGTGCGGCGCGCCGGTGATCAGGTCGAGCGCGACATGCGGCGCATCGCTGTGCTGCACGGCAATCGCGAGAATCTTCGGCAGTTGCTTGATGACGATGGTCAGTGCGAGGCCGAACGTGAAGCCGCGCAGCACCGGCCGCGCGACGAAATCCGACATGCCGCCGAGCCGCGCGGCGCCCGCCAGGATGAACAGCACGCCCGTCATCGCGACGAGCGCCGCCGCGAGCGCGAGCTGCGCGGCGAGCGCCATCCCCGATTCCGCGAGCACCGTCGCCGCGAGCACGGCGGCCGACGACGACGTCGACGACACGATCGCGAAGCGGCTGCTCCCGGTGAGCGCATAGACGACGAGCCCCGACAGCAACGCGATGAGGCCGGCCTGCGGCGGCAGGTTGGCCAGCCCCGCGTATGCGACCGCCTCGGGGATCAGCAGGCCCGCAATCGACAGGCCGGCCAGTGCATCGAGGCCGATGCGCCGCTTGGGTGGCGGCGAAGTCGCGTCGAGCACGGCGAAATGGTCGGCATGCTGCGGGCCGGCATCGGGGCGGATCGGGGTGGTCGTCATGAGGGGTCAGGGCTTGACGGCGATGACACCCGACCAGCCGGGCAGATAGCGCGCATCCTGGTCGTGCGCGCGGCGCAGTGCGATATCGAGCGCCTTCGCGAAGTTCTTGCGGATCTGGTCGAGCGACACGTGCTGGCGAAGGTAGTCCGCCCACAGGAATTCGCTGAACGGTGTCGCGTCCTTCGCATAGCCGCCCGCCGTGCGCAGTTCGCCAGCGAGGCTGCGATACGGATCGTCCACGAGCCCCGTCAGCGCCTTCGGCAGATTCCCGTAGTCGCGGCGCGTGCCATCCGCGCCGAACGGATGCACCCACTGGTTGTGTTCCATCATCCGCCAGAAGATCGTGTCGTCGAGCCACGACAGGTCCTTCAGCAGCATCGCGTTCACGCGCGTCTCCCCTTCCTCGATCAGCGCGAGGCCGAGATGGTGGTGATCCGTGATGTAGTGCAGCCCGTCCGGGCCGACCACGGCCGGGAACCAGTGCGACTCGATCGCGGCCTTGCGCGCGCGCTTGTCGAGCGCCTTCCAATGCTTGCGCTTCGCCTTCACTTCGCGATAGCCGACCGTCATCTGCGTGGGACGCAGTTCTTCAAGCTTGACGGGAATCAGATGAACATCGTTGCCGAGAGCCATGGTCGTACCCCATGTTGCGAAATTCCGGCAACGATACTCCTGATCGTGCGAGCCGTTAATACGTCATGACCTCGATACGCATCCGATTGACGATCTCTGACACCCTCCTGTGCCCTCACGGCGCGCGTTACGCGCGCAGATCGTTGCGTTCGAGACGATGACGAACGTAAGGAATGCCGTCGTGCACGACGCTCACGCGACGCATCCCGAGCTTGCGGGCGACATTCAGCGAGCCGCTGTTGGCCTCCGCGATATCGGCGATCACGCGCGGCAGGCGCACGGTATCGAAGGCGTGACGCACGACGGCTGCAGCAGCCTCGCTCGCGATGCCGCGCCCCCACGTCGCACGCACCAGCCGCCAGCCGATCTCGACGTCGCGTGCGCCGTCCGCATAGTCGGGAATCAGCAGGATCCAGCCGATGAACGCATCGGGCGCGGCCTTCTCGAAGATCGACCAGTAGCCGAGGCCCGGCGGATAGTCGCGCGTGATCCGGTGCGTGACGAAGCGCCGATGCTCGACGGGATCGTGCCACGGGCCCGCGATGTGCCGCGTGACCTCGGGATCGCGATCCATCTCGACGCACGCATCGAGATCGGCCAGCACACGCGGACGCAGCCACAGCCGGGCGGTTTCGAGCACGGGCAGCGTGGCGGCGGAACGTTCGGTCATCGGGACTCCTGATTCGGTGACGATGCGCATCGGGCGCATTACAAAATAGGTACAACCAGCCTTCCGGAAGGATACAGATGCCTGTCGCCTGTTTCGCGCGACGCCGTTTCCATTTCCGAAACAGTTCATTTCCTAGGGATTATTCCCGATTCGACGTTATCGCGCCCCACATCGCCCGGCGCCGCGGCCTACACTCGATCAATGCCCCCGCACCGCGCGCAAGCCGGGCCGGCATCCGCATGCACATGCGTGAGCGCGCAAGCCAACGAGGAGACCTCGGACATGAGCTGGACCCGCGAACAACGCAACGTCACGATCGCCGCCTACCTCGGCTGGACGCTCGATGCGTTCGATTTCTTCCTGATGGTTTTCGTGCTGAAGGACATCGCCGCCGAATTCGGGTCGACGATCCCCGCCGTCGCGGTCGCGCTCACGTTGACGCTCGCGATGCGCCCGCTCGGCGCGCTGATCTTCGGCCGGCTCGCCGATCGCTTCGGCCGCCGCCCGACGCTGATGGTCAACATCGCGTGCTACTCGCTGCTCGAACTCGCGTCGGGTTTCGCGCCGAGCCTGACCGCGCTGCTCGTGATGCGCGCGCTGTTCGGCGTGGCGATGGGCGGCGAATGGGGCGTCGGCTCCGCGCTGACGATGGAAACCGTGCCGACCCATGCGCGCGGCTTCGTGTCGGGGCTGCTGCAGGCCGGCTATCCAAGCGGCTACCTGCTTGCGTCCGTCGTGTTCGGCCTGTTCTACCAGTACATCGGCTGGCGCGGGATGTTCATGGTCGGCGTGCTGCCCGCGCTGCTAGTGCTGTACGTGCGCTCGCACGTGCCCGAATCGCCGGCATGGAAACAGATGGAGAAGCGCCCACGCCCGAGCCTTGGCACCACGCTGAAGCAGAACTGGAAGCTCACGATCTACGCGATCGTGCTGATGACCGCGTTCAACTTCTTCTCGCACGGCACGCAGGATCTCTATCCGACGTTCCTGCGCGAACAGCATCACTTCGATCCGCATACCGTGTCGTGGATCACGATCGTGCTGAACATCGGTGCCATCGTCGGCGGCCTGTCGTTCGGCGCGATCTCGGAGCGGATCGGCCGGCGTCGCGCCATCTTCATCGCTGCGCTGATCGCCCTGCCCGTGCTGCCGCTGTGGGCGTTCTCGAGCGGCCCGGTTGCCCTCGCCGCGGGTGCGTTCCTGATGCAGATCTCGGTGCAGGGCGCGTGGGGCGTGATCCCGGTTCACCTGAACGAGATCTCGCCCGACGAGATCCGCGCGACCTTCCCCGGCGTCGTCTACCAGCTCGGCAACCTGCTCGCGTCGGGCAACGCGCTGATCCAGGCGAAGCTCGCCGTTGCGAACGGCAACAACTACGGTTTCGCACTCGCGCTCGTGGCCGGCATCGTCGCCGTCGTGATCGCCGTGCTGATCATTTTCAGCCGCGAGCGGCGCGGCATCGACATGACGCAATCGGTCAATACGCGTAGCACGGTCACCTGAACCCGTGCATTGCCGCATTGCACCATCGCGTGTGCCCCGCCCCGTCGAGGGCACACGCGATACTTTCCGCATTCGCACATCGAACTAGAGGAATTTGTCCAGATTCCCTGCTTGCCCGCTCCGCCCGCCCTTTTTTATCTTAATAAAAACGACTGTTTGAATCAGACAAACAAATCACCAGTTCGTGGCCGGGCGACCGGCATGGGAGGCGGGACATGGCAGTAAGTCAGGAGGGGCGGCCATCCGCGGGACGGCCGTCCGGGGCGCGGTCATCCGGCACTCGGCAGACCGGCGGGACGAAGGCACGCATCCTCGATGCGGCCGAGGACCTGTTCATCGAGCATGGCTTCGAGGCGATGTCGATGCGGCAGATCACCTCGCGCGCGGCGGTCAACCTCGCGGCGGTCAACTACCACTTCGGCAGCAAGGAAGCGCTGATCCACGCGATGCTGTCGCGCCGGCTCGACCAGCTCAACCAGGAACGCCTCGGCATCCTCGACCGCTTCGATGCGCAACTCGGCACGCACATCACCTGCGAGCACGTGCTCGGCGCGATGTTCATTCCCGCGCTGAAGGCATCGCGCAATCCCGAACGTGGCGGCCCCGGGTTCCTGCGGCTGATCGGCCGTGCGTACACCGATCCGTCGCCGTTCGTGCGCAACTTCCTGACCGCGCACTACGCGAGCGTCGCGGGCCGCTTCTTCGACGCATTCCAGCGCGCATTGCCGCACCTGCCGCGCACGGAGCTCGGCTGGCGGCTGCACTTCGCGATCGGCGCGCTGTCCGGCGCGCTCGCGGGCGCCGAGACGGAAAGCCTGATCGACGAGTTCTCGCAAGGCCGCACGATGAACGACGTGCAGATGATCGCGCGGCTGTCGTCGTTGATCGTCGCCGCGCTGAAAGCGCCGATGCCCGACAGCGCGCAACTGTCGATCTTCGCGGCCGTGCTCGACGACGCGGGAGCGAGCGAAGCGTTCGGGCTGCCGCAGTCGGGTGCGACCACCGCCGATACGGCGACGCTGCATTCCACGAACTGAGCGCGCGCGGCCACGCGCGGCTTCCTGTTCACGATTTGATTGAAACGCGCGGTCATGCGGGGCGTCGAGGCGCCCGCGCCGATCGACCGTGCGGCACGGGGCACGGGCCGGCGCTGAAGCGCCCGCCCTCGCCGAGAGCAAAGACCGGAGACTCGTCATGTCATCATCCGCAGCAACCGCAGCGGCCCAGGTTCCGCCGAACAGCGACGGCATCTGGTACGCGTCATACCCGCCCGGCGTCCCGCACGACATCGACGTCACGCAATACGCATCGCTCGTGCAGTTCTTCGACGAATGCACGACCCGCTTCGCCGAGCGCGTCGCCTACGTGAGTGCGGGCGCCTCGATGACCTACCGCACGCTCGCGCAGAAAGTCGACGCATTCGCGTCGTATCTGCAAAGCATCGGGGTCAAGCCCGGCGACCGCGTCGCGATCATGCTGCCGAATACGTTCCAGTACCCGGTCGCGCTGTTCGGCACGCTGAAGGCCGGCGCGATCGTCGTCAACGTCAATCCGCTCTATACCGTGCGCGAACTCGCGCACCAGCTGAAGGACAGCGGCGCGCAGACGATCGTCGTGTTCGAGAACTTCGCACGCACGCTGCAGGACGCGCTGCCGGAAACGCAGGTGAAGAACATCGTCGTCACCGCACTCGGCGATCTGCTCGCCGACGGTTTCAATGCGAAAGGACGCCTGATCAATTTCGTGCTGAAGCACGTGAAGAAGCTCGTGCCGGCCTACCACCTGCCGCAGGCCATCCGGCTGCGCTCCGCACTCGCGCTCGGTATGCGCGGCAAACCGCAGCCCGTGCAGATCACGCGTGACGATCTCGCGTTCCTGCAATACACGGGCGGCACGACCGGCGTCGCGAAAGGCGCGATGCTCACGCACGGCAACCTGATCGCGAACCTGCTGCAGGCGAAGGCCTGGATCGCCGACCAGGTATCGGGCGATGTCGAGACGGTGCTCACGCCGCTGCCGCTGTATCACATCTATTCGCTGACGGTGAACGCATTCATCTTCATGGGGCTCGGCGGGCGCAACATCCTGATCGCGAACCCGCGCGACATGACGATGGTGATGAAGATCATCCGCAACGAGACGTTCACGGGGATCACCGGCATCAACACGCTGTACAACGCGTTCCTCGACAACGAGGAATTCCGCAAGCGCGATTTCTCGAAGCTGAAGCTCGCGATGGCGGGCGGGATGGCGATGCAGCGCGCGGTCGCGGAACGCTTCCAGCAGGTGACGGGCCGGCCGGTCGTCGAAGGCTACGGCCTGACCGAATGCTCGCCGATCGTCACGATGAACCCGGTGGACCTGAACGACATGGCCGCGTTCAGCGGTTCGATCGGCCTGCCGGCGCCGTCCACGCTCGTACGCTTTCGCCGCGAGGACGGCACCTGGGCGCCCGTCGGCGAACCGGGCGAACTGTGCGTGCACGGTCCACAGGTGATGCGCGGCTACTGGCAGCGCCCCGACGAGACGGCCAAGGTGATCGACGCCGACGGCTGGCTCGGCACCGGCGACATCGGCGTGATGGACGAACGCGGCTTCATCCGCCTGATCGACCGCAAGAAGGACATGATCCTCGTGTCGGGCTTCAACGTGTACCCGAACGAAATCGAGGAAGTGCTGGTGATGCATCCGGGCATCAGCGAAGCCGCGGCGATCGGCATTCCTGACGAGGTCCAGGGCGAACGGATCAAGGTGTTCGTCGTGCGGCGCGACCCGTCGCTGACGGTCGACGACGTGCTCGCGCACTGCCGCAAGAACCTGACCGGCTACAAGATGCCGAAATTCGTCGAGTTCCGCGACGCGCTGCCGCAGACGAACGTCGGCAAGATCCTGCGCCGCGCACTGCGCGACGAGGAGCTCGCCAAAATCAAGGCCGCGAAGCAAGGCTGAACGATCCATCGCCCCGGGAGACGCCGTTGATGAACGAAGGAAAGAAGCGCCACGCGCGGCATGCCGCCGCCGTGGCAGTCGCGTGCATGCTGTCGCTCGCGCAGGCCGGCTTGCATGCGCAGGAAACGGCCAGCGCCGTGAGCGCGGCGCAGGAAGTCGCGCTGCCGGCAGACCTCGCGAAAGTCGTGCGCGAACCGGTCGCGCAGCAGGCGCGCTGGCTGCGCGCAGCCGCGCAGCGCGGCACGCTCGCGCAACTCGACGACGCGACGCTCACGGCACTCTTCAAGGCACTCGATCCGCTCGCCGTGCCGCTCTATATCCGTAACGGTCCCAACGGCTATCCGTCGTACCAGTTCACGATGGTGCGCCAGGAGCGCATCAGCGGAAAATGGTCCGATACGCCCGACCGCATGCTCGTGAAGACCACCCGCGAGCCGCTGCGCGTCTATGCGAAATGGCTGCCGGGCGGTGCGCATGCCGGACAGGAGACCATCTACGACACGACGCAGCGCAAGGACGAAATGTACGGCCACCTCGGCGGCCTGCTCGGCAAGATCCCGCTGTGGACGGCACTCGACGGCGCACTTGCACGCGCGCAGTCGAATCACCAGGTGAAGGATCTCGGCACCGAGTTCATCACGAACCTGTACCTGACCGAAGGGAAGAAATATCTGGAAGCCGGCGTGCAGCGGCCGACCGATGTGGAAGCCAAAACGATCGGCGGCGTGCGCGTCGTTGCGCTCACCTACGAAACGCCGACCGGCCGGCCGCAGTTCTACGCGAAGAAGGAAGTCCTCGGGCTCGACCTGCACGCACCCTATTTCCGGAGCGTCGAGTCCTATGACAACGACGGCAAGATCTTCGAGCGGATCGTCATCGAGAAAATCGCGCCGGCGACGCTCGACGACACCGCATTCGACCCGAAAAACCCCGACTACGCGTTCTGATGCGCGCCAGCGGGGTTGACTTCGGGCTCAATCGTCATCGTCGTCGCCGTGGTGCCGGTGCCAATGCTTGTAATAGTGCTTGCGCCACTTGCGATAGCGATCGTCGTCGTCATCGCCGTAGTAGTCGTATCCGTATCCCGGATAGGCGACCACGGCCGGTTGCGGCGCCACATAGACCGGCGCCGGCTCGACATAGACCGGCGCGACCGGTACGCCGATGCCGACCGACAGGTCGACATGCCCCGCCATCGCACTGCCGGAAGCCAGCAACGCCACGCCCCCGACCCACCCTGCCCATCGTCTCTTGTTCATGTTCTGAATCCCTGATACACCGGCCCGCCCGGCTCGCGCAGCCAATGTAAGCGCCCCGCGCGAACCAAGGTGATACGGCTCTGCGAGATTCGTAACGCGGCGTAACGAAATGGGATTAGCCGTTCGACCGAATCGCGAAATTGCGCTGGAACGTCTATAGTGGGTTACGGTTCGACACAATCACGACTGCGCGCTCCCCGATCGAACAGGGTAGAATCCCGCCAAACGCCTTGTGGACGAACACGCCACACACACGCACAACATATTCTCTGACGCAGGCTCCTGCCGCACCTCAATGGCCAATCCCGCAGAATCCCATCCGCAAAACGACTTCATCAATTCGGCGCGCAAGGAACGTAAACGCGTTGAAATCTATCTCGTCAACGGCATTCGTCTGACGGGGTGTATCGAGTCGTTCGACCAGTACCTGGTGATGCTGCGCACCCCCGTGGGTCTGCAAGGCATCTACAAGCGCGCGATTTCCACGATCCAGCTCGACACGGGCGGCTCGCGCCCGGGCGGCAGCGGCCCCCGCGGGCCGCGCACCGGCGGGCGCCCCGGCGGCCGTGAAGGCGGCGGCCACAGCCCGTACGGCTCGCACGGCGGCCCGCGCGAATCGCGCGGCGATGGCGGCTACGGCTCGCGCGAACCGCGTGAAGGCTATGGCTCGCGCGAACCGCGCGAGGGTTACGGCTCGCGTGAGCCGCGCGAAGGCTACGGTGCCCCGCGCGAACCCCGTGAACCGCGCGAAAGCTACGGCGCGCCGCGCGACACGGGCGACGCATCCGGCAACGCATCGCCGTCGGATTCCCGCGGCGGCAACGGGCCGGTCATCGTGACGCGCCGCCGGCGAATCGTGCCGGACGGCCAGTAAAGCAAAAGGGCAAGCCGACCGGCTTGCCCTTTTTACTTGTGCGGCCGGCGCGGCATGTCGCCGCACCGCCGCCGGGTTCAGCGTGCCGTCGTCGGCAAGCCCGCATCGGCCTCGCGCTGCAACGAACGCACCTGCTGTTGCAACGCACGCAGTTGCGACTGAAGCTCGGCCTGCTGCGCCTGCAATGCAGCCGTCTCGTTGCGTACGCTCTTCTGGCGATCCGCAACCGCCGCCTGCTGCTGGCGTGCGATAGAGATATCGGCCTGCAGACGTCGCGCGCGATCCTGCGTGACTTCAATCTGCTTGTCCATTTGCGTCTTCTGCGATTCCAGCTTCGCCGCCCGAAGTTCGTTCACGGCCAGCCGCTCCGCCTGACGCGAGAAATCGCGATAGATCGCTTCCGCACGCGTTTCGTCGTAAGTCTTGATCACGCGCCAGAACGCCTTCTGCTGGAACAGCGCGACGAAGTACGCACCGTCCTTGACGTTGAACAGCTGGCTCGCACCGTAGCTGCCGTTGTAGCTCGTGCGCATTTCCGTCAGCGTGTGCGCCTGGATCTGGCGCTGCAGGTCGTCGACCGTGCTCGGCCCCGTCGACTCGCCCGCTTGCGGCTGCAACGACGTCTGTGAATCGATCACCGGAATCGCCGCCACCGGTGCCGACGCCTGCTGCACTGCCGGCGCACCGCTGTCTGCCAGACTTTGCGCGTATGCGCCCTGAATGCCTCCCGCCAGGGCGAACAATACGCACGCCCTTCCCAACCCCGTCATATGGCTCATGAAGTTCTATTCCCGCCCGAGTCGTTGTAATTCAGCGCGATTTTATCTCATTAATTACTCACTTTCGCGGGTCTCGGGCTCCTCATCGAAGATCTGATATTTGCGCATTTTTTCCCACAAAACCTTGCGGCTGATGCCGAGCTGCTGCGCCGTATCCTGGCGCCGCCAGCCGTTTGCGTCGAGCGCCGCAATGACGCGGTTGCGCTCGTTCATGTCCCACTTGCTGCGATCGACGAAAACCTCCGCCGCGCTTTCTGCCGGTACCGGCTGCGCCGAATTGCGCGCGTGCGCAATCAGCCGCTGCAGCCGCGCGGCATCCCACCCGCCCGTCTGCCGCACCGTCACACCGACACGCTCGGCGAGGTTGCGCAGTTCGCGCACGTTGCCGGGAAAGTAGCTGTCCGCGACCGAATCCGTCAGCCAGTACGGCAGATCGGACAACTGAGCGAGCCGGTCCTCGCCGACGATCTGCGCGACGAACGACTTGAACAGCGCGATCTTGTCGACGGCGCCGCGCTCTTCCAGCGACGGAATGCTCAGCTCGATCACCGCGAGCCGATAGTAGAGATCGGCGCGGAACAGGCCATCCTTCACGAGCTGCGGCAGCTTCTTGTTGCTCGCCGCGACCAGGCGGAAATCGACCTTGACCGGCGTCGTCGCGCCGACACGCAGCACCGCGCCGTCCTCGAGCACGCGCAGCAGCTTGACCTGCTGGTACAGCGGCAGATCGCCGACTTCATCGAGGAACAGCGTGCCGCCACCCGCCTGCTCGAAATAGCCTTTATGCGCAACAACCGCGCCCGTAAACGATCCCTTCGCATGACCGAAGAACAGCGATTCGAACAGGCCGTCGGGAATCGCGCCGCAGTTCACCGGCACGAATTCGCCGTGCCGGTAGCGCGAATGCTTGTCGTGCAGCAGTTGCGCGATCCGCTCCTTGCCCACGCCGGTTTCGCCGTGCAGCAGCACGTTGGTGTCGCAGTCGGCGAACGTATCGACTTCATGCAGCAACGCCTGCATCGATTCCGAGTGCGCGACGAGTTCGGTCGGATGCGACGTTTCAGCCGTATGCGCACGCAACTGGGTGACAAGCTTGCCGATCATGCCGCGCAGTTCGGCGCAGGTGAAGTCGAGCGGCAGGATATGCGAATACTCGGGCGGATACTGCGACGCGTCGTGATCGCGCGCCGCGCCGACCCAGACGACCGGCATGCCGATGTTGGCCTGCCAGTCGCGCAGGAACGCCGCGCCGGTTTCGATCATCGTCACGCTGATGATCGCCAGCGACGGTCGCAGTGCGGCGCGCTCGGGCGAGACTTCCGCGTTGTCGGCGCGGATCACTTCGACGTCGAAGCTCGCCATGCACCGGGCGACGCGGTCGACGATGTCCGCCTTGCCTTCCCAGACGTACAGGTCGAGCTCTTCGATTGCGGGCGTGGTTCTCATGATTCGGGTGCGGCTTCAGTAATTGACGAGTTGCTTTGCATTGCAGCTCAGTGAGCAGTTGCAGGCGGCAGCGACGCTGCCTGCTTTGATGACTGAACGTTCAGGCATTTATTGAACCAGCATGGGGTTGCCGCATTTGATCGAGTCCGGTGTGTTCGTAACGTAGGCGTTCCCCAGGCTCAGACCGAGCAGGCCCGTGACCGAGGTCAGGAGAGAGTCGATGGGTTGCAGGAGCAGCGGAACGAGCGTACTTCCGAGTGCGCTCAGAAGCGGCCCGGTCAGAATATTCAACACCGGATTCAAGATGCCGGCCAGCACCTTTGCAAGGCCACCTTGCGCCGACAACGTGAACGACAGACCACTATTGGCTATTCCCTGGACAGCAGGCGCCAGAAACTGACCCGTTGTCGTACTCAGCATATACGGCGATGCTGGACTCGGCGAAGCGGACGACCCTGGCCCAGGATACGTAAATGTCAGCGGAGCCCAATTCTGATTGGCGACAGGAATCGTCACCTGCCCTGGCTGTATGGTGATGTTGACCGAAATCTGATTCAGGTTGATGAGCCCCAACGTCAGGGCAGAGAGCAAATTCGTCACGGGACCCAGGCCCAGCAGGTCGAGCAGACTCTGCAGACTGACGGTCACCAGCGGAATCGGGGTTGCGCCGCTGTCGGGCGTATATCCGGACGGTGCGTTGAGGTTGAGCAGCGTGGTCGACGAACCGCCGATATAGACGGCAGCCACCCCGGTCTGCACGTTCACAGTCGCGTTCTTCGTACCGTTCGCGGAACAGGTGACGGACGCGAGGCCGGCCTTGGCCGGCGCCACGGAGGCGGTGATCGGCAATTGAACGGCAGCAAGCGGTGTCGGATTACCCGAAGGGCAAGTGCCGCCCGGATAGACCAATCCGCCGGTAGGACAGCTCGACAGCAGCGATATCGACGTATTGAGGAAAATGTTCCCCTGCGCGGTCGACGTATTGGTCGTGCAATTGTCCGTCCCGCAGTTCGACGGCCCGGGCGGACCGCTCGCGGTAGACGGCGGATTGGCCCCCAGCTTGACGGAACCCGACACGGTCACGTTCAGCAACGGCGCGAGCACCGTAGGCGTCTGGACCGTGACACTCGGAATGGCGACCGAATTCGTGCCATTCGCGATCTGCAATGCTGTCGACAGTAATCCGAGGGCATTGACGCTGGCGTCAACGGCGGAGGTTCCAGTCGCGGTTGCAGCGGAAACCAGCTGGCCGAGCGCGATCTGCGGCCCGGTGCAGACACCGGTCGAACAGAGGGCGATGTTCAGCGCATTCAGCACCGTCAAATTCGCGGCGGCCACGTTTTGCTGTGTCGCCGCCTGTAAAGCAGCAGTGGCCAGTTGACCGAGCGTCACGGTGCCATTCAGCACGCCCGTCGTGGTGCCGACCGGCAGGTTGGCGAGAATGCCGGCCAGCTTCACGTTGACTTGTGCAAGCCCCTGATAGTCGACAAGCTGGAGATTCAACGCATTGTCGTTCGACCCTGTCAGCACCTTGAGCAGCTGATTGGCCAAGCCACCGTTCAGCGATGCAACTGACGTGGTCAGCGTAAAGGTATCGGTCGGCACGCTCTTGGCGATGGCGGATCCACCGATCGTGACGCCACCGCGAAAAATCCCGTCGACCGGCTCGGCCACCGTGACACAAACAGCATTGGTCGATTGACCGTTGACTGTTCCGGCCGACAGACCGGCGCATTGGCCGTTGCTGATCGGGTCGCCCGATATCCACGTGAACTGCGCGCTGCCGTTGCCCTGAGGGGCGGTCCAGATACCGCAAGACACGGAAACGCTCGAACCCGTCGGCAACGGATTCTGCGATGGGTTGGCGATTTGACCGGCAGCGGTCTTCGCTGCCTGGCAAGTCGCGTCAGTGGTAATTTGCGACACGGCCGACAGCGCCGCCAGATCGGCCGCCGCTTGCATTCGACGTCTTTCGGCATAGAAATGGCCGACGTCAATCGCGCCCAGCACAATAATCGCGACCAGTGCCCAGATCGTCGCCATGACCGCGACGCTTCCCCGCTGGAGACTTCTCCGCGGGCCGCCAGTGCCACGCCGCCGCGCCGCGTGCGATTGATCTGCGCGCATGGTCATCTCTTATTGCGCACCCTGCCCGCCGCCCGACGTGCCGCCAGCTCCACCGAGTTGCGAACTCAGCGATTCCGGGATCTTGTTCTTGAACGAATCAAGATAGCGCTGGTAGGCAAGCGACGCGACATCGCCGAACACCGGTTGCGCCGGCGCCGCCGCGCGATTGTCACGCTGCATGGCGAGCCAATCCTTGGTCGAGCGGCCAACGTCCGACGTGCGCGGTGCCGCCGCTTGTTGACCGTACGCAGCGCCGGAGCTCGTCACGATGCAGGCGATTGCACCCAGCGTCGCGATCCAGCCGGCGCGTACGCTTCGCTTGTGATTGTTCTTGTTCATATCGCTCCCCGAATATCCGTTCATTGTGCAAACCGTTGCAACAGCGGCACCGTCTGGTCGTAGCCGAAGTTGTTCGCCATCGGCGTGATCGGTGTCGCGGCGCCGCGCCGTGACACGACCGGCGGTGTCGCGACGGCACGCTGCTGGGCACGCACGGCCGCTGCAATCTTCGCGGCGTCACTGCTGATGTCCTTGCGAATATCCGTCGACAGATGCTGCTGGTTCATCAACCTTTGTGCATCCTGCGTATGTCCTGCCGCAAACAGATACAGCACAAGGTTGCTGACGATCTTCGGATTGCGCTGATCGAGTTCGGCTGCCTTCATCAGCGGCACCCGTGCGCCGACGACGTCGCCACTGCGCAACTTCGCGTACGCAAGGTCGGACAGCAGCGACGGATCCGTCGGCGCAAGCTCCGACGCCTGCGTCAAAGCCTGCACCGCACGGTCGAAATCGCCCGCCGCGCCTGCAAGCAGCCCCAGCCCACGATAGCCGCGCGCAGCGAGCGGCGTCTTCAGCAACTGGTTATATGCGGCGGCACTCGCGGCCGGCTGATCGGTCATCCGCAGCGCATCCGCGCGCAGCAAGACCGACTCCGGCATGACACCGTATGTCTTGTCATACGCATCGATATGCGCGAGCGACGCGTAGTAGAGCCCTTGCGTTTGCATGCGCTGAATCAGGCCCAGGTACATCCCCGGCGTATCCGGCACGGACTGCTTCTGATCTGCTGTCTGGATCAGCGCCGCGCGCTCGGCCTGCGCACCGACGCCATACCCGCTTTCCTTGCTAGCGCATGCGCCAAGCAGCAGCACCGCCACCAACGTGCCTGCTCGCGTCACTGTTTCGCCGATTCGCTTCATGGTCTGTCCTTCCGTCCTTCAATGCTGCGACGACAATGCGCGCATCACAGCGAGCATGCCCGGCCCGGCCGTCACGATCAGCAAGGCAGGCAACAGCGTCAGCACCATGACGCCCGTCATCTTCACGGTCAATCTGCCGATCCGTTCGCGCAGCATCGCGCGTCGTGTCTCGCGCAAACGATCGCCGAACTGCTTGAGCGGTTCCTGCACCGCGCCGCCATGCTTGTCGACCTGAATCATCAATCGCACGATCGCGCGCAAATCCTCGTTGTCGAATCCACTGGACAGCCGTTGCAGCGACTGCTCGCGCGTACGTCCCGCGGCGAACTGACGCTGCGCGATCCCCACCTCCGACGACAGCACCGGCAGCATCCCGCGAAAATCGTTCGTCACGACCTGCAGACTCTGATCGAGCGACAACCCGACACCTTGCAGCAAACGCAACATGTCGACGAGCAGCGGCAGTTCGTCGACGACGCTCTGCCGCCGCGACGCCGCGCGGCGCTGCACATAGAGTTTCGGCAGCATGAAGCCGAGCCCGAAGGCGACGAACATGCCGACCATCCAGATACTGCCTTTCATGCGCCCGCTCGAGAAAACCGCGAACAGCAGCGGCAGCGCGATCCCGCAGGCGACCCGCGCGCTCAGAAACAGCCCACGCGTGCGTGCGTCGACATAACCACACTGCTCGAGCAGGCGGCGATCCTCTTCCGCGACGGCGTATTTGCCGAATCCGGTATCCAGCCAGCGCATGCCCGCCGCGGACAATCGGTCCAGCCAACGTTCGACGCGCTGGCCGCCGCGCACATCGGGTTTCGCCGGCGCATCGCCATTCGGCGCAGTCCGTGCTTTCGCTGCCTCGAGTGCAGCCATGCGCCGATCCAGCGCATCGACCAGCGCCCGTTCGGCACGCCCCGCGGCATGCGCACGCAACACGGCAAGCGTGCCGAGCAGCAGCACCCCGAGTGCGCCCACTGCCAGCGCAATCGCTCCGATTTGAGTTGCTGTCATAACCTCACCTGAGCCGAGCCATTCGATACAGCCATATGCTGCCGGCCACTTGCGCCAGGAATGCAATCGTGAGCAGCGACCGACCGCTCGGATCGCCCCACATCCCGTACAGATACTTCGGATTTGTCATCACGACAAAGCTGCCGATCGCAATCGGCAGCATCACGAGGACGAACGCCGACAGCCGTGTCTCCGACGACATCGCGGTCAGTTCGCGCTCGGCCTGCTCGAGATCGCGCATGAACACCGACATCCGCTCGAGCATCACGTCCGCGCGTCCGCCGTATTTGACCGACAAGCGCAGCACCGAGCCGACGAGTTCAAACTCTTCTGTCCGGTAGATCTTCGCGATGTGCATCATGGCCCGATCGATCTCGATACCGCCGCGCAGCATCCGCGACACAACGTCCAGGCAGCCGCGCAGTGGCTCCTCGGTCGTCAGGAGTGCGGACTGGAAAGCGGCCGGCACGCTGTTGCCCAGCGTCACGAGACGCACGATCCCGTCGAGGAACGACGGAATCTGCCGCACGATCTTCAAGCGCCGCCGCTGAATCCGCGACGCGAGCCAGACGCCAAGTATCGCGCTTCCGCAAATGATTGCCGCGAAACACGCGAGCACGCCGCCGTGACTGCCCGCGATGAACGCAACCGCGACAAGCGCCGCGAGCGCGATGAGCGCCTTGCCGCGCGCATCGTCTATCCCTGCTCGACTCGCGAGGTTCGACAAGTATTCGGATGCCGCCGCATACCAATGTGCCCAGAATGCGTCCGGCGCTGCCTTCTTTGCCGCGCCCGGTTGCGGCACGGCACGCGCGACACCGGCCGCCGATGCGCGTGCCGTCGGCGCGGAGGCACCGGCACGTGCGCCGGGCTCGAGCCGGCTGTCGATGAAGCGCTTTGCATCGGTCCGTACGCGCCGGCTCTCCGCGTGACGCCACAGCATCATCGCCGCAGCGACGCACAGCATCGCGATCGCCAACACCCACACCATCGCGCTATACATTGAAGCCCCCGCCGCCGCGGCCAAACCCGCCGCCGCCGAAGCCCCCGCCAAACCCGCCGTCGCCGAACCCGCCGCTCGTCAGCGTCTGACGGAAGCGTGCGAGCTTCGGCGAATGCGGATGAATACCCAGCGTTTCCCAGTTGTCGACTTCCTCGCCCTCCGGCGTCACGCGCGCTTCATAGCGGTAAAGCTCCTGCGTCGCGATGATGTTGTCGGACAACCCGGTCACTTCGGTGATCGACAGGATCCGCCGCCGCCCGTTCGACAGGCGCCCGATCTGCACGATGAAGTCGATCGCGTTCGCGATCTGCCGGCGCAGGCTCGACTCGGTGCCCTGGAAGCCAGCGAAGCCGGCGAGCATCTCGAGACGGTACAGACACTCGCGCGGCGAGCTCGCATGCACGGTGCCCATCGAGCCGTCGTGACCGGTATTCATCGCCTGCAGCATTTCCAGCACTTCGCCGCCACGCACTTCGCCGACGATGATCCGGTCCGGACGCATCCGCAGCGTATTGCGCAACAGGTCGCGAATCGACACGACACCGGTGCCGTCGAAGCCGCCCGGCCGGCTCTCGAGCCGCACGACGTGCGGGTGGTTCAGCGACAGCTCCGCCGTGTCCTCGATCGTCACGACACGCTCGATCTCCGGAATGTGGAATGCGAGCGCGTTGAGCAGCGACGTCTTGCCGGAACTCGTGCCGCCCGATACGAGAATGTTGCAGCGTGCCTCGACCGCCGCCTGGAGCAGCGTGTTGATCTCTTCGTTGAACGTCCCGTTGCCGAGCAGATCGGACGGCTTCAGCGGATCCTTGCGGAATTTCCGGATCGATACGACCGGGCCGTCGATCGACAGCGGCTCGATCACGACGTTCACGCGGCCACCGTCGGGCAACCGCGCGTCGACCATCGGGTTCGACTCGTCGAGACGACGGCCGATCGGTGCAAGGATCCGGCGCACGATCCGCAGCAGGTGCGCGTTGTCGGTAAAACGCACCGGCAGCTTCGCGAGGATCCCGTGACGCGACACGTACACGTCGTTGTACCCGTTGATCAGGATGTCCTCGACGGCCGGGTCCGCGAGCAGGTCCTCGATCGGCCCGAAGCCCGCAAGCTCCTTGGTCAGGGCCTCGGCGATCGCACGCACCTCGTTCTCGTTGAGCGGAATGCGGCGCAGGCGCACGAAGCTGTCGATCTCGAGATCGACGAACTGGTTGATCGCCTGGCGGGACCATCTGCCAAACTCGGCGCCCAGTTCTTCGATGCGCGTCAGCAAGTGCTCGTGCGCGGCATTCTTGATGTCGTGGAATTGCTGCGTCTGGGAGAACGGCGCTGCGCCGTCGGCGAATTGAATGTCGTGTGCCATCGCTTACGACCGCTTGGACGAGGGTTGAATGAAGCGCTTCAGCGCAGACAGGCCGGATGCCGGTCGCGTGGCGGTCGATCCGACCGACACGCCCGGCAGCCGCGCGGCGAGCGACTCGAGCGCGCGCACGTACGGGTCGCGCTCCGTCATGTCGACGATGAGCCGGCCCTGGTTTGCCGCATGGCCGATCGCGACGCGGCGCGACGGCAACGTACCCACCAGCGCCAGGCCGAGACGCTCGGCGATCTGCGCAGGCGTCAGGTCGAGTGCGGGATCGTACTGGTTGACGACGAGCCGGACGCGATCGGTGTCGACACCCGCGTCGCGCAGCCCGGTGAGCAGATCGGCTGCGGACACGATCGACGCGACGCCCTGATCGCAGACGAGCCACGCTTCATCGGCCGACGTCGTCATCTGGGCAACGAACTCGCGATTCGAAAAACCACCGAGATCGACGATCTGCTGGTCGAAGAAGGCTCGAAACCGGTTCAGCAATCCGGCACACGACGCATACGAGACATCGCGCAGCCCGCCGAGATCGGCCGGAAGCGTCGTCAATGCAACACCGCTCTCATGCCGGGTCAGTGCGGTATTCACGAAGGTACGGTCGATGCGGCGCAGGTTGTGAACCGCATCGATGAAATGGAATTCGCAGCGGGTATTCAGGAACAGCGCGCCATCGCCGGCCGGCAGCCCCAGGTCGACCAGCGCGGTCTGGCGACCGGCCGGCGTGCCGCCATTCGACTCGCCGCTCCCCGCCGGGCTCACCGCGCGCTTCTGCAGCCATACGGCGAGATTCGCAGCGAGCGTGCTCACGCCCATGCCGGCGCGCGCGCCAAGCAATGCGACGACCTTGCCATGGCGGCTCGCCGGCTCGCCGACGTTCGCAAGCAGGCCACGCGTCGTGCGCAATGCCTCCTCCGCCGGCGCCGACACGTCGATGAAATCGCGCACACCCGCACGCAACGCAGCCAGCGTGCTCTCCGGCTGTGCGAGCGAGCCGAGCGCGATGATCGGCAGCCCCGGATGCGATGCACGCACCGCCGCGGCGGCTACGCTCGCCGCCGCACTGCCGTCGGAAAAATCGATGAACACGAGCGCCGGATTGAGCCCCGTGATGCGCTGTGCGAGCACCCCCGGATCGAGCGTCGCGGCCTCAACCGCACCGGCCGACAGAAGCGTATCGGCCAGCCAGCGGACGTGCGTCTCATACTGCGACGCGCAAACGAAATAGTCGGTCACGGCGGGTTCACACAATGACTGGATTCGCGCATTCATGTTGAATACCCCCGACTACACAAAGCGTGGCGACGCGTCGCAACCCGCGAGACATCCCACTCATTTCGAAAACCCCGGAGCAGCGTCCGGCGACGCAGCTCCGCCCAGATACGATTTCCAGACCGGTCCATCGTGCTGTTCGGACAGCTCGCCGGGCGTGGCGGGCAACACGGCCCCCTTGGCGATCGGCGCGACCAGATGAGGCGTCACGATGATCAGCAACTCCTTGTCGTTCTGCTGATAGTTCAGATTCTTGAAGAACGTGCCGATAATCGGCAGATCGCCCAGCAACGGCACCTTGCTCACGTTCGACATCGTCTGGCGATCGATCAGGCCGCCGATCACGAAGCTTTCGCCATCACCGAGCTCGACAGTCGTGTCCGCACGACGCGTCGTGATGCCGGGCACTGCAACGCCGCTGATCGTCACGCTGTTCACGAAGTCGAGCTGACTCGACTCGGGGGCGACCTTCAGCGCGATCCGGTTCGGACCCAGGACCGTCGGCATCAGCGAGAGCCCGACGCCGTATTGCTTCCACTGGATCGCGGTCGAGCCGAGCCCTTGCGGTGACGGCACCGGAATCTCGCCACCCGCGAGAAAGCTCGCGCTCTGCCCGGACAGCGCGACGAGCGTCGGCTCCGCCAGCACGCGAGCGAGATTGTTCGCCTCGAGCAGTGACAGATCGGCAAAAATGCCTCGCCCGGCAGCGTTCACGACCAGGTTGAACGCGGACGCAACGGGTGCTCCGAGCGTCGGAATGTAACCCGCGGTACCGGGGCCGGCCCCTCCGTTATAAGACTGCACGCCCCCCGGCGAAAACGAGCCGAACGAAAAGCCGTTGCTTTGCTTGAAGAAATTGAACCCGACCTGCTTGAGCACGGAACGGCTGAATTCGACGACCCGCACGTCGACCTGCACAACGCTCTTGCCCGCGACCGTCGAGCGATCGATCACGGCACCCTTCCCGCTCATGTTCTTGCCGACCGCGGCCGCGCGCGCATGCGCCTCGAGCGACGTCGACGAGCCTTGCAATACCGCCGTCCCGCCATATGCATTCACGCGCGGCGTAGAACCGTCGAGCACCGCTTGCGCGGCCGCGTCGACCACTTCGACGTTCCATACCGTCGGTTCGTCGTGGCCGCGCTCCCACAGCATGACGTTCGTCGCGCCGGGTGCCTTCGCGGTAAGCAGTACCGATCCCGAGTGGCTCCCCTTCATGATCAGGACGTCGGCTATCGCAGGATCGCCAACCGCGACACGCTGCAGCGTGCGGCCCGCCGAAATCTGTCTTTGCGCGCCGACCGCAAGCTCGATCGTGCCGCTCGCGGTCGCGAACGATGCGAAGGTCAAGGTGAAGATGGCAATCGCGAATGCAATCAGTGTTTTTTTCATCGTTTGGTAGACCGTCGCGCGGCCTTCTACTTGTCGTCGCTAATATCGATGGCCGTCGATGTCCTTCAATAGGCGACCGTTTCCGACCGGCCGCCACGGATCACTTCGATGTTGCCGCCCCCTCCGTTCGACCGCACCATCGGCAGCATGCGCGACGGTAACGGCGGCACGTTCACATTGGCCACCGGTGTTCTCGGTGTACCGGACAGCTGTTGCAACGAAACGCCCGCTGCGGCCAGTGCCGACGGCGACAGTTTGTTGTCCGTACGGACCGCAACCGTCTGTATCGCCAGCTCGTCGTCACGCGGGTTGCGCAACGCGAACGTAAGCCGGCCGCTCGCCTCGCCGAGCGTCAGCGCATCGACCTGTGCAGTCGGTACCGCAAGCACCGCGATACGGACGCCGGACGGTTGCCCGTTGCCACCGTTGTTGTTTCCGCTGTCGCGTTCCGAGGTCGCATCACCGAACGACAACACACGGACCTTCGACAACAGAAGACGCGCCTGCGTCTGCGAGACCTCGCCGTCGAGCATCGTGCCGCCGCCCTCACGTTTCAGATTCAGGAACACATCGACGAAGTTGCCGGGCCGCAGCCGGTTGCCGACTGCATTCGTTTCGTCGACACGAACTGCAACCGCGCGCTCGCCAGGCTGTACGTCTTCAGCAAGCCCCGATACCAGCGCATCCGCAACGACCGGTGCCGACGCCGGGATCTCCCGAACCGGCACGCGACCGACGAGCGGAACGGGATCACTGAACGCGCCCACCGGTACCGGCGAAGTCGACTGGACCTTCAGTGCGTCAGCCGGGATCGGCTGACCGCCGGGCAAGGTGCGCGTCGCAATCACGACCGGTACTGCCGTTGCTGTCGTCACTTGCTGTACCGGCGCGGGACGCGAAGCGCTGCGTCCAAGCACCCATGCATAGATTCCAAGCAGAACGGCGATCGCAATCAGCAGCCCCGCAATGATCTTCGTTACGTTGTTGGCCATGTTGTCGAATGGATGCAGGAATAAAAATCCAGTTAGTTTTTTGCCGTGTGATTCATGGATGACGGGTTCACAGCATGGCCTGCGGGATCTGCACTACTGCCGTGCCCGTCAACGGTCCCGTCATGAATGTCCCCAGGAACGGCATGATCGTCATCCAGCTGTCCGGCGTATAGCTCACCGTGACCGTCAGGCAGTACAGCAACGGCGTCGGCGTATTGTTGTAGTTGCACTGCTGCGCCGAGACGTTGGGCGGACTACTGTTCAGCCAGCCGAGGACGTTCTGGGTAGTCGTCTTCGCGTTCGCGACGCGGGTCGTGAGATCAGGTGCGTAGCTCAATCCGGCGCGCGCCCCCTCGCTGGCCGCCAACGTCAGGCTCTGCTGGATGACAAAAATCATCCCGAAACTCAGAATCGCGTAGAAAATCACGAAGAACAGCGGAAACACGATCGCAAACTCGACCGCTGTCGCCCCGCGTTGCCGTCGACGTCCTCGCCACGCATTCTGTCGTTTCATCGCACGCTCCCCGTTGCGGCAAGATAGATCAGCCATACGGCGGCCGGCACCGCGAGGCATGCGGCATAGGGCGTTGCCCGATATCTCCCGAGTTTCAGCGCCGGCTCGCGCGATCGCCACAAGCCCCCGAGCGAGGTGCGCGACAGCACCATCAGCGCGAGCGCGTGCAGGCCCGCAGCCAGGCTGGCGAACACCCACAGCCAAAGCAGCGCATGCGCACCGCACCAGATGCCGAGCACGGCAAATATCTTTACATCTGCTGCGCCCATCACGCGCAGAAGGAAGAACGGCATCAGCCCAATCAAGCCGACCAGCATGCCGGCCACTGACTGAAGCATGGAAATGCCAAATGGATTCGCGGCCACGCATGCGCCGCCGAACCCGCTGACTAGCCCGGCTAGAACAAGCGCGTTCGAAATACGGCGGAAACGAATATCGCTGACCACGACAAAACCTGCCCAGGTCAGAAATACCCCGCTAAAAATAAGATGTCCCATCGCGCCACGATCCGCAGCCAATACGAGGGCGAGCGGATTACCGAGGCAATCCGCCCGCTACTGCGCCAAGACGACTTCCGAGAAAGAAGTGGTCAGCTTAGGCCGCCGGGGTTGCCCGGATCGCGGAGGCAGAACAGTTGTTAGCCGAAGGGGAAGACACGCAAGTGCCAAGATTGGTGAACATGTTGCCGAGACTGCTGCCGATGTTCGTCACCCCGGCAACGATTGCGACAGCAATCAGACCCGCAATCAGACCATACTCGATCGCGGTAACCCCGTCGTTTTCCCGAAGGAAACGCTTGATGTTTGCTTTCATTTTATTCCTCGTGCCTGTATTTACGTTCTTTGGCCTTTTATACGTATACGTCCCCGCATATCTGGCCGTTGCCCCGCGCTGTTCGTCACATCTGCTGCAACGACAACCGGGTGCACTTTCTTTATAGATTGCCCCGAAGGGCATGGCTCAACATTTGATGCAAGTTAACATTCGCGATAGCGACCTCCTCGAACGTTGTGTACCGAACCGTACATTTCCTTACATCTGCTCCGGATTCTATATCCGATCCCATTTAACTTCCAACCTCTTTTAACGACTTGGATCGAAAAAAATGACCTGGAGCACAACGTATTTGTACGGTGTTTCGGTACGACTTACACATAGGATTTACGATAGGTTAGATGTGCACACCTAATCCACCAGTAAAACCATTGCCTCGTCCACCAAGCCTGGACGGGCCCCACGTTACGCCGCACGCGTAACGCCAATGTTGTGACGTTACGTTACGAAACGCTCGAAACCGTTCTCATCCACCATCACTTAAACAGATTCAACAGTCTTTCAATTTCCATAACTTCCTTTTCCGACAAGGAATTGCCCCGTTTAAAACCTGTTGTCGAACCGTCGAGCATAGAAATGGCACGACAGTTGCAGAGTAGTCCCCGCACCACTCAACACAACGAAGTTCACAACACATTTTTAATGCGAGGACAAAATGGACATTAAGGTTATCCCCCATGGCGTGTTCCGGACGACTCTGATCGCGGCCACCGTTGCAGCCATGCTTTCCCTCTCCGCGTGCGGCGGCTCCGGCTCCATCAGCCAGGGTCTCGGCGGCGGCTCGAGCTCGGGCGGCGGCGATACGATCTCCACGTCCGGCACCAGCGGTACCTCGGGCACGAGCGGCACCTCCGGCACCTCCGGCACCAGCGGAACCTCGGGCACCAGCGGTACGTCCGGCACCAGCGGTACATCCGGCACCAGCGGCACCTCGGGCACGAGCGGCACGTCCGGTACCAGCGGTACGTCGGGCACGAGCGGCACCTCGGGTGTGTCGTCGAACGCAGTGGGAACTGTCCTCGCAAGCAGCAGCAACATCGTCACGGGCGTCGGCGGCACCGTCTCGGGTCTCGGCTCCGTCATCGCCAACCAGTCGCTGCCGGGCGTCAATCCGGCCACCACGCAGGCCGCAGGCGGCATCGTGCAGAACGTCGGCGGCGCCGTGACCGCACTCGGCAACGGCCTTGGCAACGGTCTCGGCCAGCTCGGCGCGACGAAGGATCCGCTCGGCACCACGCTCGCCAGCACGGGTGGCGTGGTCAACCAGCTCGGCGGCGCAGTCACGCAAACGGGCAACCTGGTCTCGAGCCTCGGCAGCGGCCCGCTGACGCCGCTCGCACCGGTCACGGGCGCCGTCGGCGGCCTCGTATCGACGCTCGGCGGTGCCGTCTCGAACGGCGGCAACACCCTCACCAACGCGCTGTCGACCGGCCCGATCCAGCAAGTCACGCAGACGGTCAGCTCGGCCATCACGCCGATCACGACGATGGTCGGCCAGACGACCCAGACGATCGGCACGGCGACCGGCCTCGGCGCACCCGTCAACACGCTGCTCGGTACGGTCGGCAACGGCCTGAACCAGGCCGGCGCCCTGCTCGCGTCGACGGGCGGCAACCCCGTCACGACCGGCCTTGGCAACACGGTCTCGTCGACGGGCAACACCGTGAAGGCCGTCGGCGGCCTGCTCACGGGCGGTACTGCCGGCGTGACCAACCCGCTCGCACCGCTCACGGGTCTCCTCACGACGGTTACGGGTACGCTCGGCGGCGCAACGGGTGGCGCCAGCAGCCCGCTTGCCCCGGTTACCGGCCTCGTCTCGACGGTCACCGGTGCGCTCGGCGGCGCAGCGGGTGGCGGCAGCGGCCCGCTCGCGCCGGTCACCGGCCTCCTCACCACCGTTACCGGCGCGCTCAGTGGTGCAACGGGTGGCAGCAGCAGCCCGCTCGCTCCGGTCACCGGCCTCGTCTCGACGGTTACCGGTGCGCTTGGCGGCGCAGCAGGCGGCAGCGGCGGCCCGCTCGCTCCGGTCACCGGCCTTGTCTCGACGGTGACTGGCGCACTCGGTGGTGCTGCCGGCGGCAGCGGTGGCCCGCTCGCCCCGGTCACCGGCCTCGTCTCGACGGTCACGGGCGCACTCGGTGGTGCTGCCGGCGGCAGCGGCGGCCCGCTCGCCCCGGTCACCGGCCTCGTCTCGACGGTCACGGGCGCGCTCGGCGGCGCAACGGGCGGTACGAGCGGCGGCCCGCTCGCCCCGGTCACGGGTCTCCTCGGCGCGGTGACGGGCGCACTCGGCAGCGCGACGGGCGGCGCAGGCGGTAGCAGCCCGCTCGCCCCGGTGACGAACGTCGTGTCCACGGTGACCGGCGCCGTCGGCGCGCCGGCGTTGACCGGCGGTACGGGCGCGGTCACGAACGCTGGCTCGTCGTCCAATCCGCTCGCGCCTGTCACGTCGCTGATCGGCGGCCTGCTCGGCGGCACGCACGGCAAGTAAAACCAACATCCATCAATCGACAAGACAGCGAGGAGTCAATCATGTCCCAGCAACGTTCTCTCACGACAGCCGCCGTGCGCCAATGGCGCGTGCCCCTCACGGCCTTCGCCGCAGCCTGCCTGCTGGCCGCCTGCGGCGGCGGCGGCGTCAGCTCGCCGCCGACCAGCAGCAACAGCAACAACCCGAGCACGAGCGGTACGCCGAGCACGAGCGGCACCAACGGCACGTCCACGGGCACCAAGGGTGTCGTCAGCACGGTTGGCCAGACGGCCACCGACCTCGGCAGCACGGTCGGCAACATCAGCGTGCCGGGCCTCGGCGACGGCGTGACGAAGGGCGTCGGCAGCACGATCTCCAGCACCGGCACGATCGTCGGCGCAGCCGCCGACGCCGTGAGCAACGGGCTGGGACAGATCGGCACGACTAAGGATCCGGTCGGCACGACCGTCGCGGGCCTCGGCAACGTGGTCGGCGCGACGAGCAACACGGTGTCCGGCCTGAGCTCGACGGTCAAGGCGCTCGGCACCGGCCAGCTCGCGCCGCTCGCACCTGTCACGACCCCGGTCGGCACCGTGCTCGACACGGTGGCCAACGGCTTGACGGCCGCCGGCACGACGATCGGCTCGACGCTGTCGTCGGGCGCCGTGCAGCAGGTCACGCAGCCGCTCAGCTCGGCGATCACGCCGCTCGTGATCACCGCGGGTCAGGTCACGCAACAGGTGGGCACGACGACCGGCCTCGGTCAACCCGTCTCGGGCCTGCTCGGCCAGGTCGGCGGCGCGATCAGCTCGGCCGGCAAGCAGGTCGGCGGCACGTCGAGCCAACCGCTCGTCGGCGACGTCGGCCAGCTCGTGACCGCGGTCGGCAACACCGTGACCAACGCGGGTGGCCTCGTCAACCCGAACGGCCCGAACGGCGCCGCACCGATCCCCGGCTTGATCACGAGTCTCGTCGGCGGCTCGACGGCGACGGTGCCGAGCGGCACGTCGTCGGGTTCCGGCTCGACGAATCCGCTCGGCGGCCTGCTGTCGGGTCTCGGCTCGACGCCGCTCGGCTCGCTCACGGGCGCACTCGGCGGCGCGACGGGTGGCTCGGGCAGCAGCCCGCTCGCACCCGTCACGGGCCTCGTCTCCACCGTCACCGGCGCACTGAGCGGTGCGGCGGGCGGTAGCGGCGGCCCGCTCGCCCCCGTCACGAATCTCGTGTCGACGGTTACGGGCACGCTCGGCGGCGCAACGGGTGGCGCAGGCAGTGCAAACCCTCTCGCGCCTGTCACCGGTTTGCTGAATACTGTCACCGGAGCAGTTGGCGGCGCAGCAGGATCCGGTGGAGCGAGCCCGCTCGCGCCGGTCACGTCGCTGGTCGGCAGCGTCACGGGTACGGCGACGTCGGGCGGCGGCTCGACGGGTCTGCTGGCACCGGTAACGGGGTTGCTGGGTACGCTGGGTAGCGTTGGCAAGTAAGGAGGACGGTCGCCCCTTCGCAGCCGGAGCGGATGGCGCGACCGTACAAACACAACCGGCATGGCGGCACGCGGCGCGCGGCACCTTGGTGTCGCGCGCCGGCATTACAAAGAAGACGAAAAGCAAGGCCTACGAGGAAGAACAATGAAATCCAGACTCGACAGATGGATGATGCTGCTCGCCATCGCGGCAGCAGGCACGGCACATGCACAAACGCGCGTCGGGGGTAACCCGCTCGACTCCCTACCCCAGATCAACGCACCGAAAACCGGCCCGAACGTGACCGTTCAGGTCGCGCCGCAAGCGCCGCAATTGCAGGAGTTGCTGTCGCGCCACCTGACGCCGACCACCTTCCAGGTCGAAGGCGTGAAGTCCGTGCCGTTCGAGGAAATCTCGCGTCGCTTCACCCCTCTCGTCGGCAAGGACATCACGATCGGCGAACTGATCGAAACCGCCAACGGCGTGACGAAGCTGTACCAGGATCGCGGCTACGCGCTGTCGTTCGCGTTCGTTCCGGCGCAGACGTTCGAGAACGGCGTCGTGCGCATCACGGTTGTCGAAGGCTATGTGTCGGACGTCAAGGTCACCGGCAAGCCCGGCGCGATGGAATCGAAGATTCGTGCGATCGCCGCGCACATCACGGCCGATCGCCCACTGCGCCGCGCGACGTTCGAGCGCTACGTGAACACGTTCGGCCTGCTGCCCGGCCTCACGGTAAAAGCGAACGTACCGCCGCCGCAAACCACCGACGGTGCCACGACGCTCGAACTCGCGGTCGACCGCAAGCCGTTCAACGTCAGCACCGGGATCGACTTCAACCATCCGGGCGTCCAGGGCCTCATCACCGCGACCGAAAACGGCCTCACGTCGTTCGGCGAGCAACTGAGCATTTCCGCGCTGGCGCCACCGGGACGCGACAAGCAGACTTATTTCGCCTTCAGCGGCGCGGTACCCGTCGGCAGCAGCGGCCTGATCACGCGCCTCGACGCGAGTACCTATCGCGGCAAGCCGACCGACAATCCGGGGTTGCCGTCATACGTGCAGCGTACGGTCAAGAACGAGAAGCTTGGTCTTTCGGCATCCTATCCGATACTGCTGAACAACCAGCGCAGCCTGCTCGGCACCGTGTCGGGCTACGCGGCGCACAACGAGGACAATTACCAGAACCAGATCAACGGCGCGACGCTCAACAACCGGTCGCAGGTTCGCGTGCTGCAACTGCAGCTCGACTACACGAACGTCCAGCCGAAACAGGTGCGAAAGTTGAGCGTCAACGTCGCCAAGGCGTTCGACATTCTCGGCGCGTCGAAATCGCAGGTCGCCCAGGCGAACGGCTCGACGATTACGTACGCCGACCCGACATCACTGACCTTCGTCCGTACCGGCGCGACCTTCACACAAACCAACGAATGGCCGTTCCGAATCGGTACGTCGGTCTCGCTGACCGGGCAATACAGCCCCGACTCGCTGCCGACGTCCGAGCAGATCTCGTTCGGCTCGACGCGCTACGCGCTCGGCTATCAACCGGGCGAAGCATCGGGTGACTCGGGATGGGGGATGTCGCTGGAGGTCAACCGCGGCTTCACGCCGGGCTGGACGTATATGAAATCCGTTACGCCGTACATCGCCTACGACATGGCGCGCGTGTACCTGCACTCAGGCACGCCGTCGCCGAACCGCATGTCGTCGGTCGGCATCGGCGTGCGTTTCACGGACAGCCGCTTCTACAGCCTCGACCTGAACGTCGCGAAGCCGGTGGGTGACGCGCCCGTCGAAAGCGCCTCACGCAGCCCGCGCATCAACGCCGCATTCTCGTATCAGCTCAACTGATCGGTCACCAAACAGCCCGCGCCACGCGGGCTGTTTCGATTAGAGGCCCCTCTATCAAACGTGGCGCGCTGTTTCACGTATTCTGGCGAAGCTCGCAACATGCCCGCCCCATGCAGACGGTCGTGCGGGCAAATCGAACACGACATGCAAAACAAGGAGGACGACAATGATTCAACTGACCCGCCCGTTTCGTGCAATCGCCGTCGCCGGCGTGCTGCTCGCTTGCGCTGCTCCCACGTTCGCACAAGCAGACAACCCCATCGGCATGTGGCAGACGATCGACGACAACACGCATCAGCCGAAGGCACTCGTGCAAATCGCCGAGGATGGTGACGGTGCGCTGACCGGCAAGGTCGTCAAGGGCCTCGGCGCGAACGATACGCCTGATCGCCGCTGCACCGCGTGCACGGACGAGCGCAAGGATCAGCTCATCAAGGGCATGACGATCATCAAGGCAATGAAGAAGGAAGGCGACCACTGGGACGGCGGCAACATTCTCGACCCGGAGAACGGCAAGGTCTACAAGTGCAAGATGACGCTTGAAGACGGCGGCCAGAAACTCGTCGTGCGCGGTTACATTGGTGTGTCGCTGCTCGGTCGTTCGCAGACCTGGGTTCGCCAGCAATAAAACGACTCGCGCTTAAACGCGCGGCTCAATGAAAAAATCGGCCTGTGACGAAGTCGTCAGGCCGATTTTGTTTTGGTGCGTGCGTAGCTGGAACTGACGGACATCACGCTGCATGCTTCAGCGTGTCCGACGCATAGCTGCCAGGTGCGCGATACGCGGGCGCCACATTGCTGCGCGCCTCTGCCGCTTTCGATTGCGTGTGCTTGCGCATCCGCGTGGACAATTCGTTGCACAGATTCACGCCGGCGTCGCCATAGAGCTCACGCATGACACTCATCAACGTGCCCGTCTCGTGCCAGACCTTGAAGCGACGATGGCAAGTTTGGTACGAAGGGTAACGACGTGGCATGGCCGACCACGTTGCGCCACTGTAGATCACCCAGAGCACGCCGTTCAGAACGGCACGCGTATTGGCCAATGGCCGGCCGCGCAACTCGGTGCGCGGCTGCATTTCGGGCAGAAGCGAAGCAACGCAGCGCCACTCGTGGTCGGTCAGATCGCGATACGGTGTCATGGACATCTCCAGCCTTAGTAACCATGACACAACGATATCGGCTCACCTCAACAATGAATATAAGACAAATCCGAAAATACCCCGAGATCAGCCCAATTTGACCGGAATTGACGTTTGAACCCGCCCATTGCCGGAAATCACACTCAGGTCAGCGACGTATCGACGATACGGCGCGGCGTTTCGATATATTCCTTCGACTGCATCTCGACGATACGCGAGACCGTACGCGCAAACTCGTTGGCCATCGGGCCTTCGATGTACAACTGCTCCGCCGGCACCGCCGCGGACATCAGCAGCTTGACCTTGTGGTCGTACAGCACGTCGATGAGCCAGGTGAAGCGGCGCGCCTCGGACGCCATCCGCGGCGACATCTGCGGCACCTCGGACAGCACGATCGCGTGGAAGCGGCTCGCGAGCTCGAGATAGTCGTTCTGCGAGCGCGGGCCGCCGCATAGCGTCGCGAAGTCGAACCACACGACGCCGTCCGCCTTGCGCAGCGCCTTCAGCTCGCGCTTCTCGATATGCAGGAGCGGGCTTTCGTCGGGAACGGCAGCGAGCTTCTGGAACGCATGGCGCAGTTCGCGATCGGCATCCGCGCCGAGCGGCGTGTGATACATCTTCACCTGTGCGAGCGTGCGCTGGCGATAATCGACGCCCGCATCGACGTTGAGCACATCGAGCCTGGACTTGATCAGCGCGATCGCCGGCAGCATGCGGTCGCGGTGCAGGCCATCCGGATACAGGTCGTCGGGATCGTAGTTGGACGTCATCACGAACTGCACGCCGTTGTTGAACAGACGGTCGAGCAGACGATACAGGATCATCGCGTCGGCAATGTCCGACACATGGAACTCGTCGAAGCAGATCAACCGGTAGCGCTTCGCGATGCGCCGTGCGAGTTCGTCGAGCGGATCGGCCTGCCCTTTCAGTTCCTCGAGTTCGCGGTGCACTTCGCGCATGAATTCGTGGAAATGCAGGCGCGTCTTGCGCTGCACGGGCACGACCGCGTAGAAGCTGTCCATCAGGAAGCTCTTGCCGCGACCGACGCCGCCCCACATGTAGACGCCACGCGGGAGGTCAGGATGATTGATGAGCTTCTTGAACGCGTTCGAGCGGCGCGCCTTGTACTCGACCCACTCGTCGAAGCATTGCTGCAGGCGATCGACAGCTGCGCGCTGCGCGGGATCGGACTGATAGCCGCGCGTGGTCAGTTCGCGCGTGTAGTATTCGGTGACGTTCATCGGGCAAACCGGAAAAAACGAAGGCGGACGGGAAACCCCGCCCGCCTTCGTCAAGAGACGGCTGCGCCGGCCGGTGGCCGGCAGGCGCTATACCGTGCTCAGCTGTTCAGCGAGCGCTTGTCGACGGCGAGCGCCGCTTCGCGCATCACTTCCGACATCGACGGGTGCGGATGGCAGATGCGGGCGATGTCTTCCGACGCCGCCTTGAATTCCATCGCCACCACGGCTTCCGCGATCAGGTCCGACGCGTTCGCCGCGATCACGTGCACGCCGAGCAGTTCGTCGGTCTTCGCATCCGCGATCATCTTCACGAAGCCGTCCGGCGCGTTCATGCCGAGCGCGCGGCCATTGATCGAGAACGGGAACTTGCCCGACTTGATCTCGCGGCCTTCCGCCTTCAGCTGCTGCTCCGTCTTGCCGACCCATGCGATTTCCGGGTACGTGTAGATCACCCACGGAATGCAGTTGTAGTCGATGTGCGGCTTCTGGCCGTCGATCACTTCCGCGACCAGCACGCCTTCGTCTTCCGCCTTGTGCGCGAGCATCGGGCCACGCACCACGTCGCCGATCGCGTACACGTTCGGCACTGCCGTACGGCAGTGGTCGTCCACGTCGATGAAGCCGCGCTCGTTCGCCTTCAGGCCGATTGCCTCGAGGCCGAGGTTGTCGGTGTTCGGCACGCGGCCGACCGACACGATCAGGCGATCGGCGTCGAGCGTCTGCGCGTTGCCGTCCTTGTCCGTGTAAGCGATCGACACGCCATTCGCGGTCGTCTTCACTTCGCCGATCTTCACGCCGAGATGGATGTCGAGGCCCTGCTTCTTGAACAGCTTGGCCGCTTCCTTCGCGAGCGCTTCGTCAGCTGCGCCGAGGAATGCCGGCAGCGCTTCGAGCACCGTCACTTCGGCACCCAGGCGGCGCCACACCGAGCCGAGCTCCAGGCCGATCACGCCTGCGCCGATCACGGCGAGCTTCTTCGGCACCGCGTCGAACGTCAGCGCACCTTCGTTGTCCGACACGATCTTGTTGTCGACCGGAACGCCCGGCAGGTGACGTGCCTTCGAGCCCGTCGCGATGATCACGTTCTTCGCGGTGACGACTTCGGTTTCACCCTCGCCGCTCACTTCGATCTGCACGCCGGCGTCGGTCTTGCCGGTGAACTTGCCATGGCCCTTCAGCCAGGTGATCTTGTTCTTCTTGAACAGGAACTCGATCCCGCTCGTCATCTTCTCGACGATCGCGTCCTTGCGGCCGAGCATCTTCGCGACGTCGATCTTCACGCCGTCGACCGTGATGCCGTGGTCGGCCAGGTGGTGCGACGTGTTCTCGAACTCTTCCGACGACGCGAGCAGCGCCTTCGACGGGATGCAGCCGACGTTCAGGCAGGTACCGCCGAGCTTCAGCGCGCCGGCCGGGTTCTTCCACTTTTCGATACAGGCAACGGTCTTGCCCAGCTGCGCGGCGCGGATCGCGGCGATGTAGCCGCCGGGGCCGGCGCCGATCACGACGACGTCAAATTCCTTGGACATGGCAATCCTTTCTTCTTGTGCGTCCGCACGGGCAGCGCGTATCGCGCGCCCGTGCGAAGCGGGTCAATGCGGTGAGACTCGGCTTACAGGTCGAGCAGCAGACGTGCCGGATCTTCCAGCGCATCCTTCATCGCGACGAGCGACAGCACGGCTTCGCGGCCGTCGATGATGCGGTGGTCGTACGACAGCGCGAGGTAGTTGATCGGACGGATCACGATCTGACCGTTTTCGACGACCGGACGCTCCTTCGTCGCGTGCACGCCGAGGATTGCCGATTGCGGCGGGTTGATGATCGGGGTCGACAGCATCGAGCCGAACACGCCGCCGTTCGAGATCGAGAACGTACCGCCCGTCATTTCCTCGATCGACAGCTTGCCGTCCTTCGCCTTCTGGCCGAACTCGGCGATCTTCTTTTCGATCTCGGCGAGGCTCAGTTGATCCGCGTTGCGCAGGATCGGCACGACGAGGCCGCGCGGCGAGCCGACAGCGATACCGATGTCGAAGTAGCCGTGGTAGACGATGTCGTTACCGTCGATCGACGCGTTCACGAGCGGGAACTTCTTCAGCGCGTGCACGGCCGCCTTCACGAAGAACGACATGAAGCCGAGCTTCACGCCATGTTCCTTCTCGAACTTGTCCTTGTACTTGTTGCGCAGTTCCATGACCGGGGCCATGTTCACTTCGTTGAACGTCGTCAGGATCGCATTGGTCTGCTGCGACTCGAGCAGACGCTCGGCGATACGCGCACGCAGGCGCGACATCGGCACGCGTTGTTCCGGACGGTCGTTCAGCCAGGTCGCGGCCGACGCCGGCACCTTCACGTCCGGCAGCGACGGCTTCGCAGCGGCGGTCTTCGCCGGTGCGGCAGCCGGGGCGGCCTTCGGTGCGCTGCCTGCTGCCAGCGCATCGCCCTTCGTGACGCGGCCGTCGCGGCCCGAACCTGCGACGTCGCCCGCCGACAGGCCCTTCTCTGCCAGCAGCTTCGATGCGGCCGGCGAGGCGGTGGTCGACGATGCGGCTGCGGCGACCGGCTGGGCTGCCGGTGCGGCTGCAGCAGGCGCTGCTGCCGGCTTGACTTCGGCGGCGCCCGCAGCGGCTTCGGCTGCACCTGCCTTCGCTTCGGTGTCGATCGTTGCGATCAGCTGATCGGCAACGACGGTGTCACCGTCGTTCTGCAGCACTTGCGCGAGCACGCCCGCGGCCGGTGCCGGCACTTCGAGCACGACCTTGTCGGTCTCGAGTTCGATCAGGATTTCGTCTTGAGCAACTGCTTCGCCCGGCTTCTTCTTCCACTGCAGCATGGTGGCTTCCGAAACCGACTCCGAAAGCTGGGGGACTTTGACTTCTACGATAGCCATGTGATTTTCCTGGATGCTTAATCTGGGTAATGACGAGGTTCGTGCGATTCCTTCGGCCGGTGCGGCGCGCAACGCGCCCGGCGGGCCAAAAGAGACGGGAAAGCGCATGGCGCCTTCCCGTTTCGCTTCCGTCGGTTATTTCGCGATCGATGCGCTCTTCAGGCGGCCGAATGCACCTTCGATGAGGGCCTTCTGCTGCTCGTAGTGCTTCGCGTAGTAGCCAACCGCCGGCGAGGCCGAAGCCGGACGGCCGCTGTATGCCAGCTTCTGCCCTTCCTTCATGCCTTCCTTCAGATGGTGCTCGACGTAGAACCAGGGGCCCTGGTTCTGCGGCTCGTCCTGCACCCAGACCACTTCAGTCGCGTTCTCGTACTTCTTCATTTCGGCTTCGAACTGCTTGTGCGCGAACGGATACAGCTGCTCGATACGGATGATCGCGACGTCGTTCGCCTTCGCTTCGCGGCGATGGGCGACGAGGTCGTAATACACGCGGCCCGAGCATGCCAGCACGCGCTTGACCTTCTTCGCGTCGATGCCGCCATCGGTTTCGCCCAGCACCGGCTGGAACGAACCCTTCGCGAGTTCCGACAGGTCCGACACCGCTTCCTTGTGACGCAGCAGCGACTTCGGCGTCGCAACGATCAGCGGCTTGCGGAACAGGCGGATCATCTGGCGACGCAGCAGGTGGAAAATCTGCGCCGGCGTCGTCGGTTGAACGACCTGCATGTTGTGATCTGCGCACAGTTGCAGGAAACGCTCGATACGCGTCGACGAGTGCTCCGGACCCTGGCCTTCGTAGCCGTGCGGCAGCAGCATCGTGAGACCCGACACGCGGCCCCACTTCACTTCGCCCGACGAGATGAACTGGTCGATCACGACCTGTGCGCCGTTGACGAAGTCGCCGAACTGCGCTTCCCACAGCACGAGCGTGTTCGGCTCGGCGGTCGAGTAACCGTATTCGAAGCCCAGCACGGCCTCTTCCGACAGCACCGAGTCGATCACCGTGAACTTCGCCTGGCCTTCAGCGATGTTCTGCAGCGGCACGTACGTGCCGTCGTTCCAGCGCTCGCGGTTCTGGTCGTGCAGCACCGCGTGACGGTGCGTGAACGTGCCGCGGCCCGAGTCCTGGCCCGTCAGGCGCACCGAGTAACCCGATGCGACGAGCGACGCGAATGCGAGGTGTTCGCCCATGCCCCAGTCGAGCGGCTGGTCGCCACGCGCCATGTTGCGGCGGTCGTTGATCACGCGCTCGACGAGCGGGTGGACCTTGAAGTTTTCCGGGACCGTCGTGATGCGTTCGCCGAGGCGCTTCAGTTCTGCGAGCGGCACGGCCGTGTCGGCTGCATCCGTCCACTTGCGGTTCAGGAACGGAACCCAGTCGACCGCGTACTTGCTCTTGTAGTTCGACAGGACCGGGTCGACCGTGTGGTGACCGTCGTCCATCGCCTTGCGGTACGCCTTCACGAAGTTGTCGGTGTCTTCCGCGGTGATCACGCCCTGCTGCACGAGCTTCTCCGCGTACAGCGCACGGGTGCCCGGGTGCTGCGCGATCTTCTTGTACATCAGCGGCTGCGTGACCGCCGGCGTGTCCTGTTCGTTGTGACCCAGCTTGCGGAAGCAGACGATGTCGATCACGACATCCTTGTGGAACTGCATCCGGTAGTCGATCGCGATCTGGATCGCGAGCACGACAGCTTCCGGATCGTCGCCGTTCACGTGCAGCACCGGCGCCTCGATCATCTTGACGACGTCGGTACAGTACAGCGTCGAGCGCGCATCGCGCGGGTCGGACGTCGTGAAGCCGATCTGGTTGTTGATGACGATGTGCAGCGTGCCGTGCGTGCCGTAGCCGCGCGTCTGCGCGAGGTTCAGCGTTTCCATCACGACGCCCTGGCCTGCGAAGGCCGCGTCGCCGTGGATCTGCACCGGCAGCACCTGCAGGCCGTCTTCGTCGCCGCGACGATCCATCCGCGCCTTCGCCGAACCTTCGACCACCGGGTTCACGATTTCGAGGTGCGACGGGTTGAACGCGAGCGACAGGTGGACCGGGCCGCCTTCCGTCGACACATCCGACGAGAAGCCCTTGTGGTACTTCACGTCACCGGCCGGCAGGTCGTCGACGTGCTTGCCTTCGAATTCGGCGAACAGGTCGGCCGGCATCTTGCCCAGCGTGTTGACCAGCACGTTCAGACGGCCACGGTGGGCCATGCCGATGATGATTTCCTGCACGCCGCGCTTGCCCGAGTGCTGGACGACTTCGTCCATCGCCGCGATGAAGCTTTCGCCGCCTTCGAGCGAGAAGCGCTTCTGGCCGACGTACTTGGTATGCAGGTAGCGCTCGAGGCCCTCAGCGGCCGTCAGGCGATTCAGGATGTGCTTCTTCTCGTCTGCCGAGAAGTTCGGCGTCGCGCGAGTCGACTCCAGGCGCTCCTGCCACCAGCGCTTCTGTTCCGGATCGCTGATGTACATGTACTCGGCGCCGATCGTGCCGCAGTACGTGTCGCGCAGACCCTTGACGATGTCACGCAGCGAAGCCTGGTCGAAACCGAAGTACAGGTTGCTTGCGCTGTACGTCTGGTCGAGATCGCCTTCGGAGAAATCGTAGAACGCGGGTTCGAGCTCGGGAATGGCGGGACGTTCGCGACGCTTCAGGGGATCCAGATTGGCCCATTGCGAGCCAAGGAAGCGATAGGCGCTGATAAGGGACTGGACGTGCACTTGCTTGCGTGCCGCAGCCAGATTGGTGGTGCTTTCGCGCGGGATGAAGGCATTGGCCTTCGCGCGCTCGGCGAACGATTCGACGATCGGAAAATGGGCGACGTCATTGGCATTCGAACCGTCCGTTGCAGGCACATTCTGCAGCGCGTCGAAATACTCTCGCCAGTTCTCCGGCACCGATGCCGGATTGTTGAGGTATGCATCGTACAGTTCTTCAACGTACGAAGCATTGCCGCCGAACAGATAGGAGTTCAGCTGAAACTGCTTCATTACATCTGACATTTTACGCTCACCTTTCTTCGAGCTTCTCGAGAAATAGCGGGTTACTCAACCTTCCGCGACACGGCCTGACCGTTTAGCGGATTGCGAATCAAGTCTTGCTTGGAAGGACCTAAAACTTGCGTGCGCGCAGCATATCACAGAACCGATACCGAAGTTCACGGTGAAATGTGCCTGAAAGCACCGCGCGACGGGGTTTTGCCGGATTGCCACGACCCGCAGAAACAGTGTTTTGCAGGCAACCCGATTGCACGTCGCGCAGATGCGAAAAAGGCTGCCCGCAGGCAGCCTTTTCCGTGATGCAGCGAACGGCCGAAACGCTTAGTCGACCGCGCCTTCGCGGCTCGCGCGGCGACGCTCGTGTTCCTTCAGGTGACGCTTGCGCAGACGGATCGACTGCGGCGTCACTTCGACGAGCTCGTCGTCGTCGATGAATTCGACCGCGTATTCCAGCGACATCTGGACCGGCGGCACGAGACGCACGGCTTCGTCGGTGCCCGACGCACGCACGTTGGTCAGCTGCTTGCCCTTGATCGGGTTCACGACGAGGTCGTTGTCGCGGCTGTGAATGCCGATGATCATGCCCTCATACAGCGCGTCGCCCGGCTTCACGAACATGCGGCCGCGATCCTGCAGCTTCCACAGTGCGTATGCCACGGCGGCACCGTCGTCCTGCGAGATCAGCACGCCGTTGCGACGCTCGAAGACCGAGCCGTCCTTGACCGGCGCGTACGAGTCGAAGATGTGGCTCATCAGGCCCGTACCGCGCGTGAGCGTCAGGAATTCGCTCTGGAAGCCGATCAGGCCACGCGCCGAGATCTTGTATTCCAGACGCGTGCGGCCGCGGCCGTCCGACGCCATGTCGAGCATTTCGCCCTTGCGGCGGCCGAGTTCTTCCATCACGCCGCCCTGGTGCTCGTCCTCGACGTCGACCGTCAGCAGCTCGTACGGCTCGTTCTTCACGCCGTCGATTTCCTGCATCACGACGCGCGGGCGCGACACGGCCAGCTCGTAGCCTTCGCGACGCATGTTCTCGACGAGAATCGTCAGGTGCAGTTCGCCGCGGCCCGACACTTCGAACACCGTCTCATCGCCGGTGTCCTTCACACGCAGCGCGACGTTGTGGTTCAGTTCCTTCATCAGGCGGTCGCGGATCTGGCGGCTCGTGACGAACTTGCCTTCGCGGCCGGCGAGCGGCGACGAGTTGACGAGGAAGTTCATCGTCAGCGTCGGCTCGTCGACGGTGATCATCGGCAGCGCTTCCGGCGTATCCACCGCGCAGATCGTTGCGCCGATGCCGACGTCTTCAATACCGTTGATCAGCACGATGTCGCCCGCTTCGGCCGATTCGACCTGCACGCGCTCGAGGCCCGTGAACGACAGCACCTGGTTGATCTTGCGGTTCAGCACGTCGCCGTCCGGGCCGAAGCGCATCACGACCGGCTGGCCCGGCTTGATGCGACCGCGCGTGATGCGACCGACGCCGATCCGGCCGACGTACGTCGAATAGTCGAGCGACGTGATCTGCAGCTGCAGCGGCGCTTCCGGATCGGCCGGACGGACCGGCACGTGCTCGAGGACCGCCTCGAACAGCGGGCGCATGTCGCCTTCGCGCGCCGACGGATCGAGCGACGCATAGCCGTTCAGGCCCGATGCGTAGACGATCGGGAAGTCGAGCTGCTCTTCGGTGGCGCCGAGCTTGTCGAACAGATCGAAGGTCTGGTTGATGACCCAGTCGATCCGCGCGCCCGGACGGTCGATCTTGTTGACGATGACGATCGGCTTCAGGCCGAGCGCGAGCGCCTTCTTCGTGACGAAGCGCGTCTGCGGCATCGGGCCCTCGACCGCGTCGACGAGCAGCAGCACCGAGTCGACCATCGACAGCACGCGCTCCACCTCACCACCGAAGTCCGCGTGCCCCGGCGTGTCGACGATGTTGATGTGCGTGCCTTCGTACTCGACCGCGCAGTTCTTCGCGAGAATCGTGATCCCGCGCTCTTTTTCGATGTCGTTCGAGTCCATCACCCGTTCCGCAATCTGCTGGTTCTCGCGGAAGGTGCCGGACTGGCGGAGCAGTTGGTCGACGAGCGTAGTCTTGCCGTGGTCGACGTGGGCGATGATGGCGATATTGCGAAGGGCGCGGGTCATAGAAACCTGGAAATCGTTTGAACGCGCAAACGCGCCCGCTCGTTTTTCACGGGCGCGCGCACATTGCAGCTTGGAAAGCCACAAATTATAGCACGTGAGAATGTCGAGAGCTGACGGGCACGTTGTGACGCAACACAGGCGGGCCGACTCACCCTCCCGTCGGGCACACCAGTCAATCGAAGTCCACGTTGCCGGCGAGATCAAAAACCTTACTACGACAAGGGATTCTTGTGACGCGAAGCGCGCCCTTTGCCGTTCGATTAACATTTGCCGCGGCAAGCAACTGTGCCTATACTGCTGCCTAGTCAACTATTGCAGCTTCAGGGTTTTATGTCGGATTCTTCTACCCAACCACCCGTCTCGCCGCTGTCTTCGTATCAGATGAACGACAGCGTCGGTTATCTGATGTCGCGCGTGAAATCGGTGATGACCAACCTCGTCACGCAACGCACGCAGGAAGAGCTCGGCATCACGGGCACGCAGGCGAGCATGCTGTTCATGATCGCGGTCGGCAAGTGCTCGACGGCCGCCGAACTCGCGCGCGAGTACGGAATCGACGCGAGCGCGGTCACGCGCCTGCTCGACCGGGTCGAGAAACGCGGCCTGCTGTCCCGCGTCCGCAGCATCGAGGATCGGCGTGTCGTGCGCCTCGAGCTGACCGACGAAGGCCGCGCGCTCGCCGAGCGGCTGCCGCCCATTTTCCGCAGCGTGCTCGACCAGGTACTGGACGGGTTTACGCCGGAAGAAGTCGGGTTCCTGAAGAGCATGCTGCGCCGCATTCTCAGCAACTACTGCGAGACCGCCGGCGGCAGCATCACGTAATAGTTGCCATAACAATTACTTTTGACAGATTAATGTAAGGAAATCCTTGCAGTGTCCATCATTCATTCCGAGTCAGGGATCAGCGCGATGAAATCCTCCCCGTTGTCCGTGCGCGCCGGGTCGTGCCGCGCCGCCGTCGCCGCCGCGGTTGCCGCACTGGCGCTGGCGGGCTGCGCGAATTACATCGGCATCAAGAGCGACAAGCAGATCGCCCCCGCGTCGCAATTCGAATCCGCCCAGAGCCTGCCGGCCCAGGGCGGCCAGTGGCCGGCGCTCGACTGGGCCAGCCAGTTCGGCGATCCGCAGCTGCCGAAGCTGATCGACGAAGCCCTGCAGGGCAATCCGTCGATCGCGCAGGCACAGGCGCGCATCGCGAAGGCGTCGTCGTACATCGAATCGTCGCGCTCGAACCTGATGCCGAAGGCGGAAGCCAGCTATTCGTGGACGCGCGAGCTGTATTCGTCGAACGCGCTGTTCCCGCCCCCGTACGGCGGCCAGTGGTATAGCGAGAACAACGCCCTCGCGAGCGCGTCGTGGGAGCTCGACCTGTGGGGCAAGAACCGAGAGCGCCTGCACACCGCCGTGTCGCAGGCAAAGGCGGCCGAAGCGGACATGCAGCAGGCACGCATCACGCTCGCGTCGTCGGTCGCACGCACCTACAACTCGCTCGCGCAGCTCTATGCGTTGCGCGACATCGCCCAACGCGAGATCGCCAACCGCGAGACGGTTGGCAAGATCACCGACGGCCGCGTGTCGGCCGGCCTCGACACCAACGTCGAACGCCAGACGGCCCGCGGCAATATCGCGACGACCCAGGCTTCGCTGTCGGATCTCGACGGCCAGATCACGACGGTGCGCTACCAGCTGGCGGCGCTGCTCGGCAAGGGCCCGGATCGCGGGCTGCAGATCGCGGCGCCCGTGCTGAACCCGAGCGGCGAAGTCGCGCTGCCCGGCAACCTGCCGGCCGATCTCGTCTCGCGCCGCCCCGACATCGTCGCCGCGCGCTGGCAGGTCGAAGCCGCGATGCACGACGTGAAGGAAGCGAAGGCCGAGTTCTATCCCGACGTGAACCTCGCGGCCGGCTTCGGTTTCGATGCGTTCGGCTGGGGCAAATTCCTGAACTTCGCGAGCCGTCAGGCGCAGTTCGGCCCGGCGATCCACCTGCCGATTTTCGATGCCGGCGCGCTGCGCGCGCAGCTCAAGGGCCGCTACGCGGACTTCGACCTGTCGGTGGCGAATTACAACCAGACGCTGATCAGCGCGCTGAACGACGTTGCGACCCAGGTCGCGTCGATCCGTGCGGTCGATCGCCAGATGGGCGATGCGCAACGCGCACTCGATGCATCGACGCGCGCATACGACCTCGCGGTCATCCGCTACAAGGCCGGCCTGTCGCCGCAGCTGCAGGTGCTGACCGCGGACAGCAACCGCCTCGCATCGGAGCAGACGGTGACCAACCTGAAGATGCGCCGGCGCGACATGCAGCTCGCGCTGATCAAGGCGCTGGGCGGCGGGTTCGACGCGACCGGCACGCCGCTCGCCGCACCCGACGCCGACAAGCCGACAAAACAGGCCGCCAACTGATCCGGCGCCATCACTACGCAGACACTCGAAATAACGGACGGAGAATATCGCCATGAGCGACCAACAAAACGCCGCCAGCGCGCAGCCGCAGAATAACGGCAAGCGCAAACGGATGATGACGCTGCTCGTCGCGGTCATCTTGATCGCGGCCATCGCGTATGGCCTGTACTACTTCCTCGTCGCCCGCTTCCATGAAGGGACCGACGACGCGTACGTGAACGGCAACGTCGTGCAGATCACGCCGCAAGTCACCGGTACCGTGATCGCGGTGAAGGCCGACGACACGCAGACGGTCAAGGCTGGCGATCCGCTCGTCGTGCTCGACCCGGCCGACTCGCAAGTCGCGCTGCAACAGGCCGAAGCCAATCTCGCGCAGACGGTGCGCCAGGTGCGTGGCCTGTTCGTCAACGACGACCAGTACCGCGCGCAAGTCGCGCTGCGCCAGTCGGACCTGTCGAAAGCCGAGGACGACCTCCGCCGCCGCATGGCCGTCGCGCAGACGGGCGCCGTGTCGCAGGAAGAAATCTCGCACGCACGCGACGCCGTTCGCGCCGCCCAGGCATCGCTCGACGCCTCGCAGCAGCAACTCGCATCGAACCGCGCGCTGACCGCGAACACGACGATCGCATCGCACCCGAACGTGATGGCCGCGGCCGCGAAGGTTCGCGACGCATACCTGGCAAACGCACGTAACGTGCTGCCGGCGCCGGTCACCGGCTATGTCGCGAAGCGCTCGGTGCAGGTCGGCCAACGCGTGTCGCCGGGCACCCCGCTGATGTCGGTGGTGCCGCTGAATGCGGTGTGGGTCGATGCGAACTTCAAGGAAGTCCAGCTCAAGCACATGCGCATCGGCCAGCCGGTCGAACTGACGGCCGACATCTATGGCTCGTCGGCGGTCTACCACGGCAAGGTGGTCGGCTTCTCGGCCGGTACCGGCTCGGCGTTCTCGCTGCTGCCGGCGCAGAACGCGACGGGTAACTGGATCAAGGTCGTGCAGCGCCTGCCGGTACGGATCGAACTGGATCCGAAGGATCTCGACAAGCACCCGCTGCGCATCGGCCTGTCGATGCAGGTCGACGTGGACATCAAGGACGAACGCGGCGACCAGCTCGTGAACGCGCCGAACACCGTCTACGAGACCAGCGTGTTCGCGAAATACGGCGACGAAGCCGACGCCGAAATCGCCCGCATCATCGCCGAGAACGCAGGCGGCAATGCCGCGGCGCCGGCCGCGGCGAAGTCGAACGCCGTCGCGAAGATGATGTAACCCTTCCGACTCCGGAAAAACAACCGACATGGCACAGGCTCCTGTCTCTCACCCGCCCTTGCAGGGCGGGCAACTCTTGCTCGGGACGATCGCGGTGTCGCTCGCGGTGTTCATGAACGTGCTGGACACGTCCATCGCGAACGTCGCGATCCCGACCATCTCGGGCGACCTCGGCGTGTCGTCCGACCAGGGAACGTGGGTCATTACGTCGTTCGCGGTCGCGAATGCGATCTCGGTGCCGCTGACGGGCTGGCTGACCGACCGCTTCGGTCAGGTTCGCCTGTTCCTCGCGTCGATCATCCTGTTCGTCATCTCGTCGTGGATGTGCGGACTCGCGCCGACGCTGCCGTTCCTGCTCGCGTCGCGCGTGCTGCAAGGCGCGGTTGCGGGCCCGATGATTCCGCTGTCGCAAGCGCTCCTGCTGTCGAGCTATCCGCGCGCCAAGGCGCCAATGGCGCTCGCGCTATGGGCGATGACGACGCTGATCGCGCCCGTCGCCGGCCCGATCCTCGGCGGCTGGATCTCGGACAACTACTCGTGGCCGTGGATCTTCTACGTCAACATCCCGGTCGGCATCGCCGCCGCCGCCGCGACGTGGGCGATCTACCGCAATCGGGAATCGGCCGTGCGTCGCGCGCCGATCGACGGCGTGGGCCTCGCGCTGCTGGTCGTCTGGGTCGGCTCGCTGCAGATCATGCTCGACAAGGGCAAGGATCTCGACTGGTTCGCCTCGACGACCATCATCGTGCTCGCGCTGACCGCCGTCATTGCGTTCGCGTTCTTCGTCATCTGGGAACTGACGGCGGAGCACCCGGTCGTCGACCTGTCGCTGTTCCGCATGCGGAACTTCACCGGCGGCACGGTTGCGCTGTCGATCGGATACGGCCTGTACTTCGGCAACCTCGTACTGTTGCCGCTGTGGTTGCAGACGCAGATCGGCTACACCGCGACCGACGCCGGTCTCGTGATGGCGCCGGTCGGGCTGTTCGCCATCCTGCTGTCGCCGCTCACCGGGAAGTATCTGCCGCGCACCGATCCGCGCTTCATCTCGACGGCGTCGTTCCTGACGTTTGCGCTGTGCTTCTGGATGCGGTCGCGCTACACGACGGGTGTCGACGAATGGTCGCTGACGCTGCCGACGCTCGTGCAGGGCATCGCGATGGCCGGCTTCTTCATCCCGCTGGTGTCGATCACGCTGTCCGGCCTGCCCGGCCACCGCATCCCCGCGGCATCGGGTTTGTCGAACTTCGTGCGGATCATGTGCGGCGGCATCGGCACGTCGATCTTCCAGACGGCCTGGGACCATCGCAACAACTTCCACCATGCGCAGCTGGTCGAGCAGACGAACGTCTACAACCCGACGTTCAACCAGGCCGTCACGCAGATGGGCAACCTCGGGCTGACGCAGGACCAGGCGCACGGGCTGATCAACAACATGGCCACGCAGCAAGCCGCGCAGCTCGGCGTGAACGATCTGTTCTACATCTCGGCGGCGATCTTCGTGCTGCTGATCGGGCTGATCTGGATCACGAAGCCCGAGCGCTCAGGTGGCGGCGATGCAGGTGCCGCAGCATCGGCTGCACACTGAACGCGCAGCCTGCACGCAAACAAAAAGCCCGGTCGACATCGACCGGGCTTTTTTTATTCCGACGGGAGCACGCCCGCGCGGCTGTGTCAGGCGGCCGTGACGACGAGCCGCTCCGGCGCCAGCACGCCATTCGCCTTGCGAGCCACGCCGAGCAGCCGAGTCGCGTCGTAGACGCGCACACGCTCGCCTTCGGGCGCATCGATCGGATCGAGCGCCGACAGCGGCAGACGCTGGCCGTGCAGGAACCGCTTCGCGCTGGTTTCATCGAGACGAACCAGCGCAAACGTCGACAGCAACGCGTCGACCGGCTGGAGCCACGCATCGCGCGACGCTTCGTCTGCGTCGGACAGCGCATCGAGCGTCACCGCATGCTCGAGCGTCAGCGCACCGACGCCCGTGCGACGCAGCATCGTCAGATGCGCACCGCAACCGAGCACCTCGCCGATATCCTCCGCCAGCGTGCGCACGTACGTGCCCTTGCTGCAGGTCACGCGAAACGTCACGTCGGGCAGGTCACACGCGAGCAGGTCGAGTGCAAGGATCGTCACGTTACGGCCCTCGCGCTCGACGGTTTGCCCCGCGCGCGCATATTCGTACAGCGGCTTGCCATCGCGCTTGAGCGCCGAATACATCGGCGGCACCTGCACGATCTCGCCAGTAAAACGCGCGAGCGCGGCTTCCACCGCCGCGCGGTCGCATTCGACGGGCCGCGTGTCGATCACCTCGCCTTCCGCGTCGCCCGTGGCCGTACGCTGGCCGAGACGCATCGTCGCTTCGTAAGTCTTGTCCGCTTCGAGCAGATCCTGCGAGAACTTCGTCGCCTCGCCGAAGCACAGCGGCAGCAGGCCCGAAGCCAATGGATCGAGCGTGCCGGTGTGACCGGCTTTCTTCGCGAGCAGCAGGCGCTTCGCGCGAATCAGCGCATCGTTGCTCGACAGGCCGACCGGCTTGTCGAGCAGGAGGACGCCGTCCAGCACGCGCCGGGGCACGCGCGGACGTTGGGGTGCTGCAGTCGTCATAGGCCGGTCGAGCTCAGTCGTCCTTGGTGGCCGAGTCGGCCTCGTCGTCGTCCTTCGCGCGCGTCGCGTTCGCTTCCTTGATCAGGCGCGACATTTCCACGGCCTTCTCGATCGTCTGGTCGTAGTGGAAATGCAGCGTCGGCACCGTATGGATGTGCAGGCGCTTGAACAACAGGTTATGCAAGTGACCCGACGCATGGTTCAGCGCTTCCTGCGTCTTGGCCGGATCGCCGGTCAACGCGGTGAAGTAGACCTTCGCGTGTGCGTAATCCGGCGTGAGTTCCACGCTCTGGATGGTCACGATGCCGATGCGCGGGTCCTTGACCTCGCGCATGATGAGTTCGGACAGATCGCGCTGAATCTGGTCAGCGATCTGCACGTTGCGATTGGGGGAAGTACGTTTCCTGGACATGATCGATCCGTGATCCGTTTATCAGGATAAAGCGGCGGCCAGTGTTGGCACGCCACCATGAAAATGGGCGGGACAGGCCCAAGCCTGCCCCGCCCATGAGCCGATGCGCGAGGGTTACAGCGTACGCGCGACTTCGGTCACTTCGAAGACTTCGAACTGGTCGCCTTCGACGATGTCGTTGAAGTTCTTCACCGACATACCGCACTCGAAGCCTTGCTTCACTTCCTTCACGTCGTCCTTGAAGCGCTTCAGCGATTCGAGTTCGCCCGTGAAGATCACGACGTTGTTGCGCAGCACGCGCACCGACGACGAGCGCTTGACGATACCGTCCGTCACCATACAGCCGGCGACCGCACCGATCTTCGGTACCTTGAAGACCTGGCGCACTTCGACCATGCCGGTGATGACTTCGCGCTTCTCCGGCGCCAGCATGCCCGACATTGCCGCCTTCACCTCATCCACTGCGTCATAGATGATGTTGTAGTAACGGATGTCGATGCCGTTCGACTCGGCCAGCTTGCGCGCCTGTGCATCTGCACGCGTGTTGAAGCCGATGATGACCGCCTTCGATGCCGTTGCGAGGTTGACGTCGTTTTCGCTGATGCCACCCACCGCGCTGTGCACGATCTGCACGCGCACTTCGTCGGTCGACAGCTTGAGCAGCGACTGCACGAGTGCTTCCTGCGAGCCCTGCACGTCGGCCTTGATGATGAGCGGCAGGTTCTGCACTTCGCCTTCGCCCATCTGCTCGAGCATGCTCTCCAGCTTCGCGGCCTGCTGCTTCGCAAGCTTCACGTCACGGAACTTGCCTTGACGGAACAGTGCGATTTCACGCGCCTTGCGCTCGTCCGGCAGCACGATCACTTCTTCGCCCGCACCCGGCACTTCCGACAGACCCTGGATTTCGACCGGGATCGACGGGCCAGCTTCCTTCGTCGGCTTGCCGTTCTCGTCGAGCATCGCACGCACGCGGCCGTAGGCCGTACCCGCCAGCACGACGTCGCCTCGATTCAGCGTACCGGACTGCACCAGGATCGTCGCGACCGGGCCCTTGCCCTTGTCGAGCTTCGCTTCGATCACGATGCCCTTGGCCGGCGCCTCGACCGGTGCCTTCAGTTCCAGCACTTCGGCTTGCAGCAGCACGTTCTCGAGCAGATCGTCGATACCCGCGCCCGTCTTCGCCGAAACCGGCACGAACGGCGAATCGCCGCCGTACTCTTCGGGCACGACGCCTTCCGAGACCAGCTCCTGCTTGACGCGATCGAGATTCGCGTCCGGCTTGTCGATCTTGTTGATCGCGACGACGATCGGCACGCCGCCTGCCTTCGCGTGGGCGATGGCTTCCTTCGTCTGCGGCATCACACCGTCGTCGGCTGCCACCACCAGCACCACGATGTCGGTCGCCTTCGCGCCGCGTGCACGCATTGCCGTGAACGCTTCGTGACCCGGCGTATCGAGGAACGTGATGACGCCACGCGGCGTGTCGACGTGATAAGCGCCGATATGCTGCGTAATGCCGCCCGCTTCGCCAGCGGCAACCTTCGCGCGGCGGATGTGGTCGAGCAGCGAGGTCTTGCCGTGGTCGACGTGACCCATGACCGTGACGACCGGCGGACGCGGCAGTTGCTCCGCATCGGTGCCCGTTTCGCCTTCGACGAGCAGCGCTTCCGGATCGTCCAGCTTCGCGGCAACCGCGCGGTGGCCCAGTTCCTCGACGATGATCATCGCCGTTTCCTGGTCCAGCACCTGGTTGATCGTGACCATCTGGCCCATCTTCATCATCACCTTGATGACTTCGGAGGCCTTGACCGACATCTTGTGCGCGAGGTCGGCAACCGACACGGTTTCCGGCACGTGCACTTCGCGGACGATCGGTTCGGTCGGCGCCTGGAACGTCGAGCTGTCCTGGTGACGGCCGCGACCCTTCGGGCCGCCGCGCCAGCCGCGGTCGACGCCGCCGCTCGAGTCGCCGCGCGTCTTGATGCCGCGACGCTTCGATGCGTCGTCCTGCCAGCCGCCCTTGCCTGCGCCCGGCTTCTTGTTGCGGTCGCCCGCGCCTGCCGGCGCAGTCGTAGCCGGCGTTGCAGCGCCGGCCGGCTTCTTCACGGCCGGACGGGCCTGCGCACCTTCCGGCTTTGCCGGCTTGTGCAGCGTGCCCTTCGCTTCGGCCGGCTTCGGCGGCTCGACCGGCTTCGGCGGCTCGACTGCCTTGACCACGGCCTTGCGCGGCGTGTTCATCATTTCGCGAATCGCACGCGCTTCGGCTTCTGCCGCCGCGCGACGCTTGCTGATCTCTTCCTGCTCGGCGCGCGCCTTGTCCGCTGCCTCACGGGCGGCGTCTTCAGCCTTCTTCGCCGCTTCGCGCTGCGCCGCACGTTCGGCGGCTGCGCGTGCTTCGTCCTGCGCGGACTGCGTGCTCGTCGCTTCCTGCTGCTCGGCTGCAGCGGCCTGCTGTGCGGCTGCCTGCTGCTGTGCCGCCGCAGCCTCGGCCGCGGCACGCTTCGCCGCAGCTTCTTCCTCGGCGCGACGACGCTCGGCTTCGGCCGCTTCCTCGCGGGCACGGCGTTCCGATTCCTCGCGCTCGAGGCGTTCCTGACGCTCGCGCAGTTCCTGCGCCTGCTTCTCGAGCAGCTCGGCCTCGCGGCGCGCTTCTTCTTCGCGACGCTTCAGTTCTGCATCGTCGTCCGCTTCGGCGACCTGCGCCTGACCCTGTTCCGCACCCTCGCTCGCGTCGTCGCGCTTGACGAACGTACGCTTCTTGCGGACCTCGACCTGAATGGTGCGAGCCTTGCCCGTCGCGTCAGATTGCTTGATCTCCGACGTATGCTTGCGGGTCAGCGTGATCTTGCGCTTGTCGCCGTCGGTTGCGCCGTGCGACTTGCGCAAATGATCGAGCAGACGCGCCTTGTCCGTTTCGGACAGCGCATCGTCTTCACTCGCTTTCTGGACGCCCGCTGCCTGCAGCTGTTCGAGCAGCACACCAGCAGGCATTTTCAGTTCCGCGGCAAATTGGGCTACGTTGTTACTCGCCATTCATTCCTCTTAGTGCAAGGACCGATTCCTTGCTGTTAGCATCGGGTCAGGCCATACGGCCGCCATCAAATCAGTGCGCCATGGTCATTTCTCACTGGAACCAGTGTTCACGTGCTTTCATGATCAACGCCTTAGCGGCATCCTCTTCCATCCCGGTCATGTCGACCAGTTCATCCACAGCCAGCTCGGCGAGATCGTCGCGCGTCTGCATGCCGTGTTCGGCCAGCTTCGCGAGCAGCTCCGGCGTGATGCCGTCGAGGCTCTTGAGATCCAGCGCTGCGTTCTCCACCTTTTCTTCGTTCGCGATGGCCATCGTCAACAGCGCGTCGCGTGCGCGGTTGCGCAGTTCGTGCACGGTGTCCTCGTCGAACGCCTCGATTTCGAGCATTTCGTTGAGCGGCACGTACGCGATCTCTTCCAGGCTCGTGAAGCCTTCGTCGATCAGGATATCGGCAACTTCTTCGTCGACGTCGAGACGCGCCATGAACAGTGCACGCAGCCGGTCGCGCTCTTCGCCCTGCTTCAGGGCGGATTCGTCCGGCGTCATGATGTTGATCTGCCAGCCGGTCAGTTCGCCTGCAAGGCGAACGTTCTGACCGCTGCGGCCGATCGCGACAGCCAGCTCGTTCTCGTCGACGACGACGTCCATCGAGTGCTTTTCTTCATCGACGACAATCGACTGAACAGCTGCCGGCGCGAGCGCGCCGATCACGAACTGGGCGGGATCCTCCGACCATAGCACGATGTCGATGTTTTCGCCACCGAGCTCGTTGCGCACTGCCTGCACGCGGGAACCGCGGATGCCGACGCAGGTGCCGATCGGATCGATCCGCTTGTCGTATGCGATGACGCCGATCTTCGCGCGCACGCCCGGGTCACGGGCAGCCGCCTTGATCTCGAGCAGGCCCTGCTCGATTTCCGGCACTTCCATCTCGAACAGCTTCATCAGGAATTCGGGCGCCGTACGCGACAGCTCGATCTGCGGGCCGCGCGCGGTGCGGTCGACCTTCGCGATGTACGCGCGCACGCGGTCGCCCACGCGCAGGTTTTCCTTCGGGATCAGCTGATCGCGGCGCAGCAGCGCCTCGACACGGCCCGATTCGACGATGAAGTTGCCCTTGTCGAGGCGCTTCACCGTACCCGTCATGATCTTTTCACCACGCTCGAGGTAGTCGTTCAGGATCTGCTCGCGCTCGGCGTCGCGCACCTTCTGCAGGATCACCTGCTTCGCGGCCTGCGCGCCGATGCGACCGAACTCGATCGACGGAACGGGTTCCTCGACATACTCGCCGACTTCGACGTCGGCATTCTGTTCACGTGCCTCGAACAGCAGGATCTCGCGATCCGGCTCCTGCAAGCCTGCCTCGTCGGGCACGACGAGCCAGCGACGGAAGGTTTCGTGCTCGCCGCTTTCGCGATCGATATGGACGCGGATTTCGGCGCCTTCGTCGAACAGCTTCTTGGAAGCGGACGCGAGCGCAGCCTCGAGGGCGCCCAGCACCACATCCTTGTCGACGTTTTTCTCGCGCGCCAGCGCATCCACCAGCATCAACACTTCGCGACTCATTATTTGCGGCTCCTAAAGTCAACTTGCGGAATCAGGCGGGCTTTGTCGATATCGGCCAGCGTGAAATCCAGCATGGCCGCCTCGCCCTTCTTCCTCTCAAATTCCAAACCGATCGTTTCGCCATTCGGCGCGTGCAGAATGCCCCGGTACGTCTTGCGCCCGTCCAGCGGCTTTTTCAAGGTCACGGAAACTTCGCTGCCGGCGAAGCGCTCGAAGTCGGCCAGCTTCTTCAACGGGCGGTCGAGCCCCGGGGACGAGACTTCGAGCCGTTCGTAATCGATGTTTTCGACCGTCAAGACGTGCTGGAGCTGACGCGTGACCTTTTCGCAATCTTCGAGCGAGATGCCAGCAGGCTGATCGATATAGATGCAAAGCATGCCGCGCCCGGTGCGCTCGAGATCCACCAGCTCGTAGCCGAGCCCGGTGACCGTGGTTTCTATCAGTTCCGTCAGTTGCACTGTGTCCTCTCAGGTGTTCGCGCCCGCCGCTCGCGATTCACCCGCGGGCGCGCGCCTTAGCCGGCGCAGGAAGCGCTACCCGAGATGCCTAACCGTTTCAGCAAAAAAAAATGGGCGGAACGCCCATCTTCTTACTGGTGGTCGCACCTGAGCCGCACATTGAATCCGTACGCCCAGCGACTCCGCGATTATAGCGATTTTTGGCGCAAACGCCAAGCCAGCCGGTAAAAGCAGCGTGTCGTCTGCCTTTACGGGCCCAAAAATGCGAAATCGGGCTGTTCGATCAACCGGCGCCATCGTGGCTGCCGGTGATCGGTGATGCCGGCGGCCATGCAGCGCCGCGTGACATATATACAGTCGAAAGCAATAAACGCAATGCCTCGCGCCGACCAGACCGGCCTGATGCCGATCCAGCCGGCCCGCCGCCGGCCTTGCGCCGCGCGCCTGGATGCTTAGCGGCTGCGCGTGCGGCTGCGCTGCGGACGCTGGCCGCCGCGTGCACCACCACCGTTGCCGGCGGCGCCCTCGGCACGATTGCCGTTCGGGTTGCGGTTGCCGCCCTTGCTGCCGCCGCGCTTGGGGCCCGCGCCGTCGCGCTTCGGACCTGCGCCATACGACGCACGGTTGCCGTCGACGTCGCCACGGCCACCGCCAGCGCGATTACCATCGCGGCCGCCGCCCGCACGGTTGCCATCTCGGCCGCCGCCAGCGCGATTGCCGTAGCCCGACGGTGCGACCGGCAGGCTGCCGTAGCCACTCAGACCCGGCAGGCCCGGCCCGCCGCGGCGACCACCGCCGCGACGCGGCTGGTCCAGCTGCCCGTGCGTCGTCAGCACCGGCTCACGGCTGATGAAACCCATCGACGTCTCCATCGGATCGGGCTGGCGACGCTCGGCCTGGCCGGCACCGCCGCGCTTGCCCTTTTCCTCGGACGGCGCCTTCAGGCCGACGGTCGCCATCAGCTTGCGCACCTGCGTGTCGTCGAGCTCTTCCCAGCGACCGCGCTTCAGACCGCGCGGCAGCGGAATCGGGCCGTGACGCGTACGGATCAGGCGGCTCACCATCAGGCCGACCGCCTCGAACATCCGGCGCACTTCGCGGTTGCGGCCTTCGGCCAGCGCGACGTGATACCAGTGGTTCGTGCCCTCGCCGCCGCCATCGCGGATGCGCAGGAAGTTCGCCGGGCCGTCATCGAGCTCGACGCCGTGCAGCAGCTTCTGCCGCATGCCTTCGGCCAGCTCGCCGACGACGCGCACCGCGTACTCGCGCTCGACGCTGTAGCGCGGATGCATGAAGCGGTTTGCGAGGTCGCCCGAAGTCGTCAGCATCAGCAGACCTTCGGTATTGAAGTCGAGACGGCCCACCGCGAGCCATTTCGCCGTCTTCATCGGCGGCAGGCGGTCGAACACCGACGGACGGCCTTCCGGATCCGCGTGGCTGACGATCTCGCCCGTCGGCTTGTGGTACAGCAGCACGCGCGGCGGCTTGTTCGGCAGCTTGCGCTTGACCGGCTTGCCGTTGATCCGCACCTGGTCGGTCGGCATGATGCGCTGACCGATGTGCGCGGGCTCACCGTTCACCGACACGCGGCCAGCGACGATCAGCTCTTCCATTTCGCGGCGCGAGCCCATGCCCGCTTCCGCCAGCACCTTGTGAAGCTTCGGCGCGTCGTCGTCCGGCGACAGCACGCGCTTGTTCGCCGGCTGACTGCGGCCGCGACGCAGCATCGGCGCACGCACGCCGCTACCGCCCGCGGAGTTGTCCGCGTCGAATGCCGGCGACGTCACGTAGGCGAACAGTTCGTCCTGGGACGCCTCACCCTCCGCTTTCGCCGCGCCACCTTCGGCCTTCGGCGCGCTGCCGCGACGACCCTGGCCACCTTGGCCACCCGGGGCCTTGGCCGCACCTTCGCGCTTGGCGGCCGGCTTGCGGCCGCCCTTGGCTGCACCTTCCTTGCGCGGCGCACGCGCCGGCTGCTGCGCTTCAGCGGCTTCAGCCGGCTGCGCGTCAGCACCTTCGTCGCCCTGCGACTCGCCTTCGGCGCCCTTCGACTTGGCCGCCGCGCGACGTCGCGCGATCAGGCTGCGCGGGCCTCGCCGCAAACCGCGGCGGGGACGCTCGTCGCCGCCCTCGGCCGAAGCACCCTGCTCCGGTGCATCGTCGGCACGCGCTGCCTGCACGGCAGGCGCGGACGATTCAATATCGTGGATATCTGTCAAAACAACCTCAAAATGTCAGGTCTCGCGCCCGGCGCGGGCGCGGCAAGAAGTTGGCCGCGATCAGGCGCGACGCTGTTCGGGTTCTGCTTCGTCGTCCGGCAGCGCGTCGGCACCGATGGGTGCGCTGGCGCTTCGTACGGCATCGGCGAGACTGTCGGACGTGTCGTCCAGCATCTCGTCGTCCGCAGGACGGGAACGGGGGGCGTCGGCCAAGCCAGCCTCGCCGGGCATGCCGCCGGCCGCTTCCGCTCCGTCTCCGGCAACCGCTTCGGCAGCCGGCTTGCGATCTTCCTCGCTCCAATCCGCGCGCAGCGGCTCGGGCTGCACACCGGCCGGCACTACTTCGGCGCCAGCCTGTTCCGTTTGTTCCATTTGTTCCGTTTGCCCGCGATCAGCATCGAGCGTATCGCGCCTCGGGATTTCCTGCGTCGACGCGGCGTCCGCAGCGGGATCATCCGGCGATCCTGCCGATTGACCGGCGGATGCCTCATCCGCGTGCTGCGCGTTGCCCGCTGCGTCGTCGGCAACCGGCATGCCCTCGTCGAAATCCATCGCCTGCTGTGCCAGCAACGCAGCCTCGATGTTCGCGGCCGGCTCTTCGAGCGCAGGCAGATCATCGAGAGCCTTCAGGCCGAGGTCGTCGAGGAACTGCTTGGTCGTCGCATACAGCGCCGGGCGCCCCGGCACGTCGCGATGACCGATCACTTCGATCCAGCCGCGATCCTCGAGTTGCTTGACCACCTGCGTATTGACCGTCACACCGCGAATCTCTTCGATGTCGCCGCGCGTGACGGGCTGCCGGTACGCGATGATCGCGAGCGTTTCGAGCACCGCTCGCGAATATTTCGGCGGCTTCTCGGGATGCAGTCGATCCAGATAGTGACGCATCGCCGGCTTGCTCTGGAAGCGCCATCCGGTTGCCAGCGCCACCAGTTCGACACCGCGGCCGGACCAATCCTGTTTCAGATCTTCGAGCAACGTGCGGACCGTGTCAGCCGACACGCCGTCGGCAAAGAGCTTGCGCAAATCGCCGAGTTTCAGCGGTTCCTGCGCGCAGATCAAAGCAGTCTCGAGGACGATCTTCGCCTCTTGGGTATTCATGCAGCTAGGCCAGACCCTGTGGTCAAACGAACCGGATCAACAAACAGACGAAAGGAACGGAAGACGCGCTCGCCCGATTCTGATCGGTCATATTGATGGGAGCACGAACCGGGGGCGGCGAACCAACTTCAGGCCAGGCCCAAACCGGACGGAACAGCACGGCTCAACGACGGAACCGCGTGACTGAGCGCCATATTACGCAAAATTGCCCGGTGCGTAAAGATGAGCCGAACGGGTTGCCGCCAGCACGCCGTTTCCGCTCCGGCCCCGCTTCAGCGGCCGGCCGCGCCGCGTGCGAGGAATCGCCGCAACCGCTCGACACCCGCGTCGAGTCGTGCCGGATCGCACGCGTAGCACCAGCGCACGAACCCTTCCCCCTCCGGGCCGAACGCACGCCCAGGGGCAAGGCCGAGCCCCGCCTCGCGCACCAGCGTTTTGCAGAACGCGAGGCTGTCCGACGCGCCCGGCAGGCGCAGAAACAGGTACATCGCGCCCGGCGGAGGCGGCACCTCGACACCCGGCAGGGTACGCAGCGCGGCGACCAGGTGATCGCGCGCGTCGCGCAGCGCCGCGACGAACGACTGCACGAACGGCTCGCCATCGCGCAGCGCAACCTCACCCGCGGCCTGCACGAAGCCCGGCGCACATGACGTGTTGTATTCGACGAGCTTGGACAGGTCGCCCATCACCGCTGCCGGCGCGATGAGCCACCCCAGACGCCAGCCCGTCATCGCCCAAGCCTTGGAAAACGAATTCACGACGACGACCCGCTCGTCGCGCGACGCAATGTCGAGGAACGACGGCGCGCCGCCCGCGCCGAACGCGAGCCGCTCGTACACCTCATCGGCAACCAGCCAGATGCCGTGGCGGCGGCAATGAGCGAGCACGGCTTGCTGGTCGTCGCGCGACATCGTCCAGCCGGTCGGATTGTTCGGCGAGTTGATCAGCAGCATCCGCGTATCGGGCGTCAGCGCCGCAAGCAGCCGCCCGACATCGAGCTGCCAGCCCGCCTCGCCATAGCCGAGCGGCACGCATTCGACTTGCGCCCCGAGGATCTTCGGAATCTCGACGAGATTCGGCCACAGCGGCGTGACCGCGACAACGCGCTCGCCTGGACCGACGAGCATCTGCGCGGCCAGCATCAGTGCGCTTACGCCCGAACTCGTCACGGCCACGGCGTCGGCCGCCGTCGCACCGTGACGGACGCTGACGTAGGCCGCGATCGCGTCGCGCAGCGGCGCAGTACCGAGGTTGTGCGTGTAGAAGGTTGCGCCATCGCGCAGTGCCGCCGCTGCGGCGTCACGGATGAAGTCCGGCGTCACGCGATCGGATTCGCCGAACCAGAACGGCAGCATGTCCGGCACGCCAAAGCCGGCGTTTGCCACCTCCCGGATCAGCGACGGACGCAACGCGTGCACCGCGTCGCGCGCCGCCGGCGCGCCGGCCATCGGAAGAGACTCTGCGGAATCCGCCATCGAGAACCACCATCGAGGAACACGATCCGCGTAGTGTACCGGCCCGCAAGCCGTGCCGGCGCGCGCCGGTGCGCGTCAGTCGAGGTCCTCCGCCCTCGCCGGCATCTGCCGCACGAGTTCCCAGATCGCCTGTGCAGCGGGCGACAACGACCGATCGCGGCGGCGCACCAGCTCGACCGTACGCTCGGTGCGCGGCGTGAGCGGCCGCGCGACGAGCGTCGAGCCGGCCGGCAGCGGCAGCGACAGCCACGGCTGCACGCTCACACCGACGCCGGCCTCCACGAGTCCGAACACGGTCGCCGAATGCCCGAGCTCCTGCATGACCGTCGCGTTGACGCGATGGGCGGCCAGCGCGGCATCGATCAGCGGCCGGCTTCCCGACGCATGATCGAGGAGCACGAGGCGCTCGCCGTCCAGCGCTGTCCACGGCACTTCGGCGCGCGCCGCGAGCGGATGGTCGGCGCGCGCAACAAGGCAGAACGAATCGGTCATCAGCGATTCGCAGACGAGATCCGCAACCGTAAGCGGCCCGATCACGACGCCGAAATCGACCTCGCTTGACTTCACCTTGCGCAGCACGTCGCTCTGCACGTCGTCACGCAAGCCCAGCGTCACGAACGGGAACTGACGTTCGCACGATGCAACCACGCGCGGCATCAGCCGGCATGCGATCGTCGGGCTTGCCGCGACGATCACGCGCCCGCGGCGCTGCTCGCCGATCTCTCGAATCTCACGCAGCGTGTCGTCGAGATCGTCGAGCAGACGCGACACGCTCGCGATCAGGTTCGCGCCGACATCGGTCAGCTGCACGTCGCGCGTCGTGCGATCGATCAGCTTCAACCCGAGCTCGGCCTCGAGCTCGCGCACGCAGCGACTGACCGCGGACTGCGTGAGCCCGATCTCGTCGCCCGCGCGGCTGAAGCTCTTGAGCCGCGCGACCTCGATGAAGACGCGAAGCTGGCGCAGCGTGACGTTCATTTCCTGACCTCATCAATCGTCGATATCGATGCGCGATTTTAATGCGTGAATCCGGCGTCGATGTACGAATCAGGCACCTGCCCCACATGTTTCGCTGCGGTGCAATACATCCGCGAACGCACGTGGCGCGGGCGAACTGCACAAGATTGGTGATTGTCCCGATTTGCTGCCGGGTTATTTTGGCGTCTTATACGCCCCTAGCTGACTTAGCCGTTAGCTCGCTGCCAAGCGGCTCTCGAGGGAATTACCTCCGACATGGCACGCTTCGTGCATTACCTGGCGCACAGGGCGCAGGTTTCGTCGGACGGAAGAGCAGAAACGCCGCTGCCGGCCAACCGGACGCCCCCACCCGGCACTCGACGATCGAGTGCTTGAAGAGTGCGCGGCGCAGGGCAGCGCACCGGAGTTAGCTTCGCTGAGGTGAGGACATGATGCTGTTCGACGATTTGAGAGATAACGAGTGGGCGCTGGTCGAGGGTCTGTTTTGCTCTGAACCCGCACGGAGTGAGCGGCGCGGCCGCCCCCGCGTCGAAGCCCGCTCGGTGGTGAACGCCGTGCTGTGGGTGCTGTCGACGGGTGAAGGCTGGTCGAAGCTGCCGGGCCGCTATCCGTCGCCGCCGACTTGCCGCCGTCGCTTCGACGAATGGCAGGCGGACGGCACGCTCGCCGAAATCGTGAAACGACTCGGCACGAGCGGCCGGCAGATCTCCCTGCGCGGGCGCATCGGCGCAAGCGCTGCGAAGCCGCCCGCACCGCCGAGCCGCGACCGGCTGCGCGGCGCCTTCTGGACCAATCCGGAATCCTGGCGCGCGCCGGTCAAGATGGCGTAACGAATGCTCGATCGGGCGGCTTCGGCCGCCCGGTTTCTTTCTGCGGCGCGACCCGTTCGCGACGCGTGCGTTGCCGTCGATTACCGTTGTCGTGCCGCGATACATCTATTTACCAATATTTACAGCAAGCCTGCACTCCCACGCTTACCTTAGCGATATATCAACAGGCCGCGTCGACGGCTTGAAGGGAGCCCCGCCATGAAACCAATGTCACTGCTCGTTGCATGCGGCATTGTCATTTCCCTGGCGCTATCCGCTCCAGCCCATGCCGACGATCGCGCGAAACCACCCCATCGCCAGCAGGATCACCGGAACACCCTCCGCCAGCCACCGCCCGCCAACCCGTCCAACCGGCAAACCGTGCCGCGCGGCGACCTGCGCGGCGACATCGCCAGCAACGCGCGGGCGCGCATCGGCTCGCAGCCGTCCGACACACCGCGTCATCCGTAGTCCTGCCGATTTCAGGATTTCGCCAAAGAAAATGCCCACTGTCGGGAACTGCGCCGCATGCGACGAGTCACAACGTTGCCATGAGCACAGCGTGGCAACAGCAAAAGTATCCGGTACGCCCGTATCCTCGTGATACGGGCTTTTTTTTGGGGCATCGCCAGTCGCACGGCGATGCGCATGGCGGGATGATCGGCCGCTACAGGCGGCTTTCGAGAATCGCCACGGCGCTCGCTTCGCTCAATGCGTAGTCGGCCATGCGGCGATCGGTCCAGGAAAGTAATTTCTCGTCGCGCTCGAGGCGCGAGAATTCGGCTCGACCGCTTTCGGTCAGTACGGCAATGTCGACCGGTGCGTGGAAGCCCGGCGCAGGGGCAACGGTTTTCTGCCTGACCGTGTCCATCAGCCCGAGTGAACGGAGATACTCGAACACACCCGGGCGGCGTGCCCACGGTACCTGGCGGTACTGCACTCGTCTCAATGCGTCGAGCACCGCTTCGTTGGAATACGTGGCCATCTCGATTCTTTCTTAAAGTGCAGCGACAATGCGAAGCGGCGCGCCGGGCGGGGTCTCCGCCAGCCGATACCGCCACCTATTCTGGGGCCGACGTTCGGCGTCGCGTCAGGGCCGGATCGTCAGCCGTCCATAAAAAGACACCATACCCCAATCAAATTGATTCTGTTCGATTCATTTGTACTTCTCTTCATCTGTTTCATGCTCTGCCGCAAGCGGCGTCGAATCATCTCGATCACCGCGGTTGCGCTGTTCTGGCTGCTCGCGACAGGCTGGCTCACCGCGCCGCTGATCGCCTGGACCGAGGCGGGTGTCGTCCCGGTCGAGCACCCGGACATGCATGGGCAGACCACCCTGATTCTCATCGGCGCCGGAACGCGACGTACCGACACCGGGCTACAGCCTCCACCCGACGGTACCGCCCGCATCCACAAGGTCGCGGCGCTCTATCGCACCTGCCGGCAGCAGGCCGAGCGCTGCACCGTGGTGATGTCGGGCGGCGACCCGCAACATCACGGCGAAACGGAAGCCGCCGTGTACGGGCGCCAACTCGTCGCCGAAGGTGTCGCACCCGCGGACCTCGTTCTGGAACCGGATAGCCGCACAACCTACGAAAATGCGAAATTCACTGCGTCTATACTACGCTCACAGTATGACGACGCACGCATTCTCGTCACTTCGTCATACCAGATGCGCCGCGCATTGCTCGATTTCCGCCGTTTCGGAATCGATCCGCAGCCCGTTTATGCGAATCGCCGGCAGGCGCAAACGGGTTGGCTGCCGCGCTGGCGCAATGTGGCCAACGCCGAGCAGGCGCTGCACGAGCTGGTCGGCATCGCGCAGTTCCATGTCTATCGATGGCTTGGATGGTTCTGACAGCTGCCGGGAAACCAGAGCGGATTGGTTGCGGCAGCGACAATGGCACGCGCGTGACGAAGTGCGCGAAGTGTTGCGCCACTTCAACGGGGCCTTGCGTCGCGCCGCGATCCGATGCACATTGATCCGTCACTTTTGTTACACTCGACACGCACTCGATTGCAGTCGCCAGACAAAACGGCAACACTCGGGTTCATCACCACTTAGCGGAGGTAAAGCAATGAAGAAGACGTCCCTGGCTATCCTGGTAGCGATGTCGGCGCTGACTGGCGCAGCGTATGCGCAAGAGAGCACGGAAATCAAGACCATTACCGATCCGGCCAAGATCTCCGAGATCGAGCAGCGCGCACAGGCGCTGCAACAGCAGCAAGCGGCCGAAGCCGCTCAGCCGGCGATGCAGGAAGAGCATCACCACGGCAAGAAGGCTGCTCACCACAAGGCAGCAGCAAAGAAGGCCGGCAAGAAGGCAGCCAAGGCCGCAGACGCTGCCAGCCAGTAAGTTCGGCGGCACCGCACAAGCAAAAAGCCGAATCCGGGCAACCGGGTTCGGCTTTTTTGGTTGCGGCGCCCGCGCGCTGTGCTAAAGTCGCGCACCGAAATTTTCCACCCGTGCGCACCCCGGTGCGGAGGACAGCATGAGCAACATTCAACTCGACATCGAGTGGACCGAAGCCGCCACTCGCCAGATCAAGCAACTGATGCCTCGCGGCTCGGCCGACGCGTTCCTCGCGCTGCCGCCGATCGAGTGCCTGCCGATGGAGGGCGACGTGCTTTTCCTCGGTCCGCAAGGCAAGCAGCAACCGTTCATCGTTGCCGAGCGCCAGTATCACCACGACGGCGACGCCGACTGGACGATCATCCTGATCCTCGACGTCCCCAGCACGTCGCACTGACGCACTGCTGCGACCGGACGCGTCCGGTCGCCCCACCCGGCTCAGACGAGCTTCGACAGCACGCGGATTTCGGAACTTTCGATCCAGTCCGCGGCTGCTTCGCGATAAGCGAGGATGTGCGCGGAACGCGCGTGCGCAGCCAATGCCTCCTCGCTTGCCCAGCGCTCGACAAATACGAATCGCGCCGGCTCCCTCAGGTCCCGATGCAGGTCGTACTGCAATGCACCGGCTTCATTGCGGGTCGGCTCGACGATCCCCTCAAGCTGGGCACGCAACTTCTCCTCGGCGCCGGGTTTCGCCACGATCAGCGCCACGACTGCAATTTCCGCCATTTCCGCTCCCCGCCTATCTGGAAAAGTCCGAGAATACGCGAATCACGCGTTGCGCACCGGCTGCGCCGGCACGGCATTGCACGACGGCCCCAAAAAAATAGCCCGCGCTTCAGAGAAGCGCGGGCGAAACCGTCGCCCTACGAGGATAGGCGACGGGGCCATCGAGATCCGCGCGCTGGCGCGGATCGTCATCGGTTGCGCCGACGCTTGTCGCGCCGACATTCGAAGACGTCGATACCGTTGATCGGTCGCTCGCGGCGCACCTCCGGTATCTGACGCCATCCTCCCTGTTTCAACAATTCCAACATATAAAGCAGGTTGCGTGCCAGCCATAACGGGTCGATCACCCCGTTGATTTATAAGGACAAATTTTCAATCCTTGATAATGCGGCATGCGTTCTGCCGCCGTAACGCGCGGATGTTACGTAACGTCACCAGGAGGGACCGAGCCTTTCACGTGCTCACGCGCCGGCGAACGGCCATGAAAAAAGCCCGCCATGTGGCGGGCTTTTCATTGATGCGAAGAAACGTCGAAATCAGCGAAGCTGATTCACGAGCAGGCCCATGATCTGGCGAGCCGGCGACGACGTGTCGATTGCGCCCGAATCGTCGATGACCGCGACGCGCGTCTGGTCGGCCGTGACCGCCTTTACGTTGACACGGTATTGCTTCGCCTGCTTTTCCTTCTTGCCGTGGAACAGCTGGCTCCAGAAGCCCTGCTCGGCCGAAGTCAGGTCCTTCGGATCGACATAGCGCACGAAATACAGGCCCTTCGTGCGATCGCGATCGTCGACCGTGAAGTTCGCACGATCGAGCGCGAGACCGACGTGCAGCCACGACCGGTCGTACGGCTCGCCGAGCGTGACTTCCGACGGGACGGCAGCATCGGCCGCATCGTTGCCTTGCGCCGACGTGCGGGAGACGTTTTGCGCGGCAATCGCTGCAGCGGCCTTCGACGATGCGTCGTCGGCCTTCTTGTCCTTGGCCGCCGGTACCGTGTTGTCCTTGATGTTCGCGATAGGCGGCTCGCCGTTCTTCGCGCGCTGCTCGTTCTGTGCGAGCACGGCCATCAATCGCTTCAGGTATTCGGTCTCGAGTGCCGGATCGTTCGGCTTCGGTTCCCACTTGCTCGAATCGTTGTTCGAACCCGTGATCGCTTCGCGCATCCCCTTCTGGCTGATGAACACGTAGGTGCCGCCATTCGGCGCCGAATCGAGACGCGTCCGGTACTTGTTGCGCTCGGCCGTCACGTACGAGTTGCCCATCGCCTTCGAGATCACGCTACGGATCAGACCGTCGTTGATCTGCGGATGGGTTTCGTTCCAGTCGGTTTCCATCACGCCCTTGTCGCGCTGGTCGACGACGAGCAGGAAGCCCTGCTCCTGCCAGAAGCGGCGCACCTGCGGCCAGACGTCGGCGGGCTGCTTGCCGTCGATCACGAGCCAGCTCTCGGTGCCGTCGCGCTGGATATGCATGCCGGCCACGGCCGGAGCAACGGTGTCCAGTGCAGGCGCCGCCTGCTGGACCTGCTGAAGCGCGGACAGGGAAGTCGCGCCGCCCTGAGGCGGCAGCGAACGCTGATCGGCCGTCTCGTCGAGCATGTTGGGCGGCACCGCGAGCGACGCTTCCTTCGATTTCGAATCGCTCTTGTAGTCCACTTTCGTGGGCGACGACGTACCGCAACCGGCGACGAGCGCGCTGGCGGCGAGTACTGCAGCGAACCGCATGGTAAGACGCAAATCAGTCATGTTCGGGGAATCCTCTTCCGCTAAATCACGGCGCTTTCCGTGGATCAACCTTGCATTTTACCGGGGCCGCGCCGCGATGTGCAAAAAAGCGACCGGCAAGAAAAAACCCGCGTCAGCTTGAGCTGACGCGGGTTTTTTTGTCTGGTCGGGGCGAGAGGATTTGAACCTCCGACCACCTGCACCCCATGCAGGTACGCTACCAGGCTGCGCTACGCCCCGAAAGAAAAAAATTATAACAGACAGTTTTCCGATTTAGAACGGGTCGCATGCATTTTGTGAATATTCTTGTGAAATTTTTTGGCGTGACGGTACCGATGCAAGCAACGACGCGCATGGCATGGCGCGCTGCGCACCGGCCACACGGCCTCGCATCGCATTCACCTCTTGCGCGCAACGCAGATGACCGTCAGGCCGGCGACGCGGTTGAAGCGGAACATCGGCAACTCGATCCGGCAGATCGTCTTGAGCAGGCCGTTGACGAACGGATGGTGACGACGCAATTGCGACGCTGGCGCGCTCGGCTGCCGACGCACCCGCTCGCCCAGCCGCAGTGCTGCCGCGAGCGGAAACGTGAGACCGAAATAGTAAGCGCCGTGCTCGACGTCAAGCCCCGCGCGCCGCACCACGTCCTCGAGACTGCCGAGCGTATACCGGCGCTTGTGCTCGAGAAAATCGTCATGACCGCTCCAGAGGAACTGGAACGCGGGAACCGTGATCAGGAAGCGGCTGCCCGAAGGCGCGCCCTTTACATACTGCATCAGCAGACCGACGTCGTCGTCGACATGCTCGAGCACGTCCATCAGCAACACGAGATCGACATCGAATCGATCGACGGATCGCCGAAAGTGGATGGGCTTGCCGGCCGCCTCACCGTCGCTATCGTCGGCGTAACTCGTATCGACACACCACGCCTCCGACGCCTGCGTACGCTCCAGCAAGTGCTTCGAGAAGAAACCTGAGCCCGCACCGACATCGAGTATCCGTTGCGCACCCGGCGCACCCAGGAATCGGCGAATCGCACTCGCCTTCGACGCGTAGTACCAGTGATCGCCCACGCCCGCACCCAATACGTCGACTTCCTTGAGATCCATGACGCTTCCCCGTGATGGCTACTGTGCTTTGGTCGATACAGCCACTGATGCCGATCTTACCGCGCCGCTGCCACCGATCCTACCCGTCGACGATGCGCGGCCGACGCCGGCAACCCGCATGCCCCCTAATCGAAAAGGACGATGGCTGGTTCGCCACAAATCGCTACCGTGCGGTTACCCGGCGCGAGATCGATGCGCATGGGCGAACCGTCCGACTGCATGCCGATCGATCCGGCCCGCCCCGGCTTTGCCGCGTCGCGCGTGATACAGGAGGCGGCTTCGGTCACCACCGCGGTCGCGACTTCTTGTAACCGTCTCCGACACAGGGCATTGAATGCATCAGAAAAACGAAATTTCCCGTCGACATTTTCTCCGGCTGGGCGCCGGCACGATAGGCATGGCACTGGGGAGCGCGTCGCTTCTGTCTGCATGCGGAGGCGACTCGATTTCGGTCGCGCCGATCACGACACCACGGCTGAGTTCCGCATCGAACTTTCGCGACACGGCCGGGCCGGACGGAACCGGCTACGTGACGACGAGCGGCGCGAAGATGAAAAAAGGCGTGATCTATCGCTCATCCGCGCTCGCGTTGTCGGCCGCGGACATCGCTACCGTCGGCACGCTCGGCATCAGGCAGGTCTGCGACCTGCGCACGCCCGCCGAGATCAAGACGCAACCAGACGTGCCGCTGGCCGGCGCCACCTGGCAAAACCTCAACGTGCTCGGTGCGGCCAGCATCGGTCCGATCCCGACTACCGGCGCAACCGCGACGGCCTTCATGTTGAGCATGTATCGCGCATTCGTCACGTCGGACACCGCGCATGCCAGCTATCACGCACTCTTCACCGGCTTCGCCGCCTCCGGCGAAAACCTGGTTTTCCACTGCACGGCCGGCAAGGACCGCACCGGCTGGGCGACCGCCATCCTGCACACGATCCTCGGCGCCTCCGAGCAGACGATACTCGCCGACTATCTGCTGACCAACACCTATAGCGCATCGGAAATCGCCGCCTCGGTCGCCCAGGCGCAACAAGCGGGCGGGCAAAATGCGGCAGACATGATGACCGCGCTGCAAGGCGCACACGCCGACTATCTGCAGGCGGCATTCGATCAGGTCACCGCGTCGTACGGCTCGATGACGTCATATATCGCGAACGGCCTGCAACTCGATCAGGCGACGCTGAACGCGATCCGGCAGCACATGCTGGTTTGATCGGCCTGCGGGCCGCGGCGACGGAGCCGGATCGCATTCACGCCTCGACCACCGCGACCGCGACAGCTCGTATCCGTCGAAACCCGCACCAGCCAAGGCTGGAGCGGGTTTGCCCGATCGCGACGACAGCCGCCGACGACGGCCCGTGCAAACCAAACGACCGTTTGATCCTGCCGCCCGACCACCCCGAATCCGTTGTCCCGCAGCCCGCCGGGCCGCCCTACCCGGGCGCCCGTTGTTTGGTAACGCCGCTCTAGCACGCTATGCCACACTGCACGGCATCGACGCTCGCGCCGTGCAGTGGTGCGCGCCGCCGTCGATCACGACAAGACATGGAGACAGACGATGCGGAATGCGGTCCGGCGCGGCCATCGCTCGCCTTTGGCAATTCTCGACTGGATTTCCGGCCCGCCACGCGCGGCCCGGCTCATCTCGCCCACGACATCCCGCGTGCTCGGCTGCGGCGTGCTGGCGCTCGCGCTGCTGTGTGCCGGTTGCGCGGAATCGTCCGCGCAGCGTGACGGCAACACGTCAGTCGCGTCGACCCAAATCGAACGTACCAAGGCCGAACGCCTCGCCCGCGAACAGCAGGTCGCACGCACCGTGCCGTCGCTCGCATCGATCAGCCTCACGCAACCGCGCCCGTTCACGCTGCGCGACTCGGGCCAGAACGGCGCGATGACGTTCCTGCGCGACGTCGATTTCCGCATCGTCAACAATCTCGGCTTCTTCATCCATCAGTTGTCGGCCACGCTCGTACCGACGCAGGCCGGCGCGCCGATCGTGTTCGACGATCCGACCAGTTTCCAGATCGACGTGCATGAAGGCACCGTCACGCTCGACAACGCGAAGCTGACCGCCCTCTTCAATACCTACATCTTCGGCTACCGCAACGCGCCGCTGCGCAAGCTCGCCGTGTCGGCCGGCGACGGCGTGATCCACCTGCAAGGCGAGATGCAGCGCGACGGCTGGGTGCCGTTCTCGCTGACCGGCACGCTCGCGATCCGCGACGGCAGCCAGCTCGTGTTCCATCCGACGGGTGTGCGCGTATCGGGTATCAACGCGCAACCGGTGATGCGCGCGGCCAACGTGAAGATGGCCGACCTGCTGAAAGTCCAGACGCCGATTGCGCAACTCGCAGGCGACGATCTCGTGATGTCGGTCGACAAGCTGATGCCGCCGCCGCGCCTGAAGCTCACGATCACCGCGCTGCGCGTGACGCCGGCCGGGCTCGACCTGAAGCTCGACGACGGCACGCATGCCGGCTTCGCGATGCCCGCGAACGCGCCGCAGCAGGCGATGTACATTCGCGGCGGCGACGTGAAGTTCATGCGCTCGATGCCGATGAACGCAGACATCCTGATCGGTCCGGTCGATCCCGCGAAGCGCGACCAGACTTTCGTGTTCGACCTGTATCACTATCGCGACCAGGTGTCGGCCGGCTACTTCAATTTCGACGAAAGCGGTGCGATGGCGATCCGGATGCCTTCGTACGCAGGCCCGGCAAGCGGCGCGCTGCTCGGCAACGCGGCCGCACGACTGAACGACAGCTTCCTTGCCGCGCAGCAAAACGCGCTGCGCGACTTACGCCAGCACTGGGAAGCCTATGCACTCGCAGCGAACATCGCCCACCCCGGCATGCAGAAGGTCGCGATGCGGCGCACGTCGACCACACCGTTCAACGAACGGCACGTGTCGAACCGCAACCCGACGATCCATCTGCGCAACGTCGACTTCAACCTGTCCGGAGATATCGGCTTTCACGTCGAGGATCTCGACGTGGAACTCGTATCGAAGCGGGCCGGCGAACCCGTCGATCTCGACGACCCGAACCAGTACGACATCCGCATTCTCGGCGGCACCGTCGTCGAGTCGTGGAAGGCGATGTCGGCGCTCTTCAACAACTATCTGCTCGACTACTCGCCGCGCTCGCTCAACGACCTGCAACTGAGCGCCGACGGCACGAACCTGCGCGTCCAGGGCGGCATCAAGCTGTGGAACCATGTGCCGGGTGTCTGGCTGCCGACCGACATGAAGGGCTCGCTGTCCGTGCTCGACGACCGGCACCTCGCATTCAAGCCGTCCCAGGTGTCGGTGCTCGGCATCCCGCAGGCAAAGCTGCTGCGTTCGCTCGGCATCGAACTCGCTTCGCTGACGCCGCTGCAGCGGCGCGGCGCGGAACTGCGCGGCGACACGCTCGTGCTCGACCAGTACACCGTGTTCCCGCCGCCCGTGCTGAACGGCAAGCTCGGACAGGCAACGGTCGAACGCGACGGACTGCGCCTCACGTTCAGGCGCATGGCAGGCGCACCGGCGCCGCAACAGCCGCAGATCGATGCGCCGAGCTACATGTGGATGGAAGGCGGCGACATGAAGATGTTCAATGTGCTCGAACTGAACGTACGCGCACTGATCCGGAATTCGGCCGACGCCGGGCCGATGCGTTTCGACCTGTACGGTTACCGCAGCCAGGTCGCGCAAGGCTCGGTGCGGATGCTGCCGGACGGTACGCTGGACGTCGACATGGGGCAAAGGAATCCGCTCGCGTCGCGTTGACATGCGTGCACGACACGCATGAAAAAAGCCCGGGGGCATGTCGCCAACCGGGCTTTTCATTTCATCCTTCGCACTCAGTCGTGCTTCAGTCCGTCGATCACGTCGAGCAGCGCCTGCCGCAATGCAGTGACGTCGACGGTCGAGCCCGGCTTGACCGGTGCGCGCGGATCGGCGGCCTGCGCCTCCGGCTCGACGGGTGCCGCAGCAGCCCGCTCACCGCCCGGCGAATCGAGCCGGTTGCGCGCGCCGTTGATCGTAAATCCCTGCTCGTACAGCAACTCGCGAATCCGCCGGATCAGCAGCACTTCGTGGTGCTGGTAATACCGACGATTGCCACGCCGCTTCACCGGCCGCAGTTGAGTAAATTCCTGTTCCCAATAACGCAGCACATGCGGCTTGACCCCGCACAGTTCGCTGACTTCACCGATCGTGAAGTAGCGCTTCGCGGGAATCGGAGGCAAGACGACTTTCTCAACCGTAGTGGTCATCGTCGGTTAACCGTCGGTAAAGGGTGCGCGGCGGCCGCGCGGAGACGTCAGCGCGCGGACTTACTCCGCGCCGTTTTCGACCAGCGCCTTCAGCTTCTGGCTCGCGTGGAAGGTTACCACCCGGCGGGCCGCGATCGGAATCGCCTCGCCCGTCTTCGGATTGCGGCCCGGACGCTGCGGCTTGTCGCGCAACTGGAAATTGCCGAACCCCGACAGCTTGACGCTCTCGCCGTTTTCGAGCGCGTCGCGGATCACCTCGAAAAACGCCTCGACCATGTCCTTCGCTTCACGCTTGTTCAGCCCGACGCTGTCGAACAGCAGCTCCGCCAGTTCCGCCTTCGTCAGCGTGGGCGTCTCGGTGGACGCCGGCGCCGAAGCGTCGCGGTTCATGGCGCTGCGTTGCGCCGTCAGGAGGGCTTCGAATTCACTCGAGGTCATGTCGTTCATATCTGCCATACAGCGCGTTAAATCAAAACTTACGATCGGAAAAAGCCGCCCGCGAGCGGGCGGGCCTCCTCCTTAGCCGCGCAGACGCGCACCGGCACGAGCCATCCGCTCGACCAGCGTCTGGATCGCCTGATCGACGACCTCGTCCTGTAGCGTGCCAGCCGCGTCCTGCAGCGTCACACGGAAGGCAAGGCTCTTCTCGTGCGCGGCAAGACCACCGGAAGTATTTGATTTTGCACGAAATTCGTCGAAGAGTACAACCTTCTGAACGAATCGGCAGGCCTCTTCGGCAAGCGCCTTCTTCATTTCGTCGAAAAGTGCCTGAACCTCGACCGCCTGATCGACGACCACGGCGATATCGCGACGAACCGGCGGGAATTTCGACACATCGGTCGGCGTAGGCAACGCACGCGCAATCAGCGCGTCCGCATCGACCTCGAACATCACCGGTGCGTGCGGCAGCTCGTACTTCTGCATCAGGCGCGGGTGCAGTTCGCCGATCCAGCCGACCGCACGGCCGTCGACTTCGATGCGCGCACTGCGGCCCGGATGGAGGGCCGGATGCTCTGCCTTCACGAACCGTGCAACGGCAGGTGCGAACAGCGCCTCGAGGTCGCCCTTTACGTCGAAGAAATCGACCGCACGGGTCGCCACGCCCCACTGCTCGTCGAGCGCCGGACCGTAGGCAAGCGCACCGACACGCTTCGGCTGCACATAGCCCTCGACCGTCAGCTCACCGGCCTTCGCCGACGCATCGGTAAGGAACACGCGGCCAGCCTCGAACACGCGCACGCGATCTGCACGGCGGTTCAGGTTGTGGCGCAGCACCGAAATCAGGCTACCGAACAGCGTCGTGCGCATCACCGACAGCTGGCTCGCGATCGGGTTCAGCAAGCGGATCGGGTGGTCGTTGCCCGCGAAATCCTGCTCCCACTCCGCATCGACGAAGCTGAAGTTGACGGTTTCCGCGTAGTCGCGCGCGGCGAGCGCGTGACGGATGTCGTGGATCGAGCGCCGCGTTTCGTTGGTCGCGCGCATTTCGCTCGTCGCGACCGGCGGACGCGCCGGGATCTTCTCGAAGCCGTAGATGCGCGCCACTTCCTCGATCAGGTCTTCCTCGATCTCGATGTCGAAGCGATGCGACGGCGGCGTAACGAGGAACGCGTCGTCTTCACGCTCGAACGGCAGGCCGAGGCGCGTGAAGATGCTGGCGATCTCGTCGGCGCCGATCTGCACGCCGATGATGCGGTTCGCGCGCGACACGCGCATCTTCACCGGCGCGCGTTGCGGCAGGTTCACGGACTGATCGTCGACCGGGCCGGCCTTGCCGCCGCAGATCTCGAGAATCAGTTGCGTGATGCGCTCGACGTGCTCGACGGTCGTCGCGTAATCGACGCCGCGCTCGAAGCGATGGGCCGCATCGGTCGAGAAGTTGTACTTGCGCGCACGGCCGCGGATGCTGTCCGGCCACCAGAATGCGGCTTCCAGATAGATGTTGGTCGTATCGAGCGTGACGGCCGTGCTGTCGCCACCCATGATGCCGGCCAGGCTTTCGACGTGGCGGTCGTCCGAAATCACGCCGACCGTTTCGTCGAGTTCGACCGTGTTGCCGTTGAGCAGCTTCAGCGATTCGCCGCGCTTGCCCCAGCGCACCTCGATGCCACCGTGGATCTTGTCGAGATCGAACACATGCGACGGGCGGCCGAGTTCGAACATCACGTAGTTCGAGATGTCGACGAGCGCCGACACGCTGCGCTGGCCGGAACGCTCGAGGCGCTCGACCATCCACTGCGGGGTCTTCGCATGTGCGTTCACGCCGCGGATCACGCGACCCGAGAAGCGGCCGCACAGATCGGGCGCGGCAATGCGCACCGGCAGCGTTTCGTCGAGCTCGACGCGCACCGGGCGGATGTCGACCGGCGTCAGCGGCGCGCCGGTGATCGCGGCCGTCTCGCGCGCGATACCGAACACGGACAGGCAGTCGGCCTTGTTCGGCGTCAGCTTGATTTCGAAGATCGTGTCGTCGAGATTGAGCGTCTCGCGGATGTCCTGGCCGACCGGCGTGTCTTCCGGCAGCACCAGCAGGCCGCTGTGATCCTCGGACAGCTTCAGTTCGCGCGCCGAGCACAGCATCCCCTGGCTCTCCACGCCGCGCAGCTTCGACAGCTTGATCGCGAACGGCTTGCCGCCCTCTTCCGCCGGCGGCAGTTCCGCGCCGACCAGCGCGACCGGTACCTTGATGCCGGGCGCGACATTCGGCGCGCCGCAAACGATATTCAGCGTCGCGCCGGTGCCGGCGTCGACCTGGCAGACATTGAGCTTGTCCGCATCCGGATGCTTGACGACTTCGAGCACGCGACCGACGACGATCTTCGATGTCGGCGGCGCAGCCTTGGTCAGCGATTCGACTTCGAGCCCCGCCATCGTCAGCGCGTGCGACAGTTCGTCGGTCGTCAGCTGCGGGTCGACAAAGGTTCTCAACCAGGATTCAGGGAATTGCATGGATGTCTACGTTCGAAACAGGTTAGATCGACGCCCGGGCCCCGTCGGATCGTCCGTCGGGGCGTGCACGGGCACAGGTCGGCGCGGCGCGCGGCGTTACGCGAACTGGCGCAGGAAACGCAGGTCGTTCTCGAAGAACAACCGGAGATCCTGGACGCCGTAGCGCAGCATCGTCAGGCGCTCGAGGCCGCTGCCGAATGCGAAGCCGATGTAGCGCTCGGGATCGAGGCCCATGTTGCGAATCACGGTCGGATGCACCTGCCCAGAGCCGGAGATCTCGAGCCACTTGCCGGCGTTCTTGCCTTGCTCGAACATCATGTCGATCTCGGCCGACGGTTCCGTGAACGGGAAATACGACGGACGGAAGCGCACGAGGATGTCGTCGCGCTCGAAGAATTTTTTCAGGAAGTCGGTATAGACGCCCTTGAGATCGGCGAAGCTGATGTTTTCGTCGATCCACAGCCCCTCGACCTGATTGAACATCGGCGAGTGGGTCGCATCGCTGTCGACGCGATACGTGCGGCCCGGCGCGATCACCTTGATCGGCGGACGGTTCATGCGCGCATAACGCACCTGCATCGGGCTCGTGTGCGTGCGCAGCAGCAGCTGGCGGCCGTCGGCATCCTTGCCTTCGACGTAGAAGGTGTCCTGCATCGAACGCGCCGGATGGTTCTCCGGGCTGTTCAGCGACGTGAAGTTGTACCAGTCGGTCTCGATTTCGGGGCCATCGGCCACATCGAAACCGATCGAACCGAAAATCTGTTCGACACGCTCCCACGTGCGCATCACGGGATGGAGGCTGCCTGCACCGGCGCCGCGGCCCGGCAACGTCACGTCGATCGCTTCGGCAGTGAGGCGCTGATTCAGCAGCGCGTCGGCCAGTGCCTGGCGACGGGCGGTCAGCGCGGCTTCAACCTGCTGCTTCACGACGTTGATGCGTGCGCCTTCGGTCTTGCGTGCTTCGGGATCGAGCTTGCCGAGGCCCTTCAGCAACTCGGTCAGCGCACCCGACTTGCCGAGAAATCGTGCTTTCTCGTTTTCGAGCGTGGTGATGTCGGCAGCCTGTTCGAAGGACTGCTGCGCGTCGGCGACAATCTGGTCCAGATCCATAGATCCCATCATTTCCAACGTCATTCGGTCTTGGCGAGCGAAATCGCCCACCAAACAAAAAAGGGGCTCGGAAGAGCCCCGTTTTCGCTGCAGCGGCCGAGACTACCGGAACCTCGCTGCAACTAACCACGCAGTGCTAATTTCGCAATTAGGCTGCAACGGCGGCTTTCACCTGCTTGACGATCGCAGCAAAAGCAGCCTTGTCGAACACCGCCATGTCGGCCAGAACCTTACGGTCGAGTTCGATCGACGCCTTCTTCAGGCCGTTGATGAACACGCTGTAGGTCATGTCGTGCTGGCGAACTGCCGCGTTGATACGCGTGATCCACAGTGCGCGGAACACACGCTTCTTGTTGCGGCGATCGCGGTACGCGTACTGACCAGCGCGCATCACCGCCTGCTTGGCGATGCGGTAGACGTTATTGCGGCGGCCGCGATAACCCTTGGCCAGGTTGATGATCTTCTTGTGGCGGGCCCGCGCGGTTACCCCACGTTTGACTCGAGGCATGTTTCTCTCCTTAGAGTATCAGTTAGGGGTTACGCGAACGGCAGCATCGCGCGGACGGAGTTCAGATCGGAATCATGAACTGCCGTTGCGCCGCGCAGGTGACGCTTGTTCTTCGTGGTTTTCTTGGTCAGGATGTGACGCTTGAAGGCTTGACCGCGCTTGACGGTACCGCCCGGACGCACCACGAAGCGCTTTGCAGCACTCTTCTTGGTCTTCATCTTAGGCATGACGAACAACTCCAGTTTATTAGATGGCGATGGGTGTGCGGTTGGCTTGCGCCCTTGACCCGCCCTTCGAAACCCAGTCCACTTGTGTACGGCGAACCGCTTGCGCAGCCGCCGTCATTGCTGGCACGCCGCCCTGACCGGGCAACGCGCCGAACCACTTCGAACCTGCGCGCGAAGCGCGCGGGCCCGTTACTTCTTTTTCTTCGGCGAGAGCACCATGATCATCTGGCGCCCTTCCATCTTCGGCATCTGCTCGACCTGGCCGACTTCCTCGAGATCCGTGCGCAGACGCTCAAGCATCCGCATACCGATTTCCTGGTGAGCCATTTCGCGGCCGCGGAAACGCAACGTGATCTTCGTCTTGTCGCCTTCTTCGAGGAAGCGCACGAGATTGCGGAGCTTGACGTTGTAGTCACCGTCATCGGTACCCGGGCGGAACTTGACTTCCTTGACCTGGATGACCTTCTGCTTCAGCTTCGCTTCGTGCTGCTTCTTCGACTCCTGGTACTTGAACTTGCCGTAATCCATCAGACGGCAAACCGGGGGAACCGCTTGCGGCGCGATTTCCACCAGGTCAACATCCAGTTCTTCCGATTTACGGAAAGCATCAGCGAGTTTTACGATACCAAGCGGTTCGTTCTCGATCCCGACCAGACGCACTTCCGGCGCAGTGATTTCACCGTTGATGCGGTGCGACGACTTATCAGTAGCGATGTTACGTTTCCTCTAAAAATTAAAAAAACGAGCCGCGCTGCCAGGGCGGTTACTTGAACGAGCGCAGGTCTTCCTGCAGACGCTCAACGAAGGCTTCGACCGGCATCACGCCAAGATCGACGCCGCCACGGGCACGCACGGCTACCGTTTGCGCATCACGCTCCTTATCCCCCACGACGAGGAGATAAGGCACCTTTTCCAGCGTGTGCTCGCGTATTTTATAGCTAATCTTCTCATTGCGCAAATCGGCCGCCACTCTAACCCCTTGTTTTTGCAACGATTGGGCCAGAGATTGCGCATATTCGGCCTGACTTTCGGCGATATTGAGCACAACTGCCTGGAACGGCGCGAGCCAGGCCGGCATCGCACCAGCGTGGTGCTCGATCAAAATGCCGAGGAAACGCTCCATCGAACCGACGATTGCACGGTGCAGCATCACCGGCCGGCGGCGGCTGCTGTCGTCCGCGACGTACTCGGCGCCGAGGCGCTCCGGCAGCACCATGTCGAGCTGCAGCGTGCCGCACTGCCACGAACGGCCGAGCGCATCCTTGATGTGGTACTCGATCTTCGGACCGTAGAACGCACCCTCACCCGGCAGCTCTTCCCACGTGAGGCCACAGGCCGTCAGCGCGTCGCGCAGGCCCTGCTCGGCGCGATCCCACGTCTCGTCCGTACCCGCACGCTGGTCCGGGCGCAGCGACAGCTTGATGTCGATGTGATCGAAACCGAAGTCCTTGTACACACTCATCGCCAGCGTGTTGAACGCGATCGATTCCGAGATGAACTGGTCTTCCGTACAGAAGATGTGCGCATCGTCCTGCACGAAGCCGCGCACGCGCATCAGGCCGTGCAGCGCGCCCGACGCCTCGTTGCGGTGGCACGAGCCGAATTCCGCATAACGCAGCGGCAGGTCGCGGTACGAGCGCAGGCCGTGCTTGAACACCTGGACGTGGCCCGGGCAGTTCATCGGCTTGATCGCGTAGTCGCGTTTCTCCGATTCCGTCGTGAACATGTTCTCGCGGTAGTTCTGCCAGTGGCCCGACGCTTCCCACAGCGAGCGGTCCATGATCATCGGCGTCTTGATCTCGAGGTAGCCGGCTTCGTTCACGCGGCGGCGCATGTACTGTTCGACCTGCTGCCACAGCGCCCAGCCCTTCGGATGCCAGAACACCATGCCCGGCGACTCTTCCTGCATGTGGAACAGGTCGAGCTGCTTGCCGAGCTTGCGGTGGTCGCGCTTTTCCGCTTCCTCGAGCATGTGCAGGTACTGATCCTGATCTTCCTTCTTCGTCCAGGCCGTACCGTAGATGCGCTGCAGCTGCTCGTTCTTCGAATCGCCGCGCCAGTAAGCGCCCGCGACCTTCATCAGCTTGAAGACCTTCATCTTGCCGGTGGACGGCACGTGCGGGCCGCGGCACAGGTCGGTGAAGCCGCCATGCGAGTACAGCTTGATTTCGTCGCTTTGCGGAATCGATTCGATGATCTCGGCCTTGTACTTCTCGCCGATGCTGCGGAAGTAGCCCGCCGCTTCGTCACGCGACACGACGCGGCGCGTCACGGGCTCGTCCTTCTTCGCGAGCTCCTGCATGCGCTTTTCGATCTTTTCCAGATCTTCAGGCGTAAACGGACGGTTGTATGAGAAGTCGTAATAGAAGCCGTTGTCGATCACCGGGCCGATCGTCACCTGCGCGTCCGGATACAGTTCCTTCACCGCGTACGCGAGCAAGTGCGCCGTCGAGTGACGGATGATGTCGAGGCCGTCGGCATCCTTGTCCGTGATGATCGCGAGCGACGCGTCGCGGTCGATCACGGCCGACGTATCGACGAGCTCGCCATCGATCTTGCCGCCAAGCGCAGCCTTCGCAAGGCCGGGACCGATCGAGGCTGCAACCTCGGCAACTGTCACCGGATGCTCGTATTGTCGAACTGAGCCGTCAGGCAAGCGTATCGAAACCATAGCAATCTCCGTGATGCCGACAGTGGGCGGCAGACCAGGTACGCGATATAAAAATCACGCGGGAAAATTTCGCGACAAAAAAAATGCGGCCCCGCTTTCGAGGGGCCGCATTCGATACTTCACTCAAACTGAAAGGGCGAAAGGGTTCCTCGACTAGCGTCGCTCCGAAAAGGTTTCGGTCAACGTTCGCGGTGTCATAACCGTATTCGCCTTGTTCGCGTTGAGTTATTTGCTGCATCGAACACCCGGAAACCGGGCATTCTCAATTCGTTGGTAGGCTCGATTGGACTCGAACCAACGACCCCCACCATGTCAAGGTGGTGCTCTAACCAGCTGAGCTACGAGCCTAGTGAAGCTAAGATTATATGGAGCCGTTACCCGCTTGGCAAGTATTTTTATGCGGTCGCAGCAAAATAACGGTGTTCGAACCCCACATCACGCCTTCCGCCCCGCCCGCACGACGCCCTGCACCTCGCCGAGCAGCGTGCAGGCGCGCTGCACCTGCGCCGAGTTCGACACCTCGACCGTGAACTGCATGAATGCCGCATTGCGGCGGCTCTGCGTCTTCACGCCCACGACGTTCATCTTCTCGCGCGCGAACACTTCGGAGATGTCGCGCAGCAACCCCTGCCGGTCGCTCGCCTCGATCATCAGGTCGACCGGATAGACGGACGCACCGCGCCCGCCGAGCACGTCGGCCGACCAGGTCGTCTGCAGCACGCGTTCCGGCGCACGCTCGACCATCCGGCGGAACGTCGGGCAATCGGTGCGGTGGATCGACATCCCCTTGCCGCGCGTGACGAAACCGCTGATCGGATCGGGCGGTGCCGGACGGCAGCAGCGCGCGAGCTGGGTCAACAGTGCGTCGACGCCCACGACCAGCACGCCGGTCGATGCGCCGTGCGCCACGCTCGCGCCGCTGCTGCGCTTCTCGAAATCGGCCGGCGCCTCGGGCGCCGGTTCGGGCGGCGGCGCATCGGACAGCGCGTGCTCGACATTGCGCAGGCTGAACTCTTCCTTGCCGACGACCGAGAACAACTCCTCGGGCGACTTGAAGCCGAGCTTCGCCGCAAGGTTGTCCAGGTTGACCGACGTCTTGCCCTCGCGTTGCAGCGTCTTTTCGACGAGCGCGCGGCCATGCGAGACGTTTTCTTCCTGCTCGATCGAGTTGAACCACGCACGCACCTTCTGACGCGCGCGCGGGCTCTTCATATAGCCGAGCTGCACGTTCAGCCAGTCGCGCGACGGCCCGCCCTCCTTCACCGCGACGATCTCGACCGTCTGGCCGTTTGCGAGCGGCGTGTTGAGCGGCACCATCGCGCCGTCGACGCGCGCGCCTCGGCAGCGATGGCCAAGCTCGCTGTGCAGGTGGTACGCGAAATCGACCGGCGTCGCGCCCTGCGGCAACGCGATCACGCGCGCCTGCGGCGTCAGCACGTAGATGTGATCGTCGTCGAGCGACGTCTCGCGCAACTGCGCCCACGCCTTGTCGCCCGACTTTTCCGCGCCGTCCTCGACGTCGTCCTTCCACGCGAGCAACTGGCGCAGCCATGCGATCTTCTCGTCGTACTTGTCGCTCGCCGAGAACTGGCCGCCGTACCCGCGCGCACCGGCTTCCTTGTAGCGCCAGTGCGCGGCGACGCCATACTCGGCGAAACGATGCATCTCCTGGGTGCGGATCTGCACTTCGAACGCACGGCCGTCGTCGCCGATCACCACCGTGTGCAGCGACTTGTAGCCGTTCGGCTTCGGCCGCGAGATGTAGTCGTCGAATTCCTTCGGCACCGGCTGCCACAGGTGATGCACGATGCCGAGCACCGCGTAGCAATCCTTGATGTCCGGCACGATCACGCGAAACGCGCGCACGTCGTACAGCTCGGAGAAGTCGAGCTCCTTGCCGCGCATCTTGCGCCAGATGCTGTAGATATGCTTCGGCCGGCCGCTCACGTCGGCCTGGATGTGCGCGTCCGCCAGTTCCTGCTGCAATCGGTCGATCGCCTGCGTGACGTACGCTTCGCGCTCGATGCGCTTCTCGTCGAGCAGTTTCGCGATGCGTTTGTAGGTGACGGGATCCTCGAAGCGGAACGCGAGATCCTCGAGCTCCCACTTCAGTTGCCAGATCCCGAGACGGTTCGCGAGCGGCGCATAGATCTCGAGCGTCTCGCGCGCGACGTCGGGCGGCGGATCGATCTTCGCGGCCGCGTAGTAGCGCAGCGACTGCAAGCGCGACGCGAGCCGGATCAGCACCACGCGGATGTCTTGCGCAAACGCAAGCAGCATCTTGCGCAGCGCCTCGATCTGCGTACGCCGCTCTTCAGCCGCATCGCGCCCCGCATCGGGCACCGCGTTCTGCGCGGCACGCAGGCTGACGGTACCGAGCCGCAACAGCTTGCGCACGTCGGACACGAGCCGCGCCACTTCGTCGCCGAAACGCTCGGTGAGCTCGCGCTCGGGGTCGCTCAGGTGCGGCGTCAGCACGAACAGCGCGGCCGCCTGCATCGCGTGCGGATCGACGTTCAGCGTGCGCATGATCGACGCCGTTCCCGCCGAGTGATCGGCGAGCAGTTCGCCCGACGACAGGCGCACGTCGCCGGCCCGCTCGCGCACGAACGCGAGCACGTCGTCGAACGACGGTGCCGCGACGGGGGAAGCGGAAACGGACTCGGTCATTGCTCGGCCTGGCGGAATGCAGTCATCGACGGATTGTGTTCAGCTCCGCTGCGCAGCGACGACCACGATCTCGACGAGCAGCGCCGGATCCGCGAGCTTCGCCTCGACGGTGGCGCGCGGCGGCGTGTTGCCCTGCGCGACCCATGCGTCCCACTCCGCATTCATGCCTGCGAAGTTCGCCAGATCCGAGATGTAGATCTGCACCGACAGCAGATGCGCCTTGTCGCTGTTCGCTTCGGCGAGCAGGCGGTCGATGTGGCCGAGCACTTCGCGCGTCTGGCCCTGGATGTCCTGCGAGGTGTCTTCGGCGATCTGGCCGGCCAGATACACGGTACCGTTGTGGATCGCGATTTCGGAGAGACGGGGCCCGACGTGGTGACGAATGACTGCCATGGAATGTTCCGGTCGTGAATGGGTGAAGAGAGTCGGATGACGACACGGCCCGCGTGTCGCCGAACCGCATATTATGACGCGTTTATGCGCCGCCTTCGACGAAAAACCGCCGCGCGAGTGCAATCTGGCTGGCGTCGATGAACGCCGGCGCATGGCCCGCCCCTGGAACCTCGGCGTGCGTCACATGCCGGCCGCGGCGCATCATGTCGGCCACCGTCTCGCGCGACAGCAGGTCGGACGTCTCGCCGCGCACGACGAGCAGCGACGCGTTCGTCGTCTCGATCGCGTGCCACAGCGCGGCCTCGCCGAGCGCGGCCAACTCGGGCGTCGTCGCCTTGAACGGTTCGGCGATGCGCGGATCGTAGCGGATCGTCCAGCCACCCTCGGGCAGCTCGCGCAGCAGCGGCCCGTTGATCTCGCGCCACTCGTCGGCGGTCAGCGTACCGAACGACAGCGACAGCGACGTCAGATAGTCGATGCCCTCCTGCCGGGTCGCAAAGCGCGGCTGCACGCCGAGATATTCGCCGATGCGCGTGAGCGAATCGGGTTCGATGCGCGGGCCGACGTCGTTGACGATCATCCGGCGCAGCGGCGAACCGGGCAGCCCCGCCAACGCCATGCCGATCAGGCCACCCATCGACGTGCCGAACCAGTCGACCGATTCGACGTCGAGCCGTGCGATCAGCGTCACCATGTCGGCCACGTATTGTGGAATCGCATAGAGCCGCGGATCGGCCAGCCAGTCCGATTGACCGCGCCCGACGACATCGGGGCACACGACGCGATACGTATCGGACAGCGCGGCGGCGAGCCGATCGAAATCGCGCCCGGAACGGGTCAGGCCATGCACACAGACCAGCACGCGCGGGTTGGCGGGATCGCCCCATTCGGTATAGGCGACGTGGTGAAGGCCGGCAGCGCTCGCACACTGCACGCGCCGCTGGCGAGGAACCTGGGAATTCGCTGGGGTCGTTGGCATCGTTGGCATCCTGTCGAACGGGGGCGACGCGCAGGGCAACGCTTGCGACGCCCGATGCAAACGATTGTAAACCGCTTCCGCCGCGCGGGTCGGCTCATCGGGCCCCACACCGGCAGCCCCGCGTGCGCAATGACAAACGCCCCGCATGCCGTCATCCGGCATGCGGGGCGTCGAAGCCGCGCCGACGCGCGGAACCTTATGCGATCGCGCTGACGTCGAGCGGTGCGCCCGTCTTCGCCTGGATCTCGTCGGCGCTCACGCCGTCTGCGAGTTCAAGGACCTTCAGGCCGGACGGCGTCACTTCGATCACGCCGAGATCGGTGATGATCAGGTCGACCACACCGACACCCGTCAACGGCAGGTTGCATTCCTCGAGGATCTTGTGCTGGTCGCCTTTCGCGACATGCTCCATCAGCACGACGACGCGCTTCACGCCGGCGACGAGGTCCATTGCACCGCCCATCCCCTTGATCATCTTGCCGGGGATCATCCAGTTCGCGAGGTCGCCCTGCTTGCTGACCTGCATCGCGCCCAGGATCGCGAGGTTGATGTGGCCGCCGCGGATCATCGCGAACGAATCGGCCGACGAGAAGATCGACGAGCCCGGCAGCGTCGTGACGGTCTGCTTGCCGGCGTTGATGAGATCGGCGTCGACTTCGTCTTCGGTCGGCGACGGGCCGATGCCGAGCAGGCCGTTCTCCGACTGCAGCCACACCTCGACGCCTTCCGGCACGTGGTTCGCCACGAGTGTCGGCAGGCCGATGCCGAGGTTCACGTAGAAGCCGTCCTGCAGTTCCTTCGCCGCGCGCGCGGCCATCTGGTCACGATTCCAGGCCATGTCAGTCTCCTTTTGCGCGTACGACGCGTTGTTCGATGCGTTTTTCGGGCGTCGCGTTCAGCACGATACGCTGCACGAAGATCCCCGGCGTGTGGACGTGGTCCGGATCGAGCTCGCCGTTCTCGACGATCTCCTCGACTTCCGCGACGGTGATCTTGCCGGCCATCGCGCACATCGGGTTGAAGTTGCGCGCGGTGCGGCGAAACACCAGGTTCCCCGACTTGTCGGCCTTCCAGGCCTTCACGAGCGCGACATCGGCCGTCAGCGACGGCTCGAGCACGTAGTGGCGATCGCCGAACTGGCGCGTTTCCTTGCCTTCCGCGATCACGGTGCCGTAGCCCGTGTTCGTGAAGAACGCCGGGATGCCCGCACCGCCCGCGCGCAGCTTTTCGGCGAGCGTGCCTTGCGGCGTGAATTCGAGCTCGAGTTCGCCGGCCAGGTACTGGCGCTCGAACTCCTTGTTCTCGCCGACGTACGACGAGATCATCTTCTTGATCTGGCGCGTTTCCAGCAACAGGCCGAGGCCGAAGCCGTCGACGCCCGCGTTGTTGCTGATGCAGGTGATGCCCTTGACGGCCGTATCGCGCAACGCTGCGATCAGCGCCTCCGGAATCCCGCACAGGCCGAAGCCGCCCACCGCGAAGGTCTGTCCGTCGCGGACGATCCCTTCCAGCGCGGCAGCCGCGCTTGGATAGACTTTGTTCATCAGTTGTCCCTTCCTCTATGGAAACCAGCGAAACCGGTTCACGCGCCCACGTGGCCCGCAAGCCCGCCGCATCATTCTATGCATGCACGGCGATACCTGCGTCGAGGCGCGCTGTTTTTATGTCGCGGCAAACCGCCACGAGATGCCTGAAAGGGTACGATGCGGCGCGGATGCGGCACAATACGCAAAAATACATAAGCATTTGCCATCGTCTGCCCGCGTCCATGACCGCCCTCGATTACCAGACCGCCTTCCACCTCGCGCCGCTCGGCCTCGTCCTGTCACGCGACCGCGTGATCGAGGACTGCAACGATGCGCTCGCGTCGATCTTCCGCTGCGCGCGGGCCGACCTGATCGGGAAATCGTACGAGGTGCTGTACCCGTCGACGGACGAATTCCAGCGAATCGGCGAACGGATCGCACGCGTGATGGCCGCGAACGGCATCTACTCGGATGACAGAATCATGAAACGGGCGGACGGCGAGCTGTTCTGGTGCCACGTCACCGGCCGCGCACTCGACCGCACCGCGCCCCTTGCAGCGGGCGTGTGGACCTTCGAGGATTTGAGCGCGACGCGCCGGGTCGCCGTCGAACTGACCCCGCGCGAGCGCGAGATCGCCGCGCAGCTCGCGACCGGCAAGACCAGCAAGCAGATCGGTCGCGTGCTCGACATCAGCTCGCGCACGGTCGACATCTACCGCGCACGGCTGATGCGCAAGTACGGGACCAACAATACGCCGGAGCTGCTGCAGCGCCTGCTCGGGCAGTGAACGGCGGCTCCCCGATGACAATCGGCCGCGCATGGCGGCCGATTCGGGAAACAACGGGTATGGCATGCCGCCGGCGACCTTGTGCCGGCCCGGCCTCGCCGTATCGACGCTCAGCCGACCTTCGCCGCAAGCGCGCGCTCGATCGTGTCGCGCAGCAACTGGGGCAGCGGTACCGACTTGCCGAGCGCGTAGTCGACCCACACGCAGCGCGCATTGCCACGCGCATAGACATGCTGCGGATCGTCGGCGCGCGTCAGCTCGAAACCCGTGTCGAAGCTGCTGCGGCCGGGTTTTGCCGCCGACATCTTCGCGATCACGTCGCCCGGATAGTGCAGCTGCTTGAGAAACTCCATCGACGCCGTGACGATGACGGGCCCCTGCCCCTCGCCATTGCCGCCGGCGATGCCGAGTTCCTCGAACCACGAGATCCGCGCCTGCTCCATGTAGCGGAAATAGACCGTGTTGTTCACATGGCCGAACGCGTCCATGTCGCCCCAGCGGATCGGCATCGACATCTCAAAAACGGGTGAATAATCGCTCATTGCAGTCTTCTGTGTTGCTGAATGTCATCCGCTCAGGCGAGGCCGAAGCCGTCGTCGGCGGAGATAATCGAGCCATTGATGAACTGCGACTCGTCGGCCGCGAGCAGCAACAACAGCCCGTCGAGATCCTGCGGCTTGCCGACGCGCCGGCGCGGCAGCATCGACTGCAGCTTCTGGCCCTGCTCGGTTTCCCACAGGTAATGATTGATTTCGGTATCGATATAGCCCGGACAGATCGCGTTGACGTTGATCCCGTGGCGCCCCCACTCGAGTGCCATCGCACGCGTCATCTGCACGACCGCCGCCTTGCTCATCGCGTACAGGCCGATCTGCGGAAACACGCGCAGCCCGGCCACCGACGCGATGTTGATGATCCGGCACGGCGGCTTGCCGTTGCCGCTTCCGTTCGCGCGCATGATCATCCGCTTTGCGACTTCCTGCGCGACGAAAAACGCGCCGCGCGTATTGGTGTCGAACACGAACTCGAAATCGGCAGGCGTCACGTCGACGAGCTTCTGCATCGTCGAGACGCCCGAATTGTTCACGAGGATGTCGATCGTACCGGCTTCCGTCTCCGCGTGCGCGACCGCCGCCTTGATGCTCTGGACGTCGGTGACGTCGAGCGACACGACGTGCGCGGCGCCGCCCGCCGCCTCGATCTCGGCACGCAGCTCCTTCAGGCGCTCGACGCGACGGCTCGCGAGCACGACTTTCGCACCGGCCTGCGACAGCACCTGTGCAAAGCGCTGCCCGAGGCCGCTCGACGCGCCCGTGACCAGCGCAACCTTGCCTTCCAGATTGATCGACCGACCCATTTGCACTTCCCCTTTCAATGTCGTTTCGCCGCCACGGACAGCACGCCCCGAACGGCATTACCCTAGCACGAAAATAGAACGATCGTGCTAATCTAGCCGCATGCTGTTGCGGCAAGCGTTTCGTTTCGCAGACAATACGCTCCCGAATAAAAGCATTCTAACGGTTAGAGGAACGCCAATGACCCCCGCAAGCCTCATCGAGCAATACGGCCCGCGCGAATCGATGGAATACGACGTCGTGATCGTCGGCGGCGGCCCCGCCGGGCTGTCGGCGGCGATCCGGCTCAAGCAGCTGGCCGCTGAAAAAGGCACCGAGATCGGCGTGTGCGTGCTCGAGAAGGGCTCCGAGATCGGCGCGCACATCCTGTCGGGCGCGGTGATGGATCCGCGCGCGATCAACGAACTGTTCCCCGACTGGAAGGAACGCGGTGCGCCGCTCGACGTCGAGGTGACGGAAGACCGCTTCCTGTTCCTGTCCGAGAAGAGCGCGGTCACCACGCCGAACTGGGCGCTGCCCGCCAACTTCCAGAACCACGGCAACTACGTGATTTCGCTGGGCAACGTCACGCGCTGGCTGGGGGCACAGGCCGAAGCCTTGGGCGTCGAGATCTTCCCTGGCTTCCCGGCTGCCGAGATCCTGTACAACGACGACGGCTCGGTGAAGGGCGTCGCGACCGGCAACATGGGCGTGGGCAAGGACGGCGAGCCGACCGAGAACTTCCAGCTCGGCATGGAACTGCATGCGAAGTACACGCTGTTCGCCGAAGGCTGCCGCGGCCACCTCGGCCGCCAGTTGATCTCGAAGTTCAAGCTCGACGCGAACGCGGAACCGCAGGCCTACGGGATCGGCATCAAGGAGCTGTGGGAGATCGACCCGGCCAAGCACAAGCCGGGCCTCGTGATTCACACGGCCGGCTGGCCGCTGAAGTCGGACACCTACGGCGGCTCGTTCCTGTACCACATGGACAACAACCAGGTCGTGGTCGGTTTCGTGGTCGGCCTCGGCTACACGAACCCGTACCTGTCGCCGTTCGAGGAATTCCAGCGCTACAAGACGCATCCGTCGATCCGCGCGTTCCTGGAAGGCGGCAAGCGCGTGTCGTACGGCGCGCGCGCGATCACGGCCGGCGGGCTGCTGTCGCTGCCGAAGACGGTGTTCCCGGGCGGCGCGCTGATCGGCGACGACGCGGGCTTCCTGAACGCGTCGCGGATCAAGGGCAGCCACGCGGCGATCAAGACCGGCATGCTGGCAGCGGACGCCGCGTTCGACGCGGTGCAGGCCGGCCGCCAGAGCGACGAGCTCAACGCGTACCCGGACGCGTTCAAGCAATCGTGGCTGTACACGGAGCTGTACCGCGCGCGCAACTTCAAGCAGTGGATGGCGAAGGGGCTGTATCTCGGCACGCTGATGGTCGGGCTCGAGCAGAAGGTGATGGGCGGCAACGTGCCGTGGACGCTGCATCACAAGCACGCGGATCACGAGATGCTGAAGCCGGCGTCGCAATGCGAGCCGATCGAGTATCCGAAGCCGGACGGCAAGCTGACGTTCGACCGGCTGTCGTCGGTGTTCATCTCGAACACGAACCACGAGGAGAACCAGCCGGCGCACCTGACGCTGAAGGATGCGAGCGTGCCGGTGAACGTGAACCTGCGCACGTACGCGGGACCGGAAGGTCGCTTCTGCCCGGCAGCCGTGTATGAATTCGTGAAGAACGACGACGGCAGCGACCGCCTGGTGATCAACGCGCAGAACTGCGTGCACTGCAAGACCTGCGACATCAAGGACCCGACGCAGAACATCGTGTGGGTCACGCCGGAAGGCGGCGGCGGGCCGAACTACCCGAACATGTAATTACCCGAACGCGCCGCCACGAGGGGCGCGTTTTTTTGGCTGCCGCGAACGAAACGGGGCGCTGCCTGAAGCAGCGCCCCGTTTTGCATTCTCCGCGCAACTGCCGGCGGGACGCGCTGCGCCCCGCCCGCTTGCGTCAGGTCGCGCTGCCCGCAATCTTCGGCGTCGGCGTCTCCACGTCCCCGCACTGCGCGCGATGGCGCAGCGCATGATCGATCAGCACCAGCGCGAGCATCGACTCGGCGATCGGCGTCGCACGAATGCCGACGCACGGATCGTGGCGGCCGAACGTTTCCACCGTCGCCTCGTCGCCGGCCTTCGTGATCGAGCGGCGCGGCGTGCGGATGCTCGACGTCGGCTTGATCGCGATCGACACGGTGATGTCCTGCCCCGTCGAAATCCCGCCGAGCACGCCACCGGCATGGTTGCCGACGAACCCGCCCGGCGTCAGCTCGTCACCATGCACCGAACCGCGCTGCGCGACGCTGTCGAAACCCGCGCCGATCTCGACGCCCTTCACCGCGTTGATGCTCATCATCGCCTTTGCGATGTCCGCATCGAGACGGTCGAACACCGGCTCGCCCCAGCCGACCGGCACGCCCGACGCGACGACATCGATGCGCGCACCGATCGAATCGCCGTCCTTGCGCAGTGCATCCATGTACGCCTCGAGTTCCGGCACGACCGCCGCATTCGGCGAGAAGAACGGATTCTCGTGCACGTGCGACCAGTCGACGAACGGCACGTCGATCTCGCCGAGGCCGCTCATGTAGCCGCGCACCTCGACGCCGAAGCGCTCGCGCAGCCACTTCTTCGCGACCGCGCCGGCGCCGACGATCGGTGCGGTCAGGCGCGCGGACGAGCGGCCGCCGCCACGGTAGTCGCGGATGCCGTATTTCTGCCAGTACGTGTAGTCGGCGTGGCCGGGACGGAACGTCTCGACGATGTTGCCGTAGTCCTTGCTGCGCTGGTCGGTGTTGCGGATCAGCAGCGCGATCGGCGTACCGGTCGTCACGCCTTCGAACACGCCCGACAGGATCTCGACCTCGTCGGCCTCCTGCCGTTGCGTCACGTGACGCGACGTGCCGGGCTTGCGGCGATCGAGCTCGACCTGGATGTCGGCTTCGGTCAGCCCCATTCCCGGCGGGCAACCGTCGATCACGCAGCCGATCGCGGGACCGTGCGATTCGCCGAAGGTCGTGACAGTGAAAAGCGTGCCGAGGGTATTGCCGGACATGATGGAACCGCCCAAAGAGAAATGGGCAAACCGATGCGCTGCCCGGGCCGCAGGCAGGTCGATCGTTTGCCGGTCGAGAAAAAGAGGTAAGCCGCTATTATGCCAGCCGTCCCGGGCCTGCGGGCCGTGTGAACCGTTCAGACCACACCGGCCGGCCACGGGGCCCGCCCGGCGCGACGATCGCCGCCCCGCGCCGTTCCGGTCGAACGGGCCAGTTCGCGGCGGTCATTGCGGCCCGGGGCGACGCCGCCGGGCCCGCCCCGCCTACTTCCGCGCGCCGCGCAGTTCGGTGACGGCCGCCTGCAGCGCCTCGGGCGTCGCGACCGACGCCGGGATCGGCTCGCCGACCGCCAGCGTCAGCCGGCTCATCACGCCGCGCTTGATGGGTCGCGGCATCCGCGCATCGGAATGCCGTGAAAAATAGCTGCCCCACAGCCCGCGCAGCGCCATCGGAATCACCGGCGCCGGCGTGCGGCCCAGGACCTCCGTGATGCCGTGGTGGAACGTGTTGATGTCGCCCGTCTTCGTCAGCTTGCCTTCGGGGAAGATGCACACGAGTTCACCCTCCTTCAGCGCGGCCTCGCATGCGTCGTAAGCACGCGCGAGCATCGCGGGATCTTCGTGACGCGGCGCGATCGGGATCGCCTTCGCGTGCCGGAACACCCAGCTCGCGAAGCGCGTCTTGAAGATCCGGTGATCCATCACGAAACGGATCGGGCGCGGGCTCGCGGCGGCCAGCACGAGCGCATCGACGTAGCTGACGTGGTTGCACACGAGCACGGCCGCCCCTTCCGCCGGAATTCGCTCCGCGTGCACGAGGCGAATCCGGTAGAAGGTATGCACGAGCACCCATGCAACGAAGCGCAGCAGGAACTCGGGCACGAGCAGATAGATATACGCGGCGACGATCACGTTCAGCAGCGCGGTGACGAGGAACAGGCCGGGGATGTCGACACCGGCCTTGGTCAGCCCCATCGCCATCACGGCCGACAGGATCATGAACAGCGCGTTCAGGATGTTGTTCGCGGCGATGATCCGCGCGCGGTGCGTCGGCGCGCTGCGGCTCTGGATCAGCGCGTACAGCGGCACGCTGTAGAAGCCGCCGAACATCGCGAGCAGGAACAGGTCCGCCAGGATGCGCCAGTGGCGCGCGCCGGCCAGGAACTCGCCGACCGACAGCAGGTGGCCGGGTGACGGCAGTGCATGGCTCGCGAAATACAGCTCGATCGCGAACACGCTGATGCCGATCGAGCCGAGCGGCACGAGGCCGATTTCGACGCGCCGTTGCGACAGCCGTTCGCACAGCAACGAGCCGAGGCCGATGCCGACCGAGAACGTCGCGAGCAGGATCGTGACGACGTCGGGGCTCGCGGACAGCACGTCCTTCGCGAAATTGAAGAACGACGTGAGGAACGTCGCGCCGACGAACCACAACCACGAGATGCCGAGCAGGCTCAGGAACACGGTGCGGTTCTGGCGTGCGAGCCCGAGATTGCGCCACGTCTCGCTGACCGGATTCCAGTTGATCACGAGATCGGGCTGCGGCGCCGGCGTGGACGGCACGCGCTGCGCGACGAGCCGCCCCGCGAGCGCGATGACGACGACGCTCACCGCGAGCACGCGCTCGCCGCTGCCTTCGATGCCGGCAGCCGCGCCGCCGATGATCGTACCGATCAGGATCGCGATGAACGTGCCCATCTCGACGAGGCCGTTGCCGCCGACCAGCTCGTGCTCGCCGAGATGCTGTGGCAGGTACGAATACTTGACGGGCCCGAACAGCGTCGAGTGCATCCCCATCATGAACGTGCACAGATACAGCAGCGTCGCGCTGTGCGTGACGAAGCCGGCCGCGCCGACCAGCATCAGCACGATCTCGAAGGTCTTCACGAAACGCGTGAGCGTCGCCTTGTCGTACTTGTCGGCGATCTGGCCGGACGTCGCCGAGAACAGCACGAACGGCAAAATGAAGATCGCGGAAATCAGGAAGGCCGCCGTCTTCGCATCGACGCCGGAGAACCGCGCGGTGTGATAGGTCACGAGCGACGTGAAGCCGATCTTGAAGACGTTGTCGTTCAGCGCGCCGAGGAACTGAGTCGTGAAGAACGGCGCGAAACGGCGCTCGCGCAGCAGGTCGAACTGCGACGCGTGCGCGTGCCGTTCGTCACGCCGCCCGGAAGTGGCTTGCGTTTGATCGCTCATGCGGAATACGCGCGCGCCGTCTGGGCGACGCTGCGCTGGCCTCGTGTGGTCATTGAAAAAACGGCGGCGCAGGACAAGCCTGCGCCGCCGCGTGCCGGGTGGCGGCGCCCGCGCATGACGGCGACGGGCGCGGCGTGATTCACGACTTGTGCGCTTCGGCTTCCGATTCCGGCCAGTCGCGGATGTACGCCTTCAGCATCCGATTCTCGAAGCTCTGTGCCTCGACGACCGTCTTCGCGACGTCGTAGAACGAAATGACGCCCATCAGCACCTTCTTGTCGAGCACCGGCATGTAGCGCGCATGGCGCTCGAGCATCATCCGGCGCACCTCGTTCACGTCCGTTTCCGGCGTGCACGTGAGCGGCTCGTCCATCACCTTGCGCACCTGCACGTCGCCGATCGCGCCGCCGTTGACGTGCAGGCGCAGGATGATCTCGCGGAACGTCAGCATCCCGACGAGATCGCCGTACTCCATCACGACGAGCGAGCCGATGTCGTGTTCGGCCATCGTATCGACCGCTTCGCGCAGCGGCTTATCGGGCGTCACCGTAAACAACGTGTTGCCCTTCACTTTCAGAATATCGCTGACGCGCATCGTAGTCCCCTCATGCTTGAATGCAAAACCTCTTTCGATCCTATCGGAAAGCCTGTCAAAAGGAAAGCTCGGGCCCGCGCGGCGGGCCGCCCCCGCTTGCGGAAGCCGACCGCCGGCAGCACAATGGCCCCATGAACAGCGGCCAGAGGAGACGTCCATGGCGCATACGCATTCGGAGCAATTCGCCAGCTTCGCCGATTTCTACCCGTATTACCTGAATGAACACCAGAACCCGACGTCGCGGCGGCTGCACTTCATCGGCTCGCTCGGCGTAATCGGCTGCGTCGCGATGGCAATCGCGACCGGCGACTGGCTGTGGCTGCCCGCCGCGATCGTCTGCGGCTACGGGTTCGCGTGGGTCGGACACTTCTTCTTCGAGAAGAACCGCCCGGCCACGTTCCGGCACCCGATCTACAGCCTGATGGGCGACTGGGTGATGTTCAAGGACATCTGTACGGGCAAGATCCCGCTGTAACGGCCTCGCGCGCCGCTCACGCGGGCCGCGGCGGCCGCGCATGCGGGTCGGACACGGCGCCCGGCGCCTGCCCCGGAGCCGCCGCTTGCGCACCCGCAAGCCGGTGCGCGGCGATCAGCGACGCGAGCGACACATCGAACCGGTCGCTCGACAGCACCGCGAGCAGCGCCGCGCCGTCGACATGGCTGCGCCGCCGCTGCAGCTGGTAGGTGAGTTCCGTGCGGTCGATCACCAGCACGTCGAACAGCTGCGCGAGCGTCAACTGCTCCGGGTTCGCGAGCAGGATGTAGCGTGGCGTGGTCTCGCCGCCGCCGTCCAGCCGCGCAATCCATTCCCGCTCCTCCATCGTCGTCAGCAGGCGCTGCGCGGTTTCCATGTCGCAGCGCAGCATGGTTGCGAGCCGCATCGCCGTGTAGCCGCGCTTGCCGGCTGTACGCGCTTCGGCCAGCCGCGCGAGCATTTCCAGTGCGTCGAGCAGGTCGCTGCCCGGATAGTGGATGCGGTGGAACTGGCCGACGCGAATCGCCGGCAGCGCGGACGCCACCATCGCGCCGAGCAGCGCGATGAACCAGCTCAGGTACACCCATAACAGGAACACCGGCAGCGCCGCGAACGCGCCATAGACGGCCGTATAGGTCGGAATGCGCCGCACGTAGTAGCCGAAGCCGCGCTTCGCGAGCTCGAACGCGACGGCCGCGAACAGCCCGCCGATCACCGCGTCGCGCCAGGCGACCGTGCAGTTCGGCAGGTACACGTACAGCAGCGTGAACGCGAGCACCGTCAGCGGCAGCGACACCAGCGCGAGCAGCCACTCGACGATCGATGTCGATGGTGCGGCGCCGGTAAATGCCAGCGACTGCGTGAACAGGTACGACGAGATCGACAGGCTCACGCCGAACAGCAGCGGGCCGAGCGTGATCAGCGCCCAGTACGCGAGCACGCGCTGCGCGAACGGTCGCGGCTTGCGCACCCGCCAGATCAGGTTGAAGGCCGACTCGATCGTCATCATCGTCATCACCGACGTGACGACGAGCACGATCAGGCCGGCCGTCGTCAGACCTTTCGCCTTCGACGCGAACTGGTTCAGGTACTTGAAGATCTGGACATTGAACTGCGCGGGCATCAGGTGATCCGCGAGGAACCCCTGCAGCGAGATCTGGAACGACGCGAACATCGGGAACGCAGTGAACAGCGCGAACGCGACCGTCACGAGCGGCACGAGCGCCAGCATCGTCGTGAACGTCAGGCTGCCCGCCACTTGCGGGATGCGATCCTCGGCGCTGCGCCGGGCCGCGAACTGCGCGAGGCGCTTGATGGTGTCGAGATCGACGCTCAACTTCGGCAAACGGCTTCTCCTTCTCGATGCCGCGCGCCCGACGGCGCGCCGCCGTCGCGCTGCGCGACGGCTTCAGCCCCTATAATAGCCGCTCGATTCCAGCAGGGGCCGACTGCACCGGGCACGCGCGCGGCCGCACGCGGCTCCGTCGCCCATGAAAGACATCCTCGTCCTCTATTACAGCCGTCACGGCGCCACGCGCGATCTCGCGCTCGCGATCGCGAACGGCATCGACAGCGTGCCGGGCATGCAGGCCCGCATCCGCACCGTGCCGCCCGTGTCGGCCGTCTGCGAAGCCACCGCCCCCGACATCCCCGCCGACGGCCCGCCGTACGCGGAATTGCGCGATCTCGAGGAATGCGCGGGCCTCGCGCTCGGCTCGCCGACCCGCTTCGGCAACATGGCCGCCTCGCTCAAGTATTTCCTCGACGGCACCACACCGCAATGGCTGTCGGGCGCGCTGACCGGCAAGCCGGCCAGCGTGTTCACGTCGACGGGCAGCCTGCACGGCGGCCAGGAATCGACGCTGCTGTCGATGATGCTGCCGCTGCTCCATCACGGGATGATGATCGTCGGGATCCCGTACACGGAATCCGCGCTCACCACGACGCGCACCGGCGGCACGCCGTACGGCGCATCGCACGTCGCGCAGCACGATCGCTCGGCAGCCGCCGGGCTGTCGGCGGACGAAAAGGCGCTCGCGGCCGCGCTCGGCGTGCGGCTCGCGCGCGCGGCGGCGGCCCTCGCCAGCGCCCAGGCCGCCGAGGCCGCATGAACGCCCCCGCCCGCCCCGCCGTCGCGGCCCGGCCGCGCTACGCGCTGATCGCCACCGCGTGCCTCGTCGCACTGATCGCGCTGTCGCTCGCGTGGGAGCTGTGGCTCGCGCCGCTGCGCCCGGGCGGCTCCGCGCTGATGCTCAAGGCCATCCCGCTCGCGCTCGCGCTGCCCGGCGTCTGGCGGCGTAACATCTATACGATGCAGTGGGCGAGCATGCTGATACTCGTCTATTTCGCCGAAGGCGTCGTGCGCGGCATGTCCGATCGCGGGCTGTCCGCAACGCTCGGCTGGTGCGAGACCGCGCTCGCCGTCGGCTTCTTCGTGGCGGCGCTGGCGTACGTCGCGCCGTTCAAGCGCGCGGCGAAAAAGTCGCGCGCCGCGTCCTGACCCTTACGCGACAAGGTGATGATGTCCTCCGAAGCTTTCGTTTCCGCGTGCCGCGATGCGATCGGCGCCGATCATGTACTGACCGACCCGCACGATACCGAACCGTTCCTGACCGACTGGCGCCGCCGCTACAAGGGGGCCGCGTGCGCGGTGCTGAAGCCCGCGAACACGGTCGAAGTCGCCGCGCTCGTCAAGCTGGCCAACGCGCACGGCATCGCGCTCGTGCCGCAAGGCGGCAACACCGGCCTGGCCGGCGGCGCCACGCCCGATGCAAGCGGCAGCCAGGCCGTGCTGAGCGTCGCGCGCCTGAACCGCGTGCGCGCGCTCGACCCGCACAACAACACGATCACCGTCGAAGCCGGCGTGATCCTCGCCGACGTGCAGGCCCGTGCCCGCGACGGCGGCCGGCTGTTCGCGCTGAGCCTCGCGGCGGAAGGCAGTTGCACGATCGGCGGCAACCTGTCGACCAATGCGGGCGGCACTGCGGTGCTGCGCTACGGCAACGCGCGCGAGCTGTGTCTCGGGCTCGAGGTCGTGACGCCGCAGGGTGAAATCTGGGACGGCCTGCGCGGACTGCGCAAGGACAACACGGGCTACGACCTGCGCGACCTGTTCATCGGCGCGGAAGGCACGCTCGGGATCATCACGGCGGCCGTGATGAAGCTGCATCCGCTGCCGGCCGCGCAGGTCACCGCACTCGCCGCGCTCGAATCGCCGCATGCGGCGCTCGATTTCCTGTCGCTCGCGCAGCGCGCTGCCGGGCCGCTGCTGACCGGCTTCGAGCTGATGTCGGACTTCTGCATGCAGCTCGTCGGCAAGCACTATCCGCAACTGCGCTACCCGTTCGCGCAGACGCATGCGCAGACGGTGCTGCTCGAGCTGTCCGACAACGAAAGCGAAGCGCATGCGCGCGCGCTGTTCGAGACACTGATGGAAGAAGCGTTCGAGGCTGGGCTCGTGGTCGACGCGGTGGTCGCGGAGAATCTCGCGCAGTCGCGCGCGTTCTGGGACCTGCGCGAGCACATCCCGCTCGCGCAGGCCGACGAGGGGCTCAACATCAAGCACGATATCGCGGTGCCGATTTCGTCGATCGCGCGCTTCATCGACGAGACCGACGCGGCGATCCAGCAGGCCGCGCCGGGCGCGCGGATGGTCACGTTCGGCCACCTCGGCGACGGCAATCTCCACTACAACGTGCAGATGCCCGAAGGCGGCGACCCGAAAGCGTTCCTGGCCGCGTTCCAGGCGCCGATCAACCGGATCGTCTACGACAACGTGCACCGCCACCACGGCACGATCAGCGCGGAGCACGGCATCGGCCAGTTGAAGATCGACGATGCGCAACGCTACAAGTCGCCGGTCGAAACGACGCTGATGCGCACGCTGAAGACCGCGCTCGACCCGCGCGGCCTGATGAATCCCGGCAAGGTCCTGCGCTGAAGCCGCCCACTCCGGAGCCACGCCCGTGAAAGTCCGCGTCCTGTCCGACCTGCATCTCGAAAGCAACCTGCCCGACGCGATTCCGCATGCCGACGCGGATCTCGTCGTGCTGGCCGGCGACATCCACAATCACGCGGAAGGCCTGCGCTGGGCTGCCGAAACGTTCGACCCCGCGGTGCCGGTGATCTACGTGCCGGGTAACCACGAGTACTACGACGGGGAATTCGGCGCGCTGGAGACGGCGATGCGCGATGCGGCACAGGCGCTCGACAACGTGCATTACCTGAACAACGACGTCTACGTCGATCCCGCACAGCGCGTCCGCGTGCTCGGCACGACGCTCTGGACCGATTTTTCGCTGTTCGGCAACGACGAAGCCAGCATGGCCGGCTCAATCGAGGCCGGGCTGCGCGTGATGCTCGATTTCAAGGGATTGATCCAGGTGACCTGGCCGCATGACGCGGCACTGCATGCGTCGCCGGGCACGCCGGAACGGGATTTCTCGCCGGCCGACGCCATCGCGCTGCATCGGCGAAGCCGCGCATGGCTGGAAGCGCAACTCGCCGCGCCGTTTGCGGGCCGAACGATCGTCGTCACCCACCATGCACCGCACCGACGCTCACTGGCGGAGCGCTATGCAGAAGATCTTGCGTCGGCGGGGTTCGTTACGGACATGGCGGAACTCGTACAACCGCCGGTGGATCTGTGGCTCCACGGCCACACGCATACATCATTCGATTATGTGGCGGACGGCGGCACACGCGTGGTGTGCAACCCGCGCGGCTACATCCACCGGCGCACCGGCGAACTGGAAAATACCGCGTTCGCGTGGGACAAGGTCGTCGAGCTCGGCTGAACGCCGGCCCGCCCGGCCGCGTTGCGCGGCCTGTTTCGACCCGGAGCGTGACGGCTGGATCAGCGGCCGGGGCGGCGTTGCTCGCGCACCCGCACCGGCACCGGCTTCATCTGAGCCTTCGCCTTCATCGCGCGCAGCAGGTCGCGGGTCGCCGCGGCGGCCGCGGCCGCGCCCAGCAGGACGCCAAGGCCGATCATCAAGTGCGTATCCATTGCTACTCCGGGGTTGCGTATCTCGTTAATTCCCACAGTATCAAACTGTCTGACACGCGTTCGTAAAAAAATGTTGCGTGAAGGACAAATCTCGTCAGATTGCGGTCAACCGCGCTGTCATGTCGCACGCGTGTACTGCTCGAGCGCGGCCTCGTCGGCTGCGAGCGTGGCCGGCAGTTCGTCGCGCAGGAAATCGACCCAGGTGCGAATTTTCGCGTCGAGGTACTGGCGCGACGGATACAGCGCGTAGATGTTCATCACGTGCGACCGGTATTCGGGCATCACGCGCACGATGTGCCCGCTGCGCAACCAGCCGATCGCCGAATAGAGCGGCAACCCGCCGATCCCCATCCCTTCCCGCACGGCCACAGCGAGCGCCTCGGCGACGTTCACGCGAAACGGCGGCGCGGTGATCGGGACGACTTCGTCGCCGTTCGGCCCCGCCAGCGCCCATTCGTCGAACTGAAAGCCCGGCGCGACCATCCCGAGGCATACGTGCTGCGCGAGATCGGCCGGCCGCTGCGGCACGCCATGTGCCTCGACATAGCCGCGCGACGCGCACACCACGCTGTAGCTCTCGCCGAGCCGCTGCGACACGAGCCCCGAATCCGGCAGGTCGCGGCCCACGACGATCGCGACGTCATACCCCTCGTCGAGCAGGTCGGGCATTCGCTGCGCGAGTGTCAGCTCGACATGCACGTCCGGGTAGCGCTCGCGATAGCGTGCGATGGCCGGCACCAGGTAGTGCTGGCCGAGGCTCGTGAAGCAATGAACCTTCAGCTTGCCCGACGGGCGCGCATGCGCGTCGCCCGCCTCGGCTTCAGCCTGGTCGACGTACGCGAGGATCTGCTCGCAGCGCTGCAGGTAGCGCTCGCCGGCTTCGGTCAGCGCGATTCGGCGCGTCGTGCGGTTCAGGAGGCGCGTGCGCAGGTGCGCCTCGAGGTCCGAGACCGCGCGCGACGCGTAGGCGGTAGTCGAATTCATCTGCTGGGCGGCCGCGGTAAAGCTTCCCGCGTCGACCACGCGGACGAATACCCGCATGTTTTGTAGCGTATCCATCCCATTACCCGTTTGAATCCGGACGGATTGTTGCACAGAGGCGAACAAGTATTGTCTCAGGATTCGTAAAAATGACTTGCACCCTTGTCCATTTATTCAGGAATCGCTGAAAAATATAATCGCATCCGACTCATCTATATCCGAAAGGGAGAAAATCGTGCAGTCTCCGGCGACAAAAGGGACGCTCGCACTGGCGGTTCTTGCAGTCTCATTAATAATGGCCGGATGCGCGAGCATGGGCGACAACAAGCCGCAGTCGGCCCGCATCGAGGCGAACGCGCTCGACGCCGGCGCCGCGATCCGTGCGGCCGACCGTGACGCGGGCTGGCCCGCGGCCGACTGGTGGCGCGCCTACCGCGATCCGCAACTCGACGCCTGGATCGCCAACGCCCAGGCCGGCAACCCGACGCTCGCGGCCGCCGAGGCCCGGGTGCGCGAAGCGCAGGCAATGGCGCGCGTGGCCCGCTCGGCCGAGCTGCCGCAGATCAACGGCAACCTGTCGCTGATGCGCGAGCACTGGCCGGACAACGTGTACTACGGCCCGGGCCCGCTCGCGAACGCCGACACCTGGAACAACACCGGCACGCTCGGCCTGTCTTACCACCTCGACCTGTGGGGCAAGGACAAGAACGCGACCGAGCGCGCGCTCGACACCGCGCATGCGACCGCCGCCGACGCGCGTGCGGCCAAGCTCGAGCTCGAAGTCAACGTCGTGCGCGCATACGTGCAGATGTCGATGAACTACGCGTTGCTCGACCTCGCGCACGAAACGTTCGAACGCCAGCGCTCGCTCGCCGATCTCGCGCACAAGCGGCTGCAGGCCGGCCTCGGCACACAGCTCGAAGTGAGTCAGGCGGAATCGACGCTGCCCGACTATGAGCGCCAGATCGACAGCTATGAGGAAGCGATCCAGCTCGCGCGGCATCAGCTCGCGGCGCTGGCCGGCAAGGGCCCGGGCGCGGGCGACGCGATCAAGCGGCCGCAGCTGTCGCTCGACGCGCCGGCCGGCCTGCCGTCGGCGATGCCGGCCGACCTGCTCGGCCGCCGCCCCGACGTCGTCGCGGCCCGCTGGACGGTCGACGCGCAGGCGCGCGGCATCGATGTCGCGAAGGCGTCGTTCTACCCGAACATCGACCTGCTCGCGACGGTCGGCGGCTTCGGCGTGACCGCGCCGTTCACCGACTTCCTGCGCGCAATGAACGGCGGCTGGACGGCCGGCCCCGCGCTGTCGCTGCCGATCTTCGAAGGCGGCCGGCTGCGCGCGCAGCTCGGCGCGGCGAATGCCGGCTACGACCAGGCGGTCGAGCGCTACAACCAGACGATCGTCGGCGCGCTCAAGGACATCGCCGACCAGGTCGTGCGGATCCGCTCGCTCGATACGCAGAAGAAGGACGCCGCGCGTTCGGTGGCCGCCAACGACCGCAGCTACCAGCTGTCGCGCGAAGGCTTCCGCCGCGGGCTGACCGACTACGTGAACGTGCTGGTCGCGCAGCAGCAGCTGCTGCGCGCGCAGGAGACGGCGGCGCGCATCGATGCGGAACGCCTCGCCGCGCACGCGCAGCTGATGGCCGCGCTCGGCGGCGGTGTCGAGACCGGCAAGGACGTGCCGGACGACGAACCCGCCGCGGCGCCGGCCGCCGCATCGGGCGCGAAGTCCGCGGCGGCACTCGCCCGGCCTGCGCAGGTCGCCACCGCCGGCGCGTCCGGCGTGCCGGCCGCACGGTAACGCGGAGCGCCCGCCATGTCAGCCTCCTCCCCCGCTACCACGCACGCCGGCGGTCCGTTCGCGGCCTGGACCGCCGCGTTCGGCGACTGGGCCCGTACCGACGGCGCCGCGTGGCTCTACCTGTTCAAGGCGCTGCTCGCCGCGTTCATCGCGACCGGCGTGTCGATGCGGCTCGACCTGCCCGCGCCGAAGACGGCACTGACGACGGTCTTCATCGTGATGCAGCCGCAAAGCGGCGCGGTGCTCGCGAAGAGCTTCTACCGGGTTGCCGGCACGATCTTCGGGCTCATCGCGACGCTCACGTTCGTCGGGTTGTTTCCGCAGCAGCCGCAGCTGTTCCTGCTGGCGGTCGCGCTGTGGATCGCGCTGTGCACCGCCGGCGCCGCGCGCAACCGCAACTTCCGCAGCTACGGCTTCCTGCTCGCCGGCTATACGACCGCGCTGATCGGCCTGCCCGCGTCGCAACACCCGGACGGTGCGTTCATGAGCGCGATGACGCGCGTCTCCGAGGTCATCATCGGGATCGTGTCGGCCGGTGTCGTCAGCGCGCTCGTGTTTCCGCAATACACGGGCGAGCAAATGCGCACGACGGTGCGCAAGCGCTTCGGCAGCTTCGTCGACTATGTCGCGTCGGCGCTGTCGGGCCAGCTCGACCGCGCGCACATCGAGACCATCCATACGCGCTTCGTCGCCGACGTGGTCGGTTTCGAGGCCGCGCGCAGCATGGCCGTGTTCGAGGATCCCGACACGCGCATGCGCAGCGGCCGCCTCGCGCGGCTGAACAGCGAGTTCATGAGCGCATCGAGCCGCTTCCATGCGCTGCACCAGCTGATGAACCGGCTGCATGCTGCCGGCGCGCAGGCGGCAATCGACGCGATCGAGCCGTACTTCCGCGAGATCGCGCCGCTGCTCACGCGCAACGGCGAACCCGTGCGATCGTCGACCGACGCCGCGCACGCGGCGGAGCAACTGCTCGCGTGGCGCGACGCGCTGCCGCGCCGCATCCGCACGACGCGCGCCGAACTCGAAACCCGGCCGGACTTTCCGCTGCTCGACTTCGACACCGCCGCCGAGCTGCTGTACCGCTTCATCACCGACCTGCAGGAATACGCGGCGACCTATGCGTCGCTGTCGACTGCGACGCACGAACGCGAACGCTGGATCGAGCGCTACGAGCCGCGCACCAACGTGACGGCCATGGTGATCGCGGCGATCCGCACCGCGACCGTGATCCTGCTGCTCGGCTGGTTCTGGATCGAGACCGCATGGCCGAGCGGCGTGACGCTCACGCTGACGGCCGCGGCCACCTGCGCGCTCGCCTCGTCGACGCCACGCCCGACTGCGATGTCCGCGCAGATGGGCATCGGCACGGCGCTCGCCGTGTGCACGGGCTTCCTGCTGATGTTCGGCATCTATCCGCACATCGACGGCTTCCCGTTGCTGTGCGTCGCGCTCGCGCCGCTGCTCGCGATCGGCATCTACATGACGCTGAAGCCGAAGCTCGCGGGCTACGGGATGGGCTACCTGATCTTCTTCTGCTTCCTCGCCGGCCCGGACAGCATCACGCACTATGATCCGATGAGCTTCATGAACGATGCGCTCGCGCTGCTGCTGTCGATGCTGGTTTCGGCGATCGCGTTCGCGGTGCTGTTCCCGCCGACCGCGCCGTGGCTGAAGAAGCGGCTGTTCGCCGACCTGCGCCACCAGGCCGTCGCGGCCGGTCACGCGCGGCTTGCCGGCCTGCGTACGCGCTTCGAGAGCGGTGCGCGCGACCTGATGTACCAGGCGCATACGCTGTCGGCCGACCAGCCCGACGTACAGCGCGACGCGCTGCGCTGGATGTTCGCGGTGCTCGAAACCGGCAACGCGACGATCGACCTGCGCCACGAACTGGCAACGCTGCCGCCCGACCCGCGCTATGCACCGGCGATGCCGTGGCGACGCGCGATCGAGACGATGCGCACCGCGCTGTCGGCACTGTTCACGAAACCGGACGCCGCGCGCTTCGATGCCGCGCTCGCCGCGGCGAATGCCGCGATCGACGCGACCCGGCAGACGCTCGACGCGTTCGACCCGACGCGCGAGGAGCGCCACCGGCTGCAGCGGATCCTGAGCCACCTGCATTTCGTGCGGACCGCGCTGCTCGATCCGGAATCGCCGCTCGAGCCGCTCAACCGCAATCGCCCCGTGCGTCCCCAACCAGGAGCCTCGTCATGATGCCGCGTGAAATCGCCATTCTCGATGCCTACATGCCCACGGTGGTGCTGATGTTCGTCTTGGGCGCGCTCGCGACCTGGGCCGTCGACCGCCTGCTCGCCTATACGGGCCTCTACCGTCTCGTCTGGCACCCGTCGCTGTTCCGGGCCTGCCTTCTCGTCTGCATTTGCGGCGGACTGAGTCTTGCCGTTTACCGTTGATTCCGAACCATCATGATTCTCAGAAAACTCTTCGGCTTCGTCGCGACCGCCGTCATCCTTCTCGTCGCGATCCTGATCGGGCGCTCGCTGTGGGTGCACTACATGGACGACCCGTGGACGCGCGACGGGCGCGTGCGCGCCGAGATCGTCAACGTCGCGCCCGACGTGTCGGGCGCGATCGTCGAGCTGCCCGTGCATGACAACCAGCTCGTCAAGAAAGGCGACCTGATCATGCAGATCGACCCGTCGCACTATCAGATCGCGGTCGAGCAGGCGCAAGCGGCCGTCGCCGCCCGCCGTGCGGAACTGCAGATGCGCCGCGACGACGCGGCCCGCCGCGCCGATCTCGATGCGCTCGTCGTGTCGAAGGAAAACCGCGAGAACGCGGCACACAGCGCGTCGAGCGCCGATGCGCAGTACCAGCAGGCGATCGCCGCGCTCGATGCCGCGAAGCTCAACCTCGAGCGCACGCGCGTCGTCGCTCCGGTCGACGGCTACATCACGAACCTGCAGACGTTCAAGGGCAACTACGCGGTGGCCGGCCAGGCGAAGCTCGCGATCGTCGACAGCCACTCGTTCTGGGTCTACGGCTACTTCGAGGAAACCAAGTTGCCGCGCGTGAAGATCGGCGCGCCGGCCGAGATGCGGCTGATGAGCGGCGGCGTGATGAAGGGCCACGTCGAAAGCATTTCGCGCGGCATCTACGATCGCGACAACCCGCAAAGCCGCGACCTCGTCGCGGACGTGAACCCGACCTTCAACTGGGTGCGCCTCGCGCAGCGCGTGCCGGTGCGCATCAAGATCGACGACGTGCCGGCCGACGTGGTGCTGTCGGCAGGCACGACCTGCACGGTCATCATCGATCCCGACAAGCAGAAAAAGTCGTAAGCGTGGTACGGCCGGGCGGCACCCCGCCCGGCTGCGTCATTCCCAGAAGAACCGGTAAGGCAGGAACGGCGACGGGCCAAGCCCCGATTCGCCAAGCATGTTGCGCAAGCGCATCGCGAAGCCAATGGCGCCGATCACGACGAGCGCGGCGATCACATACTGGCGCCGCACGGTCGGCACGCGTTGCAGCGGCACGAACTGGCAGCTCATGGCGAACAGCACGAGCCACTGGAAGCGCAGCCCCGCATAGCTGACCCGTGCGAGCGCGAAACTCGCGATCTCGCACAAGAACAGGAACACGAGCGTGCGCGGCATGCGAGCAAGCAGCACCCAGCCGGCCGCGAGGGTCAGCAGCGCGAGCACGAGCGGCGCGCTGCCCGACATTTGCGCCGGCGGCGTGAACGTCGCATAGAGGCCGAATTTCGCCAGCAGCGCGTCGTGATGCATCGCGAACAGCGCGCCGCCGATCGCGAACGCCAGCCCCGCATAGCGCAACAGCTTCAGCCGCCGCACCTGCAGCAGCACGACGAGCAGCACTGCCGACACGTGCATGCCGGCAGCCGCGGCAGTCAGTGCGATCGACGTGCCATGCCGCCTGCGCGCCCACGCGTCCGACGCGATCTTGGCCGCGCAGAACGCCAGACCGTAGCGCAACCCGCTCATCGCCATGTCGTAGAAGAACAGCGGAAAGATCAGCGTGGCAAACACGCACGCGTCTTCGGCCGTCCGCCCGAACGCGACGACACATGCGATGACGATCAGCAGTGACAGGATCGCCGTCACGATGCGCGGATCGTGCCCGACCCATTCGAGCGCGCGCACGAGCCACACGAAGCCAGGCTCGAGCGTGCGCGGCACGACCTTCAGGTTGCCGCTCCAGATGCCGGCGATGATGTTCTGGTAAATCGCCGTGTCGGTGCCCGTTCGGCCGCGCAGCACGGCGAACGTGGCGGCCGGTGCGATACCGGCCGCGAGCCATCGCCACGCAGGCATGCGCGTACGCAGGCCGATCGCGGCGGAGACGAGCATGCACAGGTATCCGCTCAGGTAAATCGTCGTTGTCATTGTTATGAATGGCCCGCTCGCGAGCGGCCGCACCGGTGTCGATGCGCGCCGCAGGTTCTGCCCCCAATTGCGTGAAAACGCATTGTAGGGGATTGCGCGCCACGTGACTGCCGGTTTTGTCAACGAACAACGGACGAGCGGCGGAATGCGCGCGGCGCGGGTGGCCAGCCCGCGACCGCGCGGCGCTCAGGCCGCGATGCGAAAACGCCCGACCAGCGATTTCAACGCCTGCGCCTGCTCGTCGAGCGCATTCGCAGCGGCAGCCGCCTGCTCGACGAGTGCCGCGTTCTGCTGGGTGCCGGCGTCCATCTGCGTGACCGCGCGGCCGATTTCGTCGATCCCGGCGCTCTGCTCGTCCGATGCTGCGGAAATTTCGCCGATGATGTCAGTCACGCGCTTGACCGCGCGCACGACGTCGCCCATCGTGCGACCCGCATCGTGCGCGAGCGCCGCACCGTTCGCGACGCGCTCGACCGACGCGCCGATCAGCGCGCGGATCTCCTTCGCCGCGGTCGCCGCGCGCTGCGCGAGCAGGCGGACCTCGCCCGCGACCACCGAGAAGCCGCGCCCCTGCTCGCCGGCACGCGCGGCTTCGACCGCTGCGTTCAACGCGAGAATGTTGGTCTGGAATGCGATCCCCTCGATCGTGCCGATGATGTCGCGGATATTCTTCGCGCTGTCGTCGATCTCGCTCATCGTCGCCACCACACGCCCGACGACTTCCCCGCCCGTCTCCGCGACGGCCGACGCATTGGCCGCGAGCGAGCTCGCCTGCCGCGCGTTCTCGGCGTTCTGCCGTACGGTCGACGTGAGCTGCTCCATGCTGGCCGCGGTGCGCTCGAGCGCGACGGCCTGCTGCTCGGTGCGCTTCGACAGGTCGAGATTACCGGTGGAGATCTCGCCCGACGCGGCCGCGATCGCCTCGGCGCTGACGGCGATCTCGCCGACGGTCGCCGCGAGTCCCGTCTGCATCTCGGCGAGCGCACGCACCATGCTGTCGCGGTCGTGCCGGCCCAGCTTGATCGGACGCGTCAGGTCGCCGCGCGCGATGTCCGCGGCGATCGCCTTCGCATGCGCGGGCTCGCCGCCGAGCTGCGATGCGAGACGGCGTACGACGCGCTCGGCGATCACGATCGCGAGCACGATCAGCGCAACCGTCATCCCCGCGATCATCGCGAACGACGACGAGAAAATGGTGGCGGACGCATCGAGCGTCGCCTTCGACTTCGCGCCGCGCGTCTTCACGAGTTCGGCGACGATTTTCTCGAGCTTGCCGGTTTCGACCAGCAGCGACACGTCCTGCGTACCGACCTGCCAGTTCATCTGCGACAGGTCGAGCGGCTGCGCGCGCACGAGTTCGACGAAATCGCGCAGATGCGCGCTCCACGTGCCGACCGCCGTCGAGAATGCGCGCAGCCGCGCCGAATCGTCGGCATCGGCCGGATCCGCGTAGCGCTGCAGCGTGCCGAGCGCCTGGCCGATCGACGTGAGCCCCGCGCCAACCTCCGCGCCCAGTTCGTCGCGCTCCTTCGCCGTGGTCGCAGTCAACAGCATCTTCTGCGCACGGCTCGCGCGCAGCACTTCGGCCCGCACCTCCTCGGCCGCACGACTCGCGACGTGGCCCTGTTCGTAGACCGACGCGATCGACGCATTCAGCCGGCTGATCTGCCACAGCGAAAACATGCCGATCGCCAGCGTGCCGGCCAGCAGGATCGCGAATGCGGCGCGCAACGTCGCCTTGACGGTCCACGGCCGGCGCTCGCGACGCGTCGCCCGCAGGCGCCGTGCGGTGCGACCGGCGGCAACGTCGGGTGCGGCGGCGGCCGCACCTGGCTGTGGATGCAAAGATGCTGCTTTCATCGAACTATCCCCGTATTGATCACGCGGCCGGAAAGGTCGGTCCCGGCGTTCCCGCGATGGCTGGCCATGCCGCGCGTCCTGCGCCCGCACGGCGGATAGCCGGTGCCGGGCGCGGCGCGCCTGTTGTCATTGGGTCGTTCTACGGCCGCCACCGCCGTTTCTTGAGTCCGGTAAACCACGCATCGGCCCCAGGCGCCCCCTCCGCTGACGGGCAGGCGCGCCGCCAGCGTTATACCCGGTCAAAAAAATGCGCACCGTGCGATCCGTCAGATGAATGTCCGATTCACGACAAAACTTGTCCTGACATTCTCAATACGCCACATTACACTTCTTTGACGCAGCAACGATTCAAGACGCGCCGATCCCCAGCAGAGCGCGCCCGCCACCTCAACTCGTTCAGCTCTCACATGGAAACCAGCCTCGACACCGGCTCCGCCGGCGCAGCCACCGCCCAGCCGTCCGCGCCACCCGTCGCCCGCACCGTCTACCCGGTGCTCGGCGCGATCAGCTTCTCGCACATGCTCAACGACATGATCCAGTCGTTGATCCTCGCGATCTATCCGATGCTCAAGAGCCAGTTCGCGCTGTCGTTCGCGCAGATCGGCCTGATCACGCTCACCTACCAGATCACCGCTTCGCTGCTGCAGCCGCTCATCGGCCTCTATACCGACAAGCGTCCGAAACCGTATTCGCTGCCGGTCGGCATGGGCTTCACGCTCGCCGGGCTGCTGCTAATGTCGGTCGCGACGAGTTTCCCGATGCTGCTGGTGGCCGCGGCGCTCGTCGGCTGCGGCTCGTCGGTGTTCCACCCCGAATCGTCGCGTGTTGCGCGGATGGCGTCGGGCGGCCAGCACGGGCTCGCGCAGTCGGTGTTCCAGGTCGGCGGCAACGCGGGTTCCGCGCTCGGGCCGCTGCTTGCCGCGCTCGTGATCATTCCGCACGGCCAGCACAGCATCGCGTGGTTCTCGGCGGCCGCGCTCGTCGCGATGATCGTGCTCACGCAGATCGGCCACTGGTACAAGAAGCATCCGTCGATGAAGAAGAAGGCCGCGGCGACCGGCCACCCGACGCTGTCGCGCGGCCGCGTGATGGGTGCGATCGGCGTGCTGGTGCTGCTCGTGTTCTCGAAGTACTTCTACCTCGCGAGCATCAACAGCTATTTCACGTTCTACCTGATCGACAAGTTCCACCTGTCGGTGCAGGCCGCGCAGATCCACCTGTTCGTGTTCCTCGCGGCCGTGGCGGCCGGCACGCTGATCGGCGGGCCGGTGGGCGACCGGATCGGCCGCAAGTACGTGATCTGGGTGTCGATCCTCGGCGTCGCGCCGTTCACACTGCTGCTGCCGTACGCGAACCTGTTCTGGACCAGCGTGCTGACCGTGATCATCGGCATCGTGCTGGCATCGGCGTTCGCCGCGATCCTCGTCTACGCGACGGAGCTGATGCCGGGCAAGGTCGGGATGGTCGCGGGGCTGTTCTTCGGCTTCGCGTTCGGCCTCGGCGGGGTCGGCGCGGCCGTGCTCGGCCAGCTCGCCGACGCGACGAGCATCACGTTCGTCTACAAGGTGTGCTCGTTCCTGCCACTGATCGGCGTGCTGACGGTGTTCCTGCCGAACCTCGAAAGCAGCCGGCGCAAGAAGGCGTGACGAGGCGGCCGCGGCGTGCGCGCCGCGGCCGGTCGAACGGCTCGAATGAAGGAATGAAGAAAACGACGGCGGCTTCAGGCCGCCGTCGTCGCATGCAGCGTCAGGAAGCGCTTGAGGATGCCGGACGAATAGCTGCTCGCGATCGCCGACAGGAAGTGCGAGAACGACTGCGTCGCGTGATCGTCGGCCGTATCGGAGATCGTACGCACGAGCGCGAACGGCACGTCGTGCTCCGCGCATACCTGCGCGATCGCGGCGCCTTCCATTTCGACCGCGAGCGCATCCGGCAGCGCGTCGCGCAGCGCGACGACCTCGCGCTCGCTCGACACGAAGCGATCGCCGCTGATGATGAGACCGGCATGCAGCGTCGCACCGGCCAGGCCGAAGCGCGCGGCGAACTGCGCGCCCTCTTCCGCGACGAATGCCGTGCACGCGGCCCGCAAGCGCGCCGTCAGCACCGAGTCCGTTGCGAAACGCGTGATGCCGAGCAGCGGCACTTCGTAGCGCGGAAAGAGCGGCGACGCGTCGAGATCGTGTTGCAGCAACGTATCGGCCACGACGACATCGCCGACGCGCACCGTGCGCGACACGCCACCCGCGACGCCGGTGAACACGACGCCCGACACGCCGAACACGTGGATCAGCGCGCTGACCGTCGCTGCGGCCGCGACCTTGCCGACCCGTGCGAGCGTCACGACGCAGGCCGCGCCGTGCACGGTGCCGACGTGATAATCGCGGCGGCCGAGGGTGACCGTCTTCATCGCGCCGTCGGCGCGCATCGCGGCGATCAGGTCGCCGAGCTCCTCGGGCAGCGCGGCCAGAATGCCGAGCGGGCGGGCCGCAGGCGTCACGTTCATGTCGATGCCCATCATTCCACCGCCTGCAGTTTCGCGACCGCGAGCGCGAGCCACTTCTCGCCGTGCCGCTTGAATTTCACCTGCGCCTTCGCATCGGTGCCGTTGCCTTCGAGCGCGGTAACCGTACCTTCGCCGAACTTGGTGTGGAACACCTGCTGGCCGACCCGGAAGCCGGTGTCGGCCGCGCGCTGCTTGTTCGCGAACGCGGGCAGCGGCGCGGAGACGGCCGGGTCGACGATCTGCTCGCGGCTGCCGCCGCCCGGCCGCGCGAACCAGTCGCGCCCGTACCCGGCGTTGTCCGACCGGCCGCCCCAGCGCGAACCGGCCTCGACCTTCGGCGTCAGCCACTTGAGCACGTGTTCGGGCAGTTCGTCGAAGAAGCGCGAGCGCACGTTGTAGCGCGTCTGGCCGTGCAGCATCCGGCTCTGCGCGAACGACAGGTAGAGCCGCTCCTTCGCGCGCGTGATCGCGACGTACATCAGCCGGCGCTCTTCCTCGAGGCCGTCCGATTCGAGCACGCTGTTCTCGTGCGGGAACAGCCCTTCCTCGAGGCCCGTGATGAACACCGCCGAGAATTCGAGCCCCTTCGCCGCGTGCACCGTCATCAGCTGCACGGCGTCCTGCCCGGCCTGCGCCTGGTTGTCGCCTGCCTCCAGCGACGCATGCGACAGGAAGCCGGCAAGCGGCGTCATCGTGTCGGGGTTCTGTGCCGGGTCGGCGGGCGATACCGGATCGAGCACGTCGACCGCCGGATCGTCCGTCGCGGTGCCGAGCTCGGGCGCCGCGATCGCACCCGCGCGCAGCGGAATCGAACGGGCCGGCGTGTCGAGCCCGTAGCCTTCCTCGGCGATGAACGCGGTGGCCGCGTTCACGAGTTCCTGCAAGTTCTCGAGACGGTCCTGGCCTTCGCGCTCGCCCTGGTAGAAATCGGCGAGGCCGCTGGCGCGCACGATGTGCTCGACGGTGTCGGGCAGGTTCATCTGCTGCGTGTCGGCGCGCATCTTCGCGACCAGGTTCGCGAACCCGCCGAGGCTCGTGCCGGCCTTGCCCGTCACGTACGGAATCGCGGCGGCCATCGAGCAGCCGTACAGGCGCGCGGCGTCGGCCAACTGCTCGATCGAGCGCGCGCCGATGCCGCGAGTCGGGAAGTTCACGACGCGCACGAACGCGGTATCGTCGTTCGGGTTGTCGATCAGGCGCAGGTACGCGAGCGCGTGCTTCACTTCCTGGCGCTCGAAGAAGCGCAGGCCGCCGTACACGCGGTACGGGATGCCCGACGACATCAGCGTGTGCTCGATCGAGCGCGACTGCGCGTTGCTGCGATACAGGACGGCCACTTCGCTGCGCGCCATCCCGGTGTTGATCAGCGAGCGGATCTCCTCGACGATCCAGCCGGCTTCCTGCGAATCGGTGCTCGCCTCGTACACGCGCACGGGCTCGCCGTGACCCGCGTCGGTGCGCAGGTTCTTGCCGAGGCGGTGTGCGTTGTTCGAGATCAGCTGGTTCGCCGCGTCGAGGATGTTGCCGTGCGACCGGTAGTTCTGCTCGAGCTTGATCAGGTTGCGCACGCGGAATTCGTCTTCGAAGTCGCGCATGTTGCCGACGTTCGCACCGCGGAACGCGTAGATCGACTGGTCGTCGTCGCCGACCGCGAAGATCGCGTTCTCGCCGCCCGCGAGCATCTTGAGCCACGCGTACTGCAGCTTGTTGGTGTCCTGGAACTCGTCGACGAGGATGTGCCGGAAGCGCGCCTGGTAGTGCGCGCGCAGCGGTGCGTTGTACGCGAGCAGTTCATAGCAGCGCAGCAGCAGCTCGGGGAAATCGACGACGCCCTCGCGCTGGCACTGCTGGTCGTACGCCTGGTACAGCTCGACGAACTTGCGGTTGAAGTTGTCGGTCGCGTCGACCTTGTCGGGACGCAGCCCCTGCTCCTTCGCGTTGTTGATGAAGTACTGCACGTTCTTCGGCGGGTACTTCTCGTCGTCGACGTTCGCCGCCTTCATCAGCCGCTTGATCGCGGACAGCTGGTCGGCGGTGTCGAGGATCTGGAAGGTTTGCGGCAGGCCGGCGTCGCGCCAGTGCGTGCGCAGCATCCGGTTGCACAGGCCGTGGAACGTACCGATCCACATCCCGCGCGTGTCGATCGGCATCATCGCCGACAGGCGCGCCATCATCTCGCGCGCGGCCTTGTTCGTGAAGGTCACGGCGAGCACGGTGGGCGGCGATGCGTAACCCTGCTGGATCAGCCACGCGATGCGGGTGATCAGCACGCGGGTCTTGCCGCTGCCCGCCCCTGCGAGGATCAGCGCCGGTTCGTTCGGCAACGTGACGGCGGCGAGTTGTTCGGGGTTCAGATTGGCGAGCAGATCGGGCATGGAGCGGCGGCGGACGAGCGAGAAAAATGCGGACCCGACATTATAAGTCGGCCGCGCGATGCCGTTCCCGATCCGTTCAACCGCACGTCGCAGGCACGCGGCGACCGCGCCGCGACGGGCCCGCGCCGGCAACGCGATGGCTGCTCGATGTGCATCCATTTATAATTGTCAGATTCGGCATCCAATTCACGCATTTTTCGGCAGATTTCCAACATGAGCGACAACACGCTTGCGAAGAGTTTCGAGCCCCACACCATCGAGTCCCAATGGGGGCCGGAGTGGGAAAAGCGCGGTTATGCGGCCCCGGCATTCGACCCGGCCCGCCCCGATTTCTCGATCCAGTTGCCGCCGCCGAACGTGACGGGCACGCTGCACATGGGCCACGCGTTCAACCAGACGATCATGGACGGCCTCACCCGCTACCACCGGATGCTCGGCGAGAACACGCTGTGGGTGCCGGGCACCGACCACGCGGGGATCGCGACCCAGATCGTCGTCGAGCGCCAGCTCGACGCGCAGGGCGTGTCGCGCCACGACCTCGGCCGCGAGAAGTTCGTCGAGCGCGTGTGGGAATGGAAGGAAAAATCGGGTTCGACGATTACCGGCCAGGTACGCCGCCTCGGCGCGTCGCCCGACTGGTCGCGCGAATACTTCACGATGGACGACAAGATGTCGGCCGCCGTGCGCGACGTGTTCGTTACGCTCCATGAACAGGGCCTGATCTACCGCGGCAAGCGCCTCGTCAACTGGGATCCGGTGCTGCTGACCGCCGTGTCGGACCTCGAAGTCGTGAGCGAAGAGGAAAACGGCCACCTGTGGCACATCCGCTACCCGCTCGTCGACGGCTCGGGCTCGCTGACCGTCGCCACGACGCGTCCGGAAACGATGCTCGGCGACGTCGCGCTGATGGTCCACCCGGAAGACGAGCGCTACGCGCACCTGATCGGCAAGCTCGTCACGCTGCCGCTGACGGGCCGCGAAATTCCGGTGATCGCCGACGACTACGTCGACCGCGAGTTCGGCACGGGCGTCGTGAAGGTCACGCCCGCGCACGACTTCAACGACTACCAGGTCGGCCAGCGCCACAAGATCGCGCCGATCGAGATCCTGACGCTCGACGCGAAGATCAACGACAACGGCCCCGAGCAGTACCGCGGCCTCGACCGCTTCGACGCGCGCAAGGCGATCGTCGCCGACCTCGATGCCGAGGGCTTCCTCGACTCGGTGAAGCCGCACAAGCTGATGGTGCCGCGCGGCGACCGCACGGGCGTCGTGATCGAGCCGATGCTGACCGACCAGTGGTTCGTCGCGATGACGAAGCCGGCGCCGGAAGGCACGTTCAATCCGGGCAAGTCGATCACGGAAACGTCGCTCGACGTCGTGCGCAACGGCCAGATCAAGTTCGTCCCGGAAAACTGGACGACCACCTATTACCAGTGGCTCGAGAACATCCAGGACTGGTGCATCTCGCGCCAGCTGTGGTGGGGTCACCAGATTCCCGCGTGGTACGGCGAAAACGGCGAGGTGTTCGTCGCGCGCAACGAAGAAGACGCCCGTGCGAAGGCCGACGCGCAAGGCTATACGGGCGCGCTCAAGCGTGACGAAGACGTGCTCGACACGTGGTTCTCGTCGGCGCTCGTGCCGTTCTCGTCGCTCGGCTGGCCGAACGAAACGCCGGAACTGAAGCACTTCCTGCCGTCGTCGGTGCTCGTCACGGGCTTCGACATCATCTTCTTCTGGGTCGCCCGGATGGTGATGATGACCACGCACTTCACGGGCAAGGTGCCGTTCCACACCGTGTACGTGCACGGCCTCGTGCGCGACGCGGAAGGCCAGAAGATGTCGAAGAGCAAGGGCAACACGCTCGACCCGATCGACATCGTCGACGGCATCGACCTCGACACGCTGGTCGCGAAACGCACGACGGGCCTGATGAACCCGAAGCAGGCCGCGACGATCGAGAAGAAGACCCGCAAGGAATTCCCGGACGGCATCGCCGCGTTCGGCACCGATGCGCTGCGCTTCACGATGGCGTCGATGGCGACGCTCGGCCGCAACGTGAACTTCGACCTCGCGCGCTGCGAAGGCTATCGCAACTTCTGCAACAAGCTGTGGAACGCCACGCGCTTCGTGCTGATGAACTGCGAAGGCCACGACTGCGGCAGCGACAAGCCGGAAGTCTGCGGCGCGGGCGATTGCGGCCCGGGCGGCTACCTCGACTTCTCGGCGGCCGACCGCTGGATCGTGTCGCTGCTGCAGCGCACCGAGGCCGACATCGCGAAGGGCTTCGCCGATTACCGCTTCGACAACATCGCAAGCGGCATCTACAAGTTCGTGTGGGACGAGTACTGCGACTGGTATCTCGAACTCGCCAAGGTGCAGATCCAGAACGGCACGCCGGAACAGCAGCGCGCGACGCGTCGCACGCTGTTGCGCGTGCTCGAAACGGTGCTGCGCCTCGCGCACCCGATCATCCCGTTCATCACCGAAGCGCTCTGGCAGAAGGTCGCGCCGCTGGCCGGTCGTTATCCGCAGGGCAAGGCCGAGGGCGAAGCGTCGCTGATGACGCAGGCGTACCCGATCGCGAACCTGCAGAAGATCGACGAGGCGTCCGAGCAGTGGGCGGCCGACCTGAAGGCGATCGTCGACGCGTGCCGCAACCTGCGCGGCGAGATGAACCTGTCGCCGGCCACCAAGGTGCCGCTGCTCGCAGCCGGCGATGCCGAGCGCCTGCGCTCGTTCGCGCCGTACGTTCAGGCCCTCGCGCGCCTGTCGGAAGTGCAGATCCTCGCGGACGAAGCGACGCTCGACAAGGAAGCGCACGGCGCGCCGATCGCGATCGTCGGGCCGAACAAGCTGGTGCTGAAGGTCGAGATCGACGTCGCGGCCGAACGCGAGCGCCTGTCGAAGGAAATCACGCGCCTGACGGGCGAGATCACGAAGTGCAATGCAAAGCTCGGCAACGAGGCATTCGTCGCGAAAGCGCCGCCGGCCGTGGTCGAACAGGAGCAGAAGCGCGTCGCGGAATTCCAGAGCACGCTCGAGAAACTGCGCGCGCAGCTCGATCGGTTGCCTGCGTAACAAAGGGTAAGGTCGTTTGCGTTCACTATAATGGGGACGTGAACATAGACCATCTGACAAGTCGATTACAGGAATAAAGGTTCGATCATGTTGAAAGTTACCAAGGCGGTGTTCCCCGTGGCCGGTCTCGGCACGCGGTTCCTCCCGGCAACGAAGGCGAGCCCGAAGGAAATGCTGCCGGTCGTCGACAAGCCGCTGATCCAGTACGCGGTCGAGGAAGCGATCGCCGCCGGCATTACCGAGATGATCTTCGTCACCGGGCGCAGCAAGCGCGCGATCGAGGATCACTTCGACAAGTCGTACGAGATCGAGGCCGAACTCGAGGCGCGCGGCAAGGAAAAGCTGCTCGAGCTCGTGCGCAGCATCAAGCCGAGCCATGTCGACTGCTTCTACGTGCGCCAGCCGGAAGCGCTCGGCCTCGGTCATGCGGTGCTGTGCGCGGAAAAGCTCGTGGCCGACAACCCTTTCGCGGTGATCCTCGCCGACGACCTGCTCGACGGCAACCCGCCCGTGATGAAGCAGATGGTCGACGTGTTCGACCACTATCACAGCTCGGTGATCGGCGTCGAAGAGATCCCGCCGTCGGAGACGAAGTCGTACGGGATCGTCGACGGCAAGGAGTGGGAAGAGTCGATCGTCAAGATGTCGGCGATCGTCGAAAAGCCGGCGCCGGAAGTCGCGCCGTCGAACCTCGGCGTGGTCGGCCGCTACATCCTGAAGCCGCGGATCTTCGAGCACCTGCGTGCGCTGAAGCCCGGCGCGGGCGGCGAATTGCAGCTCACCGACGCGATCCAGGCACTGCTCGCCGATGAGCAAGTGCTGGCCTACAAGTACCAGGGCACGCGCTACGATTGCGGCAGCAAGCTCGGCTACCTGAAGGCGACGGTCGAATTCGCGCTGCGCCACGCGGAAGTCGGCGCGGAATTCGACGCGTACCTGCGCGCGCGCGACGGCGCACACCCCACCGACTGAACGCGGCAAGGGCACCAGGGCTCACTCCGGCGAGCCCGCCCTCACCTCACCGGCCGACGCTCAGCGCGCTTCGGCCGGCTTCACCGAGACGACGCCCGGCATCCCGCCCGCGTCGTCTTTTTTCGTCTTGACGAGCCAGCCCCCGCCGTCGCCGAACGGCACCTTCGCCAGCGCGCTCTTCACGAGTGCCGGCGCGGCCTGCTGCGTGCCGGGATCGCGATCGCGCAGCGCGGCCGATACGCGGTAGACGTCGGCACCCGATTTCGCGTCGACGAAACGCAGCGTCAGCACATGGCGATACACGCGGCCCATGAACGGCAGCGCGAACGGCGCCGGCCCGTCGACCGTCACGCATGCACTGCTCGCGGCACCGCATCCGTCGGCGATCGCCGCGACCGAAGCCGGCTGCGTCGCATACGCGATCGACAGCCGGTAGCGCGCGGCCGCGAGCGGCTTCGCATCGAAGCCGCGGTGCGCGAGTTCGTCGCGCACGAGCGTCTCGATCTGCCGGTATTCGGCATCATTGGCCTGCGTGGCCGTCCGCACGAAATCGTAGCCGTGCGCATCGGATGCGAACGCGTTCGGCTGCCCGACCGCACTCACGCCGCTCGTCACGCCGGCGCAACCCGTCAACAGCGACGCCGCCAGCGCGGTCGCTGCCCATTCCTTTCTCATGGCTTTCCCCAAATGCCTGCCGTCACGCCCGGCCCTGTCAGGCGGACGGCTCGTCGATCGCGGGCAACGACACCGTCACCGCGGTGCCGACACCCACCTCGCTGTCGACCGACACGCTGCCCCCATGGCGCGTGACGACCGTCTTCACGAATGCCATGCCGAGCCCGGAGCCCGAGATCTCGGGCCGCTCGCCGGCATGGAACCGCTTGAAACGCTCGAACAGATGCCGCTGATCTTCCGGCGCAATGCCGTATCCCTGATCGCGAATCGTACAGAACATCCGCTTCGACGCGTGCTCGACCGCCAGCGTACACGTGATCACCGTATCGGACGGACTGTATTTGACTGCATTGTTCAGCAGGTTCACGAACGCGCGCGTGATCAGCGAGCGGTCCGCGCGCACCCAGCACATGTCGGTGCCGACGTCGGTGTCGACGCGGATGTGCTTCGCCTGCGCCTGCGGCCATACCTCGTCGCTCGCATCGATCAGCACGTCGACGAGGCTCGTCGCTTCCAGCTGGTACACCTGCGACTCCGCGCGCGCCAGCTGCACGAACTCGTCGGCCAGCGACAGCGCGCGGTGCGCATAGCGCTCGATCCGCGCGAGCAGCCCGCGCATCGCGTCGGTGTCGGCGCGATCGCGCTCGATTTCGACGAGCGCGAGAATCGACGACTGCGGCGAACGCATGTCGTGCGACAGCAGGTGCAGCGCTTCCTCGCGCTGCCGCTCGGCCGCGTGCAGTTCGGTCACGTCGACGAGGCCGGCGATCCAGCCCGTCACGCGGCCCTGCGCGTTCGTACAAGCCGCGTAGCGTAGCAGATGGTCGAGCCCGTCGCGATCGCGCACCTCGATGCCGCGCGCCATCGCGTCGTGTTCGGCCTCGAGCGTCGGGTCGAGCACGGCCGGCCAGTGCTCGCGGATTGCCACCTCGTGTTCGGCGTTGCCGTCGACGGTCTTCATGAACGTCAGCTCGCCGAGCGCGGTGCGCAGCGGCCGCCCTTCCGGCAGCGGCAGCGCGAGGCGTGACCCGTAGCGCTTGGCCGCATGGTTCGCGATCAGCACGGTGCCGGCCAGGTCGGTCACGAAGATCGGCTCGGGCATGCTGTCGAGGCTGTCCCACACGAAGCGCTTCATGTCCTGCACGCGCTGCGCGGCCTGCGCCATCAGCGCCATCTGCCGTTCGAGCACGTCGCCGCCGACGCTGCGCGTGCGCGGCGCCTCGGGCAGCAGGTGCGGCTCGTCGGCGAGCCGCTGCAGCTCGCGGCGCAGGTACGACATCGTCATTTCCAGGCGTCGCCAGTTCCAGATCGGGTAGACCGCGACCAGCCCGAAGATCGCGGGCGCCGGCGACAGCCAGATGCGCGCCTCGAACAGCAGCGCCATGCTCGCGATGACCGACAGCGCGGCAAGGCTCAGCGTCAGCAGCAGCGCGCGCCACGGCGACAGCATCAGGAAACCGCCCAGCAACGCGGCGAGCGGCAGCAGCGACGCGGCGAACAGCCCGGCGCGCGACGCGGGCGAGATCGCGCTGCCGGTCGCCAGCATGTCGAGCACGTTCGCATGGATATAGACGCCGGCGAGCGGCCCGAACTCGCCGGATACGGGTGTGGCGAAGCGGTCGTACAGCCCCGACGCCGTCACGCCGACGACGACGATCTTGCCGCGCAGCGCGTCGGGCTTCACGCGCCCTTCGAGCACGTCGTCGAATGACAGCGTCGGATACGCGGGCGTGTTGCGGCTGAACGGGATCAGGTAGCGGCCCTCGCCAGTCGCGTCGCGCGACAGGTCGTGCGCGTTCGCGCCCGGTGCGCCGCCGACCGGATGCAGCTGGCCGCCCTGGATCGCGCGATACACGGGCACCATCAGTTGCGGCCAGCGCACGCGGCCGTCGCTTTCGTACAGCGCCACGCTGCGGACGATGCCGTCGCGGTCGACTTCGAGGTTGATGTGGCCGAGCCCGACCGCGCGCGCCGCGAGCGCGGCCACCGGCGGATCGACCACGCGCGTGCCGTCCGCCTGCTCGGGGCTCAGCAGCACGGGCAGGAAGGTCGGCACGTGGCTCATCGCGTCGGCGAATGCGCGATCTTCCGAAGACGGTTCGGTAAACAGCACGTCGTAGACGACGGCGGCCGGCTGCGCACGCGCCAGCGTGTCGAGCAGCCGCGCATGCACGTCGCGCGGCCACGGCCAGCGGCCGAGCGCGGACACGCTCTGGTTGTCGATGTCGACGACGACGACGTCGGGCGACAGCGGCAGGCTGCGCAGCATCAGCAGCCGGTCGTAGACCAGGCCGTCGACGCTCGCCGACAGGCGGCCGACCGCGCACGCGAGGATCACGGCGACCCCGAGGCAGCCGATCGCGATCCATTCGATCAGGAAGCGGCGGCCGAGGTGCCGCCGTGGAGAAACGGAGTCGGGTTTCATGCGCCGCGAATCAGCGCGACAGCGTGAACGCGCTGACCGGACTGGTCTTCTCGTAGAACTTGCCGCCTTCGAACTCCTCGACGGTCACGGCCCAGAAATAATCGCCCGGCGGCAGGTGCGCGACGGAGATCTGGCGCGCATGCAGGCCGACCTGGTCGACGACCGGCGCGCTCAGGTCCTTCGAGCGCGACAGCACGAACCGGTAACGCGCATCCTTGCCCGAACCGTTCGGCGACCAGCGGAACTCGTAGCCGCCCGCACCGGGCGACGCGCTCGCGTCGAGCCCCATCACGCGGCGTTCGAACGCATACGTGCGCGGCCGGCCCTCGAGACCGTTCGCATCGATCGCGGCGACCCGCACGAAGTAGTTCCCGTTCGGTACGTCGTGGAACACCGCGCGCGGCGAATCGGTGCGCGTTTCGCGGAACAGGTCGAGCAGCCCCGCGTCGTGCGCGAGCTGCACACGGTACGCATGCGCGTCGGCGAGCGCTGCGACGTCGAACACGACGTCCGGTTCGTCCTGCACCTTGTCGGGATGCGCGAGCGCCGGTGCGGGCAGCAGTTCGACAGGCGCGCCGACCGCGCCCGACGATGTCGCGACGCTACCGAAATTCGCATGCACGAGCGTCGGGCCGGCCGGCTGGCGATCGCCCGCGACGCCGACGGTGCCGTCGAGCACTTCGACGCGCGTCGACGCATTGCCGGCCGCGTCGTAATTCACGCGAAAGTGCGTGCCGCGCACGCCGGCCACGACCGACGGCGAACGGATCTGGAAGCGATCGTCGCGTTTCTTCAGATGGGTGACTTCGCTGTCGACCGAGCCGCGCGTGAGTTCGAACTCACGATCGAGCGTGCCGGTCAGCACCGTGCGGCGCAGCGCCTTCAGGTCGAGCTGGCTGTCGGGCGGCAGGCTCATGTGCGTGCCGTCGGCGAGCTCGAGCGTCACGAAGCCGTTCGGGCCCGTGCGCACGCGGTCGCCCTCGGCGAGCGTCGCATCGTTCGCGAGCGGCACAAAGGCGTCGCCGGACGCGCGTTCGGCCGTGCCCTGCACCGCAATGACGCGCGCGGTCAGCTTTTCCTTGCGCAGACGCGCCACCGGCAGCTTCAACGCAATGCCGGGCTGCAGGTGTTTCGGTGCGGGCACGCCGTTGATCTGCTGAAGCAGTTGCCAGTCGTCCGCGCCCTGCAGGTAGCGCGCGGCGACGTCGTACAGCGTGTCGCCCGCCTGCGTGCGGTAGACGACCATCTTGCCCGCCGCCGCGGGCGGCTGGGCAGCCGCATGCTGCGCGGCGAACGCAAACGCGACCGCGCAGGCTGCGCGCAGCGCGACCGTGCGCAGGTTCGCCGTGCGCTGCGTGATTCCCGTGGTCACTCCGGTTCTCCCTGGCCGACCCGCTCGAGCCGGTAGCCGTAGCCGTAGATCGGCGCGAGGCGATAGCCGTTTTCGGGCCGCAGGCCGAGCTTGGTGCGCAGCATCGAGATGTGCGTATCCATCGTGCGCGACGGGATGTCGGTCGCCTGCTTCCACACGAGATCGAGAATGTGCGCGCGCGACAGCGGCCGGTCGAGGTGCTGGAACAGCAGCAGCGCGAGTTCGAATTCCTTCTGCGTGAGGCTCACGGCCTTGTCGCCGACGTAAGCCTGCTTCAGGTTCACGTCGAAACGGAATTGATCGAATTCGCGAACGGTGGCCTCGGCATTGACCGGATACGCGCGGCGCAGCAGCGAGCCGATGCGCGCGCGCAGGATCGGGCCCGACACGGGCTTGACCACGTAATCGTCGGCGCCGGCGTTGAGGATCTGCGTGATCCCCGCCTCGTCGTCGCGGCTCGTCATGAAGATGATCGGCAGGCTGTGCTCGGTCTGATTGGCACGCACCCACTTCAACACTTCCTCGCCGGACATGTCGGGCACGTTCCAGTCAAGCACCAGCAGATCGAACGTCTCGCGCTGCAGACGCTTCTTCAGGGCCTTGCCTTCCTTGAACGCATAGCACGTATGGCCAACGGCCGTCAGCGTTTGACTGACGAAATCCGTCTGGGCCGGATCGTCATCCAGTACAGCAATTCTCATAGCACCCCGCAAATCGAAATCGATTCGTCCTGTTCAGCTCCCCGCCCCCACCCGGCCGCGCAGCACGCGCGCGGCTTCCGGATACCGGCCGGCGAGCCGTCGTTCGCCGCTCGCGCCACCTGCGCAAACCGGCGACCCCGGCTAAATATCTCAAAAACGGGGCACGGACGAACCGGCGATTTCATCATAGTAGTATGAAATTCGCCAATAAATTGCGCGGACTACCGTCTTTTCTTCGAATAATCCTTCCTGCCGCGCAATCGAGCGCCTAATCGGCGCCCGTGATGCCCGCCACCGGCTCGGCAACATCGTCGGCCGGCACACGCCGCGACAGCGGCTCCGGACGCGCCGGTTGTACCAGCATCCGCTGCAGCTGGCCGCGCACGCGCTCCCACGCGGTGGCCGCGTAGTCCGGCTGGCTCGCCGCCCACGCCTGCGCCAGATCGAACACGCGCTCGATCGTCGCACCGCAGTAGGTCAGGCCCGAGCCGTCGTCCTGCGCGGCATCGCGCAGCCGTTCGTCGAGCCACTCGGCCAGCCACGGCATCTCGGCCGCGGCCGAATCCGCGTAGGCCTCCAGCGCGGCACGCGCGTGGCGATCCTGTTGCGGGTCGAGCTCGATACGGCTCAGTCCCGATACGCTGCGTTCCGCTCCGGACGGACTTCGAATGGTCCCTGGTCTGAAGGACATGTCCTCTCCCCGTTGTACGACGGTAGCGTCAGGCATGGCCCCCGTGCCCGCCGTACGACGTACCGTGGCCGGCGCATCCGCTGGGAGCGGACGACCGGCCGGGTCAGTATACGCAGCCGATCACGAAGCGAGGTTTAAGAATTGTCAGAAAAGTGTGGCCGGCGCCAGGCGCTGCCGGCGCCGTGATGCGAGCCGTCAGCGGCGGCGCATCAGGAACACGAAGGTCTTGTCCTGCGTCGTCGATTCGACGATCTCGTTGCCCGTCTGCTTCGCGAACGCGGCGAAATCGCGCTGCGAGCCCGGATCGGTCGCGAGCACCTTGAGGATTTGCCCGCTTTCCATATCGGCGAGCGCTTTCTTGGCTCGCAGGATCGGCAACGGGCAATTGAGCCCGCGCGCGTCCACTTCCTTGTGAATCTGCATCGGCTGTCGACCTTCGAATGACGCGCCATTCAAGGCGCGGAAAGAAGCGGTGATTTTACCGCAGCGCCGCCGTGCCTGCCCGGTCCGCCAGCGGCCCGACGCCCGCGGACACCGGGCTCAGGTGCCCGAGAAGCCGCCCGCGAGCCGCTCGCGCAGGTGCCGCACGAGCGCACGCACCGCGCTCGGCACGACCGGGCTGTACGGGCGGATCGCGAAGATGTGGTCGCCGAACGCGCCCGACGGCCGCCAGCCGTCGAGCAGCGCGACGAGCCGGCCGGCGTCGAGATCGCGCTGCGCGCTGAAATCCGGCAGCAGCGCGATGCCGAGCCCGCCGAGCGCGGCCTCGCGCATCGCCTCGCTGTTGTTTGCCGCGAAGCTGCCGCGCACCGGCACGCTCACCCGCTCGCGCCGCCGGCCGTCCGGCTCGAAGCTCCACGCGGCCGGTTCGTTGTCGCGCAGGTAGCACAGGCAGCTGTGCTCGACGAGTTCGCTCGGGTGCCGCGGCGCGCCGCGCGCGTCGAGATAGTCGCGGCTCGCGACGAGCAGCGAGCGCGTGTCGCACAGCTTCCACGCGACGTGAGTCTGCGGCGCGGTAGTCGTATGGCGGATCGCGAGATCGAAGCCCTCCTGTGTCAGCGAATGCAGCCGGTCCGACAGGTCGAGCTCGATCTGCACGCCCGGATGCTGGCGCAGGAAATCGGGCAGGTGCGGCACGACCTGCTGGCGCCCGAGCGCGACCGGCACCGTCACGCGCAGCAGGCCGCGCGGCTCCCCGGCCAGGTCCTTCACGCGCGCGAAGTGCTGCCCGATCGACTCGAACGCGTCGCGCGTGCTGTCGACGAGCGTCTGGCCCGCGTCGGTGAGCCGCACGCTGCGCGTCGTCCGTCGCACGAGCGGCACGCCGGCGGCCTTTTCGAGATCGGCGATGCGCTGGCTCATCGCGGCCTTGCTGATGCCGAGCCGCTGCGCGGCAGCCGTGAAACTGCCGGCTGCGGCCAGCACCGTCAGCGAATGGATATGCGGCCAGAGCGCCTGGACATTTTGCTGATTCATCCAGTGATTATTCAGAATTCTGAACAGTGAATCAAGCTGCGCGGCCTTCTCCCGCCCTGCCCGTTTGCCTAGACTTGGTGCTGTCCACCCCACCCGATCCCCAGGAGACACGATGAATCCGGTTCCCGCGTACACCTCCGACGCCGACGTCGGCCACTATGTCGACGGCGCGCCCGTCGCCGGCCGCAGCGGCCGCTTCCAGGACGTCCTCAACCCGGCGCTCGGCCGCGCGGTGCGCCGCGTGGCGCTCGCCGACGACAGCGAAGTGCAGCAGGCCGTCGCGTCGGCCCACGCCGCGTTCCCGGCCTGGGCCGCGACGCCGCCGATCCGCCGCGCGCGCGTGATGCACCGCTTCCTGCAACTGATGAACGAGCACCGCGACGCACTCGCGGCGATCATCACGGCCGAGCACGGCAAGGTGTTCTCCGACGCGCAGGGCGAAGTCGCCCGCGGCATCGACATCGTCGAATTCGCCTGCGGCGTGCCGCAGCTCCTGAAGGGCGACTTCACCGACCAGGTCAGCACCGGCATCGACAACTGGACGATGCGTCAGCCGCTCGGCGTCGTCGCGGGCATCACGCCGTTCAACTTCCCGTGCATGGTGCCGTGCTGGATGTTCCCGGTCGCGATCGCGACGGGCAACACGTTCGTGCTCAAGCCGAGCGAGCGCGATCCGTCAGCGGCGCTGTTCATCGCCGACCTGCTCACGCAGGCCGGCCTCCCCGCCGGCGTGTTCAACGTCGTGCAGGGCGACAAGGGCGCGGTCGACGCGCTGCTCGACCACCCCGACGTGCAGGCCGTCAGCTTCGTCGGCTCGACGCCGATCGCGGCCTACGTGCAGCAGCGCGCCGTGCAGTCGGGCAAGCGCGTACAGGCGCTCGGCGGTGCGAAGAACCACCTCGTCGTGATGCCCGACGCGAACCTCGAGCAGGCCGTCGATGCGCTGATCGGCGCCGCGTACGGCTCGGCCGGCGAGCGCTGCATGGCGATCAGCGTCGCGGTGCTGGTTGGCGACGTCGCGGACAAGATCGTGCCGCTGGTGGCCGAGCGCGCGCGCAAGCTGGTGATCGGCGACGGCATGTCGCCGGAAGTCGAGATGGGCCCGATCGTCACCGGCGATGCACTGAAGCGCATCGAAGGCTATATCGAGCAAGGCGTGAACGAAGGCGCGCAACTGGTGGTCGACGGCCGCGGGCTGCGCGTACCGGGCCGCGAGGCCGGCTTCTTCACCGGCGGCACGCTGTTCGACCACGTGACGCCCGACATGCGCATCTACAAGGAAGAAATCTTCGGGCCCGTGCTCGGCTGCGTGCGCGTGAAGGATTTCGGCGAAGCGGTCGACCTGATCAACGCGCACGAATTCGGCAACGGCGTGTCGTGCTTCACGAGCGACGGCGGAATCGCGCGCGAGTTCGCACGGCGCATCCAGGTCGGGATGGTCGGCATCAACGTGCCGATTCCGGTGCCGATGGCGTGGCATGGCTTCGGCGGCTGGAAGAAGAGCCTGTTCGGCGACATGCACGCGTACGGCGAGGAAGGCGTGCGCTTCTACACGCGCCAGAAGTCGGTGATGCAGCGCTGGTCGTCGAGCATCGGCAAGGGTGCCGAATTCGCGATGCCGACCGCGAAGTAACGACCCTACGGCACGCCGCCCGCCGATTTGTCACGCGGGCGGTGCGCCGGCTGGATGCGTCAGCCGGCCTGTGTGCCGTGCGCGCCGTCGGCGGTCGGCAGGTACGACAGTTCGAGCCGGTACGCGAGCGCGACGAACAAGCTCTGCGCGAGGCCCATCGTGGCCGTCAGCGCGCGGAAGCCGAATGTCGCGCTGTCCTGCACCATCAGCGTCACCTCGGCCTCCCGCGCCAGCGGGCTCATCCGGCTGTCGGTGATCGCGATCAGCCGCGCACCGCGCTGCACGGCCTGCTGCGCGACCTGCACGGTTTCCTCCGCATACGGCATGAACGAGATGACGATCATCACGTCGCCCTCGCGCACCGAGCGGATCTGCCCGAGATGCATGCTGCCGAGCGCGCTGAACAGGCCGATGCGCTTGTCGGTGTGCTGTAGCGCGTAGTCGAGGTACACGGCAATCGGAAACGCGCGCCGCGAGCCCGCGATCCAGATCGCCTGCGTGTCGGCGAGCAGGTCGACGGCCTGCGCGAGCGCCTGCGAATCGAGCGTCTGCCGCAGCTGCTGCATCCCGGCGATGCTGCCCTTGATGAATTCGTCGGCGATCTGCTCGGGCTGCAGGCTCGACGAGCCCGATTCGATCACGTCGCGCAGCCGCAGGTTGTACGCGCGCCCCGGCGTGATCTGCTGGGCGAGCCCCTCGCGGAACAGCTTCTGCATCTCGGAGAAGCCGGAGAAGCCGAAATGCTTCGCGAAGCGCACGACGGCCGACGGCTGGACGCCGCACGCCTCCGCGAGCGACTGGATGCCTTCCAGGCCAAGCTGGTCCCGATGCGTTTCCACGTGGCGCGCAATCACCTTCAGGCGATTGCTGAGGCCGTCGTACTCCTGCGTCAGATGCTGCAGGAACTGCTCGACGGTAGCGGGAGGTTTCTCGGATGAACTCATCGGATAGCGCGAAGTTGACGGCCCCGATGTGCGCGCGATACTGGCGGGCGCGGCCCGGGACTCGACTGGATACATGCATGAAGGGCGAATTTAATCACGTTTGCGGCGCGGCCCGCGCCGCGTGCTCGCTCCCACGCGCTCGATCATCACTTGCCTACGCTCCTCGGCGATACTGGAAGCGATTGTCCAACGCTCTCGCGGCGTCGTAAAGATTAGGGTGTCTACCAAGGCCGGCCGTCGGTGCGAAGCCTTGCACGACGGGCGCGCAGCGCGCCGCAGCCGGCCCGTCGCGCGCGGTTCAGCGATAGTCGACCCACACGCCGCCCGCATCGGCGGAGCGCACGCAGTTCTCGACCCAGCGCACGCCTTCCACGCCCGCGTGGACGTCCGGAAAGTGAATGCGCTTCAATGCCTCGGCATCGCCGCGATCGGCCGCATCCATCGCGAACGCGAAGCGCGCATAGAGATTCGACCAGGCCTCGAACAGCCCTTCCGGATGCCCGGCGCCGATGCGATCCTCGCGCAATGCATGCGGATGCAGATAACCCATCCCGCGATCGAGCACCTGCGCGGGTTGCCCCTGCACTTCGTAGCGCAACTGGTTCGGATGCTCGTCCCACCACTCGACGCTCGCCTTCGAGCCGATCACGCGCACCTTCTGGCTGTGCATCGAGCCCGCGTTCACCGCGCTCGACCACACGTAGCCGACCGCACCCGTGTCGTATTCCATGATCGTGAACGCGTTGTCTTCCAGCGGCGCGCGGCTCTTCACGAAGCTCTGCCGCGAACACATCAGCCGCCGGATCTTCAGTTCCGGCGCCATCACTTCGGAGATGTACAGCGGATGCGTGCCGATGTCGCCGAGCACGTAACTCGGGCCCGCGAACTTCGGGTCGACGCGCCAGCGCGCGGCCGCGCTCGCGGCCTCGACACCCTCGCTGTGGAACCCGTGCGCGAACTGCATCTGCACGATGCGGATCTCGCCGAGATCGCCGCGCGCGATCATTTCGCGCGCCTGCTCGATCATCTGGTGTCCGGAATAACCGTACGCGACACCGACAATCAGGTTCTTCTCGACCGACAGCCGCTGCAGTGCCTCGGCCTCTTCCGTCGTGAAGCACAGCGGCTTCTCGCAGACCACGTGCAGCCCCGCGTTCAGCGCGGCGCGGCAGATCTCGAAGTGCGTGTTGTTCGGCGTCGCGATCGACACCGCGCGAATGCCGTCCGGGCGGCGCGCCTCGGCATCGAACATCGTCGCGTAGTCGGGATAGCAACGCTCCGCGGCGACGCCGAGCTTCACGCCGAACTGGCGGCCGCGTTCGGGGTCGATGTCGAATGCGCCCGCAACCAGCTGGAAACTGCCGTCGCGCAGCGCGGCCGACCGGTGGCTATAGCCGATCTGACTGCCGAGCCCGCCGCCGACCATGCCCCAGCGAATCGAATGTCCAAGCAGAATCTGTCCGTCAATCATGATGATGGTGTTCCTGGTCCGTGTTCAGGGTGTGCGTGGCGCGGTGGATCATGCGAAACCGGCCGACGCGAGAAACGCGCGGCTCGCGGCGACGTCGCGCAGGCTCGTGCCGGCATTGCGCGGGTCGCGCTCCTGCTCGATCGTGATGTAGCCGGCGTAGCCGATCTCGTCGAGCGCCTGCTTGATCGACCGGTAGTCGAGCACGCCCTTGCCGATCGGGCACATCACGCCGCGCGCGCAAGCCGCGAAGAACGCGATGTGCTCGCCCATCACCGCGTCGTACACGGCCGCGTCGATGTCCTTGAAATGCACGTAGTCGAGGCGCGCCGCGTGGCGGCGCAGCCACGCCTCCGGGTCCATGCCCGAGTAGTACAGGTGGCCCGTGTCGAGACAGAGGCCGGCCGTGTCGGCCGGAATGTCGGCGACGATCCGGTCGATCTCGTCCGCGAACTCGAGGTAGCCGCCCGCATGCGGATGGATCACCGTGCGCACGCCGAATTCGTCGCGCGCGATCGTCGCGATCTGCCGGATGTGCCCGACCATCGCCGCCCAGCTTTCGTCCGACAGCCGCGGCGCGCGATCGCCGTGACCGGCCGCGTAGTCGCGTTCCTCGTGGCCCCAGTCCATCACGACGAGGTACGGCGCCGCGTAGCGCTGGCCGTCCTGCGTCGGCAGCTTCGGCAGCCGCGTGATCAGCGCGCAGATCTCGCGCGTCTGGCGCAACAGGTTCGGCAGGTTCTCCGGCGACACGAGATCGTCGAAGATCGTGCCGGCGGTGATGCTCAGGCGCTGCCGCTCGAGCTCCGCGCTCACCACGTCGAGTTCGAGCGGGATGTAGCCGTACGGCCCGAGCTCGATGCCCGAGTAGCCGGCCTGCGCGGCCTCGGCGAGCACGTGCCGCCACGGCGGCAGATGTGGATTCCTTACATCGTCGACGCCCCAGCAGCAGGGCGCACAGCCAATCTTCATCGTCATGTCGGTCGATCCGGCAGGAATGCGCAGGGTTCAGCCGCGATAGAACGCGGGACGTTCGGCCATCGCGATCGGCTCGACCGCGCCGCTCTTCTGCGCACGCACGCAGGCGTCGGCCGCGACCGCCGCCGCATAGCCGTCCCAGGCCGACGGCCCGGTGAGCGCGTGCGCCCGCACGCCGTCGATGAACGCCTGCAGCTCGACGTCGTACGACGCGATGAAGCGTTCCTTCCAGTCGGTCATGATCTCGACCGACTGCCGCGCCGCATGCTTGAGCCCCACGGCCGGCGGATCGGGCAGCTTCGCGATGCCCTGCTCGCCGACCACCTCGCACTGGATGTCATAGCCGTACTGGCAGTTCACGAAGATCTCGACGTCGATGCGCACGCCGCTCGCGGTTTCGAGCAGCACGATCTGCGGATCGGCGAGATGCGAGGACGCATGGCGCGTCTTCTTCGGATAGACGACCTGCGTGCTCACGTAGTCCTCGCCGAGCAGCCAGCGCAGCACGTCAAGCTCGTGGATCAGCGTGTCGGTGATCGCCATGTCGGTCGTGTAGCGCTCGCCGACCGACTGGTTGCGGTGCGCGCAATGCAGCATCAGCGGCGCGCCGATCTCGCCGCTGTCGATCACGCGCTTCAGCGCGCGATAGCCTTCGTCGTACGGGCGCATGAAGCCGACCTGCACGAGCCGCTTGCCGTGCGCGACTTCGGCTTCGACGATCCGCATGCAGCCTTCGGCCGTGACGGCGAGCGGCTTCTCGCAGAACACGGGCTTGCCGTGCGCGATCGCGTCGAGCACGAACGCTTCGTGCGTCGGCCCCCACGACGTGACGAGCACGGCCTGCACGTCGGCCGCCGCGACCACCTCGTGGCCGTCGCCATAGATCTCGGCGTCGAGCCCGTACTTCGTCACCGCGTCGCGCGCCTGCTGCGGATCGATGTCGTTGACGGCCACGACCCGCGCGCCGGACAACGTGCGGGTCAGTCTGCGAATATGGTCCTGGCCGATCGCACCGCAGCCGATCACGCCGATTTGCAAGGTCATCTCAAAGTCTCCAGTCGTTCATTGGCGATGCGGCACGCGCCGCACCGGTCAGCCATTCTTCAGCGCGTCGTGCGATCGAAATGACGATCGACGTAGCGCTGGATCGCGTCGCGCATGTAGCGCGACGACGCTTCCGCGCGGTCCTCCCACGCGAACACGCACGACGACATCACGCCGTCGAAGCCTGCCGCGCCGAGCGCACGGAAGAACGCGTCCCAGTCGATCTCGCCCTGCCCGATGTCGAGATGCTGGTGCACGCGGATCTGGTTCGAACCCGGCGGGTTCACGATGTAGCGCAGCTGGCTGCTCTTGCGGTGGTCGAAGGTGTCGGCCACGCGCACGTGCGCGAGGATCGGCGCGGCCTGCGCGATCATCGCGGCCATGTCGTCGCCGTAGTAGAACGTGTGCGGCGCGATATACGACAGCTTCAGCGACGGCGAGCCGAGATTCGTGACGATGTCGATCGCGGGTTGCAGCTGCTCGATCCAGTCCTCCGGATGCGGCTCGACCGACAGCACGATGCGTTCGCGCTCGAGGATCGGCAGCAGCTCGTCCATCGACCGGAACCACGCGGCTTCGCACAGTTCCTTCGGGTTCGCGCCCGGCCGTTCGCCGACCGAGCGCTCGGGCGACGCGCCGCGCCCGAACTCCGACACCATCAGCGCGCACTCCATCTCGACCGCCACCTCGATCGCCTTCTTCCAGCAGCGCACCGCCCATTGCCGCTCGTCCTCGAACGGGCTCGCCCAGCGGTACATCGGCTGCAGCGACGCGAGGCCGACGCCGCTCGCGCGCATCGCCTGCCGGAACGCGGCCATCCGCTCGCGCGTCGCGCGCGGCATCACCCACCAGTCGAGAAAGTCGCTGCGCGGCGACAGCTCGATCTGGTCGTAGCCGAGCTCGGCCACCGCGTGCGGCAGGCGGTCGAGCGGCAGGTGGCGAATCATGTAGGGGTCCAGCGCGATCTTCATCGAATGTCCTCGACGGTGGCGGATTCCGGACGAAGGCGGCGGCACGTGCCGCCCTCGCCCGGCGATGCACGAAGGGTCAGCGGCGCTTCTTCTTGTTGCGGTACTGGTCGGCGATCACGGCCGCGACGATGATCGCGCCCTTGACCATCTCCTGGTAATACGCGTCGATGCGGATGAACGTGAAGCCGGACGTCATCACGCCGAGGATCAGCACGCCGATCACGGTGCCCGTCACGCGGCCGAGGCCGCCCGACAGCGACGTGCCGCCGATCACGACGGCCGCGATCGCATCGAGCTCGTACATCACGCCCATGCCCGACTGGCCCGAGATCGCTCGCGCGGCCGTCACGGTGCCGGCGATCCCGCTCAGGAGGCCCGCGATCGCGTAGACGAAGATCAGGTGGCGCGTGACGTTGATGCCCGACACGACGGCCGCGTGACGGTTCGCGCCGATCGCATACGTGTACTTGCCGAAGCGCGTGTAGCGCAGCACGACGTGGAAGATCGCAGCGATCACGAGGAAGATGATCACCGGATTGGCGCCTGCACCGATGGCCGCGAACGGGTCGGTCAGCATCGATACCGGCATCCCGTTGGTGAACCACTTCGCGAAGCCGCGCGCGGCCACCATCGTGCCGAGCGTCGCGATGAACGGCGGGATGCCCGTCAGCGCGATCAGCGAGCCGTTCAGCAGGCCGACCAGCAGCCCGACGCACACGCCGGCCAGCACGGGCCAGATGATCGGCAGGTCGGTCAGGTGCGGAAACACCGCACGCGGGAAGTCGGACACCTGCGCGAGACTCGCCGAGACGACCGCCGCGGCGGCCACGACCGAGCCCGACGACAGGTCGATCCCGCTGGTGATGATCACGAGGTTCACGCCGACCGCGATGATGCCGATCACGGCCATCTGCAGCACGATGATCTCGAGCCGTTCGGCGTTGAACAGGAAGCTCTGGCCGACGACGATCCAGCCGACGATCTCGAAGAACAGGCTGATGCCGACGAGCACGAGGAAGATGCTCAGTTCGGGCGGCCACTTCGTGTGCCGCGCCTTGAGTGTCATGGTCTGCGCATCCGCGACCGGGTTCAGGTTGCCCATTGCTTTGTCTCCAATCTTGGTTCGGCTCAGCGCGACGCGAGATCCATGATGCGGACCTGGTCGGCGTCCTTGCGATCGACGATGCCGGTCATGCGCCCTTCGTGCATCACCATCACGCGATCGCTCATTCCCAGCACTTCCGGCATTTCCGACGAGATCATCAGCACCGCGACGCCCTTGCCGGCAAGCGCGCTGACGAGCCGGTGAATCTCGGCCTTCGCGCCGACGTCGATGCCGCGCGTCGGTTCGTCGAGGATCAGGATGCGCGGCTGCGTGAGCAGCCACCGGCCGATCAGCACCTTCTGCTGGTTGCCGCCCGACAGGTTCTGGATCTCCTCGTGCAGCCCGGGCGACTTCACGCGCAGCATCCGGCTCATTTCCTCGCAGTCGCGCTTCAGTTGCGCCTGCTGCACGAAATTGAACTTCACGTAGCGGTTGCTGAGCACCGCCGCTTCCATGTTCGCGAGCAGGTCGAGATTCAGGAAACAGCCGGTGTCCTTGCGGTCTTCGGTGAGGAAGGCCATCCCGTGCTTCATCGCCTGCGCGGGCGTCGCGATGCGCACCGGCTTGCCGTCGATCCGGATCTCGCCCGCCGTGGCCGGCACGACGCCGAACAGCGCCTCCGCGACGTTCGAGCGCCCCGAGCCGACGAGGCCGGCCACACCGAGGATCTCGCCCGCGCGCAACTCGAAGCTCACGTCGCGGAACACGCCGTCAACGCCGAGGTTCTTCACCGACAGCACGACGTCGCCGATCGGCACTTCCTCCTTCGGGAACATCTGCGTGATCTCGCGCCCGACCATCATGCGGATGATGTCGTCGCGCGTGACGTCGCTCGACGCATGCGTGCCGATGTACTTGCCGTCGCGAAACACCGAGAACTCGTCGGCGATCTCGAACAGCTCGTTCATCTTGTGCGTGATGTAGACGATGCCCTTGCCCTGCTCGCGCAGCTGGCGAATGATCCGGAACAGGTGCGTGACTTCCTTGTCGGTCAGCGCGGAAGTCGGCTCGTCCATGATCAGCACGTCGGAATCGAACGACACGGCCTTCGCGATCTCGACCATCTGCCGGCTCGCGACCGTCAGCGTGCGCACGTCGGTTTCCGGATCGATGTCGATCGACAGCCGTTCGAACAGCGCGGCCGTCTGGCGGCGCAGCGCGGCGTGATCGATCAGGCCGAAGCGGTTCGTCGGTTCGCGGCGGATCCAGATGTTCTCCGCGACCGTCATGTACGGCATCAGGTTGAGTTCCTGGTGGATCATCGCGATGCCGCGGTCGAGCGCATCGAGCGGGCCGTTCAGCACGACGGGCTCGCCGTTGATCAGGATCTCGCCCTGGTCGGGCGTGTAGACGCCCGCGATGATCTTCATCAGCGTCGACTTGCCTGCGCCGTTCTCGCCCATCAGCGCATGGACGGTGCCGCGACGCACGCGGAACTGCACGCCGTCGAGCGCGACGACACCGGGAAAGGACTTGCCGACGCCGCGCACCTCGAGCACGCAGTCGGCCGCGGAAGAAGCCGGCGGGGCCGACGAGCCGGCCGCGCCGGACGAAGCGGCCGGCGCATCGTCGCCGGCCATCGGGCGCGCGACTCTGGCTGTAAACATGGACGTACCTCGACAAGTCGTGCGCGAACCCGGTCGTGCCGGGCCCGCGCCATTCAACGGATCACCGGTCAGTGCTTCGCGTACTGGTTCATGTTCTCGGGCGTCACGAGCTCGAACGGCACGTTCACGTAGCGGTCGACGGGCTGCTTCTTCGCGAGCTTGAGCGCGGCCGCGACGGCCTGCTGCCCCTGCCCGGATGCGTTCTGGTACACCGACACCTTCAGCTCGCCGCTCTTCATCGACGCGAGGCCGTCCGGCGTCGCGTCGATGCCGGCGACGATCGTCTTCGGCGTCCACTTGCGCGCGGCCTTCAGCGCGTTGATCGCGCCGATCGCCATCTCGTCGTTGTTCGAGATGATCGCGTCGTACTTCGTGCCGGAGCTCAGCCAGTTCATCGTGATGTCCTGGCCCTGCGTGCGGCTCCACTTGCCTTCGCGCTTGTCGACGATCTTCATGCCCGCGCAATCCTTCGTCGCGATCACGTCCTCGATGTCCTTGGTGCGGGCGCGCGCCGATTCGTTGGACAGCTCGCCCATCAGCACGAGGAGGTCGCCCTTGCCGCCGAGCAGCTTGCACACCTGGCGCGCCTGCAGCGTGCCCGACTGCTTCTCGTCGGACGCGACGACCGCGACGCCGGCCGGCAGCTTGTCGAAATCGACCGGCTTGCGGTTCACGTACACGAGCGGGATCTTCGCGGCCGTCACCATCTTGGTGATCTTCGGCGTCGCGTCGGTATCGACCGCGTTCACGATGATCGCGTCGACCTTCTGCGCGATCATGTTCTGGACCTGGCTCAACTGCTTGCCGACGTCGTTGCCGCCGTCCTCGATCTGCACCGTCGCGCCGTCCTTCTTCGCTGCGTCGGTAATGCTGTTGCGCAGGATGGTCAGGAACGTGTCGTCGAACGACGCCATCGTCACGCCGATCTTCTCGGCATGCGCGAGCGGCGCAGCCAGGATCGCGGCGGCCGCGACGGCCATCAGCTTGGTCTTCATGATCAATCTGTCTCCTCATCTCCGGGGGGCGGAAGACGGCGCGTTGCGCGCCGCCGGGCCGAGTCCGATCGGGTCCGATACGGACTGAAGCATCCGGATGAAACTGTAGATCACTTCCTCGAAAATTTGGAAATTTATTTCTACGTAATTTCACCTAGGGAAATGGATTTCCAAAAAGTCTAGACTCCGTTCCGTAGCCCGATTCCTTGCGGCAGGCAGTCCCGCGTCGTGGAGTTCACGTTGCGGATCGTTACCCGAGGATCGGTCCCCTAATCCGCCGGCATCGCCGAACGCCGGCCGCGAGCGTGACACGTGATATGAGCCTGCTGAACTTTCCGAGTGACCGCCCCATCGATCTCGCCTGCCTCGGCCGCGTGGCCGTGGATCTCTATGCGCAGCAGTACGGCAGCCGCCTGGAAGACGCGCGCAGTTTCCAGATGTATCTGGGCGGCTCGTCCGGCAACGTCGCGTTCGGCGTGGCCCGGCTCGGGCTGAAGACCGCGATGATCTCGCGCGTCGGCGACGAGCAGATGGGCCGCTTCCTGCGCGAGACGCTCGAGCGCGAAGGCTGCGACACGAGCCAGCTGCAGACCGACCGCGAACGCCTCACCGCGCTGGTGCTGCTCGGGCTGAAGGATCGCGACACGTTCCCGCTGCTGTTCGTGCGCGAGAACTGCGCGGACATGGCCGTGCGCGCCGACGAGATCCGCGAGGACTTCATCGCCGGCTGCCGCGCGCTCGCGATCACCGGCACGCACCTGTCGACGCCGGGCACGCGCGAGGCGTCGCTGACCGCGCTCGGTTATGCGCGCCGCCACGGTGTCGTGCGGATCCTCGACATCGACTACCGGCCGGTGCTGTGGGGGCTGACCGCGCGCGGCGCGGGCGAGAACCGCTACGTGCCGGACGCGCAGGTGACGCGGCAGCTGCAGCAGGTGCTCGGCGAATTCGACCTGCTGGTCGGCACCGAGGAGGAATTCCTGATCGCGGGCGGCGTGCCGCACGACGTGATCGGCTCGTTGCAGGCGGTGCGCAACATCACGAACGCGACGCTGGTCGTCAAGCGCGGCGCGCTCGGCTGCTGCGTGATCGAGGGCGACATTCCCGCCCGCCTCGACGATGCACCGACCTATCTCGGCGAACGCGTCGAGGTGCTCAACGTGCTCGGCGCGGGCGACGCGTTCCTGTCGGGCCTGCTGTCGGGGCTGCTGCGCGGCCGCGACTGGGCCGAGTCGACGCGCATCGCGAACGCGTGCGGCGCGATCGTCGTGTCGCGCCATGCGTGCTCGGCCGCGATGCCGACGCCGGCCGAGCTTGCACACTGGTTCGACGGCAGCCGCAATCCGGCGGTCGACGCCGACCACACGCTCGCGCACCTGCATCGCGTGACGGTGCCGCGCCGCGAATGGGACGACCTGTGCGTGATGGCGTTCGACCATCGCAGCCAGTTCTACGAACTCGCGGTGCAGGCCGGCGCGGACGAGGCGCGGATCAAGACATTGAAGCGCCTGCTCGTGCGCGCGGTCGAACAGGTCGAGCGCGATCGCCAGATCGAAGGCCATGTCGGCGTGCTGATCGACGGCGGCGGCTACGGCAGCGACGCGCTTGCGTCGGCCACCGGGCGCGGCTGGTGGGTCGGCCGCCCGGTCGAACTGCCGGGCTCGCGGCCGCTGCGTTTCGACGAAACGCGCTCGGTCGGCTCGTCGCTCACGCACTGGCCGACCGAACAGGTCGTGAAGTGCCTCGTGCACTATCACCCGGACGACCAGGTCGACCTGCGCGTCGAACAGGAGCAGCGCGTGCTGGAACTGTGGGAAGCCACGCGCGCGAGCGGCAACGAGCTGCTGCTGGAAATGATTCCGCCGCGCGCAGTCACGCCGGCCGGCACCGAGGACGATGCGGTGCTGCGCACGATCGCGCGCTTCTACAACCTCGGCGTGAAGCCCGAATGGTGGAAGCTCACGCCGCTGAGCGCCGACGGCTGGACGCGGCTCGCCGCGCTGATCGCCGAGCGCGACCCGCACTGCCGGGGCGCCGTGATCCTCGGGCTGAACCAGCCGCTGCAATACCTCGTCGACAGCTTCCGCTCGGCGACCAACCCGATCGTCAAGGGCTTCATGGTCGGGCGCACGCTGTGGGCCGATGCATCGCTGAACTGGTTCGCCGGCCGGATCGACGACCAGGCGCTGATCGACGAAGTCGCCGGCAATTTCGCGCAGCTGGTCGACGCGTGGCTCGGCCGCCGTGCCGCGGCCGCCCGCGCTGCCGCAGCCTGACGCGACGCCCGCGATGACCCATTCCTCTTCACCGACCGACATGACCTCTACCGTGAGACTGACCGTCAGCCAGGCGCTCGTGCGCTACCTGGCCGCCCTGCGCGCCGAAGTCGTCCAGCCCGACGGCCGCACCGAAATCCTGCCGTACTGCGGCGGCGTGTTCGCGATCTTCGGCCACGGCAACGTGGCCGGGCTCGGCGAGGCGCTGCACGCGGAAAAAGACCGGCTGCCGACCTTCCGCGCCCACAACGAGCAAGGGATGGCCAACGCGGCCGTCGCATTCGCGAAAGCGAATTTCCGCCAGCGGATGATGGCCGCGACGTCGAGCATCGGCCCCGGCGCGACCAACATGCTGACGTCGGCCGCGCTCGCGCACGTCGGCCGGCTGCCGTTGTTGCTGCTGCCCGGCGACGTGTTCGTGTCGCGGCTGCCCGACCCCGTGCTGCAGCAGGTCGAGGATTTCGAACAGGGCGACGTCAGCGCGAACGACTGCTTCCGGCCGGTCACGCGCTACTTCGACCGGATCACGTCGCCCGAGCAGTTGCTCGTCGCGCTGCCGCGCGCGATCCAGGTGATGACCGATCCCGCGCAGTGCGGCCCGGTGTGCCTCGCGCTGCCGCAGGACGTGCAGACCTTCGCATACGACTGGCCCGAGGATTTCTTCGCGCCGCCGGTGATCCGGATGCGCCGGCCGCCGGCCGACGCGCTCGAACTCGCCGATGCGCTCGACGTGCTGAAGGCCGCGAAGAAGCCGCTGATCGTCGCGGGCGGCGGCGTGCTGTACAGCCAGGCGTGGGACGCGCTGCGCGCGTTCGCCGATACGCATGGCGTGCCGGTCGCCGAATCGCAGGCCGGCAAGGGCAGTCTCGCGTGGGACCATCCGCTGAATCTCGGGTCGATCGGCGTGACGGGCTCGCCTGCCGCGAACCGGGCGGCCGCGCAGGCCGACGTGGTGTTCACGGTCGGCACGCGGCTGCAGGATTTCACGACCGGCTCGCACGCGCTCTATGGCAACGCGACGCTATTGAGCCTGAACGTGCAGCCGTTCGACGCGGGCAAGAAACGCGGCCGTCAACTGGTGGCCGATGCGCGCACGGGCCTCGGCCAGCTGTCGGCCGCGCTGGCCGGCTGGCAAGCCGATCCCGCCTGGACCGCCAGCAACCGCGACCAGTCCGCCGCGTGGAACGCGCGCGTGACCGAACTCACGACGCGGGTGCCGAAGGACACGCTCCCGTACGACGCGGAAGTGATCGGCGCGGTGCGCGATTCCGCAACCGACGCGGGCCGCGACAGCGCGCGCGACGATCTCGTCGTATGCGCGGCCGGCACGCTGCCGGCCGAGCTGCACAAGCTGTGGCGCAGCGGTGTGCCGGGCAACTACCACATGGACTATGCGTACTCGTGCATGGGCTACGAGGTCGCGGGCGGCCTCGGCGCGAAGCTCGCGCGGCCCGAGCGCGAAGTGATCGTGATCGTCGGCGACGGCTCGTACATGATGCTCAACGCGGAACTCGCGACGTCCGTGATGCTGGGCCGCAAGATCATCGTCGTGATCCTCGACAACCGCGGCTACGGCTGCATCGAGCGGCTGCAGCTGAATTGCGGCGGCGCGAGCTTCAACAACATGCTCGACGACTGCGTGCCGGAGGGCGGCGAGCGCTCGACGATCGACTTCGCGATGCATGCGCGCGCGATGGGCGCCGAAGCCGTGCACGTGCGCGACATCGGCGAGCTGCGCAGCGAAATGAAGCGCGCCCGCGCGGCGACCAAGAGCCAGGTGCTCGTGATCGACACCACGCACCGCCGCACGACCGACGACGGCGGCGCATGGTGGGAAGTCGCGGTGCCGCAGGTGTCCGAACGCGCCGGCGTCGACGCAGCACACCATGCGTATCTCGATGCGAAGACCCGGCAGCGGCGCTGATCGCGCGCCCTGCCCACGCACCCTCCCCGCGAAAAACACATTCGAACCAAGGAACCACGCCATGAGCTGGAACGTCCGCATCGGTATCAATCCCCTGTCGTGGATGAACGACGACCTGCCGTCGCTCGGCGGCGAGACGCCGCTCGAAACGGCGCTGAAGGAAGGCGCCGAAATCGGCTACGCGGGCTTCGAGCTCGGCAACAAGTTTCCGAAGACGGGCCCCGAGCTGAAGGCGAAGCTCGCCGAATTCGGGCTCGTGTGCGTGTCGGGCTGGTATTCGGGCTTCCTCGCCGAAGTCGAATCGGGCATGAGCGACGCCGATGCGGTCGCCGCCGAGATCGAGCGCTGCCGCGCGCACATGACGAAGCTGCAGTACAACGACGTGAAAGTGGTGGTCTACGGCGAATGCGCGGGCACGATCCAGGGCAACATCGACACGCCGGTCGCGAAGCGGCCGCGCTTCGTCGACGACGAAGCCTGGCGACGCTACGCGGCACGCCTCGACGCGTTCGGCGCGCACCTGCTCGACACCTACGGGATCAAGCTTGCCTACCATCACCACATGGGCGCGTACGTCGAGTCGCCCGATGACGTCGACCGGCTGATGGCGCTGACCGACCCGGCGAAAGTATTCCTGCTGTTCGATACCGGCCACGCATATTTCGGCGGCGCGGCCGACCCGGTCACGCTGCTGAAGAAGCATGTGTCGCGCGTCGTCCACGTGCATTGCAAGGACGTGCGGCCGCAGGTCGTCACGCAGGCGCGCAACGACGGCTGGAGCTTCCTGAACGGCGTGATCAACGGCACCTTCACCGTGCCGGGCGACGGCGCGCTCGATTACGAGGCGACGCTGCACACGCTGAAGGACGCCGGCTACGAAGGCTGGCTCGTCGTCGAGGCCGAGCAGGATCCGGCCGTCGCGCCGAGCTATGCGTATGCGAAGAAGGGTTACGAATCGCTGCGCGCGATCGTCGACCGGTTGAGCGCGTAAGCGCGTGAACGGATGCGCCCTACCCTGTTGCGGAGACCCACCCCATGACGATTTCTCCCCTGCTGGTCAAGGCCTCGGCCGACCGCGAAATCTGCAACGTGACGCCCGAGACGGCCGGCTGGAAGCACGTCGGTTTCCGTGCGCTGCGCCTGAAGGCCCGCGACACCGAAACGCTCGACACCGGCGCGCGCGAGCTGTGCGTCGTCGTGCTCACGGGCACGGTGCGCGCGGACGTCGACGGTAAAACCTACGATGCGCTCGGCAAGCGCGACAGCGTCTTCGAGGATGTCTCGCCGGACGCGCTGTACGTGCCGGGCGGCAAGACGGTCACGCTGGTCGCGACGCGCGATGCGGAAATCGCGTTGTGCACCGCGCCGTACGCGAGCGGCGACAAGCCCGTGCAACGCCTCGACGGCGAACGGATGCGCCGCTCGGTACGCGGGCAAGGCACCAACACGCGCTACGTGTGCGACATCCTGATGGGCGACAACCCGGCGGCCGACCGGCTGCTCGTGGTCGAGGTCGTCACGCCGGCCAGCCATTCGAGCAGCTATCCGCCGCACAAGCACGACCGCGACGCGGCGCCTGAAGAAACGTCGCTCGAGGAAACCTATTACCACCGGATCGATCCGCCGCAGGGTTTCGCGTTCCAGCGCGTGTACACGGACGACCGCAGCCTCGACGAAGCATGCGCGGTCGAGGACCACGACGTCGTGATGGTGCCGCGCGGCTACCACCCGGTGGTCGCGCCGCACGGCTACAACCTGTACTACCTGAACGTAATGGCCGGGCCGGGCCGCGCGTGGGCGTTCAAGAACGATCCCGCGCACGAGTGGATGCTCGATGCACCGAAGCGCTGATGAAATGACGGGCCTGCGCGCGGCCCGTGACGATGCGACGCCCGGCACGCGCACCCAGCGCCGGCGACGCCACGGAGCCGCCATGGTGACGACCCTCTTTCGCCTCGACCCCCATCCGTTCGACGACGACGCGTCGAACCCGGCGCTGCCGCGCTTCGATGCGGCAATGGCCCGCCGGATGGGTGAGATCGCGGTCAACCTCGCGTCGCGCCGCGGGCTGCCGATCGCCGTGAGCATCGTCGGCGAGCAGGCGCCGCTGTTCTATTGCGCGCTCGACGGCAGCCATGCCGGCGACAGCGATGCGATCCGCCGACGACAGAACACCGTGCTGCACTTCGGCCTCAGTTCGCTCGCGGTCGGTGAACGCTTTCGCCGCGCCGGCTGGTCGCTGGCGTCACAGGGGCTGTCGGATGACGACTATGCGCTCGACGGTGGCGGCGTGCCGTTGCGGATCGCCGGCACCGGTATCGTCGGCGCGATGACGATCGCGGGGCTCGACTCCGAACACAATCACGCGCTCGTCGTCGAGAGCCTGCAGTGGCACGTCGGCCGGTACGCGCTCGCGATGCACGCGTAACCGGACGGGCGGCACGATCGGCGCACATGCGCCGATGCACCGCCCTTGCGGGATCAGTTCAACCCGCCGCTCACGACGAGATGCTCGCCGGTCATCCAGCGTGCATCGTCCGACGCGAGGAACACGGCCACCGATGCGATGTCGTCCGGCTCGCCGAGGCGGCCGAGCGGCGTCTCGCTGCGCACCTGCTTGTCGAGATCGGAACCGATGATGCCCGCGCTGTGCGTGCCCTCGGTCACGATCATCCCCGGGTTGATCGCGTTCACGCGAATCTTGCGCGGGCCGAGTTCGAGCGCGAGCACGCCGGTGATCGCATCGACCGCGCCCTTGGTGCCGCTGTAGACGGCGCTCGCGGGTGGCGTGATGCTGGTCACCACCGAGCTGATGTTGACGATGCTCGCGCCTTCGCCGAGATGCTTGACGGCTGCCTGCGTCATCAGCAGCACGCCGAACACGTTCGTGTCGAACTGGCGGCGGTAATGTTCTTCCGTGATCGCCTCGATCGCGCCGAATTCGTACACGCCGGAATTGTTGACGAGCACGTCGAGACGGCCGTACGACTCGATCGCCGTATCGACGATGCGCTGCGCGTCGGCTGCCTTCGACACGTCGCCGCCGACCGCGACCGCGCGGCCCCCGGCTTCGACGATCGCGCTGACGACTGCATCGGCGCCCGCCTTGCTGCTCGCGTAGTTGACCACGACCGACGCGCCTTCCGCGGCCAGGGCCTTCGCGATCGCGGCGCCGATGCCCTTCGAACCGCCCGTGACGATCGCTACCTTGTTTGCCAGCTTGCTCATGATCTCATTCCTCAGTCAGAAGACTCTCGATGGATGGTGCCGGTTGCCGCGTGGTTGCTTGCTGCGTCGATGTGCAACCGGTATGGCTGGCAATTTACTGTGCGGTACCGCGGCGATAAAGCGGCTCGACACGAATTGACTGGCAGCCTTTTCCGAACAATCGCTCGCACGCCATCAGCCGGCGCTCAGCCATGCGTTCGCGACCTCGCCGCCCAGGCCGTCGAGCGCGCCGTCGTAGACGATCCGTCCGCGCCCCATGACGGCCACGCGTCGCGCGAGCCGCGGCGCGAACTGCAGCCGCTGCTCGATCAGCACGATCGCGACGCCGTCGGCCTGCAGCGCGGCGAGGCACGCGCCGACTTCGTCGACGGCCAGCGGCGCGAGCCCTTCGGCCGGTTCGTCGACGATCAGCACGCGCGGGTGGCCGGCCAGCGCCCGCACCAGCGCGAGCACCTGCTGCTCGCCGCCCGACAGCCGCCCCGCTTTCACGTCCGCGCGCGCGGCCAGCAACGGAAAGCGGTCGAACAGCCGTTCGAGCGCCGCGCGTTCGGCCGCGCCGCTGGCGCCGCGCAGCCCGAGCCGCAGGTTGTCGCGCACCGTCAGCAGCGGGAATACGTCGCGGCTTTCGGCGACGTAAGCCACGCCGCGCCGCGCGATCTCGAACGTGCGCGCCCCCACGCATTCGGCACCGCCGATGCGCACCGAGCCGGCCGTGCGCACGAGCCCCATCACGGCCTTCGCGAGCGTCGAGCGCCCCGAGCCGTTGCGGCCGAGCAGCGCGAGCGTCTCGCCCGGCGCCAGCGCGAGATCGACGCCGTCGAGCACGGGTTGCAGCCCGTACCACGCGCGCAGGTCGCGAATCTCGAGCAACGCGCTCATCGGCCACCCTCGCCCAGATAGGCGGCACGCACGGCCGGATCGGCGCGGATCGCATCGGGCGCGCCGGTCGCGACCACCGTGCCGCGCACGAGCACCGTGATGCGCTCGGCGAAGCCGAACACCGCGTCCATGTCGTGTTCGATCAGCAGGACCGTGCGCCCCTGCGTCGTCGCGCGAATCAGCGCGATCATCCGCGCCGCCTGCGCACGGCTCATGCCGGCCGTCGGCTCGTCGAGCAGCAGCGTGCGTGCGCCGCTCGCGAGTGCGATCCCGAGATCGAGCGCGCGCTGTTCCGCATAGCTCAGTTCGCCGGCCGGCGTGTCGCGGTGCGCATCGAGGCCGATGTCGTGCAGCACGCGCCCGGCCGCGAGATCGACCGACGCCGATTCGCGCAGCCGGTTCCACCAGCGCCGCCGTTCGGCCGGCGCATGCAGCGCCGCGCAGCGCAGGTTGTCGAACACGGTCAGCCGCGCGAACGCGCTCGTCTGCTGGAAACTGCGGCCGATGCCGAGCCGGCTCGCGACGACCGGCCCGCGCCCGCGCAGCTCGACGCCGTGCAGCACGACGCGCCCGCGCGTAGGCCGCGTCGCACCGGCGATCACGCCGAACAACGTCGACTTGCCCGCGCCGTTCGGTCCGATCAACGCATGGCGCTCGCCGGCCGCGATGCTCAGCTCGACGCCGTCGAGCACCGTCTGCGCGCCGAAACGCTGTACGACACCGTGCAGCGCAATCGCATTGCCGTTCATCGCCCGTCCTCCCGCTTGCCGGCGGGCCCGCCCGGCACGAGCCGCGCGCGCCAGCCCCACAGCAGCGTGCCGATGCCGAACGCGGAGCATGCGACGGCCCAGCCGGCCGGCGTATCGGCGTCGATGCTCCACGCGCCGAACGCGAAGCCCGCACCGTCGTCCTGCGCAAAGCGCCACGCATAGCCGAGCTCGGCCGCGCAGACGATCGCGACGCCCCAGAACACGCACGCGCCGACCGCGCACAGCATGCGCCACCGTTCGGCCGCCGGCGCGCCGCGCCGCAACGCATGCGCGAGCGCTTGCACGATCCCGGCGATGCCGCGCGGCGCGGCCACGACGATCACGACGAACAGCACGCCGAGATACAGCGCCCACGCGCGCGACACGCCCGCGACGATGATGCTCAGCACGGTCAGCACGGCCGCACCGGCCGCCGGCCCGAAGAACGCGCCGGTGCCGCCGATCACCGCGGCGATCAGCACGGTCGCCGAACGCGCCATCGATACGCTGTCGGGCGTCGCGATCTCGACGTCGATCAGCGTCAGCGTGCCGGCGACGCCCGCGAAGAACGACGCGCAGGTGACCATCGCGAGCCGCACGCGGCGCGGCTCGGTACCGAGCGCCGCGACGCGCACGGCGTTGTCGCGCACCGCATTCGCGAGCCGCGCAAGCGGCGTGCGCGTCAGTGCGTGCATCGCCCACGCCGACGCGAGGCACCACACCGCGATCACCGCATACGCCTGGGCCGGCGCGCCGAAATGCCAGCTGCCCCACGGCGTGCCGCTCGCGCGGTCGATCGGCACGCCGCCGATTCCGCCGAACCAGGCAGGCACGCTCCACGCGGCGGCCGCGACGCATTCGCCGAGCCCGAGCGTGATCATCGCGAACGCGGTGCCCGAGCGGCGCGTCGCGAGCAGCCCGGCCACGAAACCGAAACCGGCACCGGCCACGCCGCCGACGAGCGGCAACAGCGGCAGCGGGCCGCCAAAGTGGTTGAACCAGTGCGCGGCCGCGAACGCACCGAGGCCCGCGAACGCCGCGTGCCCGAACGACAGCAGCCCGGTCGTGCCGAGCTGCAGGTTGTACGACAGCGCAAGCACGACGAGCGCGGCCGTCTGCGCGAGATAGCCGAGCACCGCACCATGCGGCCACAGCCACGCGGGCAGCACGACGCATGCGGAAAACAGGGACCAGCGCGCGACGCCGGCGAGCGTGCGGCTACGCATCGGCACGCTCGCCGAACAGCCCGCGCGGCCGCGCGACCAGCACCGCAACGAGCAACAGGTACGGCACCAGCGGCGCCAGTTGCGCGATCGACACCGCGGCCACGCTGTCGGGCAGCACGATGCCGGCCCATTCCGTCAGGTCGCGCAGCGACGTATCGCTCGCGGCCGCGAAGGTCTGCGCGAAGCCGACCGCGAGCGACGCCGCGAACGCGCCGCCGAGCGAGCCGAGCCCGCCGATCACGACGACCGCGAACACGACCGATCCAACGGTCTCGGCCAGCGCGGGTTCGATCACCGCGAGCGGCGCGCCGATCACGCCGGCGAGCGCCGCGAGCGCGGTGCCCGCGCCGAACAGCGCCGTCATCACGCGCGGCACGTCGTAGCCGAGCGCCTCGACGGCCGCGCGATGCGTGAGCGCCGCGCGCACGACGAGCCCGATGCGCGACGCGCGCAGCAGCGCGCCGAGCGCGACCAGCATCGCCGCGGACATCCCCATCATGAACAACCGGTAGCGCGGCAGCGCGAGGCCGAATACGGTCACGGGCGCACCGTCGAACAGCGCCGGCACGGGCGCCGGCAGCGGCGCGAGGCCCCACACGAGTTTCGCGCCCTCGCCGATCAGGTACGCGAGGCCGAAGGTCAGCAGCAGTTCGCTGGTATGGCCGCGCGCCTGCACGCGGCGCAGCAACGTGCGTTCGCAGCCGGCGCCGAGCAACCCGACCGCGAGCGGCGCGAGCACCAGCGCGGGCCAGAAGCCCGCGCCGGCCGCGATGCTGTAGCCGACGTACGCGCCGAGCATGTAGAAGCTCGCATGCGCGAAGTTGAGCACGCCCTGCACGCTGAAGATCAGCGTGAGGCCCGCCGACAGCATGAACAGCAGCAAGCCGTAGCTGAGGCCGTTGAAGGCCTGGAGCGCGAACGCGTGCAAGGCGAAGTCAGGCCGCGAGCGGCTCGAGCGCGGCGCGCAGCGCGTCGGGCAGCGGCACCGGCCGGCGCGTGCCGCGATCGACGTACACGTGCACGAAGTGCCCCTGTGCGGCGGGCGTGGCGTCGCCCTGCGCGAACAGCCCGAGCTCGTAGCGCACGCTCGACGTGCCGAGCTTCACGACCCGCAGCCCCGCGTCGACCGACTGCGGAAACACGAGCGGCGCGAAGTAGTTGCACTGTGTCTCGACGACGAGGCCGATCGTCTGCCCGTGCTCGACGTCGAGTGCGCCGGCGCGGATCAGGTATTCGTTCACGACCGTGTCGAAGTAGCTGTAGTACACGACGTTGTTCACGTGCCCGTAGACGTCGTTGTCCATCCAGCGGGTCGTGATCGGCAGGAAGTGGCGATAGGCGTCGCGCGAACGCGGTTGCGGCTTGTCGGACATGGCGATGGCGGTCAGGACGATGGAAGCGAGGTGGACGAAGCGCGGCAGCCGCATGACACGGCGCGCCGGCAGGAAGCGGAACGCCGCGCCGCGATCGCTCGCGGCACGGCGGATGCAACGCTGCTGGCGGGCCGGCCCGTCACTGCCCCGGCCGGTCGACGAACTCGAAATCGAGGCCGCGCGCGCGCATCCAGTCGGCGAGCGCGACGCCCGTGCCGGCGCGCCACGGGCGCAGCAGCGGCGGATCGACGAGCTTGTATTCGAGCAGTTCCGGTGACAACGCGACCGTGCCCGACGCACGCACGTGGTACGCGATGATCAGCTCGTTCTTGCGGATGAATTCGTAGACGCCGACGAGCGACACGTGCTCGGCCTTCAGCGCCGTTTCCTCGAACACCTCGCGCGCGATGCCGTCCTCGGGCGTCTCGCTGTTCTCGAGGAAGCCGGTGATCAGCGCGAACATGCCTTCGGGCCAGGCCGCGTTGCGCGCGAGCAGGATCTTGCCGTCCAGCTCGACGATCGCGGCGACGACGGGCAACGGGTTGTTCCAGTGGACATAGCCGCAGCTGTCGTCGGGGCACGCCTGGCGAATGCGGCCGCCTTCATGGTCGGGATCGGCGCGCTCGGTGAGCGGGCTCGCGCAGCGCGGGCAAAAGCGGTAGTCGGCGGTGGTCATCGATGGGAATCTGGCAGGCGCCGGACGGCCGCCAGCCGGCTGCCCGCGCACCCGCTCGGCGCGGGAAAGGCTTCATTCTAGCGAGTTTGCCCGTGCCGCAGACGATCCGTCCCCGCCGATATCAGGGTTGCACGCGCCCTCGCGCGGCAGTCGCCGCGAAGCCGGCGGCGCCCAGCAGCAGCGCGGCCACCGCGACCCACAGCGCGGGGGAAAACGACCCGAAGCGCGCGGCCAGCGGCGCCGCGACGAGCGGGCCGAGAATCTGCCCGACCCCGTACGACGCGGTCGCATAGCCCATCAGCCCGGCGGCCCGCTCGCCGTGCAATCGCCGCGCCTCGCGCATCGCGAACAGCGTGATCGCGGTGAACGGCAGGCCGAGCAACGCGCTGCCGACCGAGAAGCCGGCCGCGTTCGGCCACACGATCCCGGCGGCAATGCCGAGCGCCTGCGTCGCGCAACCGGCCGCCAGCAACAGCCGGTTGTCCCAGTGCCCGGGCAGCCGCGCGGCGGTGATCGCGCCGACGATCAGCGCCGCGCCGAACATCGGCCAGAACAGGTCGGGCCATGGCGAGCCGGCCGGCAGCGCGGCGCGCGCGATCACCGGCAGGAACGTCGCGGTGATGATGTAGCCGAAGCCCGGCATGCCGTACAGCACGACGAGCCATGCGGCGTCCGCGCGATGGCGGCGCACGTCGGCCGGCGCCACGGAGGCTGCCGTGGCCGCATGCGTCGCGGCACCGCCCGGCGGCACGGCTTGCGCCGGGCCGGCCGCAAACGTGCGCCAGATCGCGACCGACAGCACCGCCGACAGCGCGGCGAAACCGAGCCAGCCCGACGCAGCGCGCTGGCCGGCCAGCGCGCTGCCGATCAACCCCGTCACCACGATGCCGACACCGGGCCCCGCGTAGATCACCCCGCTCCACTCCGGCGCATGCAGTTCGGCCAGCCACCGCAGTCCCCATTGCGACACGAACACGAACGTCCATGCGCTGACGACGCCCGCGACGAAGCGCACCGCGAGCCACACGGGCAGCAGGTGGCCGACGCCCATCGCGGCGGTCAGCAACACGGTGGCCACGAGCCCGATGCGCACCATGCGCGCGGGTGCGACGCGCAGCGCCGCGCAACTGACCGCGCCGACGAAGTAGCCCGCGTAGTTCGCCGACGCGAGCCAGCCGCCGGCCTTGAGGCCGATCGAGCCGTCCGCAAGCATCAGCGGCAATAAGGGCGTGAACGCAAAGCGACCGACGCCGAGCACGACCGCGAGGCCGACCATGCAGGCCAGCGCGGCCGCGCGGGCGCGGCGGTCGGCATCATCGACGGGAAGCGCGCCGGCGGCGGCGGTCGGGGCATCGGAGCGGGACATGGCGGCATGGGACGGCGTTCAACGCGCCGGCCGGATCGGAAATCGGAATACTTCCATCCTAGCTTGACCAAACGTTCTCGAAAAATGAATAATTGAGAATCCATTCATCGCCCGGAGAGAATCATGGACCTGGCGGCGCTGGCGATTTTCCGGGCCGTGGTGCGCGAGAACGGCGTGACGCGCGCGGCGGCCAAGCTCAATCGCGTGCAGTCGAACGTCACGACGCGCATCAAGCAGCTCGAGGAAGAACTCGGTGCGGCGCTGTTCGTGCGCGACGGCCGCCGGCTCGTGCTGACGCCGGCCGGGCACACGCTGCTGCCGTACGCGGAGCGCCTGCTCGCGCTCGCCGACGAAGCGCGCGACGCGGTGCGCGAGGACACGCCGCGCGGGCGGCTGCGGCTCGGCACGATGGAGAGCACGGCCGCGAGCCGCCTGCCGACCGTGCTCGCGCGCTATCACCACGCATGGCCCGACGTGTCGCTCGAACTGATCACCGGCACGACGGGCTGGCTGATCGACCGCGTGCGCGACTTCGAGATCGACGCCGCGCTGTTCGCGCGCCCGCCCGCGCCGGATACGCTGCCCGACACGTTCGAGACGGTGCCGGTGTTCCGCGAGGACCTGGTGCTGCTCACGCCACGCGGCCACCCGCCGGTGCGCACGCCGCGCGACGTGATCCTGCCGACGCTGATCGCGTTCGAGCGCGGCTGCACGTATCGCAAGTACGTCGAACAGTGGTACGCGGGGCACGGCGTCAAGCCGGCGCGCGTGCTCGAACTCGGGTCGTATCACGCGATCGTCGCATGTGTCGCAGCGGGTGCCGGCATCGCGGTCGCGCCGCGTTCGGTGCTCGACCTGCAACCCGAAACCGGCAACATCACCGCGCACGTGATCCCCGAACTGGAAGGCATCGATACGCTGCTCGCGTGGCGGCAGGGCTATGCGTCGGCGGCGTTGGCGGCGTTGCGCGATGCGTTGAGCGACGCGGCGGCACGGCAGCCGGATGGTGCGGCGAAGCCGCCGGTCACCGTGCCGGCCTGAATCGTCGGGCGGCGGCCGGCACGCGTGGTTCCGGCGTACCAACAAAAAGACCCGACCGGCACACGCCGATCGGGTCTTTTTCATTGCACGCGATGCCGCAGCAAGGCGGCATCACATCGGTCGTGACGATCAGAGCCGCTCTTCGACCCAGCCCTTCACGCCAGCCAGCGCGCCCGGCAGGTTCGCCGGCTCGGTGCCGCCTGCCTGCGCCATGTCCGGACGGCCACCGCCCTTGCCGCCGACCTGCTGCGCGACGAAGTTCACGAGCTCGCCGGCCTTGACCTTCTTGCTCGCGTCGGGCGTGACGCCCGCGATCAGGCTGACCTTGCCGCCTTCGACGGCTGCCAGCACGATCGCCGCGCTCTTCAGCTTGTCCTTCAGCTTGTCGACCGTTTCGCGCAACGTCTTCGCGTCGGCGCCGTCGAGCGTCGCGGCCAGCACGAACACGCCGCCGATTTCGACAGCCTGCTGCGCGAGCTCGTCGCCCTGGCTCGATGCGAGCTTCGACTTCAGCGCGCCCAGTTCCTTCTCGAGCGACTTCACTTGATCCTGCACCTGCGCGATCCGCTGCGTGAGTTCCGACGGCTGCGCCTTCAGCGCGGCCGCGGCTTCGTTCACGCGCGCGTCGAGTTCCTGAACGTAGCGCACCGCGTTGTCGCCGGTGATCGCTTCGACGCGGCGGATGCCGGCCGCGACGCCGCCTTCGACGACGATCTTGAAGAAGCCGATGTCGCCGCTGCGGCTCACGTGCGTGCCGCCGCACAGTTCGCGCGAGAAGCCGAGGTCGAGCACGCGCACTTCATCGCCGTACTTCTCGCCGAACAGCGCCATCGCGCCGCCCTTCACCGCTTCGTCGTACGGCATCACGCGCACGATGCCCGGCGCGTTCGCGAGGATTTCGTTGTTGACGATCTGCTCGACGCGACGGATTTCGTCATCGGTCATCGGTGCGTTGTGCGCGAAGTCGAAACGGGTCTTGTCCGCGTCGACCAGCGAACCCTTCTGCTGCACGTGCGCGCCGAGCACTTCGCGCAGCGCCTTGTGCATCAGGTGGGTCGCCGAGTGGTTGCGCTGCGTGCGCGCGCGACGATGCGCGTCGATCTCCGCGCGCAGCACGTCGCCGACCTTCAGCGTGCCCTGCTCCAGCGTGCCGTGGTGGCCGATCACGTCGGCCTGCACCTTCAGCGTATCGGCCACTGCGAAGCGCGTCGCCGCGTTCGCGAGCACGCCCTGGTCGCCGACCTGGCCGCCCGATTCCGCGTAGAACGGCGTGTGGTCGAGCACGACGACCGCGTCCTGGCCGGTCTTCACTTCGTTGACCGACGAACCGTCGACGTACAGCGCGACGATCTTCGCGTCGTCGAACGCGATTTCTTCATAGCCGTGGAACGTGGTTTTCGCGCCCGTATATTCGAGGCCCTGCGCGGCCTTGAACTTGCCGGCCGCGCGCGCCTGCTCGCGCTGGCGCGCCATCGCGTCGTCGAATGCCGGCTCGTCGACCGTCATCCCGCGCTCGCGGCACACGTCGGCCGTGAGGTCGAGCGGGAAGCCGTAGGTGTCGTGCAGCTTGAACGCGAGCTCGCCGTCGAGCACCTTGCCGCCCTTCGCTTCGACGTCGGCCAGCGCGGCTTCGAGGATCGACATGCCGTGCTCGATCGTCTCGAAGAAGCGCTCTTCTTCCTGGCGCAGCACGTCGGTCACGCGCTGTTCGGCTTCCTTCAGCTCCGGATACGCGACGCCCATCTCGGCGACGAGGTCGGCCACCAGCTTGTGGAAGAACGAGCCCTTGCGGCCGAGCTTGTAGCCGTGGCGGATCGCGCGGCGCACGATCCGGCGCAGCACGTAGCCGCGGCCTTCGTTGCCGGGAATCACGCCGTCGACGATCAGGAACGAGCACGCGCGGATGTGATCGGCGATCACCTTCAGCGAGTTGTTCGTGAGGTCGCTGATGTCGGTCACGCGCGCGGCGGCCTTGATCAGGTTCTGGAACAGGTCGATCTCGTAGTTGCTGTGCACGTGCTGCAGCACCGCGGCGAGACGCTCGAGGCCCATGCCGGTGTCGACCGACTGCTTCGGCAGGCGCGTCATGTTGCCCTGCGCGTCGCGGTTGAACTGCATGAACACGAGGTTCCAGATCTCGATGTAGCGGTCGCCGTCTTCTTCAGGAGACCCCGGCGGGCCGCCCCACACGTCCGGGCCGTGGTCGTAGAAGATTTCGGTACACGGGCCGCACGGGCCGGTGTCGCCCATCGTCCAGAAGTTGTCCGACGCGTAGCGCGCGCCCTTGTTGTCGCCGATGCGGATGATGCGCTCGGTCGGCACGCCGACTTCCTTCGCCCAGATGTCGTACGCTTCGTCGTCTTCCTGGTAGACCGTGACCCACAGCTTTTCCTTCGGCAGCTGGTAGACCGTGGTCAGCAGTTCCCACGCGAACTTGATCGCGTCGTGCTTGAAGTAGTCGCCGAACGAGAAGTTGCCGAGCATCTCGAAGAACGTGTGGTGGCGCGCCGTGTAGCCGACATTCTCGAGGTCGTTGTGCTTGCCGCCCGCGCGCACGCTGCGCTGCGCCGTCGTGGCGCGCGAGTACGGACGCGGATCCGTGCCGAGGAACACGTCCTTGAACTGGACCATGCCCGAGTTCGTGAACATCAGCGTGGGGTCGTTACCGGGCACGAGGCTCGACGAGCGGACGATCGTGTGGCCCTTCGATTCGAAGAATTTGAGGAATTTCTCGCGGATTTCGGCAGCTTTCATGGCGTGCGGGGACAGTCTGGCAAAGACGGCTTCAAACGCCGGCGCCCTTGTCGGGGCGCGCGGCGGCATGGATTCGGAAACGATCGATTATACGGGATCGGGGCCGGCATCCGGGCAAAGCGCCGGAAAGCGGCTCGGCCCTCCCGCCGGCCCGGTTGGGCCACTCGCACCGCCGATTCGCCTTAAGATGCTCGGCATGCCAACCGGCCTTGCCCGACAAGGCCAGCCATGAAAGGAGACGATTCGACGATGGGTGCCCTGAGCCATATCCGCGTGCTGGACCTCACCCGCGTGCTCGCGGGCCCGTGGTGCGCGCAGACGCTTGCCGATTTCGGCGCGGACGTGATCAAGGTCGAGCGCCCGGGCGCCGGCGACGATACGCGCCACTGGGGGCCGCCGTACCTGAAGGACGCGGACGGCGCGGATACCGCCGAGGCCGCGTACTACCTCGCGGCGAACCGCAACAAGCGCTCGGTGACGATCGACATTGCCACGCCCGAGGGCCAGCAGATCGTGCGCGAACTCGCCGCGCAGAGCGACGTCGTGCTCGAGAACTACAAGGTCGGCCAGTTGAAGAAATACGGGCTCGATTACGACTCGCTGCGCGCGGTGAAGCCCGACCTCGTCTACTGCTCGGTCACCGGCTTCGGCCAGACGGGCCCGTATGCGCACCGCGCGGGCTACGACTTCATCATCCAGGGGATCGGCGGCTTCATGAGCATCACCGGCGAGCGCGACGGCGAGCCGGGCGGCGGCCCGCAGAAGGCCGGCGTCGCGATCGCCGACCTCGCGACCGGCCTCTACTCGACGATCGCGGTGCTCGCCGCGCTCGCGCACCGCGACCGGACCGGCGAAGGCCAGTACATCGACATGGCGCTGCTCGACGTGCAGGTCGCGCTGCTCGCGAACATGAACACCAACTTCCTCGCGAGCGGCAAGCCGCCGGTGCGCTGGGGCAATGCGCATCCGAACATCGTGCCGTACCAGACGTTCCAGACGCGTGACGGGTGGATCATCGTCGCGGTCGGCAACGACGGGCAGTTCCGCAAGTTCGTCGAAGCCGGCGGTCAGCCCGAGCTGGCCGACGACGAGCGCTTCGCGACGAATCCGGCACGCGTGCGCCACCGCGACACGCTGGTGCCGATCCTCGCGGAGATGGTCAAGGCGCGCGACAAGGCCGACTGGATCGGTGCACTCGAAGCGGCAGGCGTGCCGTGCGGGCCGATCAACGATCTCGACGAGGTGTTCGACAACGAGCAGGTGATCGCGCGCGGGATGCAGGTGTCGCTGCCGCACCCGTGCGGCGCGGACGCGAAGCTCGTGCGTAACCCGATCCGGATGAGCGCGACGCCGCCCGACGCACGCACGGCCCCGCCGCTGCTCGGCGCACAGACCGACGACGTGCTGCGCGACATGCTCGGCTACGACGACGCGAAGATCGCCAGCCTGCGGGCGAAACAGACGATCTGAGCACGGTGGGCGGTGCGGGTGCGGGCGGGCGCGTGGCAGCGGCCTCAGCCACCACCCTGCCCCGCACGATCAATCGCGACGAGCGAGCGCGTCGAGCCAGCCGCGCGCTTCGGGCCAGTCGCCCAGCCCGCTGTCTGCATTGATGTGGCCGCGCGGGCCGATATCGTGGAATGCGCTGCCCCATGCGTTCGCGCAGGTGCGCGCGAACGCGAGCGAGCCATACGGATCGTCGCTGCTGGCGACGACGCAGGTCGGAAACGGCAGCCGTTCGTATGGCACCGGCCCGAAGCCGTGTGCATCGATCGGAAACGCGGGACCGTCGGGATCGGGCAGCGCGACCAGTAGCGCACCGCGCACTTTCGCGAGCGCGGCCGGGCGCGCATAACGCGTCGCCCACCACGCGGCGGTCAGCGTACCGAGGCTGTGGCCGGCAATCAGCACCGGCCCGTGCGCGGCTTCGACCGCGCGATCGAGCGCGAGGCACCAGCCGTTGCGGACCGCCCGGTCCCAGTCGGGCATCGCGACACGCGAGAAGCGCGCATCGGCACGCTCCCAGCGGCTCTGCCAGTGAAGCGGGCCCGAATTGGCATAGCCCGGCAGGACGAGAACGGGGAATCGGCTCATGGAAAGTGCGTCGACGAGTGGAATCGTTATGGTGCGTCGGCGCAGTGTCGCACACCCGTTCCTCCCTGATGCTGCCTGTCTGCTACCGGAAGGATGTGCGTGGGGTCGGGACGCGTCGAGCGCAGCGTCGCGACCGGACGGCAAGCCGCCGTGCAGGCGGCTCGCGTCATGTCATCGGTCAGCGCACGTTCGCGCCGACGATACCGCCCGCCGCGGCGCCGGCGACCGTGCCGAGCGGGCCGCCCGTCACCAGGTAGCCGAGCGCGCCGCCCGCGGCCGCACCGATGCCGGCATTGCGCTGCGTATGCGTCATCGCGCATGCGCCGAGTTGCGACAGGGCCGCGACGATCACCGCGGTACGAACGATAAACGTGGTCTTCTTCATCATGATTTTTAGTTTCCTCCCGCCGCGCGGCATCCCGAACGGCGGCATTGAATCGGTGAAGCCATCATAGGCAACGCCAAACGGCCCGGGCAATCCGATTTACGTCGTGTTACAGCCGACACAATATCGAGATAATCGGTCGAAACCCGCCTCTGCCAACCCGCAAGCCGCGCGGGACGGACCCCGGTCAGGTAGAATCACGGGATTAAACCGGCGCGACGCGCCGACACAACCTGACGCCATCCGCATGAGCACCGAACGCAACGACGCCCCCGCGGCTTCCAATTTCATCCGCAACATCATCGACGACGACAACCGCACCGGCAAATGGGGCGGCCGCGTCGAGACGCGCTTCCCGCCCGAGCCGAACGGCTATCTGCACATCGGCCATGCGAAGAGCATCTGCCTGAACTTCAGCGTCGCGCGCGACTACGGCGGCGTGTGCCACCTGCGCTTCGACGATACGAACCCGGAAAAGGAAAGCGTCGAGTACGTCGATTCGATCGTCGACGCGGTGCGCTGGCTCGGATTCGACTGGCGCAAGGACGCGGTCGATCATCAGTACTTCGCGAGCGACTACTACGACAAGCTGTACGAGTTCGCCGAGCTGCTGATCCAGCGCGGCCGTGCGTATGTCGACAGCCAGAGCGCCGATGAAATGCGCGCGAACCGCGGTTCGCTGACGGAAGGCGGCAAGCCGTCGCCGTTCCGCGAGCGCACGCCGGAAGAAAACCTCGACCTGTTCCGCCGCATGAAGGCCGGCGAGTTCAAGGAAGGCGAGCACGTGCTGCGCGCGAAGATCGACATGGCTTCGCCGAACATGAACATGCGCGACCCGGTGATCTACCGGATCCGCTATGCGCACCACTACCGCACCGGCGACGCGTGGTGCGTGTATCCGATGTACGACTACACGCACTGCATCTCGGATGCGCTCGAAGGCATCACGCATTCGCTGTGCACGCTCGAGTTCGAGGATCACCGCCCGCTGTACGACTGGGTGCTGAACGAACTCGCGGAAGCCGGCATGTTCACGCGCCCGCTGCCGCAACAGATCGAATTCTCGCGACTGAACCTCACGTACGCGATCACCAGCAAGCGCAAGCTGCTGCAGCTCGTGACCGAAGGCCACGTCGACGGCTGGGACGACCCGCGGATGCCGACGATCGTCGGCGTGCGCCGCCGCGGCTTCACGCCGGAAAGCATCCACCTGTTCTGCGAGCGGATCGGCGTGACGAAGATCGACTCGTGGATCGACATGAGCATCTTCGAAGGCGCGCTGCGCGACGACCTCGACGACAAGGCAGCCCGTACCGTCGCCGTGCTCGATCCGCTGAAGCTCGTGATCGACAACTACCCGGAAGACCTCGAGGAAGCGTGCACGGCGCCCGTGCATCCGCACCACCCGGATCGCGGCGTGCGCACGTTCCCGATCTCGCGCGAGCTGTGGATCGAGCGCGAGGACTTCGTCGAGAACCCGCCGAAGGGCTATTTCCGCCTGTTCCCGGGCAACAAGGTGCGCCTGCGCTACGGCTACGTGATCGAATGCACGGGCTTCGACAAGGACGCCGACGGCAACGTGACGGCCGTGCACTGCAACTACTTCCCGGACAGCAAGTCGGGCACCGAAGGCGCGAACACGTACAAGGTCAAGGGCAACATCCACTGGGTCAGCGCGAAGCATGCGCAACCGGCCGAAGTGCGGATCTACGACCGCCTGTTCAAGGAGCCGCATCCGGACGCGGGCGGCGCGAACTTCCTCGAGGCGCTGAACCCCGATTCGAAGAAGATCGTGCACGCGTACGTCGAGCCGGGCAACAGCGACATCGCACCGGAAACGCGCCTGCAGTTCGAGCGCCACGGCTACTTCGTGGCCGACCGGGTCGATTCGAAGCCGGGCAAGCCGGTGTTCAACCGGATCGTCGGGCTGCGCGACAGCTGGGGCAAGCCGGCATAACGGCGCGCTTCGCGCGCGATGCGCGGCTTCGCAAGCCGCCGTCGCGCGACCATAAAAAAACCGGCCCCAGGGCCGGTTTTTTGTTGCGTGCGTCGAAGCGAAGCCGGGGCACATGGCAGCGGAAACCGCCGCGCTGGTTCACCCACCCATCAACCGCCGATGCAGATCCGCGAGCGACAGCTTCGTGCGAAACAGCCGCGCGAGGCTGCGGCTCGCATACGCGTCGATGTCGCCGGGCAGGGTCCAGCGATACGCGTCCATCTCGGGAATCATCGAACCGTCGCGACGGCTCGGAAACAGCGATGTACACGTACAGTGCGCGAGATCCACTTCATCGTCGGCCACGCGCACCGCGAACAGGTGCAGATCCTTGTCGTGCCGGTACGCGAAGCGGCCGAGATCGAGCAGCCGATCGGCGCCGAACACGATGCCCGTTTCTTCGAGCAGTTCGCGCAGCGCCGCGTCCGCCGGCGACTCGCCCGGCTCGCCCTGCCCCTTCGGGATGTCCCAGTGCGTGGTATCCGTCGCGTGCGCGAGGAACACGCGGCCGGCCCCATCGAGGATCACGACGCCGCACGACACCGTGCGCGGCGCGCCGCCCCGCTTCATCACGCGCGTGCTCAGCGCTTCTGCAGCTGCCACTTGCCCGCGTCGGTCTTGCAATAGACGGGCTTGAGCGTCATCGTCTGGCCCTTCGCGGTGATTTCGGTGGCGACTTCGCGGCAAGTCTTGCCGTCCGTCTCGGTCGTGGTCGACGTGAGCTTCGCATCGATCTGCGTGCCGCGGCCGCTGCTCTGCCACGTCGTGGTCTCGCCGTCCTTGCCTTCGTCGCGCACCTGTACAACGGCCTTCGAAAGCGACGCGCGGTCGGTCTTGCTGAAGTAGCTGAGCGGCGTGTCGTTCAGGAAGTTCAGGTTGTTCTGCGCATGGGCGGGCAGCATCGCGGCTGCGCACGCGGCGCCGGCCAGCACGCGCGTGACGACGGAAAGGGATGCACGCATCGACATGTTGTTCTCCTTGGATGTTCGATCGAACGGCGCGGTGCATGCCGGCGAACCGGGGGCCGGCCATCCGGCACGCACACTGCGCCTGTCAGCGAGCGAGGATAGCATGCGTGCCGTCGGCGCCGCCTTCTAGTGGCCGGCCGGCGCGGCCGTTTGCTGATATCCGTCAGTCAGCGTCCCCAGGAACGCGATCACGTCCTTGATCTCGGCCTCGTTCAGCGCCGGCTGCTCGCCGCGCTTGCGGTCGAACGGCGCCTCGCGGTTGAGGTTCGGCCAGTAGCGCTTGGGCAGGTCGTCGTAGATCTGTACCTTGCCGTGCACGACCGGATAGAACTTCTCCGGATGGATGTCGCGCTCGACGTAGAAGCGCATCACGTCTTCGAGCGTGTGATACACGCCGTTGTGGAAGAACGTCTTGCGCAGTGCGACGTTGCGCAGCGACGGCGTGCGGAACAGCCCGCAGAATTCGTCGCGGCCCTTCAGGTCGGTACGCTCGGGGCCGCACGCGCCGAGGTCGTAAAAGCGCGGATCGCGATTGACGGGCAGCGCGCGGTTGCGCGGCACCGCGATCGCGATCAGCCCGAAATCGCTGAACTGCGGCGGCGTGCCGTCGAGCGCACGCTGGCTGATGTGGCAGCTCGCGCAATTGCCCTTCTTCTCGTCGTTGAACAACTGCAGGCCGCGCAGTTCCGCCGGCGTGAGCTGTGCACGGCCGGCGAGATACGCGTCGTACTTGCTCGTGTACGGCGAGAACAGTTCGGGCGTCTGCTCGAACGTCTCGAGCGCGCGCAGCACGGCCTTGAACGTGGCCGCGTCGTCGTCGAGCACCTTCACGCCGAACACCGCGCGGAACTCGTCCGCATAGGGCGCGGCCTTCACGGCCTGCGCCACCTTCGCGGGCGAACTGTTCATCTCGAACGGCGACGTGAGCGGAATGCGCGCCTGCTCGGCGCCCGTGTCGACGCGGCCGTCCCACGTGAGGCCGCCCGTCGGGCCCGCGTCGACACTCTCGTCGCCCTCGTCGTCGGAATCGTGGAAGTGCTCGGTGAACTGCGGCACGCCCTGCAGGTACTTGAGCGACGGCACCGCACGAAAGCCCGGGCGTTTCATGTCGTCGCCGCCGAACTGCACGGCCAGCGCATTGGGCGGGCCGAATGCGTGATCGGGGCTGTGGCACGACGCGCATGCCAGCTTGCCGGAACCTGACAGCGTAGGGTCAAAGAAAAGTTGCTTGCCGAGCGCCGTCATCCGGCGCACGCCTTCGTAAACTTGTGCCCGCGTCTGCGGCTGGTTCGTCTCGACCACCGCACCGCTGGCGGCAACCGTTGCGGACGCAACCACATTGGCGGCGCCCGGCGCGCTCGCCGCGCTCGCGGCCTGCGCGGGCGGTGCGCCCGCTCCCGGCTGTCCGTCACAGCCGGCAAGGGTTGCAAGCGTGGTGGCCAGCGCGAACGCGCCGGTCAGGTGCAGCCACGAACGCGCGAATGCGCCGGCTGTCGGTTGGCGAGGCTTCATCGATTCGTCGGAAAGTGGGTTCAGGAGCGGCCGGAGTTTATGTCAGCCGCATGACCGTTACATGACGGCCGATCGACAGCTAATCGAAAGGACGCCTACACCCGGCTGTCAAATGGCACCCTCAAAATGCTTACAGCCGGACATGCCACGGTTACCCTCGCGAACCGGCGGTACACGAATGCTCCGGTTCCCCACGCGACAAGAGAGAGATAGAGAGTACAACGGATGAAAAACCACGCCTGGATTCGCTTTACACCGATCGCCGTTGCCGCGGCCGCCGCCCTCACCGCCTGCGGCGGCGACGACGTGCAGCAGCAAGGCCTGTCGACGGTGAAGAACGTCGTCGTGATCTACGCGGAAAACCGCAGCTTCGACAACCTGTACGGCAACTTCCCGGGCGCGAACGGCCTGCAGAATGTGACTGCAGCAAGCGCACAGCAGAAGGACCGCAACGGCCAGCCGCTCGCCACGCTGCCGAAGGTCTGGGGCGGCCTGACCGCGAAGGGCGTCACGCCGGCCGTTACCGAAGCGATGACGGCCAACCTGCCGAACGCACCGTTCGCGATCGACGACCCGAACGGCTTCAACACGTCGATGAGCGTGACGACGCGTGACCTGTATCACCGCTTCTACGAGAACCAGATGCAGATCAACGGCGGCAAGAACGACATGTTCGCCGCCTGGGCCGACTCGGGCGGCCTCGTGATGGGCCACTACACGCCCGACGCGACGAAGCTGCCGCTGTGGAAGATCGCGCAGCAGTTCACGCTGGCCGACAACTTCTTCATGGGCGCGTTCGGCGGCTCGTTCCTGAACCACCAGTACCTGATCTGCGCGTGCGCGCCGTTCTACGCGAACGCGGACAAGAGCCCGGCCGCCGGTTCGATCTCGGCCGTCGCGGCCGACGGCAAGTCGCTGCAGCTCGCGAGCAACTCGCCGGCTTCCGCGCTCGACGGCATTCCGAAGTTCGTGAACTCGGGCAACCTGACGCCTGACTTCTACGCGATCAACACGATGCAGCCGCCGTATCAGCCGAGCGGCAACAAGGCCGCATCGGGCGGCGATCCGAACCTCGCCGATCCGTCGGCCGCATCGACGCTGCCGCCGCAATCGCAACAGAACATCGGCGACCTGCTGACCAACGCGGGCGTGTCGTGGGCATGGTACGGCGGCGCGTGGAACCAGGCGCTGCAAGCTGCGCAGAGCGGCACGGCGAACGTGATCTACGGCCCGAACATGACGGCGCCGAACTTCCAGCCGCACCACCAGCCGTTCAACTACTACGCGAACCAGGCGCCGGGCAGCGCAAGCCGCGCGCAGCACTTGCTCGACGGCGGCACCGACGGCAGCGAGTTCATCAAGGCGATCGACGCGGGCACGCTGCCGCAAGTCTCGTTCTACAAGCCGCAGGGCAACCTGAACGAACACGCGGGCTACACGGACGTCGCCAGCGGCGACCAGCACATCGCGAACCTGATCGCTCACCTGCAGGCGAGCCCGCAATGGAAGAACATGGTCGTGGTCGTCACGTACGACGAAAACGGCGGCTTCTGGGATCACGTGTCGCCGCCGAAGGGCGACCGCTGGGGCCCGGGCACGCGGATTCCGGCACTCGTCGTGTCGCCGTTCTCGAAGAAGGGTTTCGTCGACCACACGCAGTACGACACCGCGTCGATCCTGCGCTTCATCACGCGCCGCTTCTCGCTGCCGCGCCTCGCGGGCCTGCAACAGCGCGACGACGCGCTGAAGGCCAACGGCGGGCAGCCGATGGGCGACCTGACGAACGCACTGCAATTGTCGCCGAACCTGTAACGGCCGATAGCGGCGCTGCAATGCACCGGTCGGCGCGATGCCGGCCACGACACGACAAAGGGCGGCTTCGGCCGCCCTTCGTCATTGCACAAACGCCAGCGCACGCACGTGCGCGCCACGTCATCCGCCGCGCGTCAGCCCGACGCCGTCGAGTGCGATGGCCAGAATCATCGCGCGTGCATTCGGCGGCGTCGGCCGTCCGCTCGGGCGGAACACGTCGTCCCCGCACGCGATCCGCGCGCCCGACAGCACGCAGACACCGGCCTGCCGTGCGCGCCCCGGTTTCCAGTGCTGCTCGCCGAAGTGTGCACGCCCCGGTTCGACCCAGCGCACGACCAGCAGTTGTGCCGAGCGCTCGAGCACCTGGACGTGCGGGCGGACCGTCGCCGCGCGCGGACGGTCGAGCGTCGCCGCCAGGATCATCGCATCCGGTTCGCATGACGCCCGCCCGCGCGGGCTGAACACGGCATCGCCGCAGACGATCTTCTCGCCGGACAGCGCGCAGTGGCCCGAGCGAAGCGCGCACCCGGGCGTCCAGCGCTGTTCCGCACTGCCCGGCGCAAGCGGGCGCACGATCAGCATCTCGTCCGAATAAGCAAGCACCCGCACACGCGCCTTCATACGACACCACGGATCGAGCGGCCATTCGCCGGCGGACGCGCCGCGGCACGTGGGCTACCACCCATACTTCAGCTCGACCCCGACATAGTCGGCGTTGTGCCCGCCCGCCTGGCGGATCGCATCGCCGACCTGGAAATGCACGGCCTCGATCGCACCGATCAGGTTCGCGGCGATCGTCCAGTCCGCACGCAGCTGCACGTACATCCCGGTCCACAACCCGCCCTTGCCTGCCGTGCCCGGCACGACCGCGTTGCCCTGCTGGTAGACCGCATCGCCGGTCGTTTCGCGCCACTGGAAACCCAGCGCGCCGAGCAGCGACAGGTTCGGCGACGGCTTCAGCGTCACCGACGGCTTCACGTGGATCAGGTTCGAATACCCGGTGAAGCCCGCCAGCGTGAAGTAATAGCCGTTCGGAAACAGCGGGTTGAACGTTTCGACACGGCCGTCATGCGGATGCCGGTCGCCCGATGCCGCGTCGACCTGCAGCGCGATGCGCGGCGACCACGGCGCGTCGAGCCGGTAGCCGGCGATCGAGCCGACCGCCCACGCGCGGATCGTGCTGCTGCCGACCGTGCCCGTCTGCAGCATCGTTTCGAGATCCCAGTCGAAGCGACCTTGCGTTCCCGAGTAGCGCAGGTCCCACACGTCGCGACGCTCCGCACCGCTCGCATCGAGAAAGCGCGCGTTGCTGCGGTTGTAGCGCGACCAGTAGCCCGACAGGTCGCCGGGCCCCACCGACTGCCGCTCGAAGCGCACGCCGCTGAACGTGAGGTCGCGGTTCGACACGTCGTCGAACGTGGACACGGAACGGTTCTGCACCGGCTGCGTCGCATACGCGATGAAACGCCACTTCTGGTATTCGTAGTCGGCCCACACCGCATCGAATGCCTGCCGCACGTTCGGGCCGTCGCGCGCGGCGATGAAACGCTGCAGGTCGAACGCCATCTCCTGCCGGCCGACGCGGAACTTGAACGTGCCGCCGCCGAGCGCCCCCGTGTAGGTCGCGAACGCCTGCTCGAGATCGAGCGGGTTCTTGTCGACCGGCGAGATCGTGTTCTTGCCGTACGCGCGGTCGTCCTGCAGCTGCACGAAGAACTGCCAGTGCTGGCCGAGATGCGCATCGGCGTGCACTTCGACACGCTGGATCAGGTACGTATCCGATTGTGCGGAACCGATGCCGAACAGCGGCGCGTCGTTGGTCTCGAGACGCTCGCGCAGGTTCACGCCGAGCGACAGATAGGAGGCCGGATCGTTGCCGAGCGGAATGTATTTCAACCCGTCGAGCGGTGCGCGCGGCACGCACGGATTCGCGAGCACCGACCAGTCTTCCTGCCAGCGGTTGAACAGCACGGTCGGCCGCTTGGCCGTGCATGTCGATGCGGAACTATCCGTGGCCGGCGCCGATGCCGGCGACGTGTCCGCGAATGCAGCACCGCGCCCGGCGAACAGCAGCCCGGCGACGACGGACACACGCGCGGCACGATCGATGCGGCCGCCGCGCGGCACTCGTTCCCGCTGCAAGCTCATGCGCGCTCCTTCGCAACCGCACCCGCGGACTGCGCCGCGCACAGCGCGAGCACCGCGAGCGCGCAGACCGGCGCGAGCAGCGCCAGAAAGCCGACATGGCGGAACCCGAGCGCCCCGCACGCCGCACCGAGCGCGAACGCGACGATCGCCGGCAGCATCTTCGCGAAACGCGCGCGCGCCGCCGCGCGCACGCTGTCGGCCGTGCCGGCGGACAACATGTCGACGACGTCGAGGATCGCCTGCGTGACGTTGCCCGTCATCACCGTGTTCGGCACGCCCGCACGCGGGATCACGCGCGGATGCGCGTTCTGCACGCCCATCGCGAACGTGCCGACGATCCCGGCCACGAGCGCCGGCAGGCTGTCGGGCTGCGTGACGGGCGTCGCCCACACGCCGGCCGCGCAAAAGCCGAGCAGCAGCACGGCCTGCACCGCATGCAATGCCCGCGTGCCCTGCCACGCGGGCCGCGCGGACAGTGACCGCGCGATCAGGCTGCTCGCGATCACGCCGCACACGAACGCGGGAAACACGCTCAGCTTCAGCACCACCCCCTGGCCGAAGCCCGCGATGCCCGCGCCGATCAGCACGAAGTTGCCGGTCACGTGCGCGGTGAACAGCCCGAACAGCGCGACGAAGCTCAGCGTGTCGACGAAGCCGGCCACGGCGGCAAGGATCGTGTCCTCGTGCTTCATCGTGCCGCGCTCGCGTGGATCTCGGCGACGTAGCCGCCCGGGAACTGCACGAGCGCCGCGTCACGGCCGTCCGACGTGAACGGCGGCACGAGCACGGTCACCCCCGCGGCCTGCGCCTTCTTCAGCGTCGCGGCGAGATCCGGCACTTCGTAACCGGTCATCTCGCGGCCGAACGGGTAAGGCAGGTGGCCGTCGGTCACAAGCACGGTCATCTTGCCGAAGCCCGATTCGATGCGAATGCGGCGGTACGTGTCGTTCGGCCGGCCGATCTCGATGCCCGGTGCCTTCAGGTTATCGGACACCACCTTGCCGTTCGAGAACTTGACGAAATCGTGCACCAGCTTGCGCACGCTTTCCGGCGACACGTACACGCGGTTCTCGGGCACCGTCTCCAGCGCGTCGTAGTGCGGCGCTTCGGTATGCCAATAGAGTTGCATGTTCAGGCCGCCGGTCCAGCGGATGATCGCGTCGCGGCCGATCGGATCGGGGAACGTGTCGACGATCACGTCCGCGCCGTGCGCGCGCGCCGTCTTCATCGCGACGTCGAGATCGGTGACGAGATAGCCGGTGCGCTCCGAGCAGAACGGATACGGGATCGGCGTCTTGAAGCCGAACACCGACACCGTGCCGACCGGCGTGAGCACGAGCTGCGACATCGTCTGGCTCGGCGTGGGCGTGACCTGGAACACGCCCTGCTTCGACTTCTTGCCGCCGAACGTCGCGACGAAGCTGTCGGTGAAGCGGTCGAAGTCTTCCGGCGCCACGCACACGTGCGTCGTGTCGTACTGCGGCCCGACGGCCAGCACCGGCACCGGCGCGGGCGGGACCGGCGGTTTCGCGAACGACGCCGGCGCCGCGACGCAGCCGGCCGCGATCGTCAGCGCGCACAGTGCGGAACGAATGGTTTTCATGATCAGGTTTCCTTGTTATGTCATCGAAAGGTGCAACCGGTCACGCGCGGCCGTCGCCGTCCGCGCGCTTCGCATCGGCGAGCCGGGTCGCGAGCACGAGTGCCGCGATCAGCCCGAGATGCTCGAAAAAGCTGTTGAGCGCCCTGAAATGCTCGGCGCCCGTACGGTTCCAGAAATCGTTGGCCACCGCCATCGCGACCAGCGTCAGCATGCCGAGGCTGCCGGCGCCGAGCCAAGTGAAGCGGCCCAGCACGATGCACAGCGAGCCGGCGATCTCGACCGCGATCGCCAGCGCCGCCCACAGCGCGGCCGGCTGCAGCCCGAAATGCGCCTGCTCCGCGACTGCGCCGTCGAAGTCCAGCGCCTTCGCGACACCGCCGATCAGGTACGCGGACACCAGCGCCAGGCGCGCGAGCGGCAGCACCCACGGCTGCGCCAGCAGCGCGCGGACCCAAGCCGGGTTGCCGGCGCCGCCACGCGTGATCGAGCTCGCCATGTCAGACCGCCCAGCACGAACAGCCGAACGCGCCCCAGAAGCCCTTCGCGTCCGACGTCGGCAACGCGCGGCCCCATGCGCCGGCATGCGCATGCCCGTGCACGTTGCAGGCGCTCGAGCAGCCGCACATCGCGGCGGCGGCCGCACGCTGCAACGGCGCGCCGTTGCGCTGCGTCGCGCCCCACCCGCCGTAGCCGCCGTACTCACGCACGGGCGACCAGTCGGGCATCGCGGGCGGAATCGGCGCATCGTGCGACGCGAACGGCCCCGCGCCCCACACGATCCGGCCGCCGACCACCGTCAGCAATGCAGTCGTATCGACGATATCGTCCTCCGCGCACGTGAAGAAATCGCGATCCGGGACCATCAAATCGGCGAGCTGGCCGACCGCGATGCGGCCTTTCTTCCCCTCTTCATTCGAAAACCACGTCACGTACTCGGTCCACATGCGCAGCGCGGTCTCGCGATCGAGCAGGTTGCGCTGCGGATACATCCGCAGGCCGCCGACCGTCTTGCCCGTCACGAGCCATGCGAGCGACACCCACGGGTTGTACGACGCCACGCGCGTCGCGTCGGTGCCGGCCGACACCTTGATCCCCTTGTCGAGCATCTTCGCGACCGGCGGCGTCGCCTCGGCCGCCTGCGCGCCGTAGCGCTCGACGAAGTATTCGCCCTGGTACGCCATCCGGTGCTGCACTGCAATGCCGCCGCCGAGCGCGGCGATCCGGTCCATCGATTTCTCCGAGACCGTTTCCGCATGATCGAAGAACCAGTTCAGCCCGTCGAGCGGAATGTCGCGGTTCACCTTCTCGAACACGTCGAGCGCGCGGCTGATCGTTTCGTCGTAGGTCGCATGCATGCGCCACGGCCAGCGGTTCTGCGCGAGCACGCGCACGACGCCTTCGAGATCGTCCTCCATCTGCGCCGGCAGGTCCGGGCGCGCGACGCGGAAATCCTCGAAATCGGCCGCCGAAAACACCAGCATCTCGCCCGCGCCGTTGTGGCGGAAGTAGTCGGTGCCGTCGTGGTACTTGACGCTCTTCGTCCAGTTCACGAAGTCTTCCTTCTCCGCATTCGGCTTCTGCGTGAACAGGTTGTACGCGATCCGCACCGTCATCTCGCCCGCGTCGTGCAGCTTGCGGATCACCTCGTAATCGTCGGGATAATTCTGCGAACCGCCGCCTGCGTCGATCACGCCCGTCACGCCGAGCCGGTTCAGTTCGCGCATGAAGTGGCGCGTCGAGTTGTACTGGTAGTCGAACGGCAGCTTCGGGCCTTTCGCGAGCATCGCGTAGAGGATCGTCGCGTTCGGGTTCGCGAGCAGCAGGCCGGTCGGATTGCCCGTTGCATCGCGCAGGATCGTGCCGCCCGGCGGCTCGGGCGTGTCCTTCGTGTAGCCGACCACCCGCAGCGCGGCCGCGTTCAGCAGCGCGCGGTCGTACAGGTGCAGGATGAACACCGGCGTATCGGGTGCGGCCGCATTGAGTTCGTCGATGGTCGGCAGGCGCTTCTCGGCGAACTGGTGTTCGGTGAAGCCGCCGACCACGCGCACCCATTGCGGCGCAGGCGTGATCGCGACCTGGTGCTTCAGCATCTCCATCGCGACCGCGAGCGAACGCACGCCATCCCAGCGCAGCTCGAGGTTGTAGTTCAGGCCGCCGCGAATCACGTGCGTGTGGTTGTCGATCAGGCCCGGCAGCACGGCGCGGCAGTCGAGATCGACGACCTTCGTCGCGCGGCCCGCGAGCGGCATCACGTCCGCGTCGCTGCCGACCGCGACGAAGCGGCCGTCCTTGATCGCCACGGCGGTGGCGACGGGGTTCGCACGATCGAGCGTCGTGATGCGCCCGTTGTGCAGGATGAGATCGGGTTGAGTAGCGGTTGCGCTCATGAAGTGTCCTCGATGCGGTCAGAAGCCGAGCCAGTGACGGACCGGCGCGATGGCCTGGGCGCCGATCAGCATGCCGGCCAGGCCGACCAGCGCGATCAGCGGCGGTGCCGGCGAGCGCACCTTGATCACGCTGTACACGACGCCGATCAGCACGCCGGCGCCCAATGAAAGTAGATAAGATTCCATAACGATTTTTCTCCCGGCCGGATTAGAATCAACTGCATCGCACGCCCGCTTTCGCGGTGCGCTGCATCCGTTCCGCTTCCCTGCCATTCATCCCGACCATGCAACACCTTCCTGATCTCGAAGCCTGGGCCATCTTTGCGCGCGTCGCGGAGACGGGTTCGTTCGCGAAAGCCGCCGACCTGCTCGGCGTATCGCAGCCGACCGTGTCGAAGGCCATCGCGCGCCTCGAAAAGCGCCTCGGCGCGATGCTGCTGTACCGCACGTCGCGCAAGCTGTCGCTCACGCCGACCGGCGAACTGCTGCGCGACCGCGCGATCCGCCTGCTCGCCGATGCCGAGCTGATCGAGAGCGAAGCGTCCGCGCAGGCGCTCGAACCGCACGGCCTCGTGCGCGTGAATGCGCCGATGTCGTTCGGGCTGCGCCACCTGTCGCCGGTGCTGCCCGCGTTTCTCGAACGCTATCCGCGCGTCGACATCGACCTCGTACTCACCGATCACATCGTCGACATCGTGTCCGGCGGCTTCGACGTCGCGATCCGCATCGCCGAGCTGAGCGATTCGTCGCTGCGCTCGCGCCGGCTCTGCGCGGTGCGCCGGCCGCTCGTCGCATCGCCCGCGTACCTCGACCGGCGCGGCCGGCCCGCGCATCCGCGCGACATCGAACAGCACGTGTGCCTCACCTACACGAACCTGCCGACGCCCGAACACTGGCGCTTTCGCCACCCGGCATCGGGCGACGAGGTCGGCGTATCCGTGCATGGCCGCATCCGCACCAACAACGCGGACGTGATCGTTCCCGCGCTCATCGCTGGTCACGGCCTCGCGCTGCAGCCCGAGTTCCTGATTTGGGAAGCGATGCAGCGTGGCGAGCTCGAGGAAGTGATGTCCGACTGGAAGATCGCCGACATCAACGTCAACCTCGTCACGCCGCCCGGCATGCTGCGCGCCGCGCGCGTGACGGTGCTGCTCGACTTCCTCGCGGAACACTTCTCGCACGCGCCGTGGGCGCTGCCCGCCGCCTGAACACGCAACGGCCGGCGACAGCGGATCGCCGCGGCCGGCCGTTGCCACGAACCCGGCCGGTATCCGTTACTTCGCCGGTACCGCCGCGAGCGACTCGTGCGGCGTCGCGGTGCGTTGCGCGGCCTTGTGGACCATCGTGTACGCGTAGTCGACGCCCATCCCGTATGCACCCGAGTGCTCGCGCACGATCCCCATCACCGCCTCGTACGTATCGCGGCGCGCCCAGTCGCGCTGCCACTCGAGCACGACCTGCTGCCACGTGACCGGCACCGCGCCGGCCTGCACCATCCGCTGCATCGCGAAGTCGTGCGCGTCCTTCGACGTGCCGCCCGATGCGTCGGCCACCATGTAGATTTCGTATTCGCCTTCGAGCATCGCGCACAGCGCGAACGTCGTATTGCAGACCTCGGTCCACAGGCCCGACACGATCACCTTCTTGCGGCCGTTCGCGGCCAGTGCATCGCGCACCTTCTGGTCGTCCCACGAGTTCATCGACGTGCGTTCGAGCGTCTTCTGGTTCGGGAACACGTCGAGCAGCTCCGGGAAGGTATGGCCGGAGAAGGCCTCGGTCTCGACCGTCGTGATGGTGGTCGGCACGTTGAACGCCTTCGCGGCCTTCGCGAGCCCGACGACGTTGTTCTTCAGCGTCTGGCGATCGATCGACTGCACGCCGAACGCCATTTGCGGCTGCTGGTCGATGAAGATCAGCTGGCTGTTCTGCGGCGTCAGTACTTCAAGTTTCGGATTGCTCATGGCGCAAGGTGTCCTGTGAACGAAAAAAAGGGGGGCCTGCCTCGACCGTGAAAACGGGAGGAGCCGGAGGTACGTCGGCGCCGGATCGTCATCCGGGCCGAAATATTTAAGCCGCAAACGCGCGGCGCGAACACCCAAGAAACGGAATCGATCCGATTCCGGAATCGATGCCTGTTCGGGGCTGTCCGCACTTTTTTTCTTCACGCAAACCCGATACGCTTTCAAGACCTTGACGGCGTGCACCGCACCGCTCGTCTGCTATCACGGGACACCCGCCATGAAACCGTATTTCCTGTCGCTGCTTGCCGGCATCCTCGCCGGCGTCATCTACGGCGCGCTCGGCGTGAATTCGCCGGCGCCGCCGATCATCGCGCTCACCGGCCTGCTCGGCATGCTGGCCGGCGAACAGATCCTGCCCGTCGCGCGCCGGATGTTCGCGGGTCATCGCCTGAACACCGCGTGGCGCGACGCACAATGCAGCCAGCACATGTTCGGCGCGCTGCCGGGCGGCAGCCCGAACGACCGCAAGCCGTCGTGATGCGCGCCGTCGCCGGCCGCCGCGCATGACCAACGTCGAGCTGTTTCATTACCTGCTGCTGTTGATCTGCGGTGCGGGCGCGCTCACGTGGCTCGCCGAGCGGATTTCGATTCCGCCGGCCGTCGTGCTGCTGCTCGGCGGCTGCGTGGTCGCGGTCGCCGGCAAGCGCGTGCCCGACATGGACCCGGCGCTGCTGCTCGCGGCCGTGCTGCCGCCGCTGCTGATGTCGAGCGGGTTCTACACCGCGTGGAAGGAATTCCGGCAGGAGCTCGCATCGATCGCGTCGCTCGCGCTCGGCGCGGTGGTGTTCACGACCGTCGCGGTCGCGCTCGCCGTGCATGCCGTGAACCCGGCGCTGCCGTGGGCCGCCTGCTTCACGCTCGGCGCGATCGTGTCGCCGCCCGACGCGGTCGCCGCGAAGGCGATCCTGCAACGCCACCCGCTGCCCGCGCGGCTCGTCGCGGTGCTCGAAGGCGAAAGCCTCGTCAACGATGCGTCGGGCCTGCTGCTGTACCAGATGGCCGTGTCGGCCGCGCTCGCCGTGTCGATCACGGCCACGAGCGCCACCGGCCTGTTCTTCTCGCTCACGCTGATCGGCATCGCGGTCGGCCTCGCGTGCGGCCATGCGATGAGCTGGGTGCTGCCGCGCCTGCGCGATCCGATGCTCGGCATCGTCGTGACCTTCGCGATGGCATGGGGCAGCTACGGTGTCGCCGAAGCCGTCGACGGCTCGGGCGTGCTGTCGGTCGTCACCTGCGGCCTCGTGCTCGGCGTGCGCCAGCATCGCGTGTTCGACGCCGACATGCGGATCAAGGCGAAGGCGACGTGGGAAGCGATCGTGTTCGTGCTCGACGCGCTCGTGTTCATCCTGATCGGCCTCGCGCTGCACGCGATCCTCGCGCGTGTGAACCACGAAGGCGCGGTGCTGATGGCCGGCCTGCGCGTCGCGCTGCCCGCCACCGCCGCCGCGATCGCCGCGCGCATCGTCTGGGTGTTCGTCGCGATGTGGCTGCCGGGCCGCCTGCGCGCGCCGCGCGCCGGCCACGCACCGTGGTCGTGGCGCGAGGCCGTCGTGCTCGGCTGGTCCGGCATGCGCGGCGTCGTGAGCCTCGCGGCCGCGATCGCGCTGCCCGCCAGCTTCCCCGGCCGCGACCTGATCCTGTTCAGCACGTTCCTGCTGATCATCGCCACGCTCGTCGTGCAGGGCGGTATGCTCGCGCCGCTGATCCGCGTGCTGAAGCTGCGCCCGGCCGCGCGCCATACGATGTCCGAGCATGCGGTGCGCGCCCATGCGTTCGGCGCGGCGCTCGCCGAACTCGACGCGCTCGAGCAGCGCGGCTCGACCCTCGAGCGGCCGTCGCTCGACCGTCTGCTCGCCGAATACCGGAACCGCGTCACCTTCAACGAACGCGCGCATCGCCAGGGCGCCGAACCGGCCAGGGTGCGCTCGCGCATGCTGCGCGTCGAACTCGAGCTCGTCGGCGTGTCGCGCCGCGCGCTGCTCGACCTGCATCGCGACGGCAAGGTCGACGACGCCGTGCTGCACCGGATCGAATCGGAACTCGATTTCGAGGAACTGCGGCTGCAGCGGCTGCTCGAACCGTAACGCCCGGCCCAGCCGCCGGCCCCCTCCTTTTTTAATGGAACTGCAATGAGCGAACTGTCCGTCGAAGCGAGCATCGGCTCCGTCGATTACCTCGTCCACTTCAGCGATGGCGTCCACCAGTGGCGCGCCGACGAACCGGCGTCGCTCGGCGGCGGCGATGTCGCGCCCGCGCCTGTCACGCTGCTGCTGTCGAGCCTCGGCGCGTGCACCGCGATCACGCTGAAGATGTACGCGCAGCGCAAGGACTGGCCGCTCACCGAGGTGCACGTGAAGCTCGCGCACGAATCGGGCAGCGCGGGCAGCACGATCGTGCGCCGCATCACGCTGGAAGGCGACCTGTCCGACGAACAGCGCGAGCGCCTGCTGCAGATCGCGAACGCGTGCCCGGTGCACAAGATCCTCACGCATCCGATCACCATCGACACGGCGATCGCCTGACGCGCCCCGCCTCGACCACGAGACCCCACCATGTCCGCTTCGATCAAGACCCTGCTCACGCCGCGCGAAAGCGACATCGGCAACCTCGTCGTGCGCCGTGTGCTGCCCGCGCGCGCCGCGCGCCTCGTCGGCCCGTTCATCTTCTTCGACGAGATGGGGCCGGCCGTGCTGCCGGCCGGCCGCGGCATCGACGTGCTGCCGCACCCGCACATCGGCCTCGCGACCGTCACCTACCTGTTCGACGGCTCGCTGATGCATCACGACAGCCTCGGCTTCCGGCAGAAGATCGTGCCGGGCGACGTGAACTGGATGACGGCCGGCCGCGGCATCGTGCATTCGGAGCGCTCGCCCGACGAAGACCGGCCGCACGACCAGCCGGTGCATGGGATCCAGACCTGGGTCGCGCTGCCGGTCGAGCATGAAGACGCCGCGCCCGCGTTCGTCCATCATGCAGCCGACACGCTGCCTTCATTCACGCGAGACGGTGCAAGCGTGCGCGTGATCGCGGGCACCGCGTTCGGGCTTGCGTCACCGGTCGCCGTGTTCTCCCCGACGCTCTATGCGTATGCGGAATTCGCGGCAGGCGGCACGCTGGCGCTCGACGCCGAACATGAGGAACGCGGCGTGTATCTGGTCGACGGCGACCTCGCGATCGACGGCTCGCCGCTCGCCCCCGCGACGATGGCCGTGCTCGAACCCGGCGCGACCGTGGCGCTCGCCAGCGCGAACGGCGCACGCGTGATGCTGCTCGGCGGTGCGCACCTGCCGGGCGAGCGTTTCATCGAATGGAATTTCGTGTCGAGCGAGCGCGCGAAGATCGACGCGGCCCGCGCGGCGTGGGCCGATCAGACCTTCGGCAAGGTGCCGGGCGAAGAAAACGAGTGGACGCGCCAGCCGGAACGCAAGGCGCAATGAGATGCGATAAGGCGCGGTAAGCGGGATCGCCGGCAAGCAGGCACGCAACGGCCGGCACACATGCCGGCCGTTGTGCGTTTACCGCTTCAATCCCATCAGCTTCGCGAGCGTCGGCCAGCGGTCGAGCGACTCGACGAACGCGCGGCGCGCCTGCTCGTCGACGTAACGCTCGGGATCGAGCGCGGGCAGATGCCGCGCGAGGCCGAGCACGTCGTTCGGTTGCGACAGGCGATCGTCGTCGGCGTCGCCGGGAAGAATTACTGTTCGTCGATCCATACGCCATCCGGAGTTTTCACCGAGTAGCCCTCGGCCGTCTGCATCGTCACCGTGCCCTCGTTCTCGCCCACCATCCGCGTGCGCGGCAGGTCGGCCGCGTACTGCGCGAGCGTCGTGCCCGGCTTGAACGGGCTGTTCGACACGAGGTTCGACAGCAGTTGCGAGAGCGCGAGGAAGCTGGTCGGCTGGTCGATCACGGTCGTCGCGCCGTGGTTGCCGTTAAAGCCCACGAGCCGCACGCCGACCGGCCCGTGCACGATGCGCGGCGTCGGGATCTCGCGCAGGCCCGCGACCTGGTACTTGTCGCCGCGCAACGCGGCGCCATGTTCGGGCACGAACACGATCACCGCGCGGCGGCGCGACTGCGCGATCAGGTCGGCGAGGCGGTCGAAGTCGTCCATCATCTTCGTCGCGCGCTGCGGGTACGAGTCGATGCTCGTCAGCGAACTGCCGACGATCCGGTTGCCGTCGTGCAGGCTGATCGTGTTGTAGTACAACGCGACCGGGCCCGGCACCGACGCGCGCTGCGTGTACCAGTTCGCGAGCGTCGTGTAGTCGTCCTTGATCGCCGAACCGTCGAACGCGTGCATCGCGACGGGTGCGGCCGCGTTCGACACCGGCGGTGCGTCGGGCACCCCGATGTTGTCGTGGATCACCTGCAGGAAGTTGTCGAAGTGGCCATCGTGGTTCAGCAGCGACTGCACCTTGTAGCCCGCGCTCGCCAGTTGCGAGAACAGGTAGCACTGCTGCGGCGCCGGCTTGTACAGGTCGGCGTGCGCTTCCTGCCCGCAGCTCGCGCGCAGCACGCGGATCGCCGCCGGGCCGCTGTAGCTCGCGGCCGTGCTGAAGTTCGTGAACAGGTAGTCGAAGTGACTCAGCATCGGATGGTTGCGTACCTTCGCGGCATCGAGGTCGTCCCACGACAGCGAGCAGATGTGCAGCACGATCACGTCGAACTGCGTGGCCGGATCGTTGCCGAGATGGCCGAACGCGACCTGCCGCTGCGATTCCTGCGTGCGGAACGTCGCGAGCGCGGCGTTGTGGTCCTCGGGCTGGCCGGCGAGCGTCGTGCCCGTCGCGTTGGCCTGCTGCGGGGCCGGCGCGACGACGCGCGCCATCAGCCCGCTGCCGGCCTGCCAAAGCGGCATCACGATCAGCACGGCCAGCACGAACGTCGCGACGCGCAGCCAGCGATTGACGATGAAGTAGACGATCAGCGCGCCGGCCACGGTCAGCAGCAGCACCGGCGGCAGCAGGCGCGGCAGCAGCTCCATCCAGTAGTCGAAGCGGAACGTGCTCACTTCACGCGCGGCCTCGACGAGACGGGCGAGCGGCGGCGCATGCATCTCGCGTGCGAGCAGCGGCACCGCGATCGCGATCGCCGCGATCTGCCGGACGATGCGCCACGCACGCCGGCGGATCGGTGCGCTCGCAGCGAGCGCCACCGCGAACGCGAGGTTCGCGAGCCAGAACGGCTGCAGGTGCCCGGTCGCGAACAGCGCGAACTTCAGGATGAAATACAGATTCCAGAACGTCATCTAACCCACTCCATGATGAGCGCCGCGTCAGTCGCGCGCCCGATCGAGTTTCGGCGCCAGCATGGCCAGCAGGCCCCGCGCCGCACCCTTCCACATCCGCACGTTGCCGTCCAGGCCGATGCGCAACACTTCCTTCAGCCCGCCGAGCGGTGTGTCGACACGCTGGCCTTCGTGCCAGTCGAGCCACGCGTCCGCACGGCCGAACGTGCATTGCACGAGCTGGCGCTCCTGTTCGAGCGTGAGTTCATCGAAGCTCACGCCGACATGGGTCGGCGTCACGCGGCTCACGCGCACCGGGAACGGGAACGGCCGGTCGCCGCGCGTCACGCACACCGTCAGCGTGTCGCCGACGGCAAGCGGGAGCCCCGGCACCGCTTCGAGGCCGAGACCGCCGGTCGAGTAGTCGCTCGTGAAACACGCGGCCGTCGAACCGTCGGCGAGCAGCAGCATGGCCGGCACACGCATCGCGATCCGGTGCGTGACACGCACCTGCTTGGTTTCGCGCGCAACGGCCAGCGCCGCGCCGAGCATCGCGAGGTTGTACACGGTCCAGCCGAGCGTGATCAGGATCGTCGATGCTTCGTCGCCCTGGTCGGCCGCGAGCCGCCACAGGCCGGCGAGGATCGCGAGCACGTTCAGCCCGAACAGCACGAGATACGGTTTCGACGTCGACCAGTCGACGTAGCCTTCGTCGATCTTGCCGCCCTTGTCGGTCACGTTGAACTTGCCGTGCTTCGGGCTGAAGAACGCGACGGTGGTCGGCAGCGCGATGTACCACGCGAGCACCGATTCGTAGACCTCGGCCCAGAACGAATGGCGGTAGCGCCCCTGCATCCGCGAGTTCGCGACGTTCGCGAGCACCAGATACGGGATCACGTAGCTGGCGAGCGCGAGCGCCGACGCGTTGATGAAGTACAGGTGGAAGAACAGGTACGCGAGCGGGATCGTCAGGAACACCAGCCGCGGAATCCCGTAGAAGAAGTGCAGCATCGCGTTGCCGTAGCAGATCCGCTGGATGAGGCCGAGCCCGCGCCCGAGGAACGGGTTGTCGATGCGGAAGATCTGCGCCATCCCGCGCGCCCAGCGCGTGCGCTGCTTCACGTGGCCCGCGAGGCTTTCGGTCGCGAGGCCGGCCGCCTGCACGGTCGGCAGGTACGCCGACGTGTAGCCGCGCCGGTGCAGCTTGAGCGCGGTGTGCGCATCCTCGGTCACGGTCTCGACCGCGACGCCGCCCACCTCTTCCAGCGCGCTGCGCTTGAGCACCGCGCACGAGCCGCAGAAGAACGTCGCGTTCCACAGGTCGTTGCCCGACTGCACGAGCCCGTAGAACAGGTTGCCCTCGTTCGGGATCTCGCGGAACGTGCCGAGGTTGCGCTCGAACGGGTCGGGCGAGAAGAAATGGTGCGGCGTCTGCACCAGCGCGCACTTCGGGTCGCGCAGGAACACGCCCATCGTCGTCTGCAGGAACGAGCGCGTCGGCACGTGATCGCAGTCGAAGATCGCGATGTATTCGCCGTGCGTCTTCGGCAGCGCACGGTTGATGTTGCCGGCCTTCGCGTGGCGGTTGTCGTCGCGCGTCACGTAATCGATGCCGGCCTCGCGCGCGAACGCCTCGAATTCGGGGCGCTTGCCGTCGTCGAGCAGGTACACGCGCAGCTTGGCCGTCGGCCAGTCGATGCTCTGCGCGGCGAATACCGTCGGCTTCACGACCGACAGCGGCTCGTTGTAGGTCGGGATGTAGATGTCGACGGTCGGCCAGGTGTCGGGATCGTCGGGCAGCGGCACGATCGGCCGGTCGAGCGGCCACGCGGTCTGCACGAAGCCGAGCAGCAGGATCATCCACGTATAGGCTTCCGCGCCGTACAGCAGGTAGCCGGCGATGGCCTCGACCGGGCCGCGGAAATCGAGCGTCTGCGTGGTGCGCCACCACACGTAGCGCACCGTCGCGAGCAGCGCGAGCGATGCGAGTGCCAGCGTCGGCAGGTGGCCCGGCAGGCGACGCAGCGCGAGCGCCAGCACCGCGACGATCGCGAAGAATGCGAACTGCGCGCCGGGCATCAGCGGCGACATCCCGGCCGCGGCCCACAGCAGCGCGCCGGCCACGAGCAGCAGCGGCGCGAGCCAGGGGCGCCGGCCGACGCCGTTCGCGCGCGCATCGAGCCAGCCGCCCCAGCGCACCCACGGCAGGCGCGCGAGCATCGCGTCGATACGCCGGCCGACCGCGCGCCCGGCGACGTAGACGGGCACGACATAGGTGTCGAACCACGCGAGCGGATCGCGCGCGGGCCGGCCGTCGGCCGTGCGCGGCGCCCGCACGATCGAGCGCCACAGCCATTCGCGCGGGCTGAGCGGCTGCAGCACGCCCCACTGTTGCGCCAGCCGCAGGGTCGCGACGCGCACCCAGCGGCGCACGTGATCGGGCCGGCCCGGCGGCGGTGCGTGGAAGAACAGCCGCACGAGCCAGTCGACCAGCGTGCGTTGCGCCGGCAACCCGATGCCGCGCGCGAGCCAGTCGGCCGTGCGATGGCCGATTGCGCGCAGGCGCAGCACGAAGCCCGCGTTCATCGCGCCGCTCCTCGGCGACCGGCGGCGCCTGCCGCCAGCCACGTATCGACCCAGTTCGCGACCCCGTTCAGGTCATGCGACGCCTGCGAATACGGCGCGTCGTCGAAGATCCAGCTGCCGCGCGCGAGTGCTTCGGGCATGGCCGCATCGACGTGGATGCGCTGCTCGAGCATCGATGCGGGCCCCGCGACCGCGCGCAGCATCGCGAGCGCGTCGCGCTGCATGTCGCGCGCCGGATTCAGCCGGTTCACGACGATCTGCAGTTCGCCGCCGCCGGCGCGCAGCGCACCGAGGCGCGCGGCCGTGGTCGCGCAGGCGGTCGGCTCGGGCGGCACGACGACGAGCGTCAGGTCCGCGCGGCGAATCGCCTGCTCGGCCTGCGTCGACGGATAGCGTGCGGTGTCGATCAGCACGACGCCGTCGGCCGGCAGCGCAATCTCGTCGATCCCGCGCGACAGCCACGCGGGATCGGCCGCGAGCCGCGCATCGCACGCGGCGGCGCCGGCCGCGTCGAGCTGCCCGTACGGGACGAACAGCACACCGTCGGCGTTACGCCACGTATGCGCGTGCCACGGCTCGGCGCCGCCGAGCACGCTCTGCGCGAGGCCGTGCTCGGCCAACGAGTCGAGGCCGAGCGTCGCGCCCATCAGGTTCTGCGCATCGAATTCGACGGCGACGACCGGCCGGCCGCGGCGCGCGAGCAGCACCGCGAGTGCGGCCGTGAGCGTCGTGCGGCCTGCGCCGCCCGTCGTCGACGTAATGGCGATCGTTTTCATCGGGCCGCCTCATCAGCACGCTGGCCGCGCTCCGCATCGGGCAGCAGCCGCCCGCGCAGCGCGACCGGCACGAGTTCGCAGGGCACCGCGTCGCGCCGGTCGATGCCGCGCGGTGCATGAAAGCCGCGGCCGATGCCGAGGTGCTGCGCGACGATCCACACGGGCACCGCGATCACGATGCCGACGATGAAACCGATGACGATGACGGCGATCATGCGACCCCCTCCTTGCGCAGCGGCATCGCGCTGCGGACGGCGCTGCGCTTGCGCGCGGCGGGAATGCCGGGTTCCGGCACCGATGCGTCGGCGGCCGCGGCCGTCGGCATTGCACCGATCGCCTCGAGCGCGACGATCGTATCGATCGCGTCGATCGCCCCGCTCACTTCGCTCGCGTCGGGCAATGCGTCGCCAGGATTGGCGTGCGCGGGCGATGAGCGCCTCGCGCCCGCCGGTTGCGTGACCGCGAACAGATCGCTGTAGTCGGCGATCGGCGCGCGCCGGTTCTCGGCCTTCAGCGCATTGAGCTCGGTGTCGATGCTGCCGTGCCCGAGGCACACGACGCGATCGGACAGCGTGTCGACCGGCACGTCGAAGATGCGTGCGAGCGCGTCCTCCGCATCGGCCGGTTCGCACGCGAACAGGAATACGTACAGGTGCGCGGCATCGGCCGTCACGACGTCGCCCGCCCGGCGCGGCCGGCAAAACCGCAGCGCGTCGACGTGCGATACGCCCGGCAGCAGCGCGATCTTCGCGAGCGTGTGCGGCAGCGCGAGCACGGCGCCGCGATCGAGCACCGCGCGAACCCGCAGGCAGAACGCGCCGACCGGCAGGTAGCCGAGCACCGAATCGCCGAGCGCGGCCGCGAGCGCCGCCCGATAGTCGGGCGCGACGGGCCGCGCATAGAGCTGGCCGCGCAGCGCGTGCACGGCAGCCTGCATCCGCGATACCGGCAAGTCACGCGCGACGACGCGGCTCGCGCCGACGCTCAGCACGAGCATCTCGAACTGCTGGCGCAGCACTTCGCCGCGCTCGACGACCGCGATCTTCAGCGCACCGCCGCACTGCCGGCGCAGCGCGTGCACGTCCGCGCACAGCGCCTCGAGCTGCGCATGCGAACGGAAGACCAGCACCGCGGTCGCGGCCTGCGCATGCGCGCACGCGGCGACGACGGCCGCGTTGTCTTCGACGATTTCCCAGCCGTCCGGCGCGCGGTTCGTGCCTTCGAGCACGGCGCGGCTGACGACGACGCGATCCTCGTCGCTCGCGAGCTTCATCCGGTGCGCGGGCTCGGTCGCGCCGCCGTCGACGTTCGCCGACAGCCGGCCGCCCGGCGCAAAGCGCAGCGGCCGGACTTCGCCGGCCGCGAGCGTGTCGCCCGCCCGCCAGAAATCGACGACCCACAGCAGCTCGCCGTGCGTGCGCTGCAACTGCGCGACGCCCGAGCAGATACCGTGGAAGCCGCTGCGCGGCGTGCGATCCGCGTCGCGCACGAGCGGGGCATCGTCGGTGCGCGCTTCGTCGCCCGCACGGGTCGCTTCGGGATCGAGCAGCAGCACGAGCGCGATCCGGCGCGTGCGGCACCAGTCGGCAAGTGCATGCGCCTCGTCGGCGAGCGCGATCGGGTCGTCCCAGCTGAACCAGCGCTGCGCGCCCTCGATGAAATACAGCGAGCGCGCGCGAAAACCGTAGCGCTTCATCGCGCGCAGGCCGCCGGTCAGCCGCGCGAACGGGCCCGGTGCCGTGCGGCGCGGTGCGTCCGCCGTCGCGCCGGCGCCGGGGTTGTCGCCGTTGGCCGGCTCGAGCGCCGGCGGCATCGCCAGCACGTTCAGATTGCGCGGCCAGCCGGCCGGCAGTGCGCCGCCTGCGAAGCCCCGCGCCTGCATCTGGTCGGCGACGTGCGCCGCGTCGCGCGCGAGCACGACGGTCACGTCGCGCGTGCGTGCCTGTCGCGCGCTCTCCCAGACGAGCGCATCGCAGGCCGGCGTGCCGCCGGCCGCGTAGATCGCGTACAGGCCGCCGGCTTCCAGTTGCGTCCACGCATCGGGCAAGCCGTCGATCGCGAGCCGGCTCACCGTGCCGATACGGCCGCCGGCCGGCGCGCCCAGCAGCGCACGCAGGCGGCCCAGCAGGCCGGCGGCGCCGAGCGCGGGACGGGTGGCATCGAGTTCCGTATTCACGGCGTTCCCCTAGTAATCCGAATAAAGCCGCACCGGCGTCGGCGTGACGAGCCAGCTGCGTTGCGCGCGCGCGTCGAACGCATAGCGCAGGTACACGAGCGCCGAACTCGGCGCGTAGTCGTGCGACCGGTCGACTTTCAGTTGCGCGCCGACACTCAGGTGCGGGTTCACGCGGTACTCGACGATCCCGTTGATGCCGTACGAGAACGACACGCCGCGCGTCGAGCTGCCCGCGTACACGAACCCGGCCGCCACCTGCGCGGCCCGCTGGTCCGCGGACATCGGGTAGAACAGCGAATCCTTCTCGTAGCTGTTCGAGATCCCGCCCGTGAAGGTCAGGTCCCACGACAGCGCATCGTGCCGCCCCGCCCATTCGATCGGCACGCCGAGCGACAGGTAGCGTTGCGGGCTGTAGTAACCGCCCTGCCCGTACGTGTAGTAGCGCAGGTTCTGTGCGTAGTGCCACGCGTTGCCGACGAGCCCGGTGCTGACCTTCATCGTCGCGCGCTCGTACACGGGCATCGTGAAACCCGTGCGCAGCGTGACTTCCGCGTTGCGCTCGACGTTGCGGCCGGACAGCACGCCCGCGCCGAGTTCCGCGAACAGGTTCGCACGGCCGACGTCGACCGACGCGCGCAGGTTCACGCCGTCGCGACGCACGCCGCCCCAGACCGCGCCCGTCCACGGGTCGCGCATCCCCGAGTACGACAGCACGCTGCTCGTCTCCGGGCGCCGCGACGCGTTCACCGAGAAACTGGCCGGGCCCGCGTCGAAGCGATAGCGCACGCCACCGACGAGGTAATGCACGGGGAAACCGAGCGGCGACGTGCCGAGATCGAAGCGCCAGGCGTCCGTCAGATAGCCGGCACCGAGCGCGACGCCCGTGGCCGTCTGGTGCAGCGAGCCCGGCGGATTCGCGATGGCGGCAGGCGTCAGCGCGTTCTGCGCCTTGAGCGCCGCGTAGGTGCCGAACGTACTGAGCGAATACGCGTTCGGGTTGCTCGTGTCGAGCGTGCCCGGGTCGAGATGCACGGTGTCGATCTGCGCGAACACGTGCCCGTCGTAGCGGATCGGCATCTGCAGGTAGATCGGCACCTGCTGCGCGCGATACGACGAGATGCCTTCGTCGCCCGACTTGTACGCGGGCGTCCAGCCGGTTTCGATCTCGGGATTGCGCCGCTGCTGGAGATCCGCGAACGCGGCCTGCGCGGGCGTCAGTCCATCACGGCCCGGGCTCACGCCGGTCGCACGTTCCTGCGACTGCGACATCCGGTACAGCGACGCCGCGTCGTCATAGCGACCCTGTGCCTCGGCCACGCGGCCGGCCGCGACCGTCACATCCGGGCGCGACGGATACGCGGCATGCAGCCGGTCGGTCACCTGCACCGCTTCGTCCGGGCGGCGCAGCGCGTTCAGGCGGCGCACGGCCGACAGTTGCGTGTCGACGTCGCCGTCCGGCGTGCGTGCGAGCACCGCCTGCACGCGCGCCAGCGCGGCCGCGCGATTGCCGCTGTCCTCGTCGATGCGCGCCAGCGCGAGCTGCGTATCGGCATCGTCCGGCGTGCGCGCGACGACCGGTGCGAGCGCCGCGCGCGCCGCGTCGTAATGGCCTTGCGCACGTTCGAGATCGGCCAGTTCGAGCGCATAGCGCTTGTCCGTGCGGCCGGCCGGGCTTGCACGATCGAGCAGCTTGCGCGCCTGCGCGTAATCCTGCTGCGCGATCGCGTCGTCCGTCTGCCGCAACACCAGCCGCAGCGACTGGTCCTCGATCCTCGCCGTCTGCGCGGGCGTCAGCGACGGTTCGCGGCGCAGCGTGTCGAGCCACGCGGCAAGCGCATCGTCGCGTCCCGCGCTGCCGAGCAGATCGCCGTAGCGCAGCCGCACGTCCGCATCGGTTTCGCGCGGGTGCGCGGCGATCCAGTCGTGCAACGGCGCGAGGCCGCGCTCGGGTTCGCCCGCATCGATCCACTGCGCGCCGATCGCGGCGAGCATGTCGGGATCGTCCGGCGCACGCGCCTGCGCCTGCGCGAGCGACGCGGCAAACGCCGTGCGGTCGCCGCGCGCGAGCGCACCGCGTGCGTCGGCCAGCGCGCTTTCGGCGTCGAGCTTGCGCGCGAGCGCACGCATCCCGTCCGACCGGTGCGCGTCGTCGACCGGCGCAAGCGCGGCCTGCGCACCCGCGACGTCGTCGAGCGAATGGCGATACAGCGCGGTCGCGTAGCGCATCTCGGGCGTCGCGCTTTGCGCAAGGCCGTCGTCCATCACCGTGCGGCCGAGCTGCGGCAACCCCATGTCGCGATAGAGGCGCGCGAGCGCGAAGCGCGTCCACGGCGCGTCGGGCGCCGCGCGCACGGCCGCCTCGTAGCGTTGCGCGGCGGGCCCGCGTTCGCCCTTGTCCGCAAGCGCGCGCGCCTGGTTCGCGAGCAGGTCGGCACGCAGGCCGTCGAGCGCGCGCCGATCGTCGCGGCCCGTCACGCGGCCTTGCAGTGCGTCGAGCAGCGGGCCGACCTTGTCCGCGCGGCCGGTGTTCTCATACAGCGTGGCCGTGCCGCGCACGGCCGCGAGGTTCGGCGAACGTGCGGCCAGCAGCTCGCGCAGCAACGGCTCCGCGCGCGTCCAGTCGCGCTGCGCGAGCAACGCATCGGCAAGCTGCAGCTTCGCGTCCGGGCTGTCCGGCTGCATCGCGAGTGCCGCGCGTGCGGCACGCTCCTCGTCCTGCGGACGGCCTGCTGCGGCCGCCGCGCGGCCTTGCGCGAGCAGCCCCCAGAACTGCGCGGTGCGCGCGAGGCTCTGCCATTTGCCGCGCTGGTCGGTCGAAAGCATCGCGGCGCGCGTGAACAGCGTGCGCGCTTCGTCGTGCCGCCCTTCGCGCAGGCGCAGCAGGCCGAGCCCGCCCACCGCGTCGGCGTCGTCCGTGCGTGCCCGCGCGGCGCGCGTGAGCAGCGGATCGGCGCCGGCCAGGTCGCCGCGCGCAAGTGCCTGCAGGCCGCGCTGCTGCGCGATGTAGTCGGGATTGCGTTCGAGCTGGCGCTGCGCGTCGCGCTGGCGATCCAGGGTCGCCACGCGGTCGATGAATTCGGTATCGTCCGGCACGAGCGCGAGATACGCGTGCAGCGCATCGAGATACGCGGGATCGCTGCCGGCCGACTGCAGCACGCGCCGCCACAGCGCCATCGCCTCCGTACGGTCGGCGTCGGTGCGCTTCGCGAGCGCCCAGGCGATCCGGTTCGCTTCCGGCCGCGTATCGGCGCGCTGGTTCAGGAGCCGAGCAAGCGCCATCGTCGCGCTCGTGTCCTGCGGATCGGCCGCGACGGCGCGACGCAGCGCGGCGATCGCCGGCTCACGACCGCCCGGTGCATTCGACACGATCTGGTAATACTCGGCGCCGAGCGCGCCCGACGGTGCGCCGTTCGGAAACAGCGCGACGATCCGCCTGGCCGCCTCGTCGGTGCGACCGCTGCGCGCGAGCAGGCGGATCTGCGCCATCTCGCCGCGCCCGCTCGTCGCGACGCGGTATTCGTCAGCCACCCGCCGCGTGGCGGGCGCATTCGGCGACTGCGCCTGCAGGCGCGCGAGCGACGCCTGCGCGCCTTTCGCGTCGCCGAGCCGCAGCAGCACGCGCACCTGTTCGGCCAGCAGCTCGGGATCGCCCGGCGCGATCAGCAGCCCCTTGCGCAGCGCATCGCGTGCGAGGTCGTCGCGATGCTTGACGCCCCACATCCGCGCGGTGTCGAGCTGACGCTGCGCATCGGCGGACGCGGAAGTCGCCGGTGCCGCGGGGTTCGCCATCGTCGCGTCCGCTGCAGTGCCCGGCGCCGCCGCGCACACCGACGACGCGAGCCACGCGAACCCCGCGACGTGCGGCGCGGCGCGCTTCAGCGGGCGGCGCACGAACGGCCTCCCCAGCGGGCGTCGAGCGTGCCGTCCGCGCCGAACCGGTAGCGTCCGTCGCGCCAGCCGAGCCCGAACAGCGTCAGCACACTCGTGTAGTAACCGGGCGCCGACTGGCGCGCGAGCGTATCGACACGCGCCGCCTGTGCATCCGCGAGCGCGCGCTGGCCGCGTGCGTCGAGGAACGGCACGGCTGCCGCCGAGAACCCGCCGTTGCCGTCGTTCGGCCCCGCGACGCCCGTCGTCGTGTCGACCTTCTCCGGCGGCGCGCCATGCGCGGCAATGTAGTCGGCGAACGGCGCAAAACGCGCGAGCATCGGGGCGGCGAGCGGATCGGCGCGGTCGAGCATGCCGGCCCACAGATACACGCGGATCGCGTTGTACGCGCTCTCCGCATGCGTGTCGCGATCGGGCCCGAAACCCGTGCCCGCGCGATACAGCGCCCAGTCGGGCGAAAAGCCTTTCGGTGCGGTGTCGAGCAGCACGCGGCCGGTGCTGGAGACGAGCGCGGCCCAGCGCGTGTCGTCGGCCAGGCGCGCGCCGAGCGCGCGAATCACCTGCGGCGGCGAATAGCTCGGATTCACGCGCCACTGGCCGTCGGCGAGCTTGAACCCCGTCGGCCCCGGCAGCAGCGTGAGGCCGAGGCCCGGCACGGTCGCCGTCTCGTCGTCGAGCACGCGCTTCGCGAGCAGCGCGCCGCGCGCCGTGTAGCTGCGCTCGTGCCACAGCCGCCCGGCCTCGACGAGCGCATACGCGATCCACAGGTCGGCGTCCGACGCCGCGTTCGCATCGAGCACGCGCCACGCGCCGTCGGGCGCGCGGCCCCACAGCCACGCGGGCAGGTGCGCGCTCAGGTCGCCCTGTGCGAGGTTGTTCTCGGTCCATGCGAGGATCGTGTCGAACATGCGCCGGTCGTTCGCGACCAGCGCGAAGAAAAGTCCATACGCCTGCCCCTCCGACACCGTGCGTGAATCGGCCGAACCGACGTCGATCACGCGGCCGTCGGCCGAGATGAAATCGCGCTTGAACGCGTCCCAGCGCGGCCATGCCGCGCTGCACCCCGCGTCGGCCGCGCCGTTCGCGCCGGCCCCCGCGGCCTGCGCGCGCGTGGCCATGCTGGCCGCCGCGCACGTCACCGCAACCGCCAGCGCGAGTGCCGCACCGACGCGCCGCGCCGGTCGCATTGCCCGTCGCTTCGCCATTGCCCGCGCCATCCGTTACATCCCCCGTCGGCGCGCGGCGATTCTCTGCAGCACGCTGAACACGCCGAGCGCGAGCAGCAGCCCCGCGACGACGCCGACCGCGCCGAGCACGACCGGATGCCGCGCCGCTTGCGTCCACACGCGCGCATACCACGGCACGAAGCCGACCACGTAAGGGTCGCCGACACGCACGCTGTCGACCTGCCCCGGCCGCACCAGCGCGAGGTCGCCCTGCAGCTGCGACACGAGCCCGGCGTTCTCGAACACGTCGAGCAGATCGCCGAGGCGCGGCTGGTCGGTCGCCGTCAGCGCGATGACGCTGCGCCCGCGGCTGCCCGGCAGCTCGAACCCGGCGAGCGCCGCGAGCGAGCCCGTCTGCTCGATATGCGCGCCGCCTTCGGTCAGGCCGACGCCGTTGCGCCAGCGCTCCTTCACCGAGAACGCGACGCGCGCGGCGCCTTCGCCACCCGCGCTGCCCTGCTCGCCGATCACGAGCGGCAGCGCCGAACGCCAGTGCGCGAGCAGCGGCGACGCGGGCGAGCCGTCGATCACGAGGAGATCCTTGCTGCCCGACAGCGCGGCGACGTCGCCGGGCCGCGCAACCTGCACGCGCAGCGCCGGGAAGCCGGTCCATTCGCCCATGTGGCCGAGCATCGTCAGGTAGGCCTCGAGCTCCTGCGCCGACGGCCGGTCAGGCATCACGACGGCCGTCTGCGACAGGTCGGCGAAGCGCGTGAACGGGAAGCCGCTGTTCGCGAAGAACGCGAGGTTCGGCAATTGCGCGTAATGGACGAAGTGCGAAAAGTCGATTGTCGAATCGGGATCGATCGCCGCGCGCTGCGGCTCGGTCGCCGTGCTCGAGCACAGGCCCGTCTTCTGCGAGTCGAGCGTGAAGCGGAATTGCAGCTGGTTGCCGCTGCCGACCCGGAACGCCGGGATGTCGACGTCGCTCGTCACGCGCCCTTCCGGCACCGACAGCAACGGCAGCTGCATGCGGCCGTGCGCGTCCTCGGCATGGGCCGGCCCGAGCCGGTAGGACTTCACGAGCTGGTCGTTGATCTCGACCGCGAGCGTCGAGTTGTCCTGCACCGTCGGCGCCGTGTAGCGGTAGCGCAGCGTGATCGGCACGCCCGCGCCGTTCCACGAATGCAGGTCGGACGGTACGCGCAGGTTCAGGCGAATGGCGTCGGGCGACGTGCCGCGCACTTCCAGCTCGCGCGTATCGGATACGAGTTCGCGGAACGTGATCGGCCGGTTCACGGGCAGCCAGCGCGGCGCATCGTACGGCTTGCGCGGCGCGCCGAGATCGACGTGCGCGACCGTCGCCGACGGCCCCGACAGCGCCACGCGGCCCAGCACGAGTGTCGCGACCGCATCGTCGACCTCGGCCGCCGTGCGGCCCGTGACGACGAGCAGCTTGCGCCCCGGCGCGGCCGGGTTGTCGGCCACCGCGAGCAGCGGGCCGTTGATCGACGGCAGCGCGAGGCCGGCCGGCAGCGTCGCGGCCGTGCCGATCACCACCGCCTGATCGTCGGTCGGCAGCCCGGTCGATACCGGGAACCGCGCATGCCGGTAGTCGGCCAGCGCGCCGAACCACGACGCGAGCACGCCCGCGCTGCGCAGCGTCGCCGAATCGGGCGACGCCGGCAGCACGAACGGCAGCCGCACGCGGCCGTTGTCGCGCCGGTCGAAGAACGGCGCGGGCAGCAGCCCGAGATCGTTCGGCAGGCGAACCGGCGATTCGTCGAGGATCAGCTCGCTCTTCGGGCTCACGTCGGCCCACAGCGCCGAGTTCGACGGATCCTCGCAATGGTCGAGCGTGTAGTGCGCGATCAGGCGCAGGCCGATCTGGTTGAAATCCGAGAAGTAGCGCGGGTCGATCGGGATCTCTTGCGTGACCGTGCGGCCCGCCTGCGCGGCGTCGAACGGGACGGTCGCGATGACCTCGCCGTTCACCGACACCTTCAGGTGCGACATCGGGAACACCAGCGACGGCGAATACGCGTAGGTCAGGCGCAGCCGTGCGCCGGTGACCACGCGATCGAGCCGTACGCCCGCGTTGATCGTGCGCGCGTCGTCGGCGCCGCGCAGGCGCAGCGGATCGAACGCGCCGAGCGATGCGAACGGCAGGCGCACCGTCGTCGCCGGCAGGCCGGCCGCGGCCGCGCTGGCCGCCGCAGGCACGGCCG
>NZ_CABVPW010000002.1:0-369984 GCF_902499025.1 Burkholderia lata | reverse complement strand
CTGCCCCACCGCAAGCCGATCTTAACCGAGTGTGACGTGCCAGGGATCTAGAGAGGCGTGCTTTATAGACCGCTTACGGATTTTCAGCAAGGATTCGGAGGACCGAATAGGGGTGCAGGAAACCGATTAGGGAGCCAAAGTGACTGCGCTCTGAATACCCACTCCTGTCTCTTTCTGGATCACCCTCGGGTAGCAAAGTAACAGAGGGTTCGCTGGCGAACCGGCCTCGACCCTGTGCGTATTCAGCGTCGTAGCTGTCGTTGTACTCGTCCTCGAGGTCACGCACGGCATGTGCGCGGATGAAGCTGGCGAACTGCTCGAACGTCAAACGGTCGCGCCGAACAGGCGCACCATCGCCTTCGGCGCCAGCGTACCTGTCGCGATCGAGTGCAGATTGTATTTCGTAGTCGGCCTTGACCGTTCTCAACGTGTACCCCAGCAACTCAAGCCGCGAAACCATCGAGTCGAGAGTGCGGCAAAAGCACATCTCACTTTGGGTGACATCTTCTTCGGGATGTTGCGCGTAGTAGTCGTAGTTGACACTAGGATGTCGGCGACGCTGACGGTCTCGCTCCTGAAACAGCATGCCGTGATCCATGCCGATGTATCTCGTGTTGTATGTGAGCTCGATGTTGCCCACGGTCAGCGTGATGGGTGTACTCATTTGACAATTTAAATTTCACCGACATCATCCCTACATTTTTCCCACCCGTACGCGGTGTGGGGTTTCTTAGTGATCAATCTAACCGCTTTGTTCCTGGCTGGGTTGCTACCGAACGAAGACGGTCACTGAAATTGTATTAGCCGGGACTTGATCTGACAGGTAGTCGGGCCGACAAAGAACGAGTCATCAATGGGGGATGAGTTTCTCCTTGGCGAGATCGAGCGAATCGAGGAAAGTGCGCATCGGCGTCTTGCCGTAACACCAGCGCCCCTGATGCTCTCGTTCATTGTTGTACTGGTCGAGCCACGCATCAAGGTCCGTCAGCGTTCGGCATTCACTAGCTCGATTCGGACTTCCCGCGGAGCAACTTGAATGCGGCCTTCCACCCTATCAACATGTCGCTCTACGCCGCAACGAGACTGCCCGACACCGGGATAATATCGCCGTGGATAGCCCGGTGAGTCGACTGCCACTTGCTCGCACACCATGCGCCAAACGTCGCTTCGACGTCATCGTCGGCCATGGTTCGATTCGTACTCGTCGTGGCGCATCCCTAAAGCTAGTGTAGCGAGCGAAATGGCGCGGGAAATACGGGCCAGCTACAAACGTAACTAGGGTGCGATGACAACCGCGCCAATGTCCGATGGCAAGCGGGAAAGTTCAACGGCCATCAACATCAACAAGCACTGGCTAACCTGCCAACGCCTTAGCCTCGGAAGCATTGATGAGCTCGGACGCGCAAAGCAACTTTTCCCGGCCGTATGTGCCACCAGCCATCGACGTGCCGACGGACCCGCCAACGTCACACCAATCATTCAACAATAAGTGTTCTTCGTCGCTGCCGAAATAAGAGAGTTGCTCGACCGGAGATGCGCGTATGATGGCCTCATCCGAGCCACGTTTGCCGATTGATCGCTCGCCCTCCGCTGCAGTCTGTGTCGCGCCCCTACTTGCGCACCACATTCCCCCCTCACCGTACCCGTCGTGCAGCAGCCGCACAGCTCGGCATCGGCTCCGACGCTGCCTTTGAGTGAACTCGAGTGTTCTCGAAAGGCAACAAGCCAAGATACAAATCATAACCAACAGGCGGAAAATATGAGCTGGTACTGCGAAGTGGAACGCGAATTGGTCCATATCAGGCGAGCGATCGGACTACTTGAGCAAGCACAACATGCCTTCATCAAGAGATCGCCCGTAAGCGATCCAGCGTATTGGAAAGTCAAGCTCAACAAACTCCGCACGCAATCGCAGCGAAACAAGGTCATCGAACTCCAAGTGGATGAGCTTTTGGGGCGCCTCGAACGAATGCACGATTCGCACAGCTGAAAATAGGAACCTGTTCTCTCATCCTCAACATTTTCCTTGGCTCTCTCAATCCCGGAGGCAGTTCGAGCGAGTCGAATCAAACCTTTGGAGCAACATCATGATTGACGCCACACCAAGCAACACGTTTCGACACCTTCCACTCTCGCCAGAGCAAGACGCAGAAATCCGCCACTATATAAAGAAGAAGGAACAAAGGGGGGAACAATGGGACACCCCCGAACTGGCGATGATGCTCGGAGATATGCTTTCCCCTCCACCCAGCGACGATGAGGAGCCAGAGCCTACGGTTGAAGAAACCAAACTGGCTTGCGAGTATGCATTAGCTTCGATCGACGAAGCCATGGAATCCGTTTCCGCAAGCGAAGAACGACTTGCCGCGATGGAAGCCGAAGAAATGAAGCATCCACAACGATAGTGTTGCGCCGGCGCCAACTTGTCATGTCCACGAATTGACGATCATCAGTGCCCGCCATTGCGGTTCGCAGCATACGCATCGGGACGCATGCGCAGGCACCGTATCAGAATCCTCGCGGGGGATCACGTAAGGCTGGTGTTGTCCGTCTACGATCTGACCAAAGGCCGCATCAATTTCCGGCACAGAGACGACCGGGAGCCGACCGCTTCGACTGGAAAGCGATTCGTTCGACGCTAGCTTGATCATGGTCGTCATCGAATGGACACGTGACAACGTCACCTCCTGACGCTCGCATGCCGATACCGCGCGCTTGCCGCCCGTATGCCGATGCGTTCTTGCGCAAAACCCGAAATAATTTGGACGTGCATCAAACGATGCGCGTATGATGGGTCCATCAGGAGGATCATCAGTCCTCTGACCTTCCGCCCCTCCATCCGCCCTCTTGCTGCATCGCCCTTCCTTCGCGCTGCAACGTAGCCCCCTTCACCAACCAGCCCGCTCCGCAACGTGGATACCGGCTGGATGTGTTCGCCCATGCGACTCGTCGTGGCCGAACGCCAGGAGTCTGTCATGAGCATGCACGTCTACCGTGGATTCGAGATTTATCCACTGATTTACCCTCACGTGCCGGCGCCCAATGGCTGCCCGCATAACTACGACGCCGGGTTCGACGCGGCGGTCAAGATTTGCCTTCGCGGGACCACCGATACGCTGACACAGAGCCAGACTTTCAGATTGCGCGACACATCGCCATTTGACAGCGCCGGCGACGCACGTCGTGCCTCGGTGCTCTATGCCGAGAACATCATCGACGACAATCGCGGCAAACAGGGGTTCTTTTCCAGCGCGCGCTGAGGCGACTCGTCAGCACAACACAATTCCCCGGTCATTTGGAGGCCGAAATGATCATCGACGAACTGCTCAGCTTGATCAGACGAAATGAGGTCGCCAGGATCGAAACCGTCGTGCCCGCCAGAATCGCCGATTCAGCGATGTGCCATCCACATGAGTTGCAAATGTTCATGGCTATACGTGCACTATCGATCGGAGCCGGATATTCGGAATTCGAATCCGACGAGATAGCAAGCGCCGTCATGACACAGCTCGGCTAGCTGTTCGTTTTAACCTTTCGAAACAGGATCTACATGACGACAATTACTCTAAAGCTCAACGAACCGATCGATGTCGCGCTGCGGCGATTTCGACGTGGCATCGAGAAAACAGGGCTGATTCGCGAGTTGCGCAGTCGAACTGGCTATGAAAAGCCCACGACGGTACGCAAGCGGAAAAAAGCCAGCGCCGTTGCTAGACAGCGCTTACGTGCGAAGCGCATGTTGCCACCCCGAAAAATGTACTAGGAGAGCGTCGTGTACAACATGCCGACCGAGGTGCCTCCGTTTTTCCCGCTGACCAAATGCGAAGTTGATTTCAATCAGCAGAAAGACATGGTGACTCTGTTGCCGAGCTTCTATGCATTCGGGTGCGAGTATACCAGCCGGGGTTTTCTGATCGGCCGGGATGACGCATTCAAATTGATTGCTGCATTAGAGAAGGCGCTCAGTATCCAAGGATGAGTACACACCGACGCGTTCACAAACATTGAAAGCCAGAAGACCAACCATGCGCGTCGCGACCAGGTATGTTGATTTGCTCTGTTTTCTTGTTGGGCTGCAACTCGTCACCCAAAGGAAAACTCGTCAGTGGCTGTCACCCCCTCAGCTCGTTGAATCACTTCAGGCATGGCTAGTTGTCCATCGAGCGAAATGCGAGTGGCGCGATCGTGTCTGGATAGGTCACGCTGCTCTTCAAATAGCGAAGTCTGTCCACGGCGTAGATAGCACCGCGCCCTCCGAACAACGTCCCAGTGTGGCAGATGATGCGGCAACCCACTCGCGAGGTGCGCTCACGAATCGGTTGGGTCTACGACTAAAGTGCATCCAGTACCTTCGGGAGCGGGTCTGATAGTAACCGTCCTCTTATGGGGCGAGCAATCGGGCAACAGCAGCATGCTAACGAGAAGAAATCGTCAGCTGTTGACTCGATCTCTTGGCTATCTCAACCCCATCGAGTACCGTGAAAGCTTCGGGTTAACGACCTAAATCAGTCCAAGAAAACGACCGCATCCCCGGTGGGTTGAGACTCGGTGGAAATCAACAGCCCGCCCCGCTGAACAGGCCGCCGCGCGTACTGCGCGTCGCCTGTTCGTGGGATGGAACTGAGAAAAAGCGCTAGCTGGCGGCCGTCACGCGCAAGTTGATGACGGTAGTGTTGCTTGGGGGGGATCGTGGCGATCATGGCCTTGACGCGAGATAGCGCTTGCGTGGCCGTGGTATAGGGCGCATTCTCGTGAGGTTCGATGTGCGTGACCGATGGTTTTGCTCCGACTCCTTACGCTTCCCCCTGTCCGCACAGCCAAGCAGAAAGCTCACCACGACGATCCTGCGCGCGAACGTCGAAGCTGCGAACTTCGCGTGTCAACCGAGCCTCCCTCTGAGGTTCGATCCGGCAGTTCCGTGCGCGAGAGATGCCGTCGGCGGCAAGCCCGCGGGTCGTCGTCCGGTCCTCGTATAGGGCGGGCGACGACGAAATTCAGTCACCGCGACGGTCCTGAAATTTGAAATTCTCTTTTTGGGAACCGGCATGCCTAAGCAAACCGAACTGAAGCCAGCCACGCCCGCCAGGCACAGCGATTACGTTGACGTGAAAAAGGCGCGCGCGTCAGCACTGAAGCGCGCGGACAGCGAGCGTGCCGAGAAGCGGCGCGAAAATGACGCTCGCATCAATGTCAACGCGAGCAAGTGGCGTTATATCTGTCAGGAGGGTTAGATGGGGAATAGCGCCGTGACACTCAACTTTCCCAATCCCAGTCGCACCTACGACGCTTCCAGGCACTGTGTATGCTTTTGGGGCTACGACAATTCTCGCGAGATTACCTTTCTGGTCGACGATGCGATGCTGGCGAAACTGAACTCCCACATGGGTTCTGGCGAGCTCGCCTTGCTTGCGGCCTTCGACCGTAATCGCGACCGGATTCTGGGACTTGCCAGAGACCTTTACAAGGGTGGTTCCCAGAACTGGTACACGATCTCGTGAGAGTGGCCCTCGTTTGCGCCCGCACTCCACGTGCGCCTTCATTCTGACCTGCACTAGCCGCGTGTGCGGGTATTCCGGGGTGAGAGGGGGCATGGATCGGTCAAAGCATGCGCTGCTTGATTATCACGAACGCAGCAAGCACCGTCTCAACTTCTACGCTCCTGGCCCTGGGGGGCTCGACTGGACAACCCAGCCGGATCCGTTTCGGGTATTTCACGGCGCACCGCGCGTTGCTCTGCCGTTAGCCGCGGACACCCTGGCCACGCGCTACAACGCGTTACGCTGCGGCACCTTGCCGCCCGCGCAGGGATTCGATCTGTCCCATCTGGCAATCCTGTTCGAACTCTCACTCGGCCTGTCGGCGTGGAAATCCTATGGCGCCCAGCGGTGGGCACTGCGCTGCAACCCTTCGAGTGGAAATCTGCATCCGACCGAGGGCTATCTTCTATGTCCGGCTCTGCCCGGCTTGTCCGCAGGCGTCTACCACTACCTGAGCCGGGATCATGCGCTTGAACATCGCGCTGCGGTGGACGAGCCACAATGGACCGAGGCGTTTTCGGAAAGTGGTGTCCTGGTCGGCATAAGCTCGATCCATTGGCGCGAGGCGTGGAAATACGGCATGCGCGCCTGGCGCTACTGCCAGCAGGATTGCGGTCATGTCATCGCTGCGATGAGTTACGCAGCCGCGGCGCTCGGCTGGCAGACGCGGTTGATGGAGTCGGCTGCGGATGATGCAGTGGCCGGCTTGCTTGGAGTGGACCGCCGCGAAGATTTCAAGGATGCCGAAACGGAGGCGCCGGATCTTTTGCTCTGGATCGGCAACCCTGACACGCGGCCCGATCTCGAGCGCATGCTGATCGCTCTGGACAGGGCACAGTGGCACGGACGCGCCAATCAACTGAGTTCGGGACATGTGACGTGGCTGGACATCGATTCGATTCATCGCGCCACACACAAGACCCATACTCGCGAATCACCCTCGCCGAACCCGGAGCAGTGTGCAGCGCCGGCGACGCCAGCCCTCGATCTCAGCTTCGCCCGAATCGCCAGACAGCGTCGCAGCGCCGTGAATTTCGATGGCACGACGCGCATCAGCGACGCGGCTCTTTTCAGCATGCTGGCGTGCCTGCTGACACATCCCGACACGCCGCCGTGGAATGCGCTGATGTCTCCGGCCGCAGTGCATGCGGCGCTATTGGTGCACCGCGTCGACGGCCTGGAGCCGGGCCTCTATATGCTCGTGAGAACGCCGGGCGCACTGCCGGATCTCAAGCGGTCTCTGCGTCCGGAATGGCTGTGGCAAAAGATCGGGCCGGACCATCTGCCGCTCTATTTTCTGCTGCCTTACGATTTGCGCGCGGCGGCAAAGTTGATTTGCTGCCACCAGGATATCGGTGCTGATTCCTGCTTTGCGCTTGGGATGATCGCGAGATTCGAAATCACGTTGAAGCAACCATGGCGTTATCGCCATCTGTTCTGGGAATGCGGCATGCTTGGCCAGGCGCTCTATCTCGAAGCAGAAGCCGCCGGAGTACGCGCGACGGGGATCGGCTGTTTTTTCGATGATGAAATGCACGCATTGCTCGGCGCGAAGGATCATGCTTGGCAATCCCTGTATCATTTCACCGTCGGTGGCGCGGTGGACGATCCACGCCTGTCGGCATTTCCGCCGTACGAGAATCAGCCTTGACGCGAAAGCCCAGGCATCGATCCTGGCGGGGGAATATCCGAAAGGATCGCTCGCTGCCCGAACATCGCGTGTAGTAATAATCGACGGGGCATATTGGTCCGATGTCGCCGGATCGTCCTTGCCAGCTTCCCGTCGACCTGTCCGGAGTCGACCGCATCCGTTCGATTTCACCCGGAGTGCTAGGATGATCGAATACACGCAGAAAGTCATTCTGGACGATATCACATCGAGAGCAGTACGGTCTCGCGCTCGAAGACGCCAGGAATCTCGCGCAAGGTCTGCTTCGCGAGTTCGAGTCTCAAGCCGATGACGCTTCGTGTCGTTGGGGCGTCTTGGGTAGAGGCTGCAGCCACTGGAGGAGTGACATATGTCGGGTCAGCCATCCATGATCGAAAATCATCTGCTGGCAGCATTACCGGTAGAAGATCTGGCGCATATTTCGCCGCAGCTCGTGCTGATCGACATGCCGTTGGGAAAGGTGCTGTACGAGTCGGGTGGTGCGCTCAGTCACGTCTATTTTCCGACGACGTCCATCGTGTCGCTGTTGTACGTGATGGAAGACGGTTCCTCAGCCGAAATTGCCATCGTCGGCAACGATGGGTTGATCGGCATCGCGCTATTCATGGGGGGCGAAACAACCCCGAGCCGCGCGATCGTCCAAAGCGCGGGACACGCTTACCGACTCGATGCGCGCATCCTGAAAGACGAGTTCTGTCGAGGCGGTTCGATGCAGCGGCTGTTGCTACGCTACACCCAGGCGCTCATCACACAGATGGCGCAAACAGCCGTATGCAATCGACATCACTCGATCGATCAGCAGCTCTGTCGGTGGCTCCTGCTCAGCCTCGATCGCCTGCCATCGAGCGAACTGAAAATGACGCAGGAACTGATCGCCAACATGCTCGGTGTCCGCCGGTCGGGCGTGACGGAAGCTGCGCTGAAACTTCAGGATGCCGGGTTGATCCGGTACAACTATGGGCACATCGAGGTATTGGATCGCTCCGGGCTTGAGAAGCGCGTGTGCGAATGCTACGGCGTGGTAAGGCGAGAATTCGACCGCCTGCTCCCTGATTTGAAGCGCCTTGAGAAACGGCGCTGATGCCAGACCCGCATCCATGCCATCCCGCCCGTACGGCAGCGTACCGACTTCAGACGCTCGCACGAGCAGGCTGACACATGACGCACAGACTGCAGATCGGCCGCAGACTTCATCGAGATGTAAACGCCGTGATCGAAGTGGGCCGTCGCGATCCGTATCGCTTGCGCAGTTTTATCTCGACTCGGGCGGCGCGAGCCAATCAATGACGAAACTGGGGTTGTGGAGGGAGCATGTTGATGAACGATTACCCGAAATGGGAAAAAAATGTGAAGGACGAGCAACAAGAACAGGCGGAGGCACGCGCGACCGACGATGGAATGCCCGTGGTTCACCCGGAGCGGCAGAGAAGCCATGCCCATTCGTGGAAAGCCGTTACACCCAAGCAACGTATTTCCGATGCAAGGAAACGTCTGGGCATGGGTTTTCTGCCGAACCTATAGCGCATGTGTAGCAAAACTCCTCGCTCTCAAACAGAACGTGGAGCCGCCCCAGCAAGGCGGAACTCGAAGCCGGCCAAGCGCCGGCTTTTTACTTTGGCGCGTCGCTTGTGACGACAAACGGCGCATGCATCACTTTCTCGCATCGGTGAAGCGACGCAACCCGGGCAGATGAATTCGCTGAGTCGCGTTCGGCAGCTACGCCAAGACAAGTTCGTGGCAGGAGGACCGCAACGCTGGGTGGCCAATTCCTTCCGTACACTCGGCCACCAACGCTTCGCGGCTCATATGGCGCGATTTCGCCACTGCATCGATCTTTTCGACGAGCTGCTTGGGGAGGCATAGCAAGACCAGCACCGAACACGACGTCGGCCGGGCGATATCAATGAACCTCCAGATTCCCTCGCCGTCGTCGATGCACGACGCATGCAATGCCGCCATGTCCGTTGTCGGGGACGGAATTAGGCGCGCACATTGGTCATACAGTTCATTGACCCGGTCGTTTGCGGTGTTTGCCAACTCGCTGTATGTGTGGCCCTCCACGTGCGCGCCGGGAAAATCCGGCAGCCATCCGCGATAGCCTGAGCCTTCCTGTCGGGTGATAAAGATGGGGTATTCCACGATCAACTCCGGATTCCTGTGTGACGTCGATCATTGTCGCTCCCAGGGGTGGGTGTGTCGGTACGCTAGAGAACGATCTCCAGGGATCCGATCTCATGCAGGTAGGTTCGGATCCGGGTATGGGGTGGGCACGCCGGACGACTGGCTCGAACGCCACGTCTATGCTCGCTATCCGAGTCTCGGCGTCGGGCTGTCCGGGCTGCCCGGCGTGTCGGCGTGGGCGATCCAGATGATGTGGATTCCGTTCTGGGCCGGCGGCGTGGTCAATGGTGGCGGCCACTTCGGCGGTTATCGGAATATCGCCACGTCCGATGCGAGCACCAACTTCTTCCCGCTGGGCATCCTGATCGGCGGAGAAGAGTTGCATAACAATCACCACGCGTACGTGACGTCCGCTAGGCTGTCGAACCGATGGTTCGAGTTCGACATCGGCTGGCTGTACATTCGCCTGCTGGCAGCATTGAGATTGGCGACCATTCGGCGGGTAGCAACGAAGCCGCGCCTGCTCTCGAACAAGGCTGTGGTCGACGACGCGACGCTGCAAGCGATCATCCGCAACCGACATGAAGTCATGGCCGCCTATGCGCGCATGTTCGAGCGCGCCTGCCGGTGGGAGCTGCGCCGCATCAAGGACATGAGCCGCGACGACAAGCGCGCGTTCGTGCTTGGTATGAAACGGTGGCTGCGCCAGGCCTGGGGCTATCGGGACAAGCCCGACCAGCAGGCGCTGACGAGCCGCAATGCCAGCCGGCGAATACGCGTGTACGTGGAGCGGTATGAGGCTTTGCTCGAGCTATGGGCGTGGTCACACGCATCGCGCGAACAATTGCTGGTCCAGTTGCAAAATTGGTGCCGCTACGCGGAGCAAAACGATGTCACCGCGATCGCCGATTTTTCGATACGCCTGCGGCGGTATACCTGATCCCGGAACGTCCGCGACGCGTCATGCGGGATCGGCGCGCAACAACGCGAGGGGCGAGCGCCATCCTCTGGCGGTATCGGGAGCAACGCTGCACCACTACTTCACCTGACGGTCGGAATCGGAATAGCGCCACTTGCTCGCATTGGAATCGATGCCGGCATAGTCGCGGGTACGCTTTTCGGCCCGTTCGATATCGGCTCGGGCCAGATCGTCGCGGTCCTTTTGTCGGGTCACCTGGTCGTGTCGATCGGGTAATGTGCTTGGATAATATTTCATAGATCCTCCGAAGTGAGGTGTGCTCGCGTAGCGAGGGGCCGCATCGAGTCGGATCGCTCGAACAGGATCGCGGTCAGATATCGCGGTCAGATGCACGGGTGTTGAGTACAGGATGGGCGAGTGGGAAGGGGAAGTCGGTACGTTGCCGTGCAGTGGCTGCTAGAGCCGTTTCGGTCAATCAAGTGGTGATGCGCCTAAAGGCTGCTTCCAAATGTCGAGCGGCCACCCAAAAGCCTGCTGCGCTACGACGCATGGACGACGCTCGGACCGGATCCCGAAGCAGTAGCCCACAACGCAACCTGCGGGTCATGAGCTCCGGATCAGCAGATGGCCAACCCATCGGGCTGTAGAACGGCGCGAGATTGTGGCGCAGATCACGCAGATCCAGGAAGTGATCGATACTTCTCGACAGGTGTTCACGAGGGGCGTGACTATAGCGGTTGATTTACCGCTCGGCATGAGGCTGCCATAACCATGCCCACCCGGGTTGATCGATCGAAGATGTGCGTACCTCCAGTCACGCTGCCATCGACGATTTTTCGGACTGAATGCCTTCGCAAACAGACCTCGTTTCGAATAGGCCGCTGAGCTCGCCGTCCGCAAGGAATGCGCAGGTTGGTGCAGTCAGAGAGCAGCAAGTAACCGGAGTTGATGTTCGCTTTCGGCCCCGCGAACCAGTGCATAGGCCCGCATCTCCGTGCGCTCAAGGAGCGAAATGGATTCCGAGCCGGAAAAGTCGCTCCATGCGTCGTCCGCGATCGAGGTCGGCGCGCCGCGGGCTCTCGCGAACGCTCGCAGGAGAGGGCTTGCCTCGCGGCGCAGCACGTGGCGGTCAGCGTTCAGAACATACGGTGGACAGTCAGTCCGTAAGACAAGGTAGTACGGAATCGCATTGCGATCACTTTGCATGGTGGCGATACCGGTGAGGAAGAATGCGTGCGTTCAGCTTCTCGCGTCGTCGTGGCCGACCGCTGCGTTTGACCGAACTACATGTCGATGACCGAAGCTCCACTCACCTTTCCGTCGATGATGTCCTTTCCCTGCTGCCGGGCGGCACGCCTTGCTATACCAAAGTCGGAGTATGCATGCGATTGGTCCAGCCTGAAAATACGGCTCGCGGCGGAGGTTGCTATCGCGCCCGGGCGGCATATCCGTACCGCGATGTCATACCCTTCGGCGTAACGGGAATGTCCGTCAAAGCGACTGAATGTACGGGCGAAGACGAGGGGATGAAGTTCGTACCCCTTGTAGAGAAGAAGCAGGTGTGTCGACATGTTGGCCACTCCACAGGGGGCGACTCGCTATACGCTCGAACGCGCTTTTCATTTCCGCTGCCGCAGCCGGCTTAGCAGCTCAAGCGCCACCGTGTCAGCGTCGTTGTTGATCATTTCCGCTTGCAACAACAGGCCGCCAACACGGACGGCTGCATCCCAACCATCTTCTGTCATTGCCCGATGGTTGCGTGCAAGCTGCTCGGCAAGAGCCAGGAGCGCCGCCATCCTTGCTGACTCGCCGGAAGTCCGGCGCTCCTCCCTCCCGGCAATGAGCCGGAACAGGCCCAGGACCGACTCGGCGGTAACGGAGGGGATAGTCATTCGGACTTTATACGCCCTTTCGGTCCGCCCCGCCCATATCTTCACGCTGGCCCCCGAGCCTGCCTAGTACCGCCTCGCATACCCCTCGCGATACAGCGAGGCGCCGATCGACGTCAGAACTGCGATCTCATCCTCATTCAATCGACTCCATGCCTCCGCCAACCAGCCAGCGAATCCGGCACAAGCATGGTCCAGATCGGCGGCCGCCTTTCCCTCTGCGTTCATCCGCTCGAAGATCATCATCACGTCATGTGGCGTCATAGTCCGCTCCTCGTGAGCTTCCAGCATAGGCGATCGGTGGCGTCCGCCCCTACTCCTTCGCACGCTCGATGTTCGCTCTCTGGCGTGCCCGCAGCCACAAGCCGAAGCCGGCCAGTAGCGGGTCGACCTGGTGTCCTGTTCCGTTGACGTCAACATACTACGCACATATGGATCGGTTAAGGCCTACGCGAGCCATGTCATTGCCCGCATCGCCGATGCATCCCGTGAACCGCGTCGGTCAGTTACAGCCATGGGCCGTCGCTGGTCAGCTTCGCTCCAATATCGTCTGAGTGTATGGTCATATCAATTCGTATTCCTATGTGATCGGTCGGTCATGAACGGACGGAATGTCCTTTGACTGACGGAATCGGCCGATCGAATGTCATGGTGACGTAGGCAGCCAACGACTGCTGATGGCCAGCTGTTGCCTGCCGCAGCGACGCACGGCATTTGATTCGACGAATGAGCGCTTCGGTCACGACTCTCATGGTCGCAACGGGACTACACTGAAGACGCTATAGCAGGAGGAGACAGCGATGACAAACTCTGACCCCCAAAGTACCTTCCAGGGGCTGCCGTTAACCGCGGAGCAGGACGCGGAAGTGAAACACTACATAAAGGTCCGAACCAGGCGTGGCCTGCCATGGGACACGCCGGAGCTGAGCGCGATGCTCAAGGACATGCTGCTACCCCCGGGTGACGGCAACAGCGATGTCGACTCCCCGGAGGACGAAACTAAAGCGGCCGCCGAGCGTGCAACGGCGTCGGTTGACGAAGCGATGGACCCTGTCGAGGCGAGCGAGGAGCGGAATGCAGCCATGGAGTCGGAAAGCATGAAAGGACCCAGACGATAAAACCGCAGGCGATGACGCTTGCTTCCCGGTGGCGCCGTATGTGGGGGATCGTAAGGTATTCCGCATGAGTTGGGTGTGTATGATTTCAACGCTCGAACGCGTGCCGTCGGCCCCGTGACATCGAGCCGCGCGACATCTCCGCTGAACACGAGGGGGCCGGATATGCGGCTGATCGAACCGGATGAACACAGAGACTTTCTGGCGACCTTGGAGTGCCGTGGCTTGGCAGAGGGCGATTTCGATCTTCAGGAAACGGATACGACCGACCCGAAGGGTGATGAGAACCTCGGTCTACAGGGCTATGTCACCATCACCAGGCTCTCGACGCAGATTACGAAGGAATACGTGATCGGCGACGAAAGCGACTGGCTACAGCATTTCAGGAAAGATCTCGAAGCGGGTGCCTTCGACCGACTGGAATGATATCCCGACGCGACGCGCCGCACTTGGGAGGAAGTTCGGCTCACGAGAGTCGCGGACTTCGAGGATGCGGAACGCATGCGGCCCGATCTGGCGGTGATGAGCCCGTTGGAGGGAGTGCTTGCTGCCTTGGTCTGTGGCCCTCCAAGGATGGCCATTCTCTCGACCGACCTTCGACACCGCGTCAGCCTGCTTTGGCAGCAGCATGTATTGCCGTCGGCCTCGATCCCGGCGACGCCCTGATTGCTCGGGCGGCTGGCGTGCCACCCGAATTTCAATTCATCGACGCGGGGAGATCGTCGACCAAATTCGCGTCGAGCCATTCGAGCGCCCAGTTTTTCGCAAAGGCAATCGCATCCTCGCGCACGTCGAAGCCAGCCAGATCTCCGCTCAGTTGAACGTCGCACTCACTGCCGTCTGCACGATCGATGCTGATCCGCGCGTGTGCCATGTATTCCCCGTCGGCCCTGCGCGGTGTCGGGTCGATATGGAATCGGGTTGAGTCGAGTTGCATTTTCCTTCCTCCTTCAGTTGCTGCGGGGCCCGTGGCCACCGCGAAGCGTATCGTCGCGACCAGAACAGTCAAAGCTTGAGGAGTGCCATGATCTGGCCTGCTTCCTGGTCCGATTCGTAGCTCGCCATTCCGCCTTTGCGCAACAGCGCGCGGATCGAGAAAAACATCAGGAAGGCATCCTCATCGATTTCATGACGACGATCGAGAATGACGCCGTCCATCTCGGCACGAGCGTCATACGGCAGGAACTGTTCGATGACACCAGAACCATCGCGTCGAATCCATTTCAACAGGTCTTTCCTGTTCATATCCAGCCTCCCGACGTTGCCGGCGCGCCATGCGCCAGGCGTGTTTGAGTCTGTGGCGGCGCCGCGGACGCAGAAACAGGATGGACCGAGGAAGAGATCAGGACGCGTTATCCAACACGCTCGTGTCCTGTAGACATGCATCGATCAGGCGCTTCGCATACGCAGCCGATACGCGGCGCGCTCGTCCGCATTGCGCGGTTTCGATGAGAGGCCCGATCACGTTCGGAGGGGGGCGCCTTGAGTGGCGCGGGAATCGGTAGCGAGTCAGTCAACAAATCCATCCTACGCCCATTGGCGAACTTGTACAGCGAAAGTTCTGCGCGAACCGCCGCATGGCATGCCGCCCCGATTGGGCGCGGCACGGACCGGCTCAGCCGCGTGTGAACAATCGCCGATACGCGGGGAGATGGTGCCCTGACGGTATCGTCGAAATTTCAATTAGACATTCGAAGCAAATCAAAACCGAGGAGCCAAGGGTATACAACCGGGGCGAGCCTCGCCGATCGCGGCGTGTTCTTGCGATGCCACCCGAAATGCTCCGACCGAAACAGCTTGACAGGGTGTTTGGTCCCCCGTAGGGTGGGTGTCTGAAGCCTTCAAGAAGCGCGATTGCTGGTCATCACTGACCGCGGAACGCGGTATTCGTTGTCCTCTCCCTCCTTGATCCTTTTTCGTGCCCCCCTATCGGGGCGCATACATTTGTCCAATATCAGGAGAATTTCCGTGGATACCGGTACCGTCAAGTGGTTCAACGACAACAAGGGTTTTGGCTTCATCACGCCTGACAGCGGCGGCGACGATCTGTTCGCGCACTTCTCGGAGATTCGCGGCGATGGCTTCAAGACGCTGGCCGAAGGTCAAAAGGTCAGCTACGAGACGAAGCCCGGGCCCAAGGGCCTGCAGGCGTCGAACATCATTCCTCAGTAATCCACATCATTCGTCGGTCCTGCGTGCAGGATCGGCCACGCAGTCATCGTCGGGGATCTTTCGCATCTGCCGCAGGCGCCCACAGTCCTGCTGCGGCTACCGTTTCGCCTCAAGACGTACACCCCAAGGAAGAAAGTGGGGGATGCCGCGCATCCGGCGGCGAACAATCGGGCGCTCATTCATCGTGAGTTCGCGATCGACGCATATGGAGGTGACTTCGACCATGAGTCAGTTGCGCAACAAGAAGTCACTCGCGAGACCACGGCGCTCCAAGGATTTGCCGGTGCTCGGCGCGGCGCTGAACTGGGTGCCACCGAAGGCACCCTCTGCGCCCGCCAAATCGAGCGGGAAGAAGCGCTCCACCGAGACGCGATAACGAGACACGTTAACGCCGGACGAGGTGCGGCCCGCATGTCGCGTTGGTACGCGCCCCCCACGCATGGGCGTTTTCGATATTTGCACTGAAACCGCTCCCTGTCGGGGACCGGATATCCGCACGCCGCTGTGATTGCGGCGCGTCACATTGATTGGAGAAATTGATTTGGCAAAGGAAGAATTGCCGGAATTGGACGGCGTCGTGGATGAGGTGCTCCCGGACAGCAGGTTTCGCGTTACCCTGGAAAACGGCGCGGTCGTTGCGGCGTACGCATCGGGCCGCATGCGCAAACACCGCATCCGTATTCTCGCCGGCGACCGGGTTAGGCTGGAATTGTCGGTCTATGACCTTACCAAAGGGCGTATCAATTTCCGGCACAAAGACGAACGGGCTTCGCCCGGTGTGCCTTGAAACCGATTTGTTCGACGCTAACCATGTAGCGCCGATACAGGATTGATTGCACTCGTCTACGCAATTCGTAGCCATCAATCACCAGGAGTTCATCATGAGTATGCGTACCTATCGCGGATTCGAAATATATCCGCTGATTTATCCTCACTTTCACACAGGCGCTGGCCGTACTCACAACCACGAAGCCGGTTTCGACGCGGCGGTCAAGGTTTGCCTGCGCGGTACTGACACCACGCTGACCCGGAGCCAGACCTTCAAGCTTGTAGACGGTTCGCCGTTTGCCAGTGCCGGTGACGCACGCCGGGCTTCGCAACGTTACGCAGAAGACATCGTCGATCAGAACCGAGGCGAACATTGGATGTTCGACGCAGTTCTTTGATACGGCTCTCTGTTGAACAGCAGCGCGCGTCAATCGGAGACGCGCGTCCCGATCTGAAATTGCGCGAGCCGACGCCATGCTGCCGGTCAACGGGAAACTCGCGTCGTAACACCGACATTCCTTTCTGTCCCGTGCTCTCAAGGCAGATCAACGGACGAGCGGCCGCATTGTGCGACTGGCGCGCTACGCGCTGATGGACGTCGCGTTGCCGATCGACGTTGCGTAACGACCAGGCCGCCGACGCAGATTCAATCGATGCCTTGCGCCTTTTCGTGCCCTTGGATTTGCTCTTCGAGCAATCTGCGCGCGAGCGTTCGCGCGGCGTCACGGGCCTCCACGTCCGATGCAAAATCCCCTTCGGTATCGTATTGCTCAGAGGTGCCGGGATCCTCTCCGATGCGGTGCAAGTGGACGATTCCGCGATAGCGCTCAGACGTGGTCTGCATCACGCGAGGGCGTGCCACGTGCGTGTGGGTTGTACACACTTCATCATCCATGATGTCTTCCTTGCCACGCCCCCTGGTGAGACAACCAAATGGTCGACTTCATGCGCCCGCCTGCATCGGTGCGTTTGGTCCCCGGTAAACTTCGGCAAGGCGGGGTTATCGCCGCCAGCGCGGAGATGTCAATGTTTGCGGTGTATCCACCCCAAGTGATGGGAATCCAACCACTGAACGACTTCCATACTTGAATGTTCGCTCTGGTAACGGCGCGCCAACGCGACTGCAACCACCGCGACCACCGCAAAACCAACCACCCAACCAATCATCGACTGAGTCATGACAGTCTCCTTGCGGAATGCAGCCATGACTGAATTCTAGGCGTCTTGGGGGAAGGATTCACAAGTCCTGCGCCACGCCGCGCGGACGAAGCGCCTCCACATGCACGATCGTGGGGAAGGTACGCTCGACCTCCACCTGATCGGTCGCGCCCCATATCCAAGGATCTGGGGCGCAAGCGATTAAGCAGGTCATACACTGGAAAATGGTCGCGTCGGAAAGCGAACCTCTGCTGTCTCGGCACCAGGATGTCGGCAAACGCGCGCTCATGCGTCGTGCGACAGGCTGCGTTTGATCAGCCGCCGGGCCAACAGGCGCCATCCGATCGCTTCAACGCCGCCGACATCCAGAACGGATCGCTGCTCTCAGGTCGCCCGGGCGATAGGGGCGCATGCTCGGTCGAATCCGAGATATCTGTCGCCATGCGTCTCAGGGGTCGAGGCGGAAATCCTGTTGACGTACGAGCCGCGGTGAGGCCTGACCGTCACGCGGCCCACACATCAAATGATCATAGAACTGTACTCATTGCGTGAAGCGCTCGAAGCCAAGGCGGCGAGCCTGGCAGCGCAGCATGCGTATCTGCTCGATACAGACGCCGTTCGCGACGCCGTCCCAATTGTGCGCTACACCCGATGTTGAGGTCCGCAAACTACCGTTCGTTGTGTGCGAGCGGGTGCGAAATACACACTTTCGCGCGGACATACGGACGAACGGGAGCGAAAAAGAAAATGCCCGCTCATCAAGCGGGCATTTGAAGAGGTGGGGCGAGAACATGCCGCGGAACCACGTCCAAGCCGGTAAGCCCCGCTCCCTGTTTTCTTTCGCCGAACATAGCTGGCTACGACGTGAGAGTAGCCGCTATTTTGCAGACCCGCAACGGGTGTACCCGACCCTATCCGGCCGCACCGGCCTCGAGCGATGTAACGTAACGCAGCAGGTCTTCAGTGCGCCCTTCTGAAACGAGCTGCTCAGCAGTCTTGTAATCAAAGGTCGGCAACGGTTCATTGCGATACCAGAAGAGCGCCCTCTGAACGTCGCCGGAGATATCGGTAGCCGCTCGGATGATCCGAAGTGCGTCCCGAAGGAACTTCTGCACGCTTTCGGAGCCCGCCAGTCGGCTCAAGGTATTGCGATGGACATGGGCCAGCCGTGAGAGCGTTTGCATATCGATATGCAAGGCGGCCGCGAACCGGCGAGCTGAGACGATCGGCGCGCCGCTATCACGGTCCCTCAACGACTCCATGAACTGGTCGAAACCACCGGATGGCGTTGGGTCGTAGTCGACGTTTGGATCCATAGCAGATTGATCAACGCACACGATATGCACATTTATAGCACATGCCGATCAGCACGATCGGATTCTGATGCGCACTTCTGCGCCGATGCTTGTTGCCAAGCTCCGCCGAGACGCGTAGTCGGAAGTGGGCAGCATCCCGAAGACGACTTTTCTGAGAATTCCCGTGCCCAAGGACACTTTTTCTGAGATGTGCGCCATGCGGTTGTCTCAAAAAAGATGTCCAAGTCCTTGATCTGTCTAGGGGGCCAAAGACACCTTTTCTGAGAGCCCACACTGAAAATGTAGGTTCTCAGAAAAGATGTCTATGGTCTCAACAAGTTGTCTTTGAATAAAAGACGACATCTCATGAACACAGGATGTGACCTGCATCGATCTGTAACAAGTAGCTGGAGAATATTTGTCTGCGGGGACTTTTAGCACAATGTTCGATCGACAACGCCGCTTCGTTGTCGTTTCGGTTTAGGTGCGCAGCCCAACGCTCGCCCACGGATTCGTCCGACAGGTTGTATGCGTGCTTCAGGTACAGCAGCCCGGCCATCAGCCGAATTCGCAAGCGCGGTCGGCCGGCTGCGCTCACTCCAGCACTGGCGAGCTGGGGCGCCGTGCCGAACAGATCGATTCCTTCGCTGGCCACTTCAGCCCGATCGCGATGGGCAAACAGCGGCGCGAACGATGCTTCGATCTGCGCCCACGGCATCCTTGTTGCAGGTACCGCAAGCGGATGGCGCGGGTCGATCATGGCATCCAGCAACGGAAGAAATCGTCGGTCATCGCGTCCTCGAACTCCCAGGCTTTGAATCAGGTCGATATCCTTTCCGGGAGTTCGATCAACCGCGGATCACCTGCATTTCCTTGCCGTGCAAAGCTCACACTGGCTTGGCAGGTCCGACCCCATACAGTCAAAAAGTTATCAAACCTCTTGCTGTACGTGAAATCGAGGCAGGATCAGTTCCACGTACAGCAACTCATGCGGCGACCAAGCCGGCCTCGTAGTCGACGGGAGCAAGCAAGTCGATCAAGGTATGCAGGCGTTGCCAATTGAAATAGCCTTCGATCCAATCGACGCTATCCATGCGGGCTTGGGCGCGCGTTTCGCCTTTGCGTGCGTTATTTCTTCGCACTCCTGATTTTAGATAATGCATCGGTGCCTTTCACCAAGAAGTCACGGGCCAATTCCTGTGCAACTTGATAATCTGGATCACTATTTTTCACATTACTCGCCAAATATGGCGCCGCCAAAGGCAGTGTCTTATCGTAATCTTCAATGTTCGATACATCCACTGGCGACGATGTATCTCCAGTTATCAATGAGTCAATTTTGAAATGAGGGTGGCTTAATGGCCCCTGAACGACAATCTCGCCATCATAAAGGAAGTTGATGTTCAGCGGGCTGTCTTTCCCTGCTTTGAACGTCAAAATTGCGCCCACCAAAATGTTTTTGGAGTTCTCCTGATTGCGCAATGCGTCTTTTATTGTGTCGACATGATTTCCGGTTGCAATGCCTGAAACCATGGCTCGGTTCCCTTCGTCATCCAAAGCGGCTGGCAGCCATCGGCTTTTACTCTCCCCCATGGTGGCCATGGGAATGTCGTTATCCCCTTCAGAGCGAACGGTCTTATCCGTGATGATTTCATTCCATGAGAAATGGCTGGACGAAATACCTCTGATTAATTTTGCATTTCCCTGTTTCCATTTTTGGTATAGCTGGCTAAACCATTCTTGATTGCCAAGTTGTTTAAAAATCACTTTTTTATTGGCAACGGAAACCAATTCGCTTCGGAAGGTGAGGCGTGATTCAGTGCCTATCTGGTAAGAATTTCTCCATGGGCTTTTGCGAATATCAACAAACTCCCCACCAATATCCATTTGGCCGATATAGTCTTTATCAAACATTCCTTTAAATAATGGCATTCGCCCATCTTCATCGCCCAGCGTCACCGGATTATTCCGCACCATACGATAGAGGTTGAGCCCGTCAATAGTTCCGGCGGGGTCGGGGTTGAGCCAGCGGCCGAGCCAGGGCTGGTAGTAGCGCAAGCCGTAGTAGTACAGCCCGGTGGCATCGCGCTCCTTGCCCGAGTAGCGGTAGTGTTTCAACCGGACCTCGGCGGCATTCTCGCCGATGACGTAGCTGGTCCCGCCAAAGGGAAAGTATTCCTCGTAGCTGATGACGAGGCCCGTCGCGTCCAGTTCGAAAACGGCCGATCCCAGATAGTTTTCCAGCTGATAGCGGATCTGCGGCGACGGTACGCCGGCAGGCGGCGCGCCGATCGTCCAGTTCAGGCGCTCGGCCAGGCAGCGCTTGCCGTCCATGACCCGGATCGTGCGATATTCGTCGTCCACCGTACCGTTGGTGGAGTGGCGCCGAACTTCCAGGCCGTCGATGTAAAGCGTCTCGTCGACGTTTTGCGTTGCACCGCCATTGCCGTAGCGCCGGGTGATCTTGCGGATGCGCTGGCCCTGGGAATCATAGACGTAAAGTTCGATATCCGAAGGGCTGGCGCCGCGGTCGATCATCGTCACGCAGGCGAGCAGATTGTCGTAGCGCCAGGCAACGGACGGCCTGCCCGGCATCGCGATCTGATTGCCGTTGGCGTCGAAAAACGTATCGACCCGAGCTGGATCGACGGTCAGAGCCGCGTCCACCGCACGGTTGCTGGTGGGCGAGACGGTGATGGCGATCGTCGCCGGCACACTGCCTTGATGGGCAATCTCGGCAAGATTGTCCGAGGTGTCGTAGCGATAGCGCCGGGTATAGTTCTGCAACGCCTGACCATCGTTCAGCGCGGGCAGCGGAACGAAACGATCGCTGTCGCTGCTGGGTCCGTCGCCGGCCGACAATGCCGGATGCTCACGCCCGGTCGCCGTGACCAGACGATAAGCGGCATCGTAGACATAGGTGCCGACCGGATCGACCTGCTGGTTGGCATGGAACACCGTGCGTTGCGCATCGTCTGCGATGGCGGTGATATTGCCGACCGGGTCATGGTAATAGCGCAGCGACTGCAAGGTCACGCCGTCGCTTGGCCGAACCGAGACGACGGTCGCCAGAAATTGCGTGGTCGGTTCGTAGGTGTAGCGCGTGATGACGCCGTTGCCATAGACGATCTGCCGGCGCTGGCCGCTGGCGTCGTAGGTGATGTTGTCGGCATAGGTTTCGGAGGCAGTCGAATCCGACGGAAGCAGGCTGACGGTGTCGACATGGCCGGCGATGTCGTAGACATAGGTCACCAGATCGGGCTTGGCATCGCTCGAGCGCTCGACGGACTGGGTGAGCGTCCGCCCCAGCGCGTCGTAGGTCCGGCGGGTCAGGTAGATTTCGACGGGATCGAGCTTGCTCCAGTCGGGTATCGCGTTCACGTCCTGGAGCAATTGCCGCTTCTGGTCCAGTCGCTCGCCGCCGATCGTATAGGCGTTGAAGGTCACCACGCCGGCGGCGTCAAAAACCTGATGGACTTGCTCCCGCAGGTTATGTCCCGCATCGCCGCTGACGCTTTCGCCATAGACCGTCTTTTGGGCGAGATAGGGTGTCCCGTCCGCTTCCCGCACGGTCAGGTTCAGCGGGCGCTGAAGCGGGTCATAGGTGGTGGTCCGGATCGTACCTTTGGCGTCGCGGCCATAGACCGGATTGCCGGCGGCGTTGTTCAGCACCCATCTGACGCCGCTGTCCACGCTCGTGCTGCTCAGCTTCTGGCCGTCGAGGCTATAAACGACCGTCAGGTTTTCCAGCCCCGCGGCGCGCATCCGGTCGTCGGCGCTGGCGAGCAGCCGATTCATCGCGTCGAAGGCGTTGTAGGTCGTCAGGCCGGAAGGCGGGAGCGGCGGCGCTGGCGGCTGCAGGGTTTGGGTGATCCGTACCGCGTTGCCGGACGGGTCGAACCGGCGGATCGTCGGCGTGTCGTTGAACAGCGCGGCCTGTTGCAAGGCCGCGCGTTCCAGCGGATCCAGCAACGGATTGTCGATATTCGCCTTGTAGTAGGGCGATTCGACGACGGTGTCGTCGGCGTCGTAGTGCTGCTCCTCCCACGGCGAGAATGCGATTCTGGTGAAGAACCCTTTGGGGGTGTCGACGCGGATCTCGCGGCCCAGCGGATCGTAGTGGATCAGCGGGCTGACCCCGAAGCGGTTCAGCGCGGCATTGTCGACGTAGGCCCAGCCGTCGGCGAAGAACGGGTCGTATCGCTTGATCGGATTGCCCTTGTTGTCGTAGACGGTCCGGCCGGAAACCAGCCAGCGATTGTCGCTTTCGACAATCGTCACGGAGCCGTCGGGATTGACGCGGTGGCAGTCGCCCGGGTCGACGAAGGCGATGTTCTGGATGGCCCGCCCCAGGCCGTCTGAATATTCGGCGACGTACTGGATGCGAGCGGCCGTGCTGTAGGTTTCGGCAGCCAGCGCCACCGAATGCACCGGTGTCGGCGTGACGAGCGTGGCGATGCGCGCTTGCGCGGCGGACGCTGCCTGCGCTGGAATGCCCGGCAGCGTCATCCTGCTGCCATGGTCCAGGGTGCGAAACCGATGCAGGACGGCGCCACTGCGAGCGATGTAGCAGCCATCGATCAACGCTTGCCAGAGCACTGCGGAATCCACGCCCAGCCCGGCGAGATCCGAGGGGCCGATCCGTCCGCACCAGGAGAACAACTCATAAGCGGAAAAGGAGGCGGTTCCCTGCAGATAGATCTGTGGCGTCGCCATGGCCGCCGCCATGTCGAACGCGGGGGCCGCATGGTCGAGCGTCAGAGGCGCAAAGCCAACGGGCCCGGTGGCCTCTCTCCCCTGCACCGACGTTGCCCAAACCCAGCCCAGGGCGTCGCGCAACGCCTGGGTGACGGTGCCGTTGGGATCGGTCATCTGCCAGGGGCCGACGGTCTGGTAGTCGATGCCGGTGACTTCGTTGACGTTGCCCAGCGGATCCTGGCTGCGCACAACGAGCAGATCGCAAGAATCGTAGACGACGGCGGTAACGCCGCCGAACGGATCGACCGTGCCGCCGGGCAGGTAGTAATCGTCCGCGCCGAGAAAGGTCTGCAGCAGCCCGGGATTCCACCACAGGCCGTCCGACTGGAGATATTTGCCGCTCCCGGTCAGCAGGGTCTCGAGCTGGTCGGGCGCGAGCGCCCCCGAGAAGGCGGCGTCGAGGTCCGCGGGCGTACCCAGTGCGTCCTCGATGCGGCACAACAGGCCTTGCCCTGTTGCCTGGCCCAGCGGCAGAGGCTGCTGCGTTGCCGAATCCCAGTAGTAATGACGCTGGTGGCCCAGCCCCTTCAGCTTGCCGGCAGGGTCCAGCAAGGCGGCGTCGATTCGGGCCGAGATTTCGTCGAACGTGAAGATCTCGCCGGCAGGCGGCGTCGGCGCAACCAGCCACCAATTCGAGTCCTCGATAGCCAGACCGAGGAGGCGCAGATCGGGACCGGTCAGGTCGATCACGCGATGGGTCTGGACCGTTATCCGCATCTGCGCCTGCTCGGGAATGCGGCCGGGCGCCGATGCGCGGCGGGCATAGGCAATCGAGCAGGCGCGCGTCGTCGCCCCGTAGGCGTCGACTGCCAACGTGACATCGTGCGTGATGCGCGGATCGGCCGGGTTGCGTTCGTAGTGCAGCGTCAAGGTTTCGAGCGGATAGACGAGAAACACGCCGTAGCCGTTTTCGACGACCGCCTGATCCTGACGCACGCCGTAGGTTGTTTCGGTGACCTGATAGGGGAAATCCGCCAGCACCGAGCCGTCCAGGCCGTAGACTTCCTGTCGCAGCACCATGCCCTTCAACGCATGGTGCGCTTGTCGCATCGTGTCGCCACCGGGATCGGTATCCGCAAAGGTGAACCGTGCCGGCGGCAGGACCGGCGCCGACGGATCGCCGTGGAAATAGTCGGCGACGAAATCGTCGCATGGACTGACATCGTCGCCCCAGGCGCCGGTGTGGTACCAGGTCCGGGTCAAGGACGGTGGCGTGTACGCGTCGGGGCCGGCATCCTTCGTTTCCGCCAGGTAGTCGACCAGGCCGGGACTGTCGATGCAGTCCACCTGGCCGAAGCCGCAAAATTCGCGCTCGACGGGGTCGTAATAGCCGTGTCGATAGTCGTAACGCGACACGAGCCGGGTGCCCGAGACGGCATCCAGGACCTCGACCTCGTCGACGACCTGCACCGGGAACGGCAGCGCGGTGGCCCACGGAACGCCGGCCTGCCGATCCCGCAACGCGTGGTAGGTCGATGCGCGATACGAGATACGCGTCACCAGGCCCATATTGTCATCCGCCGTGTTCAGCAGATAGGGCTTGGTCTTGCAGCCGAAGTCGTAGGCGAAATAGCGTCCGGGGCTGGCGGCCGGAGAATAGACCAGGGCGGTCGTGCCATTGCCGCGCACATCGGCGAATTCAACCTGGTCAGTCGGCTGCCAGCCGCCCGGTAACGGGATGGATACCGCCTCGGCGAAGCTGTTGCCGCTTTGATTGACGTAAAGGTCGATGTGGCCATGGTGAAGATAGAGCAGGTCTGTCGTGCCGGAACCATCGATATCGGCCAGGACGAGCCGGCTGGTATCGAAATCGTCGCCGAAATGAGGTGCATTGCCCAACGCGATCTTCCGGCCGAACTTGCCGTAACCGAGATTGGGCCAGACCTCGACCGAACCATTTGTAATCCTGACCAGATGTTCCCGGCCGCTGCCGAAGATATCGGTCATCCGCACCAGGACCGTGGCGGATTCCTCGCCGCTCATCGGCATGTCGCCGGCCCGCGGCAGGACGAGGGCGGGGCGATACCCTTGCGCGCCGCGCGAAGGATAGACACTGACCGTTTCCGGATCGAGCCGCAGCAGGTCGGTCAGCCCGTCGCCCGTCATGTCGGCGGTCATCGTGTCGGGCTCGAACAGATCGGTGGGAACGGCCGGCAGCGACAGGAAGGGCGCCCACGAGCCATCGGCATGCGCCTGGGAGAATCGGGTGCCGTCCGGCGCCGCTGCAACCAGGGCCGGCCGGCCGCATCCGGTGATGTCGATCAGCGCGGCGTCATCGGCGAACCCCAGGCTGGGAAACCGCGCCGGCGCACCGGGCGGCGCATAGCAGATGGCTTCGTCGGCGACGCCGGGGCCGGCCCGCGGGTTGGGCTGCGGACCTTGCGGCGCCAGGAAGAGAATCGTGCTTTGCAACCGAAAAAGAATGCCGGGAATGCCTTCGCCGTAAAGATCCGCCAGTTGAAACGGCGCGGGCGGGGCGACTCCGGGCACCGGCCGGCCGAAACCATCCACCATCGGTTCGAACTGGCCGGTCGAGGGGGCGAAGGGCGTATAGCCGAGTTCCAGCGGCGGCAACGCCTGTGTCGTATAGGCGCCGCCGTTCAGACGACAGCCCAGCGCTTCGATCATGCGCAACTGCGTCAGCACCGGCGACTCGCTGTAGCTGAAGCGCGTCATGTGAACCAGCACCGGCTCAGGGCCCAGCTCCGCGAAGCGATGGAACATCAGCACGTGGCGGCACAGGCGGTAGGTGCGTATTTCAAAGCCGGCGTTGTAGATCGAGAAGGGGTCGGCACGCGCCGGCCACAGCGCACCGGCCGGCGGCCGGTACGGGTCGGGCGGCAGAGGGTTCAGCGAATATTCGCCATAGTCGAAGACGATTTCGAAGTGCCACGAGGCCTGGTCGAGATCGTTCAACGCATGGACCGGCCGGTCATTGCCATAGAGAATTCGGTCCGGGTACTTGTTGGCATTGAGCGCGCGTCCGTGTTCGTAGATCGCGGGCGATACGTTGTCGTCGTTCTCGGGCCGATAGCGGTACGCGACGGCATCACCGCGCGCCATCAGCTCCGCGTCGATCAGCCAGGAGAAGATATGCGTGGGCGCCGACGGATCGGCGATCCTCGATGCATCGTCGCGACCGAAGAAGGTCTGGCGGTTGTCGCCTTCGAGCGTGCGCCAGAAGCTTTTCTGACTCACCGGGTCGATCCAGTGCTCGATGGCCGCGAACGTCGATTCGACGCGGGGCAGATAGGTGAGCACGTCATGGCCGTCGCGATGGCCGACGGGAACCGAAGCGTCGCGCACGAGCGGCGTGCCGTCGGGCAGCAGGAAGGTATCCGTACCGTCATAGCGCGGTTGGCCGCTGCTGGTCTGACGGGTGATCGCCGGCAGGCCGATATCGAAGCCGAGCCCGTAGAGGCCGTTGCCGCTGCCGGATCGATATTGCAGGGTGACGTCGGGCGCGCCGTCGCGGCAACTCGTGACGGGAATGGGAACGGCGAATGCCGCGGCGCCCGTGAAGCCGCCATTCCGGAAATTGGCGCCGATGCCCTGGATCGCGCCGCCGCCTTTGGGCAATGCGACGCGGGCCGCCTTGATTCGGGCGCGGTCACCAGCCGGCGCGCCGTCGCCGGATGCGGACACCTCGGTCTGCGGCGCGACCGGCTCCGGAATCATACGGGTGCCTCCGACAGCGGATTGCCCCAGCGGCTGAAGCCGGGGCGGTTCGGATCCTGGCCGGGACAGCGCTCGTCGGCCAGCCGGGCTTTGTTTTGGGTGACGCAGCCGCACAGCCCGCAGATCTTGCGATTGGCTGTGCCGCCGGTCAGCGCCGCGGCGATTTGATAGGCGACCTTCCGTTCGGGCTTCGTATGATGCGGACAGGCATCGCAGGCGGCCAGCCTTGCCGTATAGAGGGCATCGTCGGCGGTCTTGAAGCCGCTGCGCCCCCAGGCGACGAAGGATTTGGCGGCCTTGATCAGCAGGGCGGCGCTGCTCTGGTCCTGGGGCGTCTCATCGGCGGGTGTCTCATCGGGACGTTGCTGCGCCGTGCGCTGGCAGACCTCGGGATGGTCCAGCAGATGGTCGCGGAAGGCCGGCGCGCGCCGGGAGGTGAACAACGTCGTCGCGTAGGTCGGATTGTCGATCACGGCGGCGAAGACCTGTCGTGAGACGGGACGGTCGAGGCCCAGGTAACGGCCCAGGCTGTCGCAGCCTTCTTCGACGCTGGTCAATGTCTGGAAGTCGGGCGGGATGGTCGTATCGGTCATGGCGAGATTTACCGGGAAGCAGAAGTTCACTCCGCTCCCCATGCCGGAGCATGGGGAGCGGCTCCTTACGTTGCGTTACGGCGTGTGGAAGCCGCTGCTGACGTAGTTCGGATCCAGCGTGTTGCCCTCGCTCGATTTGACGTTGGAGGCCGTGATGGTATAGGCGGTCTTCGGGGCAAAGCCGCCCTTGATGGTCACCTTGTTGCTTGCCGCGCCGTTGCTGATCGTGAGGATCTGGTCCATATGCGGATGGAAGAAGTAGTTGTCCTTGTCTTCTGCCGATGCCATGTCGATCGGCGCGCTGAAGGTCAGCGTGACGCCCGAGTCAGCGGTCGAGGATGTTGCGGACAGCAGCCTCAAGTCAGCCGCCGGCGGGCCGCCGGCGCACATCGGCAGCGGATTGAAACCGATCGCCTGCTGATAGGTCGTGATCCGGCAGTCGAGATTCGTCGGATGGCATCCGGCGGCCGGATGATCGGCCCTGCTCGGGATCAGCTTGAAGGTGGCTTCGACCTGACTGATCGCATCGAAGATCACGTCCGGATAAAGCCGATTGAATACGGTCTGCAGCGGCGCGGGTGCGTAGTAGTCCGCCTCGGGCTTGCAGACGAAACCGGCCGGTTGTTGCGCCTGATTCGGGAAGCGGCTGATCAGGTAGCCCAGTACCAGCGAGAGGCCCTGCCATTCGAGCGGTACGGCGCGCACGAGACCGCCTTGCACCAGGACGTATTTGGTCGTGCCCAGATAGAAGGCGTAACCGTTGGCCTCGCGTGCCGACGCGTCGAAGACGAAATGGATATCCGGGAAATACGCGTGGAAGAGCTTCATCAGCCAAAGGCAATCGCCGGCGCGCTGCGGGTTCCGCGTGACCGGATGGAGGCCCCCGATCCTCAATTCATCGGCCTGAACCTCGGTGAGGAAGCCACCTTTCAGCGCAGCCGGCGGGACCGCCAAGGTCGCACTGTGATCGCCGTGCAGAGTAACCGCGCCGCCCTGGGCATTCGGCTGCCGAATCACCTGATGGGCGCCGGTCGCCGTCGCCAGGAACTGCGCGAAGTCATGGCGCGGCCGCGCAGCCAGCGTGACCGCGGCATTGGCGTCGGCGGCCTGGTCGTGCCCGCGCGTGGTCACCGCCGCATAGACGCCCGGCGCGGTCGCCAGCCCCTGCTTGACCAGATCGTCATAGAACGTCTGGACGGCGAAATCGCCCGACAGGATGCCGTCCGTATCGATCAGGTGGCCGTCGAGATCGATCGGCTTGCCGATCGAGGTGGCGATGTTCCATACACCGCCGGTATAGGATTTGATCTCCAGTCTGGTGACGGCGGCGGTCGTGCCGTCGGCCAGCAGAAGGCCGGTGCCGACCGACAGCATCTGCGCCTGAATCAGCTTGCGCGTGTCCGCCAGGAGGAACGTGTGATTCATCGTCACGGTGACCGTGCGTTCGTCCGCGCCGATCTTGAACGATACGTAGGCCATTTCGGGCTGCACGCTGATGGACGAGGTGCCGTCCGAAAACGCGACGCTGCGTTGCTGCGATGCGCCGGTCGGATCGAAGGCCAGGACGGGGTCCTGTAGCGCGAGCGTTTGAATGGCCTTCGTCTGCGTGGCCGACACCGAAACCGGCGTGTCGAAGGCCAGGCACGAGCAGGTGCAATTGCAACAGTACCCTGTGTCCCGGTCGCAGACGAGGACGAGGTGGTTGACCTGCCAACCCTCCTTTTTGCAGGTTTCGTTGATTTGCGTCGAGTTGAGGCTGCAATGCTGTGCCGAGCAAGTCGGTGTTGCCATACGACCCTCCGAAGTTGACGTTAGAGTGGTGAGACGTGCCGTCCGCAAGCGCATCGCTCAGGGGCGGCGGGCACTGTAGGTCGGCAGAAGGCCGATCGACAGAACTTTGGCGGGGTCGAGCAGACCGGTCGCCGAATCGGCAAGGCCTGGCGGGACACCGCTCCTGGCCACGATCAGCGACCAGGGTTGATCGACCCAGTTGTTGATGCTCTGGCCGGTCAGGCTGGCGGCGCCGTTCACGGCATCGAAGGTCAGCGACAAGCTGGTCGCGCTGTTGCCCGTGCCGATCCGGAGCGTCGCCGTCAGGGGGCCGCCCATCGATACGCCTTGCGCCAACTGCAGGAGGGCATCGATCTCGGTGATCTGATTCAAGTTCAGATTGGCCGGGAACCAGTCCTGCGCCATCACGATGTCGCAGGACTGCTGGGTCGCGCCCGCCGGCGGGTGGGTAAAGCCGAACCACGCGGTCGGGAAATTGGCCGCCAGGTTGAACGCGCGCTGGCCCTGGAAAGGAATGCTGTTTATCTTGTTGCGCACCTGGGATGAGAAGACCGCGCCGCCGTCCTGCGCGGTATAGCGCAGGCGGATGATGACGTCGGTCAACGTCGAATAGTCGATGCGATTGGTGTCGAGCGGCATCTCCAGGCGCCAGGAGGAGATGGCGCCGGTGCCCTCGAACGGCATGTACCGTTCGTCGTTCAGTTCGTCCTGGAACGTGCCGGTATCGCTCAGCCCGGTGGACAGCGCGACCTTTTGACTGGCTCGCCAATTGGCACGCAGCACGCTGGTATCGGGCGTCGCCGATCCCAGGCCCAGCAGATAGTCCACGCCGTTGATGTCCGGCTTCAGGAGGATCTGGCTGCCGGTCTGCCTCAGGATTGCCTTGATGTTCTGGTTAGGGCCGAGGATCGCCGGTATGGTCACCGAGACCGATTTGATCTGTCGGGCGTACTGGCCGGGATAATCCAGATCGAACAAATATTCGCTGAACCGGATATCGCACGTGCCGGTGCGCTGGAATCGCAGGAAGGCTTCCGGATCCAGTGCGAGCAGTGAAATCGTCTTCTCGATTTCAAGGCGCCGATTGTTGCCGCGGTAATAGCTCGACGTCATCTGGGCGAGGCTGGCGGACAGCTGCTCGCCGGCGAGCAGGCCCTTGCGCAGCCCGTCCCAATAGTCGAAGGTGATGAACTGGTCAACCGTATTGGTTTCGAACTGGTAGCACTGCTGGGCCGACACGGCCAGTTCGAGCGCCATCCGATAGGCCTGGCCGTAGATCGTGCTGAGCCGCGAAATCATCCATTGGTAAAGCTCGGCATTGGTGAATTTGCGGCGCAGGAAATCGTCGACCTCGACCGCATTGTCCTGGTTGCGCCGGTGAATGGACAGTTGATGTTGGGCGATCTGCAATTGCAGATTGGCCGCACGGATCTGGCTGTCCAGCACCTCGACGTCGAAACCGGCCTGGGTCAACTGCTGTTGCCAATCCTGGTCGCGCCGCTCGAAGCTGCCGACGGTCTGGCTGACCTCGCCGACGCCCTTGGTGGTCTGGGCCAGGATGTCGAACACCTGGGCGGCCGCGTGCAGGCTGCTGCCGATCTCCCGGCCGCCATAGGTCATGGCGAAAGGCGAGCCGACATCCGGCACCAGGAAGGCGCCCGAGGCAAAGGCTTCCAGCACGCCGCTCGTCGTGCCGAAAGCGGTCGACAGGATCTGCATGGCGATCTGCAGGCGCTCGACCGGCAGCAGGCCGGTGTCGATCAGTGATTGATAGAAGTCGCGCCGGGATGACGCGGCTTCGTGCGACACGGTCAACCCGGCAATCTGTTCCTGGTTTTCCGAAATCTGCAATTCCAGCGATTTGGTGGTCAGGTTCAGGATCTGGACCGTCTGAATCGCGTTCAGTCGCGCCAACGATTCGGCATCCTTCTTTTCCAGGGCGGAAAGAAGGAGATTGCCGAGTTGACTGAGCTGGGCCGAAAAGTCGCCGGCCATCCGCGCGATGGTGGAGAAGCGATAAGGCGGCGCGCCGGACTGCAACTGCTCGGCGACGCGCGCGCCCATGCCGGCGGCTGCGGCGCGCACCAGCGCCATGGGATCGATCGGCGGCTCGAACAGTGCCAGTTGCCGCACGACACCCTGGATGTTCATGCAATGCCGGATCTTGTAGAGACGGTCTTCGACCAGATCCCAGTATTTCATCAATGCGCTGTTTTCCGGCGCGCAGAAATAGGCATCGAGTTCGTTGACCGGGACGTAGCGATCGGCCTGGTTCAGTTGCACCGCGCCCTTCGACGTCGGTGGCGCCACGTTCTCCATGTCGATCAGGAATTGCGGGATATCGGTGCCGTATTTCGCCTGGATCTGATTGAAGGTCGATGGTGGCTGCTGGGTGCAGGCGCCGACATCGACCGGTCGCGGTCCCAATATGTCGCGCGCCAGGACATAGAGGAGGGTTGCCTGGGTGATCGATTCCCAGCTGTCCTTGGTGAATTCGAAATCGCCCCATTCCAGCAGAATGTCGATGTAGCGCATGACGATCGCCTTTTGATAGGCACTGCCACGCAAGCGGGCGATCACGTGTGGCTGGAACGGGTAGTTGTTGTAGGCCCTGATCTGGGCCGTGTCGGTCAGGATCGACTTCAGGGATTCGACGTCGAAGGTGCGGAACGCGATCAGGCGCCAGAAGCGCGTGGACTGGTCCTTGACCGTCGGATCGGAATTGATCGGCACGGTGGGGTTGAAGATGTATTCCAGCCAGCTCCGTGCTTCCGGATAGCGCTGGTTGGCCCGCAGCTGGTTGGCGATCAGCCACGGGCAGTAGAGAAACATCTCCCAGAAGTACAGGCCGTAGGGGCCCTTGTAATCGATCGTGTCGCCGGCGAGGTAGGCGGGAGGATCGATATTCGGCGACTGCTGGCCGTCATCGTAGAAGCGCGTGAACGGATAGCTCGGAATGATCGGGGTGGCCTGGGTCTCCGGCTGAAGCAGCTGGGGCACGCCGCCGACGAACAGCGCCTTGTTGAGGCGGGCGGTCGCGCCGGTCGACAGCCGCTCGGCAGACCAGACGATGTTGTTGAAGTTGCCGGGCGTGTCGGTGTATCCGGTCGAAATCAGATTGGTCTGATTGGTTTCGCCTCTCACATTGACGTGGGCGTAATCCTCGAGCAGCTTGATCCCCGGCTCGGTCGACCGGATCATGAAGGTCTCGTCGCCGTTGTCCCAGATGAACCAGAACGGCTGATTGATGGTCGGCGCGGTGAAGCCCGCGCGGTCGTTGACGTTGTAGAGAAGCGTCAGGTGATTGATGGGCGTCCAGATGTAGGCGGCGCCCTGGCCGACGGCATTCATGAGGAACACGTTGCTGAAGTCGACGATTCTCATGACCGGCGAACTACCGGCCGGCACGACCGTTCGCGGGACGATGGGCACATAGGGCTTGGGCGTGCCGGGCGCCATGTCGTAGATACCGTCGATCACGTAGGTCGGCGACACATCCAGCCCTTGCAGCAGCAACCGGCCCTGATTGACGTAAGTCGAGCCGCGCAGGCCCTGAGTGGTGGCCTTGACCGCGTACAGGCTCGACTCATAGATGTTGGTGGCCAGCGCGTAGGCGTCGGGATTGGTAATGACGCTCGGGTCGGGCCGCGTCGGATCGTTGGGCGAGCCTCCCGGCAAGTCGTAGAACTGGCCGTAATTGACGAGGATCGTATCCTGGGCGCCGTCCTTGCCTTTGATCAGGAAGGGCACGGCCGTCTGCCATTGGACCTGGCTGACGTTGAAGTTTGCCGGGTTGATTTGGGCCGTGCTGTAGTTGCCCTGCATCGGGGCAAAGTTGATCGTGAAATGATCCAGCGTCTGCGGCAACACCCATTTGCCGCTTTGGTTGATGAAACTGTATTTCAGCGTGGCACCGGTATCGAGCGAGTTGGTCGCGCCGCCCCCCTGGATCTGCGAGGCCGAGGTCGCGTTCTGCTCGACCCAGAACAGAAACATCCGGTCGTACGCATAGAGCGGCGCGGCGTTCGGCGTCGGCATCGTCAGATCGATCTTCTCGAACGCCGTCCAGCTGATGTCGTCGATCTTGCGCTGCGCGTAGTAGTCGTAAGGCTCGGTCGCGGTGCGTGAAAGCAGGTAAAGCGTCGGGGTCATCGCGCCCAGTGCATCGGGATCCGGCATCGTGCCGCTATAGGAGCCGACACGCTTCAGCGCGGTCAGCGCGCTGAACGATTCGAAGTACTCGACGTAGGTGTCGTTGACCGTCTCGGGCGTGATGTCATTGGAGGTCAGGGTGTCCTCGGCCGTCTGGAACTGCGGCGTCTTGTCGGGACGCAGGCCGGGCTCGAGGTAGTTTTCCGGATAGAGAAAGACCTTGCGATTGGCTTCCCATAACCGGTAGGCGCCGAGCCACGTCCACCAGACTTCCGGAATGGCCACGTCGGTAATGCCGGGCTCCAGCATCATGCGGGCGCGCTGCATGTAGAGCTGTACCGACTGGATGGCTTGCGCGATATAGGAGATATCGGCGCAGCCGCACATTTCGACGTCGATCAGCAGGTACGTGTAGAGGCTCTCCGCATCGGTGATCACCGGGTATTTCTTGCCCAGGCTGAAAATGGCATAGGGCAGCAGCGCATCGCGCCTGGCCTCGTTGACCGCGTTCTCGATCGGCCGATAGAAGGTTTCCCATTGCGGTCCGCCGTAGCGCGCCTTCAGCGAGCCGATCGTAGCGGTAGCGGCTTGGCTGTATGCCGTCCACGCGGCGTTATCGACTTGGGCCGGCAAGACGTTGAGCCGGGCCAGGGTCAGCGTGCCATGGATATCCAGGCCGAGGCTCGACGCAGTCTTGAAGCAGGCCGCCATTCCCGTCAGGCCCATGACCGTGTTGTAGCCCGATCCCGTGCCGAACAGGGCCGCGCGCAATTCGCAGATCTGGTCGACCGGCCAACCGGTCATCAGCGACAAATCCTTGAACTTGGGATCGCTCGCGCAATCGCCCTGGTCGGGCGCCGCGAGATAGGCAGGCAGGCGGCCGTCCTCGTCGTTGAAGTTCTGCCGCAACTGCCGATAGGCCCACAGCGCACGAATATTGGCGAGGCTGAGGGTGGTCATGTCGGCAATGCCGAACGGCGCGGGATACTGGACGACGAAGCTGACGTCGCTGGCGGTAAAGGCCAGTTGCTTGAACAGCGTGACGAGGCGCGTCATCAACGCCATGAAATCCTGCAGCTTGACCGGCGGAGGATTGCCATCCGGCGGTGTCAGGAAGGCCGCAACGTAGTTGTCCAGTTTGACCGCGGCGGCGACGACCGGCCCCAGCGCGAGCATGCTGCCTGTGTCGGCCCCCAGCGCGACGCCCAATTGCTCGGACAGGTGAAAGCGCTGGATGCCGCGATTGGGATACTCGACCGTGGGGGCGCCGCCGAAATTCAGCAGCACGTCCACGACGTGGTTCAGCCGGCCCTGGGTGGCCAGGAGTATCTCGCGCACGTCGGCGATCATCGCCAGGCGGTCGGGGAGGTCGGTGAACAGGAAGTCCAGATTCGTCGAGGACGAGAATCCGGCACCGAGCACGCCCTGTTGGTTCAACACCTGATGCGTGATCAGGTCGGCGTAAGCGCCCTGGGATTGCGTGGCGGAAATCAGCGGCGTGATGAAGGAGTCGCCGTGCAGCGGGTCGATGAACGCGATCGCGGCAAAATCCGCCGCCTTGTCCAGCACTGCGCCATGAACGGTCAGGAAGCCGGCCTCGGGGGCGGAGAGCTGGAGGAAGTAGGATTGCGACTGGTCGGCGGTGATGTCCTGATTGATGAAGCCATTGCCGAGAACCAGCCAGTTTTGTGCCGTCTGCCACAGGGCGGCCAGGAAATTCGGCAGGTCGGCGGAGAGGAACGCGGGCGAGAAGGTTTTCGATACGCTGCCGGTCATGCCGTAGTCCAGCGCATGGATGCTGAGGCGCGAATGCTTCAGCCATGCGGCCCAACCTGCCGCGCTGATGGTCGTATCGAGGTTGGCGGTTGCGCCGATATTCAGCAACTGCAGCAGGGTCAGGTATTCGGTGACGGTCAGCCCGGCCTGGCGCGCCAGCTTGGCATAGGCGTACAGCAGCGACATGTTCGGGACGGTCAACGGTATGGCCGTGCTGCCGGCGGGCAAGGCCCCCGAGGCGATCAGCCAGTTCAGCGCCGCCTGACCGATGGCGGTCAGATCGTTGTCGACGACGTTGAGGCCCGAACGCAGGCGCGACCGGACACCCGCCACCTCCGGCCCCGTTCCCGCGTCGGCCGCCGGCGTCCAATTGGCGACGCTGTCCTGGTAAAGGGGGTTGCCGGCGTACTGCGGGTGGTAGATCGGCAATGCGTCGGATGGCGTATCCGGGGTGGGGATCACCACCATCACCGCATTGCTCTGGGCCTGGGTGAACGCCGAGCCAACCGTCAACGTCGTATTGGCAGGTACGGTCGATACCACCCGTACCTCGCCATTGACGCGCACGCGCATGCCGGGGGAGATCTGCGTGGTGAAGCTGGTTCCGGTGCCGGTTACCGTCGTGCCGGCGGCGGTGATCGTCACGGAGCCCTTGGCCGTGAAAGCCGGCATCGATCCTGCAGGCGTACCCAGGACCGACGGCGCGTTGAACAACTGGTCGAACGGATCGAGCGGTCGCCTCGGGTCACCGACGCCGATCGTCTTCAGCGGCTGGAACAGGGCACTGGCTTCCAGCAGCGTGCAGGACAGGCTCTCGGCCAATTGTTGTGTCCGGCCGATCCTGGAAATGGCCTCGGCGTCGATTTTGCCTTGGCCGACCGTCTCGATCATCCAGTCGAGATCGGCCGACGCAATGCCGCTGGCATTGGCAAGGCGGATGAAACGGTTCAGCCGGTCCAGCGCCGCCAGGTTCATATTGGCGATACGCGACACCGGGTGGTCCGGGTCGGTTTGATCGACGGTGAGCCTGAGGCAGGTCTGCGCCGTTTGGCCCTGGTTGATGAACAATTGCACCGCGATGCCGGCAGCTATTTCGGCATCCGACAGATTCTGCGACAACAACCCGGACAGCGCCTCATAGGTCATGCCCGTGCGCTGGCAGAAGACCAGCGAGGTGCCGAGATCGGTCGGCGGGGTCAATAGCTTGCCGTCTGCAATGCCGTAATAGGGGCCGATATCCGCGGCGCTCGTCAGGACGGTGGTGACGATCTTCTGCGTGGTCGGGCTGAGGCCGATCGCCTCCCGGCCGATCGCTTCGGGTCCGGGCAAGTTCGAGGCAGGCGGCGTCTGGTCTCTGGCCGCGAACACGTCGTAGAGCTGCAGCAGCGTCGTACCCAACGCCGCGCTGTAGAGCCGCGTTTGGGTCAACGGCAGGATGGTGGGAAGCGCGAACGGATAGACCTGGGCGGTGAACGCGCGGAACACGTCCGGCCATTGGGTAGCGCCCGCGATATTGGCCTCCAGCGCCTCATTGACAATCTGGAGATAGGGCACGAGCTGCCGGGTCATTTCCGGTGTCAGCGGAATGTTGCCGATATCGGGCCGGCGCTGCGCCAGGTGGCAGCCGTCGGGAATGCCGGGGTTGTAGGTCGCCGTATCGATGTACTGATAGACCACGCGCAGCAGGTCGACGAGGTAAGCGGCCGGACTGAAGATCGATTGATCCGGATCGCAATTGCAGTAATCCAGCGACCCGAAAAAGTCCTGATAGCTGGGAATGGCGCCGACATAGTCGAGCATGTCGGCGCCGACCGTGTTCATGGCGCCGGCGCGAAAGGCCGCCGAGCCAACCGAATAACGCAGCGCGAAGGCGGCATTCTGTGCGCGGATCTTTGCCTGGACCGCGCTGCGGTGCAGGGTGCGGGCATCCTCGTCGGTCAGGGCCAGTTGCCGCGCGTGCTCGGCGATGAATTGCCGCTCGGAATTCCGAGCGATCTTGTGTGCCGAGGTCAGCCCCGCGGCGACCAACCGGTCGGCCAGCTTGCCGTCGTCGGTGATTCGCAAGAGTCGCTGATACGTCTTCAGCGTCTCTATCTCATGCGGTGCCAGCGTGTCCAGGCCCGGGGTCGCTTCCGCGCGATGCAGGAAGAAATCATGCGTGCCGAGATTGAAATCCGGATTGCGGTTTATAACTGCGGAAAATCTTCCATCGGCAATATCGTTTAGATAAACCACAATAAACCCCGGTATTGGCTAACAGGCTGTTGAAATCCCGTCAGAAGTTGTCATTCGGGCGGAAATGGCAAGCCTCGGCGGCCGATTCGCTTATACGGATCGGCACAGCAACTTCCGGTATGGGACTGATACCATTCGCCGGTGAACTCCGCGACTCGCAGGCCGAGACGAGACGCTGCAAGATCAGGTCGCGAGCGATGTGGCGAGATATTTCCATTCACTTGAACGACACCACCATGTTCTGCGTATTGCCAATGCGCACGTATCCGAAATTGAGCGACTTTTCGGTAGATCGTGGTGTGCCGTCGATTGCGACAACAGGCGGGTTCAGCTTGGCTGGTTTGGCGAGCGCGCTTCCCGCGTTCGAGTTTCGCGGGGATTCAAGGTAAGGATTTCCGGCACGGTTTGCTCCTGAGTCATTCGAATGTGATTGACGAGACTTCGGATTTTTCTGCTTTGCTTGTGCGTCGAAAGGACTTTATCCGGTTCTTGAAAAACGACATCTGTTAAATCTGACAGGTAAATGGGTTGATTGGTGTTTTTCCCTGGGTTTTGTGGGGAATTATAGAAATGAATTCTTTAATTGTTTGATTGTTGCATGTTTAAAATCAATCCATGATTCGTGCATCAATGGGGGTGCCATGAAAAAATGGCCTCGTGCTTTAATGAAAAATGGATGATCGCGAACGAGTGGTAGCAATATAGGAGAGACTTGCGCTCGAATCGATTACACGTGATTACAACGAGTGTCGTGGGCACGCTTTTCTCGACGAAGCGCCGCGTGAAGGATGCCCGCGCAAGCATTGCGACTCGCCATGGATGCGCTCAAGCGCGTGGATGAAGGAACTGGAAGGCGAGAACGCGCGGCTGCGCAAGACGTACATCGACGAGCAGCAACTGGCGGATTTGTCGTGCGTGCTCATTGCGATCTACGGCAACAAGTACACGGGTCACCCACGCATCCAGTCGCTCATGGAATAGAACCCCATCACGCCCTGCGTAAATCGATTTTATCCTCTTTATTATTTCATTTTTCCGCCCTGTCGCCTCCAATTTGACACTGCGCCAAAGAAGCGCATGGCGCGTTCCATTGCAGATGAAAATTCATTCTTCATTCAAATCAGGTTGCAGTATTAGTGAGCGATTTCTAGAATCAGCCTTAATACAAGGCGTGAAGACACCGCTTTTTGCGGCATTTCCCGGGGGACGCACCATGAAAGCGGCTTGCATCGCTGGATGGGCAGTGTTGATGCTTGTGGCCAACGAAGCCGCGCTGGCGCAATTGGCCGCGCAGCCTTTTCTTCCCCCGCCAAAGCTGGCAGAGAAGGGGCCGCTGGAAGCGCTGGCGACAATCGAGAAGCAACCCTCTGCGACGACATGCAATCCTTCGGGCGATATCACGCGTGACGGGCAGACCGTCACGCTGAACCTGCAGGTCGAGAAGCGAGAGAACAAGATCTACAACCCCGGCAATCCCAACGGGGCGGAGGATCGCGTCAGGCTGCGGTCGTATGGCGGCTGCCTTTCCGGCCCGCTGCTTGAACTGAAACCCGGCAACACGCTGCGGGTGAATCTTGACAACCGGCTGGACAAGAATGACCCGAGCTGTCCTGGCGGGCACGATCCGGCGGGCGGGAGGCCAGGCTGCTTCAACACGATCAACATGCATTTCCACGGACTGCATGTATCGCCTGCCGGAAACAGCGACAATGTCCTGCTCAACATCGGCCCGCAAACAAAATTCGAGTACGAGATCAACATCCCGGCTGATCATCCGTCGGGCACCTTCTGGTACCACGCGCACCGCCACGGCTCGACTGCGCTACAAGTCGCGAGCGGAGCGGCAGGGCCGCTGATCGTGCGCGGCAATCGCCGCTACGTCGGCGCAGCACCGGGAGACATCGATACCATCCTGCACGACGCCTCGGGACGGCCGATCCCCGAGCAAATCTTCCTCTTCCAACAGATTCCGTACGCCTGCTTCGACGACAAAGGCGAGATCATCCAGGCGAATGGCCAATGGTCATGTCCGCCCGGAAAGGTCGGTGTCGTTGAAAAATTCAAAGAGCAACTCTCTTCGGCAACCGTATGGGACGACAGCGGCCGGTTCACAAGCATCAACGGCGTTGTTCAGCCGACGCTACGTAACGTAGCCGCTGGGGAAATCCAGCGCTGGCGCTTCATCCACGCAGGCATCCACGACACGATCAACTTGCAGATCGTGCCGATGGCCACCAATACGCCCGAGTCCCGGGCGGCGCTCGCGGGCGTACTGGCGGGTTCGCGCAAGGAGCAGCTGGCCGCGATCGCGGCACTCTGCCCGGTGCTTGTGCCGGACAAGAGCATGACTGTCGATCTGGTGCCTCAGTTTGAAATCGCATCAGATGGCCTGACCCGTACGGCCATTCGTGCGATCGGCGTCGACAAGAAAAGCGTGAGCGGCGGCATCGGCAGCAATTTCCTGCAGCCGGGCTATCGCAGCGACGTGTTGATCGCGTTCCCGCGGCCAGGTACCTATTGCATCCTGAACCAGGCTGCAACGCCCGAGGAGCGCGCCCACGCTGGCTCCCATGGCGGCGGGCAAGGGCCAAACGAGACGCAACTGCTTGCAACGGTGGTCGTGTCGGACGGCAAGCCTGTGACTGGCGATCTCAAAACCTATGTCGAGCAGGCTCTCTACGACGGGAACAAGGCCGACAAATCGCTTCCGCCGGCGGCCTTGAATGGACTGCTGGCAGGTGACCTGACACCCTGGCGTGCCATGGACGACCTCAAGAGTGTGGCTGTCAACCCCGCTGTGCAGAAGGTCGATTTCTTCATCGGCAATCCGCCCTTCCCGCCGGCGCCGCCTGCCACGCCACCCGCCAAGCCGGGTGCGCCCTGGACTGGCCCGTTCGGTTTCTACATCAACTACAAGGCCTACGATCCGGACCGCGTCGACTTCACGCGCCAAGTGGGCACCACGGACGACTGGGTGCTCAGCTCGCAGGGCGAACCGCACATCTTCCATATCCATGTCAACCCGTTCGAGGTGATGGATGTCCGCCACGCGCTGCCAGGTGCGCAGCCCACGAGCATCTTCGGCCCGAACGGAGAGTGCCTGATTTCACCCGACGAAGCCGGCCTGCAAAACCAGTATTGCGGGATGTGGCACGTCTTCAAGGACACCGTCTTCGTGCAGAACGACTACCAGGTGCTTGTGCGCACGCGCTACGACCGTTACATCGGCGAGTTCGTCATCCACTGCCATATCCTCGATCACGAAGACGGCGGGATGATGACCAACATCCGCATCGTTCCGGATGCGACGGCGCCCGGCGGCGGCATCGGCATGGTTGGCATGAATCACGCGAACCACGACCATCCGGCCGGCGACTTCCCCTAAACCCGCGTCAGGGCTTCCACACCGTAGCCTGGCGACACCATCGCCCATGCATGCGGTGCTGATTGGCCTGCGCGTTGATTTTTCTTTCGTCGAAATACCGCCAGGAGAGATACATGGCATCCAGCCTGGCGGCTTCGGTCGTCGCCAATCCCGGCTGGTATGGACCGCTTCCCGTATGAGTTGATGGGCAACCCCGCCATCGAGGTAAACCCGCTTGAGACGGGCTGACGGACCAGGCGCCTCTTCGCAACAGGCGCCACAGTGAGCCCTTCCCGGAGTGACCTGGAGGTACACCATGACGCAAGAGCGCCCGCCGTTCCACATCACGATCCCGATCTATCCCGGAGTTGACCTGCTGGACGTGGCCGCGCCGGTCGAGCTGTTCAGCTGGATGGCCGAAACCTGGACCACGCGGGCGACGACGATCACCCTGGCCGCGGAGGACTCGAGACCGCTCAACACTCGCGATGGCCTGACCCTCACGCCACAGCGCCGGTTTGCCGACTACGCTGAATCTGTCTCCCAAACCCACTTGCTATGGGTGCCGGGCGGGAATCCGAGTGCCCTGCGGCAGTTGATGCAAGGTGGCCCGTATCTGGACTTCCTGAAGGCGCAGAGCGCTGGCGCGAACTATGTCTCGTCCGTATGCGAGGGCGCCATGCTGCTTGCCGCCGCAGGTCTGCTCGACAACTATCGGGCGACCACGCATTGGGCGTTTATCCCTTGCTTCAGCCGATTCCCCGCGATCAAGGTAGCCGATGGCTTCCCCCGCTATGTCATCGATCGCGACCGGATCACCGGCGGCGGTATTTCGTCGGGACTGGACGAGGCGCTGGCCATCATAGAGCTTGTCGCAGGATCGGATGTCGCCAAGGACGTCCAGATGACCACGCAATATTTCCCGCGACCGCCTTTCCAGCAAACCATCGTTCCGGCCACGCACTGCCCGCTCGATACGTGATGCCGATGGCGAAATGTCTTGTTGACCTTCGGGGCACGGACTTGACCTCTAACGCGTCGCGGGTACGACGGTTGTCCATCGACTACGTCGATCGCGATTTCCGGAGCAGGACTTTACCTGAGGCACACTTGAACCACAGCCGCACCGCACCGACACCGCCCGCGACCGGAATCCGCGGCAACAGGAACGAATCGTCGGACGCACCGGCACAACCGCGCCGGGTCGTCGTCGCATTGCGGTAGCCGGCGGCGGCGACCTGGTCGCGGACGCGCGGATCCAGGTCGCCGTACGGGTAGCAGAACGATTCGACGGGCTGGCCGCCAAACGCTTCGAGCCGCTTCTTCGATTCGGTGATCTGAACCTCCGACACGTGCACCGGCACGTGCGACAGCGCGACGTGATCGAGCGTATGCGAGCCGATTTCATGGCCGTGATCGCGCCAGGCGAGCATGTCCGCGCACGTCATGAGCGGCGAGCGTGCGGTATCGGCGCCCGCATCCCAGTCGTTCTCGCCGCCGAACCGGCCGGCGACGAAGTAGCAGGTCGCGGTGAAGCCGAGTGCGTTCAGCACGGGCATCGCATGCGTCAGCACGTTGAGAAAGCCGTCGTCGAACGTAATGCCGAAGACCTTCCCGCTGCGCTCGCCGCGCAGGTACGGCTGAAGTTCGCGCACGCTCAGGCCGCGATAGCCGAGCCGCCTGAACAGCGTCATCTGGCGTCGGAACGCATCGGGCGCGACGCTCAGGCTGCGCAGCCGGTCGGGCGGCGGCGGCAGCGTGCGGATCTGGTGATACATCAGGATCGGGTAGCGCGTGGCGGACGGCAGCATGAGCGGGTCGCGGGAACAGGGAATTACGCGGCCTTGCGGAAAATCCGCAGGGTCTTGAAGTCGCCGATTTCGACGAAATCGGCATTTGCCGCCCATTGCTCGATGATCGGCTCGGCCTTCCGGTATGCCGACGAGCCCTTGTAGAACAGCAGGTGGCCGTCGCGCGCGGTATGGCGGGCGAACAGGTCGAGCACTTCGGCGTCGGTCTTCGCGCCGTAGCGGCTGTTCGTCTCGTCGCGGAATTCGCACAGATGGAACAGCGTGACGACGTCGAACGCGGGCAGCAGGTCCGAATTGCTCGTGTAGATGTCGCCGAAATAGGCCAGATAGGTCTTGCTCACCTCCGGTTGCCGCGTGACGAGATCGACGTACGACTTGTATTCCTTCGGCGACGCCGTCACGCCGAAGACGGTGTTGTTCAGGTGCGGCCGCGCGCATTCCACGCCGACATGATGGTGGCCGCCGGTGCCGAAGTGATAGATGCGGATGCCGTTGAGGCGCGCGGTTTCCAGCCATTCGACGAAGTGCACGTCGCACGGGCACTCCTGCGTGCGCAGATCCCAGTACTTCTTCCAGATGTTCATTGCCATTAAACGGACCTCAAGGATGTCGCCCAACGATTGGGGTTGTGTCGAATCGATTTCTGATAGACGGACTGCGTCGCGTCGACGAATCGTTCGAACGAGAACTCGCGCTTGCCCTTCAGCCGCGCGCTGCGTCCCATCGCGCGCACGCATCCGGGCTCGCGCATGATCGCGCGCAGGATTTCCCCGATCGCTTCCGGCTCGCGCGGCGGGACGACCCAGCCGTCCACGCCCGGCTCGACGTTCTCGGGCAGCCCGCCCACGCGCGTCACGATCGCGGGGCAGCCGAGCGACATCGCTTCGCGGCACGCATACGACAGGCTCTCGTGGTACGACAGCACGAACGACACGTCGATGATCGAGAACGGCGTCCGCACATCGTCGAGGCGCCCGGTGAAAGCGGTGCGCGCGGCCATCCGGTGCAGCGCGATCTGCTCGCGTTGCTCGCCGGTCGGCTCCGCGCCGACCAGCAGCACGCGAAACCGCTCGCGCTCGTGTTCGGGCAGGCGGCCCAGCGCCGCGATCAGGTCCATCCAGCCTTTTTCCGGCGCGGTGCCGGCGCTGCTGCCCAGCACGATCGCGTCCGCGCCGGACGGCCCGAACAGCGCGATCTTGCGGCGGCGAATTTCATCGCTCGCGAGTCGTTCCGCGGCCTGCCGGCGCACGCCGTGCTTGACGACCGTGACGTTCCCGTACGGCGACCGGAGCGCGAGCATGCCCGCCACGTAGTCGCTGACCGCGATCGTGTGGTCGGTGGCGAGGCGTGCGCGCAGCATGTTGCCGAAGCTGTCGGCCCGATACGTGTTGTGCTTGGTGAGCACGACGGCGGGTCGATACCGGCAGCCGAGCAGCGCGAGCATCACCTGCCGGTGATCGGCGGACCCGTTGACGTGGATGACGTCGAAGCGCTCGGCGACGATCCGCTGGCGCAGCCGGAGGATTTCCTGGCACAGCCGGTTCCAGCGCGGCTTGAATTCCATGTCGAAGATGGCCACGTCGGGGCTGTCGTTCAACAGTCGCGACAGGCGGCTGCCTTCCGGCGACGCGACGGTCACGCGATGATGCCGGCTCATCGCGGCGGCGAGATCGCGGACGTAGGTGTCCTGGCCGCCGCCGTAGTCGCCGTGGAAGTTGGTATACAGAATGTTCATCACGATGCCGCCTTTTCTCGATCATTCATTTGGCAGGACTGCTGAGAAAATGAATGTCTCAACCTGTTGAAAGCAATGACTCGAATCCGGTCCCGCGTTGCCGATGCGCGATTGCGCATCGACACCCGGACGGGGCGTCACCGCGAATCGTTTCCAAATATTACAGACGCATTACGTACCGTAGTGTCAAGGTCTGCGCATCTTTGTGAGAATGTGTCGCGATCGATTGCGGTGTCGTCACGCAGTGCGGTGCCGCCGGGGAGGAGGGGCGTCCGGCGGCGCGGTGCCTGTCGCCGGCGCGTGAACCGTGGCGAGCCCGGCGCGACGGGCGATTTGGCCCGATTAGCCCCCTTCGACCGCGCGGGAAGCGGGCTGGATCGCGACAAAACCCGCCTTTTCGACGACATCCGGACGCAGATCAACTCGACAGACTTTCAGATTTGAAAGCCGGGCGGCCATTTGCGTTAGAATGCCCCCCCTGTCCGCCATGGCGACCGCCGACGGCGGACCTGTCGCACCCAGAGAGACGTGGGTTTCGATTCGTAGCCGGGCGCGAAAGCTGTGCCAGCCGTTAGCAACATACGCTTTGTGATTTGGATTACTAATGAAGAAGAAGCACAACATCACCAAGTACATCGTTGTCGCGATGATTCTTGGTATCGCAGTGGGTTACGCCTGTCATAGCGCGTTTCCCGATCCGAACATGGCGAAGGAGGTCGCCGGCTACGTGTCGTTGCTGTCCGACGTGTTCCTGCGCCTGATCAAGATGATCATCGCGCCGCTGGTATTCGCGACGCTGACCGTCGGCATTGCGCAGATGGGCGACGGCAGCGCGGTGGGCCGCGTCGGCATCAAGGCGTTCGGCTGGTTTTTCATCGCATCGTTCACGTCGTTGCTGCTCGGCCTGCTGACCGCCACGATCCTGCAACCGGGCAGCCATCTGAGCCTGCCGTTGCCGGCGTCCGATGCATCCCTCGGCCTGAAGACGGGCGCCTTCACGCTGAAGGACTTCGTGGTCCACCTGGTGCCGAAGTCGATCGCGGAAGCGATGGCGAACAACGAAATCCTGCAGATCGTCGTCTTCTCGATCTTCTTCGGTACGGCGCTGTCGGCGCTCGGCGAATCGGGCAAGCGCCTGACCGGCGTGATCGACGATCTCGCGCAGGTGATGCTGAAGGTGACGGGCGCGGTGATGTGGTTCGCACCGGTCGCGGTGTTCGCGGCGCTGGCGTCGACGATTACCACCCAGGGGCTCGGCATCCTGCTCACGTTCGCGAAGTTCATGGCGAGCTTCTATCTGGCCCTGGCGCTGCTGTGGGGCGTGCTGACGCTCGCCGGCGTGACGTTCCTCGGCAAGCGCGCGTTCACGCTGATCCGGCTGATCCGCGAGCCGTTCCTGCTGTCGTTCGCGACGGCGAGCTCCGAGGCCGCGTATCCGAAGCTGCTGGACGCGCTCGACCGTTTCGGCGTGAACCGCAAGATCTCGAGCTTCGTGCTGCCGATCGGCTATTCGTTCAACCTCGACGGCTCGATGATGTACTGCACGTTCGCGGTGCTGTTCATCGCGCAGGTGTACGGCATTCACCTGCCGCTGGGCACGCAGATCACGATGCTGCTGATGCTGATGGTCACGTCGAAGGGGATGGCGGGCGTGCCGCGCGCGTCGCTGGTCGTGATCGCGGCGACGCTCAACCAGTTCAACATGCCCGAAGCCGGGTTGCTGCTGATCATGGGCGTCGACATGTTCCTCGACATGGGCCGCTCGGCCACCAACGCGGTCGGCAACTCGATCGCGGCGGCCGTGGTCGCGAAGTGGGAAGGTCAGCTCGACGATCCGCGCGACGACAACGATCCGGACAACGGACGCGCGATGCAGGTAAAGGTGCCGGAGACTTCTACAGCGGCATGATGTGCGACAGTGCGGCAGCGCAGCGTTAGCGATGCGTTGCCTGCTTCCCGGTAAGGGACGATCGCCGGCCTGGATTCGATACGGATCCCGGCCGGCGATTTGTTTTTGGGGCAATGATTCCGTCTTGAATACGGTGGTTTTCCCGATTCCCTGATTGATACCGGCGTTCGCCGTTTCAATCTGTCGTCGTTGAACACGCGACGATATTCCCGCCGGCACGAGCCTGATTTTCCCGATCCCCGATTCGGCGTGTAAGTGACCATTCACTGTCGCGCAGTCGTGCTCGCCATCGGCGCGCTTGGGCGCCGCGGGCAATGCATCGGCGCCTGTTCCGTGAAAGCGCAACGGCACGACCGATTCGCAATTTTTTTCGATTTATATAACGCTATTCTCGCGCTGCGCATTATCGAATGCACGCTGCACGTAATACCGACTGCGCCGGATGATTCAGGGGAAGAAGTGACGTATTGCGGCTTTCAAGGCATCCGGCCGGCCCTTCATGTGAATGTTCGCACCCTCCAGGAGAGCATCCGTCATGGTCGCCCGACAACGGTTTCAGGCTGTGCTTCTCGCCGCAGCGATCGCCGCGATTACCCCTGCCGCTTACGCAAGCAACACCACCGACTGGCTGGCGAACACGTACGGCACGCTCGCGGCCCACGTCGGCAACGTCGCGCGCGCGATGTGGGTCGCGCCCGAAGGCGTGATCTATACGGCGTCGATGTGGGACGAGGACGAAGGCGGTGTCGCGATCTACCAGAACGGCAAGAGCGCCGGCTCGATCGGCACGCACTCGGAGTTCCAGGGCAGCGCGATCACCGGCAACGCGACCTCGCTGTTCGTCGCGCTGCAACCCGGCAAGACGTATGGCAGCGGCGCGGTGGGGCGCTACAACCGCGCGACGAAGTATCGCGACCGCGTCATCCAGGTCAGCGCGGCGACCAACCAGCCGCGCATCGACGTCGTCACCGGGCTCGCGACGGCCGGCTCGCTGCTCTATGCAAGCGACTTCTACGGCAATCGCGTGCGCGTGTTCACCACCGACGGCGTGTGGCAGCGGGACGTCGGCGTATCGGCGCCGGGCGCGCTCGCGGTGGACGGCGCGGGCAATGTGTGGGTCGCGCAGAAGGGCGCGGGCTCGATCGTCGGCTTCAGCCCGGCCGGTGCGCTGCTGAACACGATCCGGATGCCGGCCGGGTCGCAGCCGTCGGCGCTGGTTTTCGATGCGGCGGCCGGCCAGCTGCTGGTGGGCGACGAAGGTCCCGACCAGAACATCAAGCGCTATACGGTGGCCGGCCGGCCCGCGCTGGCCGGCACGTTCGGCGTGCGCGGCGGCTATCTCGACACGACGACGGGCATCAAGGGGCAGGTCGGCGCGCAGCGCTTCACGCGCATCGTCGGGCTCGGCAAGGACACCGGCGGCAATCTCTATGTGCTCAACAATCCGTGGGGCGGCAGCTGGGATCTCGGCCGCAACGGCGCGACCGACATCCATGCGTACAGCAGTACCGGCAGCCTGCGGTGGACGCTGCAGTCACTGAACTTCGAAGGGATCGCCGCGCCGGACCCGGTCACGGACGGCACGCTGTTCTACGGCGGCACGCACGTGTACCGCGGTGGCGCGGGCGGCACGTTCGTCGCGAACACGGTCGATCCGTTCACGTATCCGGCCGATCCGCGCATCGACATGAGCGACACGCAGCGCGACGAGCACTTCGGGCTGCTCACGTCGGTGGGCGCGAACCGGATTCTCGTCGCGGCCGGCCAGAACCCGCCCGTCTTTTACTTCTTCCACTTCAACGCGGCGAACGGCTACATCGCGATTCCGGACGGCTCGATCCCGGGCCCCGCGTTCAACACGACGCGGCGCGTGACGAGCGGCTTCAGCATCGACAGCAAGGGCGGCGTGTGGGCCGGCCTCGACAAGACCGGCGCGATTACCCACTACCCGCTGACCGGCTTCGACGCGAGCGGCAAGCCATCGTGGGGGCCGGGCGTCGCGACCCGCGTGCCCGACAGCATCCAGCCGCTCACGCGCATCGTCTATCTCGCGGACAGCGACACGATGGTGCTCGCGCAAGGCGCCATCGGGAGCAACGACTGGACGTCGATCGGCACGCGCATCGAGGTGTATCACGGCTGGAGCGCGGGCAACACGACGAAGCCCGACCCGGTGATCACGCTGCCGCACAGCGGCGCGAAATCGATCGACGCGGCGGGCAACCATCTGTTCGTCGGTTACTGGTTCAGCAGCAGCGGGCCGCTGTGGCCGAACGTCGATGCGTTCAACCTCACCACCGGCAATCTCGATACCACGCTGGTCAACGCGAGCCCCGCGACCGTGGATACCAGCAGTGCGATCGATGCGATGTACAGCATCCGAGCGTACCGCCGATCGAACGGCGAGTACGTGGTGATGAAGAACAATGTGAAGGGCAACAGCATCACCGTGTACCGGTGGACGCCCTGACTTTGATGTTGCGCGCGCGGCTGCCCCGACCTCGGTCGGCGGCCGGGCTCGCGAAGCCATGATGTGATTCGTCGCGGTTTCGCGCGATTTCCATCGCGTTTCCACAGAATTTCCACATCACGCGCTCGTAATGACCGGCGTGCGCAACGCGCGCCTCCCCGCCCGCCGGGCGGCTGTCCCCAACCACACAACGCGGAAAATCCGTTCCGGGCACAATGACAGCGGCATCGGCAGGCACCGCGCGTGCCCACGACGATGAATCGAATCGACTGACTGGTTGCGCCGGTGCATTGCTGCACCGGTGCATGTGCGCGGCAACCCCTGCCGCGTTTTTTGAGCCGAAGTGACGAAAAGATGAAGACGAAAACCACACCGAACCGCCTGTTGCTGATCGCTGCGCTGGCCGGCGCGTTGAGCGGTACTGCTCACGCAGAGACGGCGGCAACTACGGCGACCGTTGCGACGGTCAACGGCACGCCGATCACGCAGGCCGACGTCGATACGCTGCGGCGCGCGTCCGGGCAACCCGACTCGCCGCAGATCCGCCAGGCGATCAAGAATCAGCTGATCACGCGCGTGCTGGTTCAGCAGGCCGCCGAGAAGGCGAACTACGGCGACAAGCCCGAGGTCAAGGCGGCGGTGCAGCAGGCGAAAGCGAATGCCGAAGTGCAGCTTTACCTGCGCGACAACGTGAAGCCCGAGCCGGTGACCGAAGAACAGGTCAAGGCGCGCTACGACGAGCTCGTGGCCGCGCTCGGCAAGAACGAATACAAGCCGCGCCTGATCATCGTCCAGGATCCGGTGACGGCCGCGACGGTGCTGAGCGAGCTGAAGGCGGGCAAGTCGTTCGAAGGGCTGGCGCGTCAATACAGCATGGCGCCGAGCCGCGATGCCGGCGGCGAGCTGCCGTGGGTGAGCTTCCATACGCCGGCGACGGAAGGCAAGACGTCCGGCCTGCCGTTGCCGGTCGCGCAGGCGCTCGAGAAACTGAAGGTCGGCGCCGCGACGAGCGATTCGATCCCGGTCGATGGCGTGCGGGCGATCGTGAAGCTGGATGCGAAGCGGCCGACGCAGGTGCCGGGCTTCGCGACCGCGAAGCCGGGGCTTCAGCAGCAATTGCAGGCGGCCGCCGTGGAGAAGGCGAGTGCGCAGATGATCGGCAACTTGCTGAAGGACGCGAAGATCACGCAGTAATGCGGCGGCGTTAAAACGCCGGACGTCACGCGCGCCAGATCATGCTCGCGCTCGTGTCGGTTTCCGACTCGCTGCGGAAGCCGAGCCGTTCATAGAGCCGCCGCGCCGGGTTGCCGTGCAGCACGCTGAGCGACACCGGCACGTGTGCACGCGCCGCGTCGTTCAGCAATGCGTTCAGCACGGCTTCGCCGATGCCCCGGCCCTGATGCGCGGGGAGGATCTGGATCTGGTGCACGTGCCACTCATCGGTGGCGCGTGTCACCTTCAGCAAGCCGATGGCTTCATCGTCTTTGCAGACGATCATCGCATCGTCGAAATTCGCGCGAATGCGCCGATCGTGCGCTTCGTCGTCGCACGGCATGCCCGCGCGTTGCAGATGCTCGGTCATCGTGAGGCGACGCAGGTTCAACAGGAACGGCAGGTCGGCGGCAGACGCCGGGCGCAGGCGGATTGCGTGTGTCATCGGGCGGACTCGTTCGTTCGGGAATGCGGGATCGTCGACGGGAAGGGTGAACCCCGCAGCGCATCATTCCCGATGGCGGGCAGCCGGTCAAAGGGCGCGGCGCCGAATCCGGCGAGCATGCGTGACCGATCATGCCGCGTGCCGGCCGGACGCCTGTTACGCATCGGCGAGATTGGCGATCAGCGTGTCGACCACCACGCGTTTCAGGCTCGCGAGCGCGGAAGGCGCATCGCCTCCACCCGCATGAACGCACACGTCGACAGACGGCAGCGGCGGCAGGCCGTCGCGCTCGCCGAGCTGCCGCAGTGCTGGCGGCACACCCGCCATCGTTCTCGCCGTAATGCCCAGTCCGCCCGCGACGCCGGCCCACAGGCTTTGCAGGCTGCCGGTCGTGTAGGCGAGCCGCCACGGGATCCCGGCCTGGTCGAGCGCATCGGTGCCGGCCTTGCGGAACAGGCACGGCGGCTTGTACAGCGCGAGATCCAGCGGTGCGCCGGCGCGCGGACGCACGTCGATGCCTTGCGGCCCGATCCACGCCATCGGCAGCGTGACCAGGTGTTCGGCGTCGGTGCGATGCCCGCGGCCCATCGCGAGCACGAGGTCGAGTTCGCCGCCGTCGAGCCGGTCGAGCAGCGCGCCGTTGCCGTCGACGACGATGTCGACGCGCACGCCCGGGTGCGTGCGCTTGAACTGGCCGAGCGCGACGGGCAGCCACGATTCGGCGAAGTCTCCCGGCAGCCCGAATCGCACGGCCCCCTCGATCGCCGCGCCGCGGATCGCGCCGACCGCCTCGTCGTTCAGGTCGAGAATGCGGCGCGCATAGGACAGCATCAGTTCGCCGGCTTCGGTCGGCACGAGGCCGCGCCCCTGGCGGCGAAACAGCGGCTGGCCGATCTGCGTTTCGAGCTTGCGCATCTGCTGGCTGACCGCCGATTGCGAGCGGCCGATCCGGTCGGCGGCGCGGTTGAGGCTGCCGAGCCGATCCGCGGCGATCAGCGTGCGCAGCGCATCCATGTCGAGATTCGGAAGCGTCATGATTCGGTTTTTCTTATAAGTCGATTTCGAATTATCGTATTTATTGCACATTCCCGTCGCTACCATCCAGTGAACCGGTCGTTCCGGCTCACGGGGATGCGCGCGATACGCGGCTGCGGATGTCCGTGAGGTTGCTTCCCTTCTTTCCGACAAGGACTGTGAATGAACATCCGCTCGATATTCCGCCAAGGCTTTCCCGGCATGCTGCTGGCCGCATCGATGATTCCCGGCGGCGCATCGGCCGCGCCGTTGCTCGCGGGGACATGGACGCTGGTCGCGGCGGACGTACAACATCCCGACGGCACGGTCGGCCGCGACTATGGTGCCGATCCGAAGGGGCTGCTGCTGATCGACGTGCACGGAAACTATTCGCTGCAGATCTTCAGGTCGGAACGCCCGCGCTTCGCGTCGAACGACAAGGCGACCGGCACGCCGGACGAATTCCGTGACGCCGTGCTCGGTTCGAGTACCCACTACGGCACGCTGACCGTCGATCCCGCGAATCACAAGCTCGCGTTTCACATCGTCAATTCGTCGTACCCGAACTGGATCGGGCAAACGCAGACGCGAAGCTATCAATTGAAGGACGGCGAACTGAGCTACCGCGTGCCGCCGCGGGCCAACGGCGACATCCCGATCTCGGTGTGGCGGCGAGTGGATTGAGGCGGGAGGGTGTCAAAGCCCCGGCAACTGAATCTGCAAGCCGGCCGGGCGATGTTCGAGGACATTCGTGACTTCGTATTCGGTTTTTGCTCCGTCCGAGGTTTGCCACTGCTGCATGCGGACATTGCACACGAGCACGTCGCCCTTGCTGAAGCTGATCTGGCTGTTGTTCACGCGCGACAGGAAGCCGGCATCCGTGATCGCCGCGTGAATCGTCGACGTGCCGTCGTACAGCCGCCACTTGTTGTCGTCCTTGAACGCGAGCGACACGATCGAGAACGCCATCTTGCAATGCTCGTCGAGGATCAGCGAGTCGGCGGGTTCGGGCGCGTGAAACCACGCGATTTCGCTCCGGTCGACCGTTTCGACTATCTCCGTATCGGTGCCGACCGCAAACACCACGATGCCTTCGCGCGCGAGCGGCGCAAGCACTTGCTCGGTGGCGCGGCGAACGCCGACGTCGCGCAGCAGCGTGAGGACCGGCAGGTCGATTTCGAGTGTGTCGCCTTCGACGTGCAGGATCGCGGTGTGGTCCTGCATCTGCACCTGCAGGATCTCGCGCCCGCGCAGCCATTTGAGGACGGCGAAGAGCCCCTTTCCCGCCCTCGGCGCGGCGATGCCGAGCGCGGTCAGGATCGTGACCGCATTGGCGAGCGCCGTGCCTTCGTTGCCGCTCAGCATGTCGCGCATGCGGCCGAGCAGCGAGGTCGCGAGCGTGAAGTCGATACCGAAGCTGCCGGTCTTGAAGCTGCCGCGCACGTTCACTTGCGGCCGAACCCGATCGCCGCACAGCGCGCGGGTCGACGCGTCGAGCAGATCCCCGATGGCGAGCAGCGCGGGCGCGAGTTCGCGCGCGTCCATCTCTGACGATTCGAGCGCGGGCCCGTCGTAGGTGGCGCGAAAGCGGCTCATGGCGCAGAGGGGGCCGGGATCGGCCGGGCCGGTACGGTTTTCATTGCGTGCGCTCATGTGGAAAGTTTGCTGATGACGTGGACGATACCGGAAGCACATACTTTCGGAAGTCTTTCATGCCAGGTGCGATCCGCCGGTCGCGGGCGATTTTGGCCGTCCGGCCAAGACGGCGTTCTGACGTGTCCCGACCGGACCCGACACACACCGAACTTTTCCGATCCTTTCCCGGTCACAACCGCCAGCTCGCGGGCGCGCCGGCGCCCCGCACGCGCTTCCGGCCCCCGGTATTCCCCGGCCCGCCCCGTCCGCATATCATTCGCACATCGCGCACCTGCCGACCGCAGGCGCAGCACACAGGGATTCTCGATGGACACCAAACGATCGCGGCCGGGCCTCGTCGCCGCGCTGCTCTGGGCGGCGCTGTATCTCGCGACCGGCTACATCTCGCACCAGTTCAACGGCCCCGTCCGGCTGACGGGCTACATCTGGCTGCCGGCCGGCGTGACGGTCGGCGCGTTCATGCTGCGGCCGATGCGCGAATGGCTGACGCTGGCCGGCGCGTTCCTGGTCGGGCAGCTCGCGCTGAACGGCATCGAACAGGCCAGCCTCGTCAACGCGGTGTTGTTCACGGTCGACGAGGTCGGCGCGGCCGCGCTCGCGGTGTGGCTCGTCCAGCGCGTGCGCTTCTCGCTCGAAGGGCTGTATTTCCTGCGCTCGGTGATCCTCGCCGGCCTGATCGCGGGCGTGGTCGGCGCGATCGGCGGCGCGGCCTGGTACACGGTGGTCAAGGGCGCACCGTTCTTCGACGTGTGGTCGGTGTGGGCCGCGTCCGATTTCGTCGGCGTGCTGCTGGTCACGCCGGTGCTCGCGTCATGGTCGCGCTTTCGCGCGCACCGCTCGGGTGACCACGAGCGCTTCGACCTGGTGCTTGGCATGGTCTCGTTCGTGCTGGTCGTGGGCGCCGCGCTCGTGATCTTCGACGGCGATACGTCGCAGAAATTCGGCACCGGCGCCGGCTTCGCGCTGACGTACATCCCGCTGTTCCTCACCGTCGCGGTGACGCTGCTGCTCGGCGGCCGCGCGGGCTCGTCGTCGGTGCTGGTGCTCGCGCTGATCGTGATCGAGCAGACCGCGCAGGGCGACGGCCCGTTCTCGTCGTTTCACGAGCACTACGGCAGTGCGCTGCTCGAGGCGCAGCTTTATCTGGCGGTCGCGTCGCTGCTGGTGCTGACGGTGAGCACGCTGAAGACGACGCGCGAACGCGTGCACGAACATGCGGCAGTCCTGCAGAACAACATGGAACTCGCGCTCGCGAGCGCCGGCCAGATCGCCTACGTGCTCGATCCGGATTCGGGGCGGATCGAGTGGAGCGGCGACGTCGAGCGCGTGTTCGGCGTCGGCGTCGATGCGGCACAGATCGCGAGTGTGGCGCTCGTGCTCGAGCGCGTGCAGCCGGGCGATCGCGCAGCGCTGCGCGACTACTGGGATGCGGAGATCGCGGGCGAGGATCGCGCGTCGCTGTCGCTGCGTATCGTGCAGCGCGACGGCGGCACGCAGACGGTCACCGATCACGGCGCGCCGCTGCTCGATTCGAATGTCGACGTGACGGTGGTGGCGGGCGTCTGGCAGCTCGAGCGCGTGTGGCCGGCGGCGGACGAATGAGCGGACGCGCGTCATGACGGGCCGCACCGGCGTCCTGCTGATCCATGGGCTCGGCGGCACGCAATACGATCTCGGTTCGCTGCACAAGGCGATGCGGCGCGCGGGCGCCGATACGCACATGATCACGCTGCCGGGGCACGGTACGCGTCCCGAGGATCTCGTCGGCGTGCGCGCGGAGGCGTGGCTCGACGCGGTGACCGAACAGTATCGCGCGCTGGAAAACGAGTACGACACGCTGCATGTCGCGGGCATGTGCATGGGCGCGCTGGTCGCGCTGCTGCTGTGCCATCGCGTGCAGCACGCACGCGGCCGGCTCGCGCTGCTGGCCACGCCGGTGTTCATCGACGGCTGGTCGACGCCGTGGTATCGCGCGTTGCGGCACGTGCTGTACCGCGTGCCGGGTGTCGCGGAGCGGATGCGTGTGGAGGAAGGCGATCCGTTCGGCATCAAGAACGCGACGATCCGCGCGATCGTGAAGAAGAAGTTCGAGCGCGAGGACAGTTTCCACTATGCGTGGGTGCCGCTCGCGTGCGTGCGGCAGGTCGACCGGATGCGCGACTGGGCGCTCAAGGCGGCGGCCGGCACGCCGAGCCCGACGCTCGTGCTACATGCGCGCGAGGATGAGCTGACGAGCCTGCGCTCGGCCGATTTCCTGCTGGAAAAGATGCCCGACGCGCGCGGGATCGTGCTGGAGAACAGCTACCACATGATCTGCGCGGACAACGATCGCGACGACGTCGCGCGCCACGTGCTCGAATTCTTCGGGTTCGATCCGGTGCATGCGGTGAGCCCGGCGATGGCGCGCAGGATGGGGCGGCTGGAGTCGTGACCCGCTGACGGCGGCTTATGCCACTTCGGGCCGGCGCGCGAGCCGCTCGCGGATCTCGGGCGACGCAAGGCAGGTCGCCACGGCTTCGTAGCCGGGCGCACCGGGGTAAGGCGCCACACGCGAAGGCGGGCTGTGATTGGCCGGGCACAGCAGGAGGGTTTCGTCGGGGCCGACCGCCGACAGATCGAGGATCGCCGACGAGCGTGTCAGCAGGAACAGCGGCCGCATGCCGGCGGCGGCGCGTTCGCGCAGATGGGCAATCAGTGCGTGTTGCGTGGGCCGGTCGAGATCCTGTTCGATCATGTCGACGACCAGCGCGCGCGGGCCTTCCGCTTCGAGACTCGCGAGCAGCGCGGTCAGTGCCGCCGATGGTGTCGCGCCTCGGTCGGCGAGCGATGCCGATGCGTGGTCGACACGCGACTTCAATGAAGGATCGGCGCGCAGCGCGGCACGGGCATCGGCACCGTCGTTTGCCAGCCGGTCGAGGCCGACGAACACGGCACCGGGCAGCGCGTCGGCGAGCCGGAGCGCCAGCCGCGTCTTGCCGCTGCCGAGCGAACCGATGATGTAGTTCAACGGCCGGATATCCCGACACTCGAACCATTCGCCGCCCCACGGCCACGGCAGGCTGAATGCCACGCCGGTGCCGCTGTCGTCGACGAGCCGCGTCAGTTCGCCGTCGGCCGGCATCCGGCCGCGCGCGAGCCCGGCGCGGATCGCGCGCACGCGGTCGACCTTGTGCACGAGATCCTGGATGCCGTGGTCGAGCGCCGCTTCGTGAGCGGCCAGCGCGTCGTCCAGGCTGCGTGCGTCACCGTCGAGCACGCTCGCCACTTGCGCGAGACTGAGGCCGAGCGCCCGCAGCGCGGCGATATCGGCCGCGCGGGCGAGCGCGTCAGGGCCGTACACGCGGTAGCCGGCCGGCGTGCGTTCCGGCGTGACGAGGCCGTGCCGCTCGTACAGCCGCAGCGCCTTGACCGATACGCCGAGCCGCGCGGCGGCGGCCGATGCGTTCAAACGGGGCGTGGGCGTACCCATCCGTCACCTCTCTCTGCTGTCGATTCGTTACGACGAGCATAAAGGCGATCCCAAGGGCCGGGTCAAGCGCGACCGCGCGCGAATCGACGAAGGTGCAATCGCGCTACGCGTCAGTCGGCGGCCGCGAACTCTTCGCGCAGCGCGTGATACAGCCGCCGATACCGCGCGAGCCGCCCCGCCAGCAGATCGACCGTGGCGGCATCAGGCGCCACCGTCTCCGTGACGGGCGGCGCGACGCAGACTTCCGCGAGCGTGTCGCCGGTCGCGGCGAGGCGGGCGAGCCGCGCGGCGCCGAGTGCCGCGCCGACCGCGCCGTCCGCATGACGCTGCATCGCGAGCCCGGTCGCATTCGCGCACAGCCGCGCCCAGAACGCGCTCTTCGAGCCGCCGCCGATGAACGACACCGCGTCGAGCGTCGTGCCGGCTGCGCGCAGCGCGTCGTAGCCGTCGGCCATCGCGAACGCGACGCCTTCCATCACCGCATACGCGAGGTCGTACGCATCGTGCTCGTTGGACAGCCCGAAGAACACGCCGCGCGCATGCGCGTCGTTGTGCGGCGTGCGTTCGCCGCCGAGATACGGCAGGAACAGCGGCGCACGCGCCGGCTCCGCGCGTTCGGCGCGTGCGGCGAGCACGCCGGCGGTGGTGCCGTGCGCACGGGCGAGCCAGTCGAGGCTCGCGGCGGCCGACAGGATCACGCTCATCTGGTGCCAGCGCCCTTCGACGCAATGGCAGAACGCATGCACGGCCGCATCCGGGTTCGGCGCGAAGCGGTCGTTGCCGGCGAACAGCACGCCCGACGTGCCGAGCGACAGGAAGCCGCTGCCGGCGCCCGTGACGCCCATGCCGATTGCCGACGCCGCGTTGTCGCCGGCGCCGCCGGCGATCGTCACGGGCCCTGCGATGCCCCACTCGCGCCGCAGCGTGTCGCGCAGCTGTGCGGCGGGCGCGTTGCCTTCGACGAGGCGCGGCATCTGCGCGCGCGACAGCTCGGTCGCGGCGAGCATCCGGTCGGACCAGTCGCGGCGCGCGCAGTCGAGCCACAGCGTGCCCGACGCATCGGACATCTCGGACACGAATTCGCCGGACAGGCGCCAGATCAGGTAGTCCTTCGGCAACAGCACCTTGTGCACCGCGCGGAACACGGCAGGCTCGTATTTCGCGAGCCACAGCAGCTTCGGCGCGGTGAAGCCGGGCATCGCCATGTTGCCGGTGATCGCGCGCGATTCCGGCACCAGCGCTTCGAGCTCGACGCACTCGGTGCCGGCGCGCGTGTCGTTCCACAGGATCGCGGGGCGCAGCACCTGGTCCGCGCGATCGATCAGCGTCGCACCGTGCATCTGCCCCGAGAGCGCGATGCCGCGCAGCGCGGCGAAGCCGGCCGGATGCGCGGCGCGCACCGCCGCGATCGCATCGAGCATCGCGTGCCACCACGCCTGCGGGCTCTGTTCCGACCAGTGCGGATGCGGGCGGCTGATCGACAGCGCGGCCGAGCCGGTCGCGAGGGGGGCCGAACGGGAATCGGTGAGGAGTACCTTGACCTCGGACGTGCCGAGATCGATGCCGAGAAATGTCACGTGTGAAGCATCCTGTCTGGGACGCGCGGCGGCGCACGCCGAAGGGGCGGCGCGTCGTCGCGGCCGCGCGGTTCGTTGAGCCGGTGCAGCGCGCGGAACCTCGACGGCGGCACCTGCTTCATCGCGAGAAACTGACGGTTGAAATTCGACAGGTTGTTGAAGCCAACCCGGTAGCAGATGTCGGTCACCGTCAGGTCGGAAAACATCAGCAGCTCGCAGGCCTCGTTGATGCGCAGCCGGTTCAGGTAGCGCACGAACGACGAGCCGGTATGGCGGCGGAAAAAGCGCGTGAAGGTGCTGACGCTCATCCCGGCGAACGCAGCGACATCGGTCTCGCGCAGCATGCCCGGCAGGTTCTGCTGCAGGTACGACAGCACCTGGTTGATGGTCGACGACATGTAGTGCTGCGCGTCGCTGCGGTAGCCGGGGCCCGCGAGCACGCGCCGCTCGCGGCACGACGACAGCCGGTCGAACAGCGACATCAGGATCTCGACGCGCCGGCAGCCGTGCGCGTTCGCGAGTTCGAGCATCAGCGGCGCGACGTCGCGGCCGACGCGGTCGGGAAACTGCACGCCGCGCGCCGCATCGTCGATCAGGTCGATCACCGGCTGCAGCTCGCTGAACGCGCCGACCATCTTCTCGATCGCATCGCGCGAGAACTGCAGCACGACGTCGCGCGACGGCACGCGCTCGCCGTCGGCGAGTTCGCTGACCCAGTTGTGCGGCAGATTCGGCCCCGTGACGATCAGGTTGCCGGGGCCGAAATCGCCGATGTGGTCGCCGACGAACATCTTGCCGTGCGACGCCTGGATCAGATGGATCTCGTATTCGGGATGGAAGTGCCACTTCGCGACCGAATGCGGATAGTCGTGGATCCACGCGCGGAACGATTCGTCGCGGTGGGTGGGAACGATCTCGAGATCCGGGTTCATCGTGTGCTCCGTCGGGGGCGTGCCGGCGTGCTACGAACGGGACATCGACCAGCCCGTCGCGGCGGGCGGCGTGGTGCGCGTCGCGGCCGCCGGCGGCGCCGCGTGCGCGATCGGGTTCGCGTCCGGCAGCGTGACGTTGCGCTCGGTGCCGGCGTCGAACAGATGCAGGGCTGCTTCGTCGAAGCGGAACGCTACCACGGCCCCCGGCGCCGGGGCCATCGGTGCCGGTACGAGGGCCGCGCACGGCTGGCCGTGCCAGTCCAGCGTGACGAGCGCCTCGGCGCCGAGCAGCTCGACGAGCTCGACCGTACCGGTCAGCGCGAGCGTGCCGGGGGTCGGATCCGGTTCGGTGACGAGCCGCAGGTGATTCGGGCGGATCGCGGCCTTCACCTACTGGCCGTCGTGCAGCCGGGCGAAACGCGGCGACGCGAGCGGCCAGCGCGCGCCGTTGCAGTCGAGCAGCACGTTCGCGCCGAGGTGCTCGATCGTGCCGTCCGCGAAGTTCATCGCCGGGGTGCCGACGAAGCCGGCGGCGAACACCGTGTGCGGCTGCCCGTACAGCTCGGCCGGCGTGCCGATCTGCTCGATGTGGCCGCCGCGCATCAGCACGACGCGGTCGGCCAGCGTCATCGCCTCGAGCTGGTCGTGCGTGACGTACAGCGTGGTCGTCTTCAGCCGCCGATGCAGGCGCTTGATGTCGCCGCGCAACTGCGTGCGCAGCTTCGCGTCGAGGTTCGACAACGGCTCGTCGAACAGGAACACGGCGGGTGTCTTGATCATCGCGCGCGCAATGGCCGCGCGCTGCTGCTGGCCGCCCGACATCGCGCGCGGGCGGCGGTCGAGCAGTGTGTCGAGGCTCAGAATGCGCGCGACGTCGCGCACGCGGCGGTCGATCTCGTCGGCCGGCACCTTCAGGCGCCGCAGGCCGAACGCGATGTTGTCGTACACCGTCATGTGCGGGTACAGCGCGTAGTTCTGGAACACCATCGCGACATTGCGCTCGCGCGACGGCAGGTCGTTGACGACCGCGTCGCCGATCACGAGTTCGCCGCCGGTGATCGCCTCGAGGCCCGCGATCATCCGCAGCATCGTCGACTTGCCGCAGCCGGACGGGCCGAGCAGCACGATGAATTCGCCGTCGGCGATCTCGAGGTCGAGCGGGTGCAGCACGGCGGGGCCGCCGTCGTAGTGCTTCGACAAAGCCTTGCAGGTGATCTGGGCCATGGCTCAATCCATTTCGATCTGAATCTTGACGTCGCGCGGGTGGCCGCTCGCCGCTTCCTCGAACGCGCGCACGCCTTCGGAAAACGGGAACGTGCGCGAGATGAACGGCTTCACGTCGATCGCGCCGGACGCGATCAGCGCGAGCGCGCGCGGAAAGATGTTCGCGTAGCGGAACACCGATTCGATGCGGCCTTCCTTTGCCTGCAGCGCGACCACGTCGAGCGGCACCGGGGCGACCGGCATCCCGATCAGCACCGCGCAGCCGCCCGGGCACATCAGGTCGACGAGGCCCGCATACGCGTTCGCGCTGCCGCTGGCCTCGAACACGACGTCCGCGCCCCAGCCGCCGGAGGCTTCGGCCACGGCGTCGGCGAGCGGCCGCGTGCGCACGTCGACGGTCGTGACGGCCGGGTTGTCGGCGAACAGCGCGAGCTTGTCGGGCACGACGTCGGCGAGGATCACGCGCGCGGCGCCGCCGGCGAGCGCGGCGAGCGCCGTCATCGCGCCGATCGTGCCGGCGCCGATCACGACCGCGAGGTCGCCCGGCTTCATCGCTGCCTTCTTCGCGGCCTGCAGGCCGATCGACAGCGGCTCGACGATCGCGCCTTCGGCGAACGACACGTTGTCGGGCAGCCGGTACGTGAACGCGGCCGGATGCACGACGAACGGCGTCAGGCAGCCGTGTATGGGAGGCGTCGCCCAGAAGCGCACGTCGGGATCGAGGTTGTAGAGCCCGCGCAGCGTCGCGGGCGAATCGAAGCGCGGCACGCCGGGCTCCATGCACACGCGGTCGCCGACGCGCAGGTGCGTGACGCCGGCGCCGGTCTCGACGACGGTGCCGGACGCCTCGTGGCCGAGCACCATCGGCGCGTCGACGCGGAACGGGCCGATCCCGCCGTGAACGTAGTAATGCACGTCGCTGCCGCACACGCCGACCGTATGCACCTTGATCCGGACGTCGCCGGGGCCGACTGCCTGTGGCAGGTCGATGTCGCGCAGCGCGAGTTCGCGCGTGCGTTCGAGTACGAGCGCTTTCAACACATCCTCCTTATTTTCCCTTGACCATCGAATTGAGCAGGCGGCTCAGCATGCCGACGAACACGAGCGGCGGCAGTGCGAGCAGCACCGTCGACGCATTGATCACGCCCCACGGCACTTCCTGGCCGAGCGACGTGAATGCGGACGCGACCACCGGCAGCGTCGCGCTGCGCGACGACGTCAGCGCGAGCGCGATCATCAGTTCGTTCCACACCAGCACGAAGCTGAACACGATGCCGCCGAGCAGCGTGCTCGCGCACACCGGCAGCGCGATGTGCCAGAACACCGCGTAAGGGCCGTAGCCGTCGAGCGCGGCGGCTTCCTCGATCTCGCGCGGCAGCCGGCGGAACACGGGGATCGACAGCCACGTGATGGTCGACAGCGTGACGAGCAGGTACGTGACGATCATCGACAGCTTCGTGTCGTACAGCCCGAGATCGACCCAGATCGCGATCAGCGGCAGCGCGACCGCGACCGGCGGCAGGAAGCGCAGCGACAGCAGGAAGAACTGGATGTCGCGCTTGCCGCGTATCGGGTACCGCGCGATCGCATACGCGGCCGGCACGCCGAGCACGGCGCCGATCAGCACGGCCGCGCCGACGATCACGATGCTGTTGCCGAGCCCGATCAGCACCTCGGGGCTCGACAGCACCTGCTCGTAGTTCGCGAGGGTCGGCGTGAAGATGAAGCGCGGCGTGGGCGTGACGATGTCGAGCAGGTGCTTGAGCGAATTGAGCACGGCCCAGAACAGCGGGAACGCGGCGACGAGCAGGATCGCGCCGGCGATCGCGACAGTCGATGCGGTCGAAACGGTCGCGGCGGTGCCGCGGCGGGCCATCAGTCGTCCCATTTGTTGACCCTCTTCCAGATGAGCGTGAAGACGAGCGTGGTCGCGACCATCATCAGCACGGCCATGCCCGACGCATAGGACACCTTGCCGGCGAGGCCGATGCCCTGCTGGTACGCGTACAGGTCGAGCGTCTCGGTCGCGATGCCGGGGCCGCCCTTGGTCATCACGTAGATCAGGTCGAACGAGCGCAGCGATTCGACCATCTTGATGAACACGAGGCTCACGAGCGGCGCCTTCAGCATTGGCACCGCGATGTACGCATGCACCTGCCACGTCGTCGCGTAGTCGAGCCGCGCGGCTTCGAGCGGCTCGGGCGGCAGCGTCTCCAGCAGCTTCAGGATCACGACCGCGAAGAACAGCCCCCATTGCCACACGTCGACCAGCGCGACCGCGTACAGCGCGAGATGCGGATCGGCGAGGAACGCGGTGTTCTCGATACCGAGCATGCCGAGCAGCCAGCTCAGGATGCCGGTGAGCGGCGCGTACATGAACTTCCAGATGAACGCGGCCGACACGCGCGGCAGCAGCACCGGCATGATCAGCACCAGCGATGCGAGGCGGCGCCAGCGGCCGTGCACGCGCTCGAACAGGAACACGGCCAGCGCGATCCCGACGAGCACCGCGCCGGCCACCGTGACGACTTCCCACAGCACCGACACTTCGATTGCGTTCAGGAAGCGCCGGTCGGATGCGAGCCGGATGAAGTTGCGCAGGCCGACGTATTCGCTGTCGGGATAGCGCAGCACGCGGTTGCGCAGCGCGAGGTTGATCGCGGCGACCGTGGGGACGAGGCTCAGGACCGCGAGCAGCGCGAGCGTCGGCGCGAGGAACACCCACGGCAGGCTCGTGCGGTCGCGGCGCGCGCGGCCGCGCCGGGCGGACGGTGCGGAAGGCGGGGAAGGGGCCGGACGGACGCCGAGCGCGCGTCCGTCGGCACCGTCATTTGCGAGCGCCATGTTCGAGCGCGTCCTTCGCGTACTGGGCCGCATCGTCGAGCGTGCCGCGGCTATCCGTCTGCGTGCCGGTGAACACCTGCTCGAGCGCGATGCCGAGGTTGTCGCCGATGTCCGGCCACTGCGGCGTGCGCCAGATCGTCACCTGCGTGACCGGGTTGGTGTCGTTCAGCCCGGCCTGGATCTGCGGCGCGACGTGCTGCTTGAAGTACGGGCTCGCGATCGTGCTCGACCGGTTGTAGTCGCTGAATACGCCGTTGCGCAGCCGAGCCTGCTCCTGGTCCTTGCTGGTCGCCCACGCGATGAAGCGGCCGGCGGCCATCCGCGTGCAGTCGTCCTTCGCGCCGACCGCCGAGATCGCGAAGCCGTGGCCGTACGCGGCCGACGGCAGCGGTGCGGGCGGGCGCGTGTAGCCGACCTTGCCGGCCACGCTCGACTTGCTCGCATCCTCCATCCAGTCCGCGAACGGCGTCGATTCGATCATGAACGCGACCTTGCCCGAGCGGAACGCTTCGAGCGCGTTGCTCCAGTCGTAGGTCGCGGCGCCCGGCGGCGCGTACTTGAACAGGTCGCTGTAGAGCTGCGTGGCCTTCACGGCGGCCGGCGAGTTGAACGCGGGCTGGCCGCCCTTGTCGGTCCACGCGCCGCCCATCCCGAGCATGAACGGCGACCAGCGCCACACGTTCATCCCCGAGCCGCGCTGGCCGCGTGCGACCCAGCCGTACAGCTTCGGCGGCGCGTTGAGCTTCTTGATCGCGGCGACGAGCTGGTCGAGCGTCTTCGGCACCGGGATGTGCGCGGCGTCGAGCAGGTCGCGGCGGTAGAACAGGAAGTCGCCGCCGCCGATCAGCGGCGCGAAGTACGCGACGCCGTTGTAGCTCGCGACCGCGCGGCGGCCGGGCAGGAAGTCGTCGTAGTCGTATTCCTTCGGGTAGTACTTGAGGAGCGGCACGATCCAGTTGGCCGACGCGAATTCGGCGACGTTCGCCTCGTCGACGTAGTAGATCTGGTACGAGCCCGCGCCGGTCGACGCGTCGAGCCGCGATTTCGCGCGGCGGTCGTTTTCACCGAAATAGCTGATCTCGACCTTGGTGCCGCTCTTCTTCTCGTAGTCGGCCAGCGATTTCTCCATGACCGACAGGCCGAGACTCTTCTGCGCGAGCACCCGAAGGGTCGGCACCTTGCAGACCTGCGCGGCCGCGACGCCCGGCAGACAGGCGCCGAGCAGCAGGCCGGCTGCGACGATTCGCATCTTGTTCACCCGTGTCTCCTTGATTCTGCTTGTTCGAATGCCGTCGATGACGGCAGGAACAATGGTGTGACGGGGGCGATGCGATCACCACATCAAAAGAATTCGCGGACCGATACTTTTTGCTCAGGGTCGGTCGTGCGATGCACAAAATGTGGTGGTGGGGCGGGGGCCGGCCCGGCGGCGGCGTGACCGAGCGCGTTCGGCCCGCGCGTGGCACCATCGCCGGCATTGCGCCTGCGCCCAGTCGAAACGGATGATGAACAAATTTTCCGACATGAGTACGTTCGTGGCCGTGGTCGAGGCGGGGAGCTTCTCCGAAGCCGCTCGTCGCCTCGGCACCACCAAGTCGATCGTCAGTGCCCGTATCCAGAAGCTCGAGCGGCGCCTTGCCTGCACGTTGCTCAAGCGTGGCCGTTCGCTGCAACTGACCGATCCGGGGCAGCGGTTCTTCGAGCAATCTCGGCAGCTGCTGCAGGAGCTCGAGCGCATCGAGGGCGAAGTGAACGAGGCCGGCTCGAGCCTGAGCGGCAGCCTGAAGCTTTCCGTGCCCGTGACCTTCGTCGCGCGCTATCTTGCGCCGCTGCTGTCGCGATTCGCGGACATGTATCCGGCGCTTTGCCTCGACGTCGAAGCGGACGACCGGCTGTCGAATCTTCAGGATGGACACTTCGATGCGGCGATCCGTCTCGGTCCGCTCGCCGATTCCAGCCTGATCGCCCGCCCTGTCACCGTCAACCGGCACCTGATCTGTGCGAGCCCGGGCTATCTCGAGCGGCGCGGCATGCCGGTGCATCCCGACGACCTGCCGCAACACGACGGCCTGCTTTATCTGAATCGCGAACCGCATGGGATGTGGAGCCTGCCGCTCGAGTACGAAAAGCAGTCGTTTCGCGTCAGGGTGCGGATGCGGACCGATTCGGGGTTTCAACTGCTTGCCGGTGCGATCGCCGGGTTGGGGCTCGCGATCCTGCCGACCTTCCTGGCGTCCGAAGCGCTGGTGTCCGGCGAGCTCGTGTCGGTGCTGCCGGAATATGCGCCGTCCGGCGGGCAGGTGAATGTCGTCTATCGCAAGACGGTTCGCACGTCGCCCAAGATCCAGGCGCTGGTCCGGTTCCTGGAAGACGAGATCGGCCATCCGGCCCGCTGGGACATGCCGCTGATCGAACGCGGCCTGCTTCCGCATCCTTCGCATACTTGAACATGCCGTCGCCTCGCCGGCGGGGGCGGCGCGCATGACGGGCAGACGTGCGCGTTCGGAAAAAGCGAACCACCGGTTCGGTTTCCGCTAGCTATCCGGTCGCGAGGCCCGACCGTACTGTGGCACACGCATTCAATGGAGAAAGCGTCTGCCATGAAGAACACCACGCTGCATCATCCCGCGCGCCGCGTCATGCTCGCGCAAACCCTCGCCCGTTCGGCGACGCTCGCTGTCGGTTCGCTGCTCGGCGCCGACGCGATCGCGGCCAGTGCGGCGAGCTCGTCGAGTTCGTCGAACGCGTCCAGCTCGGGCGCCGCTGACGCATCGCCCCGAACCAGGACCGCAAGCGGCCCGCGAACCGTCGATGTACTGGTCGTCGGCGGTGGCTCCGCCGGTGCCGTGATGGCGGCCCGCCTGAGCGAGAAGGCGAGCCGCCACGTCATGCTGCTCGAGGCCGGGCACAACTATGCCGCGTGGGACTACCCGCACGTGATCGCCAGCAGCGATATCGTCGGTGGCGATGCGCGGCATGAATGGGGCTATCGCACGCAGGCCGGCTACATCGATCACCCGATCAACGCACTGCGCGGCAAGATGCTCGGCGGCAGTTCGGCGATCAACGGGGCCGTCGCCATTCGCGCGCGGCCGCAGGATCTGAAAAACTGGAATCTTCCCGGCTGGTCGTACGAGGACATGCTGCCGTCGTTCCGGCGGCTCGAGCATCGCGACAACGACAGCGTGTCGCACGGCCAGGCGGGGCCGCTGCCGGTGCGTCAGCTGACGCGCGACGACATCACGCCGATGCAGCGCGCGTTCGTCGATGCGACGATCGCGAACGGTTATCGCGCGATCGAGGATTTCGACGGCGCGGATGCCAACGGCGTCGGCCCGTATCCGATGAATATCGTCAACGGCGTGCGCGTCAACACGGGCATGGCCTACCTGACCAATGAGGTCCGGGCGCGGTCGAACCTGACGATTCGCGGCGGCGCGCTGGTCGATCGCGTGCTGTTTGCACGAGGGCGGGCCATCGGCGTGCGGCTCGACAACGGTGAGGAAATTCACGCGAACGAGGTGATCCTGAGCGCGGGCGCCTATGGCAGCGCGGCCATTCTGCTTCGTTCGGGCATCGGGCCGGGTGCCGACCTGCGTGCGCTGTCGATTCCCGAAGTGGCCGCGTTGCCGGTGGGCCAGCGCCTGAAAGATCATCCGTTCTACTACAACGCGTATGCGGCACGCCCCGACCGGATCGGCGATCAGTCGCCGTCGATCGGCGCGTTCCTGTGGACCAACAGTTCGACTGCGCAGCACGGCGATCTCGACCTGCACATCACCGCGACGCACCTGTTCCCGCACGACCAGAGCCCGACCAAGGTCGGCTTCGTGCTCGCGGTCGCGCTCACGCGGCCGTTGTCGGTCGGCAGCCTGAAACTCGCGAGCCGGCAGGCAGGCGATGCGCCCGTGATCGACCTGAATTTCCTCGGCGAAGCGCAGGATCGCGCGCGGCTGCTCGAAGGCATCAAGCTGGCGCGCCGTATCGGCCGCACCGCGCCGCTGTCCGGCCTCATTCATTCCGAACTGAATCCGGGGCCGGGTGCGGAATCGGACGAACGGATCCTCGCGTCGGCGCGATCGACGCTCGACACGTACCACCATCCGACTTCGACCGCCCCGATGGGCGTGATCAACGATCCGCATGCCGTCGTCGATCTCGAGGGGCGGGTGCACGGCGTGAGCGGCCTGCGTGTCGTCGACGCGTCGATCTTTCCGGACGCGATTTCGGTCGCGACCAACATCACCACCATCGCGACGGCCGAGCATATCGCCCGCCGCTACAGCTGACCGGGGAACGTCATGAATGTTGCTGCTCCCGTATTGAACTGGATCGACGGCGAGTGGGTGGATTCGCCCGCGCATCGCGATTCCGTCGACCCCGCCACCGGCTCGGTGATCGGCCGTTATGCCGACGGCGGCGAGCCCGAAGCGCGCGCGGCGATCGACGCGGCCCTGCGCGCGTTTCGCGACACGCCGTGGAAATGCGATGCCGCGCTGCGCGCCCGCGTGCTGGACGAACTGGCCGCCGCGTTCGAGCGGCATGCCGACCCGCTGATCGAACTGCTGGCGCTCGAGAACGGCAAGATCAAGCCCGAAGCGCGTTTCGAAGTGTCGATGGTGCCGTCGAAGCTGCGCTACTACGCGGCGCTGACGCGGGCCGAAACGGGCCGCAGCGGAACGCCGCGGCCGGACGTCGTGTCGCTCGTGCTGCGCGAGCCGATGGGCGTCGCCGGCATCATCGTGCCGTGGAATTCCCCCGTCGTGCTGATGGTGCGTTCGCTCGCGCCGGCGCTGGCGGCGGGGACGACCACGGTCGTCAAGATGCCGGGCCAGACCGCGCAGACCAATGCGCTCGTGTCCCGGATCCTGTCCGAAGCGCCGTCGCTGCCGCGCGGCGTCGTCAATCTGTTCAGCGAATCGGGCGCGGACGGATCGAAGACCCTGATCGCCTCTCCCGACGTGCCCGTCATCAGCTTCACGGGCTCGACCGCGACGGGACGCGCGATTTCCGCCGTCGGTGCGCAGCGGCTCAAGCGCTTCGGTCTCGAGCTCGGCGGAAAGACGCCGCACCTGGTGTTCGACGACACCGATCTCGACGCGGCATTGCCCGTCATCGAAAAATCGCTGACGGTGTTTGCCGGGCAGTTCTGCATGACCGGCTCGCGCCTGCTGGTACAACGCGGCATCGCCGACGCGGTGCGCACGCGTCTCGCGCAACGCCTGGCCACGGTGCGGGTCGGCCCGGCCGCCGATCCGCTCAGCGACATGGGGCCGCTCATCGACAAGCCCAACGTCGAACGTGTCGATCGCGCGGTCGAGGAGGCGATCGCGGCGGGTGCGAAAGTGGTCGTTCGCGGCGGCCCGGTGACCGAGGGCGAACTGGCGCGCGGCGCGTTCTATCGCCCGACGTTGCTCGAAGTCGACAGCGCCCGGCTCGAGATCGTCCAGAAGGAAACCTTCGGGCCCGTCATGACGATGCAGGTGTTCGATACCGAGGCGGAAGCCGTCGCGTTGGCCAACGACAGCGAATATGGCCTGGCCGCGGCGGTCTGGACGCGCGACGTGCAGCGTTCGATGCGGGTTGCGCGGTCACTTCAGGCCGGCACGATCTGGATCAACGATTGGGCGAAGGTCTACGACGAATTCGAGGAGGGCGGGTATCGGCAATCCGGGCTGGGCCGCCTCAACGGCGCCGCCGCGATCGACGACTTCATCGAATACAAGCACATCACGCTGACGACCGGAGACGCGCTGTGAAAGCCAAGATCGTACTGGAAGAGCACCTGTCCACTGCCCTCAACAACAGCATGTGGGACGCGTCCGGCGAAGCCGCGCGCAACGGGAAAGCCTATATGGACGACGTCGAGGCGCGTCTGCTCGACGCGGACAGGCGGATCGAGGAGATGGACCGGTGCGGGATTGACGTCGCGGTGCTGTCGCTGACGTCGCCCGGCGCGCAATCGATTCTCGACCGCGCGGCGGCCGTCGATTTCGCGAAGCGGACCAACGACGAGATCGTCGAGCGCTACACCTCCGTGCATCCCGGGCGCCTGCAGGCGTTCGCGACGGTTGCGCTGCAGTCGCCGAAGGATGCGGCGGACGAACTCGAACGGGCCGTCGTGGAGCTTGGCATGCGGGGCGCGCTGGTGAACGGCTATACGAATATCGGCGACGCCGACACCGCGCAGTATCTCGACGAGGCGCCGGTCTGGGAATTCTGGGAGCGCGCGGCCACGCTCGACGTGCCCGTCTATCTTCATCCGCGCGAGGCGTTGCCGAGCCAGCAGCGGATCTATGAAGGCTATTCGTCGCTCGTCGGCTCGGCGTGGGGGTTCGCGCACGAGACGGCCACGCATGCGATCCGCCTGATGCTGAGCGGCCTGTTCGATCGCTACCCGAACCTCACGGTCATCCTGGGGCATCTCGGTGAAGGGTTGCCGCTGATGCTGCCCCGCCTCGAGCATCGTCTTCGCATGCAGCGGGACGGCGCCGGGCTGGGGCAGGCGAAGCGCCCGGTCGGCGAGTATTTCAGCAACAACTTCTACGTCACGACGAGCGGCCACTTTCACACGAAGGGGCTGCTCGACGCGATCAGTGAAGTCGGCGTCGATCGCGTGCTGTTTTCCGCCGATTACCCGTACGAGAGCATGCAGACCGCCAGCGAATGGTTCGACCACGCGTTGCTGAGCGAAAACGACCGGGTCAAGATCGGCCGCACGAATGCGGCGCGTCTGTTCGGGTTCTGATCCCGGCGGCAGCTGAAAGCGGGACAGGTTCCGCTGCTGCGACGGCACGCGGCACGCTCATGGGCGTCGCGTGCCGTTTCATGGGCGCGTGAGCGTCAGTTTGCGTGCCCGGTAGCGGCAGCCGCATCGACATCGATCCGGTACACCCGCAGCGCGTTGTCATGCCAGATCGCGCGGCGTGCCCGTTCGCCGAGATCTGCCATCGCGTCGGCGAATGTCCGCAGCAGCACCGGATAGGTGACGCGCAACCCCGCCACCGGGAAATTGCTCGCGAACAGGCAGCGTTCCCAGCCGAAGATCGCGATCGCGTCACGGATGATCCGTGCATTCTCGGCATCGTTCCAGGCCGCATCCCGCAGGCCGAATTCGGACAGCTTGACGGTCACGTTCGGCGACTCGGCGAGCGCCCGCATGCCGCGCCGCCAGCGCGCGAGACCGGTCGTGGAACGATCCCACGGCAGTCCCGCATGTTCGAGCACGACGTCGACTTTCGGTGCATCGGCAAGCAGCGCGGCCGCCTCCTCGAGATGCCAGAACGGCACGCGCAGATCCCAGCACAGCCCATGCGCGGCGAGACGCTCCAGCGCAGCCGGCCAGCGCGGATCGCGCAGCGTGCCCGGCCCGTCGACCGACGCACCCGGCGCGGCCGCGGTGCGCGGCTTGAAGCGCACGCCGCGTACGCGCGGCCAGGCGGCCTGCTCGGCGAGCCGTTCATCCGCATCGCCGGCCAGCAGGTCGACCCATGCGACGACCGCCGACGGCAGCCCGTGCGACTCTGCGACCTCGTGCAACCAGCGCGTTTCCGCGAGCGCCTCGTCGCGCGCCCGTTCGGCCTCGACGTGCACGCTCGCGACGATCGGCGCACCTTGCGCCGCGTGCCGGAGCTCGTCCACCCCGAAATCGCGGCACAGCGCCGCGTAGTCGCCGAACATGAAGCGCGCCGGATCGTAGTCCTCCTGCAGCCACGGATAGTGCGCGCCCGCATCGAGCCGCCACAGGTGGTGATGCGCATCGACGAGCGCATCCGGCATGCCGTCGAGCGGCGACGTGTCGTGCATGTCAGCGTGCCCCGGCGAGCACGTAAGACGCATCGGGCTCGCGCAGCGTCGCCAACGCGCCGACGAAACGCCACGAATCGAGATCGAGCTCGCGCACGTAGTCGTCCTGGAACGACACGTACGCGACGCGCCGCGACGGATGGAACGACAGCGCGGTCGGATTCGCCGGCAGCGCGATGCGTTCGATCTCCTCGAGCTGCCGCGCATCGAATACGGAGATCGACCGTTCGCCCGAATTGGTCAGCAGCAGCAGGTCGCGGCCGTCCGGCGCGCTCGTGCGGTAGATGCGGTTCGGATCGCTGCGCGTCTTCACGCGGCGCCCGCAGGTCATCGTTTCCGTATCGATCTCGACCAGCGTGTCGTCGCCGCGATTCGCGACGAACAGCGTGCGCTCGTCGCTCGACAGCGCATTGCCTTCGGGGCGCGGGCCGGGCATCACCGCGCGCGGTGCGACCGTCGCGTCGCGCGGATGGAATTGCGTGACCGTATTCGACAGCAGGTGCACGCCATACGCACGGCTCGCATCGCGCGTGAGCGTGACGAGGTGCGTCTTCACGCCGCCGGACGGCACGGCCATGTTCGGTACGGGCTGTCGGGTCGGCTCGTCGAACACGAGCAGCATGTCGTGCGCTTCGCTCATCGCGTACAGCCGGCCGTCGCGGTCGCTCGCCATCCCGTGCGGCCGGTAGTACGGCCACAGGTCGAGCATGCGCGTATGCGTGCGTTCCACGAGATCGATTTCGGCGATCCGGTGATCGCCTTCATGGCCGCGCGACCATGCGGTCTCGATTCCGAAGATGCCGACGTACGCAAAGCGCTCGTTCACGTCGACGGTGAACTCGTGCGGGAAGTTCGGCAGCACGACGTGCTTGAGTGCGGTTTTCGTGTCGAGGTCGTAGAAGCTGAAGGTGTGGGCGCATTTCTGCACCAGCAACAGGATGTCGTTCATGGTGGTGTCTCCGTCAATTCGTCAGCAAGCCTGCGTATTCGTGTATCCGGTCTCAGTCCTCGCAGCGTTTCGGCAGCGTCAGCGCGAGCAGGCCGGCCACCGCGAGCGTGATCGCGAGGCTGTACACGCCGGCCGCGGCGCTCACGTGCTGGGTCAGCACGCCGACCGCATACGGGCCGCAGAAACCGCCGAGATTGCCGAGCGCATTGATCAGGCCGCGCGCGCTGCCGGCCGTCTCGACGCTGCAGAGCTTCGGCGGAATCGCCCAGAACACGCCGGCGGCTGCCTGCAGGAAGAAGCCGCAGCCGATCAGGAACGCGAACGACACGGCCATCGACCCATGCGTGAGCACCGACAACGCCAGGCATGCGGCGAAGCCGACCAGCGGCAGCAGCACGAACAGGCGGCGCTTGCCGGTTCGGTCAGACAAATACGACGTGACGAACATCCCGATCACCATCGCGACATACGGCAGCATCGCGAGCAGGCCGATCTTGCCCATCCCGGTGTGCGTGAGGTTTTTCAGCAGGGTCGGCAACCACATCGTATAGCCGTAGATGCCGACCTGATAGCAGAAGTTGATGGCGATCAGCAGCCAGATCGTCGGGTTGCGCAGCAGCTCGCCGAACGACGCGGCAGCCGGCGTGCCGGCCGCGCGCTTGCGTTCCTGTTCTTCGCGCAGCGCGTCGAGGATGTAGGCCTTCTCGCGCGGCGACACCCAGCGCGCGGTCTCCGGGCCGTCGTCGGCGAACATCAGCCACACGACGAGGCACAGCAGCGACAGCGCGCCCGCGCTGAAGAACAGGTGATGCCAGTCGTACGCGGCGAGGATGAAGCCGGACAGCGGCGCGGTGATCATGCCGGCGAGCGGCACGAACATGATGACCATCGCATTCGCGCGGCCGCGTTCGCGGTCGGGAAACCAGTGGCTGACCATCGTCAGCACGACGGGCAGCATCCCGCCTTCGGCCACGCCGAGCAGGAAGCGCAGCGTCAGCAGTTGCCAGGTATGCGTGACGAGCCCGGTCAGCACCGACAGCACGGCCCAGCTCACGAGCGACCACGCGATGAAGGTCTTGCCGCTGCCGAGCGCCGCGCGCCGGCCGCCGGGAATCTGCAGGAACAGGTAGCCGAAGAAGAAGATGCCGCCGGCGAGGCCGGCCATCGTCGCGTCCATGCCGAGATCGGCGTTCATCCCGCCGGGCATCGCGAACGCGATGTTCACGCGGTCCATGTAGGAAATGATGCAGGCGAGCAGCAGCGGCGGGATCACGCGCAGCCAGCGGCGGCGCGGAATGGCTTCGCCGGCTTCGTATGCCGGGGTGGCCGGGTTCAACAGGGTCATGGTGTCTCCAGTCTTGGTGGTGGGCGGCGGCGGTCTTCTGATGGACCGCTGTCACGCCGTGACGCGCCGGTGTCGTACCGGCCGCCGATGCGCAACGCCCCGCGGCGTTGCACGAATGAACCGATACCAGGCGACTAGCGCCCCCAGCGCAGCACGAGCGGATCGAGCCGCCGCGCCGCGTCGAGCAAGCCGGCGCGCACCTGCGGATGCAGCCCGGGCCACGGCGAGCGCGGTGCATCGCACGCGATCACGCCGCCTTCCCGCATCAGCGCCTTCGCGGTCAGGAAGCCCGACTGGCGATTCTCGTAGTTGATCAGCGGCAGCCAGCGCGCGTACTGCTCGACCGCTTCGTCGCGGCGGCCGGCGAAATACGCGTCGGTGATCCGGCGAATCCCGTCCGGATAGCCGCCGCCCGTCATCGCACCGGTCGCGCCGGCATCGAGATCGGCGAGCAGCGTGATGCCTTCCTCGCCGTCCCACGGCCCCTCGATCGCATCGCCGCCGAGCGCGATCAGTTCGCGGAGCTTCGACGCGGCGCCGGCCGTCTCGATCTTGAAGTACGACACCGCGTCGATCTCGCGGGCGAGCGCGGCGAGGAACGGCGCGGACAGCGCGACGCCGCTCGCGGGCGCGTCCTGGATCATCAGCGGAATGTCGAGGCCGTCGGCGGCTTCGCGGAAGAACGCGCGCACCTGCGCTTCGGGTACGCGGAACGTCGCGCCGTGATACGGCGGCATCACCATCACCATCGCCGCGCCGAGCGCCTGAGCGCGCCGGTTGCGTTCCGCGCAGATCCGCGCGCTGAAGTGCGATGTCGTGACGATCACCGGCACGCGGCCCGCGACGTGCTCGAGCGTGGCGCGCGTGATCAGGTCGCGTTCGTCGTCGCCGAGCGCGAATTGCTCGGAGTAGTTCGCGTGGATGCAGAGGCCGTGCGAGCCGGCATCGATCATGAACTCGATGCAGCGGCGCTGGCCGTCGAGATCGAGCGCGCCGGTCGCGTCGAAGATCGTCGGCACAACCGGAAAGACGCCCTGGTAGCGTGCGTTCATGGCGGACCTCACTCGACGATGTCGAACTGGTCGAGGAACTCGGTCTTCAGCGTGAGGCCGAGTCCCGGCACGTCGTCGCGCAGTTGCACGAAGCCGTTCTCGGCCACCGGCTCGCCGTCGAAGATGTAATAGAACAGCTCGTTGCCGACCTCGACGTCGAACATCGGGAAGTACTCGCTCATCGGCGACGCGAGCGTGCTCATCGTCAGGTGATAGTTGTGCATCTGGCCCGCATGCGGGATCACCGGCACGCTGTATGCCTCGCACAGCGCGTTGATCTTGTGCGCCATCGTGATCCCGCCGACGCGGTTCGTGTCGTACTGGACGACCGACACGGCCTTGCGATCCAGCAGCTGCTTGAAGCCGTACAGCGAGAACTCGTGCTCGCCGCCGGAGATCGGAATGCGCGTGAGCTGGTTCAGCTCCGCGTAGCCGTCGATGTCGTCGGCGATCACCGGTTCTTCCAGCCAGCGAGGCTGGTATTTCTCGAGCTTCGGCAGGATGCGCTTCGCGTATTCGAGGTTCCAGCCCATGTAGCACTCGAGCATCAGGTCGTTGTCGTAGCCGATCACCTCGCGGATCGCCGCGACCGACTTCAGGTTCTCGGTCACGCCTTGCTGCCCGTGCGCGGGCCCGTAGCCGAAGCGCATCTTGAACGCGCGGAAGCCTTCCTTCAGGTAGCGCTGCGCCTCGTCCTGCATCTCCTTCAGGTCGGTGCGGTAGAGCTTCGAGTAGTAGCAGGGGATCTTTTCCTTGGTGCGGCCGCCGAGCAGCTTGAACACGGGCTTGCCGACGCTCTTGCCGAGGATGTCCCAGATCGCGATGTCGACCGCCGAGATCGCCGCCATGCCGATGCCCTTGCGGCCCCATGCGTGGGTCGCGCGATACATCCGCTGGTTCAGGTATTCGTAGTCCCACGGGTCCTGGCCGATCACGAGCGGCGCGAGGTACTGGTCGATGATCACTTTCGCGACATGCGGCGCGAGCGCGACGTTGCCGAGGCCGACGATGCCGTCGTCGGTCTCGACTTCCACGACCGTCCACGAATGGAAGCGGAACGTGCTCATCGTTTCCTGCGGTGCGTACAGCAGGTCCATCGCGTTCGAGCAGAAGTTGCCCTGGGGCGGCACGGTCTTGCCTTTCCACTGGAATACGCGGGCGCGGACGGAACGGATTTTCATGAGGGTGTCTCCGGTAATCGATGTTGTCGTGTGTGGGAGGCGCGCGAACGTCACGCCGAAACGGTGGAGGTACGGCGCGCGGCGCCCATCCGGCAGGCGATCTGCAGCGCCTGCCAGGTGGCGCCGACGTCGGCCGTACCGCGGCCCGCGATGTCGTATGCGGTGCCGTGCGCGGGCGTCGTGATCGGCACGGGGAGCCCGCCCTGCACGGTCACGCCGCGCGAGAAGCCGAGCAGCTTGATCGCGATCTGCCCCTGGTCGTGGTACATCGTGACGATCGCCTGGTAGTCGCCGGCCTGCGCCTTCAGGAAGATCGTGTCGGCGGGGAACGGGCCGTGGAACGGCGCATCGGTCGGCCAGTCGCGCGACTGCAGCTTGCGCACGGCCGGCTCGATGATGTCGACTTCCTCGCGGCCGCAGCTGCCGCCGTCGCCGCCGTGCGGGTTGAAGGCGGCGATCGCCACCTTCGGCGCCGCGACACCGTTCGCGAGCAGCGACCGGTAGATCAGTTCGGAGGCCTGTTCGATCCGCTCGATGCTCAGGTAGCCCGGCGCATCCTTCAGCGGAATGTGCGACGAGATGCGCGCGGTCCACAGCTCGCCGAGCGTGTTGAATTCGCAGAAGTAGCCGGTCACGCCGAGCGCTTCGGCGAAGTGGTGCAATTCGTCCTCGTGCTTCAGCCCGCCGAGCTTCATCGCGTACTTGTTCAGCGGCGCGAAGCAGATCGCGTCGATGTCGCCGGCGAGCGCCGCGTCGACGCACAGGTCGAGCACGGTCAGCGTCGAGCGGCCGCCGGCCGCGCCGGGCTGCCCGACCGTGACGTCGGCCGGGTCGATCGTGTCGATGGCGACGAACGCGGCGCGCGCGGTGGACGGCCGGCCGCGCGCGGCGGCGAGCGACTCGACGGGTTCGACGTCGACCGTCACGCCAGCGACGCGCTGGCCGGCTTCCCACAGCCAGCGATCGCCGATCAGCACGAGATTCGCGCGGGCGGTCGCGTCGGGGCGCGCGAGCAGTTTCGCGATCAGTTCGGCGCCAATGCCGGCGGGGTCGCCGAGCGTCAGCGCGACGACGGGCAGGGGCGTGGTGGGCGCGGGGATGTTCATGCTGTGTCTCCGGTGGCGGCGCGGGGCCGTTTGTCTATGGGGTTGATGCTAGGTAGACGGAATGAGTCGGTAAATTGAAAACTCTTGATGAATCGATAACCTGGAGTAATCAAAGATGGGCTCGATCGACCGACGAGACTCGACCCCGCAGCTGCTGAACCGGCTGCGCATGCGGCAGATCGCGCTGCTGCTGGCCGTGGACGAATGCTCGACGCTGCGCGCGGCGGCCGACCAGATGGGCCTCACGCAGCCGGCCGCGACGAAGATGCTGGCCGAGCTGGAGAGCGCGCTCGGCCAGCGGCTGTTCGATCGCGTCGGGCGCGGGCTCGTGCTGAATCCGGCCGGCGAGCGCGTGCTCGGCTATTTCCGTGGGATCCGCGGCAGCGTGGAGGCGCTGAATCGCGAGCTCGGCGAACTGCAGCTCGGCAGCGCGGGGCGGCTGGCGATCGGCAGCATCATGGCGGCGTCGCCGGGGCGGCTCACCGAGGCGCTGGTGCAGCTGAAGGCGCGTTACCCGCTGCTGGCGATCGACATTGCGGTGGATACGAGTGACCGGCTGATGCCGCAATTGCGCGAAGGCGTGCTCGAAGTGGTGATCGGGCGCCACGTCGGGACCGATTGCGATTTCCGCGTGGTGGACGACGAGGCGCTCGCGATCATCGCGGGCCGCGACCATCCGCTCGCCGGCGCGGGGCCGGTGGAATTCGATGCGCTGCTCGATTACGCGTGGATCCTGCAGCCGGCCGGCAGTCCGGCGCGCGAGGTGGTCGAGCGCGAGTTCAACGCGCGGCACCAGCCGATGCCGCGCGGGCTGGTCGAAACGGGGTCGATCCTGACGACGATGAACCTCGTCGACCGTTCGCCGATGCTCGGCGTGATTCCGCTGACGGTGGCGCAGCGCAATGCGGAGCACGGGCTCGTCGCGATCATCGATTACACGCTCGAACAGAAGCTGCCGTCGTACGGCAGCCTCGTGCGGCGCGACCGGCCGCTGAGCATCCCTGCGCAGCAGTTTCTTGCGCTGTTTCACGGGACCGGGGCCGGAGATGATGACGGTGCTTGATGGGGCGGTTTGCCAGCCAAGGCGGCCGAGCCAGCCGCGCCAACCGCGTTGGCCGAATCAGCCGCGTCGGTCGAACGAGCCCGGCAGGCCGAATCAGCCAAGCCGGCCGAACCAGCCGCGCCGGCCGATCCCGCCGAGCCAACCGAGCCAACCGAGCCAACCGAGCCAACCGAGCCAACCGAGCCAACCGAGCCAACCGAGCCAACCGAGCCAGCCAAGCCAGCCAAGCCAGCCAAGCCAGCCAAGCCAGCCGAACCAACCGAGCCAGCCGAGCCAGCCGAGCCACCACCATCACAAAAAGCAGTGAAGCGTGATGACGCCGCCGGCGAGACGGCCGACGCCGGCGAACCCGCGACGACCCGCTTCAGTGCGCCGACGGCGCGGCAGGCGCGTCGGCGAGCGCCGGCAGCGATTCCGACAGTGTGCGTTCCGGCCGGATCCGCAGCGCGGCGACGATGCCGATCAGCAGCATCGCGACCGAACCGATGAACGGCACCGTCCAGCTCCCCGTGCGATCGACGAGATAGCCGAACAGGATCGGCGACAGGATCCCCGAGATCGCGGAGCCCGCGTTCATCATCCCGCTCGCGATGCCGGCGTGGGCTGGCGCGATGTCGCTCGGCACGGCCCAGATCGGCCCGATCGTCAGTTCGAGGCACAGGAACGACCCCGACAGGCACAGTGCGACGCCGGCCGTCGAGTGCACGACCGCGAGCGGCAGCAGGCACACGAGCGCGCCGACGAAGCTCGCGACGATCACGCTCTGGCGCGACAGCGCGAGGTTGCCGGTCTTGCGGTAGATCCGGTCGCACATCCAGCCGCCGAGCGTGTCGCCCACCACGCCCGCGAAGAACACACCGGACGCGAACAGCGCGGTCGACTTCAGGTTCAGGCCCTGGCCGTTCAGGAAGAACGTCGGCAGCCACGTGAAGAACAGCCACGCGGTCCAGCCGTAGCAGAAGTAGACGAAGATGGTCGGCGCCATCCGGCGGAACAGCGGCCCCCACGGCGTCGGGCCGGCGGGCGGTGCGGGGCGCGCGGCACGCGTGCGGCCGTGGCCGGTTTCGTCACCGAGCGGATATTCGCGGAAGCCGACGATCCACCACGCGAGCCACACCAGCGTCACCGCGCCGATCACGAAGAACGCGGCGCGCCATGACAGCCAGGTCATCAGCGCGGCGACGATCGGCGGCGTGACCGCATTGCCGAGCCGCGAGAACGAATGCGTGAAGCCCTGCACGACGCCGCGCCGCTCGCGCGGAAACCAGTGGGTGATCGCGCGGGCCTGGGCGGGCAGCGTCGCGCCTTCGCCGATGCCGAGCAGCAGCCGCGCGGCGAACAACAGCCCGAGGCTGTGCACGAACCCGGTGGTGAAGGTCGACACGACCCAGATCAGCCCGCAGCCGATCAGCGTGATGCGGGCGCCGAACCGGTCGGCGATCCAGCCGCCGCCGATCTGGCAGATTGCATACGAATACGCGAACGCGGAGAATGCGACGCCAAGTTCGGTGTTCGACAGGCCGAGCTCGGCCTTGATCGCGCCGGCCGCGGTCGCGAGGTTGACGCGGTCGACGTAGAGGATGAACGAAAGCGCGCACAGCAGCCACAGCGTGTGGCGCCGTTGACGAGGGTCGTTAGGCATGTGTCTCACTCCATTCTCGTGCGCGGCGTGGCAATGACACCGCGTTCACTGGCCGGGCCAGCATCGCGCGGCGGCGGAGACACTGTCTAATGAATCTTTGGGATCAATCGATAACCCCAGGTATTCATTCCCGTTTCAGGGGCATCATCCATACCAGCCGCATCAGCCGCATCAGCCGCATCAGCCGCATCAGCCGCATCAGCCGTACCCGACGCAACGGAGCACCACAGGTGAAGAATTGACCGACGACGAAGAACTTTCACTCCACCGCGAGAGCCGCTTCTGGGAGCTGGCGCCGGTGAAATGGTGGATCCGCGGGCATGGCCGCGACGGCTATTCGTTCCGTCTGCTGCTGTGGCCGTCGGTGATCGTGTTCGTGCTCGAATTCGTCTGCATGCTGTTCGACGCGCTGTACACCAGCATCGCCGTCAGCGCCGTCGCGACGCTGTTCCTCGGCTTCGCCGGGTACCACGGCGCGCAGCGCGAATGGCTGGTGCCCGCCGCGACCACGCGCGCGCTCGTGAAGGCACGCATGAAGAAGGCGGCCGAGCGGTTCTCGTCGCTCGGCGTGGGCGCGACGGTGCTCGCGATCTTCGTCGCGGCGACGTCGCTGTCGCTCGTGATGTCGGGTCAGCCGGTGCTGGACAGCGTATCGAAGGACGCGGTGTCGATCTTCATCGCGCTGGTGTTCCTGCCGGTGTACGTGTCCGGCGCGGTGCGCAAGCTGGCGATCGCGCGGATCGAGGAAGTGGAGGCGCTGCGCAACGCGACCGTCGGCACCCGCCTGAAATTCGACCGGGCCGGCGCCGTGCGCGCGGTCGTCGTGCAAGGCGCGGCGGGGAAAGGGACCGTGTCCGTGCGGGAGTACACGGTGCTCGGGTTCAACCCGCCGCTCGAACAGGTCGGGCGCGAACCGGGCGCGTGACGGTCAAAGGCGACGTAAAGACGGCCTCTCAAGCCGGAAAGCGCTCGTTTTCCGGTGCCGGCACGAGGTTGTCCGGCCACTGCACTTCGAACCGCGTGCCGCCGGTGCCGGTCGGCACGCACACCGCTTCACCGTGATGCGCATGCGCGATCGCCGCGACGACGGCGAGCCCGAGACCGCTGCCGCCCGGCTGCGATTCGTCGACGCGACGGAAGGCCTTGAACACGTGCGGCGCGAAATCGGCCGGGATGCCGGGGCCGTCGTCGTCGACGCGCAGCCGGCACATGCCGCCTTCGATGCGCGTCTGGATCCGGATCGCACCGGGCACCGCATGGCGGCGCGCGTTTTCCAGCAACGCGAGCAGTGCCTGACGGATGCGTACCGGGTCGCAGCGCATGCGTCGCGTGTCGAGATCGAGCACCGGATGCTGGCCGGCGGCCTGCAAACTATGGGCGAACACGTCGACCACGGCGCGCACGTCGGCGGCGAGATCGGCGTCGCGGATCTCGATGCTCAGGTGGCCGCCATCCGCGAGACTGACCACGCGCAGATCCTCGATCAGCCGCGTCAGCCCTTCGACCTGCGTGAGCAGGCTGCGGAACTGCGCTTCGTCGGGCTTGAACACGCCTTCGGCGAGCCCCTGTAGGCGCCCGCGCAGCACCGTGACGGGCGTGCGCAGCTCATGCGCGATCGCGGCGTTCCAGATCGCCTGCTCGTTGGTCACGCGCTGCAGCTCGTCGGCGAGCGCGTTGAAGTTGTCGGCGAGCAGCGCGGCTTCGTACAGCGAGCGGTCGCCTGCCACGGCGCGCGCACCGAGATCGCCGCGCGCGACGCGGCGAATGCTGTCCGTGACCGAGTTGAGCGGAACGAGGATGCGGCGCGCGAGATTGACGGCGACCGCGACCGACAGCACGAGGCCGACCGACGTGGTCGCGATCAGCCACACCCACTCGGGCGCGGTCGGCAGCAGGTTCTTCGTGTCGAAATGCGCGGGCCAGTAATTGAACGCGAAGTAGTAGAAGACGTAGGCGGTGAGCACCATCAGCAGCGTCACGCCGAACGCCATCCCGGCCATCGTCAGCGCGATCTGGCGGCTCAGGCCCTCGAGCTTCATGTTCAGCTCCAGAGCTTGTAGCCGACGCCGCGCACGCTGACCGGCACGCCCTGCACGCCGAGATCGTCGAGCTTCTTGCGCAGCTTGCTGACGTGGCTGTCCACCGTGCGTTCCAGCGCGTCGCCTTCCGGCAGGCAGGTGGCCATCAGCTCGGCACGGCTGAACACGCGCCGCGGCGCGCGCGCGAGCTGCGCGAGCAGCTTGAACTCGGTGAGCGTCAGCACGAGCGTGTGCCGTTCGCTGCCCACTTCGAGCGTGGCTTCGTGGCGTTCGAGGTCGATCTCGAACGGCGCGACCCGCAGCACGCGCTGCTCTTCCTGGCGGGAGCCGGCCATCGAACGGCGCAGCACCGCCTGCGCGCGTGCGACGACTTCGGCGGGATTGAACGGCTTCACCACGTAGTCGTCGGCGCCGATGCGCAGGCCGGTGAGCTTGTCGATGTCCTGGTCGAGCGCGGTCAGCATGATCACGGGCGTGTCGCCGCGATGACGGATTTCGGCGAGCACCTTCCAGCCGTCCACGTGCGGCATCTGCACGTCGAGCAGCACGAGGTCGGGCTTGAGCTGCAGGTGCAGTTCGAGTGCGCGACGGCCGTCGGCCGCATGCACGGTGCGCAGGCCGCCGCGCGCGAGATAGGCGGTCAGGATCTCGGCGATCTCGGGTTCGTCCTCGGCGATGAGGACGAGCGCCTGGGCGTCCTGGCCGGCGCCGGGGGATGAAGAAAATTCGGGCATGGCCATTCGTTCAGATCCATCGGGGTTCCATCAGGTCGCCATACTACCGCACGGGAAACGCCGTCGAGCAGAGGTGGGGGGGCGGTGCGCGGCAGGCCGCGTCAGCGGATTGCTTCGAAGGCGGGGCCTGGCCGAAACCTTTCGGTCAACGCGCGATTCAACGGGGGCGTATGCCGGCGCCGCGTCACGCGCGATCGCTCTTCCCGTGCATCACCATGATGGTTTGCTGCATCACTGCGCACAGCGTTTCCTTGTCGCCGGTGACGGCGAAGACTTCCGCCTTGGTGACGATCAGCGTTCGCCCCGGCCGGATCACCTCGCCACGCGCGATCAACTTGTCGCCCGCGGCAGGCGCGACGAGGTTGATCTTGTATTCCACGGTCAGCACCGACGCATCGGCCGCCACCGTGGTCATCGCCGCGTAGCCCGCGGCCGAATCGGCAATCATGCCGACCACGCCGCCGTGGATGAAGCCGTGCTGCTGTTCGATGCCCTGCCAGTGCGGCAGGTGGATCTCGGTCCGCCCGACGTCGATCAGCGGCATGCTGGCCTGGATCAGACGCATCGCGTGCTGCTTGTCGAAACTGGCGGCGACGGATTCGAAGTAGTTCGGGTTGAGGGCGTCGGTCATGGCGCTTTGAGTGGGGTTAGCCGGGCTTCATCCGGGATACCGGCGCGCAAGCCGCTCGCGAACGGCTTGCGGGGGTTTCCGGAAGCGTAACGCAACAGGGCCGGACGCGCGGCGGGCACGCTATGGATAGTCGAAATACTTCGCGACGCCGTGCCTGTCGCCGTCGAAATCGATGTTTCATACGAGATCGGGCCGGGTTCCGGCGCGCTCCGCCATTCGCGTGCGTCCGCTTCCTCCTGGTGGCGGCAATTCACCCAATGAATACCCCCGGATTCAGAAAATAAAGTTTAAAAATGCGTCCCCGCCCCCTATGCTGAATCCTTCTGATCTGGCGGGCATGCGATGGCTGAACTTTTTCTGGTACGGCACGGGCAGGCGTCCTTCGGCACGGACGACTACGACCGGTTGTCCGCGGCGGGCGAGCAGCAGAGCGTCTGGCTCGGCGAATACTTCGCGCAGCAAGCGCTCACGTTCGACCGCGTGATCTGCGGCACGCTGAACCGCCACGCGCAGACGGTCGACGCGATCCTGCGCGGGATGGGCCGGGAAGGCACGCCGGTCGACCGCCACCCGGGCCTGAACGAATACGACTTCCACCGGCTGTTCGCGGCCGCCGCGCACGACTACCCCGACATCGCCCGCCTCGCGGCCGGCTCGATGAAAGAGCATTTCCGCGCGCTCCGGCAGGTGCTGCAACTCTGGTCGGAAGACAAGCTCGGCGATGCGGCCCCCGAGACCTGGGCGCACTTCCAGCAGCGCGTGGCCGACGCCCGCGCGGCGATCCGCCACGGCGGCGGCCAGCGCGTGCTGGCGGTGAGCTCCGGCGGCCCGATCGCGGTCACCGTGCAGCAGGTGCTGGCCGCCCCGCCGTCGAGCGCGATCGCGCTGAACCTGCAGATCCGCAACAGCAGTCTTTCGCAGTTTTTCTTCAACGCCGATGCGTTTCACCTCGCGTCGTTCAACGGCATCCCGCATCTGGAGGATCCCGAACGACACGCGCTGCGAACCTACGGCTGACCCACGAACGATCGCGACGATGACGAACCCTACCCAGCAACTCGACGCAGCCCGCCTCACGCGCTATCTGGAAGCGCATGTGCCGGGCTTCGAAGGCCCGGTCGACTTGGAGAAGTTTGCCGGCGGCCAGTCGAATCCGACTTTCCTGCTGCACGCGAAGAGCGGCCGCTACGTGCTGCGCCGCCAGCCGCCGGGCGAACTGCTGAAGTCCGCGCACGCGGTCGACCGCGAATTCCGCGTGCTGAGCGCGCTGTCGGGCACCGCGGTGCCGGTCGCGCGTCCGTATCACCTCTGCGAAGACCGCGACGTGATCGGCAGCATGTTCTACGTGATGAGCTACGAGGACGGCCGGATCTTCTGGGATCCCGCGCTGCCCGAACTGCCGAAGGCCGATCGCGCGGCGTGCTACGACGCGTTGCTGCAGACGATGGCCGCATTGCACGACGTCGATGTCGACGCGGTGGGCCTTGCCGACTACGGCCGCCCGGGCAACTACTTCGAGCGCCAGATCGGCGTGTGGACGAAGCAGTACCGCGCGGCGGAAACGGAGCGCCTCGACGCGATGGAAACGCTGATCGACTGGCTGCCGAAGGCGTGCCCCGCCGACACGGGCCGGCCGACGCTCGTGCATGGCGATTTCCGGATCGACAACCTGATGTTCGCGCGCGACAGCTATCGCGTGCAGGCCGTGCTCGACTGGGAACTGTCGACGCTCGGCAACCCGCTCGCCGATCTCGCGTATCTCTGCATGTGCCTGCGGCTGCCGTCCGGCGGGCAGGTGCGCGGGCTCGCGGGCCAGGATCGCGCCGAACTCGGCGTGCCGGACGAAGCGGCGATCGTCGCGCGCTATTGCGAGCTGCGCGGCATCGAGCCGATCCGCGACTGGCACTTCTACCTCGCATTCAGTTTCTTCCGGCTCGCGTCGATCGCGCAGGGCGTGAAGGCGCGCGCGCTGCAGGGCAACGCGTCGAGCGAGCAGGCGCTGCGCGTCGGCGAGATGGCCGGGCGGCTCGCCGAGCTGGCCGTCGGCGTGATCGACGCGCATCGCTAAGCCGCCGGGCACGACAACACATCAATGGAGGAGCACAGCAACATGGCAACGAATCTGTTCGACCTGACGGGCAAGATCGCGCTGGTGACGGGCGCGAGCCGCGGCATCGGCGAGGAAATCGCGAAACTGCTCGCGGAGCAGGGCGCGCACGTGATCGTGTCGAGCCGCAAGCTCGACGACTGCCAGGCCGTGGCCGACGAGATCGTCGCGGCAGGCGGCCGCGCCGAGGCGCTGGCCTGCCACGTCGGGCGGCTCGAGGACATCGCCGCGACGTTCGAGCACATCCGCAGCAAGCACGGCCGCCTCGACATCCTCGTGAACAACGCGGCCGCGAACCCGTATTTCGGGCACATCCTCGACACCGACCTCGCGGCATACGAGAAGACGGTCGACGTGAACATCCGCGGTTACTTCTTCATGTCGGTCGAGGCCGGCAAGCTGATGAAGGCGCAGGGCGGCGGCGCGATCGTCAACACCGCGTCGGTGAACGCGCTGCAGCCGGGCGACCGGCAGGGCATCTACTCGATCACGAAGGCTGCGGTCGTCAACATGACGAAGGCGTTCGCGAAGGAATGCGGGCCGCTCGGCATCCGCGTGAACGCGCTGCTGCCGGGCCTCACGAAGACGAAGTTCGCGGGCGCGCTGTTCGCCGACAAGGAGATCTACGAGACCTGGATGGGGAAGATCCCGCTGCGCCGTCACGCGGAGCCGCGCGAAATGGCCGGCACCGTGCTGTATCTCGTGTCGGACGCGGCGAGCTACACGAACGGCGAATGCATCGTCGTCGACGGCGGCCTGACGATCTGAGCGCGCGATGAAGATCGACAGCTACGCCGGGCAAGCCGTGATGATCACCGGCGCCGCGAGCGGCTTCGGCGCGTTGCTCGCGAGCGAGCTGGCCGCGATGGGCGCGCGCGTCGCGCTCGGCGACCTGAACGGCGAGGCGCTTGAACGCGTGGCCGCGCCGCTGCGCGCGGCCGGCGCCGACGTGATCGCGCAGCGCTGCGACGTGCGCGTCGAGGCGGAGGTGGCAGCACTGGTGCACGCGGCCGCCGAGCGTTTCGGCCGGCTCGACGTCGGCATCAACAACGCGGGCATCGCACCGCCGATGAAGGCGCTGATCGACACCGAAGAAGCCGATCTCGACCTGAGCTTCGCGGTGAACGCGAAGGGCGTGTTCTTCGGGATGAAGCACCAGATCCGCCAGATGCTCGCGCAGCGCGAAGGCGTGATCCTGAACGTCGCGTCGATGGCCGGGCTCGGCGGCGCGCCGAAGCTCGCGGCCTACGCGGCGTCGAAGCATGCGGTGGTCGGGCTCACGAAGACGGCGGCGATCGAATACGCGCGCCACGGCATTCGCGTGAACGCGGTGTGCCCGTTCTACAGCACGACGCCGATGGTCACCGACAGCGATATCGGCGACCGCCAGGACTTTCTCGCGCAGGGCTCGCCGATGAAGCGGCTCGGCCGGCCCGAGGAAATCGTCGCGACGATGCTGACGCTGTGCGCGAAGGAAAACACTTATCTGACCGGGCAGGCCGTCGCCGTCGACGGCGGTGTCTCGGCCTTCTGACGGAACCGGACGAACGGAATCGAGGAGTCGATCATGGATTTTGGCTATACCCCGAAAGTGGAAGAACTGCGCAGCCGCGTGCGCGCATTCATGGACGCGCACATCGTGCCGCGCATCCGCCAGTGGAACGAGGAAGTGCACGCGGGCCAGTATCCCGTGTCGTTCATGGAGGAACTGAAGGCGCGCGCGAAGGCGGAAGGGCTGTGGAACCTGTTCCTGCCGCACCTGAAGGACGACGAGCCCGGCATGGGCCTGACGAACCTCGAATACGCGCCGCTCGCCGAGATCATGGGGCGGGTGGGCTGGGCGTCGGAAGTGTTCAACTGCAACGCGCCGGACACCGGCAACATGGAGCTGCTGCACATGTTCGCGACGCCGGAGCAGCGCGAACAGTGGCTGAAGCCGCTGTTGCGCGGCGAGATCCGTTCGGCGTTCGCGATGACGGAGCCCGACGTCGCATCGTCGGATGCGACGAACATCACGACGCGCATCGAGCGCGTGGGCGACGAGTACGTGATCAACGGCCGCAAGTGGTTCATCACGAACGCCGCGCATCCGAACTGCAAGATCTTCATCGTGATGGGCAAGACCGATCCCGAGGCCGCGTCGCACCAGCAGCAGAGCATGATCCTCGTGCCGCGCGACACGCCGGGCGTGACGGTCGTGCGCAACATCACGGTGGTCAATCACCATGCGCCGGAAGGGCACTGCGAGATCACGTTCGACAACGTGCGCGTGCCGGCGAGCAACCTGCTCGGCGAGGAAGGCAGCGGCTTCGCGCTTGCGCAGGCACGCCTCGGGCCGGGCCGCATCCACCACTGCATGCGCTCGATCGGCGCGGCCGAGCTTGCGCTGGAACTGATGGTCGACCGCGCACAGTCGCGCGTCGCGTTCGGCAAGCCGCTGAACAAGCACGGCACGGTCGGCGAATGGATCGCGCGCTCGCGCATCGAGATCGAGCAGGCGCGCCTGCTGGTGCTGAAGGCCGCGTGGATGATCGACAAGGTCGGCGCGAAGGCCGCCCGCAAGGAAATCGCGATGATCAAGGCGCTGGTGCCGACCGTGTACACGGATGTCTGCGACCGCGCGATGCAGGTGTTCGGCGCGGCAGGCCTGAGCCCCGATACGCCGCTCGCCGACCTGTGGACCTGGGGCCGCGCGCTGCGCTTCGCCGACGGCCCGGACGAGGTGCACCTGCAGGCGATCGCACGGATGGAAATCAAGGACGGCGAGCCGGGTTCGACGGCGCCGTACCTGACGCCGCCGCCGCGCGGCTGAGCATCGCGCCACGATGCGCAGGGCCGTGGACGAACGGGAGGCGCCCGCCGTAAGATGCCGGCAAGGAGATCCGGCGATGCGCCTTTCGAAGATTGACCTGAACCTGTTCGTCGTATTCGACGCGATCTACACCAAGCGCAACCTGACGCGGGCGGCCGAGGTGCTGAACCTCACGCAGCCGGCCGTCAGCAATGCGCTGGCGCGGCTGCGCAAGACCCTCAACGATCCGCTGTTCGTCAGCACGCCGGCCGGGATGATGCCGACGCCGCTGGCCGAGAACATCGTCGGCCGCGTGCGCGAGGCGATGCAGCTGCTCGATTCGAGCGCGCATGAAGGCGACGTGTTCGATCCGGCGTCGTCGACGCGCGTGTTCCGGATGAGCATGAGCGACCTGACCGAGGCGCTGCTGCTGCCCGCGCTCGGCGAACTGCTGCAGACGCATGCGCCCGGCATGCACGTGCGCAGCTACACGATGGACCGCCGCGAAGTCGCGACCGCGCTCGCGAACGGCTCCGTCGACATCGCGATCGACGCGCCGCTGATCGGCGATCCGCACCTGCACCAGGCGCTGCTCGTGCGCGACCGCTATGCGTGCATGATCCGCGACGATCACCCGTTCAAGGGCGACACGCTCACCATGGACGACTACCTTGCGATGGGGCACATCCACGTGTCGAGCCGCCGCAAGGGCAGCGGGCACGTCGATGCGGAACTGACGCGCCTCGGGCTGCGGCGCACCATCCAGATGCGGGTGCAGCACTACATGGTCGCGCCGCTGATCGCGATGCGCGGCGATCTCGCGCTGACGGCGCCGCTGCGGCTGCTGCAGCGCTATCCGGCGCGCATTCTCGAACTGCCGTTCGAGATGCCGGCCCTCGAATACTTCTGCTACTGGCATCGCAGCGCCGATCAGGACCAGGGCAGCCGGTGGCTGCGCGAGCAACTGATGATGCTGATGGGCGGGATCGGAGAGGCGGCGTGACGGAGGCGGCCGTGTCAGCGTGACGTGTGCTGTACGTCGAGATCGCCATCAGTTCCGCAACGCCCGCACTAGCACCTTCGCCACATGCACGGCCTGCGTCTGCGCGCCGTCCTGAATCTGATGCCGGCAACTCGTGCCGTCCGCGACGACGATCGCGCCTTCGGCGCGTGCCCGCACGGCCGGCAGCAGCGACAGTTCGGCCATCGCCTGCGACGCATCGTAGTGTTCGGCTTCGTAGCCGAAGCTGCCGGCCATCCCGCAGCACGACGATTCGACCGGCGACACTTTCAACCCTGGAATCCAGCTCAGCACCGTCTGAACCGGCGTGAACGCGCCGAATGCCTTCTGGTGGCAGTGGCCGTGCACGAGCGCTTCGCTTGCATCGATCGCATGCAATGGCAGCGACAACCGGGCGGCCTCCTGCTCGCGCACGAGAAACTCCTCGAACAGGAACGCGTGGCTGGCGAGCCGTGCGGCTTCGTCGCCATACCCGTAGGCCAGAAACTCGTCGCGCATCGACAGCAGGCACGAAGGCTCCAGCCCGACGATCGCAACGCCGCGTTCGAGGTACGGTCGTAATGTATCGAGCGTGCGTTTCGCCTCGGCCTTCGCTTCGTCCACGAGCCCGGCCGCGAGGAACGTGCGGCCGCAACACAGTGACCGCTCGCCTTCGCGCACGTTGAAATGCACGGTATAGCCGGCCGCTTCGAGCACGGCTTGCGCGGCGCGGGCGTTGTCCGGCTCCTGGTAGTTGCTGAACGTATCGACGAAGAGCAGCACTTCGCGGGTGGTCGAGTCGCTTTTGGAAGACGCCGACGTACCCGTACTCACGTTCGCCAGAAACGGTCGCGCGAACGCAGGCAACGCCCGCTGCGGCGCGAGCCCGATCCATCGCTTCACCATCGAAGCAACGACCGGCACGCCATTGGCGAACGTAATCGCACCACGCATCCGCGCGGCCCACGGCGCATAACGCGGCAGGTACGCAACGAGCCGTTCACGCAGCGTCGTGCCATGCTTGCGGTTCCACGCGTGCCGCGCCTCGATCTTGAAGCGCGCCATGTCGACACCGGTGGGGCAATCGCGCTTGCAGCCCTTGCACGACACGCACAGGTCGAGCGCGGCCTTCACGTTGTCGCCGGCGAGGCCATCGGTGCCGAGCTGGCCCGTCACCGCGAGCCGCAGCGTGTTCGCACGGCCGCGCGTCACGTGCTGCTCGTCGCGCGTCACGCGGTAGCTCGGGCACATCGTGCCCGCGTCGAACTTGCGGCAGTGGCCGTTGTTGTTGCACATCTCGACGGCCGACGCGAGCCCGTGCGTGATGTCGGTGCCGGAGCCGGGCGCGGTTTCGTCACCGGTCAGCGGATTGCGCGTGACGTTCCACGCCGACCAGTCGAGCGCCGGTTGCAGCGACAGTGCCGCATAGCCGGGCGCGAAGCGGAAGTGCTCGCGCGCATCCATCTTCGGCGGATTGACGATCTTGTCCGGATTGAAGCGGTTGTCCGGATCGAACAGCGTCTTGATCTCCGCGAACGCCGCATTCAGGCGCGGGCCGTACTGCCACGCGACCCATTCGCCGCGGCACAGCCCGTCGCCGTGTTCGCCCGAATACGCGCCCTTGTACTCGCGCACGAGCGCCGCCGCTTCTTCGGCGATCTCGCGCATGCGGGACGCGCCGTCGCGCCGCATGTCGAGGATCGGCCGCACGTGCAGCGTGCCGACGCTCGCGTGCGCGTACCACGTGCCTTCGGTTTCATGCTGGTGGAACACGTCGGTCAGGCGGCGCGTGTATTCGGCGAGGTGCTCGAGCGGCACCGCGCAATCCTCGATGAACGACACCGGCTTGCCGTCGCCCTTCATGCTCATCATGATGTTCAGCCCGGCCTTGCGCACGTCCCACAGCGCCTTCTGCGCGCCGGCATCGGTCATCTTCACGACGCTGTCGGGCAGCCCGAGATCGGCCATCAGTTCGACGAGCCGGTCGAGCTGCGCCAGTTGCGCGTCGCGCGATTCGCCCGCGAACTCGACGAGCAGGATCGCCTGCGGCTGCCCGACCAGCGCCTGTTCGATCACGGGGCGGAATGCCGGGTTCTCCATCGACAGGTCGATCATCGTGCGATCGACGAGTTCGACCGCTACCGGCTTCAGCTTCACGATGTGCTGCGCGGTGTCCATCGCCTGGTAGAAGGTCGGGAAGTTCACGACGCCGAGCGCCTTGTGCGCGGGCAGCGGCGCGAGCTTCAGCGTGATCTGCCGGCTGTACGCGAGCGTGCCTTCCGAGCCGACGAGCAGGTGCGCGAGATTCGCGTGCCCGTCGTCGGTGTACGCGCGTGGATTCTGGCAGTCGAACAGGTCGAGGTTGTAGCCGGCCACGCGGCGCAGCACCTTCGGCACGCGCTCGACGAGTTCGTCGCGCTCGCGCTTCGCGATGCGTTCGACACCGTGCAGCAGGTCGAGCGTGCGGCGGTCGGTCACCGGCTGCGCGAGCGAGCCGAACCGGCATTCGCTGCCGTCGGCGAGGATCGCGTCGATCGCGAGCACGTTGTGCACCATGTTGCCGTACTCGATCGAGCGCGATCCGCACGAGTTGTTGCCGGCCATCCCGCCGATCGTGCATTGCGCGGCCGTCGACACGTCGACCGGAAACCACAGCCCGTGCGGCTTGAGCCACGCGTTCAGGTGATCGAGCACGATGCCGGGCTCGACGGTGACGGTGCGCGCGTGCGCATCGAATTCGACGATCCGGTTCAGCCATTTGCTGTTGTCGACGACGAGCGCCTCGCCGACCGTCTGCCCGCACTGGCTCGTGCCGGCGCCGCGCGCGAGCACCGGGATCTTGCGGTCGCGCGCGATGTCGAGCGCGATCCGCAGGTCGTCCTGGTCGCGCGGCACGACCACGCCGAGCGGCATGATCTGGTAGATCGACGCGTCGGTCGCATAGCGGCCGCGGCTTGCGCGGTCGGCGTAGACGTCGCCGCGCATTGCCTTGCGCAGCCGCTCGAACAGCGGCGACAGCGCGGCGCCTTGCGACGGCACGAGATGGACGGGGCGAACCAGCGAAGGCGAGACGGCGGATGTCATGGCAGCGGTCGGTATCGGGTGGAAGCGGATCGGGCGGGGATCAGGCGAGGGTCACGCTGACGGGCGGCAGCCCGGGAATGCGGCCGACGGCCGTGCCCGCGGCCTGAGGGAAAAACATCCCCGTGTACGAGCCGGTCGTGACGACGGTGCCGGCCGGCAGCGCGATGCCGCGCCGCGCCGCGTGATTGACGAGCCACGGCAGCAGGCGGCGCGGGTCGCCTGCGGGGTTGGTGCCGGGCGCCGGGCCGGCGATGTCCTGCCCGTCGAACGAAAACGCCGGCGCCGGCGCGAGGAACGGGAAATCGTTGCGATAGCCGGTCATCTCGCCGAGCACGAGCGCGCCGTGGTTCTGCAGGTCGGCGAGCTGCGCGACGGGCGCGACGTCCGGCCATTCGCGAAAGCGGCTCGCGACGATCTCGATCGATGCGCCCATCTGCGCGATGCCGTCGAACACTTCAGCGTCGGCATACGCGGCAGCACGCGGCGCGAAGTCGCGGCCGAAGCGGAACGCGATCTCCAGTTCGAGGCCGAGCGGCCGGAACGCGCCGCGCGGCAGCGTGACGCCGCTCGCATGCCGGCAGTCGTCCGGCAGCGGCGCGCCCTGGATCGGCCCGTCGGGCTGTTTCGCGCCGACCTTCCATGCGCCGATCGCGGCGCTGCGTTCGGCGAGCAGGTGCGCCTGCACCGCATAGGCGGCGTCGGCATCGACGGGGACGAGTTCCGAGGGCAGCGCGGCGAACGCGATGCCGTGTTGCCAGCCGGCGGCGAGCCGGACGGCGAGGTCGTGGGTAGCTTGGGTCATCTTGAGTAACGTGAGGGAAAGGCGGGCGCCACGCGCAGCAGCGCCCCGTTGACATCAGGCCGGCGAGCGACTGGCGGCCGGTTGTTCGGCGGGTGCATCGGCGAAGCGGCTGTCCGGCTGCATGCGGAACGCGAGCAGCACGCCGACGCCCATCAGCACCATGCTGCCGATGAACGGCAGCTCCCAGCTGCCGAAGCGGTCGATCACGAAGCCGGAGATCACCGGCGACAGGATTGCCGCGAGCGCGGAGCCGGAATTCATCATCCCGCTCGCGGTGCCCGAGTATTCCGGCGCGATGTCCATCGGCACGGCCCACATCGGGCCGATCGTCATTTCGGCGAAGAAGAAGCCGGCCGCGAGGCACGCCATCGACACGTACAGGTGATGCGTGAAGAGCAGCGGCAGCAGCGCCAGCAGCGTGAGCAGCATGCAGATCGACACCATCCAGCTGCGCGCACGCTTGAGGCTGCCGGTGCGCGCGTAGATGCGATCGGTGACGATGCCGCCGAGCGTGTCGCCGATCACGCCCGCGAAGAACACCGCGGAAGCGAACACGGCCGATTTCTTCAGGTCGAGGTCGTAGCTGTGCAGGAAGTACTGCGGAATCCAGCTGAGGAACAGCCACAGTGTCCAGCCGTAGCAGAAGTACACGATCGTGACGGGCATCATCCGGCGGAACAGCGGGCCCCACGGCACGTTCGCGGGCTTCTGCTTCGGTTGCGGCAGCGCATCGAGTTCGGCCTGCGTGATGCGCGGGTGGTCCTTCGGGTGTTCGGTGTAGACGAGCGCCCACACCACGACCCACACGATGCTGATCACGCCGCAGATATAGAACGATTCGCGCCATCCGTACACGGCCATCACCGCGACGACGGCGGCCGGTGCGACCGCGTTACCGACCCGCGAGAACGCATGCGTGATGCCCTGCGCGAAGCCGCGTTTCTCGCGCGGCACCCAGCGCGACATCGCCGACGTGGCCGCCGGGAACGTCGCGCCTTCGCCGAGCCCGAGCAAGAGGCGCGCGGCGAGCAGCGACGCGAGGCCGCCGGCCATCCCGGTGAGCAGCGTCGCGATGGCCCACAGCAGCCCGCACGCGAGCAGCGTGCGGCGTGCGCCGAAGCGGTCGCTGACCCAGCCGCCGATGATCTGGAACACGAGGTACGGATACGCGAACGCGGAGAACACGAGGCCGATCTCCGTCTTGTTCAGCCCGAATTCCCGGCCGAACCCGGCGGCGGCCGTGCTCACGTTCACGCGATCGAGGTACGTGATGAAGTACATCACGCATAGCATCACCAGCACGATGCCGGTCGCCCGGAACAGCTTCATGTTGTGTCTCCTGGATGTTGTCTGGCTTGCCGCTGCAGCCGCACCGGCTCTGGGGCCGCTTTCGTGTCGATTTCGTGCCGATGCAGCGCGGCCGCACGTCGTGCGGGCCGCAAAAGGGAGCGAGCGGTGTGCCTGCGGCGGGCCGCAGGCACACGCGCTCAGGCCGCCGCGCGCAGCGCGGGCGTGTGCGTGTTGGTGGCGAGATAGTCCATCGCCGCGACGACGCCGCTCGCGGCCACCGGCACGCCGGCGAGCTTCAGCCCCATCTCGCAGCCGGCGAGCGTGGCCATCAGCGTGAGGTCGTTGCAGTCGCCGAGATGGCCGATGCGGAACATCTTTCCGCGCATCTTGCCGAGCGCCTGCCCGAGCGACATGTCGAAGCGTTCATAGATCAGCTTGCGCACGGCGTCTGCGTCGACGCCGTCGGGCATCATCACGCCGGTCAGCACGGGGCTGTAGACGGCCGGGTCCGCGCACTGGATCTCGAGGCCCCAGGCGCGCACCGCGCGGCGCGTCGCTTCCGCGAGCCGCTGGTGGCGCGCGAACACGTTGTCGAGCCCTTCGCCGAGGATCATGTCGAGCGCTTCGGCGAGGCCGTACAGCAGGTTGGTGTTCGGCGTGTACGGCCAGTAGCCGTTCTTGTTCGCTTCGATGATCTCGTGCCAGCCCCAGAACGCGCGCGGCAGCGTCGCGAGTTCGCTCGCCGCGAGCGCCTTCGGCGACACCGCGTTGAAGCTGATGCCGGGCGGCAGCATCAGCCCTTTCTGCGAACCCGACACGGTGACGTCGACGCCCCATTCGTCATGGCGGTAGTCGGCGGACGCGAGCCCCGAGATCGTGTCGACCATCAGCAGCGCCGGGTGGCCGGCCGCGTCGATCGCGCGGCGCACGGCCGCGATGTCGGAGGTGACGCCGGTGGACGTTTCGTTGTGCACCACGCACACGGCCTTGATGTCGTGCGCGGTGTCGGCGCGCAGGCGCGCTTCGATCATGTCGGGCTGCACGCCACGGCGCCAGCCTTCGATGCCCGGCAGCCCGAGGAACTCGGGCTTCAGGCCGAGCGCGTCGGCCATCTTCTTCCACAGCGTCGCGAAGTGGCCCGTCTCGAACATCAGCACGGTGTCGCCGGCGCTCAGCGTGTTGGTCAGCGCGGCTTCCCATGCGCCGGTACCCGACGCCGGATAGATGATCACCGGCTGCGTGGTCTTGAAGATCTTCTTGATGCCGGCCAGCACCTTGAGGCCGAGCGCGCCGAATTCGGGGCCACGGTGGTCGATGGTCGGATAGCTCATCGCTCGCAGGATCCGGTCGGGCACCGGGCTCGGCCCCGGAATCTGCAGGAAATGGCGGCCGGACGGGTGGAAGTCGAGTTGCAGCATGGTCGTTCTGTCTCCTTGGTTGCATTTTGAATTTTGCATGCAAAATACTTTAGCAGAGCGATCGCGGCAAAACCAAGCGCTGATTTCGCCGAAAATGCCGGTGTTTACCCGACATTGGCGGGGAGATATTCGGGTCGGGCGAGTTGCAGTAGAATCGCGGGAAGCAAGAAGGAAGGACTTTGCATGCAAGATTTGAATGATCTGGAGCATGTCGGCACCGCGCCGGCATTGCCGAAACTGGAGCGGCAGCGGCTGCACGACACGGTTGTCGAGCACCTGCGCAAATTCATCGTCGAAGGCGTGCTCACGCCGGGCATGCGGCTGAACGAGCGCGAGCTGTGCGAGACGCTCGGCATCTCGCGCACGCCGCTGCGCGAGGCGTTCAAGGTGCTGGCGGCCGAGGGGCTGCTGGTGCTGTCGCCGAATCGCGGCGCGAGCGTGTACCGGATGAGCGAATCGGAGATCCGCGAAACCTTCGAGCTGATGTCGGGGCTGGAGGCGTTTTCAGGCGAACTGGCCTGCGAGCGGATCACGCCCGCGGAGCTCGCGGAGATCAAGGCGCTGCATTACTCGATGCTCGCGTGCCGGATGCAGAACGACCTGCCCGGCTACTACAGCCGCAACCAGGAAATCCACGACCGCATCAACGAGGCCGCGCGCAACTCGGCGCTGCGGGCCACGTACCAGTCGATCAACCGCCGGATCATGTCGATGCGGTTCCGCTCGAACCAGCACGTCGAGAAGTGGGATCGCGCGGTGCACGATCACGAGGAGATGATCAAGGCGCTGGAGGCGCGCGACGGCAAGGCGCTCGCGGCGATCCTGCGGCGGCATCTGCTGGAAAAGCGCGACGCGGTGTTGCTGATGCACGCGGAAGTGGACGCGTAGGCACACGCCGCCCGCGAACTGTCACGACGCCTTGAGGGCGCGTGTTCAGAACGCCGTGCGCAGGCCGAGCCCGGTCGAATCGCCGTTCCCGTAGCCGCTCGCGCGGTCGCGCATGTACGCCACGTAGACGTCGGTCCGCTTCGACAGCCGGTAGTCGTAGCCGAGCGCCCAGGTCGTTCTCGACGGGCGGTCGCGTCCGTGGCTTTTCGCGGCCATCACCGATGCGAGTACCGTGCCGAAGCCGAGCGGCACCGCCGCGCCCACTTGCCCGCTATGCGTGCCGAGCCCGCCGCCGTCGATCGCGTCGTGCACGTACTGGTAGAACGCAGTGAACTTCACGAATGTCAGGTCGTAGCCGACGCCGGCCAGCACGGCGTCCTGCTGCGTGAAGCCGGCGATGGATGCGTTCAGGTCGCCGGGCATCCGGTCGAATTTCGCCTGCTGGAACGCGAGCGTCGCGCTGAACGCGCGGTGCCCGTCGTAGGTGACGCTGCCGCCCCACTGGTTCGCGCCGGCGTGGCCCGGCTCGTTGCCGGTCGCATAGATCAGGCTCGCCTGCAGCGCGTGCTCGCCGGGTGTCGAGACCAGCACCGAGTTGCTCCAGCCGTTGTCGCCGACGAGGCCTTGCCCCGCTACGCCCTTGTACATCTGGTTCAACGCCGGCGAAAAGCCGAACGACGTCGAGAACGGGTTGAAGCGCACAACGGAGATGTAATACGGCGTCGTATTGCGTCCGGCGCGCAGCACACCGTACGGCGTCGCGACGCCGACATACGCGTTGCGCCCGAAGAACGTATCGCCGCTGAAGCGGCCGGCGCCGCCGTTCGACGGGCGCATGAATGCTTCGAGCGCGAACTGCAGCGCGTAGCCGCCGCCGAGATCCTCGCGGCCGCCGATTCCCCAGAAGCTCGTCGTAAAGCCGCCCGAATTCATCGCATATGCGCGCGGCTTGCCGAGACTCTTTTGCGTGCCGACGTACACGTCGGCCAGCCCGTACAGCGACACGGAAGACTGGGCCGTGGCGTCGTCGGCGATCGTGCAGGCGATCAGCGATGCACCGACGGCCGACAGCAGCCGGCGGTTGACTGCCGGCGTGAGCCGGTGGTGTCGCCCGTTTTTTCTTCGGTTCGAATGGGTAGGCATACTGATCAAATAGTCTGGAGGAAGCGGATGGAAAGCAGCCGCGCGCCGATGCTTCGCGGCGTTTGCCGAACGACTGACGGCAGGCGCTACGCCTGACCGTCAGCCATCGCGAACGTCAGAACGCGTGGCGGATACCCGCGCGGCCCACCGCCTGCTTCTGGTTGCCCGACGGATTGAAGCCCGCGATCTGCGCGACCGGCGCGTCACCGGCCGCCTTCTGGAATGCCCCCATCACGTAGACGCTGGTGCGCTTGGACAGCGCGTATTCGACGCTCAGGTTGAACTGGTGATACTTCGGCTCCGCGTTCGTCGCGTGGTCGCGGCCCGTCGTGTACGTATAGCCGGCGCCCACCGTCACGGCCGGCGTCGGCGTGACCAGCGTCGACAGCTCGTAGTTCTGGAACGTCGCGTCGTGCCCCGCGCTGCCTTGCTGGAAGTTCGTGTTCGTGAAGTCGGCCAGCACCTTGAGCCACTGCACGACCTGGTACGACGCGCCCACGCCGAACACCTTCTGCGCGCGCGCCGCATCGAGGTAGTTGCCGTAGATCGCGTTCGTGAAGCCCGGATAGTTCTGGTAGCCCTGCGTCGACACGCCCGGGTTGTTGATCCGCAGATAGCCGATGCCGAAGCCGACCGGCCCCGCCGCGTAGCTCGCGCCGACGCTGAACGTCGCGTTGTCCGAGAAGCGGCCCGGTTGCCCGCCGAATGCATAGAGGCCGCCGAACGTGATGCCCGCGATCGTCGGGCTGCGGTACTTCACCGCGTTCGAGATCGGGAAGCCGTTGTCGGTGTTGTCCATGTCGTTCGGGTGCGCGAAGTAATAGCCGCCGATGTTGCCGTTCAGCGTGAACGGCTCGACGTAGTCGACGATCGAATCCCACTGGCGGCCGAGCGTGAGCGTGCCGAGCTTCGTGTCGTTCAGGCCGACGTACGCATTGCGCGAGAACGCGAGCCCGCTGCCGAGGCGGCCGGAGTTGAGGTCGAAGCCGCTTTCGAGCCGGAAGATCGCGCTCAGGCCGCCGCCGAGATCCTCGGTGCCGCGCACGCCCCAGCGGCTGCCGGCCGTCACGCCCGACGCGAGCTGCACGAGATGCTTGCCCTGCACGTTGGACACGTAGTCGACGCCATCCTCGACGATGCCGTACAGCGTGACGCTGCTTTGCGCGTGGGCGGTAGCGGCCGCGGCGAGCGGCAGCGCGAACAGGATTTTTTTCATGATGGTGTTCCGGTGCGGGGTGGTTGAAAGGCGGCGAGCGGTGGTTGGATCCGGTTGCGTGCGGATCGGTACGGAAGCGCCCCGCGCCGCGATCGAACGGCGATCGCGGCGGCGGGTGCGGCAGCTAACGGGTGAGACGAAGGAAGGGCGGTGCGCCGCTCAGTCGCGATACGCGCGCAGCAGTGCATCGGCGGCGCGGAAGTCGGGCGTGAGCGGGCGGTCGCTCTGGAGGAACGCGACCTTCGCGCGCAGTGCGCGGTACAGCGGCTGCGTGGCCGGCGCGAGCGTGAACGACGGCTGCTTGCGCTGGCGCAGGTCGATCGCCTGCGCCGCCTCGATCAGTTCGAGGCCGAGCAGCGTGTAGCTCGCATCGATCTGCTTCTGCACGCGCTGCACGACGTCGGGCGCATTCGTCGCGACGTCCTCGATACCGCCGGCGACCGGCAGGTAGTCGAGCGACACGGGCATCGCGAGCGACTTCACCGTCATCGCGAGCGCGGTCGGCGGCTTTTCCATCGCGCCGAACGCGTGCACGGTGTCCGCGGTGCCGAGGAAGCGCGAGAGGCCGGTGAGGTGCGGATCGTTCAGCTTGACGATGCGCTGCGCGGACGCCAGCGCGTTGTGGCCGAGCGCGAGCCCGAGCTGTTCGAACGCGAGCACCCACGGCAGCGGCTCGAAGTTCGCGCTCGGCAACACCGCGCCGCCGCCGTCGACATAGCCGGCGGCATCCTGAGCGCGGTTCGACTTCGGCGTGACGCCTACCGCGACGCCCGGGTTGTCGTCGCTCGAATTGAGCTGAACCTGCAGCAGCGCACGCGCTTCGTCATGGGTGCGATCCTCTTCGCCGAGCAGGTAGACGCCGGAACGGAAGCTGAGCGGATCCTGCAGCGGCCGGTCCGGATCGCGATTCCACAGGCTGCTGCCCGCGAGCAGCGTGCGCAGTGCGGCGCCGGCGCGCAGCGTGGCCGGGAACGGCCGCAGCGCGAGCGTGTCCTCGCGGAACGGCGACACATTGCCGTTCAGCCCCTGCAGGCTCAGCGCGAACACGACCTTTGACACCTGCGCGAGGCGCGCCATGTCGGTGAGCGCCAGCGCGCCCATCCCGGCCGAGTACGCGTTGGAGCTGAGGATCGCAAGCGCGTCCTTGCCGTACGGGCGAATCGTCGCGATGCCGGCCGACTTCAGCGCGTCGGCGGCCGCGAGCTTGCGGCCCTGGTAGTACACGTCGCCTTCGCCGAGCATCGCGAGGCCGACGTGGCTGAGGATCGTGATGTCGGCTTCGCCGATCGAGCCATCCGCCGGCATCGCGGGCGTGACGCCGCGATTGAGGAACTGCGCGTACGCATCGACGATCGCGGGCTGCACGCCGGCGCCGCCGTCGAGCATCGCGTTCAGGCGGGCGGCCATCGCGGCGCGGGCCACGCGCACGCTCATGTCGGGGCCGACGCTGCCGGAGTGCGCGTGGATCAGCCCGATGTTGAAGCGCGTCGACGCGTCGATGACCTCCTGGCTCAGCTTGCCGTGCGCATCGACCATCTCGCGGTCCTTGTTGAGGCCGACGCCGACCGTCAGCCCGTAGATCTGCTGGCCGGCCGCGGCGGCCTTCAGCAGCACGTCGTGCGCGGCGACGACCCGCTGGCGGGCGGCCGGCGCGATCGACACGGCTTCGCCGTCGGCGATGCGTGCGATCGATTCGGGCGTGACGGACCGGCCGTCGAGCGTGACGTCCGCGAAGGCCGGGACGGCGGCGAAAAGCGCGAGCGCGATCGCGCTCCGCATGAGGAAGCGTTGCATGAAGCAGTTCTCCGATTTCAGGCGTGACGTGACGTGGAAGACAGCGCGGCGATCGACGCGAGCGCGATGACGCTCGCGACCATCACATACCAGGCGGGCGCGAACGGGTTGCCGGATCGTTGCGTGAGCCACGCGAGGATCGCCGGTGCGAAGCCGCCGAAGATCGTCGTGGCGATGTTGTAGGACAGCGACATGCCGGTCGCGCGTACCTGGGTCGGGAACAGCTCCGACAGCGCGGCGGGCGCGACGCCCGTGAAGATCGCGACCATCACGCAGAACGCGCTCTGCACGACGATCAGCGCGGTGAGCGTGTGCACGTCGGCGAGCCAGTGCAGCAGCGGATACACCGACACGAGCATCAGCACGGCGCCGGCCGTCAGCACCTTGCGCCGGCCGAAGCGATCCGACCAGCTCCCGGCGCACACGCAGGTGACGGCCATCAGGCAGTTGCCGACCAGCGACGCGATGAACGCGTCGCGCCCGTCGAAGTGCAGCGCGCGCTGCACGTGGGTCGGCATGTAGATCACCAGCGCATACACGCACACGGCCCACAACACCGAGAACCCGGTGCCGACCACGAGCGCGCGCGGATAGTCGCGCACGACCTGCAGCAGCGGCGCCTTGCGTTCGGCCGGCGCACGCGCGGCACGCGCCATCTCCGCGCGGAAATGCGGCGTTTCGTCGAGCGTCTTGCGCAGCCACAGGCCGACCGGCGCGATCGCGAGGCCGAGGATGAACGGGATCCGCCAGCCCCAGTCGCCGATCTGTTCGCGCGACAGCGTGAGCGTCACGGCGGTCGCGACCAGCGCGCCGAGGATGTTCGACGCGGCCATGCTCGCCTGCAGCCACGATGCGTAGCGGCCCTTCTTGTCAGCCGGCGCGTGCTCGATCAGGAACGCCGCCGCGCCGCCCACTTCGCCGCCGGCCGAGAAGCCCTGCAGCAGGCGGCCGCACAGGATCAGCAGCGGCGCGCCGACGCCGATCGCCGTGTACGGCGGCGCGAACGCGATGATGCCGGTGCCGGCCGCCATCACGAGGATGGTCAGCGTCAGCGCGGCCTTGCGTCCCGCGCGATCGCCGTACACGCCGATCGCGAGCGCGCCGAGCGGCCGCGCGATGAAGCCGATCCCGAACGCCATGAACGCCTCGACCAGCTCGGTGCCCGTGTCGCCGCGATGGAAGAAGTTCTGCGCGATATACACGGCAAAGAATGCGTACACGGAAAAGTCGTACCACTCCAGCGCGTTGCCGATCGACGCCGCGGCGATCGCGCGCCCGGCACTCGAGGTAGGGGGCGACACGGCATCGGCCGTGTCGAGGGGAACCGCGGTTTGCTTCACTTCGATCTCCTGTCCTGTCGTCGTGCGAGCCGGCCGTTACAGCCGGATGTGCGGGATCTGCTTGTGCTGCGCTTCGTCGAGCGCTTCTTCGTAGCCGGCGTCCGCATAGCGGATCACGCCGAGCGCGGTGTCGTTGGTCATCGACAGCGTCAGCCGCTCGTTCGCGGCCGCGCTGCCGTCGGCGACGACGGTGACGCCCGCGCTCGTCATGTAGCCGCTGTAGCCGCCGCCGCCCGAATGGATCGCGACGAGATCGGCCATCGACGAACAGCTCATCATCGCGTTCAGCAGCGGCCAGTCGGCCACCGCGTCGGAGCCGTCGCGCAGGTTCTCGGTCATGATGTTCGGGTGCGCCATCGCACCGGCGTCGAGGTGGTCGCGGGTGAATGCGACCGGCCCGGCCAGCACGCCGTCGCGCACCATCGCGTTGACCGCGAGCGCGAGCCGCGTGCGCTCGCCGTGGCCGAGCCACGCGATGCGTGCGGGCAGCCCTTCGAACGGCACGCATTCGCGCGCCTTGCGGATCCAGTTCGTGACGATCCGGTTGTCCGGGAAGTGTTCGAGCAGGTAGTCGTCGATGAGGCGGATGTCGTTCGGGTCGTTCGACAGCGCGATCCAGCGGAACGGGCCGATCGCGCGGCAGAACAGCGGGCGCAGGAACGCTTCGGTGAACACCGGGATCTCGAACGCGCGCGCCACGCCACCGTCCTTCGCATGCGTGCGGATCAGGTTGCCGTTGTCGAACACGATCGCGCCGCGATCCTTGAAGCCGAGCATCGCTTCGACGTGCCGCACGATCGACGCGCGGCTCGCGTCCATCAGCTTCGTGCGGTCGCTGTCGCGCAGCGCGCGCACCTCGTCGAGCGTGTAGCCCGACGGCACGTAGCCGTACACGAGATCGTGCGCGGCCGTCTGATCGGTGACGATGTCGGGCACGACGCCGCGCGCGAGGATCGCCGGGAACACGTCGGCCGCATTGCCGAGCAGGCCGACCGAGATCGGTTCGCGCCGGGCCTGCGCGTCGCGGATCAGCGCGAGCGCCTCGTCGAGATCGCGCGCCTGCCGTTCGAGGAAGCCGATCTGCAGCCGCTTGTCGATGCGCGTCTGGTCGATCTCGACGACGAGCGTCGCCGCGTTCGCCATCCTGCCCGCGAGCGGCTGCGCGCCGCCCATCCCGCCGAGGCCGGCCGTCAGGATGAAGCGTCCGCGCAGGTCGTTGTCGAAATGGCGCTCGGCGATCCGCGAGAAGATCTCGTAGGTGCCCTGGATCACGCCTTGCGAGCCGATGTACTGCCAGTCGCCGGCCGTGAGCCCGCCCCAGCAGATCAGGTTGCGCCGTTCCAGTTCGTAGAAGTGCTCGGCTTTCGCCCACTGGCCGATCAGGTTGCAGTTCGCCATCACGACGAGCGGCGCGCTCGCATGCGTGCGCAGCAGCGCGACCGGCTTGCCGGACTGCACGACGAGCGTCTCGTTCTCGTCCATCGTCTTCAGCGTGCGCACGATCGCGTCGTGCGACGGCCAGTCGCGCGCCGCGCGGCCGAGCGCCGCGTAGACGATCAGCCGGTCGGGATCCTCGCCGACGGCGAGCACGTTCTCGAGCAGGCGCAGCAGCGCTTCCTGGCGCCAGCCCTTGCAGCGCAGCGTGGTGCCCGAGGTCACTTCGAAGGTGCGGTTCGTCATCGTGCCCTCCGGTCAGCGTGCGAGCGCATAGTCGGCGATCGAGATGCCGAGCGCGGCTTCGACCGGCGGATACACCGCGGGATCGAACACCGACGACGACAGCGGAATGTGCGCCTTCGCCACCCGCAGCACGTGGATCTCCATCCCTTCCTTCAACTGGCCCGCACTGACGGGGCGGCCTTCGGCATCGAGCGTCGTGATCACGTCCGGGTAGGTCGCGATCCGCTCGCCGTGCGCATCGTCCACCGCCATGTGTTCGTTCATCACGTGAATGACCGCGCGCTGTGCGCCGCTGCCGAGATAGACGAGGCCGACGTCGAACGCTTCGCGCGTGTATTCGAGCGTATTGCGCTCGACCTTGCCGCTCGCGATGATCTCGCCTTGCGTGGCCGCGCAGATCGCATCGATCACCGCGCTGCCGCCGCGCCGCTCGGCGTCGATGATCGCTTCGCCGAGCGCGAGCGCGCGGCTGATGCCGCCGAGCGCCGCATGCTGGCGCACGTACGATGCGCGAATCGGGTTGCGGCAGCTCGCGATGAAGCCGCCGGCCATGTCGGCCGCCTTGCGCAGCACCGGCGACACTTTCGCGGTTGCGCCGCGCACGACCACTTCCATGTACGCATGGTGTTCGCGGTTGCCGCCGGCCGCCGCCTGGATCATCGGCGCCGTGCTCGATGCGAGCCCGAGCGAGCCCATGTCGCCGGTCGGATGCGCACGGATGTCGCCCACCGCGTCGACCACCTTGGTGCCGAGCAGCGCGGACGGCAGCCACGCGTTCAGCGTGCTCGACATGCCGTTCTGCCCGATGATGAGCCCCGCGAGCGGCGCGCCGAGCGCATCCTGCACGAGCTGCGCGGCCTTCACGTAATCGGCGCCGAGCATCTGCCAGTCGGTGAGGCCGCCCGGTGCGCCGATCGCGGCGGCCGTGGCGATCCACGCGTCGTCCGGCAACTCGTCGATGGTCACCAGTTCGGGGCGGCCGATCGTGACCGCGAGCGTGCCGAGTTCACGGCCGTGGTCGGCCCAGCCGCCACCGCCGCATGCGAAAACCGAACCGCCCTTGACGGCGGCTTCGACGTCCTTCGAAGACAGAATGCGTCCCATGTGTCGTTTGTCCTGAGAGGGAAAAAGGGCTGTACGCGCCGGCCGGAAAGCCTTGTGTGGCGGTACTGTCCAAACGATTCTAGGGACGCCGAATATTGAGCGTTATTGCTATTTTATGGAGACTTCATAACGCGATGTTAAGCGTAGGGTAATCCCGGTGACGCTCGAACGACGGTTGGCGAACGGCGCAATCCGCCGCCGCCGGTACCGCGCGGAAACGCAGGCCGGATAACGGTTTCAGCCTGTTCGGGCAACGCAATTCACGCGGGGGCGGAGAGCGCGTGCAGCGTGTCGATGAACTCGTGCGCGAGGCGCGACAGCGGTGCCAGCACGGGGTGCAGCACGCTGACCGGCGCGGCAATGGTCGGCACGATCGGCTTCACGACGATCTGCGGCCACACGGGCCCCGCGACCGTCAGCTCGTCGATCAGCGCGATGCCGGTGCCGGCCTGCGCGAGCGCGCATGCGACGTGCGCCTGCTGCACCTCGATCTTGACCTGCGGCACGAGCCCTTCGTCGCTGAACAGCCGCCGCACCAGTTGCCCGAGCGGGATGTCGCTGCCATAGCCGATCAGCGGCTGGTCCGCGAGATCGCGCACGGCCAGCGTCTTGCGGCGCGCGAACGGATGCGACGCGGGCACCGCCGCGACCATCCGGTTTTCATAGAGGCGCTGGCTTTCGACGTTCGGGTGCGTGTCCTGCAGGAACGCGATACCGAGCTCGACCTGCTGCGTGAGCACCGCCTGCAGCAGCACGCTCGGGATCATCGTGTGCAGGATGATGCGCACGTCGGGAAAGCGTTCGTAGAACGCGGCGATCGCGCGCGGCAGCAGCGACTGCCCGAGATTGGGGCTGCACGCGATGCGCAGGTGGCCCATCCGGTTCTCGATCAGGTCTTCCGCGATTTCGTTGACGCGCTGCACGCCCTGGTACACCGCATTCACTTCGACGAACAGCCGCTGCGCTTCCGGCGTCGGGTAGAGCCGCCCCTTGATGCGCTCGAACAGCGCGAGGCCGAGCCGCTGCTCGGCATACGAAATGAGCCGCGAGACAGCCGGCTGCGAGACGTGCAGCAGCTTCGCGGCGCCGCTGATCGAGCCGGTCAGCATGATGGCGCGAAACACCTCGATCTGGCGCAGGTTCAGACGCACAGCCTTAACTCCATGTTATGTGGGGGTGATAAATCGGCATGAGACATTCTGGCAGAGCGCTGCCTAAACTGCTCGTGATCAAAAAAGCGCGAGGCGCAGATGAGCGAATTCGAACAGGTGGTGCGCGGCCGGTTGGTCGATGCGCGCGAGGTGGCCGACGACGGCTGGCTCGCGATCAGGGACGGGCGGATCGCCGCGCGTGGCACGGGTGTGCCGCCGGCGGCGCGCGACACGATCGATGTGCGCGGGCAGTGGGTGCTGCCGGGCGTCGTCGACGGGCAGGTGCATGCGGCCAGCCAGGCGAACCAGGAGGGGCTCGGTCACGCGTCGCGTGCGGCTGCCGCCGGGGGCGTGACGGTGATGGTCGACATGCCGTACGACGATCCGGAGCCGGTCGCGTCGCGCGCGCAGCTCGACCGCAAGATCGCGGAAGCCGAGCGCGATTGCCACGTCGACGTCGCGCTGTACGGCACGCTCAACGCGAAGCACGGCCTCGACGCGGCGGCCGGGCTGATCGACGGCGGCGTGTGCGCGTTCAAGTTCTCGACGTTCGAGGCGACGCCCGGCCGGTTCCCGCGCGTCGAGGAGGACGTGCTGTACGACGCGTTCCGGCTGATCGCGCCGTCGGGCCTCGCGTGCGGCGTGCACAACCAGATGCAGGACATGACGCGCAAGAATGTCGCGCGGATGATCGAGGCCGGCGACACGGGCTGGGACGCCTTCCTGCGCGCGCATCCGCCGCTGATCGAGAATCTCGCGACCGCGCTGATCTACGAGATCGGCGCGGAGACGGGCGCCCGCGCGCACGCGGTGCACGTGTCGACGTCGCGCGGCTTCGAGCTGTGCAACATGTTCCGGCAGGCCGGCCATCGCGCGAGCATCGAGACCTGCGTGCAGTACCTGATGCTCGACCACGAAACGCACACGAAACGCTTCGGCGCGAAGACCAAGCACTACCCGCCGATCCGGCCGCGCGCCGAGCAGGATCTGCTGTGGACGCATATCGCGCGCGGCGAATGCACGTTCGTGTCGTCGGATCACGTGAGCTGGGGGCTCGAACGCAAGGGCGACCCGAACGTGTTCCGCAATGCATCGGGCGGCCCGGGGCTCGAAACGCTGCTGCCGGCGTTCTGGACCGGCTGCGAACAGCATGGCATCGCGCCGACGCGGGTGGCCGAACTGCTCGCGACGAACCCGGCGCGGCATTTCCTGCTTGATGACCGCAAGGGATCGCTCGACGTCGGCGCCGACGCGGATTTCGTGATCCTCACGCCGGAACGCTACGCGTTCGATCCGTCGCGCAGCCTGTCGGCCGTGCAGTGGAGCGCGTTCGAAGGAATGGAATTCACGGTGCGGATCGCCGCCACGTACTGCCGCGGCGCGCTCGTGTACGACGGCGAGCGCATCGTCAATCCGGCAGGCTCGGGTCGCTTCCTCAAGCCGCACGGCAGCCGGTCGATCGCCACGCAACAGGAGCACGCATGAATCCGACACCTTTCCCGCCGCTGAATGCCGAACGCCTGAACGCGCGCGTCGAGCAACTGGCGCGCTTCACGCGGCCCGACGTCCCGTGGACGCGCCGCGCGTTTTCGCCGCTCTTCACCGAAGCGCGTGCATGGCTCGCCGCGCAGTTCGCCGAAGCCGGCCTGACTGTGTCGATGGACGCGGGCGGCAACCTGATCGGCCGCCGCGAAGGCAGCGGCCGCTGCACGAAGCCGCTCGTCACGGGGTCGCACTGCGACACGGTGGTCGGCGGCGGCCGCTTCGACGGGATCATCGGCGTGCTCGCGGGCATCGAGGTCGCGCATACGCTGAACGAGCAGGGGATCGTGCTCGACCATCCGTTCGAGGTGATCGACTTCCTGTCCGAAGAACCGAGCGACTACGGCATCTCGTGCGTCGGCAGCCGTGCGCTGTCGGGCGTGCTCGACGCCGGCATGCTGCGCGCGACGAATGCGGAAGGCGAAACGCTCGCCGAAGCGCTGCGCCGCATCGGCGGCAATCCGGACGCGCTGCGCGAACCGCTGCGCGCGCCGGGCACCACGGCGGCGTTCGTCGAGCTGCATATCGAACAGGGTCCGGTGCTGGAGACGCGCGGCTTGCCGATCGGCGTCGTGACCAACATCGTCGGCATCCGGCGCGTGCTGATCACCGTGACCGGGCAGCCCGACCATGCGGGCACGACGCCGATGGACATCCGCCGCGACGCGCTGGTCGGCGCCGCGCACCTGATCGAGGCCGCGCATGCGCGCGCGTCGGCGCTGTCGGGCAAGCCGCACTACGTCGTGGCGACGATCGGGCGGATCGCGATGACGCCAAACGTGCCGAACGCGGTGCCGGGGCACGTCGAGCTAATGCTCGAAGTGCGCAGCGACAGCGATGCGGTGCTCGACGCTTTCCCCGAGGCGCTGCTGGCCGGTGCGGCCGCGCGGCTCGATGCGTTGCGGTTGAGCGCGCGCGCGGAGCACGTGAGCCGCGCGCGACCGACCGATTGCCAGCCGCTCGTGATGGACGCGGTCGAGCAGGCGGCCACGCAGCTCGGCTATCCGAGCATGCGGCTGCCGAGCGGCGCGGGGCACGATGCCGTGTACGTCGCGCCGACCGGGCCGATCGGGATGATCTTCATTCCGTGCCTGGGCGGCCGCAGCCATTGCCCGGAAGAATGGATCGAGCCGCAGCAGCTGCTCGACGGCACGCGCGTGCTGTATCAAACGCTCGTTGCACTCGATCGTTCGCTCGCGGGCGCGGCGTAACGGCGGCCGGCGCGCGCGGCGGGGGCGCTATGCCGTGCGCTGCCCTTCGCGCGGCCCGTGACCCGTCCACCGCTTGAACGCGCGCCGGAAGTTGTGCGCATCGCTGAACCCGACTTCATGCGCGACGTCCTCGATCGACAGCCGCGGGTTGCTCAGCAGCGTGAACGCGCGCTTCCTGCGGATCGTGTCGATCACCGTTTGATACGACACGCCCTGGTCGGTCAGCCGCCGCCGCAGCGTGCGCTCGCTCATGCACAGTTGCGCGGCGATCGCCGCGAGCGACGGCGCATGGCGCAGGTCGCGCCGCATGATCCGTTCGATCGATTCGAGAAATTCGGTGCCTTCGGGTTCGGGCGGCAGCGCGTCCTGCAGGAATTCGAGCGTCTGGCGATGCGCGAGCGGATCGTGGGTCGCGATCGGGCGGTTGCCGAGCGCGGCGTCGCATGAGAACAGGTTCTGCTCCTGTTCGAACCGCACCGGGCACGGGAACACGCGCGCGTATTGCTCCGCATAGGCCGGCGGCGGGTAGCTGAGGTCGACGACCTTCGGCTGGAACGCGGGGCCGACGAGCGAGCGCCCGATCTTCATGAAGCTGCCGAACGCTTCCTCGACGAGAAACGCCTCGATGTCGGGTTCGAGGAAGACGTTGGTCGCGCGGATCGACAGCGTGCGCGCATCCGACGTCACGTCGAAGCGCAACAGCGGCCCCGTATGGCGCTGCAGTTCCATCCCGACCGAGATCGCGTCCTTCAGCGTCGGGCTCGTCAGCATCGCGTAGCCGACCAGGCCGATCGACGCGATCGTCTCGCTCGTGCCGAGTTCGAGGCCGAGCGCCCGCCCCGGCGCCATTTCGAGCGCGCGGCGGATCATCGTGCTCGCCTGACGCAAGGAAATCCGGCACGACGGATTCGACAGGTCCGCGACGTCGAAGCCGAGCCCCAGGCACAGCCGCGTGGGGTCGATGCCCAGTTCCTTGCTTGTCTCCGCGAGGCACCGCAACAGATGGACCGGCAGATTCGCCGTCGTATAACGGTCGGGTTCGTCCATGGATGCTCCGTATTTTTTTCCATGGATTGTACTCGTCCCGCCCGGCCGGAAACCCGGTGCCTCCCCGGCCACGATTGCCCACATCCTGTGCGGCCCCGCTTCAGAAGTAGTGGCGCAGGCCGACCGTCGCGCCGAGCTGCGTGGTGCTCGTGCTCGGCGCCTGCCCGTTCACGCCGACCAGCTGCGCGCCGGTCAGGCCGCCGCGATAGATCGCGTAGTCGACTTCCGCATAGAGCATGCTGCGCTTCGACAGGCTGTAGCCGGCGATCACCTGGAACTGGCGCGCGCGGCCGTCGAAGTCCGGCGTGTAGCCCGACTGCGTGGTCCACCACGCGTTGACGGCGGCCGTGAACGCCGACGTGAACCGGTAGGTCAGCCCCGCGAGCGCCATCTTGCGGCGCCGGAACCCGCCGGGTGTCGACGGATCGACCACCTGCGCGGGCGAGATGATGCCGAGCGCGGCGAGATCGGTCGGGCTGAACGGGCCGTTCTCGAACGACGTGAAGTCGTTGTCGCGCGCGTTCTCGATATAGCCGGCGTTGACGGTCGCGTTGCCGAGCGTGACGGAGCCGCCGCCGCCATAGATGTCGAATTTCGCGTGCGTGACGTCGTCCCAGCTGCGCATGAACGACGCGCCGACCGTAAACGGCCCCTTGTCCGGCGCATACGCGATCGCCGCGCCGGCCTGGCTGCCGAGCACGCCGCCGCCCGCATGGCCGCCCGGCGCATACTGCGCGAGCAGGTACAGGCTGCCGAGCTGCGCGCCGTACTGGATCATGTTGCTGGTGCGCGCGCCCGCGAGCATCGTCTGCTCCGGCTTGAACAGGTTGAAGTACGGATCCTGCGGGCCGGCCCACAGGTTCGAGCCGTAGGTCAGCGACACCATCTCGAACGGCACGTTGTACTGGCGGCCGAGCGTGAGCTGGCCGAGCGACGTCGACGTGAGCCCGACGAACGCGACCTGGAAGAAGTTCGGCGAGCCGGCCGGCACGATCGCGCCGCTGTTGGGGCCGAAGTGGCTTTCCACGTTGAACTGCGCGGACAGCCCGCCGCCGAGATCCTCCTGCCCCTTGAGGCCCCAGTAGCTTTCCGTCAGGCCGCCACCGTCCGCCATCGAGATCTTGCGGCCTGTCGATACCGGCGAGCCGTCGGCGCCGTAGGACACGCCGTGCGTTTCGTAGCGGATGCCCGCGTCGATCACGCCGTACAGCGTCACGTTGCTTTGCGCGTGCGCGCCGGTAACTGCCAGGATCATCATCGCGCAGCACGCGGCGCGAACGCTATCGTGACGACTCATTGTTCTGGACTCCGCATCGACAGGGGGCAGACGGTTCGCACCGTCGGGAACGAATGTAGAAAGCCAAATTTGCACGGGCCAAGGCCGCGGCGGCCATTCTCGTGGTGCGTCGCGGCCACGGCGTGACGCACTGCGGTCAGGGCGCCGGCGTCGCGCTGGCCACCGCACCGGGCGCCGCGCGGCGCAGCGCGAGCCGCACGAACGGGGCGGCGGCCAGCACGGCCACGCACAGCACGTGGGCGACGCGCGTGCCGCCGAAGCGGCCGAGCAGCGCGCCCGACAGCGCGGTGCCGATGCCGGCCGCGAAGAACGTGACGACGAGCGTGCGCGCGACCAGCGAGCCGTCGGGGTCGACGTCGGACAGCATGCCGGTGAGGAACGGCACGATCACGAAGAACGCGCTGTTCAGCACGAACTGGCTCAGGAAGTACGCGCTGCCGCCGCGCGCGCTGAAGAACCATTCGATCGACGCGATCATCGCGAGCTGCGCGGTCCAGATCAGCGCGAGGCGGTGCGGGTGGCTGGCCGGATGCGACGGAATCGCCGCGCCGACGAAGCCGAGCAGCGACGACACCGACAGCAGCACGCCGATCGTCGTCGGCGACAGCCCGGCACGCTCGCCGACGAAGCCGGCGATCGCCCATTGCGATGCCTGCACGCCGTACACGAGCGCGGTCACGACCCAGATCGCGATGACCGGCCGCCACGGCAGCGCGCCGGCGCGCACGTGGGTCTGCGCGGGTGCGCTCGCCAATGCGTCGATGCCGCGGATCGCGGGCGCCAGCACGGCGACGACGGCCGCCAGCAGCGCGAACACCCAGTGCCCGAGCCAGCCGGCCGGCATCGCGGAGATCAGCACGAGGATGCCGCCGTTGATGATGCCCGCGAGCAGGTTGATTTGCCCCCACAGGCGGTCGGTCGACGCGCGCTGCGACACGCCGGACGCGACGACGACGAACAGCATCCCTTCGAACAGCCCCGTCATCCCGCGCGCGACCGCCGCGGACACGATGCCGGGCGCGACCGCGCTGAGCGCCTGCCCGGCGATCGTGCCGACCAGGCCGGCCAGCGTGAACGGCCGCGCGGCGCGCGCGATCCGGTGCGACAGCAATGCGCAACTGATCGCGATGCCGAGGATCTCGGCACTGACGAGCGCGGTCGCGGTGCCTTCGTCGAGCCGGAAGCGCGTCATCACGGCCGCGACGAGAAACGGCGACAGGATCAGGCCGTTGGTGGCCGCCGCGAACGCGAGCGCGAGACGGACGACGGCGCCGGTCGACGGATCGGGGCGCGACTGCGCGGCGGCATGCAGGGTGGCTGTGCTCATGAGGCCTCCTGGTTGGATCGCGGCCGGTCTTGTGCGATGCCGGCCGTTTCGTGCATCTGGGGTGTCCCTCGGCGGGCGGACGTGATGCGAGCGGTGGCGGCTGCGCTCGCGTGTTGCGGCAGGCCGAACAGCGTGCGCAGGTACGGCGTCAGGAAGCGGCCGTGCGGGTCCATCCGTTCACGCAGCGCGAGGAAATCGTCCCAGTGCGGGTAGCATGCCGCCAGCTCGGCGGCCTTCATCGCATGCACCTTGCCCCAGTGCGGCCGCCCGCCGTGATTGCGGCAGATCGCCTGCACGCCCGAGAAGTACGCGTCGAACGGCATCCCGCGATACTGGTGCACCGAGATGCGCACGCTGTCGCGGCCGTAGTCGGGGCTCAGCCAGATATCGTCGCCGCGCACCCAGCGGTATTCGATCGGGAACATCAGCGGGAAGCTGCGGCGCGCGATGAATGCGCGGATCTCGCGCAGCGCGTCGGCGCCGCGTTCGGCCGGCACCGACCATTCCATTTCGTTGAAGCGCACGCGGCGCACCGTCGACAGCATCGCGTAGCTCGCATCCACGTGCCGGCCGGCCGACACGGTCGACGCACACAGCCGGCTCAGCGCCGGGCACAGCGACGGCACGCGCCGGCCGAGCCCGCACAGCGCGCCGAACACCGTGTTCTCGAGGAACGACTCGGACGCGCGGCTTGCCCAGTGCACCGAGTCGGCCGGCTCGTCGGTCATGTCCCACGCCTTGGTCAGCACGGTGTCCGTATGCGGGAACCAGTAGAACTCGAACGAGCGATGCTTCGCGATCAACGCGTCCGCTTGCGCGAGGCAGTCGTCGAGCTGCATGCCGCCGCGCTCGAGGCGCAGCTTGAACGCGGGCACGAGGCGCAGGCCGATCTCGGTCAGCACGCCGAGCGCGCCGAGCCCGACCCGGCCGCCCGCGAACAGCTCGGGATGCGTGTCGGCGCTCGCGCGGATCTCGCTGCCGTCCGCGCACATGAAGGTCAGGCTGTCGATCTGCGTCGACAGGTTGCCGAGCGTGATGCCGGTACCGTGCGTGCCGGTGCTGGTCGCGCCGGCGATCGACTGCACGTTGATGTCGCCGAGGTTCTCCATCGCGAGGCCGTGCGCGGCGAGCGCCGGGCCCAGCGCCCACAGCCGCGTGCCGGCATGCACGCGCGCGACGCGCCGGTCGCGGTCGACGTCGATCACGCCCTGCATCGCGTCGAGCGACAGGATCACGTCGTCGGTCTGCACGAGCGGCGAGAACGAATGACCGGCGCCGGCCGCGCGCACGGTGGCGCCGGCCGCCGCCGCGTCGCGCAGCACCGCCGCGAGCCCCGCGTGCGACGCAGGCGTCGACACGGTTGCATCAGGACTGCAGACATATCCCGACCAGTTGCGCCACATGGCTTTGTCTCCGTGGTTGTCGTTTGAATGGATCGAGCGGGTTGACCGGTTCGAACCGCGGGCCGTGCGGCCCGCTAGAAAAAGCTCTTGCCTTCGCCGCGATAGGTGGGCGCCTCGCCGACCACGCGGCCGCCGCGGATCAGCAGCAGCGTGTTGAAGCGTTCGCACAGTTCGCCGGCCTTCGCGTGGCGGAACAGGATCGGGTCACCGATCGCCGGCGCGACGCCGCGCGGCACGCGCACGGGCGTCTGCACCTCGCCCGCGCCTTCGTTGTCGATCAGCGTGCAGCCGGCCGGCAGCCACGGCCGCGGCAGGCGGCTCTTGCCGGCCGGGCCCGACGCGATATAGCCGCCGCCCGAGCAGGTCACGATGCCCGGCTGCGGAATCCGCACGACCGGCAGCGCGAAGCCGGCGGCCGGCTGCGCATGAAACGCCGCGTAGTGATCGAACAGCGCCGGCGCGTAGAGGCCGGAGCCGGCTGCAAGCTCGGTGACCGACGCGTCGCCGAGCGTGCTCTCGATACTGCCGGTGCCGCCGCCGTTCACGAAGCGCAGCGTGTGGCCGGCTGCCGCGAGTGCCTGCACGGCCGCCTGGCGGCGCGCATTGATCTCGCGCGCCGAGCGGCGCTTCAGGTGGCGCACCAGTGCGTTGCGTGCGCCGTTGCCCGGTTCGGTGTCGGCCACGCCGGCGATCTGTCCTTCGTAGCCCATCAACCCGTCGAGCCGCACGTGCCGCCGCTCGCCGATGCGGCTCGCGAGCGCGAGTGCGCCGGCCGCGTCGCGCACCGGCGAGCGGTACATGCCGAAGTACAGGCCCGGATACGCGGACGACATGTCGAGATCGATCGCGAGCGGGATCGTCACGCGTTCATCGTGTGCGACGCGGTCGATCGCGTCGACTTGCGCGATGGCGTCGACCATCAGCGTGATCGAGCGGCCGCGCCTGAGCTGCGCGGCCACCGCGCGCAGGTCGTCGGGTTCCACGGTCGGATAGGCGACGACGATGTCGTCGAACCCGTCGTCCGCGAGCCACGCGGCTTCCGCGGCCGAATAGCACAGCAGCCCCTGCATGAACGGGCCGGCGGCGAGCACCGCGCCGATCAGGTCGCGCGAGCGTACCGACTTCGTCGCGAGCCGGATCGGCAAGCCGCGTGCGCGGCGCTTCAGGTCGGCGAGGTTCGCGTCGAGGCAGTCGAGATCGACGAAGGCGGCGGGCAGCCGGCGGCCGGCGAGCGCGTCGCGATAGGCCGGATAGTCGTGGACGGCGGCGGGTGCGCGATGCGGAAGGTCTGCACGGCTCATGGAACGGGCTCGGCTGGGTGGGGTGTGCGTCGCGCCGACCGTTCGGCGCGTGTCGGAAACCAGCATAGGGCTGACCAAAATACCGACCAAGCGCTCAGCGGGTCGTTCGACGGGTCTGATCCGGCCATCCGTATCGGCCACGCCGATGCGTGATCGTCGTGCGCCGCGCGGCTGGATCGCTGCTTGCTTGGTGTCGCCGCGCACACGGCACGCACCGGCCCGAACCGCCGCCGCACGGGCGTGGCGCGCGACAGGGCGTGCTTGCCCAGGCAATCGCGAAATGCGTTTCAAACGTTTTGCCGGACGTGGCCGCCGCCAGCAGGTTTAGTGCCTGCGTTCTAGTGCCGCTTTTGACTGCCTGCCGGATTCGACCTAGAACCTACTCGCGGATGCACCGGCGAAGAACGGCATGACGTGACGAGGAGGCGACATGAAGAAGAACAGGGCACGCTGGCGGCGCACGGGCGCGATCGCGGCGATCGGCGTAACCGTCGTTGCAATCTGGCGATATGAAGCGGCGACACCGGCGCAAGCGGCGGCGTCCGGCACAACGACCACGATGGCGAGCACGCAGCCAGGCGCGGCCGATACGTTCGGCACCGGTGCCGCGACACCCGGCCCGGAGGAGCGGCGGCTCGACGTCGACGCGCTGCGCCGCAGCCTCGCGGGGCGCCCCGACGCGGATGCCGAAGTGAAACGCATCGTCGCGTTCGCACGCTTTCGCGACGAGGTTGCCGCGTATGGGGAGCGTCGCAACGGCATGCCGCAAGCCGAGCGCACCGCGCTCGCGCAGCGGATTCTCGACGAACTGCCCGACCATGTCGCGCGCAACGAGATCGTGCCCGTACAGGCCGAAGCGCTCAGCGCGGCGCTGCTGACCGATACCGAAGCCGACCCCGCGACACGCAGCGCGGCGATCCGGTCGATGCGCGCGCAATGGGACACCTATTCGCAGCAGACGGTCGGCCCGTCGCCGGCGCAGGACCCGCGCTATCTGTCGTACGAACAGCAGAGCCGCGACGTCGTCAGGCAGGTGCAGGCGAGCATTCCCGATCCCGACCAGCAACAAGCCGTCATCGCGCAACGCCTGCAGGCGCTGCGCGTCCAGCTGTTCGACGGCGCGTCACCGTCCGGCGTGCACTGAGCGCCGAATCCGCGACGCCGGGACGGAACCCGGCGGCCGCGTCATGTCCATCGACAAGGAGGGGAGATGTCCACAGCACGAAGCCTGCTGCGCGCGGCCGTTGCCGCACTGCTCGGTTGCGCGGCACTGAACGGTCACGCCGCCGATACGACGATGCCGGATCCGTCGATTCCTTATTATTCGTGGTACGAAGTGACGTTGCCCGAGAGCACCGGTGCGTCGTGCGGCAACGGCACGCCGATGCGCTTCTACATCAATCGCGCGCAGTCGGACAACCTGCTGTACATGATGGAGCCGGGCGGCGCGTGCTGGGACTACGGCACCTGCACGCAGACGTCGACCGGCGCCGAGGCCGGCCTCGGCGGCTTCAACCCGGACGGCATCCCGCACAACTACATGAACGGCACGGCGAACGAGGCGCTGTTGTCGTCGTTCCTGTCGCCGTTGCTCACGCGGATGGATCTCGCGCACATGCTCGTCGGCGAACCGAAGGTCGAGACGCAGCAGTGGACACAGGTTTTCGTGCCCTACTGCACCGGAGATATCCACATGGGCAGTGCGGTGCGCAACTACACGTCGCCGACGGGCGACTGGCGGCTGCAGCACTACAGCGGGCTGAAGAACATCCAGGCCGTCGCGCAGTGGCTGACGTCGCACGGCTTCGGCAAGCCGAACCGGCTGCTCGTGTACGGGATGAGCGCGGGCGGCTACGGCACGCTCGCGAACTACGCGACGCTGCGCAACACGCTGCAGCCGCAGGCGCATAGTTCGCTGCTCGACGACGCCGGCACCGTGTTCAACACGCCGTTCGATGCGGACGCGGCCGCGCATCCGTCGGTCGGGCTGTACGACCGCGTGCGCACCGAGTGGGGGATGACGGGCCCCGACGGGATGATCACCGTGAACAGCCGGCTGACCAGCCATTTCGATCCGGGCAACATGGGGAGCGCGTACGCGGCGCTGTCGGCGACGTATCCGCACGACCGCTTCGGCTTCTCGAGCTACCAGCGCGACAAGATCATCGCCGCGTATCACTATCGCGCGTTCGTGCCGGCCGTGATCGCGGCGCCCGACGACGCGACGAAGGACTCGCTGTCGCTCGCGATGTTCGACCAGGAGCTGGACGGGCTGAAGCAGACGCTGAACCCGCTGCCGAACTTCGGCTACTTCATGCCGTGGGCGCGCAACGATTTCATCGACAACCACCAGGTGACGGCGGTCAGCTTTACCGGGTCGGGGATCCACGAGAACGGCATCGACGCGGATATCGGCACCTTCGTCGACAACCTGCTGAACCAGCAGGACCCGGCCGATACGCCGGTGATGAAGGCATTCCGCACGCAGCAGTGGTCGGATTTCACGTTCTCGACGTTTCTGGCGTGGATCGACAGCGTGTTCAACCTGACCGGTGAGGCGGGGCCGATCTCGGGGCATCGGGCCTGAACCGAAGCAGCGGTTCGCCCGAGCGGGCGACCGCGGCGCAGTGCGGCGGCCGGGTGTCGTGGCCGCCCGCCTGCGTCGATGCGGGGCCGTGCGTTACGGCGTCAGGGCTTCACCACCGCCACCGCCGGCGCACCCGAATCCGTGCCCGGCGCACCGTTCGACCCGTAGGCCGCTTCGGCGCTCTTGCGCTCGGCGAGCCGCTTGGCAGCCAGGCGTTCCTGCGCGGCGACGATGTCGTCCGGATAGTTGTCGCCGTCGCCGGCGATCGGCTCATAGCCGACCGATTCGAGGTCGAGCAATTCCTGGCGAACCTGCGCACGCGTGAGCGTCGAGTGCGACGACTGCGCGTACGACGCGGTCGGTGCGGCGAGGAGAGCGGTGGCGGTAGCGGCGACGGTGGCGATGGTGACGATGATGGATTTCACGGTTTCCTCAGACGGTTTCGTTGCGGTTCGGCGCGATTGCGGCTGGCTGAACCGACGAGACAAGTTTAGGAACCCGGACCAGCCGGATAAATGCCGATTCCTGGCCAGCTGTGTTCCTGAATCCGTGAGAGTGGGTGACGTGCGGCGCCGGGGGGGCCGGTTTTGACTTGTGTTGGTCGCGCGGACCGCCGATCGATGAGGGGCGCGCAGCGGTTCCATCGGACCGGCTACGCACGCGATGCTCGGCGGGCAGGCGCAGGCCCGCCCGACCACGCTAGTCGTCGAAACGCGGGAATGCCCGTTGGCGCTTCATGTCCTTCAGCCATTCCTTGACGTTCGCCGGATCGTCGAACTCGCGCAGCGTCAGGTTCAGATCGTGGATGCTGCGCTGCGTACCCGCGATGTCGCGCGTGAGCATGCGCATGACGGTATCGGGCGCGACCTTGACCGACGACGCAATCCCGTAAGTCCGCCGGAAACCGGTCTCGACGTCCTGGATCTCCTGATCCAGCTCGCGAAGCTGATCTTCCAGAATGCCGTTGTAGCGCGCGAGCCGATCTTCGCCGAGGCCGTTGATCGCGTGCCGGTCGATCTGCTCGATCTCCAGTTGCAGCTCCAGCAGTTGCAGGAGCTTGCCGTTCGCATAAGCGTGGTTGACCCGCTGCATCAGCACGGTCTTGCGTTCCTGTTCCCGGGGATCGGTTTCGCGATCGGGGTGCAGCGCGCTCGCCAGCTTGCGATAGACCTCGCGGATCGAGCGGCTCGCTTCGGCCTGCTCGGCTTCGCGCTTCGCCAGCGCGGCCGATTGCCGGGGCGCTTTCTTGCGCTTGGCGCGCTGTGCCTCGCGGGCCGCGTGCTCGGCCATGTCCCGCTCGAACTGCTCGTCCAGTTCGGCCTGCATGCGCGCCATGAGTTCTTCGGGCGACAGCGCGTCGAGATCGTCTTCCGCGGCCACGCCGGGCGTCGATTCCGGTTCCGCCTTCGGTTCCGGCTCGTCCGCTGCGTTGCTGCCGTGATCGGCGGCGCTGTGCCGGTCGTGGATGGCCTTCAACTGCGCATCGTCGCTGAAGTCGAGCAGGTCGCGCGCCATGTTGGCGATCATCCCGGAGAGGGTGTGCTGCTCGGCCTTGCTCAAGCCTTTTTGCAGGTACGCGTCGTCGAGCTGATTGAGCAACCGGATCCGCAGTGCGGTCGACGTCTGTTCGAGCGGCAACAGCTCGTCGACGAATTTCTTCTGGAAGACCGGCATCGCGGCTTCCCACGCGCCGAGCCGCTCGCGCCGCTTCTCGATCTGCTGGACGAGCGCATTGAACGCTTTCTGGGCTTTCGACAGGCTGGCTGTCTCGTGGCCGGGCGCGATGGCGACCGCTGTTCCGCGACGTGCGGTCATGATTGATGTCCTCCGGCCGCGGCAGGACGCGCAGCAGGCCGGTATTTTAGCCGGATGTGCCGCGGGGCAGCCCGGACGGGCATGCTGCCCCCGCAGCGACCGGCCGCACGCTAGCGCTTCACCGCTGCCACCGCCGGTGCGCCCGAATACGTGCCCGGCGCGCCACTCGACCCGTAGGCCGCTTCGGTGCGCTTGCGTTCGGCGACGCGCTTCGCGGCCAGGCGTTCCTGCGCGGCGACGATGTCGTCCGGATAGTTGCCGCCGTCGCCGGCGGACGGGTCGTAGCCGACCGATTCGAGGTCGAGCAGCTCCTGGCGCACCTGCGCACGCGTGAGCGTCGACTGCGACGACTGCGCGTACGACGCGGACGGTGCGGCGAGGAGAACGGTGGCGGTAGCGGCGACGGTGGCGAGGGTGACGATGATGGATTTCATGATTTCCTCAGAGGGTTTCATTGCGGTTCGGCGCGACGGTGTCGGGCCGGACCGATGGGGCAGGTTCAGGAGCCCGGAACCGCCGGATACACGGCGATTCCCGGCGAGCGGTGTTTCGGAATGAGCGACGGTGAGCGACGCGCGCATCGATGCGATCAGGCATCGGCGATCGCAGCGATCGCCGCGCCGGCATGGACGGCAGCGGACGACCGCGGTACGGCGAGCGACGGCAGCCTGAAGCGCGCGGTCGCCAGATCGACGAACGCGCGGACCTTGCCGGGCAGGAATTCGCGGCCCGGATACACGAGCGACACCGTGACGCTGTCGTTCACGATCCGGTAGTCGTCCACCACGCGGGTCAGCGTGCCGATGCGCAGATCGTTCGCGACCACGTACTCGGGCAGCAGCGCGATACCGCTGCCGGCCAGCGCAAGCTGGCGTTGCATCAGTGCGCTGTTCACCGTGATCGGCGCGTCGAGTGCGATCGCGTCGATCGTGCCGTTCGGGCCGGCCCACCGGTAGGCGCGCGCACTGGCCGCCAGGCCGACGATCCGGTGCGCGGCCAGGTCGACCGGCCGGCGCGGCGTTGCCGCGTTCAGCAGATAGGCCGGCGACGCGACGGCGACGAGCGATGCATGGACAAGCGTGCGCGATACGACGGACACCGACGTGATCATCGTGTCGGCGACGATGCCGACGTCGAATCCGCCGCCGAGCAGGTCGACTTCCGATTCGGTCAGCGTGATGTGCAGCGACACGTCAGGATGGCGCGCCTGATAGTCGGCGAACAGGCCGGCGAGTTCCGGCGACATCACGCTGTGCAGCACGACGACGTTCAGGTCGCCGGCGATCCGGCTCGATTCCTGCGTGGCGCGCGATTCGATTTCGGCGAGACCCGTCAGCAGCGCGCGGCACCCTTCCGCGTAGCGGACCCCGATCTCGGTGAGCACCGTCTTGCGGGTCGAGCGTTGCAGCAGCTTGACGCCGAGGTGCGATTCGAGATCGCCGACATAGCGCGTCACCAGCGACGGCGAAAGGTTCAGTTGGTTGGCCGCATGAGAGAAATGGTGCGTGTCTGCAACCTTGAGAAAGACCCGCATCGCACTGAACAGATGATTCACGTCGGTTTCCGGGGAGGCGTTGAAGGGAGGGGCGTGGCCTGCCGGGCGCTTCCGCAGCGGGCCGGATGACGCCGCGGGGTCAGCTGCCGAAGTAGACGTTGCAGAAGCTCACCGGGCCGACGCAGTCGGCATCCGGCGCGGCCGGATGGCTTGCCGGTGCAACGCGTAGCGGTACGACGGCCCGGGTCGCGGCGGCGGCATGCGTGCCCTTGTCGTCGCTCGAGCGTGCGGCGAGCTGCGCGGTGTAAGACCCGGCGGCGGGTTGCGATGCCTGGGGAACCGCCGGCGGAGCCGGTTGCTGCTGCGCGCAGGCACTGGCGGCTGCGCCGGAGAAAACGATCAATGCAAGGGCGAGACGGGGCAAGATGGATTTTGACATTTAGGATTCCGATAATAAATAGATGCTTCCGGATCGACCTGGTATGCCGGAGTGTGTCGAACCTTCCGTCGAGTCTGGCCGGCGTCATGCGGAAGGTGCTTGCGACATGAGCGCCGGGGACTCGACGCCGGGATTCGGCGCGACCGATTCACCTGGAATCGATAGAGAAAGAATGAAGGAAAACCCTGATCGCGTCCAAGGCGAATTTCCGATCCTGTCGATAAGGCAAAGCGATGGCTCGTCCGGATCGGAATCCATTCACTATGGATTGCGAATCAAAATGAACGACGATCGGCGCGCGGCGAACGGACGGCGCGCGCGTCATGCGGGCGACGGTGCGGGGTGCGGGTGCGGGGAGTATGCCGGTGCGTCGTCAGGCCGACGACGCACCCCGCAAGGTCAGGCCTGGTCGAGCGTCGTCAGCGTGCGCAGCGATGCCAGGCTGCCGTGCTCGAGCATCTCGCGAACCAGCCCGGTGAAGGCGGTGGACGCGACAGTGCGATAGGCGCCCTTGCGGCGCAGCAGCGCGACGGTCCGCACCGGGAAGGGCGGATCGAGCGGCACGTACTGCAAGTCGCGATGCTCGAACTCGATGGTGCCGGGCAGGATCGTCGCGATCTTGCCGCGGCTCACGATCTTCAGTACCGCGCTGATCGAATTCGCCTGCAACGCGACATCGGGTTGCATGTCGTACGTCTGGAAATAGCTGTCGATATAGAAGCGCGACACGAAGCTCGTTGTCAGCAGCGCGAGCGGCGTGTCGGCGAGCTGCACGGGCGTGACGGGCTCGCGCTGGGCGGTCAGCGGATGCGAGCGGCCGACCACGAGCATCAGGCGCTCGGGAAACAGCGCTTCGGCCTCGATTTCGTCGTTGCGCACATCGACGAACCCGAACGCGAGGTCGACCTGGTCGTCGCCGAGCGCGGCTTCCACCGCATCGAGCGACATCTCGGTCATCTCGATCACGATGCCCGGATGACGCTCGTGGAACTGCTCGATGACGGGCGCGACGAGATACTCGGTGAAGGTCGGCGTGAAGGCGATCCGCAGCGTGCCCCGCGACAGGTCGTGCACGTCGTGCAGCGCGCGTTGCGCAGTGAGCAGGTCGTTGTGCGCGCGGCGCACGTATTCGAGGTAGACGCTGCCGAAATCGGTGAGCTGGACCATGCGTCCGCTGCGGTCGAACAGTTGCGCGCCGAGCTCGTCTTCAAGCTGGCGCACTTTCTGCGACAACGCCGATTGCGACACGCTGAGCGCTTCCGCCGCGCGCGTGAAATTGCGGTGCTCATCGATTGCGAGCAGGTAGCTGATGTTGCGGAGCAGCGGGCTGCGTTGGGTGAACTTCATTTTTCGCGGAATGGGTCGCGGGGCGCATGGGTCCGGCATCCCGCCATTATGCGCCGGAAGGCGGGCTGCGGATCGGGATGGCGCCGGGGATTCGGCGACGCTCTCGTGGTTCGTCATTGCCAGCCGCCTCCGAGTGCGAGGAACGTGGCGATCTGGTCGTTGTTCACTTCCTGCGAGGCCGCCGCAACGGCCGTTTCGGCCGCGAGCCACGTGCGCTCGGCGTCGAGCGCCGCGAGTCCGCCGATCCGCCCGCCGCGCCGCAGTTCCTCGGTGCGCGCCATCACGTCGCGTGCCGCGTCGCGCGACGCCTCGAGGCGCTGCAGCCGGTCGAGCGCACCCGCGTAGGTGTCGAGCGACGTCTCGGTTTCGCGCAGCGCGGTGAGTACGGTCGCGTCGAAGTGTGCGAGGCTCGCGCGGCTGTCGGCCTGCGCGGCGGCGATGCGGTCGCGGATCGTGCTGCGATGGAGATTCCACGTGACCATCGGGCCGACCGCGAAGCGGTTCGTCAGCGGCGTGAAGAACGCGGCGGCGCCGCCGGTCGAACCGATGCTCGCGCCGAGCCGGATGTCCGGATACAGCGCGGCCGTTTCGACGCCGATGCGCGCGGTCGATGCGGCGAGCCGGCGCTCGGCCGCGCGCACGTCGGGCCGGCGCTGCAGCAACGCGCGCCCGTCGCCGGACGGAATCGGCTTCGACAGTTCGAGCGGCTTGTTGCACGACAGCAGCGCGCGATCGTAGTTTTCCGGCGGCTGGCCGGTGAGCGTCGCGAGACGGAACGCCGCATTCAGTCGGCGTGCCCGCAGCGGCGCGAGCTGCGCGCGGCTGTTCTCGATGCCCCCCTGGTCGCGCTGCTGCTCGAAGGTCGGCGCACGCCCGTTCGAGATCAGCTGGCGGGTGAGGGCGAGGCGGCGCTGCTGGACGTCGATCGAGCGCTGCAACGTGTCGATCTGGTTGCCGGCGTTGCACAGGTCCGAATACGCGCGCGTGACTTCCGCACCGACGTTCACGCGCACGAGATCGCGTGCAGCAGCGACGGCCTCGTTGTCGGCGGACGCCGCTTCGATCCCGCGCCGGATCCCGCCGAACAGGTCGAGGTCGTAGCTCATCTCGAATCCGATGTTGTAGATCTCGTGCCGCGGCGGCTCGACATGCGACAGGACCGCCGCCGCCGATTGCTGCGTGTAGTTGGTTGACGCATCGATGCCGACGCTCGGCTCGCGCGCCGTGCGCGTCGCCGCGAGCAGCGCATTGCTGCGTTCGAGGTTCGCCTGCGCGGCGCGCAGGTCGACGTTGCTCGCCAGCGCCCGTTCGACCAGGCCGTCGAGCGCCGGGTCGTTGTAGAGGCGCCACCAGCGGTCGGGCAGCGGATCGTTCGACGCGACCGGTGCTCCTGCAACGAACGCATGGTTGGCGGCCGGTGCGTTGACGAGTGCGTTCGACGGAACGCGATAGTCGGGGCCGACCTCCGCGCACGCGGCGAGCACGATGCACAGCGCCGCGATGGCGGTCGTACGCAGGCTTACCATGGCAGGCTCCGGTGCACCGTCACGTCGCCGGCGCGCGCATGAATCTCGACCGATGCGGTTTGCCCCGGCACGAGCCGCACGCCCGGCGGCACCGAATCGATCGCGATCCGCACCGGGATGCGCTGCGCGAGCCGCACCCACGTAAACGCCGGGTTCACGTTCGCGAGCTGGGCGTCGCCGCCCGCTCGCTCGCGGTCCTCGACGCCGCCGGCGATGCTCTGCACGTGGCCGCGGATCTCGCTCGCGACGCCCATCAGGTAGATGCTGGCCGGATCGCCGACATGAATCGCCGGCAGCTTGGTTTCCTCGAAGTAGCCTTCGACGCGCAGCGACGCGTCGTTCACCAGCGCCATCGCGCCCTTGCCTGCGTTCAGGTACGCGCCGGGCAGCAGCCCGACGTTGGTCACCGTGCCGTCGATCGGCGCGCGGACGAGCGTGCGGTCGAGGTTCAGCGCGGCGAGGTTGCGGGCGGAGCGGGCCTGCGCGAGCGCGGCGCGCAGCTTCTCGACGCGTGTCGTGCCCTGCTGGGTCGACTCTTCGGCGACCACGTCCGGCATCGCGCGATTGCGGCGGTCCTCGCGAATCGCTTCGTCGAGCTCGGCCTGTTCGCTCGCGACGTTCGCGTCGGCCTGTTCGAGTGCGATCCGGTAGCGCGACGGGTCGATCACGAGCAGAACCTGGCCCTTCGTCACCGTCTGGTTGTCGTGGACGCGCACGTCGGTGACGAGCCCGCTGACGTCCGGGGCGATCGGCACCACGTCCGAGCGCACCTTGCCGTCGCGCGTGAGCGGTTCGATCTGGTAGCGGACCCACAGCCCGTAGATCGCGCCGAGGATGCCGAGGAGGATCGCGACCGTCAGCACGGTGCGTAGCAGGGGAATGATTCGCTTCATGGTCAGGAAAGGAGGCGATACGGGAAATACGCGTCGGCGAGGCGGGCGATGCCCCACCAGAGCACGAAGAAGGCGGCCAGTTCGAGCAGCGCCGGTTGCCAGAGCAGCACGCGTAGCGGCAGGCGATGCAGCACGCCGCGCAACAGGAACGTGACGAGCAGCGCGACGACGGCCCACGCCAGCGCGGAAGGCAGGTAGATGCCGAAAATGTGGATCTCTTCGATCATCGCGCCGCCCCTTCGACGAGTTGCACATGCGGGAACAGGTTGCAGCGCATGCCGACGAGCGCGAGCAGCGTGGCGTCGTCGCGGCCGGTCGTATTGCGCGCGGCTGCGCCGATCGCGCGGTTCAGCGTGCGCATCAGCGCGGCGGTGGCGGGAACCGGATGGTGTGCATCGGCGCGGGCGCGATAGAGCGCCGACACGGCTTCGAGCGCGGCCTCGATCGCGACACGCGTCTGCGCATCGCTCCGGTCGAGTCCTTCACGCACCTGGATGATGTTGCGGCCGATCCGCAGGTCGCTCAACCCGTCGACCGCATGCAGCGCATCGCCCGGATTCGCGAATGCCATGCGCGCGGCGACCTGGCCGAGCCGGTCGACCGCGCGCGCGGTCCAGGCCGGCGCGTCGAGCGGCCGGTGCGGGTCGGCCATCTGCGCGAGATCGGCCCAGTTCCGGCGCACGATCCGGTAGGCGGTCCAGCGCGTGCTGGCCGAGCGGAACAGTTTGGTCACGACGAGCGTCGTGACGATGCCGCCGACCTGCGCGAGCCCCGTATTGAGGAACAGCGCGAAATCGGCCTGGAAGCGATCGAGAAAGCCCATGGCGACGATGAAACAGGAAAGCATCGGGAGGGCGCGCGCGGTGCGCGCCGGATCGGCCTGGATGTAGCCCATCCAGATCAAGGCCGGTGCCAGCGTCAGGATCAGCATCCCGGCGCCGTCGACACGCGGCAGGATCACGAACAGGTACAGCGCGGCGAGCGGAAAGGTGACGAGCGTCGAGACGAGGTAGCGGCCGATCACCGGCGCGGGATCGTCCTGTGCGGCGAACGAGCAGGTGACGAGCGCGGCGAACGCGGCGGTCGCCGAGCCGTTTGGCCAGGCGAGCAGGATCCACACCGCGCAGTAGAGGATGATCGCGGTGGTCGTGGCGGCACCCGCGAGCAGCGCGAGCACGTGATCGCGCGCGAGCTTGAAGCGGCGCGTGCCGTCGGCGAGCGGCAGGTGGCGTTCGAGCTCGGCATCGCTTTCCGCGAAGGTACGCACGAGCCCGCGGGCCGCGTGCAGCGTGTCGATGAATTCGGCGGTGCGGTCGAACAGGTTGGCGGCGAGCAGCGACGTCCAGGCCGGATCGGCCAGGCGCTCGGCGGCCAGCGCCCGGCAACGCGCGGCGAGGCCGACGTCGAGCGCGTCTCCCACTTCCTGCGACGCATGCAGGTCGTCGATCACCGCATCGACCAGCGCGGTGGTGTGCGCATCGACCGCGTTCAGCGAACGCAACTGGTCGAGCCGGTTCGCGGCGGCCGACGCGATCGACAGCAACGCCGCGAGGCGATGCTGCAAGGCTGTGACCGTATCGCGCGTGGCGAGCGCGAAGCGCTGGTCGAACGGCAGCGTCGTCGCGATCATCCCGAGTTCGGTGACGTCGGCCGCGAGCTTGCGGCGATGCTCGTGCTCGAGCCGCGTGTGATGCGTGCCGAACGCTTCGGCTGTCCAGCGGCACGCATCGCCGAGAAACGACAGCGCACGTTCGTGGATGACCGGCCGGCTGTTCGCGGGCTTCAGCAGCATGTGCGTGATCGTCACGCACAGGATCGCCACCGTCATTTCCTCGACACGCGACACCGCGGTGATGAAGATGTTGGTCGGATCGTCGAGATACGGGAAGCAGATCACGGCCGAGCTGAACGCGGCCATCTGGAACAGGAACGCGCGCGGCGTGCGGTCGAGCACCGCGAGATAGATGCAGAAGCCGATCCACAGCGCGAGGCACAGCACCAGCAGCACCGGCGAGTTCTGCAGATTGGGTGCGACCGCGACCGTCACCACCGCACCCGCGGCGATGCCCGCGAGCCGGTAGATCGTCTTCGGGCGGAACGCGCCGGCCATCGGCTGCGCGGTCACATAGACGGTCAGCAGCGCCCACCACGGGCGCGGGAAGCTGACCGTGAACGAGATCAGCAGCACGAGTGCGGCCGCGATAAACGTGCTGATCGAGAACAGGAGCTTTCTCGGATCGATGGAGAATGGGTCGCGCGGCCGAAGCGGCGCGACAGTGGCTTGCGACACGTCGGGTTCCTTTGGCGAGACTGACGAAGGGGTTGCGGCGATTGCGCTAGGGCGCGGGACGCGGTGCGCCGCACGTCATGTCGTGCAGTGCCGTTGTGCGGCGTGTGCCGCGCGGGAGGGAGGCGGGTTGCATGGAACAGGATCTCCACGCGAAACGGGGTGTGGTGGCAGGCATGTCAAGCACGAGTGCGCGCCTTTTCCTTTTTATTCAAGCACATGGCCACACGTTGGGGGGACGGCGGGTGCCACGGAAACTCGGGTACGAAGGATCAGGGTTTCATTCGATTGCGATGCCCGGAATTGTGCGCTGCGGCGCGCGCGGCGTCCAAGTCGGATTTCCGACCGGGGCAATCGGTTTTACTTATCGTGCGGCGTGCCGGGGCGTCAGAATGCCGATCGATGCGGACGCGACGAATCGGCAGGCCGATCGCGAGTGCGCGATGCGCTGCGTGACGGGAATCGGTTGTACGCGCAACCGGACAGGCCGGATGGCGTTCCGTCAGTCGCCGAACAGCTGCCCCTGCCCGGAGATCACGCGCTCGAAATCGTCGCGCAGGAACGGCAGGATCGCGTCGGCCACCGGCTGCAACTGACGGCTCAGGTAGAACGCATAGTCGATCGGCGAGCGCATGGTTTCGAGCGGCTCGGGGCCGGCCGTCGTCATCACGTAGCTGATCCAGCCGCCGCGCTGATACTGCAGCGGCCGGCCCTGCGCGAGGTTGAACTCGTCGGCCATCCGCGCCGCGCGCACGTGCGGCGGCACGTTGCGCTCGTACTCGCGCAGCGGCCGGCGCACGCGCTTGCGGTAGACGAGCTGGTCGTCGAATTCGCCGGCCAGCGTGCGCCGCACGGTGTCGCGGATGAAATCCTGGTACGGCTCGCGGCTGAACACGCGCCGGTACAACTCGCGCTGGAACTGCTGCGCGAGCGGCGTCCAGTCGGTGCGCACCGTTTCGAGCCCCTTGAAGACGAGATCCTCGCCGCCGTCGGCGGCCGCCGCGAGGCCCGCGTAACGCTTCTTGCTGCCTTCCTCCGCGCCGCGCACGGTCGGCATCAGGAAGCGGCGGTAGTGCCGCTCGTATTGCAGCTCCAGCGCACTCTCGAGCCCGAAGCGGTCGCGCAGGTGCGCCTGCCACCAGCGGTTCACGTGCTCGACGAGCGCGCGGCCCTTGGTGCCGGCTTCGTCGTCGTCGTGCGCGCGCCCGAGCCACACGAACGTCGAATCGGTATCGCCGTAGATCACTTCGTAACCCTGAGCTTCGATCAGCTCGCGCGTGCGGTGCATGATCTCGTGCCCGCGCATCGTGATCGACGACGCGAGGCGCGGGTCGAAGAAACGGCAGCCCGTTGAGCCGAGCACGCCGTAGAACGAATTCATGATGATCTTCAGCGCCTGCGACAGCGGTGCGTTGCGCTGCCGCTTCGCGTCGTCGCGGCCTTCCCATACGTGGCGCACGACATCGGGCAGGCAGTGCGCGGTGCGCGAGAAACGCGCGCCGAGGAAGCCGGGCACCGATGCGTCGTCGCCGGGATTCGCGAGCCCTTCGATCAGCCCGACCGGATCGATCAGGAACGTGCGGATGATCGACGGATAGAGGCTCTTGTAGTCGAACACGAGCACCGAGTCGTACAGCCCCGGGCGCGAATCCATCACGAAGCCGCCGGGGCTGTTCTGCCCCGTCACGTCGCCGAGGTTCGGCGCGACATAGCCGAGCCGGTGCATGCGCGGCAGGTACAGGTGCGTGAACGCCGCGACCGACCCGCCGGTGCGATCGGCCGCGAGGCCCGTGACGCTCGCGCGTTCGAGCGCGAAGGACAGCAGGTCGGCCTTGTCGAAGATGCGCGTGACGAGCTCGCAGTCCTTCAGGTTGTAGCGCGCGAGCGCCGGCTTGTCGTGATCGAAGCGGCGCTGGATCTCGTCCATCCGCTGATACGGATTGTCGATCGACTTGCCTTCGCCGAGCAGCGCCTGCGACACGTATTCGAGGCTGAACGACGGGAACGTCCACGTCGCGGATTTCAGCATGTCGATGCCGTCGAGGATCAGCCGGCCGGCCGCGCCCGCGAAGAAGTGGTCGGGCTGCTGGCCGTGCGCGCGCCAGTCGAGCACGCTGCCGCCGCGCCCGAGCTTCAGCGGGATGCCGTATTGCTCCGAATGCGTATGCAGGATGCGCAGGTCGAACTGCACGAGGTTCCAGCCGATCACCGCATCGGGATCGTGCTCGTCGAACCATTCGTTGAGCCGCGCGAGCATCGCGGGCCGGCTGTCGCAGTAGTCGAGACGGAAGTCGATCGCGCCTGCTGCGTCGCTGTCTTCTCCGTTCGGCGGGCCGAGCATGTAGACCTGCCGTTGTCCGCAGCCTTCGAGCGCGATCGAATACAGCTCGCCGTGGACGCTGGTTTCGATGTCGAGCGACACGCAGCGCAGCGCCGGGCGATAGCCGGTCGCGGTTTTCAGTTCGGCGCCGGTCAGCGTGCCGTCGCGATCGGGCTGTCCGCGAAACTGCACGCACGCCGTGATGAAGCGCTCCATCGCGTAGCGGTCGGGCGGCTGCACGTCGGCTTCGTAGACGTCGACGCCGGCGGCCGCCAGGCGCTTCTGCAGCCCGGACAGATGGCGATAGCGCTTGCAATAGAGGCCGACCACCGGGCGCTGCCGGAAGTCGCGCAGCGCGAGCGGGCGCAACTCGGCCTCGCGCTCGCCGGCCAGCGCGCGTTCGGCGAGCGCCTGCTGTTCGGCCGGAATGAAGGCGACGGCTTCCTGCGGGCGCAACCGCACGCGGCGCGGACCGTGTTCGGTTGCCAGCCAGAACTCGATCTCGATGCCGGATGCGGTGTCCCGCCAGTGGCGGGTAAGGATGAAGCCCTGCTCGAACGCCGTCAAAACGCTTGCTCGTCGTGGATGCTCAGGCGGCGGATTTTAGCGCTTGGGCGGGCGATCCGCAGGCGCCGGCCGCGAGAGCGTCACGACGTCACCGTATCACGACGGCCGCATCAGTACCCGCATGCCCGGCGCGATGGACCGCGTCACGTCGCCGAACCTGGCGAAGTCGACGCGCGCGGACGCTTGCCGGTCGGCCGGGGACAACCGGCTGCGCGGCTGGACGACGATCTCGCGCATCTTGTCGGGGATGCCGTCGAAGACGTCCTTGGTCGTTTTTTCCCAGTTCTTCGCCATCTGCAGCCACGATTGCAGGTACCGGATCCGCGCTGCCCCTTTCAGGAAATTGCCGATTTCCGGATGGTTCGGGTCGTAAGACGACCGGAAGAACTGTCCGAGTTCGGTCGCGATCTTGTCGAACCGCAGCGATTCGGCCACGCAGAACACGACGAGCGATTGCGCGAGGAAGCGGTCGTCGGGCCTGAGCATGCGTTTGTCGCCGCCCTGTGTGCGCAGCAGGCCGCGAATCGCGCTGTCGAGCGAGAAGCCGCGCTCCGCGTCGCCGCCGCTGGTGGCGGTTGCTTCGAACGGCATCCTGTCGAGGTTGTGCGAGTAGTTCTCGAACGGATGGCCGCCAATCAGCTCGACGTACAGGTCGCGCGTGCGCATGTTCAGCACGAGCGGCGGGCTGACGGTGCTGGGGAGCACGCTGATCGTGAAGGAAGGCGGCAACGCGTTCGAGCAGATCCGGTACGACGTGTTGTCGTAGCGAATCAGGTTGGTGTCTTCGGTAACGGCGTCGCGAATGGCGGCGATCTGGGTATCCCAGGTACGCCCGACACGCAGGTTGAAATTCATGGCGATGTCTCCTGATGGCGGACCGGAAGTCCGCACGGCCGGATCGGAACGATGTGGCGGGTACGCGTGGGGTCCCGTCGTCTCTCGGTTGCTTTTCTTGGGTGCTGCCGGTGCTCGCGCCGATGGGGAGGCTGTTCGGTCACCTCTTCTGCGAGGGGCCGACAGGGGACGCGAGGCGAACGATCATAACAGGGCGCAGGGGGCGAGCATCGCAGTTGGCGGGCGTCGTGCGGAGCGAACGTCAGGCGGCGGCTAGCCGCTCGGCGACACGCCATGCCGTGCGCGTGGTATCGACAGGCCGCAGCAGCCAGCGGCGCGCGCTGACCTTGTGGCGCTTCTGCGTGACGTATTCGTCGACGGCGAGTTCGAGCGCTTTGTCGTCGACGCGGGAAAGCGTGGCGGTGGCGCCGGATCCGTCCGCGAATTCGATGACGGCGGGATGCGGCGTCGCATGGTGCGGCGCGTCATTGCCAAGCGTCACCGTGCTGCCGGGATACAGGTGCGAATGGGATGTTCGGAGCAGCAGGGTTAAATTACTAAAGCCATTCATATGGATGAATGAATAATTACAGTTTTCAATTATTTGAATTCCACCCGATTGACGTCACAGAATCGTCATTCGTAGAATCGCGAACCAAGAACAACATAATTCTGAGAGAGGCGCTATGGATGCGCACGGCATGATTGCGGCGATCACGGGAGGGCTGGCTCAGCAGGAGCGACTTCTCAAGCTTGATACCCCGCTTGGCAGCAATGTTCTGATCCCCCACCGGGTAGTTGGGCAGTCCCGCATCGGTCGAGATTACCTGTTCATGATCGACTGCGTGTCGACGTCGAACGATGTCCAGCTCAAGACACTGATTTCGCAGCCGATCACGCTGTGGATCCAGCAGACCGACAAGACCTATCTTCCTCACCACGGCTACGTTCATACCGCGAGAAAACTCGGCGTGGACGGTGGCCTCGCGTGTTACCAGCTCAGTTTCTCGTCGTGGCTGCATTTTCTGAAATTCCGCCGCGACCAGCGCCACTGGCAAGACAAAAGCGTCGACGCGATCATTGCCGATGTATTCAACGATCATCCGCAGGCACGCGGGATGTATCGCTTTGAATTGTCGCAACCGCTGCCTTCACGCTCCTACTGCCGTCAGGACGAAACCGACTGGAATTTCGTGCATCGGCTTCTCGAATCCGAGGGCCTGTACGGCATCTGGAAACAGGCGCAGGACGGCAAATCCCATACGCTGGTGATTACCGATCGACTTCAGACGCTCGAGCCGCTTGCGCCGGCAACGGTCGAATTTTCCCGCGCGAGCGTTCATGGCGAAGTGGACGCGTTTACGCAGTGGGCAGGAACCCGGTCGTTGCAGTCCGTCCTGCTGTCGACGCGAACGTTCGACTACAAGAATCCGGCCACGCCAGCCAATCCGAAGGCGACGTCGGTTCCCACGATGGCCAATCAGGGCGACCTCCCGTCGCAGGCCGAGGTGTATGAATACACGGGCGGTTATACGTACCCCGAACAGGAGCGTGGCGACCATCTCAGCAAGATCCGCATGGAGGAATGGGAGTCGCAGGCCAAGCGCTACGACGGTGTCGGCGGGGTGCGCCGCATCGATGCGGGGCGGCGATTCACGCTGACCGGACATCCCGAGCATGATCAGGACGCGGCTGACCATCGGGAGTTCGCGGTGATCGAGGTCGAGTGGATCATCGTCAACAACGTTCCGCTTTCCGGGCACGAAGCGAATTACCCGCATAGCCTCTATCAGGCAGTGAAGCAGGCCGATGCGGACGACACGGACAAGGTGTTCGCCGTGTCGCATGCCGATGGCTCGACGGGCTTCTATCGAGTGGCCATCGAAGCGCAACGCACGTCGGTTCCGTATCACAGCCCACTCGAACACCGGAAACCCGAAGCGAAGCTCGAATCGGCGATTGTTGCCGGTCCGAAGGGGGAGCAGGCATATACCGACGACCTGAACCGGATCAAGGTGCTGTTCATCTGGGATCGGCACAACGAAGGCGACGAGCGCGCTTCGTGCTGGGTGCGTGTCGCGCAATCCGATACCGGCGACGGGTACGGCGGCGTTCACATGCCGCGCGCGGGCGAGGAACTGCTGATTGGCCATATTGGGAACGACATCGATCGTCCGATTGCGCTACACCGGGTGTACAACGGGGGCGCGAAGCCGCGATGGCATTCGAACGCCCTGCTGTCGGGTTACCGGTCCCGTGAATTCTCCGGGGACGGGTACAACCAGATGGTCATGGACGACTCGACGGGCCAGAACCGCGTGCACCTGTATAGCAGCAGCACGAATGCCGCGTTGCATCTGGGCTACCTGATCGACCAGAGCGACAACGCACGGGGCAGCTACCTGGGTAAAGGTTTCGATCTGAGTTCGGACGCCTACGGTGCGCTGCGGGCCGGGCGAGGGCTGTTCGTCACGACGCACCCGGTCGCCAGTCAGCCGCTCGATACGACGTTGGCGACGCGTCAATTGAACGGCTCGGCGAATATCCTCGATGGCCTGTCGCAGGCAAGCGAAACGTCGAAGGCGGAAAGCCTGAAGGATGGCCACGACACCTTCAAGGCGTTTGCGGATGCGGCGCAGCACAACGAGTCGGGTGCGACGGGTGGTGGCGGTGTGACCGCCGGTGGAGGGACGGGCGACGCCGGCGCGTTCAAGCAGCCCGTGATCCTGGTTGCCGCGCCCGCAGGCATCGGCCTGTCGACGCAGAAGTCGACGCACGTTGCAGCCGATCAGCACGTCAATATCGTCAGCGGGCAAAGCACGCACGTTGCGACCGGCAAGTCGCTCGTCGCCAGCATTACGGAGAAACTGAGCCTGTTCGTGCAGAACGCCGGGATGAAGCTGTTTGCGGCGAAGGGGAAGATCGAGGTTCAGACCCACGCGGACAATGTCGAAGTGACGGCGCAGAAGTCGCTGTTGCTGGCGTCCGTGACCGAGAAGATTCAGGCATCGGCACAGCAGGAGATCCTGCTGACGTCGGGCGGTGCGTACATCCGGCTCAAAGGCGGCGACATCGAGATTCATGCGCCCGGCAAGATCGACGTCAAGGGGGCGCAGCATGCGTTCAGCGGTCCGACGAGCATGGATGTGACCAATCCCGCATTCAAGGATCTGCCGACGCGACGGCTGATGCTGAATACGATGGCGTCGCCGTCCGCGACCAGTGTCGTTCCGGTGGGCATGCCGTACAAGCTTTACGCAGACGGAGCGCTGGTCAAGCAGGGCGTGTTCGACAAGACGGGGCAGTTGCCGATCGATCACCAGGTCACCACGCAGAAGTACACGCTGGAGATGGCGAACGGCGTAAAGCACGAGATTCCGGTGCCGGGGGAGTATCGGGATGCGGCGAATGGGAAGCTCGCCAATCAGGGGTTTCAGTTCCTTGAGAGTGCGCCCGACGACGAAGCCGCTCCCGATCGGGCCGTCCACCGACAACAGTACAACGATCTGCTTAACCCTTCTTCGGACGCATAGCTCATGGCAATGCCGAACAATACCTTCACTACGCCGCTGGCTCTGAATCACACGTCGAACGCGACGGCGACGTTGCCATGGTTTCTGCAATTTACCGAATACGCGGCGAAGCAAGCGACATTCAGGCCCTTGGTAAACGGTAAAGAAGCATTTGAGATGCTCTACGATGTGCTCATGAAAGCACAGCACACCATCGACATCATTTGCTGGGGATTTCAGCCGTCCATGTATTTCAAGCGCGACGGCAAATCACTTCGGATCGGAGAGCTGCTTGAGCAGAAGGGGCAGAAAGGCGTCAAGATCCGATTGCTGTGTTGGCGGGACCCGTTGTACCTCACCGAATTGGGTGAGAACAACATGCCGGGCTACGACGTGGTGACCGGGTTGAAGCAACATATATCTGACGACACCTATCGCCGGAGCACGATGTTGTCCCGTGACTATCAAACTGATGAAGAAAGAAAATTCGACGCGGAATGGTATTGGCGCGCTGACTTGAATAACGTAACAAGCCATTCACTGGTGTCGCCCGTGATGCCCCTGAAGCCCGTGGCGAAACTGGCCTATGAAAAAGCGCGTGCGCTGTACTACAAAGACCACGCGCTAAAGAATGTCGACTTCGCCACTCGGGGTTTCAGTCCCGCCAATCGGGCGGAGATTGCATGGCGTACTTTCTGGCATGGGAAAGACAAGGACCGTGACCTCGAAACCAAGGCGATGAACAGTGTTGGCATGGGTGCGGGAATTCCGACACATCACCAAAAGATGGTGCTTGTCGATTATGAGGACCCGGAGAATGCCGTCGGCTTTGTGATGGGACATAACATGCTCGATCAGTATTGGGATACGGATGATCACAGTTACAAGCCAAAGACGCCTTCGACCGGGCGAAATGGTCCAAGTCCATGGCAGGACATCTCCAGCTATGTGACCGGTCCGGTATTGCAGTATCTGAATGCGAACTTCTGCCAGGCATGGGACGATGCCACCGGCCAAGGTCTTGGCAAGGCACGGGATGGTCTTAAGAATCGCCTCAAGGTTCGATACGATCCGGGCGGTGATACGCCGATGATGGCCCAGATCGTGCGCACACAGTCCCAGAAGGGGCGACGTGACATCGAGAAGCTTTATCTGCAGGCAGTGAACAACGCAACGCAACACGTTTTTATCCAGAATCAATATTTTCGATGGCCACCGCTTGCGAATGCGATCAAAGCGGTCGCTTCCAAGCACGTCACTTGGGGACGCAACGTCACCAAGGATGGCCCGCTGTATCTGTTCGCCATCACGAATTCGGGTGAAGAGGCAGTCGGAACCGGGACCGTCAATACTTACCGGATGCTGAACGCGTTGGGGAAGGCGCAGAGCATTCCGGGTGTCGCGACGTTAGAGCAAGAGGACGCTCGCCAGGCCGACTTGAAGAATCAGATGGCGGCGGTTGTGGATCAGCAGTCGCAGGCAAACCAGGCGTTGCTTGGGGCGTTCGAAGTGCAAGGCATCGTCGACTCGCCCGACTCGGCAAAGCGGGTTGCCGATGCGAAGGCGAGAATCGAGCAACTGAAGCAGCAACGGGAATCGATTGCATCGCAAATGAAGAGTGCGCCGCAGCCTGTTCTGAACAAGGAATACGATGGCCTCAAGGTTCATGTCTGTACACTCGTGGCTCCGGATTCCCCGCCGGGCAACTGGGTGCCCGTCTACGTTCATGCAAAATTGATGACGATCGACGATGTGTTTACGACACTGGGTTCGGCGAACATCAACACACGTAGCATGGAGGCGGATAGCGAACTCAATATCTGTCATGAGAATGGTGACGTGACCAAGAGGCTACGCCGGCAGTTGTGGAGCCTGCATACAAATAAGGAGGGTGCGCAGGATGCTCCGGCTGCGGCTTTTACCACATGGACCGATATTATTAAGAAGAATGCGGATCGCCAGGATGGTGGCGTTAAATCCCCATACGCTTCGATCGTTCGTTTCATGCGCATGTCAAACGAACGTACCTACAAAGACTGAAAAATGAGAAAGTTGCTTTCAATTTATGCAGTCGTGTTGCTGGCGTGCGCGTGCACCCCGAAGGAAGACTCTGTGGAATCGAATCTACCCGATATGTCGGCCGTACGGGCCAATCTTTCATTCACGTGCTCCCATGAAGCCGAACACCTTGCACCACTTGATCCGAAGGCAGATCAGTTGTTTCAGTATGGGCGGTATGTGCAGAAACTTGATGGTCCAAAGGATTTCAATGAGATCGCTCGGTACTATCGAATAGCTGCAGCGTATGGTCACTATAAAGCTAATGCCAATGCGCAGAAATTGATTTCTCAAGGAATGGCCAATTCCCCGGACGGTGCAAAGGAAACCATTGAGCTTGCAAAAAAATTAGTCAATGATGGCGTTCCTGGTGGCTATTACGACATCGGCCACTATCTTGAAGTTGGCTATGGGTTAAAGCAAGACGCCGAGATGGCCTTGCGGTATTTCAGGAAGGCGGCCGACTTGGGGAATCCTGAGGCCCAAACCTACGTCGCTGAGCAGCTTGCGCCGCATGATCGGGCTCCCGATATCGCTCGGCAGATGCGACAGTGCGCCACCGATCAAGGCTATGGCGAAGCTGCCGGAGTGCTCGGAATTAATCTTCAGGAGAAGGAAAATTATCAACTTGCAGTGAAAACATTTCAGTCGGGCGTACGAGCTGGGGATATAACCTCGGCCTCATATTTAAAAAATGGATTTGTTTCTTCGTCACCTAAAGACGAACTCTATTACTTGGGCCTCTCGGAGGACGCCGAGCGATCAAAGCGCTACGAAGCTATCTGGAAATTCCTGACCGATAATGAAACCAGGAACCCCAAGGTTCCCGATATCGACAAGATCGTTCCATTGCCGCCCGCGAAACTTCCTCAATGGGACGGCACATTCCAATGGCAGAAGGAGCAAGACGCAGCTACGCCGCCCCAGAAGCCGTCGGATGAGTTCATCAACGAGATGGCGAAGGCGAAGCATCTCGATCCCGCGACCGGGTTGCCGCTTCCGGGATCGGCAGACAAGACGTCACAGGCCGAGCAACCGGAAAACGTCGCATCCCGCGTGCCGTTGGGTGCGGTTGCGCGCACCGGCCAACCTTGTCCGGAAGACGGCGTATGGTGCGCGAAACTTACTACCGGCCAGGTTGGCGACGCGCAGCGTCGGTTCCTCAAGGGAGACGCGTTGCCTTCCGTCGTCGTGCATGAACCGAGAAAGCTGGCGGTGCTCGACAGCATGATGGGTACGCGCCAGCACGTCGAACAGGTTTCGTGGGAACTTGTGGCGTACCTTGATCAGGCTTGATCGACTCATTCACCCATGCCGCGTGGCCAATCGCTCATGCGATTGCGGCCACGCGAAACAGGCTCGATCAATCATGCGTAGAACGCGTATCGTCCTCCTGATTTCGTGTCTGTTGGCAGCTTGCTCGAAGAGCGAAAATGCCGCGAATCCGTTACCTGATGTGAGCGCGGTACGTCTGAATCTAGCCTTCACCTGCGTGCACGAGGTCGATCATCTGCCCCCTCTCGATCCGGAGGCGGATAAATTATTTCAATACGCCCGGTATCTTGAGAAAAAAGAAGGGCGGAAAGATCTCAACGACGTCGCTCGCTACTACCGGATTGCAGCAGCGCTCGGGCATTACAAGGCTAATCACAATCTACAAATTCTGATTTCGTCCGGGGCAGCGTCGTCACCTGACGCCGAGAAGGAGAGTGTCGATCTTGCAGAGCAGTTGATCACGGCGGGTGTCGCTAGCGGCTATTACGATATTGGCCACTACCTGCTGAACGGCTATGGCCTCCAGCGCGATGAAGATGCCGCGCGCCGGTATATTCGTAAAGCGGCTGATCTGGGCAACGCCGATGCTCAATATTACGTTGCGAACTTGCTTGATCCAGCCGACGCGGCGCCCGACATCGCCCGTCAGATGTTTCAATGTGCAGCGGAGCAAGGTCATGCCGAGGCGGCGAACTACCTTGGCGTGAGTCTTCAGACCGACAAGAAATTCAGTGATGCGGCCAAAGCATTTCAAATCAGCGTCGCTGCAGGAAGTAGTCAGTCTGCACTGCTTCTTGAAGAATCATTTGACGTGAAGGCAGGGAGGAGTCCGCTATATGCACTGGGCGAACAGCCGGATGCGGAGCGAAGCCGTCGCTATGAGCGGATTGGAGCGTTTCTGAGAGACAACGACGGCCGTAACCCCAAGGTTCCCGACCTCGACAAGATCGCTCCACTACCGCCCGCGAAGCTTCTCCCATGGGACGGCACATTCCAGTGGCAAAAGGAACAAGACGCCGCCACACCGCCCACGAAACCCTCGGACGAACTCATCAAAGAATTGGCAAAAGCCAAGCATCTCGATCCCTCGACCGGACTACCGCTTCCCGGAAGCCCGGTACCGCACGGCTGATTACCTCATCGACTCCGGAGTCCACATGAATTCACCCACCCGCCCCGTCTCGTTACCCGGTGCGGCGGCACTCGTCGCAGCGTTCATCATCACGGTGCTGTTTCTGTCCGGCCTCTACGTGCAGTTGACGAGGTTCTCGCTAGACACCCAGATGCTGGCGTTGCAACTGGCCAGTTTCGTCGAGAACCTGGTGCTTCGAACCGGCCTGGTTTATCTGATCGTTCGATGGCACGGGGAGCATCGTGATCAGCTTGCGTTCCGTCGCCCCGCGAGGCTGCTCGCGAGCTATGCGTTATGCCTGCTGGTCTGGCAGATCGCACAGATATTCATCATCCAGGCGGTGGTGCTGAGTGTGGCCAGAAATGGCACCCATCTGACGGTCGTCGTGAACCTCATCGCGCCGGTGAGTGCCGCTCTTTATGCGCTCGTAGCCTGGTTTGCGTGGTGGCTTGTCACGCGCATGTTCAGCAACGATGCGTTACCCGAGGCGCCACGAGGTCGCGCAGCGCGGTACATTGCCGGTCTCGCGGCGTGGCTGTTCGCCAGCGTATGTCTGCTCTTGATGACGACGACGGTGCCGATGTTGCTCGACTATTTTGACGACGACCTCGTGCACATGATGGTTGGCTACGTCGGCGCGGTTGCGGTTCCCGCAGCTCTGGTCTTCGCGGGAGCGAAGCTTGGCCTGCCTCGTGATCTCGTTCGACTGCACGGCTGGCGTTTGCTGGGCGCGTCGCTCGCGGCGATGGCATCCACCTCGGTGGTGTTCTATTTGGCGGTGCAGTTGCTTGGCGGCATGCTGGGGGCGGGCGTGTTGTCCGGAATGATGGCGATCGTTGTTCTTGGCGGAGCCTTTGTGGCTTGTTGGGTGTGGTTCCGCGTGTTCTACGCGTCCGTGAGCCGCGACACGGTTGAAACCCCGCGGGGCATGCCGTCGCCGTAGCAGCAATGCCTGCGACACGTATTCGAGGCTGAACGACGGGAACGGCTTCCCGCGGGCACAAGCGCACGCGACGGAAAGAAGAAGGCTACTCGCGACGCAACGTTTCGAGCACCGCCGCTGACGGCTGCCGGCCAGCGCCAGCATCATCGCCCTTCGACCGCAGCCCCGGCATCATGCCGACAACAAAGTCGATGAACGCCCTGACCTTGGCCGGCACGTGGTTCCGGCTGGGGTAGTAGACGTAAAGCGGGAACGTCTCGTCGCACCAGTCCGTCAGAACCGGCTCCAGCGTGCCGGCCCGCAGGTGGGTGTCGATCCCGAGGTCGATCACCTGAGCGATCCCGTAGCCTGCAAGGCAGGCACCGATTTTGGTTCCTGCTTCCGTGAGCGTCAGCTTCCCGTTGACGGCCACCTTCACTTTCTCGTTGCCACGCCAGAACTCCCAATCGAAGGGCCTGCCGGTAGCCGGGTCGATGGCCAGGATGCATTCATGGCCATCGTCGACCAGATCCTGCGGCGACCTCGGCCGACCGCGTTGCTCCAGGTAGGACGGCGCGGCCACGGTCAGAACCCGCGGACTGTACAGCCTGCGGCAGACCAGCGTTGAAACGGTTGGCGGTCCGAACCGGATGGCGAGATCGAATCCGTCGCTGATCAGGTCCGGGAGGTCGTTCCGGGTCTCCAGCTTCACGTGAAGCGCAGGGTGGTCCTTCATGAACTGGGCCAGCTCCGGCGCGAGCACGAGGCGGGCGAACACGGCATCGCACGCCACACGAAGCGTTCCGTTGACTGTCGAGGTCTGGTGAGAGGCGCCGGCGGTTGCCTCTTCTATCCCCTGGAGTAACGGCAGCACCTTTGACAGCAGCGCATGGCCGGCGTCCGTCACTTCGACGTGCCGGCTGGTGCGATGCACGAGCTTCGCGCGCAGGCGGTCTTCCAGACGCTGGATCGCGCGACTGACCGCCGGCTGCGTCTTGCCCAGACGCGATGCAGCGCGGCCGAAGCTCCCGGATTCGGCGATGGCTGCCAGAACGAGCAAGCCGCTGACGAGCCCTCCATCGAGGTCTTCCATGATCCATGTGTTCCTGTAATGGCAGCGATAACCGGGTCGCCGTAGCCGAGGGCGGGGAGGATCGCTCACTATACGAGCCGTTCACTACCGAGGAAAGCCAGCCATGACCCAGACCCAAGCTGTCGTCGCTTTGATCGACGATTATTTCAATTTGGCTTATGAGCCGAAGAGCCGTGACTTCGACAAGATCTTTCACCCGAGCTGCCGGATTCAGTGGGTGGATGAAGGCGAATTGCGCACCCTGTCGTCGCAGGAGTATGGGGCACTCGTCAACGGGAGGCAGAGTCCTCGATCGACCGGCGCGCCCAGGGACGAGGCGATCCTGTCGATGGCGCATGTCTCGGACGGCCTTTCAACAGCTACCGTGCGGGTGCGGATCGGAAACAGGCTGTTCAACGATCACTTCGTCATGCATAAGGTAGAGGGCAACTGGCTGATCGCCACCAAGGCATCCGCCGTGGTGCGTACGTTCGACTGACGCGATATGCGGCGGATGCGCATCAATGTCCGGATTCGTGAGCGCGCGACAGAATGCACGCAAACACCGGCGAACAAAAAACCCGGGAAACACTTCGATTTCCCGGGTTTTTTACGCCATCGAACATTGACTGACTTGAAACGGGTGCCGGGGACCGGACTCGAACCGGCATCCCTCAAACATGCCCCTCGTGCTCGATCGCCCCGCCGTGCGTCGTCCTTGCCGCGACCCTGACCGGCGCCCCTGACAACCTCGCCGCCCGCTTCGCCCACATCGCCGTCAATATCGGCACGAGAATCGCCGTCACAAGGCAAGCCGTCGCGACGATCGCCGTCGCGGCCGGCACCATCGGCTTGAACTTCGGAATCATCTCGCCGATGATCGCGGGGTTCGCGACCGCGGCGCCGGCCGTCGACGACGCGGCAAGCCCGGCGGTGCCGTTGCCGCCCCCCAGAAGCTTGTCCGCGAGCATCAGCGGCACACCCGTCACGACGATCACCGCGAGCCCGAGCGCGATGCCCGGCAGCCCGCTCTTCGCGATCACGTTGAGATCGATGCCGTTGCCGAGCGCGAAGCCGAAGAACGGGATCAGCGGATGCACGCAGCGCCCGAACAGCTCGCGCAAGTCCTCATCGAGGTTGCCGAGCGTGAAACCGATCAGGAACGGCAGCACCGCGCCGACGAACAGCCGCGTCTCGAACACCGCGACACCGGCCGCGCCGAGGATCAGCATGCTGACGAGCGGCCCCGATTCGATCGACATTAGCACGAATGCGCCGGCTTCCTCCTTGCTGCCGTACTGCTGCATCACGGCCGCATAGAGGCCGCCGTTGGTCATGTCCATCGACGTCGTGATCGCGAGCAGCGACAGGCCTGCGAACAGGCCCGTGCGGATGCCGTCGTCGGGGATGAACTGCGCGGCGATCACAGTCGCGAGCCACGCGACCACGAGCTTCGTCGCGAGCAGCGTGCCCGATTTGCGCAGCACGACGCCGGTCGCGCGCAGGTTGATCGTCGCGCCCATGCAGAAGAACCACACGGCGAGGATCGGCACCGTGCCCGCGATCAGGCCGTTGGTGAACGAGCCGAAGTACTTCCCGGCGTTCGGTGCGAACGTGTGCACGCACGCGCCGAGCAGCATCGGGACCAGCATGAGCCCGCCGGGGATGCGATCGATGGCCTGTTTCAGCTTCACGTCTCCTCCGTGGACGTCGATGCGTCCCGTTGTCGAATGATGTCTGCTGACTGACTATAGGATACGAATCGGAACGGTGGTCCATTTTTATTGATTGGGTGGGTAGTCGTATACCCGGATAGGCATAGATGCATGATTGAAAAGGGAATATCAGGCGCGGTGAGCCGAACGAAAAATTCGGATCGACGTTCCGAATTTCATGAATCTATGCTTCAATTCATCGTATGACCGCCGTCGGCGCGCATGCCGGCGGCGTACTCATCCCCACGGAGAACCGGCATGGAAGTGCGGCAAGGCATCCACAGCGAACACGCGAAGACGCTCGATACGGCCGGCCTGCGCCGGCATTTCCTGATCGAGAACGTCTTCGCGCCCGACGCGCTGTCGCTCACCTACAGCCACATCGACCGCATCGTCGTCGGCGGCGCGTGGCCGGCCACGCGGCCGGTCGAGGTGCCCGCATCGCTCGGCGCGTCGATGGGCGTGAGCCATCTGCTGGCGCGGCGCGAACTGGGCGCGATCAACATCGGCGGGCCCGGCTGGGTCGAGGTCGACGGGCAGCGTCACGCGGTGGGCACCGAGGAAGCGATCTACGTCGGGCAAGGCGGGCAGGGTGTCGTGTTCGGCAGCGACGATCGTGCGCATCCCGCGAAGTTCTACCTGAACTGCGCACCGGCCCACACCGCGTATCCGACGCGCACCATCACACTCGCGCAGGCGTCGCCCGACACGCTCGGCGATGCGGCCACAAGCAACCGCCGCACGATCTACAAATTCATCGTGCCCGACGTGCTGCCCACCTGCCAGTTGTCGATGGGGATGACGAAGCTCGAGCCCGGCAGCCTGTGGAACACGATGCCGTGCCATACGCACGAGCGCCGGATGGAGGTGTATTTCTACTTCAACCTCGCCGATGACGCAGCCGTGTTCCACCTGCTCGGCGAGCCGCAGGAAACGCGCCACGTCGTCGTGCACAACGAACAGGCGGTGATCTCGCCGAGCTGGTCGATCCATTCGGGCGTCGGCACGCAGGCCTACACGTTCATCTGGGGGATGGTCGGCGAGAACCAGGTGTTCAAGGACATGGACCCTCTCGCCGTTGCCGACCTGCGCTGACACCATGAAACGCGATACGTCCGATCTTCCTGCCGCCGATGCGCGCACCGCGCCCGCCGGCCTGTTCGACCTGACCGGCAAGGTCGCGATCGTCACCGGCTGCAACACGGGGCTCGGCGCGGCGATGGCCGTCGCGCTCGCGTCGGCGGGATGCGACATCGTCGGGGCGAACCGGTCGGTGCCCGACGAGACGTCGGCGCGCGTCGAGGCAGCCGGGCGACGCTTCGTCGACGTGCGTGCCGATCTGTCGACGCTCGAACCGGTCGAGCGGATCGTCGGCGGCGCGGTCGATGCGTTCGGGCACGTCGACATCCTCGTCAACAACGCCGGCATGATCCGCCGCTGCGATGCGCTCGAATTCACCGAAGCCGACTGGGACGCCGTGATCGACGTGAACCTGAAGAGCGTGTTCTTCCTGTCGCAGGCCGTCGCGCGGCAGATGGCGCGGCAAGGGCGCGGCGGCAAGATCGTCAACGTCGCGTCGATGCTGTCGTTCCAGGGCGGCATCCGCGTGCCGTCGTACACGGCGTCGAAGAGCGGCGTGCTGGGGCTGACGCGCCTGCTCGCGAACGAATGGGCCGCACGCGGCATCAACGTGAACGCGATCGCGCCCGGCTACATGGAAACCGACAACACCGCGCAGTTGCGCGAGGACAGTCGGCGCAGCGACGCAATCCTCGGCCGCATCCCGGCCGGCCGCTGGGGCGTCCCCGACGATCTCGCGGGCGCGGCCGTGTTTCTTGCCTCGCGCGCGTCGGACTACGTGCACGGTCACACGCTCGCCGTCGACGGCGGGTGGCTCGCGCGCTGATCGCGGCGCGCGGCGGACGCGTTATGCTCTTCCGATTCGCACTCACGGATTCACGGACATGACAGCAACGCCCAGGCAACGCAAAGGCGAGCAGGCGAACCACGGAGCCGAAGCCGACCCGTCGGCGGCCGGCGGCGCGGAGAAGGCCGACTCGGTCGCGGCCGTCGGCAAGGTCTTCACGATCCTCGCTGCGCTCGGCGATCGCCGCGAGATCGGCATCAGCGAACTGTCGCAGCATCTCGGCATGTCGAAGACGACGGTGCATCGCTTCCTGCAGACGCTGAAGACGCTCGGCTACGTCGCGCAGGAAGGCGAGACCGACCGCTACCGGCTGACGATCCGGCTGTTCGAACTGGGCAGCAAGGCGCTGGAGAGCGTGGACCTCGTGCGCGAGGCCGATCTCGAGATGCGCCGCATCGGGCAGTTGACGCGCGAGGCCGTGCATCTCGGCGCGTTCGACGAGGACGCGATCATCTACATCCACAAGATCGACGCCGATTACGGGCTGCGCATGCAGTCGCGGATCGGCCGGCGCAATCCGCTGTACAGCACGGCGATCGGCAAGGTGCTGCTCGCGTGGATGACGCCCGGCGAAGCGCGCACGGTGCTGGCCGGCGTCGAGTTCAGGAAGTCGACCGCGAAGACGCTCGCGTCGGCCGATGCGGTGATGAGCATCCTGCCGCATGTGCGGCAGCAGGGCTATGGCGAGGACAACGAGGAGCAGGAAGATGGCCTGCTGTGCGTCGCGGTGCCCGTGTTCGACCGTTTCGATCGCGTGATCGCGGGATTGTCGCTGTCGTTTCCGACGATGCGGTGCGGCGCGGATACGAAGGCGCATTATGTCGCACTGCTGAAGGAAGCCGGGCAGGCGATTTCCGCGCGGCTTGGACATCGCCCGGAGGCGGCTGGTGTCGAGCAGGCGACGGTCGCGCAGGATTGAGCACGTGCCGGTCGCGAACCGGCATTACGAAACGACAATACGACGTTATCAACGGATCATGCAGATGAAAATGACGATGCTCGCCGGCATCGCGATGCTTGCGATCGGCGCGAACGGCGCGCAAGCAGGAAACGCAGTGGACTGCGCAAAGCTCGACGCGGCCACGAGCGGCCCGGACGACAACTTCCGGCCGCCGGCGTCGGGCACGGTCATCGGCGCGGGGCGCGCGTACTTCTACTCGGCGCCCGACGCGGAATGCATGACGAAGCGAATCTTCATCATTCCCGGCGATTCGGTGACCGTCTACAAGCCGCACGGGCGCTGGTACAACGTCATGTACATGAACGGCAAGACCGGCGAGGACTTCGAAGGCTGGGTCGAGCAGGACCGCGTGCGCCTCGAGTAGCAGCCGACGCGTATGCGCCGGCGGCAACGCCGCTACACCGACGCCCACGCAAAACCCTGCTTCAAGTGCTCCACGCGCTGCGGCCGCTGATACAGATACCCCTGCGCATACTGAATCCCGACCGTATGCAGCGCGCGATGCTGCACTTCCGTTTCCACGCCCTCGGCGATGATCTTCAGGTCGTAGTGGTGCGCAACCGAGGCGATCCCTTCGATCAGCCCGGCACTCCCGCCGTTCAGTTGCGAGACGAACTGGCGATCGATCTTCACGTAGTCGAACGGAAAGCGCGACAGCATGTCGAGATTGCTGTGATGCGTGCCGAAATCGTCGATCGCGAACTTCGCGCCTTTCGCTCTCAGCGCATGGAAGATCGCGGTGGTCCGCGCGTTCTTCTCCAGCAGGATGCGCTCGGTGACTTCGAGCACCAGCGTAAAGCCGGGCGGTAGCGCGCGGATCGCCTCCTCGACGACGGACACGAACCGCGTGCGCTCGAGATCCTTCGGCGCGATGTTGACGGCGATGCGCAGCGGCGCGCACGGCGTCAGCGCGGACAGCTCCGATACGGCTGTCCGCAGCACGAATTCGGTCACTTTCGGCAATACCGCGCTCGATTCGACCTGCGGGATGAACACGGCCGGGCTGATGGCCCCCCACTTGGGATGCTGCCAGCGCAGCAGCGCCTCGACGCCGACGGTCCTGCGCGTCTCGACATCGACGATCGGCTGGTACACGACATGGAGTTCGTCGCGCCTGAGTGCGTTGCGCACCGCCTTCAGCAACAGCCGGCGCGGCGCCATCGCGAGCAGGTAGGCCGCCATCACGAGGCCGTCCGCCAGCAGCACGATCGTGATGCCGATCAGCCGATCGTGCTGCCGGACCTGCGACGCATAGTGCGCGGATGCGGCAACCCGCACCGTGAACGGCCAGCGGGGCGACACGATCGTGCTTCCGCCGGTGGGTTCGGTGGCCGACTCCGGCGTGAACTTCCCGTGCTGGTCGAGATGGCCCGAACCCGCGATCGACAGCGTCGCGGTTTCCGTCCCGTAGCGGGCGCCGTGTGCGAGCGCGTCGGCTACGTAGTCACCTTCGATCAGGTAGAGCACGCCTGCGCCGGGCGCGGTGGCGTAGAACACGGGCAACACCGGGATGCCTTGCTGGAACGGTGTCTGGCGCAGCAGCGTGACGAGCGTCGAGCCCGGTTCCGGCTCGTGGGTGTACGCATCGAGCGGCAAGTCGATCGCGCCCAGCGCCGACGAGCACATGACGCGGCCGTCGTGCACCAGCGCGACGGCGCGCAGGTAGCGCAGGCGCGTGCCGATCTCGGCGAGCGTGCGGAATACCGCCGGGCATGGCCGCCCGACGAGCGCGGTCAGTTCGTCCACATGTCGCAGGCGTGCGCCGTCCAGGATGCGGTCCACCGATGCGACGATGTCGTTCGCGATGACACGTTCATGCTCGGTGACGGTATCGCGCGCATAGCGGTCGGCAAGCGCGATCGCGAATGCCGGCACGAGCACGCAAACGATTACGGCGACGAAAAAGGCAACCCGCGGCCATGCGCCGCTGCGCTGGAAAACTGCCTTCGAGCCTGGCGTGAACGCTGACATTCCCGCGGTCGCCTTTGGTGTTGTGTGTATGGAGAGGCGAGTCGAACCGGTCGATACACCCACGGCGCGCATGCGTCATGCCCGGGTTCGGGTCATGCGCTGTGCGTACCGGTATCACAATGCAATCGATGCGACGGTCGCGACGGGCATCTGCGGCAGACCCGTTGCAATCGGCCAATCATGCCGGAGGCTTGCGTCTGGAAACATGCGTATATGGCGCATGTATATTGACGTAGCACACCGAAAAAACCCCCGGCCGCATGGTCTTGCGGCCGGGACGAAAAACACCGTCTCTTGGCACGAGGATGGTGCGCGGCAAGTATAAGATGTGATGAGAGATTACGAAATATTGTTATTCAACTATTAGTGTATTTTTGTCATTGCGTCTCGACACGAAAGATTCTTTCAGGACGCAGTTTCGTCGACTTGCCGGCGGCGTTCGCGCGGTTGCCGCGCGGTACGGTCGCGCTTCTCGCTGATGGTTCGGAATGGAAGAAAATACCGTGCCCACGGTCATCGTGACCGATGGTGCAGCCGCAGCGGACGGCGGCTCGCTATGGATCCAGGTTGCCGTGAACGGGCAAGCCCGCCACTATTCGCTCGACCGCGCGCTCGCTTCGCGCGGTACGCCGCGCTACAACACCATCAGCGGCACACATGGGCCGCTTTCGAAAGGTCAACGAAAGGAGTTGCTCGCGCTGCTGCGCAGCATTGCCGATCCCGCGATGTGGGCCGGCATGGTCGGCACGTTCGTGCAGGTGCTGCAGGCGTCTGAAGACGAATGAACGATGCGGCGCCGGCGCGTCGCGCGGGCCGCGTTCAGAAATCGTTGCGCATCTTGCGTAGCAGGTCGCCGCCCGACTGATGCGTGTCCACCGCGGTGAGGACATCGGTCAGGAACCACGGCAGGTTCAGTTGCGTATTGGAATCGCTGACGCATACGCGGATCGGCGGCGCCTTCGATGGCGAGCGGGCGTCGGGCGTGGCGTCGCGGGACGGCACGCAGTTTCTGGCGTGCGCTTGAACGGGAGCCGGCTCGGCGCTGCCGGCGGGTGTGCCGGCGGCGGCAGGCAAGCTGACGGCGGCAAGCAGGGTCAGGACAGCGACAGGGGCAACGCGTTTCATGGGATTCTCCGGCGATGCTCGTTCGACCGCACGGGCGGGCACGAGTTCGTCGGCGGCACGCTGGTGCGCCGCGCTCAGCCGCGCGCGACGTTCGCTGGCCGCGCAGGTTGCCGGCTGCGCCACTGCTGCGGCGATTCGCCGGTCCAGCGCCGAAAGGCGCGCGTAAAGGCGCTGTGTTCCGAATAGCCGAGCAGCCACGCGACTTCCGCGAGCGTCAGCCGCGGATCGTTCAGGTGGTCGATCGCGAGCCGCCGCCGCGTGTCCTCGCGCAGTATCCGGAAGTTGAGCCCGAGTTCGGCAAGGCGCCGATGCAGCGTGCGTGACGACACGTGCAGGTCCGCGGCGATCTGCTCGATGCTCGCTTCGCCTTGCGTCAGCAGGCGCGCGACGGCTTCGCGTACCGACTGTTCGAGATCGTCCGTCTGCCGCAGTTCGGCAAGCAGCGCGCTCGCCTGGCGTTCCATCATCTGCAGCAGTGCGTCGTCCGGTTGGCGCAGCGGCTGCATGAGCAGGTGCAACGGGAAGGCGAGCCGGTTCACCGGCTGGCCGAACCGCACCGGGCAGCCGAAATAATCGATGTACGGTTGCGCGTCGCCGGGTGACGGGTGCACGAAGCAGACCTCGTCGGGCCCGTGATGCGTGCCGGTGATGTTGCGCGCGAACTGGACGATGGCCGTCAGCGCCACTTCGTCGACGAGCGGGCCGAGCGGCTCCGGCGCGTCGTGCCATTCGATCGCAACCGACGTCGCCTCGACCCGCACTTCCATGCGCGCGACGTTCGCGATCAGGTGTTCGTATTGCTGCCAGCGCGCGAGTGCGGCGCCGGCATCGCGGCACGCATGCAGCGCGTAGCCGAGTGCGCCGAGGTGGGCGGGCGTGATCCGCTGGCCGACATGCAGGCCGAGCAGCGGATCGTCGAGCGCGCTGACTGCGCATTCGAGCAGGCGCCGCCAGTGCGCGCTCGCGTACAGCGTGAGCCCGCGATCGTCCTCGGGCGGCCGCGCCTCGCCGAGCACGCGCGGGGCATCCTTGCCCTGTTCTGACAGATAGTCGAACAGCAGCCGCACGTAGGTGCTCGAGTAGTAGACGCGCTGCGTCGATAGCGGGGAGGCGGCGGGCATGGCGGAAAGTGTCAAGTAATCGTCGGCAAGTGTCAACGCGGGGCGACCCGGGCGCGACCATACTGCCGGTCAGTTCTTGATCGAGGCCGTGAACATGCCGACCGAGTTGATGACGTGGCTCCATGCGTTCCTGGGTAACGACGTGGACTGGAAGCAGGTGCTGCTGATCGGCATGACGCCGGTGTTCCTGATCGCGTTCGCGATCGAGTACGCGGTGATGACCGGGCGTGGCCGCCGTGAGCCGTTTCGCTGGAAGGAGATCGTCGCGAACCTGTCGCTCGGCGCCGGCTATCAGGTGGCGGAGACCGTGATGGGGCTCCTGTTCACGGGCGCGATCTTCGCGTGGGTCTATCGGCACCGCTTGTTCGATGTGCCGGTGAACGGCTTCACGATCGTGCCGATCTTCGTCGTCGTGGAGTTCTGCTACTACTGGTTTCATCGCACGTCGCACCGCGTGCGCTGGTTCTGGGCCGCGCACGTGCCGCATCACAGCGGTGAAGTGATGAACTTCACGACGGCGATGCGGCAGTCGCTGCTGAATGCGTTCGTCGGCGTGTTCGTGTTCTACCTGCCGCCGGTGTGGCTCGGCGTCCCGCCCGCCGTCGTGCTGTTCCTGCTCGCGGTCGATCTCGCGTACCAGTACTTCGTGCATACCGAAGCGATCGGGCGGCTGCCGCGCTGGTTCGAGTACGTGTTCGATACGCCGTCGAACCATCGCGCCCATCACGGCCGCAATCCGCGTTACATCGACAAGAACTACGGCGGCGTGCTGATCGTCTTCGATCGCCTGTTCGGCACGTATGTCGAGGAGACGGAGCCGGTCGACTACGGGATCACGCAGCAGATTCGTTCGTACAACTTCCTGGTACTGAACCTGCACGAATTCGTCGACATGTGGCGCGACGTGTTCGCGTCCGGGCCCGTCCTGCAGCGGCTCAAACACCTGTGGATGCCGCCCGAATGGGAGCGGCCGGGGCATCGGCCGATCCATACGTGGAGTGTCGAGCGCAAGGGCGAGGATGAAGCAGGCCGGGTCGAAAGGGCCGAGCGCGGGACATCACCGCGCATGCCCCATTTTTAGTTGATCCGTGGCGAGCGATTGCGGAAGTAAAGATAGGCGAGGCCAAGCGGCGCAATAAAAATGGCGAGGTACCAGCACAGGAACATGGTCATGAACTTGACGATGAGCATCAGTACTGCGTTCACGAAGAACATATTGCGTCCGACGATGTAGTTCACGACGCTTTCGTAGACAAATCGGGCGTACGGGTAGAGGAGGCAACTGACTGCCATGAAACTCAAGATGAGCGCGAGCAGCCCGCCCGGCACGCTTTCTTTCCCGAAGTTGGAGATGAAGATGAATAGCGCGGGAAAGATCAAGCTGAAAAGAAAGTTGCGGATATAGTAGGCGCGCGTGAGTCCACCAAACGAGCGTGCAATGATTGAATGCATGTCATTCCCGATCAAAATTCAGAGTAACGACCACGCGCGCTAAAACTTTATAGATCACGAACACCTATTTTTATTGATTGCGGTGTTCGCGATTAGCGGTTATCGGTATTGATGTATTCGGCGCATTGTTCGGCAATCAGGCGTCACTGATACCCGTAACACTGCTTCAACCCCGCGTAGTCGTAGAAGTGACTGCCCGGCGCGATTTTCGCGCCGTCGCACGCGGCCTGGAAATCCGTTTCGCGCTCGTTGTACAGCATCTTCACGATGAGCCGCGACCCATTGCGATAGACATCCCATTGCATGTTCGCGGCCATCGGCGACACTTGATCGCCGCGCCACGGATTGTTCGCATACGTGTAGGTCTGCGCCTGCGGCGTCGGCACGAACACGTTCTTCAGGTTCATGATCGACGCGAACGGAATCACGATCTCCGCATGCGTGAAGCGCAGCTTCGCGGCGCGGGTCAGGTCGCCGCGCGCGATTGCATCGACTTCACCGAAGAAATCGTCCTGCAGCACCTTCGCCATCCGGTACGTGACGGGGTTCGCTTCCTGGAGGCCGGGGCCCTTCTGGTAGTAATCCTCGGCGTCCTGCAGATACGCGAGATACTGCGCCTGCTCCGCGCCGATGTACTTCTCCATCGTGACGCTGCCGGTTTCCGCCGTCATCGCGGGCGCGACCTGCAGCAGGTTGTACAGCACGTTCACCGCATCGACGGCCGTCGCGATCTTCGTCTTGCCGTCGCCCTTCAGCGTGTTGGTGAACTTGCCGTCCGCCGACGTGAACGCATAGGTGCCCGTGTTCGCGAACGTGTAGCCGTCGGTGCCGAGCTTCGCGATGAAGGCCTGCGACACCAGCGCGGACAGCACCGTTTGCGCGACGTCGGCCGCCTTCGGCGCGGCCTTGATCGCGTTGAGCTTCGCGGCCACCGCCGAGTCGTTCGAATAGGCCTGGTACGCCTGGCTCGCCTGGTAGGTCGCGTAGTACGGATTGCCGGTATCGGTCACGAGATCGGTGGCCGGCTTCAGCGAGTGGAAATACAGCAGGAAGCGGTTGGTGCCGGCCGGCTGCGCGACCGGCGCGTTCGCCGGATAGCCGGACGGCGCGGCGGGCAGCGTGATCGCCGGGGCCAGCGCGGGCTGCGCGGCCACGAGCGACGCGGAGAAATACGTCGAGCTGTCGACCGCGCGATCCTGGCCCGAGTTGACGACGACGACCTGCCGGTTGCCAGCCGAGAACAGTGCGGGCAGCCGCTGCGCGAGACGTGCGGCGAGCTGCTGGTGTTCGCGGATGCCGGTTTGCGTGAGGTTGCCGTATCCGGGCGTCGAGATGCCTGACACGCCATACCCGAGCAGCGCATTGGCCTTCATCATCGCGTACGTGTCGGCCTTGAGCTGTGCGCCGAGCGCGGTCAGCGCGCCGTCGGCGTCGGCCTTGACCAGCATCGCGTAGATCGCGCCGTCGTACTTGAAGCCGGACAGCCCGCGCGAGCCGTGGCGCGCGACGAGTTCGGTATAGACGGGCGCGTAGCCGGCGGGCGGCGCTTCGTACGTCGCGGCGTCCTGCTGCGGACGGTACGGCGTCTTCGTCTGGTAGTAAGTCGCGGGTGTCGGCGTGGGCTGGGGCTGCGGCTGCGGCTGCGGCTGCGGTGCGGGCGTCGAGCCGCTGTTGTCGGCGGAGGCCGCGGGCGGTGTCGAGTCGTCGCCACCGCAAGCGGCGAGCAGCAGGCAGGTAATCGCGAGGGCGGTGGCGGTGCGGGTCGGGCGTGTCATCGTGGCGTGCAACGGGCGGGACGAGGCGGGTTCGCGTCGTCCCGTCTCCGGGAGTGATCGATCAAGCCCGGAAGTGTTGCAAGCGACTTTGACAGCAGAATGTCAGGATTTGGTCGGGCAATCGTCGGATTGCCGCCGGATTGCGGAGGGCCGGCCACCGCCGGCCCGTGTGCCGGCGTTCAGTGCAGGCCGGCCGATGCGATCGAGCGCACGGTATCGGTGATGTTCACGCAGCGCGACAGGCCGAAATGCTCGGCTTCGCGGCGCTCCGGTTCGCTGCTCGCAATCGCCACCGCGCGTTCGGGCGGCACGCCGAGTGCCTGCAGCGCAACGTCGAAAGGATGCTGATTTGATCCGGAGTCCTGCTGATTGGCGTCCGTGACGACGACCGAGAAGCGGTCGAGGTTCGCGCGGCCGAACTGGCCTTCGAACATGTCGCTGAGCCGTGCGGCCGGCAGCGTCGTGACGAGACCGAGTCGATATCCTTCTTCCGATGCTCGGTCGAGCCACTGGATGATCGCGTCGCGTTGATGGCGCGATTCGTGCGAATCCGGTGTTGCTTCGATTTGCGCGAATGCTGCGTCGAGACGGGTGACGATGGCTTCGATAACCACGGTGATTCCTCTTCAGAGACGTGATGATCCGTTCGCCGACGGGAATGCCACACACCTTAGCGTCGATCCCGAAATCGCGACCAATTAATATTTATATCCGACCCATACGATTCGACTAATGAATGGGGTGGCGAGCCAATGTGGGCGCGGGATGCGTGTCGCACCGCATATTCCGCGCGAATCGCATCGCATCGACGGCCTTCGATGTGATGCACCAGATTCGCGCACGCAGTGAATGCACCGCGCAAGTGCATATGAAAAAACGGCACATCGAGCGATGCACGCCCGATATGCCGTCTTGCGATGCCGCGTGTGAATCGACGTGATCAGTGCAGCTTGATCGACGGCTGGTTGCGGCTTTGCAGCCAGTGGCTCAGCGACTGGAACAGCGCGCGCTTCACGCCGACCACGCTGAACAGGTGCTTGCGATACAGGAACTTGTACAGGCCGATCGCGGCGAGTCCGTCGACGATCAGCGAACGCGAACGCACGCTGATGTCGGCCTGGTACACGGCGCCAGCATGCCCGAGCGACACGACGGTGCCCGCATCGCGGAACGTGAAGCCGGCCACCGGCTTGCCGGCGACGCGGCGCGCGAACGCGTTGACCAGATACACGGCCTGCTGGTACGCGACCTGTGCGCGCGGCGGCAGGAAGCCGCTCGCGCCGGCCGTCGGGCAGGCGGCGCAGTCGCCGAACGCATACACGTGCGGGTCGTCCGGCGTCTGCAACGTGTCGGTCACGATCACCTGGTTCGAACGATTGAGCGCGATGTCGCCGATCTGCCGCAGGAACGCGGGGCCTGCCACGCCGGCCGCCCAGATCGTGATGTCGCTTGCGAGCCGTTCACCGGTCGAGGTCGTCACGGCGTCCGCACCGACTTCCGCCACGCGGGTATCGGTCAGCACGTCGACGTTCAGCGCGCGAAGCTGCGCGTGCATCTTGCCGGACAGCCGCTCGTCGAGCGCCGGCAGGATGCGCGGGCCGCCTTCGATCAGCCGGATGTGCACGTCGCGTGCGGACACCAGCGCCTTGAAGCGGTACGTCGTCAGTTGCTGGATCGCGTCCCGCAATGCCGCTGCCAGCTCGACACCCGTCGCGCCCGCACCGATCACGTTGATGCAGATCGGCGCCGCACGCCGCGCGGGCTGCTGTTCGGCCTGGTGATTCGCCTTCGTGCACGCTGCGAGGAACTTCCGGCGGAAATCCTCGGCCTGGTCGAGGTTTTCGAGCGGCAGCGCGTGGCGTGCCGCACCCGGCACATTGAAGAAGTTCGTCACGCTGCCGACGGCGAGCACGAGGTCGTCATAGCCGAGTTCGCGCTGCGGCAGGATTTCCGTGCCGTCCGTGTCCTGCACGGCCGCGATCGTCGCCGTGCGTGCCGCGCGGTCGACCTGCTGCAGCGCGCCCTGCACGAAGCGGAAGCCGTGGCGCTTCGCCTGCGCCGCGTATTCGATCGTGTGCGAGGCCGGGTCGCGATGGCCCGATGCGGCTTCGTGCAGCAGCGGCTTCCAGAAGTGCGTGGGGTAGCGGTCGACGAGCACGACTTCGGCTTGCCCGCGGCGTCCGACCGTATCGCCGAGACGCGTGGCGAGGTGCAGGCCGCCGGCGCCGCCGCCGACGATCACGATGCGCGGCAGGCGCGGTGCGCGGTCCGTTGCAAGGTTGGGCGTGGTGTTGTCCATGGTGGGCTCCCGCTTTAATGACGATTCGGATGACATTGCTCAAGAACCGACGATATAGTTTCGAACCCACTCGAACAATTTAATGTTTATAAGCGACTCATATGTATTCACTTATAGGAAAGACCGCGACGTTCCGGCAGCTGAAGGCGCTGGACATGATTGCGCGGCTCGGCAGCGTGTCGCGAGCGGCCGAGGAACTGAACCTGACGCAGCCGGCTGTTTCGCTGCAGGTTCGCCTGCTCGAGGAGGCGGTCGGCGCCGCGTTGCTGCAGCGGGTGGGGCGCGGCGTGCAGCTCACTGCGGCCGGCGAGATCGTGTCGCGCTATGCGCGCGAGATCCTGCATCTGTGGAGCGAGGCCGGCGACGAAGTGGCCGCGCTGACGGGCGATCTCGGCGGCACGCTGCGGATCGGCGCGATCACGACGGCCGAGTACCTGATTCCGCCGTTGCTCGTGAAATTCACCGCGACGCGTCCGCATGTGAAGACTTATTTCAAGGTTGGAAATCGCGACGACATCATCCGCATGCTCGCAACGCATGAAATCGATCTCGCGGTGATGGGCAGCGCGCCGAAGGAGCTGCGCACGCATGCGGTCGAGTTCGCGAAGCATCCGATGGTGTTCGTCGCGGCGCCCGGCCATCCGCTGATGCAGCGCAAGCGCGTCGCGCTGAAGGATCTCGAATCCGCGCACCTGCTCGTGCGCGAACGCGGCGCGGGCACGCGCTCGACCGTCGAGAGCCTGTTCAAGAACGCGGGCTACCGCTTCCATGTGGGCTCCGAACTGTCGAGCAACGAGGCCATCAAGCAGATGGCCGAAGCGGGGCTCGGCGTGGCGTTCCTGTCGTTGCACGCGTGTGCACTCGAACTGCGTACCGGGCTGCTCGGGCAACTGCCGTTTCCCGGCAACCCGATCGAGCGCGAATGGTATGTGGTCACGCTCGCCGACCGGCGCATTTCACAGGTCACGGGGCTGTTCCGCGATTTCCTGATCAAGCAGGGCGCACCGGTGATCGACGGCGCGACGGTGGCGCCGCACGAGCGGCGGCGCAAGTAGGCGGCGCAAGCAGGTGGACAATGTCGGCCGCCCGGCCGGTCAGACGAGCCCGAAGTCGTCGTTGCTGTCGGGGATCGACGCGAGCAGCCGTTCGAGCCGGTACCAGCCGACGATGCGCAGGCACCATGCGGCGATCGGGGTGCGGGCGTTGCGGGCGCTGGGGCCGGATGACGAGTGGGTGGGGGTGGCGGGCGACGGCGCGGTGAGCGCGGTGCGCTGCGCAAGGCAATGGGGCATGACGGTCTCCGTAGGTGTCGGATGGGGCCATCGTAAGCGGCGCGACGCCCGCCGGCGCACACGCAAGGATGGCCTAGAGCAGGAACGGATGATCTTTTTCTGCTCGGCCCGGGCGCGTACCGGGCAGGCCGGCAGGCGGCCCGAAAACGCGTCACAATGCGCGTTCGACATCCCGATCCACTGGAGGAAGGCCATGAGCGATGCGATTCTCGCGGCGCCGACGGACAACGGCGTCCCGGTCAGCCTGCGCTCCAGCCGCGGGCTCGGCTGGCAGGGCTTCGGCGCGTCGCTGCTGGAGATTCGCGCGGGTACCTACCGGATTCCGGCGGCCGAGCATCACCGGATCGGCGTGCATATCGGGCCGCCCGTTCGCGCCGATTGCGTGTGCGACGGCGAGCGCGTGTCGCGCATCCAGGCGCACGGCGATGTCGACGTGATTCCGGCCGGCCTGCCCGGCCAGTGGACCGACAGCGCCGACTGCCGGATCCTGCATATCGCACTCAGCGACACCTTCGTGCGGCGGACCGTCGAACAGCTCGAGCTGAAGCCGTCGCAGGGGCAGATCCGCCGCCGGCTGCAGGTGCGCGATCCGCGCCTGCAGCACATCGCGTGGGCGATGGCCGCCGAACTCGAAGCGGAAGACGCGTCGGATCCGCTCTATGCGGAAAGCCTGTGCACGGCGCTCGTCGCGCGGCTGGTCGACGGCCAGCCGGCGTTTCGCGAGCGCCGCCGCACGCTTGCGCCGAAGGCGGCCGCGCGCGTGATCGACTACGTCGAAGCGAACCTCGACCGGCGCATGACGCTGGCCGAACTCGCGGCGCTCGTGTCGATCAGCGTGCCGCATTTCAAGGTGCTGTTCCGCGAAACGCTCGGGATGCCCGTGCATCAGTACGTCGTGCGGCGCCGGGTCGAGCGCGCGAAGGCGTTGCTGCTCGAGGGCCGGCTCAGCATCAGCCAGATCGCGCTCGAAGCCGGGTTTGCCCACCAGAGCCACATGGCGAACTGGATGAATCGCGTACTGGGCGCGACGCCGACCGAGATTGCACGGTCGGGGGCGCGGGGCGGGCTGCGGCTCGCTTATGACGGCGATGAGGACGCGAAGCCTTCGCGTCGCTAGCCTCGGCATCGTGACGGGTGGGCGGGCCACTGCGCGATCCGTGCGCGGTCCCGCATCCCGTCATCCTTTCCTGCTGTATTCATCTCTCCCTGCGCGCCGTTCCCTCCGCCCAACCCGACAATCACCTCACTTTCATCCCCCCAGGAGCGAATCGTGTTCGTGATCTTCGGTGCATCCGGCAACGTCGGCCAGTCGACCGTGACGGCCCTACGCAACGCCGGCCATCCCGTGCGCGCGGTGTTGCGCGACGCACGCCATCGTGAGCGTTTCGCGCAGCTCGGCTGCGACGTCGTGATCGCCGAGCTGACGGACGCGAACGCGGTCGCATCGGCAATCGACGGCGCGCGGGCCGTGCAGATCCTGTGCCCGGTGCCCGTCGCCGATCCCGATCCGGCCGCGACAATGACGCGGACGATCGACGTGGCGACCGCCGCGCTCGCCGCCAACCCGCCGCCGGTGCTGCTCGCGCTGTCGGACTACGGTGCGGAGCGCGACGGCAATACGGGCATCACCCGGCTGTTTCATCACTTCGAGGAGCGGCTGAAGGCGATCCCGACGCACCTGACGCTGCTGCGTTCGGCCGAGCATCTGCAGAACTGGACGCGGATCCTGCCGGTCGCGCTCGGCACCGGCGTGCTGCCGAGCTTTCACCATCCGGTCGGCAAGGTGTTCCCGACGGTCTGGGCGCCCGATGTGGGCGTCGTCGCGGCGCGGCTCTTGCTCGATGCGCCCGAAGGCGGCAACGGGCCGCGCATCGTCAGTGTCGAAGGGCCGCGGCGGGTGAGCGTGACGGCGATCGCCGATACGCTCGCCTCGGCGGCCGGCCGGGCAATCGTCGCGCATGAGCTGCCGCGCGACACCTGGACTGCGACGCTGCTGCGCGCGGGCCTCAGCGAACGCCATGCGCAGTTGATCGTCGATCTCTACGACGTGCATAACGCCGGGCAGATCGACGTCGAGGAGGGCGTGTCGGAGCGGCTTTACGGCACGACGACGCTGACCGATGCGCTCGCGCAACTGGTGCGTCAGCACGCGCGATGACAGTGGCGGCGACGCGCGTGGCGCATCACGCCAGTCGCCGCACCTTGTTCAGTACCGCATACGAAAGCGACCCGATCACGATCCCCCAGAACGCGGAGCCGAGCCCGAGCCACGTCATGCCCGACGCGGTCGCGAGGAACGTGATCAGCGACGCCTCGCGGTGGTTCTCGTCATCGAAGATCCCGTGCACGTTCGCGCCGATCGCACCGATCAGCGCGAGCCCCGCGAGGATCGCGACGAATGCCTTCGGCAGCGCGAAGAACACCGTGACGATCGTGCCCGCGAACAGCCCGCCGATCAGGTAGATCGCCCCGTTCGCGAGCCCGGCGACGTAGCGCCGGTCCGGGTCCTCGTGCGCGTCCTTGCCGGTGCAGAGCGCGGCCGTGATCGCCGCGACGACGATCGTGATCCCGCCGAAGCACGCGACTACGAGCGACATCACGCTGGTCGCCGTGATGATCGGCCGTGCGGGCGTGTGATAGCCGGACACGCGCAGGATCGTCATGCCCGGCAGGAACTGGCCGGTGAGGCTGACGACGACGAGCGGCAGCGCGAGGCTGAGCGTCGTGCCGAGCGTCCATTCGGGCGCGATGAAGATCGGGTGCGCGATGCTCGCCGACACGTTGCCGAGGTGCGTCATCCCGAGCAGCGTTGCGAGCGCGGCGCCCGTCAGCAGCACGAGCACGATGCTGTAGCGCGGCAGCAGGCGCTTGAAGATCACGTAGGCCGCGATCATCCCGAACGCGAGCGCAGGCTGCTCCGACGCGGCGGCGAACGCATGCGTGCCGAACGGCAGCAGGATGCCGGCCATCATCCCGCACGCGATGCCGCGCGGAATGTGGCGGACGAGCCGGTCGAAATAGCCGGTCACGCCGATCACCAGGATGATCAGCGCGGCCGTGAGGTACGCGCCGACCGCCTGGTTCAGCGTCAGTTGCGGAAACAGGCCGACGAGCAGCGCGGTGCCGGGCGCCGACCATGCGGTGATGACCGGCACCTTCAGCTTCCAGCTCGCGAACAGGCCCGATACACCCGCGCCGATCGAGATCGCCCAGACCCACGACGACACCATCGCATTGGACGCATGCGCCGCCTGCGCGGCCTGGAAGAAGATCGCGAGCGGGCCCGCGTAGGAAATCAGTACCGCGAGAAAGCCCGCGGTAATCGCGGAAACGGACCAGTCGTTGCCGATCGCGCGGATTGCGCCGGGCGGGGTATTCGGTTGCATCGTCGTGGGGGAGTGCGGCGCGCGGCCGGGGGCAGAGCCGGGGCGAATGATTGTTGGAAGCCCCGGACGAGCCGTCATTCTGGGCATTGCCGGCGCAATTGGCAATGCGCGGGTACGAGCAGGAGTGTCGGCGTTTCGTAAGGAATGCGCAGCGGGACGGACGAATCGTCGGCTTCGCCGAACGTCACGTACTGATCTGCAACACCTTGTCGACCACCACCACCTTCACGCCACTCCCCGTCGACAACGACGCCGTGCCCTGCTCGAACGGATGCACGGGTGCATCGGTCGGCGTCCACGCATGGCGCGCCAGCAGTTCGCGATACCCGCCGCGAATCACGAAGCCGCCGCACTTCTGCGCATACGCGTCGCGACGCATCCGGTACGCGCGCGGCAGGTCGTACCACGGCAGCTTCGGCAGGTCGTGATGGACGAGGTGATAGTTGTTGTTCAGGTACAGCAGTCGCATCGCGAAGCCGGCTTCATTGATCGCGATGCGCGCCTTCGGATGTGGCGCAGCGCGGTGCTCGTACAGCGAGCGGATCATCGCGATCGACAACGCGGGCCACGTGATTGCGAGCAGGTAATACCACCACGGCACGCCGATGGCCCATTGCAGCCACGCGAGCAGCGCCACCACGCAGGCGACGTGCGTCGCCCACATCGGCAGATAGCGGAAGTCGCCACGCCGGAATGCGGTGAATGCGTCGACGCCCATCGCGGCGATGCTCAGCGGCGGCCCGGCGATGAAGCGCCCGACGAAGGTCTTGCGTGCGAGCGTCAGCACGCGGCGCCAGCGCGGCAGCCGCGCCCAGTGTTCGCGCGTGACGTAGTTCGTTTCGGGATCGACGCCCGGCACGGTCAGGTCTTCGTCGCGGTGATGGTCGAGATGCGTGTCGCGATACAGCGTGTACGGATACCAGACCGTCAGCGGCGGATAGCCGAGCAGCTGGTTCACGCGCGCGGAGCGCGTCGGGTGGCCGTGCAGCAGCTCGTGCTGCAGCGACAGGTGCCACGCGCCCAGCAGGATCAGCGGCGGCGTCGCGGCCGCGAGCGACAGGGTGCCGTCGCGCACGAGCAGCAGCACGGCGAGCCAGCCGCCGTAGATCGCGACGACCAGCAGCCAGGTCGGCCACTCGGTGCGGGCGGTGAAGCGGGTGTCGAGCGCGGCGATCGCACGCGCGTGGTCGACGTCGAAGTATTCGGCCATGGCGTTGAGGCGGGATTGAAAACGGGCAGTGCGGGGAACAAGCGGTAGAACCGGTGCGCTCGGCCCAGGTGCGCAGGTGTCTCGCGGATCACGGTCGGCCTGTCCGTTATCACGTGCGAAGGCGATGCTCGGGCAGGCATCAGGACGGTACCGGGATCACGCCGCGCGGCCAACCAATCGATTCGGATTTGCTTATCGTCGCTTGGCCGATAAGCTTCAGGCGCACCGCGCCACGTTCGGCCCCCGTTTTGCCGGGATCGAACGGGGTTCCGCTGGGCGAGCGTCGATGCGTAGAATGCCCGCATGAGCCCCTGGATCGCCGCCCTGCCGATGTACAACGTGACGCCGCGCCACGACGCGCTGTGGCGCGCGCTGCTGAGCGATGCGCTCGATGCGTTCGCGAACGCGGGCGGGCCCGCCGATGTCGCGCTTCCCGACGCACCGTTCGACGACCTGCATGCGCTGTGGCGGCGCGACGATCTGCTGCTGTCGCAGACCTGCGGCTACCCGTACCGGATGCTGGGCTTGCGCGATGAAGTGCGATTGATCGCGACCCCCGTGTTCGATGCGGACGGCTGCCACGGCGCGCACTACCGCAGCGTGCTGGCCGTGTCGGCACGCGCGCATGCGGGCGGCGCGACGACGCTTGCCGCATGTCGGGGGCTGCGGGCCGCATTCAACAGCGGCGATTCGCACAGCGGGATGAACGCGCTCCGGCATGCGGTTGCGCCGCATGCGCGCGACGGACGATTCTTCGGTTCGGTTGCGGCGCTCGGCTCGCACCTGAATGTGCTGCGTGCGCTCGCTTCGAGGGAAGCCGATTGCGCGGCGATCGACTGCGTGACGTTCGCATACGTGCGCGACGCGCTGCCCGAATTGCTGAAGGACATCCGGATCGTCGGGATGACGGCGCTCGCGCCGGGGTTGCCGTTCATCGCATCGCGAGCGCTCGAAGCCACACAGGTCGCTGCGTTGCAGGATGCGCTCGACCGCGCGGTCGCGGCCGATGCGGAACGGGCACGCGTGTTGCGGCTGAAGGGATTCGAACGGTTGTCGCCAGCCGACTACGACGCGATTGCGCGGTTCGCGGAGGACGCGGCCGCGCACGGATATCCGGAACTGGCGTGATGCGGGGGTAATGTGAGGGAATGCAGGGCGGCGCGGAACGGTGCGACCGTCCGCGCCGCGTTCCATCACTCTTCGTCCATCAACCGGACCTTGACCCGCTTGCCCTTGATCTTGCCCGCATTGAGCTTGCGCAGCGCGTCGCGCGCCACGCCGCGCTCAAGCGCGACATAGGTCGAGAACTCGGTCACGTTGATCTTGCCGATCTGCTTGCCGTCGAACCCGGCGTCGCCGGTCAGCGCGCCGAGCACGTCGCCCGGGCGGATCTTGTCCTTGCGCCCGCCGAGGATCTGCAGCGTTTCCATCGGCGGCGTCAGCACGCCGTCGTCGGCCGGCGTCAGTTCCGCGAGCGGATGCCATTCGACGTCGCGCTTCTGCGCCTGCTCGATCCCGCCGACGCGGCCCATCTCGTCCATGCTCGCGAGGCTCAGCGCCCAGCCGTCCTGATCCGCGCGGCCGGTGCGGCCGATGCGGTGCACGTGCACTTCGGGGTCGGGCGTCACGTCGACGTTGATCACCGCCTCGAGCTGCGCGATGTCGAGCCCGCGCGCGGCGACGTCGGTTGCCACCAGCACCGAGCAGCTGCGGTTCGCGAACTGGATCAGCACCTGGTCGCGCTCGCGCTGGTCGAGCTCGCCGTGCAGCGCGAGCGCGTGGAAGCCCTGCGCGTGCAGCACGTCGAGCAGGTCGCGGCACTGCTGCTTCGTGTTGCAGAACGCGATCGTGCTCACCGGCCGGTAGTGGTTCAGCAACTGGCCTACCGCATGCAGCCGCTCGTCTTCCGTCACTTCATAGAAGCGCTGGCGGATCTTGCTGTTGTCGTGACGCTCTTCGAGCTTGATTTCCTTCGGGTTGCGCAGGAACTGCTGGCTCAGCTTCGCGATGCCGTCCGGATAGGTCGCGGAGAACAGCAGCGTCTGGCGCGTGGTCGGGCACATCCGCGCGACCTTCGCGATGTCGTCGAAGAAGCCCATGTCGAGCATCCGGTCGGCTTCGTCGAGCACCAGCGTATTCAGCGCGTCGAGCTTCAGGTTGCCGCGATCGAGGTGATCCATGATGCGGCCCGGCGTGCCGACGACGATATGCGCGCCGTGCTCGAGGCTCTGCGCCTGCGGGCGCATCGGCGTGCCGCCGCACAGCGTCAGCACCTTCACGTTTTCTTCGGCGCGCGCGAGGCGGCGCACTTCCTGCGCGACCTGGTCCGCGAGTTCGCGGGTCGGGCACAGGATCATCGCCTGTACGTCGAAGCGGCGCGCGTCGAGGCGCGCCAGCAGCGCGAGCGAGAACGCGGCGGTCTTGCCGCTGCCCGTCTTCGCCTGCGCGATCAGGTCCTGGCCGGCCAGCGCGACCGGCAGGCTCGCGGCCTGGATCGGCGTCATGTCGACATAGCCGAGCTGCGCGAGGTTGGCGAGCGTGGCAGGCGTCAACGACAGCGCGCTGAACGGCGTGGCGGTCGGCTGGGTCATTCCAGGTCTCCGAGGTAGGGGCGGCCTTCCATCTGCTCGTAGACGACCTTGCCTTCGTCGTCTTCGAAGCGTTCGAGGTAGTTGCGCGCGCCGCACAGCGGGCAGCGGAACAGCAGCCCCTGGCCTTCGTCCTTGATGACGACGTCGGACTGTTCCCACTGCGTGCCGCAGCTCTGGTTTCGGCAGGTAAACACGGTCTTTCTCCAGCTGAATTCGGTTGATGGCGCGCCCGGGCGGGCGCGGCAACGGCGGGCGGCGCTCGCGCGGCTCGGGCGCGGGCCGCACCGGGCGTCGCTTGTATGCGTCGATGCGGATGATGGATCGGGCGGCGACTGGGTCGCGCGTGCCGCAATTCTAGCGGAAGCGGGCGACCGGCCGGGCGGTTTCGCCCGCTACCCGCCAAGAAAAACGGCCGCCCCGGAGGGCGGCCGTGTCAGGCGGCGCGACGGTGTCGCGCGGCGCTCGGCGCGTTACAGCGCCATGTCGGCCGAGGCCTTCGCCGGGCGGGCCGGCGCGGTGCCGGTGGCCTGCGACGGCGTGCTGACGTCGATCTTCGGCGGCGGCGACAGCTGCAGCACGTCGCTGGTGTACGTCCATTCCTCGACGACCTTCGCCGGGCTGTCGTTCAGCTTCGTGCCGTAGCTGGGCACGATCTGGCGGATCTTCTGCTGCCACTCGGGCGTCGCGACCTTGTCCTTGAACACCTTCTTCATCAGGTTCAGCATGATCGGCGCGGCCGTCGACGCGCCCGGCGATGCGCCGAGCAGGCCCGCGATGCTGCCGTCCTGCGACGCGACGATCTCGGTGCCGAGCTTCAGCACGCCACCCTTCACCGGGTCGCGCTTGATGATCTGCACGCGCTGGCCGGCCTGCCACAGGCGCCAGTCTTCCTTCTTCGCGTTCGGGAAGTATTCCTTCAGCGCGTTGAAGCGGTCGTCGTCGGACAGCATCAGCTGGCCGGCGAGGTACTGGACCAGCGGGAATTCGTCCACACCCACGCGCATCATCGGTGCGACGTTGTGCGTGTTGGTGCTCTTGAGCAGGTCGAAGTACGAACCGTTCTTCAGGAACTTGGTCGAGAACGTCGCGAACGGCCCGAACAGGATGATCTTCTTGCCGTCGATGATCCGCGTGTCGAGGTGCGGCACCGACATCGGCGGCGAGCCGACCGACGCCTTGCCGTATGCCTTCGCCAGATGCTGCTTCACGACTTCCGGGTTTTCCGTCACGAGGAACGAGCCGCCGACCGGGAACGCGCCGTAGTCCTTCGCCTCGGGGATGCCCGATGCCTGCAGCAGGTGCAGCGCACCGCCGCCCGCGCCGATGAACACGAACTTCGCGTCGACCGACTGCGCCGGTTCATCCGAGTGCAGCTTGACCCACGTCACGTGCCACGTGCCGTCGGCATTGCGCGAGATCTCGCGCACTTCGCTCGACAGCGACAGCGTGAAGTTCGGTTGCGTCTTCAGGTAGCCGACGAACTGGCGCGTGATCTCGCCGAAGTTCACATCGGTGCCGATCGGCGTCCACGTTGCCGCGACCTTCTGGTTGCGGTCGCGGCCTTCCATCATCAGCGGCACCCACTGCTTGATCTGGTCGTAGTCTTCCGAATACTGCATCCCGCGGAACAGCGGGCTCGCCTGCAGCGCTTCGTAGCGCTTCTTCAGGAAGCGGACATTGTCGTCGCCCCACACGAAGCTCATGTGCGGCGTCGAGTTGATGAACGAGTGCGGGTTCTTCAGCACGCCCTGCTTGACCTGCCACGCCCAGAACTGGCGCGAGATCTGGAACGACTCGTTGATCTCGATCGCCTTCGAGATGTCGATCTTGCCGTCTGCCTTCTCCGGCGTGTAGTTCAGCTCGGCAAGCGCCGAGTGGCCGGTGCCGGCATTGTTCCAGCCGTTCGAGCTTTCCAGCGCGACGCCGTCGAGGCGCTCGACCATCGTCATCGACCAGTCAGGTTGAAGCTCGTGCAGCCAGACGCCGAGCGTCGAGCTCATGATGCCGCCGCCCACCAGCAGGACGTCGACCTTCTTCGTATCGGCGGCATGCGCGGACGACGCGGCGACGCACAGCGCGAGCGCCGACAGTATTACCCGTAACGTTTTGATCACAGCAGATCCCTTTTTCAACTTGGATGCATCGGTTTGCCAGGCCGCCCGGCACGGGTGTCGATCGCGGAGAAACGCGGATCCGGAGATCCGGATCGCGAATCCGGAATTCCGGATCGACGCCGCGCGCCGTTGCATTTGCGCACGCGAAACCGTCGGGAAGGACACCTTCGGATCGGCTTCCTGCGGGCAGGCAAGCGCCTGCGTCACAGTGGCGCACAACGCGCCCGGGCCCTTGCGGCAAGCCTGAGCGGAACGCGCTTCAGGCTGCGTGGAAAGAGGCCGCGCGCGACGCGTTTTGCGGGGGCGGGATGGCAAGGGGCGCGTAATGTAACCGAACTCGTTTGCTGTGTCACAAACGAAAAATACCGTTGTTTTCGTGGGGTTTTTTGTGTGTCCGGGTTTCCGGAATGACGGTCGCGGGAACCGGGAAAGCTGGGGATAACTGCGCGGGATCGGGAGGGTATTTCGAGGGGTGCTGCGTCGTGTCGCGGCAGCGCGCCGCGACACGAACGCGTGACGTCAGGTCACTTTACTTCGCGGCGGCGTTCCGGCAGAACTGGTCGTACGCTTGCGCCGAATTCGCGAAGCCCTTCTGTTTCGCGAGTTCCCACGGGCGCTCGCATTGTTGCGTTGCTTCGCACCACGAATAGCCGGCCGACGGGATGCAGCCGTGCGCATCGCGATCGCTGCCGGGCATCGGCGGTACGGCCGGCGCCGACGATTGAGCGGGCGACTGAGCCGGCGGCGTGGATGGCGCGGCACAGGCGCTCAGTACAAACGCGCAGGCCAGCGTGGCGGCCAGCGAAGCGGAAGGGATGAAACGCTTCATAGGGTAGTGCTCCATGGGATGAGTTTCGGAGAATCAGAGGACGGCCTGTACGTTCGCCGCATCGTTCAGTCGCCCGGCACCGGCACGCGCGACGAGAACTTCACTTCGCGCAACGCGAGGCTCGACTGGATCGACGACACCCCGGCCTGCTTGCGCAGCACACGCTCGACGAATTCCGCATACGCGTCGAGATCGGCCGCGACGACCTGCAGGATGTAGTCGGCCGCGCCGGTGATCTTGTGGCAGGACGTCACTTCGTCGTGACGCCGCATCACGTCCTCGAAGTGATCCGAATCCTGGTCGGAATGCATGTTGAACGTCACCTGCACGAACGCGAACACGTTCATGCCGAGCGCGCGCCGGTCGAGATTCGCCTGGTAGCCGGTGATCACGCCCTCGTCCTCGAGCCGCTTGCGGCGGCGCCAGCACGGCGTGACGCTCAGCGACAGCTTCTCGCCGAGCGTCGCGTTCGACAGCGCGCCGTCGTCCTGCAGCAGGCGCAGCATGGCGCGGTCGACGCCATCCAGTTCGGCCGAAGCGCGATTTTTGCTCATTTCAGGAATTCCGTAGGCGGTTTTCTCAAAATTGTATAAAAGCCGCGCGTCGAAAGCAAAGCTATTGCCGGTTGCCGTCAATAAACTGTTGCCACCCTCACTGCAACGGTCAACCATGCTCACGGTCTACAGCAGCGATCACCAACTGCATCGCGGCGTCGAACTGAAGGACGGCGCGATCACCGATTCGTTCGAAAACCCCCTTCGCGCCGAAACGGTGCTTGCGCAGGTGCGTGCCGCCGGCCTCGGCGACGTGATCGCGCCGAAGCCGTTCGACCGTGCCCACTACGCGGCCGCGCACAGTGCGCGCTACGTCGATTTCCTCGCCGGCGCGTGGGACGAGTGGACCGCGACGGGCCGCACCTGCCAGGCGCTGCCGCTCGTGTGGCCGGTGCGCGCGATGCCGGCTGCCGCGACGCCGCCCGCGTTCATCGACGGCAAGCTCGGCTTCTACGCGATGGACGCCGGCGCGCCGATCAACGCCGGCACGTGGGATGCCGTGAGCGCGAGCGCGAACTCGGCACTCACCGGCGCCGACCTGCTGTCGAGCGGCGCGGCGCGCGCGGCGTTCGCACTGTGCCGCCCGCCCGGCCATCACGCGGGCCGCGAGTACATGGGCGGCTATTGCTACCTGAACAACGCGGCGATCGCCGCGCAGCACTGCGTCGCGCAGGGCGCCGCGCGCGTCGCGGTGCTCGACGTCGATTTCCACCACGGCAACGGCACGCAGGACATCTTCTACGACCGCGCGGACGTGCTGTTCGCGTCGCTCCACGGCGAGCCGCCGGTGTCGTACCCGTACTTCTCCGGCTATGCGGACGAGCGCGGCATCGGCGCGGGTGAAGGGTTCAACCTGAACCTGCCGCTGCCGAAGGGCACGCTGTGGGACACCTACTCGGCCGCGCTCGACCACGCGGCCGCCGCGATCGCCGCGCATGCGCCCGACGCGCTCGTCGTGTCGCTCGGCGTCGATACCTTCGAGCACGACCCGATCAGCCATTTCCGACTGCGTTCGCCCGACTACCTGCGCATCGGCGCGGCGCTCGCGCGCCTGAACGTGCCGACGCTGTTCGTGATGGAAGGCGGCTACATGGTCGACGAGATCGGCATCAACGCGGTCAACGTGCTGCTGGGATTCGAAGGGCGCGCGTAACGCGCGGCGCTGACCGTTTCAACGGCGGCCGTGCCCCGTGCCGGCCGCCGCAACCGTGGAGCAAAGGCATGACGCGATACCTGGATGTGACGAGCGTGTCGACGCTCGTGGCCGAAGTCGGGATGACGCAGATCCTGACGACGATGGCCTCGTATATCGAGCAGGACTACCGGCGCTGGGAGACGTTCGAGAAGACCGCACGCCTCGCCAGTCATTCGACCGACGGCGTGATCGAGCTGATGCCGACGTCGGACGCGCGACTGTATGCGTTCAAGTACGTGAACGGCCATCCGAAGAACACCAAGGCCGATCTGCTGACCGTGATGGCGTTCGGTGTGCTGGCCGACGTCGATACCGGCTATCCGCTGCTGCTGAGCGAGATGACGCTGACGACGGCGATCCGCACTGCCGCGACCTCTGCATTGGTCGCACGTTTTCTCGCGCGCGCCGATGCGCGTTCGATGGCGCTGATCGGCAACGGCGCGCAGAGCGAATTCCAGGCGATCGCGTTTCACGAGATGCTCGGCATCGACGAACTGCGCGTGTTCGACATCGATCCGGCGGCGACCGACAAGCTGATCCGCAACCTCGCGCCGTTCACGGCGCTGCGCGTGATCCGCTGTGCGTCGGCGGCGGACGCGGTGCGCGGCGCGGACATCGTGACGACGGTCACGGCCGACAAGACCAACGCGACGATCCTGACGCCGGACATGATCGAGGACGGGATGCACGTGAACGCCGTGGGCGGCGATTGCCCGGGCAAGACGGAGCTGCATGCGGACGTGCTGCGGCGCGCGCGTGTCGTCGTCGAATACGAGCCGCAGACGCGCATCGAAGGCGATATCCAGCAGATGCCGGCGGATTTCCCGGTGATCGAGTTCGCGCGGATCGTGTCGGGTGCCGAAGAAGGCCGCGAATCGGATGCGCAGGTGACGGTGTTCGATTCGGTCGGCTTCGCGCTCGAGGATTTCTCGGCGCTGCGCTACCTGAACGCGGCGGCACGCGAACGCGAGATCGGGATCGAGCTCGACCTGATTCCGGCGCCGCGCGATCCGAAGGACCTGTACGGCGTCGCGACGCGCGGCGAGCACGCGGTGCTGCCGGCCGGGATGGGCCGTGCGGTGCAGGACGCGCTGCACCACTGACCGCAACCGATTCGTCATCCGAACCACAACACGTCCCGCATTGCACGGGGCTCACAAGACTGACCAGGAGACAGACATGTTTCGACATTCCATGACGGCATTCGCGGCAGCGGCGGCGCTCACGTGCGCGCTGTCGGCGCACGCGGACGAGATCGTGCGCATCGGCCACGTCGCGCCGCTGACCGGCGCGATCGCGCACCTCGGCAAGGACAGCGAGAACGGCGCGCGCCTCGCGGTCGAGGAAATCAATGCGAAGGGCCTGACGATCGGCGGGAAGAAGGTCACGCTGCAGCTCGACGCGCAGGACGACGCGGGCGATCCGCGCACCGCGACGCAGGTCGCGCAGCGGCTCGTCGACGACAAGGTCGTCGGCGTCGTCGGCCATCACAACTCGGGCACGTCGATCCCGGCGTCGCGCGTCTATCGCGACGGCGGCGTCGTGCAGATCTCGCAGGCCGCGACCAACCCGACGTACACGCAGCAGGGCTTCAAGACGACCTATCGCGTGGTGGCGACCGACGCGCAGCAGGGGCCGGCGCTCGCGATGTATGCGGCGAAGAACATGGGCATCAGGACGGTGGCCGTGGTCGACGATTCGACCGCATACGGGCAGGGCCTCGCGACCGAGTTCGAGAAGGCCGCGAAGGCGGCCGGGATGAAGGTCGTGTCGCGCGACGCGACCAACGACAAGGCGATCGACTTCCGCGCGATCCTCACGAAGATCAAGGGTGCGAATCCGGACGCGATCATGTACGGCGGCATGGATGCGACCGGCGGCCCGCTCGCGAAGCAGGCACGCCAGCTCGGCATGCGTTCGAAGATCCTCGCCGGCGACGGCGTGTGCTCGACCGACCTGCCGAAGCTCGCGGGCCCGGCGTCCGACAACGTCGTGTGCTCCGAGGCCGGCATCGCGCTCGAGAAGATGCCGGGCGGCGCGGCGTTCGCGAAGCGCTACGAGGCGCGTTATCACCAGCCGATGCAGGTGTATGCGCCGTTCTCGTATGACGCCGTCTACATCATCGTCGACGCGATGAAGCGCGCGAACTCGACCGATCCGGCGAAGGTGCTGGCCGCGATGCCGGCCACCGACTACAAAGGCGTGATCGGCGAGACGAGCTTCACGCCGCAGGGCGACCTGAAGCACGGCGCGATCTCGGTGTTCACGTACAAGAGCGGCAAGAAGGCGCTGCTCGATATCGTGCAGATGTGATGTGACGTTGCGTTGACGTCGCGGGGGCCGCGAAGCAGGAGGTGCTTCGCGGCCTTCGCCGTTTACAGCGCGCGCGTTTGCGCGCGGTCGGCGCGACGCTCCGCGTCGTGCACGATGTGCAGCTCGCGCGTGCGGATCGGCAACGCGCAGTGCGCGTCGGCGAGCGTCTTGCGCACCTGGCGCGCGAGGCGCCAGCGCATCGCCCAGAACTTGTCGGTGTGCGTCCATACGCGCATGTTCGCGACGACCGTGCTGTCGTCGAAGCGCATCACCATCACGTCCGGCGCGGGATCCTGCAGCACGTCGGGATCGGCCGCGGCCAGCGCGCGCAGCGCGTCGAGCGCGCGATCGATATCGTCATGCACCGACACTTCCACTTCGAGATCGAGGCGGCGCGTCGGGTTGCGCGTGTAGTTGCGGATTGAGCTGCCCCACAGTGCGCTGTTCGGCACGTATTCGCAGATGCCGTCCGGCTTCGTCAGCCGCGTCATGAAGAGCCCGACCTCGTCGACGGTGCCCGCGACGCCCGTGCCGCCGTCGATGTAGTCGCCCACCTTGAACGGCCGCAGCAGCAGAAGCATGATGCCGGCCGCGATGTTCTGCATCGTGCCTTGCAGCGCGAGGCCGATCGCGAGGCCGGCCGCGCCGAGCACCGCGACGATGCTTGCGGTTTCGATGCCGAGCTGCGACAGCGCGCCGACGATCGCGACGATGCGGACGCCCCACGCGGCGACGTCGCAGAGGATCGGCCGCAGCGTGTCGTCGACGCGCTCCTTGTTCGAGAGCAGGCGGTTCAACCAGTTGCCGATGCGTTTCGACAGCCACCAGCCGGCGACGAGCAACGCCAGGCCGGCGCATAGCTTGATGGAGAGTGTGGACAGCGCGTTCCACAGGAACGTCCAGCGTTCCGGGTGCAGGTGATCGAGCAACATGACGGGATTCCGGTTTGAAGAAACAGTGCGCGACGCGTGGCGTGCCCGCCGTGGTCGCGGCAGGCTTGCGCTCATGCGCCGGCAGCGTTCGACTGTACAGGGGGCATGATGGTTCGCGCGAATGAGTGGGGTCGAATGCCGCATAGCCGTGCCGCCAGGCCGTGAAATCGCGATTTCGACTTAGTACGAAGCGGCTTTTCGATCAAATGAGACTAGTCCTATTCAGCCGCTTCGATCGCGCCGATACACTCGTTTTCACGTTGCCGGGTCGCGACGATCGTTCCTCCGCGATACCCGGTTCTTTCCCGATTTCATTGACAGACAGCGAGTGACGACGTCATGCGGTTAGACCTGCGTTTCCGTCTCGCACGCGAACAAGGTCAACCCGCACAGCGCGGCGTTCACGGTTTCCCGATGCGCCGCGCGCTGCTGCGCGGTGTCATCGCGGCGGCCTGTGCGGCCGGCGCACCGGGTGCGGTGGCACACGCGTCTCATGACGCCGCGCCGTTCTCGCCCGCGATGGCCGACCTTGTCGACGTGCCCTTTTTCAACGCCGCGCGCACGACGTGGGGCGGTTTGCATGCATCGACGGCCGCGCCGCTCGACGTTGCCTATGCGTCGCATGCGTTGTCCGTGCCGACGGCCGGCGATCGCGACGACCCCGTTGCGCGCTTCGGTGCCTGCGTGGCTTACCGCGTGCTGTGCGACGCGGCGCGCGGGGCGGTCGAACGCGCGTACGCGTCGAGGTTCGATTACGGTCTTGCGTCAGCGTTGCCTGCAGCGGGCGAGCAGGCCGCGTTCGCGCGGCGTCCCGTCGATCTTGCCGGCGCCGAGCCGTTCGTGCTCGCGGAAGCCGAGCGCGGCGCGCGGGCCGGCGCGATCGTCGGCAGCCTGCACGCGTCGCTGGCGCGCGCCGATCTGCCGGCCGGCGTTACCGCGCAGATCACCCGCATGCTCGCCGGTCGCATCGACCTGAAACAGCGCGGTGCACTTGGCGACACCTTCCGCGTCGCATACGAACCCGACGGCAACGCCAGGCTGCCGGGCGGCGTGCGCGTGACGGCGCTCGAGCTTCGCTTTCGCGGCCGGCACGTCGCGGCAGTGTGGTTTGCGCCCGATGCCGGCTCGCCGGGCGCCTATTACGACCTCGGCGGCGTGCCGCTCGCCGGCGCGCGGTTTGCGATGCCGGTCAGCGCAACGCGGATCAGTTCGCCTTTCGGGACGCGCGTGCATCCGGTAACCGGCGCGCGCCATGTGCATTCCGGCGTCGATCTCGCGGCGCCGGCCGGGCGCGCGGTTCACGCGTCGGAGCGCGGCGTCGTGACGTTCATCGGTACCGAGCCGCGCGGCTACGGCAAGTACGTGGTGATCCGCCATGACGGCGGCTATGCGTCGTACTACGCGCACCTGTCGGCATTCGAGCCGACGCTGCGAACCGGCACGCGGGTCGAGCGTGGCCAGCGGGTCGGCGCGGTCGGCAGCACGGGAACGGCCACCGGGCCGCATCTGCACTTCGAGGTCCGGCGGCATGCGCGTCTCGTCGACCCGGTCGCGCTGGTACAGGCAGGCAAGGCGGCGAAGCTGAAGGGCGAACGGCGCGTCGCGTTCAACCGCGTGGTGCTCGACGCGCGCACGCGCCTGGCGTCGGCTGCGTGGTCGCAGCCGGTGGCAATGGCGCAGCCTGCCGGATCTCGGGCTGGTTGACGATTGGCGAGGTGCGGGCCGCGACGCGCCACGTCGCGGCCGATCAGGGCCAACCGCTTACACAGCGGGTTCGACAGGCAACCAGATTTCCAGCACGCCGGCGCCCGTTACCGGATCGTAGTCCGCGCTGTAGCGCTCGAACTCGGGCGCGTCGACCGCCTTGAATCCCGACGTCGGCAGCCAGCCGTTCCAGATGCTGTAGATCGTTTGATACAGCGTGGAAATATGCCCGACGTGTTCGAAGACCGCATACCGCTGCGGTTCCAGTTCGACGTAGCGCAAGGGGGCGGTCAGCCGGTCGCGGCTGGTCACTTCCACGCCCGCGATGTACTCGAAGCTGCCATCCGCATCCGGGTTGCAGCACACACCGTAGGTCACGCAGTCGACCTGGCCGGGAAGGGTACCGATGTATGGGATGAACGCTTGCCACAGCGCCGGAATGCCTTCGTTGGTCTCGAAGGTGTAGCGGTCGCTCATGCCGGCGATCAGCCGCTTGCCGGCAGTTTCGAAGCGTGACGGTACAACGTCGATGATCTTCAGTTCTTTCATGCGAAGCGGCTCCACAAGAGACAACCCGTCGAGAGTGCGCCGTGCCCGCACGTCTTCGGGCGTCATGCCGAAGAGATCGCGGAAGGCGCGCGTGAACGCCTCATGGGAACCATAACCGGCATCGAGCGCCACATGCAGGATGTCCGGCGCGCCTTGCGCCAGCGCGCGCGCCGCACGCGTGAGCCGCCTCGACCGCACATAGCGCATCACCGGCCAGCCGGTATTCATCGAGAACAGCCGCGAGAAGCCGAAGCGCGTCATGTCGCAACCGGCGGAAATCCTGTCGAGCGTCAGTTCGCGGTCCAGCTCGGTTTCGATCAACCAGAGTGCTTTTCCAACCGGATTCATGGTGTGCCAATGAGTGTGTCGGGCGGACTATAGGGTATCGGCGGCGGAGGCATTTGATCGTTCTTGCGGGCCGGCGGATGCACGCGACCATCTCCCTCCGACGAAAAAGGAACGGATGGCGCGACGGGTGACATTGTCGCCGTCCTGCGCTACGCTCCCAACTCCGATACCCCGAGTCGCAATAGCATGTCGTTCATCAGCACCGGCGTCGAGTATGGCCTGCATTGCCTGCTCTATCTCGCCGACACTTCCACCGGCGTGCGCGACGCGAGCGTGCGCGACCTGGCCGAGATGCAGGGCGTCTCCGTCGATTACGCGGCCAAGCTTTTCACGCGTCTGGCGAAGGCCGGGATCGTCGTGTCCAGCGAAGGCATACGCGGCGGCTTCGCGCTGGCGAGGCCCGCGCGCGACATCTCCGTGCAGGACGTCGTCGAAGCGATCGACGGCGACAAGCGGCTGTTCGACTGCCGCGAAGTGCGCGGCCAGTGCGCGGTGTTCGAAGGCGAGCCGCCCGCGTGGGCCACGCGCGGTACCTGTTCGATTCACGCGGTGATGCAGGCGGCGGAGCGGGCGATGCGGGAGGAACTCAGGAAGCAGTCGCTCGCCGATCTCGCCGGGCAGGCCTGGGCGAAAGCACCGGCCGGATACGGCCCCAAGGTGGTCGGCTGGTTTGCCGATCGCGCGGCCAGCCGCGGCGGCGAGCGCTGATCCGCGTCGCGCCGCGGCGGATCGGCACGGTACGACGACACGCGGGGCGCCTCTCTCGCACTCCGCGCATCGCGCAGGCCAATGCGCCGCTCAGGCCACGACGATCCGCAGCGGATCCGCGGCGGCCAGCGCTTCCGCGCGATCCGCACGCGGCGGATAGATCCATTCGGAATTGATCCGGTGCTTGAGCTGCTTCGCTTGCGCACCCGTCAGCTTCACTTCGCGATCCCAACCTTCCGTATAGACCGCGCCCCACGGGCCGAGATCGAGGCACGTCACATACTTCGGCTGGCTGTACGGGATCGGTTCCAGCCCCAGCAGATCGGCTGCCACGTTGTGTCCCGCCGAACGGCCCAGGTTCATCGCGTGCTGGCACGACATCATCGTGTGGTTGCCTTCGTCGTCGGTGGCCGCATACGCGACGTCGCCCGTTGCGTAGACGCCCGGCACGCCTTCGACCGCCAGATTGCGATCGACGTGCAGGCGTCCCGTCGCATCGCGGCGGCCCGGAACCTGTTCGGTCAGCGTGCTGGCGCGCAGGCCGGCCGTCCAGATCACCGTGCTCGACTCGATCCGCTCGCCGTCCGCTGTCGTGATGCCGCCCGCGTCGACCGATGCGACGCCGGACCCGAGCTTCCACGTCACGCCGAGCGTGCGCAGCGCCTCTTCGATGACGGGGCGCGGGCCCGCGCCCAGATCGGGGCCGATGGCGTCGTTGCGCTCGACGATCACGACCCGCACGTTCGCCTGCTCGCCGAGCGCGGCGCGCAGGCGGGCCGGCATTTCCGCTGCCGTCTCGATGCCCGTGAAGCCGCCGCCGGCCACGACGACCGTATCGCGTGCCGTGGAGGCCGGCTGCAACGCCAGATCGCGCATGTGCGCTTCGAGTTCGACGGCTTCGTCGGTCTGATCGACGCTGAACGTATGCTCCGCGAGGCCCGGAATCGCGGGGCGGAACAGGCGGCTGCCGGCCGCCAGCACGAGGCGGTCGTAGCCGAGCGTCGTCGCTTCACCGTCCGTGCGCAGCACGTCGGCGGTCCGGCGTGCGACGTCGATGCGCTCGACCGTGCCCTGGACGAACGTCACGCCCACCACGTCGAAGATCTCGCCGAGCGGCGCCCGGAAGTTTGCCGGGCCTTCTTCATAGAGGCGCGGACGGACGTGCAGATGGGCGTCGGGCGCCACCACGGTGATCTCCACGTCGGTCCGGCCGTGCGCGTCCAGCACACGTGCCGCGCTCAATGCACTCCACATGCCGGCAAAGCCGGCCCCGATAACAAGAATTCGTTGTGCCACTGTTCCACTCCGGTTGATTGATGCACGAGGTCGGTAGAACACCGACTTTGTCTGCCGCATCGATGCGCTCCATAACTACGATTCTATGAGTCGTAGTTATGGAGCGCAAGTCCTGTGTTCGGAATGGCGTGTCGATCAATCAGGGCGCGACCCGACGAAGGGCGGTGCCGGGAACGGGAAATCGCAGCGAGGCCATGGCGATCGATGCGGTGGCGTCGCAGTACCGCGATCGGGCGCAGTCGATTCGGTTAGGCCGATGGGTGACAGAGGCGGGACGCGTTTGCAGCGTCAGGTCCGACGTGCCGAAGCGAATCGCCACGCCGGGCGGCGTGGCGAGGGGGCTGCGTGACGCTGCTTAGCCCAGCGGCCAGTTCAGGAACACGATGCCGTCGTTGTAGTCGTCGTCGGTGCCGTCCTCCGAGCCGACGATCCCGAAGTACGTCTTCTTGAAGAGGTCGACCTGCCGCGAGCCGAGCCGCGACGGCTTGCCGTTCGCCATCACGATCACGCGCACGCGCCCCTTGCCGGAGTCGAGCACCTTGGTGCCGAGGTTCTGGTCCTGCACGCCGGCGCCCTTGAACGTGGCGGCCGGCTTCGGGTTGTCGTCGACGTAGATGTCGATCGTCTGGTCGTTCGCCGCGTTGGTGAGCGCGGTGACGCCGAACTTGATGTTCGGCGGCAGGTTGAACGTGCCGTCGCGCTCGCCGCCGCCGCCGATCGTGCCGCTACCGGTGCTACCCGTGCCGCCCGGGTTGCCGCCCGCGCCGGTTTCGCCGCTTCCGCTGCCGGGCGACGACGATTGCGCGGCGGTGTCGCCGATCGCGGACAGGCTCGCGTACGAATCGATGTGCATCGCGCTGCCGCGCACGCTTTTCCACTGGCCCTTCACGAACGTGACGCCGGTGCCGACGTCGATCGTCGCGACGAGCGTGAACGGCATGCGCCCGGTGGCTTCGGGCACTTTCGACGAATAGGTGAAGCAGCCGTCCGCGACGACGCCCTTGTCGGTCGCGATCGCGAAATAGATGCCGGGGAAGTTGTTGCCGGTCGCGTACGGCGTCGGCACGTTGAGGATGACCTGCAGTTTCCCGTCTCGAATCTTTGCCTTGGCGATGTCGATGTACAGGCCCGGGATGTCGACGTAGGTTTCCGATGTCGCCACGGGGGCGCTGACGATCGAAGCCGAAAGGAGGGGCATGGATGTCTCCGTTGGTAGGGCGGGTTTCGATGCAAAAGGGGGGCGGTGCCGCCGAAGGCGGCGCGCAACCGCCGGCCGGCCCGGAGGCGGCCGGCGGTGGTGAGTGGCCCGGTGCACGTCAGGTCAGCCGATCGGCCACTGGAGCACGACGATGCCGTCGTTGTAGTCGCTGTCGTGGCCGTCTTCCGACACGACGATCCCGAAGTTGACCGTGTACGGCGAGCCGTCCGATTTCTTGCCGTTGATCGGCGCGAGGCGCGCGTCGGTGGCCGACGGCTTGCCGTTGACCGTCACTTCGAAGCGGATCTTGCCGTTGCCGGAATTCAGCGTCGCTTCACGGGTGCCGTCGCGCGTCGTCAGCTTGTGATACGCGGCGGGTTCCTTGCTGTCGCCGATAAACAGCTTGATGTGCTGCTGCTCGGCGGCATTCGCGAAGAAAATCGCGCGGAAATCGGTATTCGGCGGAATCGAAAACTCGCCGGCGCGATTGGATGACGTTTGAGAATCGGCCATGCTTTCCTCCTGAGGAACGATGGGTAGGGCTTCGAGTGTTGTCGCGCAAACGTTTGCCGTTTGAAATGCGACATACTGAGCATGCCGAAAAATAAACAAGAAAATATTCGCCGGGGAATGGCCATTGTTCAGTAAATCGAAAACGACGGTTAATCGATTTAATGAGGTGTGTTTAATCGAAGATATTTCGATATATTCAATAAACTATATCGATGTGTGTATCGCTTTTCTGAATGATGCGCGGTTGCGCGGGCGGGGCGGGCTGGCAGGCGGGGGCAATCGGGCTTCGGCGCGGACGCTCGGCGTTCGCATATGGCAGCGTTGGTTTCAACATCAGCATCTCGGTCGTGGCCGCGCCCACCGGCCACCACCGAACGCCCACACCGAAACCCGATTGATTGCAACAGGAGGGGGTGCGGCACCGGCGAAGTACTTTGACCAACTCACTCCGAACGTGAACAGGGCCCTCACCGGCGCCGCACCCGTGAAGGATATCGACGGGGCGGCGCGCCGCCTATCGGACAGGACTGATTCCGAGCGATCAAATTCGGCGCCATTTACATTCCGCCCGTTGACAGCCCCCATCCGCCTGTGATTTGATTTCGGCCATGCAAGCCGCCCAGCTCCTCTTCTCGCTACGACTACTAGCCCGTTTCTCCGGGCTGGGTCTGCGGCTGCGCGCTTTCCATCTGCTTCTTTCCTGAAGCGCCAGATTTCCCCCGCATCACCGACCTGGCCCCGGTTGTCGACCGGCGCCTGAGATCGTCCTTCTTCCGAATCGCTCCGCTCCGTCCCGGTCGCTCAACCGCCAAGGCTGTCGTTCGCCGTACCGCTTTGCCGTTGTGCCGCTTTCACCCGTTTTACCGCTGCGCGCAGCCTGCCACCCGATCGATGGCCACCGCGCCGCGGATTACCGACAAACCGACCGAGGACCGAACATCATGATGCTGAAGAACCCCGCCACGAAGTACCGACCGTTCACGCCCGTCAACCTGCCGGACCGCACGTGGCCGACGCGCACGATCACGCAGGCGCCGATCTGGATGAGCACCGACCTGCGCGACGGCAACCAGGCATTGTTCGAGCCGATGGATGCGGCGCGCAAGATGCGGATGTTCAAGACGCTGGTCGCGATCGGCTTCAAGGAGATCGAGGTGGCGTTCCCGTCGGCGTCCGAGACCGACTTCAACTTCGTGCGCGAGCTGATCGAAGGCGGCCACATTCCCGACGACGTGACGATCGAGGTGCTCACGCAGGCGCGCGACGACCTGATCGAGCGCACCTTCGACTCGCTGCGCGGCGCGAAGCGCGCGATCGTGCACCTTTACAACGCGACCGCGCCGGAATTCCGCAAGATCGTGTTCGGCCTCGACCGCGACGGCGTGAAGACGCTCGCGGTGAACGCCGCGCGCACGATCAAGCGCTGCGCCGACGCCGCAACCGGCACGCATTTCACGCTGCAATACAGCCCGGAAACCTTCACGGCGACCGAGCTCGATTTCGCGAAGGAAGTCTGCGACGCCGTGTTCGACGTCTGGAAGCCGACGCCGGAGCACAAGGCGATCGTGAACCTGCCGGCCACCGTCGAAATCGGCACGCCGAACTTCTACGCGGACCAGATCGAATGGATGCACCGCAACCTCGCACGCCGCGATGCGCTGATTCTGTCGGTGCATCCGCACAACGACCGCGGCACGGCGGTCGCGGCGGCCGAGCTCGCGGTGATGGCCGGCGCGGACCGGATCGAGGGCTGCCTGTTCGGCAACGGCGAGCGCACCGGTAACGTCGATCTCGTCACGCTCGCGCTGAACCTCTACTCGCAGGGCGTCGATCCGGGCCTCGATTTCTCGCAGATCAACGAAGTCGCGCGCACGGCCGAGGAATGCACGCAGTTGCCGATCCACCCGCGCCATCCGTATGTCGGCGACCTGGTGTTCACCGCGTTCTCCGGCTCGCACCAAGACGCGATCAAGAAGGGCTTCGCGGTGCAGCGCCCCGATGCCGTGTGGGAAATGCCGTACCTGCCGATCGATCCGAGCGATGTCGGCCGGACGTACGACTCGATCATTCGCGTGAACAGCCAGTCGGGCAAGGGCGGTATCGCGTTCCTGCTCGAGCAGAGCCATGGCGTCGCGTTGCCGCGCCGCCTGCAGGTCGACTTCAGCGCGGCCGTGCAGCGCCTGACCGACGACAGCGGGCTCGAAGTGACGAGCGCGCAGATCTGGTCGCTGTTCCAGCAGGAATATGTGGAAGGCGATGCGCCGCTGCGTTATGTCGGCCATGAACTGACCGAGCGCGACGGCCGCGAGACGATCGTGCTGACCGCCGACGTGCACGGCGAGCGCCGCGTGCTGCGCGGTGAAGGCAACGGCCCGCTCGATGCGCTGATGCACGCATTGCGTACGCCGCTGCGGATCCAGCACTACGAGGAGCGGGCGTTGTCGCAGGGCGCCGACGCGAAGGCGATCGCGATCGCTGAGCTTTCCGGCACGGGCGTGCGCGGCAGCGCGTTCGGCGTCGGCATCGACGCGAACCTGACGACCGCGTCGATCCGCGCGGTGATCAGCGGGGTGAACCGCGCGTATGCCCGTGCGGATGAGGTTGTGCAGGCAACGTTCTTTGGTGCGCAGCCGGCGGTGCAGGCCGTCGCGTAAGCGGATCGAGGCCCGGGCGGCGTGGCCGGCCCGGGCTTCGTTCCTTCAGGTCACGGCGCGCATGCGCGCGCCGTCAGGGCAGCAGCCCGAGCATCGCGGCCTTGGTGGCCGCATGCGTCTTGTTCATCGCGTCGAGCTTCACGACGGCGTTCTGCAGGTGGAACTTCACCGTCCGCTCCGCGATCCCGAAAATCATCCCGATCTCGTAGGCCGTCTTGCCGTCGGCCGTCCATGCCAGCACCTCGCGCTCGCGCAGCGTCAAGCCGCTGCTGGTCGGCGCGATCGGATCGACGAGGCGCGGCATCAGGTACGCGTGAGCGGCATGCGCGAGGCTCGCACACGGGGCGCGCAGCCGCGAGATCTCGTCGGCGTCGAGCGGCGTCGTGTCGCGCACGAGCGTCAGCACGCCGAGGTTGCCGGCACGATCGTAGCCGCCGTTCGACCAGCCGTAACGCATCCCGAAGCATGCCGCGTCGTGCCAGAACGCGGTGTCGCCCGGTTCGTCGAACGCATTCCACACGACCGGCCGCGGCTGGCTTGCCACGCGCTTCATGATCGGGTCGATGGTGACGTACCCGAATTTCACATAACGATGTTCCCATTCGGGTGGATGATTGCCGACGATCTGCATGTCGGGCCGGGCGAGCGGCAGGGTGCGGCGCAAGCCGTAGACGCAATATCGGAACCCGAGCGCCGCCGCGGCGGCGGCGATGGGCGGAAATGCGGCTTCCGCCGTGGGTGCGCGCTGTAGTGCGTCGAAACAGTCGTGCAGTATTGTCAGGTCCATCGGTGTTCCTCGTCGGTGTGGGCGGGCCGTGCATTGCGGCCCGCGCGTATCCTGTTCAAAAGGACAGTTTTTAAGCGAAGCCGACGCCGGTTTAATGGCGGCTGTTCGCGTCAGGTGCCTTTTCGTACGGATGCCTGACTCCGTCGTTTCAAGTGTTGCGGTACCCCTCTGGTTTCGTATCAGGACGATCGACCATGACCAGCGTTCAAGACGTGCCTTTCCTCGCACGCGCCGGTGCGCGCGCGTTCGCCTTCGGCGGGATCCGTGCGATCGAACCGCCCGGCGCGTCGGCCCCCGACCGCGCGCTTGCTCACGAGTATGCACCGCACGCGCATCAGGCCGGGCAACTATTGTTTACGACGCGCGGCGTATTAGTACTCGACGTCGAAGGCCAGCGCTGGATCACGCCGCCGCTGCGCGCGATCTGGATTCCGGCGCGCACCGTCCATGCGATGCGCGTGGCCGACGACGTGCAGCTCTGCTCGCTCTATCTCGGCGACGCGCTCAGCGCGCGGCTGCCGGACGTGCTGTGCGCGTTGACCGTGTCGCCGCTGCTGCGCGAGCTCGCCACGCGCGTGTCGTATCCGCTCGACAGCAGCCTCGACCACGACCCGCTGGCGCGCCTGTTCGCCGACGAACTGCACGAGCTCGCGCAGACGCCGCTCACGCTGCCGCTACCGCGCGACCGGCGCCTGCTGAAGCTCTGCGAGCGGTTGCAGCGCGAGCCGCACTGCGAGTTGCCGCTCGACACGCTCGCACGCGACGCCGCGCTGAGCGCGCGCCACCTGGCGCGCCTGTTCCGCAGCGAGACCGGCATGAGCGTCGCTGCCTGGCGCCAGCAATTGCGGCTGTCGATGTCGCTCGCGTTGCTGGCAAGCGGCATGCCCGTCACGCAGGCCGCGCACCAGGTCGGCTATCGCAGCCCGACCACGTATGCGGCCACCTTCAAGCGCGCGTTCGGCGTCACGCCGAGTCAGTACCTCGCGGTGGCCGAAGCGGCGGCGCGCTGAACGCCGCCGCCGCAACCGCGTTCAGCGCGCGGCCGGGCGCGGCACGACTTCGAACGCATGCTGGACCGCGTGCACGATCCGGTCGACGTCCTCGCGACCGATCACGAGCGGCGGCGCGATCGCGAGGCGGTTGCCGAGCGAGCGGATCAGCACGCCCGCATCGCGCGTCGCGTCGGCGAGGGCGGCCGCATAGCCGTCCGACGGATCGATCGATTCGCGCGTCGCCTTGTCCTTGACGAGGTCGATGCCGACCAGCAGGCCCTTGCCGCGTACGTCGCCGACGGCCGGATAGCGGTCGACGAGCGGCTGCAGCCGCTCGAGCAGGTACGCGCCTTCGCGCGCCGCGTTGCCGGCGAGATCTTCGTCGACGATGATCTGCAGGTTCGCGAGCGCGGCCGCGCAGACGATCGGGTGGCCCGAGTAGGTGTAGCCGTGCATCAGCGTGCCGATGCCGCCCGGGTTGGACGCGAACGCGTTCTCGATCCGGCGGTTGACGACGGTCGCGCCGAGCGGCAGGTAACCGGACGACACGCCTTTCGCCAGGCACATGATGTCCGGCGCGACGCCCCAGCCGCGGCTGCCGAATGCCGCGCCGGTCCGGCCGAAGCCCGTCACGACCTCGTCGGCGATCAGCAGCACGCCGTGGCGGTCGCACACCTCGCGCACGAGCGGCCAGTAGTTCGCGGGCGGCACGATGATGCCGCCCGTCGCCTGCACGGGTTCCGCGATGAAGGCGGCCACGGTGTCAGGCCCTTGAAACAGGATCTCGCGCTCGACGAGCGACGCGCACAGCCGGCCGAGCTCCTCGGGATCGTGCGTGAACGGGTTGCGATAGATCCACGGCGTCTCGACGTGGAAGCAGCCGGCGAGCGTCGGTTCGTAGTTGCGCCGGTAGACGGTGTTGCCGGTGACGGAGCTGCCGCCGAAGTGCGAGCCGTGATAGGCCTGGCGCAGCGCGATGAACTTGGTGCGCTCGGGCTGTCCGGATACCTTCCAGTACTGGCGCGCGATCATCAGCGCGGCCTCGACGGCGTCCGAGCCGCCGGAGCCGAAGATCACGCGGCTCATGTCCTCGGGCTGCAGCATGCCGACGAGGCGTGCCGACAGCTCTTCCGCGCGCGGATGGCTGAATCCGGCGAAGACCGGATGATATTCGAGCTCGTCGAGCTGGCGGACGATCGCTTCCTTGATCTCCGGCCGGCCGTGGCCGACGTACACGTTGAACAGCGACGCGACTGCGTCGAGGTACGGCCGGCCCGTGTCGTCATACAGGTAGCAGCCTTCGCCGCGCGTGATGCGCACCGGCGGGCGCGATGCGGCGAGGGGATGTTGCCGGGGATGCCAGAAGCGCGATTCAGAGTAGGACATGAAAGGACTCCATAGTGATTCGGTTGGGCTGGGCAACAGGGCGATGCAGGTGACGTTCAGCCGGAGAGCGCCACCGATTGAAAGTCGAGCCGGCTTTCGAGCGTGCCGAGCGTCGCGAACGGTTCGTCGAGCGCGACGCGCATGAAAGTCAGGAACTGTTCGACGTGGGTGTTCAGCGCGTTGCGGCTGTAGTACTGCGGGCTCGCGTCGAAGTCGAAACGCATCGGCTCGCCGTTGCGGCGGTCGGTCAGGTTCACCATCAGGTCGTCGGTGGTGCCGACGGAGAGGTTGTGCGACGTCGCCGGGCAGTCGCCGAAGCGCAGGTCGTAGTCGAACGCCATGATGTTGATCTCGGGACCGAATACGCCCTGACCGTTGTCGAGCGACGTCAGCTCGCGGTGCAGGTCGCCCATCCGGTAGCGTTGATGCTGGCGCAGCGCGGTCATCTCGCGGTTCGCCTGGTGGCACAGATCGTCGAGCGTATGGCCCGGCTCGACGTGCAGGCGCAGCGGCAGCATGTTCGCGCACTGGCCCGGCGTGCGGCGCTCGCGCGCCGACGTGCGCGCCATCGCGGCGACCGACAGCACGATGTCGTGCGCGCCGGTGTTCAGGTACAGGTACGCGGCGCTCAGCGCGGTGACGAGCCGCGGCACTGTCGACGTGAAGAGTCGCTTGGCGACGTCATCGATGCGCGCGCTCTCGATGAGGGTTGCGATGCGCGTCTCGCGCAGGTCGGGCCCGTCGCCGCGCTCGGGGGACAGCGCGGGGCCGGCGAGCGTGACCGTGCGCGGCTGGTCCGCGAAGCGCTCGAGCCAGTAGCGGCGGTCGTGTGCGAATTGTTCGGACGCACGATACGCGTCTTCGTCCAGCTGCAGCTCGGCGAGCGATGCGAAGCGCGCGGGCGGCGCCGTGACACCCTTCACGAACGCGCTGTACAGCTCGGCGGTGCGTGTGACGATCAGGCTGGCCGCGTAGCCGTCGACGAGGATATGCGCGTAGCTCTCGAACCAGTAGTAGCGTTCGGGCGCGACGCGGTACAGCGTATGGCGGAAGAACGGCCCGCGTGCGAGGTCGATCGCGCCGGTGCAGTGCTTGCGCATGTCGGCGAGCGCAACGTCGTGCGCATCGGCCGTGCCGGCGAGGTCGACGTATTCGAGCGTCCAGTCGTCGGCGATCGCGGCGTCGAGCACGCGCACGGGCGTGTCGCCCTGCAGGACGATGCGCGTCGTGTGCAGTGTCTGCGCCTCGCGGATCACCTGCCGCAGCGCGCGTTCGAACGCGCCGGTGTCGAGCACGCCGCGAATTTCCACATACTCGGCCGCATAGATATGCGTCGACGGGACGGGATACGCGAGCGCGGCCTCCCAGAAATCGCGCTGCGGCGCGGACAGCGGCAATTGATGCGTCGAATGGGTCACGTCGTTCTCCTGGAAACCTTATTCCGGTGGATGAATTGGATGCGCGTATTTGTTTAACAAAAAATACTTATTCGCATCGTGCATTCAATTTTCGATGAATCGCAATTCTTATCCTAGACAGCTGGATTTGAGGCTGTCAATTCCATGCGGCTTTTTTGGTAATTCTTGAAATCCTTTCTGGTAAAGGCTTTGGTGGGTGTGCGCGCGGTCTGGTCTGGAAAGAATATGAGAATGTCCGTTTTGAATAGGCGACAAATTGTGAGCTTATTTAGCATCGGTGCCTGAAATTGCTGCGCGGGCCGAATACGGCATGCGGGCAATTCGCCGGAAACGGTTTCCGGCGACGGAGGCCGGCGCGGTTGGCCGGGGCGAGCGCACATCACAAGGAGAGTGCCGTGAATCAACTGGAAGGGCTGGAGCGAAAAATCGGCGAGCAGCACGAGCGGCTCGCGCATCATCCTGTGTTCGGATCGATCCGCACCATCGACGAACTGCGCGTGTTCATGGAATGGCACGTGTTCGCCGTGTGGGATTTCATGTCGCTCGTGAAGCGGCTGCAACTGGACCTGACGACTGTCGCGGTGCCGTGGGTCGCACCGCGTAACGCGAACGCGTCGCGCCTCATCAACGAGATCGTGCTCGGCGAGGAATCGGACGAAACGCCGAACGGCCACATGAGCCACTACGACCTGTACCTGCACGCGATGCGCGATGTCGGTGCGTCGACGTCGCGCATCGAGGAAATGGTGTCGCTGGTGCGCTCGGGCTTCTCGGTGTCGGCCGCGCTGAAGGCCGTCGATGCACCGGAGCCGGTGATCCGCTTCGTCGAGGCGACGATGGTCGCATGCACGTCGGGCGCCACGCACCAGGTGCTGGGCAATTTCTTCTACGGCCGCGAGAACGTGATTCCCGACATGTTCCGCACGCTGCTCGACGAATGGAAGATCGAGCGCTCGTCGATTCCGCTGCTCGTGTATTACCTCGACCGCCATATCGAAGTGGATTCGGGCGAGCACGGCCCGGCGGCGCGCGCGATGATCCGCGAGGCGGCCGACGGCGACGCGGCGAAGCTCGAGGAAGCGCTGCAGGCCGGGCTCGATGCGATCGACGAGCGGATGCGCCTGTGGGACGGGCTGCTCGCGCATCTCGGCCAGACCCGCAACGTGGTGCCGGCATGAACGCGCGCGGGCTGTCCGAGCGCATCGTCGATTTCGCCGCGCTCGATTGGGAGCACCCGGCGGCCTTCGACGACGGCATCGACCAGGTCGTGCTCGTCGATACGCTGGACGAGCACGCGAAGCGCGGCATCCGGACGCGGATCGTCCGGTTCGATCCGGGTGCGGGCACGCGCGTGCCGTTCCTGCACGACTACCACGAGGAAGTGCACCTGATCGACGGCGACCAGAGCCTGATCGATGTTGCGACGCGCGAGTATCGCGCGACCTATCGCGAAGGCAGCTACTTCGTGCGTCCGGCCGGCACGCCGCATGGCCCGTTCCGCAGCGACGCGGGCTGCCTGTTGCTCGAAATCCATTACTACGGTTCCCCGGAGGGCACGCGATGACCACCGCCGTGACATACGTGAGCCACGTCGATCGCTGGGAGGCGCGCGCGACCGTACGATCGCGCCCGCGACGGATCGTCGAGGACGACGAACTACGCTACTACCCGCTCGAACGCCAGCCGTTGTGCGCGCACCCGGCGATCGTCGACGCGGGCGATGCGGTACGCGACTTCGTGCTGCTGCAGAGCTTCTACAAGTACATCCAGGACGTGATCATCTTCGAGACGGAGATCGTCAACGCCACCGCGTTGCGGATCGCGCGCGGCCGCTTCGCGCACCCGTTTCCGTTCGCGTGCCGGCAGGACGCGATGACCGTCGTGATCGACGAGGATTACCACGCGTACGTCGCGATGGACTACCTGCGGCAGGTCGAGGACGCCACCGGCATCGCGCCGCTGCCGCCGAACAGCGAGATCGAGCTGTCGCGTGCGATTCCGCGCGCGGTCGAGCGGGTCGGTGCGCAGTACCGCGACGGCATGGAGCTGTTGTGCGTTGCGATCTCGGAGAACACGGTCACGGCGGAAGTCGCGGCGTTTTCGCGCGACGCGACGCTGAAGCGCTCGGTGAAGGGCGTGATGGCCGATCACCTCGCGGACGAAGGCCGTCACTCGGCGTTCTGGATCAGTCTCGTGAAGCTGTACTGGTCGGAGATCGATGAACCCGCGCGGCTCGCGCTCGGCGAAGGGCTGCCGTGCTTCCTGCGCGAATACCTGAGCGCGGATCTGCAACTGCAGTTCGATCGCCGCCTGATCGACGCGCTCGATCTCCCGGCCGCCGAACGCGCACGGATCGCGGACGACATGGTCGGCGCGTATCCGATCACGAGCCAGCATCCGATGATCGTGAACATCCGGCAGTTCTTCCGGATGAGCGGCCTGCTCGATCACGCGCCGACCCGCGCGGCCCTGTCCGACTACCTGTGAGTCAAGTCGATGAAAGCGATCATCTTTGCGATCGGCGGCCAGACCCGTCTCGCCGCGCGGCTGGCGGCCGAACTCGAGGCGACCGGCCATACCGTCCATATCGCCGACGGACGTGACGGTCCGTTGCGCGACGCGGCCGATGCGCTGCTGTTGCCGGCGCCGGCACCTGACACGTTGCGCAACGCGGCCGAGTGGTCGATCGTCTGCGGTGCGCCGGACCCTGCCGTGCATTGCGCACAGGCGCGGCCGCTGCATTGCGAGATCGTCGCCGATGCGTTTCCGCCGCGCGAGGTCCGCGTCGCGTGGCTGACGGAAGCGGCGCCGGGCGACACACGCGTGCTGGCCGACATGACGCTCGCGTTCGGCGAGGCGCTCAACGGCGCCGATCTCGCGGACGAGATCGCCGCGTGCGCGGTCGACCTGATGCTCGAAGTCGCGAGCGGGCTCGCGCGCGAGCTGGGCGATCCGCACGACGCGCCGCGCGCAACGCCGCCCGGGCCGGCCGACATCGCGCTCGATCTCGAGCGGCTGGCCGGCTGGCACGCATCCAACGACACGGCTGCTGCGTGGCCGTGCGAACCGTCGCTACCGGAACTCGTGTCGCGCGCGGCGGCCGGGTCGCCCGACGCCTGCGCGCTCGTCGCGGCCGACGGCCAGTTGACCTATCGCGAGCTCGTCGCACGCGCTCGCGACGTCGCCGCGCGCATCGCCGCACGGCCTGCCGTGCCGCGCGTGGTTGCCGTCAGGCTCGACAAGGGCGTCGCGCTGTATCCGGCGATCCTCGGCGTGCTGGGCGCCGGTGCAACCTGCGTGCCGCTCGATCCCGCGTTTCCGCCCGAGCGTGCCCGCACGATCCTGCGCGAATCCGGTGCGCAGGCGCTCGTCGTCGGCGGCGCGGTCGATCCGGCGCTGCTCGACGGATTCGACCTCGACGTGATCGACTGCGGCACCCACGCGGAAACCGACGCTGCAACCGATGCGCAGGCCGCCGCGTGGCCGCTCGAACGCGATGCCGGCCGCGATGCGCGCTGCGCGATCGCGATCTACACGTCGGGCTCGACCGGCGTGCCGAAGGGCGTGATGCTGTCGCACCGGAACCTCGTGCAGTTCTGTCACTGGTATCGCGCGCACGTGTCGCTCGATGCGTCGTCGCGCGTGCTGCAGTTCTCGACGGTCGCGTTCGATGCATCGCTGCTCGACATGTTTCCGACCTGGCTCGCCGGCGCGACGCTGGTCGCACCGACCGAGGTGCAGCGCCGCGAACTCGATGCGCTCGCGGCGCTCGTCGCCGACGCGCGTATCACGCACGCGTTCCTGCCGCCCGCGCTGCTCGCGGCGCTGCCGGACTGCGACTGGCCCGCGCTCGCCCATCTCGTGACGGGCGGCGACGTGTGCGACCCAGACACGATCGCGCGCTGGAGCGCGAACCGGCGACTGCACAACATCTACGGGCCGACCGAATGCACGGTGCTCGCGACGACGAGCGAACTGCGCGCCGGCGACAGCAACCGGCGCATCGGCCGGCCGATTGCGAACGCGCGCTGCCATGTGCTCGCGGCCGACGGCCGTCCGGCGCTCACCGGCGAGGAAGGCGAGCTGTGCATCGCCGGCGCGGGCGTCGGGCTCGGCTACCTCGGCAGGCCCGACCTGAGCGCGGAGCGCTTCGTCGCCGATCCGTACGGCACGCCGGGCGCGACGATGTACCGGACGGGCGACATCGCCAGTTGGGAGCCGGACGGCACGCTGCGCTACGTGGGCCGCCGCGACGCGCAACTGAAGATCCGCGGCTTTCGCGTCGAACCGGGCGAGATCGAGACGGCCGCGCTGGCGGCGGGGCTGTACCGCCAGTGCGCGGTGGTGCCCGACGAGCGCAAGCGTATCCGGCTGTTTGCCGCGAAGCCGGTCGACGCGGCGGCGACGCCCGACGCGCTGCGCGCCGCGCTGGCCGCCGCGCTGCCCGACTACATGGTGCCGTACGACGTGACGGCGCTCGACGTGCTGCCTGCGACGCCGAACGGCAAGATCGACCGGGCCGCGCTGGCGCGCCTGCCGGTGTCGCGTGCGGGGAGCGACACGCGCGATGCGCCGCGCGGCCCGCTCGAGACGCGTCTCGCCGAAATGTGGTCGACGCTGCTCGAACTCGCGCCGGAAGAGATCGGCCGCGATGCATCGTTCTTCGAACTCGGCGGCCATTCGCTGCTGGTGTCGCGGCTGATGCTGGCGGTGAAGCGTGAGCTGGGCGGCAACGCGGCACTCGCGCGTTTCATGGAACGGCCGACGGTCGCCGCGCTCGCGGGGCTGCTCACCGACGAGACGGTCGAGCGCGGCGCGAACGTGCCGGCGCGCGTGCACGACGATCGCCGCCTGCCCGACGACGTGCGGCTGCCGGCCGGCCAGCCGGCCGGCGACGGCCCGGGCGCGGTGTTGCTGACCGGTGCGAACGGGTTCCTGGGCAGCTTCATCCTCAGCGAGCTGATCAGCCGCACGAACCAGGTCGTCTATTGCGTCGTGCGCGGCGACGACGACGCAAGCGCGCGCCGGCGGCTCGACGAAGCGGCGTTCGTCAACGGGCTCGGCCATCTGTGCGGGCATCCGCGCGTGCGGGTGCTGCGCGGCGATCTCGGCGCCCCGCGCCTCGGGTTGTCGGACGCGATGTGGCAGACGCTCGCGGCCGAGGTCGGCGCCATTTATCACAACGGCGCACACGTGAACCACGTGTACGACTATCCGTACCTGCACGCGGAGAACGTCGGCTCGACGCTCGAGCTGCTCCGTCTGTGCTGCAGCGGCCGTCGCAAGGCGCTGCATTTCGTATCGACGCTATCCGCGGCGAGCGCGACGGGCCCGACGGGCCGCCTGATCGAGGCGGCTCCGTCGGAGGCCGGCCCTGCTTTCGTCAACAACGGCTACAACCTGACGAAGTGGGTGTCCGAGCATCTCGTTGCCGAAGCGGCTGCGCGCGGGATCGACACGACGATCCTGAGGCCCGGCAACATCACGGGCCATTCGCGCACGGGGCTGTGCCAGCCGGGTCGCAACCGGATCCTGCTGTTGCTCAAGGGCGCGGTGCAGCTCGGCTTCGCGCCGCTCGCGAGCGAGGGCGGCCTGTTCGACCTGAGCCCGGTCGATTTCCTGGCGCGCGCGATCGTCGCGTGCACGCTCGACGCCGCCCGCACCGAGCGCGTGTTCCATCTGCACAACCCGCGCCCGCTCGATTGGGCCGGCTACCTGCACGCCCTCGCGCGCCGTGGCTATCCGCTGCGCTTCGAGGCGCCCGAGGTGTGGCGTGAGCGGCTGTTGTCGATCGACGAATCGAATGCGCTGTTCGACGTCGTCGCGTTTTATCTCGACGACCGGCAGGACGATATCGGCGACATGGCCGTGATCGACCACGCGCGCACCGAGGCGGCGCTGCACCGGCTCGGCGTCGCGTATCCGGACAAGGACGAGCGGCTGCTCGAAGCGCATTTCGGCTATCTCGCCGAATGCGGATTCATGCCGCCGCCTGCCGAACCGGCGCCGCGCGCGAACGACGCACGCCGCGACGCCGAGCCCGAACCCGCGTGGTGAAGACGTATCCCAGTTTGATCAATCGCTGTCATCGCATCATTCATCAAGGAGGCATCATGCTGCAACGTACTGCAACGCAACCCCGTCCGTCCACGCTCGTCTATGCACCGCAGACGCCGATCCTGTCCGGCTCGGCCGAACTCGACGTGCCGGCCCGCGACGCGTGGCGCGTGGTCGGCGATTTCGCAGGCTTCTCGCGCTTCATCACGGGGCTCGACCATACCGACATGATCGGCGAAGGCGTGCGCTCGCTGCGCATCAAGCGTTTCGCGGACGGCAACGTCGTCGTCGAGCAGCTCAACAGCCACGACGACGACGCGATGGTGATGACGTGGAGCCTGATCCACACGTCGTTCGACATCGGCAATCTGTGGGCGCTGATGCGCGTCGAGCCGCGCGGCGATCACGCCTGCACGGTGACGTGGGACATCGCCGGTGAACCGTCGCATGGCGGCGCCGAGCGCCAGCCGGAATTCGACGCGTTCGTCACCGGCTTCCTCGACATGGCGATGACGAACCTGCGTGCATTGTTCAAGCCGCAGTAATCGTGCATCGACCGCCGGCGCGGCGCCGCTACGCGGCCGCGCCGGCCCACGCGCCGGCCTTGCCCGGTGCGTGGCCCTGTTTCCCCACCGGTTGCGCGCACGCATCGTCGTGCACCTGCGCGAATGCGTCGCGCAGCGCGGCCTTCATGAAGTCGACCCATGCGCGCGTCTTCGCGTCGAGATGCTGGCGCGACGCATACACCAGGAATACGCCGATTTCCTCCGCCTGATAATCGGGCAGCACGTGCACGAGCGCGCCCGAGCGCAGGTCCGCCGCGGCGACGAAATCCGGCAGCAACCCGATCCCCGCCCCTTCGCGCACCGCGATCGCCAGCGACGCGGCGACGTCGGCCGTCATCGACGGATCGACGTCGATCGTCTGCGCTTGCCCGCCGTTCCACAGCGTCCAGATGCGCTCGTGATAGGCGGGCGCGACGAGCTGCACGCAGCGGTGTTGAACGAGCGCGCTTGGCGATTCGGGCATGCCGTGCGCATCGAGATACGCGGGCGATGCGCACAGCACGCTGCGGATCCGGCCGACGTCGATCGCGATCTGCTCGGAACTCGGCAGGCTCGGCATCGCGATCACCGCGACGTCGTAGCTGTCGCGCACCAGCTTCGGCAGGTGCGGCGCAAGCGTCAGGTCGACGCTGACGTCCGGGTAGCGCGCCTGGAATTGTCCGATGAGCGGAATCACGAAGTGGTTGGCGATGCTCGCGCTGCAGTGCGCGCGCAGCCGGCCGTGCGGATGCACGCGCGCGTCGCGCGCCTCGCGCTCGCTCGCGTCGACGGCAAGCGTGATGTCCCGGGCGCGGGCGAGATAGCGCTCGCCGGCTTCGGTCAGGCACATCGAACGCGTCGTGCGGTTCAGCAGCCGGATGCCGAGACGATGCTCGAGCGATGCGACGAGCCGGCTGACGTGCGCGGTCGTGATGCCGAGCCGTTTGCCGGTCTCGGTGAAGGTGCCCGCGTCCGCGAGCGTGACGAAGGCCTGCATGCTTTGAATCAGATCCATCGGGGTAGCGGAATCTCCGGCCGGCCGTGTGGCGATGCCGCTACTGTAGCGACGCCCGCGAGACGTCGCGCGCGCGCATCAGCGTTCGATCGTCGCGAAACGGACAGTCGGTGCGCGATTCAGCGCCGCCGGAAGTAGTCGCTCGGTGCGACGCCGAGCGCCTTGCGGAACATTGCCGCGAACGCGCTGGGGCTGTCGTAGCCGTGTTCGAGCGCGAGTTCGAGGATCGGCGTGCCGGCGGCGAGGCGCGGCAGGCTCAGCAGCAGCCGCGCGTGGCGGCACCACGCGCCGTGCGTCATGCCCGTCTCGCGCTTGAATGCACGCGCGAGCGTGCGCTCGTTCATGTGTGCATCGCGCGCCCACGACTGCAGCGTGACGACCGACGACGGCTCGTTGATGAGCCGCGTGCACAGCGCGACGAGCGCGGGATGGCGCGGCATCGGCACATGCAGCGACAGCGGCGGCGCGATCTCGATCTCGTCGAGGATCAGCGCGAGCACGCGACCCGTGCGGTGCGACAGATCGTAATCGGCGGGCAGGTCGCAGGCCGTCACGATCAGTTCGCGCAGCAGCGTGCCGACTTCGATCACCCGGCATTCGTGCGGCAGGCTCGGCCGCACTTCGGGGCTGACGAACACGGTGCGCATCTGCACGTCGCCGGCCGAGCGGATCTCGTGCTGCGTGCCGCCCGGCACCCACACCGCGCGGCCCGTCGGCACGACCCAGCTGCCCGCGTCCGCGTGCACGATCATCACGCCGGAAATCGCGTGGATCAGCTGGCCCTGGCGATGCGAATGCGGCGGGTACGACATGCCGGCCGGCGAGTCGGACGCGACGATGGCGATCTGCTTGTCGCGCGCCTGGCGCTCGAGTGCGATGAAGAAATTTTCCAATTGATCTGAATTGTCCTTTTCTCGACGACGAATGCGCTTTACGCGCGAGATCGACCACGCAGGTCGAAATTACCATGAACCCATCGTTTGTTCGACTTTTCTTGCCACCCGATGCGCGTTCCGTCCATTCCGTCCGCTTCGTCCGTTTCTTCCGCTTCCGGCGCGCGCCTGCCGCGCGCTCGACGCGCCACCTGTGCGGCCATGCTGCTGGCGTCGGCCGCGCTTGCCGCGTGTTCGGTCGGCGAGCCGTACCGGCCGCCCGCGACCGATGCGGCGCGCACCGGCCCGTTCGACGCGCTGGCCGACGTGCCGGCCGCCGCGGCCGGCGAGCCGCCGGAGCGCTGGTGGCGGCTCTACGACGACCCTGTGCTCGACGGTCTCGTGCGCGACGCGCTCGCGCAGAACCGCGATCTCGCGGCGTCTGTCGCGCGGGTCGAGCGTGCGCGCGCCGTGTTCGACGAGGCCGGCGCCGCGCGCCTGCCCGAGACGACTGCCGGGTTCGGCGTCGACTACGGCAAGCACGCGCCCGACCAGATCGTGGCGGCGGCCAAGGGCACCGATGCGCGTACGCGCTGGGGTTACGCGCCGTCGTTCTCGCTGTCGTGGGAGGTCGATCTGTGGGGCCGCGTGCGCCACCTGGTCGACGCCGCGCGCGCGGATGCCGATGCGGTGCAGGCTGCGTCCGACGCGATGCGCGTCGTGGTGGCCGCCGAGACGACGGCCGCGTATGCGCAGGTGTGCGCGTACGGCGAGCGGATCGACGTGGCCCAGCAGTCGGTCGGGATCGCGGACCGGCTGGCCGCGCTGACGGCGAAGCAGCGCGCGCACGGGCTCGTGTCCGACCTCGAAGTGGCGCGTTCGCGCGCGTTCGCCGACGACACGCGCGCCGATCTGCCGGCGCTCGTCGGCTCGCGTCGCGCGGCGCTGTATGAACTCGCGGTGCTGACCGGGCGTGCGCCCGGTGCGTTGCCCGACGCCGCCGCGCACTGCCGCACGGCGCCGGTGCTCGCGCGGCCGTTCCCGGTCGGCGATGGTGCGTCGCTGCTGCGACGCCGCCCCGACCTGCGCGAAAGCGAGCGCCAGCTGGCCGCCGCGAATGCGCGGATCGGCGTGGCGACGGCCGAGCTGTATCCGTCGATCTCGCTCGGCGGCTCGGTGAACTGGCTGTCGACCGGCAGCGATCCGTCGACGCTCGGCGACAAGTACGCGATCGCATGGGGCGTCGGGCCGCTGATCACGTGGCGCTTTCCGAACCTGGCGGCGAGCCGGGCGCGACTCGCGCAGGCGCGCGCCGACGACACGCTCGCCCGTGCGCAATTCGATGCGCAGGTGCTTCGCGCGCTGAAGGAAACCGAGCAGGCGCTCGCGCAGTACGGCGCCGCGTGGCGCCGCCGCGCCGCGCTCGAAACCGCGCGCGCCGAGCATGCGCGCGCCTATCGCCTCGCCGAGCTGAACTACGAGGCCGGCGCACTCGATTTCCTCGGCGTGCTCGATGCGCAGCGCAGCCTCGTCGCGGTCGATTCGGCGCTGGCCGAGTCGACGCAGCAGGTCGCGCTCGACCAGGTCGCCGTATTCAAGGCGCTCGGAGGCGGCTGGCAACCGTAGCCGCCGCGTTCGCCGCGCACCTGTCCGTTCTCTTGCACGCCAACTTACCATTCCGATCATGAGCACGACTGCCGTACCCGAAAAAACCAAAACCGCCCGGTTCTCCCGGCGCCAACTGATTGCCGCGGGCGTCGTGTTCGCCGTCATCGCGCTCGCCGTGTTCGGCTGGCACTGGTGGACGGTCGGCCGCTTCATCGAGGGCACCGACGACGCGTATGTCCGCGCCGACGTCGTGACCGTCAGTTCGCGCGTATCGGGCTATGTCGCGCAGGTCGTCGTCGACGACAACCAGCCGGTGAAGCGCGGCGACGTGCTCGTGCGGCTCGACGATCGCGACTATCGCGCGAAAGTCGACGACGCGCAGGCCGCCGTCGCGGCGGCCGATGCGACGCTGCAGGCCGAGCAGGCAGCGGCCGCGACGCTCGACGCGCAGGTTGGCCAGCAGCGCAGCCAGATCGCGCAGGCCGATGCCGACGCGGCTGCCGCGCGCGCCGAAGCCGTGCGGCGCGACGCCGATGCGACGCGCTACAAGCAACTGCTGGCCGAATCGGCTGCGAGCGGCCAGCGTTGGGAGCAGGCTCACGCGGACGCGCTGAAGGCGCGCGCCGAGCTGGCCCGCGCGGGCGCGGCCGTGCGCGTGCAGACCGATCAGCAGACGGTGCTGCAGCGCCGCCGCGAGCAGAGCACGGCGGCGATCGCGCAGGCGCGTGCGCGGCTCGCGGCCGCTCAGGCCAAGCTGGCGCTCGCGCAGCTCGATCTCGACCATACGGTGATCCGTGCGACGCGCGACGGCAGTGTCGGCCAGCGCGCGGTGCGGGCGGGCCAGTACGTCGAAGTCGGGATGCCGCTGCTCGCGGTGGTGCCGCTGAGCGACGTGTACGTCGTCGCGAACTTCAAGGAAACGCAGCTGGGGGCGATGCACGACGGCCAGCCCGTCGAGATCGCCGTCGACACCTATGCCGGCCACACGCTGCACGGCCGCGTGATCGGCCTCGCGCCGGGCTCCGGCGCCCAGTTCGCGCTGCTGCCGCCCGACAACGCGACCGGCAACTTCACGAAGATCGTGCAGCGCATCCCGGTGAAGATCCGTGTCGATGCGCCGCCGGCCGGTGTCGTGCTGCGGCCCGGGATGTCGGTGATCGCGCGCGTCGACACGCGCGGCACGCAGGGGGCCGGCTCGTGACCGCTACGACCGCGCAGGCTGCGCACGAAGATACCGTTTCGCTGCGCGCGTGGGTCGCGGTGCTCGGCGGCGTGTTCGGCTGCTTCATGGCCGGCATGAACGTGCACGTCACCAACGCGTCGCTGCCCGACATCCGCGGCTCGCTCGGCGCGAGCTTCGAGGAAGGCTCGTGGATCACCACGGCGTACCTGGTCGCCGAGATCGTCGTGATTCCGCTCACCGGCTGGCTCGTGCAGGTGTTTTCCGCGCGGCGCGTGCTGCTGGTTGGCGCGACCGGGTTTCTCGCGTTCTCGCTCGCGTGCTCGATCGCACCGAGCATCTCGACGATGATCGTCGCGCGGGCGCTACAGGGCGCTTTCGGCGGCGTGCTGATTCCGCTGTCGTTCCAGCTGATCGTCACTGAATTGCCGTCGTCGAAGCACCCGCTCGGGATGGCGTTGTTCGCGATCGCGAACAACGTCGCGCAGGCGGCCGGGCCTTCGGTCGGCGGCTGGCTGACCGACATGTATTCGTGGCGCTGGATCTTCTACCTGCAGATTCCGCCGGCGATTGCGCTGGTCGCGGCGATCGGCTGGGCGATCAAGCCGTTGCCCGTGCAGCTCGGGATGCTCAGGCGGGCCGACTGGTTCGGGATCGCGACGATGGCGATCGGGCTGAGCGCGCTGCAGATCGTGCTGGAGGAGGGCGGACGCAAGGACTGGTTCGCGTCGAACCTGATCGTGGAGCTGTCGATCGTCGCGGCGGTGGGCCTCGTCGCCTTCATCGCGATCGAGCTGCGGCGCAAGGAGCCGTTCATCAACCTGCGCCTGCTGGGCCGCTACAACTTCGGGATCGCGAGCCTGATGCAGTTCCTGTTCGGCGCGGTCGTGTTCGGCGTGGTGTTCCTCGTGCCGAACTACTTCGCGGAACTGCACGGCTACAGCGCGCGCGACATCGGGCTCGCGATGATTCCGTACGGGCTCGTGCAATTCGCGATGTCGTTCCTTACGCCGCCGCTGATGCGTCGCACCAGTCCGCGCACGACGATCGTGCTCGGCTTCGTGCTGGTCACGGCCGGCTGCCTGATGAACATCCACCTCGACGTCGACGCTGCGTCGAACGTGATCGTGCCGTCGCTGATCGTGCGCGGGATCGGGCAGTCGTTCGTCGTGATCGCGCTGGCCGTGATGGCCGTCGACGGCATCGAGAAGGCGCAGCTCGGCTCCGCGTCGGGCGTGTTCAACATGGTCCGCAACGTCGGCGGCGCGATCGGCATCGCGGTCATGAGCCAGATCGTCGTCGAGCGGCAGAAGCTGCACGCGATGCGTATCGGCGAGGCGGTCACGCCGTTCTCCGAAGCGTTCCAGGAGCGCATGGCGATGCTCGCGCGGCTGCTCGCGCGCGTGCATGCGCCGCGTGCGGACGTGCTGCCGGGCGGGTCGGTGTCCGGCGTGCACGAGATCGCGCTCGGGCTCATCAACCAACGCGTGATGCGCGAGGCGCTGTTCATGGCGTACAGCGATACGTTCCTGATCGCCGGGATCGCGATGATCGGATGTACGGCGGCGGCGTTCGTGCTGAAGGGGAAGAAGAAAGCGTGATGGGGACAGACGCCCGATATTGAAGCCTGCCATACCTGACAGGCGAAGTATTTCAACAATGGGCGTATCGTTACCGGCTCGGGCCGGGTACCCGCCCGGCGTCGATCAGGGTGCGGACCGATCCGCACCGCCAGGCCGGCCCGTGTGGCCGGCCTGTCATTCGTGGCGGCCCCGGCGTCAGGGGCGAACCCAACCGTGTTTCGGGCCGCCCGTTCTCCGAAGTCCCTGTCCATTCAACCGGCTCGCTGCCGGACCCATCGCGAGGAAAGCGTCATGACGAAACCCGATTCCCTGAAAGGCAACATCAAGGGCCAGGCCCAGGCCGCGGATCGCCACGACCTGGAGCGGCCGGATGGCGACAGCGCACTGTGGGCGCGCAGCCTCACGACGCAGCGCGTGGCCGACCTGTTCCGGACCTTGCCGGGCCTGCCGGGTCACTGGATGCAGCTGCAGATGCAGGTCAACGCCGGGAATCGCCATTTCTGCGGCGGCCAGACCGGCCATCAGACCACCGAAGAGGGCAAGGTGCTGATTCGCTGGATCGCCGATGCGGTGATCAAGGCGGCCGAGCGGGCGCCGTTCGATTTCAACCTGCAGCAGCTGCGTTTTACCGCAGACATGGGTTGGCTCAAGCTGCATCGGGTCGGCGGGCGCGTGCTGGTGTTGTCGCGTCCCTGAGCGGCACGCATCGTGCATCGACCGTAGATCGGCCCCGCAAGCAAGCAGCCGTTTGATCACGCGCGCGTTCGCGATGTCGATGAAGAATGCGCTGTCCATCGGCACGATCAGGCATGCCATGTGCGACAGGTCGCGCCACGCGGTGACGGCCTGCATGTTCGCAATCGCCGCGGCCATTTCAGCACGAACGCCATCGGCACGCCGAACAGCAGGATCCAGCGCACCGTGTAGTACACGAGCACGTTCGAGTCGAACAGGAAGAACAGGAACGGCAGCGGCCACAGCACGGCTCGCAGCGGCAGCCACTTGCGGGCGCGCTTGCCCGTGTTGTTCTGCACGACGAGCAGCAGGGCGGGAATCACGAACGCCAGTACGAATCCCGCGATGCCGAAGTTCACCAGGAATTCTCCCGGCATGCCGAACAGCAGCGTCGTCTTGTCGAGCGCGGTGCGTTCGAGATCTCGAACGATGTCGGATTTCTCCAGCGCGAACGTATCGGGCCGATCGCTCCACAGCGCGCTCGGGACGACCGACGCAACCGCGCCGACGAAGCTCCGCCCCATCGGAAATTCGTAGCCCGGTTGCGTGACCGCGTCGATCGCGAGCGTCTGCACGTCGAAGCGCGACAGGTCGCGGAACAGGAACGCGCTGACCGGGCCCATGCTCAACTCGAGATCGCGCTGCTCGGCAAACCGCTGCGACAGATTCGCGACGTCGTCGTAGCCGAGACCGAACTTCAACGGCATCAGCAGCAGCCCGACCAGCGCCACGCCGATGCCGGCGGTCCGGATCGTGCGTGGGCCGATTCGCGCGACGAACGCGTGATGGACGAACAGCGCGAACACCAGCACGAAGACGATGCCCTGACGGCTTCCAGCGATGCCCGACGAGAGCCAGCCCAGCACGCCGAGCTGAACGAACGCCACGGCGGTGAGCAACGTACTGCGGCGGCGGCGCATCGTCAGGCAGACGAAGACCCACAGCGGCGATGTGTTGGCCAGCGCCTGGATCACGCCCAATCCGCGAAACGGATCGTTGTCGGTGCCGGTTTGCTCGACGCGCGTGTCGTACAGTTCGGCGATCCGCGCATAGCCGCCCAGCTTGATGTAGATGAACACCAGCGCGCCGAGCGACAGCAGTGCGAACAGGTACGCGAGTCCGCCCGCGCGCACGCCCGGTTCGAAGTGCCACTCGGGTTCGCGAAGACGGCTCGCATACGCATCGAGCGTCAGCTTGACCACCAGCACGCCGGCGATGCTCAGGCCGTACCAGAGCGCGACGGCCAGGCTGTCCTGCGGCAGCAGGCGAAGATAGATCTCGTCGCCGGCCAGCAGCTGCCAGAGCGGAAACACGCCCAGAAAGAAGAACAGGAAGATCCGGAACCAGCGCACGGTCGGGTTGCTCGGCCGGATGCCGGCGATGGCCAGCAGCAGCGCGCCGTTCAGCAACAGCAGCATGCCGTGCATGCGCTCGGTCAGCAGGAGCGTCACGACGATCGCCGCGAGCGTGCCGACGACGAACGTCGTTCCGAGCACGCTCCAGCCGCCGCGTTGGCCGTGCGCGCCGAGGGGCGAGCGCCGCGTATTCATCGCGAAGGCGCGCCGGTCGCCCAGCCGCTGTAGCAGCCGTACAGGCTGCTGAAGTCGTGTTCGGTGATCGCCAGTTCGCCGGTGCGATCGATGACGACATGCCCGTCGCGAACGAGCGTGAACCTCGGCTGCCCGGGCAGGCTCGGGACGTCGACGAACGAAATCCCGGCGGGCAGCGTCCGGTGGTCTTCGCGCCCGTCCTGGCGGATGGTCAGCCGCGCGGGATGCGTCAGGAACACGCACGCGAAAACGCGATCGACCAGCGGCCCCTGCGGCATGCTCGGCGGCTCGTTGGTTGGCGCTACCGGGCCGTCGGCGTCGATCTCGCCTTGCGCGGCCGGAGACAGCCGATAGAAATAGAACAGTTCGTCGCGCACGATCGGTGGCGGGCTGCCGGTCTTGAACCAGTGGATGTAGTGGCGCGACGCGCGCAGGTACCCTTCGTGGCTCAGGATCGGTCCGAAACGCGCGCTGTAGACGACGGACTGCCGGGCGCCGCCGGTCGGCACGACGTACGTCGATTCCGCCCAGTCGTTCCAGGTCACGATCTGCACCCAGGTCGCGCGCGACTCGATCGCCGCGCGCCATTCCTCGGCCATGCCGGCAAACCCGTCCGTCTCGAATGCACGGTAGTTCGTGCCTTGCGGCAGGCCACGGTAGTACGGCGTCACCGGGGCCATGAAGACCTTGTCGGCGTTGTGCAGCGCCGGGGCCAATGCGCGTGTGGAGCGGGCCAGCAGCGACGGCGAGCCGGCCGCGCCGAAGTAGAAATAACCGTCCGCCGGACCGATCCGCTCGACGATGTCGGCCGCCACGTTCGCATCGATTTCCCGTTCGCCGGTGCTCGGGAACAGGTGCGGAACGAAATAGGCGCCGAGGCGCCGCGCCGTTTCCAGCAGCGACGGCGCGTGGGCGCCGTCGAGCCCGCCCAGCGCGTACGCCGACAGCAGGGGGCGACCGTCCACCATCAACTGCGCGCGGCGCCCGCGGACGGTCCGGACGATGTCCTCGAGTTCGTCCTGGGCGCGACCGTCGGCGGACACGAACAGCGTGAATGCGCCGTCGAACCGGTCGGCCGCATCGTATATCGTTTCGACCCGCCGCTTGTAGTAAGGCTCGAACGCACTCCAGCCGCCGCAATTCAGCGCGAAGCCGTCGATGCCGGCTGCCATCGCGTCCTGCATCTCCCGTGCGTACTGATCGGGGCCGGCGTTTTGTCCGCTTCTCGGCCACGCGACCATGTAGTGCGCGAACACCTTGCGCGTGATCGGGGCACCGCTTGCTTTGGCCGTACGTGCGCGAAGCAGCTCGCCCGGGGCCAGTGCAGCGGCGACCGTCGTCGTGATGAAGGATCGTCGTTTCATGGAAGCTCCTGTTCAGTGCTCGCCGGCCTGGCCCGTTGCAGGCAGCGAGGTGGCTCGAGTGGCGTGACGCGTCAGCAGCACACACGACGACGTCAGGATGACGAGCGCTGCCGTGCCGACGCCGCAGATCGCACCGTAGACGCCGAATTGCCGGCCGAGCGCCGCAACCAGCGCGAGCGTGAGCGCGGCCTCGAATGAAGCCATCTTCACGAACGCGTGCCGGCTGCGCGCATACAGCCACAGCGACAGGATCCGGCAGAGAAACACGAGGCAGGCGCCGAGCAGCACGGCGAACACGAATGCAAACTGATGCGCCCGGCTGCCGGGCGACTGAACCGGAAACAGCCGGACTTCCAGCAATGCGTACGACGCGGCGGCCAGCGCGACACCGCACGCCAGCAGGCCTGCCGTGAGCTTGCGGCCGAACCCGGCTCCTCCGATCAGCCGCAACACACGCCCGCCGTTTCCGCTGATCGCCAGCGAGAACGACTGCCCGAAGTTGAAGGCCAGATTGTTGAAGCCCTTGGCGACGCGATACAGCGCGGCGCCGGCCGGCCCGACCACGGCGGAAACGATCAATACATCCAGGTGCTTGGCGCCCGACAGCACCGCGTTCGCATACCAGCTGCTCAGCATTTCGCCGCGTGCCTGCGCGATGAAGTCGCGATACCAGCCGAGCCCGACGCGCGCGCGGGCCTGATGGCGGTCCGGTTCATGATCGCCCGCGTCGCGGCGCCTCAGCCACAGGTACGCGGCGAGCAACATCGCGCCATACGCGGCCTCGACCAGCAGCAGCAGGTCGGGAAGATGGTTGCGCACGCCCGCGCATTCGGCGAGCAGCGCGATCACGCCCAGGCGCGAAAACGCCGAGATCGTCGAGATTGCCAGCACCACGCCGTTGCGCCTCGTCATCCTGAAGAACCCGAGCGCGAAATGCGACAGCCCGTAGCACACGGGTGCGATCACCAGCATCGCGGCCGAGTTCGGCAGCGCGATCGAGCCGGTCCTGCCGATCACTGCGCATGCTGCGCAGAACAGCGCGGTCGAGCCGATCGCGCTGACGCAATCGAGCCGCAGCAGGCTCGGAAACCGCGCGCGGATGCGGTCGATCGTATAGATACGCGCGGATCCGAAGTTGAACACGTCGATGGCGACGTAGAACAGCGCCAGCAACGCATACGAGCGCCCGACCAGGACGGGATCGAAGAGATGCAGTGCCAGCGCCGCCACGGCGAAATTCACCAGCGCGGGCAAGCCGGCGCTGGCGACGACGTGGATCAGGTCGGCGTTCAGGCGGCGCATCGTTCGATCAGGTAACGACAGTACGCGTCGTACTTTTCCTGCAGCGCCGAACGAGAGAAACCGGCGACCTTCGCTTGCTGGCGGGCGCTCATGTCGACGAGCCGGGACGGATTGCGCGCGATCGCCTCGATCGCGGCCTCGATCGCATCGACCGAGCCGGCCCGGATCTGGTCGCTCGCCGGCAGCACTTCCGGGATTCCGCCCACGCACGTACCGAGCACGGGTGTGCCCACCGCCATCGCTTCGAGCATCGCGCGCGGCATGCCTTCCTGCAGCGACGGCAGCACGAACAGGTCGTGTTCCGCGACGGTCGCGCAGGCTGTTTCCGACGACACCTGCCCACGAAACACCACCGCGTTCGCGATGCCCAGCGTGTGCGCCAGTGCCTCCAGTTCCGCGCGCAACACGCCGTCGCCGACGAGCGTGAGGACAACGGCCACGTGCTTGCGCTTCAGGCGCGCCACGGCGTCGAGCAGCGCGACGTGCCCCTTGCTCCGGTTGTGCATCATCGATACGTTGATCAGCCGCAACGACCCGGGCCGCGCGAGCGAAGCGGGATCGCGCGCGGCAAAGAGCCCGTCAGGCAGGAATGCGTCGCTGAAGCCGAACGAAGCGGCGCGCGTGCGGGGCGGATATTTTTCCTGCAGATACGCGTCCGTCACGTAGCGCACGCTTTGCGCATGCCGTGCGGCGAATGCGGTCGAGCGGCAATGAAGCGATTTCGCGACGCGGCGCAGCGGATGGTTCGACGCTTCCCTGCTGAAGTAGTCCTCCGGATCGGCCACGATCTCCGCCGAAAACGGCTTTCTCATGATCCAGCACAGCAGCAGCGCGAGCGTCGCCACGTTGCCGGGAAAACGGATCATCAGCGTTTGCGCGCCGCGGATCGCGCGGGCCAGCCGTGCCGCGGTGCGCGGCAAGCCCAGGAGCCAGTTGCGGCCGCCGCGAATCGCACCGAGGTCGACGAACGACGTATTCGGCCCGGTCACACGCGAGCCGATCGGCCGTGCCTGCGGAAACGCGCGCGCGACGATCCGAACCGCAGCGAAGTGCGGCGCGAACCGGCCCGCGAACTTCTCGTGGCCCATGTGGGGACTGTAGATTTCGCGGTCGACCCGCGAAAAATTACCGTCCATCACAAACGTGATGGAACTGCTCGATTTCATGACGGATCCTTTTCACCATCTCGTTGTAGCGGCTCGTGCCTTCCGCGTGCATCGCCTGCCAGTACGCGCTGTCGTCCGCCGCGATCTCGCGCGCCAGCGCGGCGACACGATCGGCGTCGAAGTCGCTGGCGTGCGCGACGTAGCGCGACAAGCCGAGGTCGTCGTAAGCGGCGTGGCCCTTTCGTTCGTAGGCGATATGAATGCTCGGCACGCCGGCCAGCACGCTTTCGAGGCTGCCGTGCAGACGGACGGAGACGACCACCGGGCGCTCGCGCGCCACGAGCGTCACCAGATCGTCGACTTGCCCGATACCGAACGTGTCGCGATAGAACGTGTCGTCGCCGTTGCCGCGGCCACGGCTTTGCAGCGCGAATCCCGCTTCCGGTAGCAGCCGCGCGAGACGGCGCAGGTTGACGACATAGTCGTCGCGATACGGCTTGCCCTTCAGGTCGCGAAACACGAACCGGATCGGGCGGACATGTTCGGCACCGCGCTGCGCATCCGGCGCGCTGCGCGGCGCACGGCCGATCTCGAGCACGACGAGATCGCCGGTGCGGATGCCGTGCGGATGCGCGAGCTCGTCGACGCTCTGGTCGTCGCGCAGGAACACGACGTCGACGCAACGCCGCACCAGCGCCGCCAGCAAGCGGCCGGGCAGCGACTTCAGCGGACCGATGCTCTGCGGCAGGTAGACCGACCGCTTCGCGCGCCGCAATGCCGTGCAGGCCAGCTGGCTGCCGTGCGCGATCAGCGATTTCCAGCCTTCGATGCCGCTCGACGCACGCAGGTAACCGCCCCCCACGCCGAAGAACAGCGCGGGCCGCGCACGGCCGATACCGCGCACGGATTCGATGCAGAAGCGGGCCAGCGACCAGAGGCGGACGTTCGTATCGTCGAGATAGCCGTCGAACGAGGCCGGATCGAGACAGACGATCGTGACGACGTCGTTGATACCGGCGGCGCGGATCGCCTTCAGGCTCAGCTTGACCAGCAGGCCATCGCCGCTGTTTCGCGAGCTGTACGCGTGCAGGAGGTAGACGTCAGGCTTGTTCATAGATCCGCATCAGCGATTTCAGGAAATGTTCCTGTCTGAAAGTCTGGTCGAACACGTGCCGCGCGTTGTCGCCCATGCGCTGGCAGCTGTCGTCCGTCAGGCGGTTCAGGTTGTCGGCGAGGCAGGGCCCGGTGAGCTCGGTGAGGATGATTCCGTTGTAGCCGTGGATCACCTGCTCGGGCAGCGAGCTTTCGCCGGATACGACGAGTACTTTGCCGGCGCGCATCGCCTCGATCGGCACGAGGGCGAGCCCTTCCCAGCGGGACGGCACGATCACGACGTCCATGGCCTGCATCGCGGCCCTCGTTGCCGCGGCGTCGACCCAGCCGTGGTACACGATCCGCGGATCGTCGGTCCGACCCGTCTCGACGCCGCCGCGCACCGCCATGCCGTACACGTTGATCTCGATGCCGGGTTTCAGTGCCGGCAGTGCATCGAGCACGATGTCGAATCCCTTCTGGTAGTCGAGACGCCCGAAGTAACCGACGCGAATCGTCGCGCTGCGGGACGGACGGTTGGGGACCGTCCCGGCGTCGTCGCTGGCGATGCCCGTATAGACGAGATCCACCTTCGACATCGGCATCCCGTACTTGCGCGCGGCCCGCAGTTCTTCCAGCGACATGCAGACGATGCGATCGCACCGGCGCGCCAGCAGGCGCTCGACCGCCGCATAGCCCAGCCGTGTCACGGTGCCGACGTCCTTCTTCAGGAACGCCCACGCATGCGGTGTGTACAGGACTTTCGCGCGGCGATGCCGGAGCAGGCGCACGTACACGCCGGGGAACGTGCTGTGGCAATGGATCACGTCCGGATCGACGGCCTTCAGCAACGCGCGGACCTCGCGCGCGACCCGTGGGACGCGCGCCGGATGGCGGGTCGACCGGTAACCGATCAGCGTCAGTCCTGCCACGCCGGTCGTGCCGGACATCTTGTCGGGATCGCAGATCAGCAGGACTTCGTTGCCCAGCGCAATCTGCTCGCGGGCCAGTGCGCCGACGTAGGTGGCGATGCCGCCTACCCAGGTTTCCACGACGTGCACGATCTTCATGACGCCTCCCGCTGTTCGCGCGACCGCCGGCGGGTGGCGGCACGCGCATCGTCGTTTGTTTCGGTGGAGCCGTATGGCGCATAGCGATACGCGCCGTAGCGGGAGCGATAGCCGAAGGCGCGCGTATCGACACCGTTGAAGAGGACACCGAGCAGGCCCGACGAGACCCGGTTCAGTTGCTTCGACGATTCGGCGATCTCGCCGATCGTCGTCTGTCGGGCGCGCGTGACGAGGAACGTCGTCGCGCAATGCGGTGCCAGGATGCTGGCGTCCGACACGGCGAGAACCGGCGGCGTATCGATGATCACGACGTCGTAGGCGGCGCTCATCTCGTCGAGCAGGCGGAGTGTCGGTTCGCCCAGCAGCAGCTCCGACGTGCGCGACGACGCGGTGCCCGTCGGGATGAAATCCACGCCCTCCGACACGCGTCGCACGGCGCCGTGCAGCGACACGCTTCCCGTCAGCACGTCGGACAGCCCCGGCAAGCTCGGCACGTCGAAGGCTTCGTTCAGGTGGCCGCGCCGCATGTCCGCGTCGACCAGCAGCACGCGCTGGCCGGCGGCGGCCATCACGGCTGCCAGGTTGGCCGACACGAACGATTTGCCGACGCCGGGGCTCGGCCCCGTCAGCATCACGCGGTTGTTGTCCGCGTCGAGCAGCGCCAGACCGAGGGCCGTGCGCAGGCTTTTCAGGCTTTCGATGGAAGGGTCGTACGGGTTCTCGTCGGCGAGCAGCGACGGCACGTACCCGCGTCGGGCGGCCGTGGCCGCCGCCGCGCGCTGCGCCGCCGAATCGGGGATCGTGCCGTAGACGGTCACGCCGGTGCGTCGCTCGATGTCGCTTGCGTCGGTCACGCCGCCGAAGAGCGATTCGCGCACGACTGCCGCCGTGATGCCCAGCATCACGCCGAGAATGGCGGACAGCGCGAGAATCAGCGCCTTGCGCGGTTCGACCGGTTCTTCCGGCACGGGCGCGTGGTCCACTTCGCGCACGTTGCCGACCTTGCCGGCCGACACCAGCTTGAGCTGCTGGATGTTGTTCAGCACACCGACGTACATTTCGTTTCCGACCTCGACGTCGCGCCGCAGCCGCAGCTCGTCCTGCTCGATATCGGGGAACGCGTGCAGGCGTGCCGACAGCCCGTCGATCTTCTGTTGCGCGCCGTCGATCTGCCGATCGAGCGCCTGCATGTCGGGATGGCCGGCCGCGAACCGCGTCGATGCTTCCGCGCGCTTCTGCTGCAACGCGAGCAGTGTCGCCTGTGTGGCGATGCTGTCCTGCAGATAGGCCTGCGCCTCGATGCCGAGATTGAAGGTGCCGCGCTTGCGGCGCATCGCGTTGTATTTCGCCTCGGCCTGCTCCAGGTTCTGCTTCAACTGCGGCGCGACGTTCTCGAGAAAGGCGAGCGACTTCTCCGCTTCCGCCGATTTCCGCTTGACGTTCTGAGCCACGTACGCGGTGCCGATCGTATTGAGGATGTTCGCGACGGTGTCCGGGTCTTCACCCTTCAGCGACACGTTGATGACGTTGCTCTGCTTGCGGATTTCCGACACGTTCAGGTGCTTTTGCAGCTTCTGCAACGTCTTGAGTTCGGAGTGACGCTCCACCCGGAACGCCGCACCCGGCCGCGCATGGAGCGTATTCACGCGGATGCGGAACGTGCCGCCGGCCTGCGTCGATTCGACGAGCTGCCCGAGCGCGCCTTCGATCGGCTGGTCGAGATCGCCGTTCTCCAGCCGGAAGCGGCCGTCGGGCAGCGCGGTCAGTTCAAACGATTCGCCTTCGAGCGCCTTAGGGACGTCGAGCGTGCCGATGTCGATCGATTCGTTGCCCCAGCCGTAGCCGCCGAACCCGAGCAGCCCGGGACGGGACAGCCCGTGCGCGCGGCCGGAGATCGCCTTGCCGACCAGCGGGAAGCGCTTCGGTGTCGCGTCGATATACAGCCGCAGGTTCTCGACGGCGTGGCCGACGACCATTCTCGACTTGAGGATTTCGATTTCGGCGGCCGCCTGGATCTTCGCGTCGAAGAGCGACGACACGCCGCCGAGCAGTGAATCGGCCGATCCCGTGTTGTCTTCGACCTGGATCAGCAGATTCGACTCGTAGACCGGCCGCGCCAGCAGTGCATAGGCGGTGCCGGCGGCGAACACGAGCGCCGCCACGCCGGCCACCAGCCAGCGGTTCGTCAGTATCAGGTCGGCGTAGCGCACGAGTTCCGGTTCGTCGCCGAGGTCTGTTTCGGGTAACGGGCCGGATGCCCGATTCATGAAAATTCTGTTCATTGTTCAACACTCATTTCAGCGCCACGAACTTCGGCACCCACGCGTCCACACCGCGTTCGATCTGGGAATAGGCGTGCCGGAATGCCTCGACCGGCTTCATGTACGGATCCGGCACATCCAGGCCGCTTTGCTTGTCGAGCTGGAACACGCGCCCGAGCGCAAACGGATAGCGCTCGACGATCGCGCGCTTCTGGCGGGCCTCCATCGTCAGGACGACGTCCGCACCGCGAACCAGTGCCGCGGTGAGCTGTTGCGCACGGTGCGCGGAGAGGTCGATTCCCGACTCGGCCGAGACGGCCATGGCGAAGTCGTCGGCCGGTTCCCCGACGAGCGCAGACGTGCCGGCCGACGCGACTTCGACGCCCGGCAGTCGCAAACGCAGCAACCCTTCGCCGATCGGGCTGCGGCAGATGTTTCCGGTGCAGACGACGAGAACGCGGCGAATCATGTTTGCTCCGGCTTTTGTGGCGCGTGGGTCATGGCGAGGGTCCCGGGTCATTTCGTGACGATCGCGCCGGTGAGGCCGGCATTGATCGCCGGCAGCAACAGGTTCAGCACGCGGCTGGCGCGCACGAGGCTGTTGCTGTCCACATAGACGACGTCTTTCGGTTGCAGGTCGAACTGATTGGCCAGCACCATCGCGACAGGCGAGCGTGCGTCGAGGTGGAACACGCGCGGCGCGTCGCTCGTCGCGCCGCGAATCACGTAAAGCTGAGCGGCGTCGGCGCTTGCGCTGTTGAAGCTGCCGGCCTGCGACAGTGCGTCGCTCAGTGTCAGCCGGCCCGTGCGCAGCGGCAGCGCGGTGGTCGGCCGGCTCACTTCGCCCATCACGTACACGCCGTTTTCCTCGCGCGGCGCCACGCGCAGCAGATCGCCATCGCGCAGCACCAGGCCGGATGGATTAACGCCGCGCGCGAGCATGCCGGGCAGGTCGAGTGGGTAGGACGTGCCGCCGCGCACCAGCTCGAGTCGGCTCTGGTCGGCCGCGGTCGTGAAACCACCCGCGCGGCCAACAGCTTCGTACAGCGTCAGCGGCACGTCATTGACCTGCACGGTACCCGGCGCGCGGACCTCGCCGTCGACGTGAATCTGCTTCGCACGGAACGACGCGACGCGCACCGTGACCTTCGGTGCCACGAAGTAGCGCGCGAGCGCGGTCGAGATCGCCAGGCGCGCGCCGTCGACCGTCAGGCCGGCGACCTGGACGTTGCCCGCATACGGCATCTGCACGTTGCCGGCTTCGTCGATCACGAAGCCTTGCGGCGGATCGGACGGGCGCGCGTTGGTCTGCTGCTGCGGGCCTTGCGCGAGCGCCAGCTCGGGGTGATCCCAGACGGTGACCTGCAGCACGTCGCCCGCGCCGAGCGTATAGGCGGTGGCGCGACCGGCGAGCGCGGCGGCCTGGTTCACGGCGGCGGCGCGTGCGCCGGCTTTCAACTGGCGGATCAGCGTGGCGTTGATTTCAGCGATCGATACCGGCAGCGTCGTGGCCGGCGTGTTCGCATCGCCGCTCGCCACCGGCAGGCTGGCCGCGGCAGGCATCTGCATCCCCGGCGCGAACGCGCAGCTCGACAACGCCGCGCAGCAAAGTACACCGGCGCACGCGCGCACGATGCCGGGCGTGGGTGGCGGAGCGATTGCGGTCGCGCGATGGCGGCGGCCGCCGAAGGAGCGGGAGAAAGAGAACTTCAACGTATGACCTATTGATTCGGTTAGGGCGTCGTGACGACGCGCGTGGCACGCTCAGTAAGCGTTCTGGTGACCGAAGCCGTGCAGCACCGTCGCGCCGATGATTCGCAGATCCAGCGCGAACGACCAGTTGCGCAGGTAGTACAGGTCGTACTCGACGCGCGACTGCATGCTTTCGAGTTGCTCGGTCGCGCCGCGCAACCCGTTGACCTGCGCCCAGCCCGTGATGCCGGGCTTGATCCGGTAGCGGTGGATATAGCCGTCGACGAGCGTGCGGTACTGCGCGTCGTGCTCCACTGCATGCGGGCGCGGGCCGACCACCGACATGTCGCCGAACAGCACGTTGACGAACTGCGGCAGCTCGTCGAGGCTCGTGCGGCGCAGGAACGCGCCGACCTTCGTCACGCGCGGGTCGTCGCGCGTGGCCTGCGCGACCGTGCCGGGTTGTTCGACATGCACGCGCATCGTGCGGAACTTGTAGATGTCGAACGTCTGGCCGTCCGCGCCGCGTCGCCGCTGCGTGAACAGCACGGGGCCCGGCGACGTCAGCTTGATGGCCGCGGCGATCACGAGCAGCAGCGGCATCAGCACAATCAGGACGGCAGCCGCGAACACGCGGTCGAAGATCGCCTTCGCCATTCGCGCGCCGCGCGACAGCGGCGGCGCGGCCAGCGAGATCGCCGGTTCGCCGAGGATGTCCTCGACGCGGCTGCCGAACAGCGCGTGCTTGCTGACGTCGGGCATCAGCCGCAGTTCGACGAAATCGTTACGGAACTCGTCGATCACGCGCGTGATCGCGGCATCGTCGTCGAGCGGCAGCGCGATCCAGATCTCGTCCGCGCACTCTGCACGGGCGGATGCGGCGAACGACGCGAGATCGGTCGCGACGAAGGCGTTATCGCCGAGCGCGACGGCCTGGTCCGTCGTGCGATATGCGCCTAGGAACCGGTAGCGCGATGCGCCGGACGTGCCGAGTGATTCGACGACGCGCTCGAGCCATTCGCCGCCACCGACGATCGCGATGCGCGACGGCGTGCCTGGCACGTGCAGGCTGCGGCGGAATACGACGCTCAGTACGAGCCGGAATGCGACGAGCGCAATCGCGACACAGAACGTCCACCTGAAGAACCACGCGAGCAGCGATACCGTGACGTCCGTTATCGCAATCATTTTCAGGAATACGAAACCTTGAACGACAAACCAAAGCGCGAGCGTTCGAAGGGCATAGCGTGTCGCCGGCCGCGTGCGGCCATCGAGGCCGATGCCGGCGAGTCGCAGCACGAATGCCGCGAGCAGCGCGCTGACCCCGATCAACAGCCATTCGATGCGGAGTGCCGCGAGATTGAAAAGGGAACCTTGATGCACGATCGCCGCAATGACGACGATCAGAAGGGTATCGATCGCGCATACGAAACGCGTGCTGCCAGTTGCCCGCTTGCGCTGCATGGCTGTATTCATTCGGCTTGACCCCTGGTCATTCCGGTCCTTCTGGCGCGGCGTAACTTCATGCGTGTTGTGGGAAACCGGACAGGACATGGTGTTTGAAAATGACAGTTGGCAAGAAAGACGAGTTTATGAGTGGCTCGACCGCTGAACTATGGGACGACGACGGATACGGCCTTCACGGGGCATAGGACAAGAACTAAATCTTTGCCCGTGCCCGAATGCGTCGTCGAGGGCGCGCGATCGCGGAACGCGCGACACAAGCAGGCGGCACGAACGATTCGTGATGCGTCGCGACCGCGACGATCGAGACGGCATCGGCCGTGCTGACGACAGTGACGTGGTGAGACGCGTGTTCGTTCTTCATGCTGTCCGTTCGTCCTTGCCTTCGCATGCGTGTTCGTGGCACATGCCGCGAGCGGCTTCGTTCGTTCGATTGCCGGCATCGCGGCGCGTTGCCCGACGCATTCGAGCAGTACGGCGAGTCTAAGAACGATGACGGTGCATGGCCATCGGACGCGCATGAGAATGGCCGCACAACATGTTCAGACCGGTCCTAGATGGATTCGGACTCCGGAGCGAACGGGTCAAGGATGGTTAAACGACCGGTGGAAGCGGAAAATTTGCAGGTTGCGCGAGCGCGAAACCGTGTGGGGAAACTGCTTGTGCCGATTCGTCGGGAGTCGAGAAATCGACGAACGGGGCGACGCGCGTCAGCGCGTTGCAAGGATGCGGCATGAGATTGACGACGTGCGGGCATCGGCTGGCTGCAAGCGATCTGTCGCCCGCCGGTCGAACCACCCGCCGTGCGCGATTACCTGCGTAGGGCGTGCCGTTGCATCCGGACCGAGATGCGCCGGGAAGACTTCATGCAGCTTGTGCTTGCCTGCTGGCCACGCGGAACGGAGTGGGAAACAAGACGCCGCCGGCGAGAGGCGGCGTTGAAAGCGGAGCAATTTGCTGCGTGTCGATGGCCGGTGAAGTGGCATCGGGCTATCCACCTCGGCATTGTCGTGACGGGCGTCGCGACAAGAACCACGACCGGCCGGATTGGCGCGCTTGCTGCTGGGCGGGCACCCACCGGCTTTCAGGTGGCGAGATCGCGAAGATCCGTGGCGACCGCGTCGAGCACCGGCCGCCAGTCGGCGAAGGTCTGCTGCCGATACAGCGCCGCGCTCGGATAGAACGGGCTGTCGCGCCGGTCGTGTTGCCAGACCCAGTGCGGATTCGCATCGAGCAGCACCCACGTGGCCTGGCCGAGCGCGCCGCTCAGGTGCGCGACCGACGTGCATACGGTAATCACGAGATCGAGCGCGCCGACGAACGCGGCGGTGTCGTCGAGCGTTTTCCATTCGCGCGTCATGTCGGTCACGTCGAACCCGGCCGCTTTCGCGGTTTCGACGTCGTGCTGCGCGCCCGGTTGCAGCGAGTAGAACGCGACGTCCTTCTGCATGCCGGCGAACGCATCGGCGTAGCGCGCGAGCCCGACCCGGCGGAAGCTGTTGCGCTGGTGCGCGAGGCTCCCCGTCCACGCAAGGCCGACCTTCAGCCGCTTTTCGCCGGACAGCGCGTGACGCCATGCGTTGGTCGCGGCGGCGTCCGCATGGAGGTAAGGCACGGACATGAAGAGGGCGTCCGAGTCGAGACCGAGCATCCACGGAATGCTCATCAGCGGCAGTTCGTAGTCGAAGCGGGGCAGATGCTCGATGCGAGTGCTGGTATCGAACACGTCGGCGTGATCGCCGAGGCTGCGCTCGATCAGTGCGCCCATCTGCGGATACGCATTCCACACGAGCCGCCCGCCTTCACGATGCACGCGCTCCGCGAGCAGCGGCACGTAGCGGCTGAACTGCAGCACGTCGCCGATGCCTTGCTCACCCCATACGAGCAGCGTCTTTCCGGCAAGCGATTCGCCGCCCCAGCGCGGCCGGGGAAACCCGGGCAGCGTGCCGCGCAGTTCCCCCGCGCCGTGCCAGCGCGTCTCGTAGTCATTCCATCCCGATGCGAAGTCGCCACGCGCGAGCCGTAGCAGCGACAGGTTGTGACGGTGCGTCGGGTTGTGGGGATCGAGGGCGCACGCGTGCTGCACGTACTGCTCGGCTTCGTCCCACCGTTGCGCTTCCTTGAGCACGGTGGCCGCGTTGTTGGCCGCTCGCGGGCTGTCCGGCGCAAGCGTCACGGCACGGGTGGCCGCGCGCAGTGCGCCGTCCAGGTCGAAGCGGTTGATCCGCGTGATGACCGCGTTGGTCCACGCCTGCGCGTCGTGCGGATCGTCGTCGAGTGCGCCTTCGATGAAGGCGTGTTCCAGGTCGGGATCGCCGGCCGACAACCGGATTGCGAGCGCGAGATTGTTCTTCAGCGACGGCCATGCGGGGGCGAGTTCGAGTGTCTTGCGATACGGCACGATCGCTTCCGCGTTGCGCCCGGCCATCTGAAGTGCATAACCGCAATTGAATGCCGCCCCGGGCGACGCGGGATGCTGTTGCCAGTGCATGAGCGCGAGCTCGGCAGCACGCGCGAGATCGCCGCGCTCGATCAGCGTTTGCGTGGCTGCGGCGACGGACTCGTCGAGCATGCCGGGCGCGGCCTCCGCTTCGATCGATGCGGTTTGCGTCGTATCGGCGAGATCGGCCGGCAGTCGGGGGATGTCGGCGAGCGTGGGCATGTCGTGCGTGGTGATCTGCATGTGAGTTCTCTCCGGAAAGCCGTTCGCGCATCGGGCGGCGATCGGCTGCATCGTGAATCGGGGAGGGCTGACAACACTTCGCAACGCGAAGCATGGCGCCGGATGGCATTGCGGGCTGTCGTTCCGGTCGTAGTGGAAGGCCCGGTGCCGTGATGCACTCCACTTTATGCAGGTGCCGCCGGCAAATGAATCGGATAAGTCCTAAACGGATTGAGATACGGGTCGTAGTCGTCCGGAATTCGTGCGCATGTCACCAGGAGGCCTGTTGGGCGTGGCCGTGTAAGCCCAGTCCGATTCACGCGTGGCGAGGGGGCAATGTAAGACCTGTCCGATGGAGATCGATGTCGCCTGCGTCTTTAATGCAAGACATTCGGGGCCGGGATGGTCGGCTTCAGCTTGATTGGGAGGGCAGACGATGATCGATGCGACGACGACGAACCTGCCTGCGTTGCCGACGGGCGTAGTCGCATGAACACGGATGCCTCTGCTGCGCGAACGATCGAAGAATTCATGCGGATTAGGACCCGGCCGATTGTGCGGCCGCCCGTCGTTCTTCGACAATGCACCGGTCGGGCGGCCGCATGGTATGTGCCCGATACCTCGTATCCGAAGCATGGCTTCGTTCAATGCGCTGCCCGGTTTCGGGCAGCGTCTTTTTCCCGGCCGCATGCACGCGCCGATCGAACCGATTGCGCGATGAGTGTCGCGCGGACACACGTGAATGCCTTGCGGCGGCCGGTGGGCTCGGCCGTTCATCGACCCTTCAGGTCGCAGGTTGGGAGAACGCTGCCTCATGCGAGCGCAGGGCATTCACGTTTGTCTGCGGGCGTCCGCTTCACGTTCCCGACCTGCCGTCGCGCATTCGCTTGCGTGCGGCCATCCCGGCACCGACCCGCTCGTTTGCCGGAAGCGGCCCCGCCGCTTTCCCTGTTGCCGCGATTGCGCGGCTTTTCCACTCCACAATGAAGGACACTTCATGAAGAAGCATCACCTTTCCATCGTATCCACCCTGATCGCACTCGCGTGTGCCGGCGGCATGCCTGCTGCGCGCGCCGCCGGCCCGAAACCCGATTCGTCATTGCCGCCGGGCGTCGAGGCAGTCGTCAACAACGTGCCGATTCCGCACGCCGATATCGACAACGCGATCAAGGTATCCGGCGAAGCCGACACGCCTGCGCTGCGCGCACAGGTCAAGCAGAACCTGATCATCCAGCAACTGATCGAGCAGGCCGCCGACAAGGCGGATTACGGCAGCCGCCCGGAAGTGAACAAAGTCGTGATGCGCGCCCGCACGGTGGCAGCGACCGATCTCTATCTGCACGAGATGGCCCGCCCGCAGCCGGTGACCGACGCGCAGGTCAAGGCACGCTACGTCCAGATCGTCGGCAGCGCCGCGCCGTTCCAGTACCGCGCGGAAGTGATTGCGGTGCGCGGCCCTGCGGAGGCGAACGAAGTGGCTGCGGAACTGAAGAAGGGCACCGCGTTCGACGTGCTCGCGAAGAAGTACAACACGGCCCCGAACGGTGGCGTTGCGGAGTGGGTCGATCTGCACGCGCCGGCGGCTGAAGGGAATACGGGCGGTTTGCCGGTCGCACTTGCACAGACGATTACGTCGCTGCAGCCGGGCGCCGTTGCGGCCCCGATTCGGATCGGCGATGCGTTTGCGTTCGTGAAGCTCGATCAGAAGCGGAAGACCGTCGTGCCGACGTTCGACGCGTCGAAGAACGTGCTGCGCCAGCAGCTCGAAGCGCAGGCGGATCAGCGGGCGATGGCCGCGCTGGTCGAGAAGCTTGCGGCGCAGGCGACGATTCAGCAGTAAGTCGGTGGTGTGAGAAGGGCTGCCTGGTGTGTCTGACGACGTCCGGCAGGCAGGATGGCAGCCCGCCTTTCGTTCAAGTGGAATTCCCCGCTCGGTCTGGCCGAGCAGGTGTGAGTCTGGCGCGGGTTATGCGCAGACTCCGTGAATGGCTCGCATCAGAAGCGTCCGTATGCGGTCGTGACCCTGATCCGTATCCAAACATTCAAGCGGTTTCAGCCCGGCAAGCTCAGCGTGTGGCAGCTGCATCCATTGGGCGGCCAGCGCTTCGCATTCGAACAATTCAACCGCGAGCTGGAAGGTGTAACGCAGGCTGGCGAGACGATCAGATTCCGTAGGTGACACGCGCGCTGCGTGCGCAAGCTTGCGGAGGATCGATTGGTTCGGGAGGCGGAGCATCGCAGAATCAGCCTGGTCTGATAGGTTGTGACAGTCGTTCACGCTAAATTGAACAGGTGTGGTATCGGAGGGGCTTCGGCGGCGACCGTTGGGCCCGGTCGCAGTCATGCTATCCATTGATGGCGCTACTCCTAACGCTGCCTTATGCGAGCGCCGAGGATTTTCCGGTGCCACACACCGCTTTTCTTGGATGGAAGGTTCGTCACGCAGCAACCGTGATGCCGGCCGAACGCGAGCGTCTCGCCGGTTGCACCACGATTTCCACATGCTGGCCCAGCGACACCAGCGCTTGCATCAGCCGCTCCAGAGAAATGTTCTGGAGTTTGTAGCGACGCACCTGGGACACCTTCGGTTGTGTCATGCCGATGATGGATGCCGCCTCGAACTGAGTCAGGCCACGCTGGTCGATCAGTTCGTTTAGCTTGAGAGCGAGCGCGGCCTTGGCCGTCAGTTCCTGGGCATCATCGAATTCCAGGTCGACAAGCACGTTGTCGGTGCGCTGAGGGTATTCTTTGCGATTCATCACTTATCTCCTGCTCGCCCATGACGGGCAAGCACTGCTTTCAATCGTTTCCTGATCAATTCCACATCCGGTTGCGGTGTGGCAATGCCAGACTTGGATTTCTTCTGAAATGCATGAAGTACATGAACTGCATCGCCGATTTGCACGATATACACCACCCGGAATGCATCGCCACGATGGTCGTCGATCAGCTCGTACACACCGGAAACCAGGCCTTCCCAGGGCTTTGCTGACTCCGGTGTACGACCTGACTGGACGATGAACAGCGCTACACCCATGTCCTTCTGTACCTCAACGGGAAAGGCCTTGAAGTCCTTTTTCGACGCACCTTCCCAGTAAAGCAACTTCCGTTTTTGCTCCATGAATTATATCCGTTCGGGTATATGTTGCAAGAGCCGAAATCGTTGCGACAGGGTTACCTTTCATCGCAGAGATCGAAGAATTGATTGGTCGGCGGATTGCCGGTGGAACGGTATTTTGAGAACGCCCTTCCGCACGCTCGGCATGCTTTATCGCGCGGAGCGTTTGAGCAGTACGGCATGGTGTCATGCCGTTAGCCTGCGGCGCTTGCTTCCGGCGAGCATCGGTGCTCGCTCGTTCCAGGTATTGAAAGTGTGTGGTGCCGAAACTGCTACGGCGGCGGCCGGGTCACACCCGACCGCCGCACCTTTCGTTTCCGTCTACTTCACCAGCCTTCAGACCGAAACCGTGATACCCACCGGCCCCGATTCCCCCGCGGGCCGCACCACGATTTCCACATGCTGGCCGAGCGATGCGAGCGTCACCATCAGCGTTTCCAGCGAAACGTTCCGAAGCCTGTCGCGCTGCTCGGGTGTGACCGCCGGCCGGGTCATCTCGGCCAGCGCGGCAGCCTCGTCCTCACTCAGGCCGCGCGACGCGATCAGCGTATTGAGCTTCAGGACGAGCGCGGACTTGGCAGCCAGCTCACCGACATCGTAGAAGTCGAAATCGGCCGGCACGTCGTCGGGGTATTGATCCGGGTCGTTGTGATTCATTGTGCCTCTCCTGCCATCACCGATTCCAGTTGCCGTCCCGTTGCGGGATCGTCATCGGGGCGTTCGTGCTTCGCACCATGATCGCTGCCCGCATCATCGATCGGCGTAATCACCAGCCGCTTGTGCGATACCTCGATCTGCAAGCGCTGCTCGGGATCGAAACCCGCTGCCTCGATCCACCGGCCGGACAATTTCGTCCACAGATACATGATTGGCGGCGCCATGTCGGTCAGCCTGAGGTGCGGAACGAGACGGCCAGATTGAAAGGACGATTGCGGGGAGAAAAAACAATCGCGGAAATACGTCGGTGCGTTATGATTCGCGCCAGCCATGGTCAACTCCTCGTTGAGTTGGTTGTGGTCAGCGGCCCGCAGGTGTTGTTGTCACCTGCGGGCCGCGCTCGTTTACGCAGCGGATTTCGATCGCTATTCCGTTACATGATTGGCATGTCGAAATGACTGAACCTTCCTCGCGAAAACGTGCAACCACTCTACCGAGATTGACCGCTGTCTGATATCGGTCTTGTACGGTTTTATCGACATTGGCCATTCGACCGATGTCTTGCATGCTTGATGCTCAACGATTCCAGGGCAGTTGCGCCGGCGAACCACTTCATCACTTCATCGCAGATATGTCAGAAAACGTGTCGGCCGGTTGTTGCGACTCGCCAGCCGCACGTCGCACGAGGATTTCTTTCGCGTCGAGCCGGTATCGCTCGAACTCACGCGCGAACGCCGCAGCGTCGCCGGCCAGCGCCAATGCTTCCATCGATGCGCAAAGACCGGAGATGTCATGCTCGCCGATCATCGCGAACGCGCCGCGCATGCTGTGGATCTCCGTGCGGGCAGCCTTCAAGTCACCATCCTGGAGTGCCCGTGTGATCGCGCCATTCGACCGGTACGCAGTGTCGGAAAGCACCTTGTGCAGATCGTGAGGCAATGGTCCATGCCGGCGCGACGGCGGCGGAGAATGCGGCGCCTGTGATGGGCCCGTGTGCTTCGTGATCGCCAGTTCAAGCGACTTCAACGACGTCGGCTTAGCGACAATCTCGTCGATCCCCGCTTCCCGCGCGAGACGCAATTCATCCGGCTCGGCATGCGCCGTCACCGCGAGAATCGGCCGCGCACGGCCTCGCTCACGCAACACCCGCGCAAACGCATAGCCATCGAGCCCCGGCATGTTGAGATCGGTCATCACGAGCGCATAGTCGTGTCGATCGACGAGGTCGAGCGCCTCAGCGACGCTCGACGCAACATCGGCCGGATAGCCTAGGACGTCGAGCTGGTCGTGGATCAGCGAACGGTTCACCGCGTTGTCGTCGACGAACAGCACGCGGGCATTGGGGGCATCCGCGTTCGCGTCGGCGCGCGCGGCGCCCGGACGGTGATCGAGCGGCAGCGGCAGCGTAATGACGAACGTCGAGCCGACGCCCGGCACGCTGTCCACCACGATGCTGCCGCCCATCGATTCGACGAGCTTGTGGCTCAGCGCGAGCCCGATGCCGGTGCCGCCGAAACGTCGCGCGATCGACCTGTCGGCCTGCGCGAACGGTTCGAAGATGTGCGCGAGCTGGTCGGTCGTCATCCCGATCCCCGAATCGCTGACGCGGATCGTCACCGGCGTCGCATCGACCGCCGATGCCGATACGGACAGCGCGACCGTGCCGCGATCGGTGAACTTGATCGCGTTGCTGACGAGGTTCACGACGATCTGCCGCACACGCATCGGATCGCCGACATACGCATGGGCGACGGCCGGGTCGATGTCCACCCGCAGCGCGACGCCCTTCGCCGCGGCCATCGGCTCGAACAGGTCGGCGAGGTCGCGCATCAGTTCGTCGATGCGGAAGCTGGTGGCTTCGAGCGTCATCCGGTCGGCTTCGATCTTCGTCATGTCGAGCACGTTGTTCAGCATGTCGAGCAGCATCCGCGCGGCCGACGTGACCGCATGCAGCCGGCGCTTTTGCCGGCTCGGGTCGGGCGCCTTGTCGAGCAGCTCGAGGTTGCCGAGCATCGCGTTCAGCGGTGTGCGGATCTCGTGCGTGATCGTGGCGAGGAACGTCGATTTCGCGCGATTCGCGCTGCCGAGCGCGCGCTCGGCGTCGGCGCGCGTCGTGATGTCGGAGAAGCTGCACATCAGCGCGTCTCGCCCCTTGTAGCGTGCGCGGACGAAGTTGACGAGCAAGTCGCGCGTGCGGCCGTCGCTCAGCGTGATCGGCAGTTCGACGTCGAGCTGAAATGCGTCGCCGTCCTGGCGCTCGCGATAGCGCGCCAGCAGGCGTTCATGCAGCGGCGGTGAGCCGGCTTCCTTCTCGTAGAGTTCCATCATCCGGTTGCGCAGCAGCACCTGGCGCGAGCCGAGCGAAACGAGGCCGATGCCGAACGGAGCGGTCGCGATGATCGCGCGGCTCATTTGCTCGCTTTCGAACACGCGGCGAGAGCGGCGGAACAGCGGTGCGAACAGTTTCAGGTCGAACATGATGACGAGTGACCACAGCACGACGAGCATCAGCGCGGTCGTGCCGAACTCGCGCAGCATCGCCGGCCAGATCGCGTGCGCGATCATCCGCCACGAATACGCGTAGACGATCGCGAAGCCCGTATCCGAAATCCGGTCGCTGACCGTGAAGATTCCGTCGCGGTAGTTCGCGGTGAGTCGGTCGAAGCCGTGCCGCCAGTCGCCGCTGTCGAGCGCATGACGCATCAGCGCGGCGCCGTCGGTCGATGCATTGGTGCGGTCCGCGCTCAGCAGGATGCGGCCGCTTTCGTCGACGAGCATCGCGACCGTATCGTCCGGCGCGTGATCCATCCGGTCGACGATCACGTCCACGTCGAGATCGCTGACGAAAGTCATCACGTGATCGGGGCCGCCGAATACCGGCTCGACGAGGCGAAACACCGTTTTGCCCGTGAGTGGATCGACCGCGGGCGGCTGCCATGCAATGTGGCGAGTGAGACGCCAATGGCGTGCGATCGCCGGATCGCGCCAATCGGCGACGTCGAATGCGAGCCGATCGATCAGCGCATGCGTGTCAGGTACGCCCATGCGTGCGAGCAGATCGGGATACGGCGTGTTCGGCGGCGGCGTGATCGCGATCACGCGATGATCGGGGCTGTAGGCATAGCCGGTGACAGGGCGTCCGGTCTGACGCTCGGCGGCCGCGATCGAGATCGTCTGGCGTTCCATCAGCTGTACGTAGCGGTCGAATTCGCCGTTGGCCGTGGCGTCGGGCGTGGCCGCGACGAACACCTCGGTCGCGCCGTGCATCGGCGACAGCAAGACATGTCCGTCGCGCCGAAGCGTGTCGGATGAAACCCGCGCATGCGGTGGATGCCCGTTCCACAGCAATTCCGCGTTGATCACCGCGCGGCGCATGGATGCCTGCTTCGCGTCGATTTCGAGCTGGACGAGCGCCTTGTGCGTCGTGAGCAGTTCGCGCCGCTTTGATATGTAGTCGCGCACCGACCCGGTGAGCAGGATGCTCGCCGCGAACAGCATCACGAGCGACAGGAGCACGGCGCCGCCATACAGCGTGAAACGCTGGTAACGGTGCAGCAGGCCCAGGTCGCGCGGCTCGCCGCCGATCGAAGCGAACGGCGCGCTGGCGTCGGCCGGGGACGCGAAGAGATGTCGGATGGGCATGGAGCGAATATCGGTAGAACGATGCGCAAATCAGGAGCCGCGAGCGGTTCGGGCGGCGCGGGCCGCGCGGAAGCCGGGACGTGGGGCGATATCCGTAAGCCGTGTGGTGAGGCAGGCGATTGCGCTGCCGGCTCGGGGAACGAGCGAATTATCGGGATGGCAGGCTGGCGAGTATGTAGGGCAGTCCGAAATAGAAAGCGGAGATGACTAGGACTAGTCCGATTCGGTTCGCTGGGTGCGCGATGCGTTTATACGGCGCACGTGCAGGGTATGTCAAACGGAATGGTGGAAGACGCGAGATCACGCGATGCGATTGGCATACCTGATTGTCAATGAAAGTCAGATTAGGACTGGGCCTACAAAATGAGTCGAGACCTGTCCCGGCGTCTGATTAACGAATTGACAGCGGAAAAATATATTGCCTCATGTGGACGAAGACCGTCCCTCTACTTCTTCTCTTACTGAGGCAATCGACATGAACAAGTCATATCGGACCGTCTGGAATGCGTCGACAGGCACCTGGGGTGCCGCTGACGAACTGGCACGCGGGAAAACGAAAGGATCGTCGCGCGTCGCGCGCAACGCATTTGCGGCCATCGCGCTCGGCGGCGTGATGGTGGGTGGCGCATCGGCGGCCGATGTGCTCGAGTCTGCTGATGCGCTGGACGATGCGAATGGTACGAGCCAGACGGTTGGCGAGAAGTCGAGCACTTCCGCTGACGCGAAGATCGGCAGCCTGACGGTGGACGATTCGACCAACGTCGGCGGCGACGATTCGACCCGTGTCGATTTCTCCCGTGTCGTGAACTCGCCCGCAAGCACGAATGTTGGTGTCATGTCGGACTCGTCCGCAAGCAACAGCATTCAAACGAACGACATTGGCGTGATGGGTGGGCTGGATGGTGGCTCGGTGGTAGGGACGACGAACGTGGCGATCGGACCTGGCGCGTCTGTGAGAATGACGAATACAGCCAATCCTACGAATGCCATCGCCATCGGAAACAACGCCTTGGTGGGTGATGGGCAAGTCGTTGACCCTAGCGGTGGGATCGCTATTGGTGCGTTTTCGCGTGCCGGCGGTGGCGGCTCGATCGTGGTTGGCCAGAGCGCAAGCAACGATGGATCAGGCTCTGTCGCGATTGGCTCTTCAGCCTACTCGCAACGAGGAGTGGCAGTGGGCAGTGCGGCTCGCGGTAGTGGGAACGGCTCGACTGCAGTGGGCAACAGCGCATCGGCGAGCGGTACAAATTCTGTCGCATTGGGGGCGTCGAGCGTTGCGAATCGCGGCAACAGCGTATCGGTGGGTTCCGATGCGATTCAACGGCAAATCGTGAACGTTGCGGCCGGCACGGAAGACACTGACGCCGTGAACTTCGCCCAGATGAACGCCGCAATTGCGGCGAGCGGTGCCAACAACCCCCTCAGCCAGATCCGGAGTATCGGCGCCACGCCGGCGACGGCGGCCACCGACAACGCGATTGCAATCGGTGGCAGTGCCTACGCCAGTAATGCGTATAAGGGCGGCACCCTCGTGAACGGCGGCGCGGTGGCGATCGGCGAACACGCGTCGGCTACGGCGGGCGGGGCCACGGCCGTAGGCGGGTATTCCTATGCGAACACCTTCAGCTCTGCATTCGGCGACATGGCGAGCGCGTCGGGCGAGAACTCGTCGGCATTCGGCTCGTATACCACGGCAAGCGCAAAGGACTCGGTGGCACTCGGCTCAGGCTCGGTCGCAGATCGCGACGGCACCGTGTCCGTCGGCTCGACCCGATTCGCACGCCAGATCGTCAATGTCGCGGCCGGTACGCAGCAGGGCGATGCAGTCAACGTCGCCCAGCTTGCCGGCGTGGTCGGCGCGTTGGGCGGTGGCGCGGCAGTTAACCCGGATGGCACGATCGAGGCACCGACGTACACCGTCGGCGGCACGAACGTCCGCAACATTGGCGATGCACTGTCGAACCTGGACGACCGCACGACGGATCTCGCTGACAGACTCGCGAACTCGGGTCTCATCGATCCGGTGACGGGTGCGCCGATCGCAGCGGTGACGTATGACGATCCGACGAAGGCCAGTGTGACGCTGGGCGGCGCGGACGCGACCGGTACGGTCACGCTGAAGAACGTCGCAGCAGGCGTGGACGATCACGACGCGGTAAACGTCGCGCAGCTGAAGTCGTCGGGCCTCGTCGGCGAAGACAAGGACGGCAACCTGACGTCGCTGGCCGTTTCGTACGACAACACAACGCGCAACCAGATCACGCTGGGCGGCGCGGGCGCGACCACGCCGGTCGCACTGAAAAACGTCGCAAAGGGCGTCGACGGCACGGATGCCGTCAACGTCGACCAGCTGACGGGCGCGACGCAGTCGATTCGTGACGACCTTGCCACCGGCACGCTCGACATGCGCTACATCAAGGTCAATGCGACGGGTGTGCAGGCCAATGCGGCGGGTACGAACGCGGTCGCGATCGGCTCGGGCGCGAACGCGAACGGCGTGGGTGCGCTCGCGCTCGGCACGGGTTCGCGTGCACAGGGCGTGAACTCGGTCGCGCTCGGCTTCAATTCGGTCGCCACGCAGGCGAATACGGTCTCGGTCGGCCGCGCGGGCGCGGAACGGAAGGTCGTCAACGTCGCCAATGGCGATGTGAATGCCGACAGCACCGATGCGATCAACGGCTCGCAGCTGTACGACGCGCTGAATTCCCTCACCAGCACGTTCGACCAGAAGACGCAGCAACTCGCGTCGAACTCGCTGAATTCGATCGGGGTCATGGACGTCACCGATCCGCTCGTCGCGATCGAAGGCGTGCGCGGCAATAACACCGCGTCGCTGAACGGTTCGGACCCGGCGACGACGACGGCAGTGGCCGTTGGCTCGTCGTCGGTGGCGGCCGGTGGCAACGCGGTGGCGGTCGGTCTGCAGAACGTTGCAGGGTCGAACAATGCCGTGGCGATCGGTAGCTTCGCGCAAACGGGCGCGGACTCCGACTACGCGACGGCAATCGGCTCGAACGTACAGGCAACCGGATCGGAAGCGGTCGCGATGGGTGCGAACGTCGAAGCCGGTGCGGACAATGCGCTGGTGATCGGTAGCAACAATGCGCGTGCGATTGGCGCAGGCTCGGTCGCGCTCGGCAATAACGCACGGGTGAACGGTGGTGCTGCCAACAGTATCGCAGTCGGTACGAACGCGGCCGTTGCGACGAACGTGACGAACGCACTTGCGCTCGGCGCGGGTGCGACCGTGGCTGCGGGTTCGAATGGTGGCGTGGCGCTCGGCCAGGGTTCCGTCGCGAACCGCGGCAACGCTGTGTCGGTAGGCTCCGCAGCAACACAACGCCAGATCGTCAACGTTGCGGCCGGTACGGCGGCGACCGATGCGGTCAACGTTAGCCAGCTGTCGAGCTTGACGTCGGCGCTTGGTGGCGGCGCGGCGGTTGGCGCGGGCGGCACCGTCACGCAACCGACCTATACGGTGGGCGGCAAGGATTATCGCAATGTCGGCGATGCACTCGCGGCGCTCGCGGAGAACGGCGGAGCCGACCCGAATGCAGTCGCGTACGACGACGACACGAAGAGCAGCGTGACGCTGGGCGGCACGGCTGCAACGGACGCGGTCGCGCTGAAGAACGTGGCGGCCGGTGCGGTGAACGCGACGAGCACGGATGCGATCAACGGTTCGCAATTGCACGGTACGGCGCAGAGCGTGGCAGATGCGCTGGGCGGCGGCGCAACGGTGGGTGCGGACGGCAAGATCGAAGCGCCGACGTACACGGTCGGCGGTACGGACGTGCGCACGGTTGGCGACGCGCTGTCGAATCTCGACGGCCGAACGACCGCGAACACGGGCGACATCTCGGACTTGAAGGACAAGCTGGCCGACAGCGGCCTGGTCGACCCGGTGACAGGCAAGACGATCGCGGCAGTGACGTACGACAAGGACGCAACCACCGGCGCGGCGAACTTCGATTCGCTGACGCTGGCTGGCGGTGCAAACGGCACGGTGATCCACAACGTTGGCGCGGGTGAACTGTCGTCGACGAGCAAGGACGCGGTGAACGGCTCGCAGCTGTTCGCGACGAACCAGCAAGTGGGCGACCTGAAGGACAAGCTGTCGGAAGGTGGCGTGTTCGACCCGACGACGGGTGAGTCGCTGGCGGTGACGTACACGAGCGCGGACAAGACCGAAGTGAAGCTCGGTGCTGACGGCACGCCGGTGCGCGTGACGAACGTGGCGGATGCGCAAGCCGACAACGATGCGGTGAACCTGAAGCAACTGAAGGACGCAGGCCTGGTGGGTGTTGACCCGACGGACCCGGATGGCGGTCTGAAGTCGCTGGCAGTGACGTACGACAAGGACCCGAGCGGTGCGGCGAACTTCGATTCGCTGACGCTGGCTGGCGGTGCAAACGGCACGGTGATCCACAACGTTGGCGCGGGTGAACTGTCGGCAACGAGCAAGGATGCCGTGAATGGTTCGCAGTTGTTCGAGACGAACGAGCAAGTAGGTAACCTGCGTGACAGGCTGGCCGATAGCGGCCTGGTCGACCCGTCGACGGGCAAGACAATCGCCGCAGTGACGTACGACAACGATGCGAAGAGCAGCGTGACGCTGGGTGGTACTGGCGCGACGACGGCAGTCGCGCTGAAGAACATCGCAGATGGCGTGGACGATCACGACGCAGTGAACGTGTCGCAGCTGAAGGCGGTGGGCAACGTTGTCGACGACGGCAAGGGCAACCTGACGTCGCTGGCAGTGGCGTATGACGGCATCGAGAAGGACAAGGTGTCGCTGGCGGGCGCGGACGGCACGACGATCACGAACCTGAAGGCCGGTGCGGTAAACGCGACGAGTTCGGACGCGATCAACGGTTCGCAATTGCACGGCACGGCACAAAGCGTGGCAGACGCGCTGGGCGGCGGTGCGACGGTGGGCGCGGACGGCAAGATCGAAGCCCCGACGTACACGGTCGGCGGCACGGACGTGCGCACGGTTGGCGACGCGCTGTCGAACCTCGACGGCCGCACGACCGCGAACACGGGCGACATCTCGGACCTGAAGGACAAGCTGGCCGACAGCGGCCTGGTCGACCCGGTGACGGGCAAGACGCTCGCGGCGGTGACGTACGACAAGGACGCAACCACCGGCGCGGCGAACTTCGATTCGCTGACGCTGGCTGGCGGCACGAACGGCACGGTGATCCACAACGTTGGCGCGGGTGAACTGTCGTCGACGAGCAAGGATGCGGTGAACGGCTCGCAGCTGTTCGCGACGAACCAGCAAGTGGGCGACCTGAAGGACAAGCTGTCGGAAGGTGGCGTGTTCGATCCGACGACGGGCGAATCGCTGGCGGTGACGTACACGAGCGCGGACAAGACCGAGGTGAAGCTCGGTGCTGACGGCACGCCGGTGCGCGTGACGAACGTGGCGGATGCACAAGCCGACAACGACGCGGTGAACCTGAAGCAGCTGAAGGACGCGGGCCTGGTGGGTGTTGACCCGACGGACCCGGACGGTGGCCTGAAGTCGCTGGCGGTGACGTACGACAAGGACCCGAGCGGCGCGGCGAACTTCGATTCGCTGACGCTGGCTGGCGGCACGAACGGCACGGTGATCCACAACGTGGGCGCGGGTGAGCTGTCGGCAACGAGCAAGGACGCTGTGAACGGCTCGCAGCTGTTCGCGACGAACCAGCAAGTGGGCGACCTGAAGGACAAGCTGTCGGAAGGTGGCGTGTTCGATCCGACGACGGGCGAATCGCTGGCGGTGACGTATACGAACGCGGACAAGACCGAGGTGAAGCTCGGTGCTGACGGCACGCCGGTGCGCGTGACGAACGTGGCGGATGCGCAAGCCGACAACGACGCAGTGAACCTGAAGCAACTGAAGGACGCAGGCCTGGTGGGTGTTGACCCGACGGACCCGGATGGCGGCCTGAAGTCGCTGGCGGTGACGTACGACAAGGATCCGAGCGGCGCGGCGAACTTCGATTCGCTGACGCTGGCTGGCGGTGCGGACGGCACGGTAATCCACAACGTTGGCGCGGGTGAAGTGTCGGCGACGAGCAAGGACGCCGTGAACGGTTCGCAACTGCACGGCACGGCGCAAAGCGTGGCAGACGCGCTGGGCGGCGGTGCGACGGTGGGTGCGGACGGCAAGATCGAAGCCCCGACGTACACGGTCGGCGGCACGGACGTTCGCACGGTTGGCGACGCGCTGTCGAACCTCGATGGCCGTACGACCACGAACACGGGCGACATCTCGGACCTGAAGGGCAAGCTGGCCGACAGCGGCCTGGTCGACCCGGCGACGGGCAAGACGATCGCGGCAGTGACGTATGACGACGCGACGAAGGGCGCGGTGACGCTGGGCGGCACGGGCGCAACGACCGCGGTCGCGCTGAAGAACGTTGCCGATGGCGTGGACGATCACGACGCAGTGAACGTGTCGCAGTTGAAGGCGGTGGGCAACGTTGTCGACGATGGCAAGGGCAACCTGACGTCGCTGGCGGTGGCGTATGACGGCATCGAGAAGGACAAGGTGTCGCTGGCGGGCGCGGACGGCACGACGATCACGAACCTGAAGGCCGGTGCGGTAAACGCGACGAGTTCGGACGCGATCAACGGTTCGCAACTGCACGGCACGGCGCAAAGCGTGGCAGACGCGCTGGGCGGCGGCGCGACGGTTGGCACGGACGGCAAGATCGAAGCACCGACGTACACGGTCGGCGGCACGGACGTGCGTACGGTTGGCGACGCGCTGTCGAACCTCGACGGCCGCACGACCGCGAACACGGGCGACATCTCGGACCTGAAGGACAAGCTGGCCGACAGCGGCCTGGTCGACCCGGCGACGGGCAAGACGATCGCTGCAGTGACGTACGACAGCGCGGCGAAGAACAGCGTGACGCTGGGCGGCACGGGTTCGACGACCCCGGTCGCACTGAAGAACGTGGCGACCGGTGTCGACGGCACGGACGCAGTCAACGTCGCTCAGATGCAGTCGGGCCTGTCCAACTTGCGCGAAGACCTGACCAACGGCGGTATCGACCTGCGCTTCATCAAGGTCAACGCTGACCAGACGAACGTCGCCGCGATCGCCAACGGTGCACTGGCTGTCGCGATCGGCAGCGGCGCGGGCGCGACGGGTGCGCATGCACTCGCGCTCGGTACCGGTGCGCGCGCCAGCGGGCTGGACTCGGTGGCACTCGGCTACAACTCGGTCGCGACCCAGGCGAACACGGTGTCGGTCGGCCGCGTCGGCAGCGAGCGCCGGATCGTGAACGTGGCGGACGGTAACGTCGGCTTCGAAAGCAAGGACGCGGTCAACGGTGGCCAGTTGTACGATGCGATGAACGGCCTGACGACGTCGGTGAATGCGACGACGCAAAAGGCGATCGACGAGTTCTCGTCGTCGCTCGATGCGAAGACGCAAGCCGCGATCGACAAGATGAACACGAATTCGACGCAGGTGATGGCAGCGTCCGATTCGCTCGTCGCGATCGAGGGCGTGCAGAGCCCGAACTCGGCGTCACTGAACGGTGCGGATCCGACCACCGATACGGCAGTTGCGATCGGTTCGGGCGCAGTGGCTGCAGGCGGTAACGCTGTGGCCAACGGCTTGAACGCGATGGCGATGTCCAACAACGCGACGGCGATCGGCAGCTTCGCGCAAGTTGGCGATGCATCGGATTACGGTGTGGCGATGGGCTCGAACGTGCAGGCGACCGGCAAGGAAGCGGTGGCGCTCGGCGCGAACGTCGAGGCGGGTGCGGACAACGCGCTCGCGATCGGCAGCGGCAACGCGCAGGCGGTTGGTGCAGGCTCGATCGCGCTTGGCAACCATGCCGTCGTGAATGCGGGTGCGGCCAACAGCATCGCGGTCGGCTCCAACACGAACATCGCACGTAATGTGTCGGACGCGCTCGCGCTCGGCTCGGGTGCGAACGTGGCGGCAGGCGCGAACGGCGGCATCGCCCTCGGCGCAGGCTCGATCGCGAACCGTGGTAACGCGTTGTCGATCGGCAGTGTCGGTGCGGAACGCCAGATCATCAACGTTGCGGCGGGTACGCAGCAGACGGACGCGGTGAACGTGGGCCAGCTCGCCGGCGTCACTGACGCGCTTGGCGGCAGTGCGAGCGTGGGCGCGGACGGCAGCATCGTCAAGCCGACGTACACGGTCAACGGCAAGACGTACAGCAACGTCGGCGATGCGATCGTCGCGGCGTCCGAGAGCGGTGGTGGTGCGCCGGCGGAAGGCACGGTTGCCTACGACGACGCGGCGAAGTCCAGCGTGACGCTGGGCGGCGTGGGTTCGACGACACCGGTCGCGCTGAAGAACGTGGCGAACGGCGTGGATGATCACGACGCAGTCAACGTGTCGCAGCTCAAGTCGGCGGGTCTTGTCGGCAACGACGAGGACGGCAACCTGACCTCGCTGGCGGTCGGCTATGACGACGCGACGAAGAGCAAGGTGACGCTGGCTGGCGGCGCGGACGGCACGACGATCACGAACGTGGCGGCGGGCGCGGTGAACGCAACCAGCAAGGACGCGATCAACGGTTCGCAGCTGTTCGGCACGGCGCAGAGCGTGGCGTCGGCGTTGGGCGGCGGTGCATCGGTGAACCCGGACGGCACGATCGGCGCACCGACGTTCAGCGTCGGCGGCACGAACGTCCATACCGTCGGCGACGCGCTGACGAACCTGGACGACCGCACGACGGCCAACACCGGTGACATCGGCGATCTGCGCAAGCAGCTTGGCAGGACCGGCCTGGTCGATCCGTCGACGGGCGAAAGCCTCACGGCAGTCACGTACGACGTCAATCCGGACGGTACGGCGCCGCGCTCGGTCACGCTGGGCGGTGCGGATGCAACGGCACCGGTCGCGCTGAAGAACGTGGCGGACGGCGTGGACGATCACGACGCGGTGAACGTGTCGCAGCTCAAGGCGACGGGTCTCGTCGGCGAAGGCGACGACGGCAAGCTGACGTCGCTGGTGGTGGCGTACGACGACGCGAACAAGGACACCGTGACGCTGGGCGGCACGGATGCGACGGCGCCGGTTGCGCTGAAGAACGTGGCGGCCGGCGCGGTGAATGCGTCGAGCACGGACGCAGTCAACGGTTCGCAGTTGTACAACACGGCGCAGGGCGTGGCGAACGCGCTCGGCGGTGGCGCGACGGTGAACGAGGATGGTTCGGTGTCGGCTCCGTCGATCCATATCGGCAGCGAGACGTATTCGAACGTCACGCAGGCGATCCAGGCGGCGGCGGCTTACGGCGCAACCGACTCGATGGCGGTGAAGTACGACGTCAACCCTGACGGGTCGACGGTGCCGCTGTCGGTCACGTTGGGCGGGCCGGGCAGCACGCCGATCATCCTGACGAACGTCGCGGACGGCAAGAACCAGTACGACGCGGTCAACTACGGCCAGCTGTCCGACCTGCAGTCGAATCTCGAAGGCAAGATCGGCGAGATGGACGGGCGCGTGGGCAAGCTTGAATCGGGTGTCGTCCCTGGCCCGGGTGACGGCTCGGGCGGCGGCTCCGGCAGCGGGGTCGTCGGCGGCACGGGTGGCTCCGGCGACACCAGCGGCCCGATCGTTACACCGAATCCGGGCACCGGCAACGGCAACGTCGCGATCGGCTCCGGCTCGGTGGTCGCGGACGGCGCGAACAACGGCACCGCGATCGGTTCGGGTTCGAACGTCGGCGGCACCGGCGGCACGGCGATCGGCTCCGGCTCGAATGCGAAGGCCGAGAACTCGACGGCCATCGGCCAGGGTTCGAGCGCTTCGGGTTCGAACTCGGTGGCGATCGGTGCCGGCTCCGTGGCGACCGAGGCGAATACCGTCTCGTTCGGCAACGGTACCGACAGCGGCAACCGCCGGCTCGTCAACATCGCGGACGGCGTGAATGCGTCGGACGCCGCGACGAAGGGCCAGCTCGACCGCGCAATGGGCGGCATGCAGAACCAGGTCAACGACCTGTCGCGCAACGCTTATTCGGGTATCGCCGCAGCCACCGCGCTGACGATGATTCCGGGCGTCGATCCGGGCAAGACGCTGTCGTTCGGTATCGGCGGTGCGACCTACAAGGGCTATCAGGCCGTGGCGTTCGGCGGCGAAGCCCGCATCACGCAGAACCTGAAGATGAAGGCCGGCGTGGGTATGTCGAGCGGCGGTAACTCGGTCGGCGTGGGCGCTTCGTATCAGTGGTAACGCGCAGGGCGGGGCGCAAGCTCCGCCCGTCCCGGCTTCCGATCCCTTTCCTTTAATCCGATCTTTATCGTCCGCCTTCGGGCGGACGTTTCACCATGAAAATTTCCACCTTGTTGTTGCGCGCCGCGTCGATCGGCGCAATCGCGATGGCGCTCGGTGCGTGTACGACGCAATCGGGGCTCACCTACGACATCCGCGCGGTATCGATCCCCGGCAAGTCGGACAATGTGTTCCGCGTGAGCTGCGACGGTTTGCTGGGCAGCGTGAATGCCTGTGCGAAGGCTGCCGAGGAATTCTGCCGCGGCCAGGGCTTCACACCGCTCGAGATGATCGACCGCGTGCACAGCCGCGCGCCGATGAAAGATCCGCGTGAAATCACCTTCATCTGTGGCAAGCCGCAGCCGGCACCCGTAGCGGCACCGGCCGCACAACTGCAACCCCAGCCGCAACCCGCGCCGCAGCCGGTCCCGCAGCGCCAGGTGCTGCTGCAGGGCGACGCGAATTTCGGCCTCGACAGCGCGGCGCTCACGCCGCAGGCGAGCAACCAGCTCGACCGCTTCATCGACATCAATCGCGGCATCGAATTCCGCCGCGTGAGCGTGACGGGCTTCACCGATTCGACGGGCGGCAAGACGCACAACCTCGCGCTGTCGGCTTCGCGGGCGCGCAACGTGATGAACTACCTGAGCAGCAACGGCCTGAAGGCGCAGTCGTTCGTTTCCGAAGGCGTGGGCGCGGCCGATCCGGTCGCCACCAACGCAACGGCCGAAGGCCGCGCGCAGAACCGTCGCGTCGAGATCCGGATCGACGCGCGATGATGCGCTGAACGGCGGGCGCCGCTGACGCGCCTGCTTCCTCCGCCCGGCAGATGCCTGAAGCCGCCGGCTCGTCACGAGCCGGCGGCTTTTTTGTGCGTCCGCACAACCCGCCTCAGGGCCGTTGGCCCGATCCATGGATACCACCCCGGTTTCATGCGAAGATAGCGCCCAACTACGATCCACGACGCGCGCAAGCGCCGTCGCCGGCCGGCGCGTGGCAGTTTCCGCCACGACACCAGGCCGCGCAAATCTGGACGACTATGGGAAGCTATCTGATACGCGTGGTACTGGCCGACGACCATCCGGCGATGCTCGCCGGCGTCGAGCACGGGCTGTCGTCGGTGCCGACGATCCAGTTGACCGGCAAGGCCGGCAACTCGACCGAACTGATCCGGCTGCTCGATGCGGGCGCGTGCGACGTCGTGGTGTCCGATTACGCGATGCCCGGCAGCGCGCACGGCGACGGCATCACGCTGTTCTCCTACCTGCAACGCAACTACCCGGTCGCCAAGCTGGTCGTGCTGACCATGCTCGACAACCCGGCGGTGATCGGCGCGCTGACGCGGCTCGGCATTACCTGCATCGTCAGCAAGTCCGATACGGTCGATCACCTGATTCCCGCGATTCACGCGGCCGCGACGGGCGGCACCTACTACTCGCCGTCGGTCGAGAAGGTCGTGCGGACGCTGACCTCGCATTCGAGCGCGCGGGCCGCCGACCAGAAGCGCGAGTTGAGTGCGCGCGAAATCGAGGTCGTGCGCCTGTATGCGTCGGGCCTGACGGTGAACGAAATCGCGGAGAAACTGAGCCGCAGCAAGAAGACCATCAGCACGCAGAAGGCGCGCGCGATGGAAAAGATCGGCGTGGAAAAGGACATCGACCTGCTGCGCTATGCGATCGAGAACGGGATCGTGGCTGCCGCGGGCAGCGAAGGGCGCAGCGGAGAAGCGGAAGGCGCACAGGGCGGCGACCCGGCCTGACCGGGCGCATGTTGTCACGCGCCGCAGGATGGCGGCGCGCAGCGGCCCATCCGCGTCGCGATGCGATGCGTCGGCGCGGGAAAACACATCGGCACCGCGCGGGTGCCGATGCTTTCATCTCAAGGTTTCGGTTTCGTCAGTCCGTTTCGCCGGCAGCCTGTGCCGATGCATACCCGTAATCGGTCACGAGCCCGCATGCGATCGCATAGCGCACGAGATCGACGTCGCGCTCGATGCCGAGCTTCTGCATCGCCGAACTCTTCTGCGTGCTGATCGTTTTCTTGCTGCGATTCAGCTTCTCGGCGATCTCGTTGACCGACAATCCCGACGCAAACAACCGGATCACTTCGACTTCGCGCACCGACAGCGCCGGCGCCTTGCCGGTCACGCTGCCTGCGTTGCGCAGGATCTTGTCCATCGACGGCGACAGGTAGCGGCCGCTCGTATAGGCCGCGTGGATCGCCATCGTCAGGTGGTTCGGCAAGTCCGACTTGCTGACGATGCACGCGATGCCGAGATTGATCAGCGCGCGCAGCGCGACTGCGTTTTCCATCATCGTCATCACGACGATCTTCAGGCCGGTGTGGCGCTTCAGGATCGTCGTGAACAGCGCGAGCCCGTCGCCGTAGTCGCTGCCGGGCATCGCATAGTCGGATACGAGTACGTCGCACGGATGGTTCGCGAGCGCGTCCATCAGTTCCGTCGAATTGTGCGCGGTCGCGACGACCGCGACGGTGTTCGTCGCCGACAGTTCGTAGCGCGCGCCGATGACGATCGCCGGATGGTCGTCGGCGATCACGATGCGGATGGGGAAGGTCTTGTTCATGAGGGTCTCACGCGTTGCGCGGCGCGGGGCGACACGCGTTCGGCGTTGTTGAACGGGGGGGGCCGGCGCTGGGGCGCCGTCGCGGGCGGCGAGACGGCTGGCCGGACGCGACGCCGTCGCGCCGACGGCCGGTGGCAACTCGGAGGAATCGCCACTGGCCGTCGGCCGAAAAGCGGGGGAATCGCTTCCCCCGCTTCGGGTCGACGCTCCGCTTGCGCGGAGCCGTCCGGTCAGAACTCGTAGCCGACTTGCGCACGGATGCCCACGTCGCCGACCGAGGTGACCGACGTCGCGCCGTTCACCAGCCAGTTGCCGTTGCGCGAACGGTAGGTCGCGCCCGCCGCGATGGCCGAGCCGCTCTTGAAGTTCGCGGCGCCGACCGCGACGACCGTCTTGCCCGGCTGCGACGGCGTCATGTTCGGCATCGCCATTGCGGCCGCGATACCTGCATACGCGTTCTTCGCGACGTCGTTGATCGCGCGGTTCGTGTCGTTGAAGCGCTGGTCGACCGATTCCATCGCGCGGTCGAGCTGGCCCTTCGTCGCCGCGTCGGACGCGTTGATGCCGTCCGCGATGTTGACGAGCCGGCGGTTGCCTTCCGCGGTGCCGTCGCCGAACGAGACGGTGTTCGCTTCCGTTGCGACCGAGCCCTGGCCGATCGCGACCGAATTGTTGCCCGAGGCCGTCGAGCCCTGGCCGATCGCGGTGCTGCCTTCGCCCGATGCGACCGAGCCTTGGCCGACGGCCGTGCTGTTGTCGCCCGACGCGACCGAACCGTTGCCGATGGCCGAGCTGTTGTCGCCCGACGCGACGGAGCCGTTGCCGATCGCCGAACTGTTCTTGCCCGATGCGTCCGCGCCTTCGCCGACGACGGTCGAACCGTCGCCCGTGCCGGGGCCGCCAGCACCCGGGCCGCCCGTGCCGGGGTCGCTCGGGCCGGGGCTGGTTTCGAGTTCGCCGACCCGGCCGGACAGATCGTCGTAACGGTTCGACAGATCGTCGTACTGCTTCGCGAATTGCTCTTGCAGTGCGTAGAGCTGGCTGCCGTTGACGGCTTCCATGCTGGTCGCGCTGATCATGCCTGCCGCGACCTGCCGCAGTACCGTGCCGTCCGTGCCGGCGAAGGTCACGGTATCGAACGAGAGGCCGCTGTCGTAGGTGACGGCGCCGACTTCCTTGCCCGTGTAGTCGATGAGGCCGGTCGCGCGCAGTTGCGAGACGGTGACGACGTCGTCGTCGTGCACGCCGTTCGCGACGCCGGTCAGCACGCGCGGGCCGCCGCTGCCGGCGAAGTTGACTACCGAGCCGGCACCGCCTGCGCCGACCGTGATCATGCCGCTTGTCGCGTCCTGCTGAACGAGGCCGACAGTACCGCTGCTGAGCTGCTCGGCAAGGTTCTTGATGCCGCCTTCGTTGCTCGTCACGCGATCATTGAGGTTGGTGACGACGTCGCCGACCGTGCTGACGATCTTCGTGCCGCCGCTGCCGTCGCCGACGGTGAAGCTCGGTGCCGAGAGGGAGCCGTCCGCGTTGACGGTCGAGCCGCCGCCGATCGCCGATGCAACGCTGTCGGCGACCCCGTGCAGTTGCGAGCCGTTGACCGCTTCGGTGCTGGCAGCCGATACGTCGCCTGCCGCGATGCCCGTCAGCTTGCGGTTGCCCGCCGTGCCGGCGAAGTTCACGGCTGCGCCGTCGGTGTTCGCGCCGACCGTGAGATCCGCACCGGCAGCCGATTGCTGGACGAGGCCGATCGTGCCGTCCGACAGTTCGTTCAACTGGTCGTTGATGGTGTCGATCTGCGTCGTGTGCGTCGCGATGGTGGTCTGCGCGGTCGACAAATCCGTTTGCGTCGATGCGAGCGAGACATTGGTGGTCGACAGCTCGGCCTTGGTCGCATCGACAGCGGCATTCGTGGCGCTCAGCTGGCCGAAGTTCACGGCGTCCGAATCGGCGGTGCCGTTGGCGACGCCCGTGAGCTTGCGATCGCCGGCCGTGCCGGCGAAGTTCACGGCAGCGCCGTCGGTGTTGGCGCCGACCGTGAGGTCCGCACCGGCAGCCGATTGCTGGACGAGGCCGATCGTACCGTCCGACAGCTCGTTCAACTGGTCGTTGATGGTGTCGATCTGCGTCGTATGCGTGGCGATGGTGGTCTGTGCGGTCGACAGTTCCGTTTGCGTCGATGCAAGCGAGACATTGGTGGTCGACAGTTCGGCGTTGGTCGATGCGAGCGAGACGTTGGTGCTCGACAGCTCGGCCTTGGTCGCGTCGACAGCGGCATTCGTGGCGCTCAGCTGGCCGAAGTTCACGGCGTCGGAATCGGCGGTGCCGGCGGCGACGCCCGTGAGCTTGCGATCGCCGGCCGTGCCGGCAAAGTTCACGGCTGCGCCGTCGGTGTTCGCGCCGACCGTGAGGTCCGCGCCAACAGCCGATTGCTGGACGAGACCGATCGTGCCGTCCGACAACTCATTCAACTGGTCGTTGATGGTGTCGATCTGCGTCGTATGCGTGGCGATGGTGGTCTGCGCGGTCGACAGTGCCGCGTTCGTCGACGCGAGCGAGACATTGGTGGTCGACAGTTCGGCATTGGTCGATGCGAGCGAGACGTTGGTGCTCGACAACTCGGCCTTGGTTGCATCGACAGCGGCATTCGTGGCGCTCAGCTGGCCGAAGTTCACCGCATCCGAATCGGCGGTACCGGCGGCGATGCCCGTCAACTTGCGATCGCCGGCCGTGCCGGCGAAATTCACGGCTGCGCCGTCGTTGTTCGCACCGACAGTGAGGTCCGCACCTGCAGCCGATTGCTGGACGAGGCCGATCGTGCCATCCGAAAGCTCATTCAACTGGTTGTTGATGGTGTCGATCTGCGTCGTATGCGTCGCGATCGTGGTCTGTGCGGTCGACAATTCCGTTTGGGTTGACGCGAGCGAGACGTTGGTGGTCGATAACCCGGCGTTGGTCGCATCGACAGCGGCATTCGTGGCGCTCAGCTGGCCAAAGTTCACGGCGTCCGAATCGGTGGTACCGGCGGCGACGCCCGCGAGCTTGCGATCACCGGCCATGCCGGCGAAGTTCACGGCTGCGCCATCGGTGTTTGCGCCGACCGTGAGGTCCGCACCGGCAGCCGATTGCTGGACGAGGCCGACCGTGCCGTCGGACAAACCGGCGAGTTGGTCGTTGATCGTTGCGATATCGGCGGTGTGGGTCGCGATATTGCCCTTGGCGGTCGTCATGTCGCTATCAAGCGCAGCAACATGGGCGTTCGTGGTCGACAGTGCCGTATTCGTCGACGCGAGCGAGACGTTGGTGGTCGACAGCTCGGCGTTGGTTGCGTCGATGGCGGCATTCGTCGTGCTCAGCTGGCTGAAGTTCACGGCGTCCGCATCAGCGGTACCGTTGGCGACACCCGTTAGCTTGCGATCACCGGCCGTGCCGGCGAAGTTCACAGCCGCGCCGTCGGTGTTCGCGCCGACAGTGAGGTCCGCACCGGCAGCCGATTGCTGGACGAGACCGATCGAGCCGTCGGACAGGCCGGCGAGTTGGTCGTTGATCGTTGCGATATCGGCGGTGTGGGTCGCGATGTTGCCCTTCGCGGTCGTCATGTCGCTATCAAGCGTGGCGACCTGGGCATTCGTGGTCGAGAGCTCCGTTTGCGTCGACGCGAGCGAGACATTGGTGGTCGACAGCTCGGCCTTGGTTGCATCGACAACGGCGTTCGTGGCGCTCAACTGGCCGAAGTTCACGGCGTCCGAAGCGGCGGTACCGTTGGCGACGCCCGTCAGCTTGCGATCGCCGGCCGTGCCGGCAAAATTCACGGCTGCACCGTCGGTGTTCGCGCCGACGGTGAGGTCCGCGCCCGCAGCCGATTGCTGGACGAGACCGACCGTGCCGTCCGACAGCTCGTTCAACTGGTTGTTGAGGTTGTCGATCTGCGTCGTATGCGTCGCGATGGTGGTTTGCGCGGTCGACAGTGCCGTGTTGGTTGCGGCGAGCGTGGCGTTGGTGGTTGAAAGGTTCGTGTTCGTCGAGGCCAGCGAGGTGTTGGTCGTAGACAGCGCCGTGTTCGTCGCCGCGATTGACGCATTCGTCGTCGAGAGGCCGGCATTCATCTGGCCAAGGTTCACGGCGTCCGTATCTGCGGTGCCTGCCGAAACGTTGACAATCCGGCGCGTGAACGTCGCTCCGTCGATGTTGGGAATACCCGCGCCGACGGAGATGGTGTTCGCTTCATGTGCAACGGAGCCCATACCGAGGGCGACGGCGTTGTTGGCGTCACTGGTGACATGGGTAATCGTGCCGATTGCCACTGAACCCGTACCTTCCACGACCGCTCCCCGGCCTGTCCGCGTGGCAGCACCAATAGCGAGTCCATAGCTCGCGGTAGACGTCGAGTTTGCACCGATCGCGGTGCCCGCGCTGGTTCCTACGGTTGCCCCGTTGCCCAAGGCCGTGGAAGTGCCGCCGAGAGCGCTACTCCCGTTACCGATCGAGATATCGCTGGCCGTAGCGGCGTTCGCTGCCGTTCCGCTGCCTGCCCAGGCCGAGATACCATTGCCCGAACTCCAGCCGCCCGCCATGGTGCCGATCGATCCCATGGTGCCGATTTCGCTCTGATTCACCATCCGGCACACACCTGCATCGTCGACCGTACCGCTCGCCCCGTCCGCCGTCGTGCATACATCCGCCGCAGCCGCGCTGCCGATGACCGCGCCACCCAGCGCGATCGCGATCACGGCCTGCCGCGCCGCACGCGACGACCCCTTCGAATGCGACTTCGCCGTCTCGGCCACGGCCGTCCACGTGCGGGTCGTTGCGTTCCAGATGTTGCGATAGGTCTTGTTCATTTGCCCTACTCCTTACGGTTTGTCAGTTCACAAACCGATGGTAGGGATCGGCCTCGTCCTAATCAGTCGTCCTTGGCTGATTCGAGATAGCGCCTGTGTAGGCCCAGTCCTACAAGCGTGCAGTGGCCTTGCTGGGCAAGGCCCGCGTGTTGATTTAGGGAAGGGGGAAAGACCGACCGGAAACGGCCGGTCGCGTCTTGTTCAGACGGACGGCGCCTGCGCCTTGCGCCGTTGCAGTGCATCCCGCGCAAGGCGTTCAGCCTCCGCGAGCCGGCCATCGAACGACGTCAGATTGCCGCCGTGCGCGACGGCCTGCAGTTCGCCGACCGCATCGGCCACCGCATGCTCGTGAATCGTCGCGAACGCGCCGCGCAGCGAATGCAGTTCGTGACGCAGCTTCGGCACATCGCCATTCGTCACAGCCTCACGCACCGCCGCCAGCGACTGCGTGAGACTCGTGTCGAGCAGCGCATGCACATCGGGCGGCAGCGGCCCTTCCGCGAGATCGACCAGCGTTCGCCGCCCCACTGCCTGCGCGGGCACCGCGTGCGCATGGCGCCGCACGGTTCGGTCGATCGTCTCGAGCAGCACCGGCTTCACCAGCACGGCAACGATCCCCGCTTCCGCGCATCGTGCATGTTCAGCGGCACTCGCGTGTGCGGTGACCGCGACCACCGGCAGATCCGGATACTGCGCACGCAGCACGCGTGCAAGCGTATAGCCGTCCATGCCCGGCATGTTGAGATCGGTCATCACGAGGTCGTAGCGCGTATCGGTACAGCGCCGCAATGCCGATGCACCTTCCTCGGCCGCATCCGCCGCATAGCCGAGCGTGACGAGCTGCCCCTGCAGCAGCGTGCGGTTCACCGGATGATCGTCGACCACCAGCACGCGCGCGGTGACGGCCGGCAGCGCCGCGTCGTCGGCGCGCGCGGCCTCCTGCGTGGCGATCTGCTCGCCGGTCGCCGGCTTCAGCGGCAACGTGACGACGAACGTGCTGCCGTGGCCGGGCTCGCTCTTCACGTCGATCGCGCCGTGCATCATCTGCGTGAGCTGCTTCGTCAGCGCGAGCCCGAGGCCCGTGCCGCCGTAGCGCCGCGTGATCGACGTGTCGGCCTGCGTGAACGGGCGGAACAGCGTCCCGCGCTGTTCGTCGGTCATCCCGATGCCCGTGTCGCTGACGCCGATCGCGATCGGCGAATCCGGATCGGTGTCGTCGCGCAGGTACACCTCGAGCGTGACTTCCCCGTGGTTCGTGAACTTGATCGCGTTGCCGAGCAGGTTGGCCGCGATCTGCCGGATGCGCGTCGGGTCGCCGAGATAGCGCGCAGGCAGCGCATCGTCGACGAACACGTCGAATTGCAGCCCCTTCGCGGTGGCGAGCGGCTCGAACATCGCGCCGGTTTGACGGATCGTCTCCGCAAGATCGAACGGGATCGCCTCGATCGTCATCTGGCCGGCCTCGATCTTCGACAGGTCGAGGATGTCGTTGATCAGGTCGAGCAGCACCGACGACGCGCCTTCGACGGTGTGCAGCCGTTCACGCTGCGTATCGGCGAGCGGCTCGCGGCCGATCAGTTCGAGATTGCCGAGGATCGCGTTCAGCGGCGTGCGGATCTCGTGGCTCATCGTCGCGAGGAACGCGGATTTCGCATTGTTCGCCGCGTCGGCCGCTTGCCGCGCGTTGTCGAGTGCGCGCTCGACATTCTTCTGCGACGTGATGTCGGAGAAGTTGGCCAGCACGACGTCCGCGTCGCGGTAGCGCGTGCGCACGAGGTTGACGAGCAAATCGACCGCATCGCCGCGGGTGGTGGGCAGCGACACGTGCAGGCCGGACTGCCATGCGTCAGTGCCGGCCGAGCGGTCGAAGCGTTCGAGCAACCGCACCGGCAGCGACGGTTCGCCAGCGCGGCGCGCATCGTAGTCGCGCATCGTGTCGTTCTGCAGCAGCACCGTGCCGTCGGCGAGCGACAGCAGCGCGATGCCGGACGGCGCGGCCTCGACGATCGTGCGGTTCAGGTTCTCGCTTTCGATCGTGCGGCGGCGGCGCGTTTCGTCGGGCTTCAGCACGCGGCGGTCGAAGCGCACGAGCAGCCACCACACCAGCGCGATCACGGCCAGCATCAGCGCGGCGTAGCCGCCCGCGCGCAGGCCGAGCGTCGCGAGCAGCGAGCGCAGCGTGAAGGCTTGCACGAGCGTCCAGTCGGTGTCGGGGATCGGCTGGCTCAGCGCGAACAGGCCGTCGCCGTATGCGGTGCGCGGGCCGCCGTTGTTTGCCGCAGCGCGCATGTGTGTGCCGAGGCGTTCGACCGACGCGAGCGTCGCGTCGTCGCTGGCGGCGGTGCCGGCACGCAGCAGCGTGCGGCCGCCTGCATCGGCGATGATCGCGGCGTCGGCCGTGTCGCCGGTGGCCAGCCGCGTGCGCAGCGTGTCGCAGGGCAGCGTCGACAGGAACACGACGCTCGGCGTGTGCCCGTTATAGACGGCGCCGGCGACGCGGAACACATCGCGCCGCTGCACCGGATCGTAGACGGGCGCATGCCATTGGTATAGCCCCGGCGGCGGCGTGTCGATGCCGGCGGCGACTTTCGCGACGAGCGTCTGCGCGTCGGTGGCCGGCGATGCGGTCAGCGGATCGGGCGGCACGGGTTCGGGGATGACGACGCCGAAGCTGCGGTCGGGGCGGTATGCATAGCCGGCGATCGCACGGTCGGCATCGTGCTTCGCGACATACGCACCGACGCGATAGGCCATGTCGCTCGCCATCGCGAGATCGTGCGCGTAGGACATGGCGGGGCGCTCGGGCGACAGGTCGGCCAGCACCAGCGTGGGCGGGAAGGTCGGGCTCCCCTGGATCACGAGCCGGCCGTGCCCGGCCGCGAGCGCGGCCACGCGTGCGGGGTCGGTCGGGCGCGCATTCCACACGGCTTCGTCGTGTGTGACGAGCGTGTCCATGCCCGTCGTGCGCATCTTGAATTCGAACTGGACGAGGAACTGGCGCACCGCGAACGTCGTATAGCGCGTCTGGATCGCCTCGCGCGCCATCGTGTAGAGCATCAGCCCGCTGGCGAGCAGGATCGCGATGGTCACGGCGATGCCGCCGCCGTATAGCAGCGCGCGCTGGCGGCGGCCGGCCGGCGTGGGATCGGCGGACGGGCGGGGGCGGTCGGGTGCGGCGCAGTGGTCCATCGGGAGCGGGGCGGTCGGCCAAGGTGCCCCCATGATAATGGAGTCCGATCACCGCGCAATGGGGCCTGTCAGGCTTGCGAGGGCGCGCGCGGCGCGCGGCGACGCGTTGATCGTTACGGGGCGGGGGCTGCCGGGGCAGGTGCTGTCGGCTCGCAGGTCACGAGCCGGTAGCCGAAGCCGTACATCGTCATCATCTTCACGCCATGCCGCCCGTCGAGTTCGAGCCGGTCGCGCAGGTACGCGACGTGCGTGTCGAGCCGCCGGCTCTGCGACGCGATGAGCGAACCCCACACGAGCTGGCTCACGTGCGCGCGGTCGAGCGCACGGCCCAGGTTCAGGAAGAACGCGGTCGCGATCTGGAAGTGCTTCTCGGTCAGCACGTGCTCGCGACCGGCGACGCGCACGATGCGCGCGGCCGCGTCGAATTCGAAGCAGCCGACCTGCCAGTGGCGATGATGCGTCGCGCGGTGATGCGACCACCTGAGCCAGGTCGCGATGCTCGCGATCAGCGTATCGGCCGGCGACACGTAGGGCAGGTGCTCGTTCGAGCCGGCTGTGAAGCACGCGCTGCGCGATGCGTCGGCATCGCGCTGGCTGATCGACACGATCGCGACCGTGCCGGCAAAGCGCGCGCGCAGTGCACGGATCGCGTCGAGCGTGCGGTGGCAGGCCGTTTCGCACTGCACGATGAACAGGTCGAACGATTGCGTGTCGCAGGTCGCGAGCAGGTCGGACAGATACTCGAAACGCGCCGGACGGTAGCCTGATTTGCGCAGGATGTCGTCGATGCGCAGGCGGTCGTAGCCGTAGCCCGCACGACGCAGGCGATCGTCGAACGCGCCGCGGCTCGGGTGGTCGATCGTCAGGATCGCGATGGAAGTGGAAGGCGTGTCGATCACGATGCGGACGGGTGAAGCCGGCGCGAAGCGGTCGCAGCGCGCGTTCGCGATCGGACGAAGGGAAGCGGGATCATGACCGGACGGGTTCCGGGCGGTATCGGCGCGATGCCGTTCAAAAAAAGTCCCGCCGGGGTGGGCGGGAAAATATCGACTATGGAGCCTGTACTCCCGGAGGCCACGGAGAACAAGCAGGCCGATTGTGGTCGGTTCGGAGTCTGAAGAAAATCAGCCCAGTCTGAAACTGCATGCCGTGCTGCTGGTGAGCGCCATGTTTGGGACGGGTCTGACAGGAAACATAACGGCAATCGGACCACAGGCCGTGCGGACTTGCCGACAATGGAGCGCGTTGTGCGTGGCGGCTGGATTCTCGTGCCGTGTGCCGAGTCTGCCGTGTTCGCCGCCTCGCGTCGACCGTGCGTCGCGTTGCCCGCGATGCATCATCCATTGCCGAATCCGCCCTTGCCCATGAAACCTTCCGTTCGACTCGTCGCGCTGCTTGCGTGGCTCGCGCTCAGCCTCGCCGGCACGGCCTTCGTCGTGTCGCGCGCCGTCGCCGACGCGTACGGCCGCTTCTTCCAGGATTCCAGCATCACGATCCGCCTGCTCGCGCAGAAGGCCGCGCAGCACGAGGCGATTCTAGCGACGCTCGGCGCATCGTCGCTGACGGCGCCGCCAGCCCACATGCTCGACAACCTGCGCGAACGCATGCCGCAGCTCGACGGGCTCGCGTACTGGCGGCACGGCACAGGCTGGCAGGCCGACGGCGGGCCCGCGCCCGTCATGACGCCGCAGCCGAGGCCCGGGAAGCCGTTCGCGCTGGTGTTCGACGGCCCCGCAGCCTACTGGCTGGTGGCCAATTCCGGCTGGGCCGTGCGCGTCGACCCGCGCCAGATGATCCAGCCGGGCGACTGGTCGTCGGCGATTTCATCGGCGGCGCTGGAGCTGCGCGATCGTCGTATCGACTTGCTGTCGCGTGAGTCCGGCAGCGCGCTGCCCGTCTGGACGATGCATCTGGAGAAGCACCTGCCGGCGCAGCCGCAGGCGTTCGTACTGCGCACGACGCGCACGCTGACGATCGCCGATCTCCCGTGGCTGCCGATCGCGCTGTGGAACGCGGTGGCCGCGCTGCTCATCGCGGGTGCGTTGGTCGCATGGCGGTTGCGCGAGGCACGCCGCCGCGAGGATGCACGCGCGCGGCTCGACCGCTTCGGCCGGCTCGACACCTTCGGCGAAATGGCGGCCGGCCTTGCGCACGAGCTGAACCAGCCGCTCACCGCGATCGTCACGCACACGCGTGCAGCCGAGCGCCTGCTGGATCGGCCGGCCGAACACGACAGCGTGCGCCGCGCGCTGCAGACGAGCGTCGCGCAGGCGAAGCGCGCGGCTTCGATCCTGGAGCGGCTGCGTGCGGCGGTGACGTCCGCGTGCGCCGGCCAGCGCGACGCGATCGATCCGGATGCCGTGATGAACATGCTGCTGTTCCTGTACCGCGACGACTGCGCACGCGAGCACGTCGCACTCGCCTGGCACAACGCGGCGCCGCGCGAGCGGCCGTTCGCCGAACAGGTCGCGGTCGAGCAGATCCTGCACAACCTGATCCAGAACGCGCGCGATGCGCTGGCTGGCACACCGCGCGGCGAGATCCGCGTGAGCGGTGCGCGGGTCGGCCGGCATTACCGCTTCAGTGTCGTCGACAACGGCCCCGGCGTGCCGGACGATGCGCTGCCGCGCCTGTTCGAGCCGTTCTTCACGACGCGCACGCACGGGCTCGGCCTCGGGCTGCCGCTGTGCGACACGCTCGCGCAGCGGCAGGACGGCAGGCTGACGGTGCGCAATGTGCCGACGGGCGGCGTCGAGGCCGTGCTGCTGTTGCCGCTGGCCGAGGAGGCTGCATGAACGAAGCGCTTCATTCGACACCGGACGCTTCGGTCGTCGCGATCGTCGATGATGACGAAGCCGTGCGCGACGGCCTCGCGTTGCTGCTGCGCTCCGTCGGCCTGCCGACGCGCTGCTACGCGGATGCGCAGGCGTTCCTCGTCGACGCCGAGGACGCGGCGCTCGGCTGCGTGCTGCTCGACATCCGGATGCCGGGGATGAGCGGCCTCGACGCGCTCGACGAATTGCGCGCGCGCCGCGACCTGCCCGCGATCGTGATGACGGGCCACGGCAACATCGACGCGTGCCGGCGCGCGTTCAAGCGCGGCGCGCTCGATTTCCTGCGCAAGCCAGTGGACGACGACGAGCTGATCGACGCGGTCCAGCAGGCGATCCGCCGGCACGCGGCGCAGCGCGAACAGGGCGCGCACGGCGGCACGGACCCGGCGCGCGCGGCGCGCATCGCGACGCTGAGCATGCGCGAACGGGAGGTGCTCGACGGCATCGTGCGCGGCTGGAGCAACAAGGAGATTGCCCGCGCGCTCGGGCTGTCGCCGCGCACCGTCGAGACTTATCGCGCGAACGTGTTCGACAAGCTGCAGGCCGCGTCGCTGGTCGAGCTCGTGCGCGACTATGCGGCGTTCGCGGGTGTGTCGTCGCCCTAGCGTTTTCATCGCACCTCCGTAGCGCTACGGAGGTGCAACCCGTAGCCGAACGGGTTCAACGATCGCGGCGCGATTCCTACGATGACGGCTTCTCCGACAAGTCATCCATCGTCAAGGAATCGAACTCATCATGATCAAGCGCTTTGCCCTGCCGTCCACGCTCGCCCTGCTGTTTTCGGGTGCCGCTTTCGCCGACACCGTCGCCGCACCGGAAACGAAGAAGGCGGCCGATCTCGGCGACGCCGGCTACTACGCGACGGGCCGCATCATCGGCGCGTTCGACAACGCGGTGAACATGGAGCTGACGAGCCCGCGCGTGGCAAGCCGCGTCGGCGGCCCGGACACCGGTTCGAACGTCACCGGCTCGCTCGGCCTCGGCTACCAGTTCGGCAACGGCTGGCGCGCGGAAGGCGAATACGTGTTCAAGCGCACCAACAACTTCACGAGCTACTGGGCGCCGTTCGACGCGAACGCGAACGAATTCCACGTGTCGGCGCAACGCCTGATGCTGAACGGCTACAAGGATTTCGATCTCGGCCGCGGCTTCTCCGTGTACGGCACGCTCGGTATCGGTGTCGCGATCGTGTCGGCCGACGGCTGGCAGACCAACGATTCGCGCCGCTTCGCATCGAAGACGCAAACGAACCTCGCGTACTCGGCCGGCGCCGGCGTCAGCTACGCGATCAACAAGCGCTTCTCGATCGACCTCGGCTACCGCTATGTCGATATGGGCAACGTCGAGACGGGTTTCAACACGTTCGCGAACCGCATCAACGCGCGTGACGAACAGCTGAAGTCGAAGCTGTCGTCGAACGAAGTGTTCATCGGGTTGCGCGGCCGGTTCTAAGCGCAGGCTCGAAGCGATCCGCGAGGAGGCAAAGGAGATGAAGGACGTCATCGATACCAACGCACCGGACGGGCTGCTGGACATCGTGCCCGTGCGTTTTACCGTGACCGATCCGGCGCAGCACTATCACGTGCCGTTGCTGTGTACGCCGTGGTACGCGTCGGTGTATCGCGGGAGTTGAGCGGCAGGGCAGCGCATGGCAGGCCGTCGGCCCCGCGGGGATTCGACCGTCCGGTTCTCCGCGACGCCGACAGGATGGGGCCATCGCAACGAACCGGACGCTGCAGGACACCGTGCCGATGCGCTTGACGATGATTGACACGACTGTAGGACTGGGCCGATCTCCATGCCGCGTCCGATACGGCCTGGTCCGATTGTCCGGTGGCGGCCCGACGGCGATACTCGAAGCCGACCATTCAACTACAGGAGCACGTACGGATTGCCGCGGCGGAAGCTGCGCGATACGTCGCCGACATCATGAGCATGCAGGACATCACCGGGAATTACGCGATTCCGCTGGCACTTCCGTTCTCGGATGTGCCGCCGCCGTATGGCCGGCGACGTCGGCCGTTCGTGGCGAGCCGGCGCGCGCGACAGCACGTGTTCGACATTTACGGCGCGCACCGTGTGCCGGCACCCGTGCCGGACCGCGGCCATGTCGCCAGGGCCGCACGGCCCGTCAAGATCGTGCGCGCCGAGGATTTCGGTTCGGATAACCGAGCATGGGTGCGCCCGCATCCGCTGCGCCGCCGCTGGCGGCTGACGCTGATGGCCAGCGCGTTGTTCGGCGTCGCATGCGTCGCGGCGACGCACTGGTTCGACGAGCGTCAGCATGACGCGGCGCATGGCGCGTTCTACGAGGCCGCGATTTCGGCCGCGCCGACGGCGGCCGTCGCGGCAGCCGAGGTGGCGCACGCGACCGGTCGGCCGGCGGAGGTGGCGATCGTGCCGGCGGATCGCCCGGCACCGACGGATGCGCGGGTGACGACGGCGGCGCAAGCCGTCTCCGAGGAATCCCGAGCGTTGCATGCCGGCGCGGATGCGTCGGCGAGCGCACCGGTGGCCGTTGCGATGGTCGTCGCGTCGGATGCCGTCGTGGCGGAAGTGGCGGCACCGGCGCCGGCACCGCTTGCGGGCCGTGCATCGTCGGCGGGCAAGCCGGTTGCCGTGAAGTCACGCGCGGCGGCGCAGCCTGCGGTCGCATCGCGCGGCAAGACGGCGCGCGGCACGCCAGCGAGCGCCCGTGCCGGGCAGAACGGAGCGGTTGCGGCTCACGGTGCGGTGGCGCACGCGCGGCAGGCGGCAACGGCGGCCGATGCGCCGCCGGCTGCACCGGCATCGAGCTCGGCGCAGGCGGTCGGCATGACCGCGTCCGAATTCACGCAATGGCTCGCGGCGACGCGGGACACGGCGCGACCGGCGGCAGGCAGCACGGATCTCACGGTCAACTTGCCCGGACACACGCGTCTGACGGAACGCTGACGGGCGCGTAAGGAGCGATGCATCGCGAATGTCGACAGCCCTTCGCTCCCGGTCGGGAGCGAAGGGCTGTTCGGACATCGTGGTGTCGGCCGCGTGGCGCGGCCGCCGGTCAGAACGACTGACCGAGCGCGCGAATGATCAATTCGCTGACATCCACGTGGTCGGGTTGCTTGAGCACCCACATCACGACACGCGCGACGTCGTCCGGCTTCATCATCGCATCGGGCGTCTCGGCCCACAGCGGCGTGTCGACATGGCCAGGCGCGATCACCGATACGCGCACGCCACTGCCGACGACCTGTTGCCGCAGGCTCTCGGCCAGCCCGGTGACGGCCCATTTCGTTGCGGTGTACAGATTGCCCGGATAGACCTTGCGCCCGGCCGTGCTGCCGGTAAACAGAAAATGCCCGCGCCGTTCCGTCAATGCCGGCAGGGTCGCCTTGATCAGCAGCGCGGCACCCAGCACGTTGGTCATCACCATGTCGCGCCAGCTTTCCGGATCGCCGGTCAGCAGGTCGCCGCGCGACGAAAAGCCGGCATTGGCAAACGCGACGTCCAGCCCGCCGAAGCGATCGATGCAGGCCTGCACCGCGTGTTGCGTCTGCTCCCACGACGACGCATCGACGATGTCGCCGGTAATACGCTCGCGTGCCTGCGCATCGAACGAGCCGAGGAAAGCATCCAGCCGCTGGCGCTGGCGACCGGTGACAACCACCCGATGCCCTTCGGCCACGGCCAGTCGGGCCGTGGCTTCGCCGATGCCGCTCGTACCGCCGGTAATGAAGATGGTTTTCATGCGTGTGCTCCGATTGAAGTGTGACGGGTCCCGGGCAATCTAACCCGCATCGGGAAGCCGGTTCAATCGGACCAGTCGGATAAGCAGAGGGGCGATCCCCGCGCGCATGCCGGTTTATTTGGGGGGGCTTGTGCGCGTCCGACGGGATCCGCGCGTTGCGCGTACAAAATCAGACCCGACTGATTTCCCGCACGCCGCGCTTCATCGACAATCGGGGTTCTGCGGCCGGCGCGCCCCCCGTGCGCGCCGGACTTTGAGGAATGTCCTCTTGGCGGCCGGTCTTCTCGACCGGTCGCCTTTTTTTATTCCCTGTCCGTTACCGAGGAGCACGATCGCAATGCCGGTCGGCCGCCTGATCCCTGAAATCTTGTTCGGCTTCACCGGCCTGATCGGCATCATCAATCCGTTCGGCATGGCGTTCGTGTTTCTCGAACGCACGCAATCGCTGACGGAGGCCGAGCGCGCGACGCTGTCGAAACAGGTCGCAACGAACGTGTTCTTCACGCTGCTCGTGATCTTTTTCATCGGCGCGCCGGTGCTGAACTTCTTCGGGATCTCGATGGAAGCGCTGCGGATCGGCGGCGGCTTCGCGGTGGCCGTGGCCGGCTGGTCGATGCTCAACGCGCCCGACGTGCCGGGCGGCGACAGCGCCGCGCAGGGCGACGATCTGCCGAAGCTGATGGCGCGTGCATTCTTCCCGCTCACGGTGCCGCTGACGATCGGCCCCGGCTCGATCGCGGCTGGCATCGCGCTGCATGCGAACCGGGCCCGCACGGCCGCCGAGTATCTGGCGTCGGGCGTGGTGTCGGTTGCGGTCGCGGCGCTCGTCGCGTTCGCGATCTGGCAGATCTACAGCCGCGCGACGACGCTCGCGCGCTATCTCGGCAGCGAGGGAACGAAAGTGGCGATGCGGGTGTCGGCGTTCCTGCTGCTGTGCGTGGGCGTGCAGATCATGCTGACGGGCTTGGCGGCGTTCGCGCAGACGCTGGGCGGGCAGGCGGGGTGAGGGGGCGATAGCGCGTTTGTGCGCGGCCTGTGAAAAGAAGCAGGGCCGAACCTGGAACGGTTCGGCCCGCCGCGTTACAGCAACTTCGCCTGAACGCGCGCGATCCCCTGCTGCGCACAGGCTTCATCGAGATGCCCGCCCGGCGCGCCGCCCACACCGACCGCGCCGATCACTTCGTCGCCGGCCCTGATCGGCACGCCGCCGCCCAGCACCAGGAACCCGTCGATCGCCGTCATCTGCGCGGCGGCCGGGTTCTTCTGCAGGTTCGTGGCGAGCGTGCCGGTCGGCGTCTTCGTCGACAGCGCGGTGTAGGCCTTGCGCTTCGATGCGTCGACGGTATGCAGCCCCGCGTTGTCGCCGCGCAGCACGACGCGTGCGAGACCGCTGCGATCGACGACGGTGACGGCCACGTTGTAGCCGTTGGCGGAGCAGGCCTGCACGGTCTGATGCGCGATTTCGCTGGCGAGGTTCAGCGACAGGTTCTTTTCCTGCAGGACTTGCGCGGAAGCGGCGGTGGTCAGCGTGGCGGCGGCGAGCGTCACCAGGGTCGATCGAATTATCACGTGAACTCCTTATCGAAATGGCAGAAAGGCGAGCGGCGAATCTGCGGTGCACATCGCGTGTCGTGATGACCGGCGCTGCAGCGACCGAACCGCTCGATGAGTCCAGTTTCGACTAGGGAGAGATGAAGCTGAATAGGACGGGGCTTATTTTGGATGCGGCGTGTCGGTAGCGCCAGGCCGAGGCAGTGCGACGCCGCAATGCGGGCAGCACGGCTCATCGCCCACGGCCGGCCGCGTGTCGGCACGCGTGCGCTCCAGCGCCGACGCCACCAGCTCCGCGCCCATGATCCCGGTCGGAAACGCGATGATCCCGTAGCCGAGCAGGATCGCGCACGACGTGATGAGCCGGCCGAGCGGCGTATGCGGCGTCAGGTCGCCGTAGCCGGTCGTGCTCATCGTCACGGCCGCCCAGTACACGCCCACCGGAATGCTCGTGATGCCGTTCTCGGGCCCTTCGACGAGAAAGATCACGGTGCCGAGAATCACCACCAGCACGAACATCCCGCCGATGAACACGAAGATCTTGCGGCGCGCGCGGGTCAGTGCACGCATCAGCATCTGCCCTTCCTCGAGGTAGATCGACAGCCCGAGGATGCGGAACACGCGCAGCAGCCGGAGCAGCCGCACGTCGATCAGCGCATGCAGGCCGGGGAAGAAGAACGCGAGATAGGTGGGCAGGATCGACACGAGATCGACGATGCCGAAGAAGCTGCGCGCGTACTGCAGCGGCTTCGGTGCGGACAGCAGCCGCACCGTGTATTCGGCCGTGAACAGCAACGTGAACGCCCATTCGGCCGCATAGAGCGCGTGGCCGTACCGTTCATGCAGGTCGTGCACGCTGTCGGCCATCACGACGAGCACGCTCGCGACGATCAGCGCGAGCACCACGATGTCGAGGTTGCGGAGGAACGAAGGGCGCTGGGTGCATCGCGCGACGGTGTCGCGCAGCGCGTCGAAGGTGGACTGGATCGGCGTCATCATGCGCCGGAGTTTACGGATGGCATCCGGCAGGGCCAATCGGACGCGTCTGATTTCCGCGTCGCGCTTTCCGCCGCGGTCGATCCGACCTTACGCGTGCAGCGCGTCCATCTGCCGGCGTGCGTTCGCGAGCCCCGCGTCGAATCCGTGCGGCCTCATGTCGAGCCCTTCCGCATAGACGAATTCCACGTCGACGATGCCCATCAGGCCGAGCACGGCACGCAGGTACGGCGTGACCGCATCCGTGTCCTGGCCGACGTGCACGCCGCCGCGGGAACTGAACACGATCGTGCTGATGCCTTCGACGAGCCCCACCGGGTAGGTCTCCGTGTACCGGAACGTCACGCGTGCGCGAGCGACGAGGTCGAACCAGTTCTTCAGCTGGGTCGGCACGTTGAGGTTGTACATCGGCGCGCCGATCAGCAGCAGGTCGCTGCCCTTGAGCTCGGCGATCAGTGCATCGGACAACACGATCGCCCGTTGCGCGCGCTCGCTCGGGTTGGCCGCGCCGCGCAGCGCGTGAAACAGCTCGCTGTCGAGAATCGGCAGCTCGGCGTCGACGAGATTGCGCACGATCACGTCGTCGGCATGGCCGTTGGCCTGGCGCTCGGCCAGGAACGTGTCGATCAGCGCGCCGGTTTGCGACTGACTGCCGTTGATGCTCGATTTGAGGACAAGGATCCGGGCCATGGGAGGTGCTCCGTTGCGAATGTGAGGACTGGAATCGATCCTAGCATTCACTTTTTATCGCCAAAAGCGATAAGATCGACGCACTGTGTAGCGCATTTGTCCCCAATCGCATGCGAAACAACCTGAAGGGCATCGACGTGTTCGTCGCCGCGGCGGAAGCGAGCAGCTTCGCGGAAGCCGCGGAGAAACTGCACATCACGCGGTCCGCGGTCGGCAAGAGCATCGCGCGCCTCGAGGAGCGGCTGGGCGTCGTGCTGTTTCAGCGGACGACGCGCAGCCAGAGCCTGACCGACGAAGGGGCGTTGTTCTACGACCATTGCCTGCGCGCGATGGAGCAGATCCAGGCGGGCGAGGCGCTGCTGGAAACCGGCAAATGGCAGATGAAGGGGCGCCTGCGCGTGTCGATGCCGACGCTGTTCGGTCATCTTTGCGTGGCGCCGATCCTGATCGACCTGGCGAAGGCGCATCCCGAGCTCGATCTCGACCTGTCGTTCAGCGATCGTTCCGTCGACCTGGTCGAAGAGCGTTTCGACCTGGCGGTGCGCGTCGGCACGTTGCCGAACAGCAGCGAGCTGGTGGCGCGCCCGCTGGGCGAGCACCGGATGGCGTTCTGCGCATCGCCGGCCTATCTGAGCCGCTGCGGCGAGCCCACGACCTATGAAGAACTCGAGCGGCACAAGGCGCTGGCCTATACGCGGTTCGGCCAGGTGCATCGCTGGCGCGTGATCGTCGACGGTCAGCGCGAGGAACTGCAGCCCGCCGTTCGTCTGCTGTCCGACGATTTGAGCGCGCTGATGGATGCGGCCGTCGCGGATCTGGGTGTCGCGTGGCTGCCGTACTGGCTGGTGCGCGAGGCGCTGCGTGGCGGCACGTTGCGGGAGCTGCTGCCCGATCGGCCGGGCGTGATCTTTCCGATCCAGGCAGTGTGGCCGTACACGCTGCATCTTCCGCTGAAAGTCCGGGCCGCCGTCGATGCGCTGCTGGAACATCTCCCGGCGCGGCTGGCCGCGGTCGAAGCGCGGATGTGACGCGCGGCGCTTCTGCCTGTCGGCAGGTGCGCGTTACTGGCCGAAGCGGTCCGCCACGGCATCCTTCAGCCGCGCGGCGGTGATCTCGCCCATGTGCGATTCGACGAGATTGCCTTTCGCGTCGAAGAAGAGCGTCGTCGGCAGCCCGCGCGAACCGTAGGTCTTCATCGCGTGCAGCGTGCGATCGAGCAGCACGTGATCGAACCGCAGCCCTTTCTGTTCGAGGAACGCGCGCACCGCTTGCGCGTCTTCGCCCTGGTTGACCATCAGCACCGTCATCCCCGGATGATCCTGCTGCGCTTGCGCGAGGATCGGCATTTCGCGCTGGCACGGCGGGCACCACGTGGCCCACAGGTTCACGACGACCGGCTTGCCCGCGAAGCGTTGCACCGGCACCGGCGTGGCATCGAGCGCTTCGAGCTGCAACGCGGCGAGCGGCGGCGCGCTGTGCTGCAACGTGGCGAGCGTGCCCTGCGCGATCCCCCATGCGGCAACACCGGCGAGCATCCCGGCCATCACCGGGCGACGCAGCGCGGGCAGGCGGCGCAGGCGCCAGCCCGCGAACACGATTCCCGCCGCGAGGCCGATGCGCCAGTCGAAGCCGCCGTCGCCGAGCGCGATGATCGAGCGCGGCGCGGCGGCGTATTCGTGCCACCACTGCGCGACGTAGCCGATACGCGCGGCGAGCAGGCCGAACAGCAACGCATCGAGGATCAGGCTCGACGCGCTCTTGTGGTGTCCGTCCGGCGGGCGACGCTGGATGAAACGGGCGACGAGCCACGCGAGCAGCGCGGCGATGGCTACCGCGACGACGCGGATCGAGAAGGGACCAATGCTCAGCATGAAAGGGCGGGACGTGATCGAGCGGGGCTGGAGAGGGGATTGTCCGCCACGGCGATGAAGCCGTCGACGGTCGTGCGGCGATTCGACAGGTCGCCGCGTATGGGGGTTCCCGTCGAGAACGTAACGGCGCGTTGCGGATTCGTCGGAGGAGGCATGCTCAGGACGCCGTGATTTTCGTGCGAAAGGGCAGCGAATCAGACCCGTCTGATGGTCAGTGGCGCACCGGTTATCAACAATACGCATACCGGCGAGATGTGGTGTCCTCCGGTATCCCGAACAGGGATCTCTCCTTGACGGCCGCTCCTCCCGCGAGCGGCCGCTTTTTTATCGTCAAGCGTGCGGGCGTGAATGCCTGGTGGCGGCCGGTGGGCGCGGCCGCGAACCGACCCATGTCGGCTGATTAAACGGAATAGGACCGCTGCCAGATGCGAGCACCGGGCATTCACTCGCGCACTGCATGACGCCGGCCGACAGCCGGCGGGGACTACCCGATGGAGGAGACACATGACGAACCATGACGCGGCACTCCGCACCGCGCCCCCCGGCGACACCGCCACGACCGCATCGACGGGCCGCTTTGTGCAGCTTGCGCTGCTCGTCTGTGCGGCCGGCGCGATCTATCCGATGCTGTACCTGCGCCAGTTCTACCAGGACACGATGCTGGACCTGTTCCAGATCACGCGCACGCAGCTCGGTTATCTCTATTCCGCACTCGGCACCACCTTCCTCGTCTGCTACCTTCCGAGCGGCTGGCTCGCTGATCGGCTGTCTCCGCGCTGGTTGATCAGCTTCTCGCTCGCGGCGACGGGTGCGCTCGGCTTCTGGTATGCGAGCGCACCGTCGTATGCGACGTTGATGGTGATCTTCTGCGGCTGGGGTGTAACGACGGGCCTGACGTTCTGGGCGTCCGTGATCAAGCGCGTGAAGACGATCGCGCGGCCGAGCGAGCAGGGCCGGTTCTTCGGGTTTCTCGACGGCGGCCGCGGGTTGATCGAAGCGCTGCTTGCGACCGCGTCGCTCGCGCTGTTCGCGTGGCTCGTCGACACGCGCGGCGTGTCGCACGGCGGTGCGTTCCGGCAGGTGGTCGTCGGCTATTCGGCGGTCTGCATCGCGCTCGGCGCGCTGCTGCTGTTCGTCAGGGATGCGGGCGGATCGACGGCGCACGATGCGGTGAAGGCAGAGAAAGGCCACCTTGGCCGCGACCTGCTGACGCTCGCGCGCAATCGCCGGCTGTGGGTGTTCGCGGTGATCGTGTTCTGCGGCTATCACCTGTCGTGGGCGACCTACAGCATCTCGCCGTATCTGCAGCAGAAGGGCGTCGGCATGTCGATCGTCGCGGCCGGTTTCATCGCGTCGCTGAAGCTGTGGATGCGGCCGATCGGCGGAATCGGCGGCGGCTTCATCGGCGATCGCATCGGCACGCTGAACGTGCTGGGTGGCGCGCTGTTCTGCGCAGCGCTCGCGTTCGTCGGGCTGATCGTGTTTCCGTCGCTCGACCAGCTTGCGCTGCTCGTGGGTGTCGTGATCGTGATCGGCCTGCTGACGTATGCGGTGCGCGGCCTGTACTGGAGCGTGCTCGAACGCTGCGACGTGCCGGCGCGCATCACGGGGCTCGCGATCGGCATCATCTCGCTGCTCGGCTATTCTCCGGACGTGTTCCTGCCGTTGCTGAACGGCTGGCTGACCACCGCGTATCCGGGCATGCACGGTTATCAGCTGTACTTCGGCTATGTCGCGTGCGTGAGCGCGGTGGGTGGGGGCGCGTGTCTGCTGCTGAAGGGCATGCTGAAGGACGAACACGCCCGCTGAACGTCGCCCCGCTCGATATCCGCTTCGTCGTCGAAGCGGCGAGCGCCGTGGTGACCGCCCGACGGGCCGCGCATGCGTAGCCCGTCGGGCGTCGACGATTACAGCTTCTTCGCCGGTGCAGCGTCTGCCTGTTGCTGCGCATCAGCCGCCGGTTCGAGCGTCGTCAGCGTCTTCTCGGTGAACTTCTCGTACAGCCAGTTCAGGCGCGTATCGTCCATGCCGCCGGCGATACCGCCGAGCGCATACGAAGCCGACACCTTGAAGCGGTCGATCTGATGATTGTCGGCGTCGACCAGCGTCACGGTGCCGTCGACATGATCGTTGCCCGCCATGAAGCCGAACATGACGGCCGAGAAGCTCGAGCGCACGCGAATGCCGTTGACTTCGACGTTCAGGTGCATGGCATCGGTCGAATCCGCCTTGGCCAGCAGCTTGCGTGCGGCCAGTGCGCTTTCGATTTTCCCTTTCAGGTTCTCGGGGCTGAATTTCAGATTGTCTTTCAGCGCTTCCTGCGCGGCATTGTCGAGCGTGACTTGCACGATCACGGGCTTCGAGCCGAATTTGGACGTCGATGCCGTTGCGATGGCCCCCGCCTGATCGCTGGCGTCGCGTGTCACGCTGCTCGCGCAGCCCGACAGGAAGCCGATCGTCACCAGTGCCAGAGCGGCATGACGGAATACAGATTTCATGATTTGGTCTTTTTTAGTTCGGGTTATTTGAGATGGCTCTGTGGCCGGAGGGCAATCTAACACCGGACGATTCGATTCAAAAGGTCGAATAGATCGACAATCGATTCGGCATGTATTGATCGCGGGGTGATACGCGGATGAAAAACCGGCCGACCGCATTGCGAGAGCGTGCGGGTACGGGCGATCGGGCGTTGCTGTCGCGGCGCTGACCCGCGCAGGCGATCACGGTCCGTTGCCGGACACGGCCCCGCCGAGCCGGTACGCGGTGAAGAACTCGTACCAGGGCGAGCCTTCCCCGACCGGCACATTCAAAGCCGCCGTCCGCCGCTTCAACGCGCCGAACACGTCGTTGATCCGCGCCGTCTGCCCCGCATCGTTGAACGGATAAGGCCGCGCCCGGCCGGCCGCGAATGCGCCGTACGCGATCGCAAGCAGGCGCGCGCTGTCGTCTGTCGACGCGATCGAGCCGTTGATCATTTCCGCGAAGCGCGGCCGGTCTTCGGCGCGTGATCCGGACAGGCACAGGAACACGATCGCCGACAGTTCGTGCAGATCCTTCACCCGCAGCAACGCGGGCAGCCGCGCAACGATCCGCTCGACCGGTTCATCGCGTAACGCGTCGCTGAAGTCGAGCACGGCGGTCATCGGATTCGTGTCCGCTTTCAGGCGATCGAGTGCCGACGATTCGGCCGACGCGCTGGCCCCGTCCGGCGGCGAGGCTGGAGCAGCCCGCAATGCATCGGCCACCTGCTGCGTCCATTCGGGAAAGATCATCCGCACGTTGCCGAACTGTTCGCCGCCTTCCGCGGCCGGATTCCATCGATACACGATCGTGCCGCCGCGAATGAACGGCGAATACAGGTGCTCGGGCGTTTGCGGCAGCGGCCGCCGGTTGATCGGCAGCCACGCGAGCGTCAGCCAGTCGTAGCGGCCGGTGGCGGGCACGGAAGGGCTCGAACTCGCGACGACCTGCCAGGTGCCGCGATTCGCATAGCGGCGTCGCGCGTCGGGCACCGGGACGGTCCGGCCTTTCGCGGTGTCGAAGTAGGTCGTGCCGGTCACGTTCGTGCCGCTGTCCGCGGCCGGCGTGACGGTGGAGATGACCCATGACGCGCCGTCCGCCGCACGGTAGTCGGACGGCTTCAGCGTCGCGACGTCGTGCACCATGCGCGTTTCCGCCGCGACGGGGCTCGGGGGGAGATTGACGGGCGCGGCCAGGATGCTCGGCATGGGATTTCCTCGGAATCGGGTGCGCATCGTCGAGCGGCGGCGACGCGCAACGGCGCAGCTTGTTTTATGTCACTGTAGAACGTCGCAGCCGGAAACGGAAACCGGCTGCGCGGCGCACCGCGCTCACGCGTTCCGCCGCTTCGGCTTACCATGCGCATCCTGAGCCAACGACGCCCACCGGGCGGGAGCGCACATGACCGACACGACAGCCATCACCGAACACTGGACGCAGGTCGCCGACCAATGGATCGGTTGGGCCGGCAAGCCGGGGCACGACGCGTTCTGGAAATACCGCGCGGGGCTCGCGGCCTATATCGGCCGCGACACCGGCCGCGCGCTGGAGATCGGCTGCGGCGAAGGCCGCGTGAGCCGCGAGCTGAAGGCGCTCGGCTACGACGTGACCGCGACCGACGTGGTGCCCGCGATGCTCGACGCCGCGCGTCACGCGGATTCCGCGCATCGCTACGAGCTGGCCGATGCGGCGTCGCTGCCGTTCGATTCAGCCAGCTTCGATCTCGTGATGGCGTACAACGTGCTGATGGATCTCGACGACATGCAGCGTGCGTTGAACGAGGCGCGCCGCGTGCTGAAGCCGGGCGGGACGCTGTTTGTCTCGCTCGTGCATCCGTTCCGCGATCGCGGCGGCTTCGCGGGGCCGCAACCCGATGCGCCGTTCGTGCTGAAGGGCAGCTATTTCGGGCGCGAGCACTTCGATGGCGTGGAAACGCGCGACGGGCTGTCGATGCACTTCGCGGGCTGGTCGCTGCCGCTGCAGGCGTACATGGAAGCGCTGGAAGCGGCCGGGTTCGCGATCGTGTCGCTGCGCGAGCCGCCGCCCGACCAGACCGATACGGACCAGTTGAAGCAGTGGGCGCGCGTGCCGCTGTTTCTGTGGCTCAAGGCGCGGCCGGTGGGTTGAATTTCGCCGGGCCTCAATTCCCCTTGTCGGGATTTGCGAGCAATTCCGAGCGACCAATGACCTCTCTCGCGGTATCGGCCCGATCTGCGTCCGAGAATCCGGCAGCCTCGATGATCGGCGTGAGCGCTTTGAATGCCACCTGTGGTTTGGCGCTCCGCAGCGATCCCATTCCTTCGTTCCATGCATGCAGCATCTGCTTGGCGATCCAATGCCACCGCGTCTCGTTTTTTGCCGCTTCGACAATGTCTTTTCCGGTCGATACGGCGGAGTCACACAGCGCTTCGACCATTTCCCGGTACCGCTTCGGCGGGATGCCGAGGCGGGTGTTGAAAAACCGCTCCAGCGTTTTTCCAGGGGCCCAGGTTTTGCGACCTTCGATGCTCAGCCCGGGCGGATTGTTTGCAAAGCGCGGATAGGCTTCCGTGGTGACGATGTCGTAGGCGGGCGTATAAACGACGTCGTCGATGCCCGAGTAGAGAAGCGCGATGTTCTTGGCGTGGCAGTCCGCGTTGCGCACGACATAGTTTGTGATGAGCTGCCAGCCGAGCTGCTCGGCTTCTCGTCGCCAATTCGCAGCGGCGATGTAGGGTTTCGTTGCGTTGAGGATCTGCTCGGTCGACGGGCGGTACTTTTCGTGCGGAGGCAGGCCGAGCAGGCTGCAGGCGTCTTCCAGGCCGAACGCCGGCTGGCCTTGCCCGTCGATGTCGAATCGATCGACGACGAGCACGCGGCCGTCATCCGACATCGTGGTTTTCGCGACTCGGGCGACGTCGAGTCTTGCCAGCACCTGCATCGAGTAATGCTCGTTGAAGCCCAGGTAGGGCGTTTGCTCGTCGGATCCCTTGATGATGTGCCGGCTCGTGCGTAGCGTTTGCTTGCCGACTGGTGCTTGATCCGACGAGCGTTCGGGGGCAAGGAATTTGGGCACGGCGCCTGAGATTGCGGCGCGCGCGTAGTACCGTACGAGTTCCGCAAAGCGGGCGGTTGTGATGTCCTCGTGCAGCAGGCTCTTCAGGTCGAGCGGATCGAGTTCTCCGCCTGGCGTACCGCCCTCGGGCGCGACGGTGACGCGGCCGATGCCGGAGCCGCCGATGATGGCCAGGAGCGAGAGGTCCGTTCCGTCGAGATACGGGCCGAATTCTTCCCGAATCACCTGAAAGAGAAACCCTTCCGGCAGGTTCTGCCGGAAGAACGGATGCAGGTCACGCGGCCAGACCCAGGCATCTTCACGAACGGGCATGGTCAGGCTGGCAAAATCGCCGTCGTCGGCGTCCTCGGTGTAGCGCAACGCATAGTCGTCCGCCTGTCGATAGAGATCAGCGACGCGTTTGCCTTTGACATGGACGTGAAGGCGCATGTCACGCATCTCCCATCGTGCGTTGCTCGGCCAGCACGTCGTCGAGCGTGCGCACGTGTCCGCGCTTCACCGCTCGAAGGTCATAGCCGGCGGCCTCAAGGAGACGGATGAGCGCAGATACGCTCATGTCCCCTCGCGCAAGCGTTTCCATGCGTGCGAGTGTCGTACGTGCGACGCCAGCGTGCTCGGCCAGCGCTTTCTGTGAAAGCCCCGCTGAGTGGCGAGCATCTTTCAGCATTTCTCCAACATCGGCCAATGTCGTCATTTGTAGCCCCAGGGCATCAAGAATTGCCAGATTGGCTTTGATTGTAGCCCTTCTGCTACAAATTGGCAGATGAGGATTGTAGCCCTAGGGATACAAAAAATGATCCAACGGGCGATTTTGTGTCCCTTGGGCTACCAAATTGGTCGAGGTGACCGTTCCGAGAGGAGATCGCGACATTCCATCAGGCGGGGCGATTCAGGAGGGCGCGCTGATCCGCGTCTCGCCTTCAGCTCAGCGCGACAACTCCTTCCGATAGAGCACGGCTCCCGGTTTTGTCGCGACGGTGTCGTAGAGCCGCATCGCCGTGTGGTTCGTCTCGTGCGTCTGCCAATACACGCGTTCGGCGCGATGCGCACGCGCGGTGTCGTACACGGCTTCGATCAGCGCGCGGCCGACGCCCTTGCCGCGTTCGCTGTCGAGCGTGAACAGGTCCTGCAGGTAGCAGGTCGGCCCGGCGAGCGTCGTGCTGCGGTGATACAGGAAATGCACGAGCCCGACGAGCCGGCCGGCGCGCTCGGCGACGAGCGCATGCACCGGTTCGTAGACGTCGAAGAAGCGCGACCAAGTGAGTTGTGTGACCCGCAGCGGCAGGGCCGTATCGTCGAAGCGGCCGTAGAAGCGGTTATAGCCATCCCACAGGGGCAGCCACTGGTCGTAGTCGTCTTCCGTGACCGCGCGTACGGTCAGTCCGGTGTCGTTGGCGTTCATGTTGGCGGACCTGTCGATGAGAAGAGGGCGCGCCGCCGATCCGGCCGGCGCGTCGCAGGTCTCTACGATAGGAAGTTCGCGGCCCCATGGGTAGGCCCATGCCGACGGCATTTCATGGTGCCACGAGCCGCACAATTCTCACGATATCGACCGTCAGCCAGAACCTGCGGCGATCACGTCGATTGCGCCTAGGGCTGTCGGGTTTGGCCCCTGCGCAACCCTGATGCTCGCGGCGCATTGCGAATCACGGACAGTTCGCTACGGTCAACACGCGAGAAAAAGGTCACGCCGCTTGAGCGCCGACACCCCGTTCGGGATGAACCGACGGCTCGACCGCAATCGCGATTTTTCCTCGAAGCCCGTTGTTGGGACGCTCCAGCAGCGCATGCGCGAGTGGAACGTCGGCAAGGGAATAGACGGCGCCAATGTGTGGCCGCAACTGTCCGCGCGCAATCAACGCACTCAACTCATCCAGCTTGCCGCGATTCTGTCGCGTGAACACGAAGTGATAACTCGCGTTCTTGCCCCAGGCCTGAATGACGTTTTGCGGCTGAGCGATGTCCACGATCGTGACGACGCGGCCAAGCTGGGCGAGCGCATCGGGGCTGCGCGACAGGGTGTTGCCGCCGATGGTGTCGAACACGACATCGACGCCGCGGCCCCCGGTGTTTCGCATGACGGCGTCGACGTAATCGTCCTTTTCGTAGTCGATGACCACATCCGCACCCAGGCTCCGGGCGAACTCGACGTTTGCTTCGCGCACGGTCGTGAACACCCTTGCACCGATGGCTTTGGCGAGCTGGATCGCCACATGGCCGACGCCTCCTGCGCCGCCGTGTACCAGAATGCTTTCCCCAACACGAAGCGCTGCACGCACGACCAGTGCTTCCCAAACCGTTCCGCCGACCAGGGTCAGGCTGGCCGCTTCGAGATGACTGAGCGAAGGAGGCTTCTTCCCGACGATGCTTTCGGCCGCCACGTGGTACTCGGCGTAACTGCCCGGCCCGTCGAAGATCTGCGGGGTGTACCAGACTTCGTCTCCCGGCGAGAAGGCCGTCACACCCGGCCCGACGGCTTCGACCACGCCCGATACGTCGTGTCCGGTAATGGCTGGCAGTGGCACCAGGTCCGGATAGTCGCCCCGTCGGACCTGGTAATCCAGTGGATTGATGGAGGTGGCGTGAACCCGGACCAGGACTTGTCCCGCGTGCGGCACCGGCTTGGGTACGTCACGTAGTTCGAATGATTCCGGGCCGCCAAATGACTTGAGCAACAGCGCTTTCATTGCATCTCCGCGTTTCGGTAAATAGGGATATCGGGAATTATCGATATCATGGGGCAAAAAATTACAGGTCTTTCCCGATGGTCTTGGCCAGCGCGCTGATCGCCGCTTCGTTCCGCTTGTAGTAGGTCCACTGGCCAATGCGCCTGACTTCCACCAGGCCTGCTCGTTGCAGCGTCGCAAGGTAATCGGATACCGTCGACTGCGACAGCCCGACGCCTTCCTGAATACTGCTGACGCAGACGCCCACCGTGTGAACGTCCCCTTCATCCTGCGGCGGGAAGTTCTTCACGGGATCCTTCAAGCCTTGCAGGATTTCAAGGCGTGTCCGGTTCGAGAGGGCTTTGAAGATGTCGAGCAATTCCATGGGGGGCGAGTATATCGAGAATTACCGATATGTCAATGTGAGCGCTGACCGCCGTTCGGTCGAGCCGGCCCGGCTCAGGCACGACACTCAGCATGGCAAGCGCTCCCTGGAACGGAAGTCATCAACCGCTCAACGGTCTTTTTGAACGGAAAGGGCCGCCAGGAACCGTGCAGCACATGCCGCCATCCCGCCCGAACGACACCACGCCATTCCTTTCACTCTGTTAGACTTTTTCGCCCATCGCTGCCATCCGGGCTGCGTCGTACCCGGTTCATTCCGTCATGAACGAAACCCGTGCGTCGCATCCGATCACCGAGGTCTTGCGGGCTTACTGGAAAGCCGATCGCCTGATGTTGCTGACGGTCGTGGCGGTCGTCCTCCTGTCGAGCGCGAGCACGGTTGCCGCGCCTTATCTGTTCTCGCGCCTGATCGACGCGCTGTCGCACCGCGACGTGTTCCACGCGCTGATCCCGGGCTTCGTGCTTTACGCGGCGCTGCTGGGCCTCTCCAGCGCGCTGCAACGCGTGGTGCAGTACCTGGCGTTCATGAGCTCGGAGAATCTGGGCTTCATCACCAGCACGCGCTTTTTCGAGCGCATCCTGAAGAAGACCACGGCGTTCTTCGTCGAGCACAATCCCGCCGAAATCCAGAATGCGAACCAGCGCGGCAGCCGGGCGCTGTCGGTGCTCGTGCTGCTGAGCCTGATGGACCTGATCCCCGGCGCGCTGCAGATCGTGCTGACGCTCGTCACGCTCGGCGCATTGATCAATGTCGAGGTCGTGGCCATCACCGCCGCCTACGGCGCGGTCGCGGTGACGATCGCGATCGTCGGCGCGCGGCGCTCACGCGCGTTCCTCGATCGCGCGATCGAGGCCGGACAGGAGAATGCGCGCTTCGTCGGCGGCGCGATCAATGCGATGGAGACGCTCCGGCATTTCGGCAGCCATCGCTGGATGAACGAACGTTTCTCGGAGAAAGCGCGCGTCGAGCGCGACAGCTGGCGCGCGTATGTGCTGCAGCACGTCCGCTATCTCGTGGTGCTGGGTCTCGGCCTCGCGATCCAGTTCGCGGTGACGTTCTGGCTGCTGCTGCCGCGCCATGCGGCGGGCGCGCTGTCGATCGGCGACATCGTGCTGTTCAACACGTTGCTGCTGCAACTGAACCAGCCGTTCGAAATGATCGCGCGCGCGGTCGACGAGTGCGCACGTTCCCGCGCGGCGCTCGTACCGTTCGCGGCGCTGTGGACGGCGCCCGAGGAGCGGCAGGTGTCGCACGCGTCGGCGTTCGCGCCGCGGGACGGGCGCATCGTGTTCGACCGCGTCGCCTATGCGTACGACAACGGCCGCGGCGTGACCGACGTCGACTTCGTCGCCGAACGGGGGGCGATCACGTTCCTCGTCGGCGAAACCGGTGCGGGGAAATCCACCGTCTTCAAGCTCGCGCTGAAGTCGATCGAGCCGACCGGCGGGCGCATTCTCGTCGACGGCGTCGATCTCGCGGCGATCGATCGCGCCGACTGGTACGGCGCGGTTTCCGTCGTGCCGCAGGATGTCGTGCTGCTGAACGAAAGCCTGGAAGACAACATCCTGCTCGGCCGGCCGCGCGATGCGCGGCGTCTGCGCGAAGCGGCCGCGAAGGCGACGATCCTGACGTTCATCGAGCGCCTGCCGGACGGCTTCCGCACGACGGTGGGCGAGCGCGGGCTGAAGCTGTCCGGCGGCGAGCGCCAGCGCATCGCGATCGCCCGTGCGCTGTACGGCGACCCGACCGTGCTGTTTCTCGACGAAGCGAGTTCCGCGCTCGATGAAGTCACCGAGCGCGACATCATGGAACACGTGCGGCTGCTGGCCCGCGACGTCACGGTCATCGCGATCACGCACCGCCGCTCGGTCATCGGGCCGGCCGACAAGGTCGTGCGGCTCGGCGATGCGCGTGTGCCGGCGTAGCGCTGCACGCCGTCGCCCTTACCCGCGCAGCGGCGGATTGAGCTGCGCGAACGCCTGCTGGCGGCGATACGGGAAGTACGGATAAGGCGCCTCGACCGCGCTCGCCGCGTCGAGCTTCGCGACCTGCGCGTCGGTCAGTGCCCAGCCGACCGCGCCGAGGTTTTGCCGCAACTGTTCCTCGTTGCGCGCGCCGATGATCACCGACGATACCGTCGGGCGCTGCAGCAGCCAGTTCAGCGCGATCTGCGGCACGGTCTTGCCGGTTTCCTCGGCGATCGCGTCGAGCGCATCGACCACGTTGTACAGGCGCGCGTCGTCGACCGGTGGCCCGTAGCTGGCCGTTTCATGCAGGCGGCTGCCTTCGGGCAGCGGCGCGTTGCGCCGGATCTTGCCGGTGAGCCGGCCCCAGCCGAGCGGGCTCCAGACGAGCGCGCCAAGCCCCTGGTCGGCACCGAGCGGCATCAGGTCCCACTCGTAGTCGCGGCCGACGAGCGAGTAGTAGACCTGGTTCGCCACGTAACGCGACCAGCCGTGCCGATCCGCCGCCGCCAGCGACTTCATGATCTGCCACCCCGCGAAATTCGACACGCCGATGTAGCGCAGCTTGCCCGCGCGCACGAGATCGTCGAGCGTCGACATCACTTCCTCGACCGGCGTGCTCGCATCGAACGCGTGGAGTTGCAGCAGGTCGATGTAGTCGGTGTCGAGGCGGCGCAGCGCGTCGTCGACGGCGCGGACCAGCCGCGCGCGCGACGTGCCCGCGTCGTTCGGGCCGCTGCCGGTCGGCAGGCCCGTCTTCGTCGAGATCAGCACCTGGTCGCGGCGTCCCTTGATCGCGGCGCCAAGCACGCGCTCGGATTCGCCGTCCGAATACACGTCGGCCGTGTCGAACAGGTTCACGCCGGCTTCGACGCAGATGTCGATCAGGCGGCGCGCTTCGTCGACGCCGGTGTTGCCCCATGCGCTGAACAGCGGGCCGGTGCCGCCGAACGTGCCGGCGCCGAAGCTCAGGACGGGAACCTTGAGGCCGGAGCGGCCGAGGGTGCGGTATTCCATGGCGGGTTTCCTTGGGGTGATCGAAGTGTCGACGGGCGGCCGCGAGGCCGGCGTTGGCACACTGTATCGCTTGCGGATATTTCGGATAATTGGGCAGACTTCGAAAATATCGTTCGGAAGGGGCGAATAATGCTGCTCGACAATCTCGCGCTGTTCCTGCGCATCGTGGAGAAGGGTGGACTGGCCGCGGCGGGCCGCGAATTCGGGCTGTCGCCGGCCACCGTGTCCGAGCGGCTGACGGCGCTCGAGCGCCACTACGGCGCGGCGCTGCTCACGCGCACGACGCGCGCGATCAGCCTGACCGACGAAGGCCGCACGCTCGTCGACGGCGCGCGGCGACTGCTCGCCGAAGCCGACGAACTCGAAAGCCGCGTGCGACTCGGCGTGCAGACGCTGTCGGGCCCCGTGCGCTTCAGTGCGCCGGCCGATCTCGGGCGCGAGCGCGTGGTGCCCGTCGTCGACGCGTTCCTCGTCGAGCATCCGGGCGTCACGGTCGACCTGCATCTCGGCGACGGTTACGTGGATGTCGTCGGGCAGGGGCTCGATTTCGCGATCCGCCGAGGGGTGCTCGCCGACAGTTCGCTGCGCAGCCGTTCGCTCGGCCGTGCGCGGCGCGTGGTGTGCGCGTCGCCCGCGTATCTCGCGGCGCACGGCACGCCGCGGCATCCGGACGATCTCGCCGCGCACGACTGCATCGTGATGCGCTTCGGGCAGGACCTGTATGCCGAATGGCCGTTCAGCATCGATGGCGAACCCCGGCGCGTGACGGTGCGCGGCCGGCGTGTGGCCAACGACGGTGCGCTCGTGCGCGCGTGGTGCGTCGTGGGGCACGGCGTCGCGCTGAAGTCGCTGGTCGACGTCGAGCAGGATCTGGCGTCCGGCGCGCTCGTCGAAGTCCTGCGCGCATTCTCGCCGGGCGACGTCGATTTGCAGATCGTCTATCCGGGCAACGCCGTGCAGCCGAGGCGCGTGCGTGCGCTGATCGACAGGTTGGCGCAGGCGCTGGGAGGCGCGTAAAGGAACCGGCAGGGTTCACGCGATCCGGCGAGCGTTGCGGCAGTGTGTCTTGCCACGATCGTATCGAAGGCCGACGTGACGATCGGGCGTGCGACGTCGTGGGTTGAAACCGGTGTTCGATCGATTGCATACATTTCGTCATTTAGCTAATATTCGAAACGTTAATCGAGCTCCGCATTCTCATGGACGACGTCACCCGCATCAGCGCACTGGCCAACGAAAGCCGCCTGGCCGTGATGCGCTGGCTCAAGCAGCCGCGCAAGCATTTCCCGCCGCAGCCGCACGGCGATTTCGACGAACTCGGCGTGTGCTGCACGTACATCACCGAGAAGCTCGGCATCGCGCCGGCCACCACCACGCGCCACATGCGCATCCTCGCGGATGCCGGGCTCGTGCAGGCGACCCGCGCCGGCAAGTTCACGTACTACAAGCGGATCGACGGTGCGCTGCAGCAGCTCGGCCACGATCTCTCGCAACTCTGATTCCTACCGAGGCAACCGACATGGACGAACTTGCATTGCTGGCCGACGCCGACCGGCGCGCGCACGCGTATCTGGCCGCGACGAACGAGCGGCGCGCGTTTCCCGATGCGGCCGCAGTGGCCGGCCTTGCGGCGTTCGACGAGCCGCTGCCCGATACCGGCCGCCCCGCCGACGACGTGCTGCGCCTGCTCGACGAGCGCGGCACGCCCGCAACCGTCGCGTCGAACGGCCCGAACTACTTCGGCTTCGTGATCGGCGCCACGTTGCCGGCCGCGGCAGCGGCCGAGCGACTGATGCTCGCATGGGACCAGTGCGCGTCGTCGTATGCGAATTCGCCGGTGGCCGCGACGATCGAGCGCCAGGCCGCGCGCTGGGTCGTCGACGTGCTCGGGTTGCCTGAAGGCAGCGCGGTCGGTTTCGGCACGAGTGCGACGGCCTGCACGCTCGTCGCGCTGGTGGCCGCGCGGCGCGCGCTGCTTGCGCGAAAGGGCTGGGACGTCGACGCTGACGGTCTCATCGGCGCGCCCGAAGTGAAGGTCGTGATCTCCGAGCTCGCGCACATCACGGTGAAGAAGGCGCTGCGCGTGCTCGGTTTCGGGATGAAGCGCCTCGTCGTCGCGCCGGTCGACGCGCACGGCCGCATCGATCCGGCCCAGCTGCCGCCGCTCGACGACATGACGATCCTCTGCGTGCAGGCCGGCGAAGTGAACACCGGCGAATTCGATCCGTTCGCGGCGCTGATTCCGCCCGCGAAGGCGGCCGGTGCGTGGGTGCACGTCGACGGCGCGTTCGGCCTGTGGGCCCGCGCCTCGTCGAAGCGCGCGCTGACGGACGGCATCGACGGCGCGGACAGCTGGACGACCGACGGTCACAAGTGGCTCAACACGCCGTACGACGGCGCGATGGTGATCTGCCGCGACGCGGCCGCGCTCGCGACCGCGATGAACAGCGACGCCGTCTACCTGAGCGGCGCGCAGGACGCGCAGAAGAACCTGAACCTCGAATTCTCGCGGCGCGCGCGCGGCATTCCCGTGTGGGCCGCGCTGCGCTCGCTCGGCCGCGCCGGCGTGGCCACGATGGTCGAGCGGCATTGCGCGCAGGCGACGCGGGTCGCGGACGGCCTGCGTGCCGCCGGCTACGACGTGCTGAACCGCGTCGTGCTGAACCAGGTGCTCGTGCGTGCCGGTACCGACGACGAAACGGCGGCGATCCTCGCGGCCGCGCAGGCATCGGGCGACGTGTGGTTTGGCGCGACGGTGTGGCAGGGGCGGCCGGCGTTCCGGATCAGCGTGTCGTCGTGGCGTACCGAAGACGCGCACATCGATCGTCTCGTGGCCTTGCTGACGCAACTGCGCGGCGTGCACGTGCGCTGAGCGGCAACGGCGCGCGGAGGTTCACTCACGCGCGCCGCGTTCCTCGCAAAAGCGTCGCATCCCCAGCCTCGTCATCGCACCGAGTCGGGAAACGCATGCATCGAGAACTCGAACGCCGCTTCCGCCAGCGCCTCGATCTCCGCCTCCCCGCCTTCGAGATGACCGTCGATCCACAGCATCGCGAAGCCATGCACGAAGCTGCGCACGCCGACGCTGAACGCGCGGATCTGCTGTTCGTCGATGGTGGATCCCACCATCCTGCGGATCGCCTGCGTCGTCACCTCGCTGTTGTCGCGCCGCGCCTGGACGAGTTCGGCATCGTCCCGGTGCTGGACCGCAAAGCCGCCGTACATGAGCCGGAACAACTCGGCATGTGCGTGCGCGAACTTCACATGGGCCAGCCCGCCGGCCCGAAACGCGTCGCGCGCCGACGCGCCGCGTGAGATCTCCGCGGCAAACGCGTCGATCTGCACTTGCGTCAGGCGCCGGAAGCCTTCGACCACCAGCGCGACCAGCAACGCATCCTTGTTGACGAAGTGGCGATAGACGGCCGAATCCGACACGCCCAACTGCGTCGCCAGGTGGCGCACGCTCAACTCCCGCCCGTTCGCATGCTCGAGCGCGGCAAAGGCCAGATCCAGCACGGCCTGCCGCAGGTTGCCGTGGTGGTAGCCCGCTTTCTGATTCCCGGGGTTTCTACTCATTTGACAGTGTTCAATGTCACGTTCGACAATGTTTGCAACTCAAACATTGTCGGTTCTGGCGATGCCCGCCCTTGATACGTTGACGAAGGATATCTGGACTGCATCAGTCCCTCATTCTTTCATGGGGCTGCATGTCGGTACGCGCATGACCGTCGTCCGGCTGTCGTCGGGCCGGCTGCTGCTGCATTCGCCGGTGCCGCTGGACGCCGGATTGCGCGCGGAAATCGATGCGCTCGGCGAGGTCGGCCACATCGTCTGCCCGAACCTGTTTCACCACCTCTATGCGGCCGGCGCCGTCGCCGCGTATCCGCGCGCGGTGCTGCACGGCCCCGCCGCGCTGCAGCGCAAGCGCAAGGACCTGCGCTTCGATGCGGTGCTGACGGAGGTGCCGCATCCGGAGTGGGGCGGCGACTTCGAGCTGCTGACGATCGAAGGCTGCCTGCTGCGCGAGACGGTGTTTTATCACCCGGCCAGCCGCACACTGATCGCCTGCGATCTCGTCGAGAACTTTCACGCGTCGCCGCACTGGCTGACGCGGCACTACCTGCGCCTGGGCGGCGTGCTCGGGCACGTTGGCTGGCATCCGTTGCTGCGCGTGGTCTATCGGGACCGGCGCGTGGCCCGCGCATGCATCGACCGGCTGCTGGAATGGCCGTTCGAACGCGTGGCGCTTGCGCACGGCGACCCGCTGACCGAGCGCGCGCACGACGCGGTGCGGCAGGGCATGGCGTGGCTTTGAATCCATCGATAACGACGCACGATCAGGGAGAGACGGGATGGCAGGATCGAATGACATCGGGCACCCGGCGGCGAAGGCGGCCGCCATCGCGGCGGCGCGTGCAGGCGACGTGCCGGGCGGCCGCCTGCGCACGTGGGCCATCGTGGTGTTCGTGGCGTTTGCCATCGTCACTGTCCTCTACGCGCTGACGGCCATCGCGACCGGGCAGGCGAATTTCGGCGCGGTATCGGGCGACGCGCTGCTGCATGCGCGCGAACAGCTTCGCGCGATGTCGATCGCCGGGGCCGATCCGGGCTGGGGGCAGGTGCTCGGCACCGACGATCCGTTCATCTGGATCGCGGCCAGGCTGACGTCGGCGCGGCTCATGTTCGGCGAGAATGGCTTCTACGACACCGTGCTGTACTACGCGCAGATGCCGAAGGTGAACATCGTCATCCTGTCGCTGCACAACATCCTGGGCGGCACGTGCATGCTGCTGGGCGCGCTGCAGTTCTGGCCGGCGCTGCGCCGCAACTATCCGCGCTGGCATCGCACGGCGGGCGTGGTCTACATGGTGTCGTCGCAGCTCGCGATGATCGGCGCGATGACCTACATGGTGCGCACGCCGGTCGCGATGATGTACGACACGCTGACGTTCGCGACCGGCCTCTGGTTTCTCGCGCTGGGCGTCACGGCATCGCTGTGGATGTCGATCCATCACCTGATCCGCCGCGAGATTGCCCAGCATCAGGCGTATATGGCGATCAACTACGGCTTCCTGCTCACGGCGCCGTTCACGCGCATCGACTGGATCTGGGCCGCGATGGTCTATCCGGACGTCAACCAGAACACGTCCAATTTCTCGGCGGTCGCGGTGCTGATCGCGCAATGCATGCTGTTCGGCTACCTGCTGCTGTGCATGAACCGCTGGTTCCAGAAGTCTCGCCCGGCCACGGGCCGTGCCGCCCCGGTTGTCCCGGCGGCGTTGACGGAGACGGTTGCCAAAGTGGGCGTCGCCGTTCTGTCGGTGTTGAGCATCGCCGCGCTGGCCGCCGTCGTCGATCACTACCTGGTGACGCCCGGCCTCGACCGGTTCCAGGCCGGCAAGGACTGGATTCCGGCCGGACTCGCCGCGTTCCAGGGCAGCGTGCTGCGGGCGGCGCCGGGCTCTCGCTGGCTCTATGCCGCCAGTGCGATCGGCGTGTGCGCGCTCGCACCGTTCCTGCTGCGCGCCGCGTTCATCGGGAAGCCGCAGCCGGCGCGGATGATGCGGCTCGCGACTGCGACCGGCGTGCTGACTGCCGCAAACGGCGCCGTGTTGCTGTACTGGGGGCAACTGCTGGGCGGGCCGACTGCGATCACGTCGTCCGGCGGGACGCCGTTCCAGATGAACGGTGCATTCGAGCTGTTCTTCGCGGTGCTGCTGCTGTGGGGTGTGATGCGTGAGCGTCATGCGCTCGTCAAGGAGTGGAGCCTGTTCGCCGTGCTCTGCGTGCTGGCGCTGCCGAGTTTCTATGCGCTCGTGCCGCTGATCGGGTGGATCTATCTTCAGATCGGCATGCCGGATCTACAGCACTACGTCGACATCACCAGCATCTATCGCATCGCGATCAGCATCGGCCTGATTCTCGCGATGCTGGCGGGCTCGCTTTACGCGGTCTACGGCAGTGCGACGCAGGAGAAATTCGCACGCTAGTCGCGTTTGCGCGAAGCAGGCCGGAGCGGGGCGGGGCGCGTTCGCAAGCGGCGCAGATGCAGAGCGTTCGCGCCATCGCGTCGCCGACGTCCGTTACCGGCCGTCGGCGCTGCCCGTGACCGCTGCGGCCGCCACCTTCAGGCACTCGATGAAATGCAGCGCGGCCGGCGTCAGCAACGCATGCCGCCGCATCACGATCGCGACCGTCAACGCGGGCATCGGCTCGGCAAGATCCAGCACGACGATGCCGCGTGACTTGCGTTCGACGTCGGCGAGCGGCCGCGCGAACACGCCGAGCGCATCCGTCTGCGACACGAGCCCGAGCGTCGCGGCAAACGACGGGCAGTGGACCACCCGCTTCGGCACGTCGATGCCGAACGGCATGAAGATCGAGCGCACCAGATCGTCTCCCCCGTCGCCGTAGCGCGGCACGCACCATTGCGCATCGACGAGCTCGCGCAGCGAGCGGGCGCGCGCGAGCCGATGCCGGCTTCTCGCGACGACCGCGAACGCCGTCCGGAACAACGGAATGCTCGCGAATTCGTCGGGGTCCGGCATCGCGTTCGATAACTGATGCGTGACGATGAAGTCGAGCGAGCCGTCGCGCAGCCGCGCGAGATCCGTCGCGGTCAGCGCATCGTCGACGTTCAGCGTCGCGCCGGGCAGGTCGCGCGAGAACGCGGCGAACGCGCGCGGCAGGATCGTCAGTGCAACGGTCGGACTCACCGCGATCGACACCGAGCCGGTCGTGCCCAGCCGCAACTGCTCGATTTCGTCACGCGTGCGCTGAATCTCCTCGACGATCAGCCGCGCGCGAATCGCGAACGCGCTGCCGTAATCGGTCAGGGCAATTCCCTTCACGCTACGCACGACGAGCGGCACGCCGAGTTCCTGTTCGAGTTCGCGCACGATGCTGCTGATGGCCGGTTGCGTGACGCCGAGTACGCGCGCCGCGCCGCGAATGGTGCGATTCTCGGCGACCGCGAGAAACGCATCGAGCTGCTTGAGCTTCATGAATGACCGATCCGGAGGCGAAGGAAACACGGGGTTCCGGGCGGAACACCGGGTGACAAGAAAAAGTTATCGTCCACAACGAAATCTTGGATTTTTCTTATTGGGTCGAGTGTATATGCTCGGTGCTTTTCAGGAGCGGTCACGATGATTCTCGTAAACCAGCAACGGCTGTGGAATTCGCTGATGGAGATGGCGACGATCGGCGCGACCGCGCACGGCGGCAGCTGCCGGCTCGCGCTGAGCGACGACGACGCGCTCGGCAGGCGCCGCTTCATCGCGTGGTGCGAAGCAGCCGGCTGCGAGATCCGCATCGATCCGATCGGCAACGTGTTCGCTCGCCGGCCGGGCACGGAACCGGGCTTGCCGCCCGTGACGTGCGGCAGCCATCTCGACACGCAGCCGCTCGGCGGCCGCTTCGACGGCGTCTATGGCGTGCTGGCGGGCCTCGAAGCGATTCGTACGCTGAACGAGCACGGCATCGCGACACGGCATCCGATCGACGTCGTCGCGTGGACCAATGAAGAGGGTTCGCGCTTCACGCCGGGGATGATGGGCTCGGCCGTCTATGCAGGCGCGCTGGATCTCGACTACGCGCTGGATCGCCCGTGCATGCAGACGGGCGCGCTGCTGCGCGACGAACTCGAACGCACGGGTTTCGCCGGTCCCGCGCGCGAGCGGCAAATGCCGAAGGCTTATTTCGAAGCGCATATCGAGCAAGGGCCGGTGCTGGAGCAGGCCGGTTTGCCGATCGGCGTCGTGACGGGCGTGCAGGGCATCTACGAACTCGACGTCACGGTGACGGGCTTCGAGTCGCATGCGGGCACGACGCCGATGAGCGTGCGCCGTGACGCGATGGGCGCGGCGGCCGCGATGATCGCCGCGATCGTCGAGCACGGCCACACGTTCGACGCCGATGCGCGCGTGACGGTCGGCCATGTCGCGTGCCAGCCGAATTCGCCGAGCACGATTCCGGGCAAGGTCCGGTTCAGCGTCGACGTGCGCCACCCGTCGCGGCCGGCGTTGCAGCAACTGGTCGCCGACATCGAAGCGATCTGCCTGCAACGCACCGCGCTGCGCGGCACGAGCGTGCAGGTGCAGACGATCGCCGAATACGAGCCGGTGGTGTTCGATGCGGAATGCGTCGAGCGCGTGCGGCAGGCCACGGCTGCCGCCGGTTATCCGTACAGGGAGATGTGCAGCGGCGCGGGGCACGACGCTGTGAACCTGTCGTACGTCGCGCCTTCCGCGATGGTGTTCGTGCCGTGCAAGGCCGGCTTGAGCCACAACGAAGCGGAAGATGCCGATCCGGTGCACCTCGCGCAAGGCGCGTCGGTGCTGGCGAACCTGCTGGCCGATTGCGCGCGCTAGCCGCGTGCGATCGCGGGGCTCGCAACCCCTCTGCAAGCGTGAAAATGTCGGACAATGGCCGCTGCGCGCGCCATGCCGGCGCCGCATTCAACCGAAGCATTCACGCTTGCGAGATCCCCATGTCGACTCCCTTTCCCCGGGAACTGCTGAAGGCCGCCGATATTGCGAAGATGGAACCGACGCGCGCGGTGCATTCGCTGAATCCCAATGCCGTTCGTCTCAAGCGACAACTCAGCGACCTGACCGGCCTGACGCAATTCGGTGTTCATCTGCTCACGCTGATGCCCGGTCACGAATCGGCCGAGTATCACCGTCACCTGTACGAAGAAGAGTTCGTGTACGTGCTGTCCGGTACGGGTGCGGTCACGATCGGCGAGCGCACCGAGGCAATCGGGCCCGGCGATTTTCTGGGCTTTCCGCGCGGCGGTGAAGCGCATACGGTGCAGAACACCGGCGATACGCCGCTGGAGCTGCTCGTCGGCGGGCAGCGGCTCGAACACGACGTCTGCGAATACCCGCGACTCGGCAAGCGGCTCTATGTCGCGGGCGACCTCGAGGACTATGTCGATCTGCCGAAGCAGCGTTGATCACCAATCGTGCATTCACTGTCTCATTCCGCATAAAAACCGAATCAATAACCTCTTGTTTAGATAAACAAAATAAAAATTCGTAAAAACACGGGGTAGAGAAAACACGTTTATTTGGGCACGCTTGTGCGCATTGTCCGTTCCTGGGCGCCGGTATTTCGACATGCCGGCGCGTCTATTTCCAGGTGCGCGAATTCGGAAATAACGACACGCACCCGGGATTTTCGACCGATCGGCCGGGCAAGCGGAATTCATCGAAAGCATCCTGATTTAAAGCTCAGTAGTTCGAATCAACATCCTGATTCAAGAACGATACGGAGACGGGCGATGTCCAGGAACTGGGGGTTGGGAACGGCGCTGCTGGCGCTGTGCGTTGTCTTGGCTTCTTGCGGCGGCGATGGCGATTCGCCGTCGGCGGCCGCTGCGAACATGGCGGCGTCCGCGCAGTCGCAAGGCAATGAAAACGGCAACGGCGGCAACGACAACAGCAACGGCAACGAAGCGTCGAAGAAAAACGCCGACATCCGCGTCGCGCAGTACGTCAATCCGCTGATCGGTACCGACTACGCGACCGACCAGCCGGCCGACCCGGTCGGCTCGGGTCTCGGCGGCGGCACGTTCCCGGGGCCGACGGTGCCGTTCGGGATGATGCAGTGGAGCCCGATGACACCGACCGCCCAATACGACAGCAGCAAGGGCGACGGCTCCGGCTTCTCCGGCGGCTACTGGTACGGCGACACGTCGATCAACGCATTCAGCATCCTGCACCTGAGCGGCACCGGCTGCTGGGCGAACGGCGGCTACCTGAACGTGATGCCGCAGCTCGCGCCCGGCGATGCCGGCACGCCGGCCAGCTTCAGCCACGCGAACGAAACCGCGCAGGCCGGCTATTACGGCGTCACGCTCGGCAACGGCATCAAGGCCGAGCTGACGACGACGCTGCGCACCGGCTTCGCACGCTTCACGTATCCGGCGCTCACGCAGGGCCAGCAGGCGACGATCGCGATCGATCCGACCGTGCTGAACAACCGCGCGCAAGGCACGACGAGCGACACGGTCAGCCAGGTCGGCGACCGCGCGTTGTCGGGCACGATCGCGGGCGGCGGATTCTGCTGGGCCGGGCATGCGGTGCCCGTCTACTACTACGCGGAATTCAGCCAGCCGTTCGCGGCGAAGCCGGCGCTGTCGAACAACAGCCCGGTGACGGTCACGTTCAAGGTCGACAGCACGCATCCCGACGTGATGATGAAACTCGGCATCTCGTTCGTCAGCGAAGCGAATGCGAAGGCGAACCTGCGCGCCGAGAATCCGGAAACGGATGCGCAAGGCAGCCGGAACTGGCGCTTCGACAAGGTGCGCAGCGCGGCGAGCGCCGCGTGGAACGCGCGGCTGAACGCGATCCAGGTCACGGGCGGCAGCGATGCCGACAAGACGAAGTTCTACACCGCGCTGTATCACGCGTCGCTGCACCCGAACGTGTTCAACGACGTGAACGGCCAGTATCCGGATTTCTACGCGTCGAACGGCGCAGCGGCCGCGCCGACGCGTCAGGTCGAGAAAGGCCGCACGATGTACGCGAACTTCTCCGGCTGGGACATCGACCGCTCGTTCATCCAGTTGCAGGCGCTGCTCGATCCGGTGCGGACCAGCGACATCGTGCAGTCGCTCGTGCTCGACGCGAAAGCGTGCGGAGCGTTCCCGCGCTGGGCGTACTTCAATACCGAGACGGCCGTGATGCCGGGCGATGCGGGCTCGATCATCGTCGCGAACGCGCATGCGTTCGGCGCGACGAACTTCGACACGCAGGCCGCGCTGTCGATCATGAAGCGCAGCACCGCGCCGGGCGCCGCGTGCGCCGGCACGCCGGTGATGGGCAGCCGCGCGGACTACGACCGGCTCGGCTACGTGCCGTCGTCGGGCTCGGGCGACAACCAGACCGCATCGAACACGCTCGAATATGCGGTGCGCGATTTCGCGGTGTCGCGCTTCGCGACGGCGCTCGGCGACACGGCGACGGCCGGCACGCTGCTGAAGTCGAGCGGCAACTGGCAAAACCTGTTCGACCAGGGCGCGATCCAGCCGAAGACGTCGGCCGGCGCATGGGTTACCGACGGCACGGGCTTCATGGAGGGCAACTCCGAGCAATACACGTGGTACGTGCCGCACGCTCTCGCCGGCGTGGTCGCGCAGGCCGGCGGTGCCGCACCGGTCGTCAAGCGGCTCGACACGTTCTTCACGCACCTGAACATCGGCACCGTGCAGCCGTATTTCTACGTCGGCAACGAAGTGACGATGGCCGTGCCGTGGGTCTATGCATGGGCCGGTGCGCCGTCGCATACGCAGCGCGTGCTGCACGCGTCGTTCGCGAACGAGTTCGGCACCGGCGCGGCCGGGCTGCCGGGCAACGACGATCTCGGCGCGATCTCGGGCTGGTACGTGTGGGCTGCGCTCGGTCTTTATCCGGTCGTGCCGGGCGTGAGCGGCGTCGCGCTGTCGAGCCCGCAGTTCGAGAAGATCACGGTGCGCGTCGGGCAGAAGGACGGCAGCTACCGCTTGCTGCACATCGTCGCGCCGGGTGCGGGCTCGGGCGACAGCGCGTCGTTCTACGTGAAGTCGCTGAAGCTGAACGGCGCTTCGTACTCGACCGCGTGGCTGCCGTTCGAGCAGATCGCGAAGGGCGGGAAGCTGTCGTACGCGATGACGGCCGACGCGAGCGCCACGTCGTGGGGCACCGACGCATCGGCGATGCCGTCGTTCCCGCAGGCGGCCAGCGCGCCGTAACGGTCAGGGAGATCAACGAGCGGTTCTTGCCAACAGGATCGACGCAGAGAGAGGGAGGGACGAACGGATGAAGCTACGTCATGTGGTGGGTATCGGGTGCCTTGCCGTGTTGTCGGGGTGCGGGGGCGATCAGGGTTCGACGGATGCGAGCGTGCTCGCGCAGATCTCGAACGCGCAGGGCAACCAGAACGACCAGGGCAACCAGAACGACCAGGGCAACCAGAACGACCAGGGCGATCAGAACGGGAACGGCGGTGCAGTCAAGCGGTCGGTGCTGCACAGCGTCGACCCGATGATCGGCACCGCGAATCTCGACATCAATGCGGACTGGAGCAGCGGCGTGCGCGGCCACGGCCACGTGTACCCGGGCGCGACCGTGCCGTTCGGGATGGTGCAGCTCGGGCCGGACACGACCGGCGGCGCGCACACGCTGCCGTGGAACTGGGATCGCACGTCGGGCTACCAGTACGACGATCCGTTCATCACCGGCTTCACGCATACGCACCTGTCGGGCACCGGCATCGGTTCGGGCGGCGAAGTGCGGTTCCTGCCGACGCTGGCGCCGGTCGACACCGCGACGCTGGCCAAGGTCGCCGCCGATGCGTCGATCACCTACAACGCGTCGTTCAGCCACGACGACGAAACCGCGAGCCCCGGCTACTACCGTGTGAAGATGGCGCCGGTCGGCAGCGGCAACACGCCGTGGAACGTGCAGGGCGCAAAGATCCTCGCGGAGATGACGGCCACCGCGCATGCAGGCGTGCATCGCTACACGTATTTCCCGAGCGCGGCCGCGCAGAAGCGCAGCATGATCGTCAGCATCGACAACCCGATCGGCGGCTCGACCGCGAGCGGCAAGATCCAGGTCATCGATGCACAGACGATCGCCGGCTGGGAGATCACGAACAACTGGGCGAACAACAAGCCGACGTATTTCGTCGCGCGTTTCTCGAAGCCGTTCGATACGAAGCACGTCGCGTTCAGCGCCGACGGCTTCAAGGCGTACCTTACGTTCGCCGACGGCAACGACAGCGGCGGCGCGGTCACGGTGAAGGTCGGCATCTCGCCGTCGAGCATCGCGGATGCGCAGGCCAATCTCGCATCGGAAGTCGGCGCGAAGTCGTTCGACCAGGTGCGCGGCGCGGCCGAGCGCGTGTGGAGCACCGCGCTCGAGCGGATCAAGATCAAGGGCGGCAGCGCCGACCAGCGGACGATGTTCTACACGTCGCTGTACCGCACGATGCTCGCGCCGACCGTCTACAACAATGCGGACGGCAGCTACGTCGGCACCGATTCGACCAACGACGGCACGACGTCGCCGCCGACCACGAGCAAGCATGCGAATCCGGGCTTCGACTATTCGTCGACGTTTTCGCTGTGGGACACCTTCCGCGCCGAGTCGCCGCTGATGACGCTGGTGCAGCCCGAGCGCGTCGACGGCTGGGTGAAGTCGCTGCTCACGCAGTTCAGGCAGAACGGCAAGGGTGAGCTGCCGGTGTGGCCGCTCGCGCAGACGGAAACCTTCACGATGGCCGGCCATCCGTCGATCCCGCTGATCGCCGATGCGTACCTGAAGCACCTGACGAGCGCCGGCATCGACGACATCTGGACCGCATTGACGACCACGCAGGGCGCGAGCGCGCACGGTTTCGACCAGTATCGCCAGAGCGGCTACGTGTACGCGGGCGACAACGCATCGGTGTCGACGACGCAGGACTATTCGTTCGACGACTGGGCGACGGCCGCGGTCGGCAAGGCGGCAGGCAAAAGCACGGCCGACTACCGGCCCTACCTGCAACGCAGCCAGAACTACCGGAACGTGTTCAACCCGGTGCCGAACAACGGCTGGAAATTCTCGCAGCCGAAGGATTCGCAGGGCAACTGGGTGGCGGGCTTCGACCCGACGGCGGCGGAGAAGACGGACTTCTCCGAATCGAATTCGTGGGTCGATACGTGGAACATCTTCCACGACTTCCCCGGCCTCGTTGCGTTGCTCGGCGGCAAGAGCCAGTTCATCGCGCAACTCGATCGCACGTTCGATCCGGCCAACCCGCTCACCTTCCTCAACAACCAGGGCTTTCCGGACCTGACCGGCCGCAGCGGCCAGTTCTTCGCGGGGAACGAGCCGGCGAACCACCTGCCGTACCTGTACGACGTCGCGGGCATACCGTCGAAGACGCAGGACCGCGTGCGCACGGTGATGGACGACATGTACTCGCTGACGCTGACGGCCGGCGATCGCGCGCTGTTGAGCGGCGACAGCCTGAAGGCCGCGCTGGCCGACCCGCGCCGCGTGCGCGATGCGGCGATTCCCGGCAACGACGATTGCGGGCAGCTGTCGGCATGGTACGTACTGTCCGCGCTCGGCATCTATTCGCTGAATCCGGTGGGCGGCGTGTTCTACCTCGGCACGCCGCTGTTCGAGGAGGCGACGATCGACATCCCGGTTGCATCGGGAGGCGGGGCAAGCGGCGCATTGAAGTTCGGCGCGACGCGGCGTTTCAAGGTGACCGCGCATACGGCCGGCGGCGGCGCGCCGTCATCGGTCAATCGCTATGTCCAGTCGGTCAGCCTGAACGGCACGCCGCTGCATCGGCCGTACATCACGTACGATGAGATGAAGGCCGGCGGCACGCTCGACTTCGTGATGGGCTCGACGCCGAACGACGCATGGGTCGGCACCTGGAACGGGCAGGATCCGAACAGCGCGCTCGCGCCGTCGCTGGCGCTGGCCGGCAAGTAACCGGCAAACGGCCCGCTTCGACGCGGGCCGTGTTGCTTCATCCGGCGGCGCCGGTCTCGACCGCGAGGCCGGCCGCCTTCCACTCCGGAAATCCGTCTTCCAGTCGCACTGCGTTGAAGCCGCGCGCGCGCAGTGCGGCGACTGCTTCGACCGCAAACACGCAATACGGGCCGCGACAGTAGGCGACGATCTCCGTCCCGGCCGGCAACTCGCTGACGCGCGCATCGAGCTCGGACAGCGGGATGTTCAGCGCACCCGGCAGGTGGCCCTCCGTGAATTCGTCGTTCGGACGCACGTCCAGCAGTGTGACGAGGCCGTCCGCGAGCCGTGCGGTCAGCTCGTCGCGCGACACGGGCTCCAGCGCATCGCGCGCGTGGAAGTAGTCGCCCATCACCTTGTTGACCTCGGCGACGTTGCGCTCGCCCACGCGGCCGAGCGCCTTCATCAGCACGACGACCTCGCTGTCGCCGGCGAGGCGATACACGATGTGCTTGCCGCGCCGCTCGGTATCGACGAGGCGCGCGCGCCGCAGGATCTGCAGGTGCCGCGACGTGTTCGCGAACGTCATCCCCGACAGCGCCGTCAGTTCCTCGACCGACCGCTCGCGCTGCGCGAGGTGCTCCAGCAATTCGAGCCGGTTCGGATGGCCGAGCGCCTGCGCGACCTCGGCGAGGCTCGCATAAATCGCTTGCTTGGGTCCCGTGCTTGACACGTGGCCTCTCCTCGATCAATCATTCATCAAATTGATTGAATGTTACCGCATTCGCGGGACGGAGGCAATTCGATGGTTCTCAGACCCTTCCTGCATCCCGATACGGGAGGCATTTCAACCCTGTTCGGCTGCGGCGGCAAGGCGACCGGCGCGGCAGGGGGCTGATGCGATGGTAAACGTAGCGATAGCGCGCGGCGGGCGCGCCGTGGCGCTCGGGCTGCGCGAGAACTGGCGGCAATTCGCGCTGCTCGTGCTGGTCAATGCGTTCGTCGGCGGGATGGTCGGCATCGAGCGGACCGTCGTGCCGCTGATCGGCGCCGAGCAGTTTCATCTCGAGTCGACCGCGCTGATCACGTCGTTCATCGTCAGCTTCGGGCTGGTCAAGGCGTTCGCGAACCTCGTGTCGGGCCAGCTCGCCGATACGTGGGGACGCAAGCGCGTGCTGATCGCCGGCTGGCTGCTCGGCCTGCCGGTGCCGTTCATGATCATCGCGGCGCCGAACTGGGAATGGGTGATCGCCGCGAACGTGCTGCTCGGGTTGAGCCAGGGGTTCGCGTGGTCGATGACGGTGATCATGAAGGTCGATCTCGTCGGCCCGAAGAGCCGTGGCCTGGCGGTCGGTCTGAACGAATTCGCCGGCTATTTCGCGGTGGGCGTGACCGCGTTCGCGACCGGCTATCTCGCGAGCCGCTACGGGCTGCGGCCGACGCCGATCTATCTCGGCGTGTTCTATGCGATCGCGGGCCTGCTGCTGTCGATCCTCGTCGTGCGCGACACGCGCGAGCATGTGCGGCTCGAAAGCGGCCAGCCGGCCGGCGCGTCCGCGCTGTCGTTCCGCGAAGTCTTCATGCTGACGTCGTTCCGCAACCGCAACCTGTTCGCGGCGTCGCAGGCCGGCATGATCAACAACCTCAACGACGGGATGAGCTGGGGCATCTTCCCGCTGTTCTTCACGACGCTCGGGCTCGGCATCGAGCGGATCGGCATCCTGAAGGCCGTCTATCCGGTCGTGTGGGGCAGTGGCCAGATCGTCACCGGGCCGCTGAGCGACCGCTGGGGGCGCAAGGGGCTGATCGTCGCCGGGATGTGGGTGCAGGCGGCCGCGCTCGCACTGACCGCGCTGACGGGGCAGTTTCGCTGGTGGTTCGTCGCGAGCGTGCTGCTCGGTCTCGGCACGGCGATGGTCTATCCGAGCCTGATCGCGGCCGTGTCCGACGCATCCGAACCCGGCTGGCGCGCGCGTTCGCTGAGCGTGTACCGGTTCTGGCGCGATCTCGGCTATGCGATCGGCGCGCTGTCGGCCGGCCTGATGGCCGACCGCTTCGGCTTCGCTGCCGCGATCCTGGTGGTGGCCGTCGTCACGTTCGTGTCCGGGGGCGTCGTCGCGCTTATGATGCGGGAACGCCACTGACAGGGTTCCCCGATATGGACGCGCCGCTCCCGCCGATGTCTGCCCCGATTCCCGAAACGGAACCTGAAACCGAAACCGTCGCCGAGCCGCGCGCATCGCGCGTGCATCGGCCGGTCGCGCTCGTCACCGGATCGACGTCGGGGATCGGCGCGGCGATCGCACACCGCCTGGTGGCGGACGGCTACGCGGTGATCCTGCATTCGCGCAGTTCGGTCGACGTGGGGCGCGCGATGGCGCGCGAACTCGGCGCGGCCTATGTGCAGGCCGATCTCGCCGACGATGCCGAACGCGTGCGGCTGGTCCGCGAAGCCGTTGCCGTGCACGGGCGGCTCGACGTGCTCGTCAACAACGCGGGCGTCAGCCGCGTGATTCCGCATGACGACCTCGCGGCGGCGACGCCCGACGTGTGGCGCGAGATGCACGAGATCAACGTGATCGCACCGTTCCGGCTCGTCGCCGAGGCGGAGGCCGCGCTGCGCGAAGCGGCATCGCACGGGCGGGCCGGGTGCGTGGTGAACGTCAGCTCGCATGCGGGCGTGCGGCCGAAGGGCGCGTCGATTCCGTATGCGGCGGCGAAGGCGGCGCTCAATCACACGACGCGGCTGCTCGCGAAAACGCTCGCGCCGGCGATTCGCGTCAATGCGGTCGCGCCGGGGCTCGTCGATACGCCGCTCACGGCCGACTGGACGGACGCGCAGCAGCTCTGGCGCGAGCGCGCGCCGATGCGCCGTGCGGCGACGCCGGACGACATCGCGCAGACGGTCGCGATGCTCGTCGCGTCCGACTACGTGACGGGCGAGATCGTGATGCTCGACGGGGGAATGAACCTGACGTGACTCGGTGAAGCGGTGACGGGGAATGCGGCCGCGCAACCGCGCGCAGGTGTCACGCGCGCGATTGCCGCGACCGCTTGCTTGCCGAACGACGCGATCAGCCGAGGCGCGACCGCAGTTGCGCAAGTGCCTGATCGTGCGTGCGCTCGAACTTCAGCGGCGTGACGGCGACATACCCTTCGGCGAGCGCGACCGTTTCCGAGTCCGCATCGTCGTCGCGCGGCGCGCGGGCGAGCTTCAGCCAGTGATATTCGAAGTCGCGCGGGTCGCGCGCCGACACGATCTCGACCCCCTGCAGCGTGCCGGCGCCCTGGTTCGTCACCTTCAGGCCGCGCACCTCATCGGCGGGCCGCGGCGGGAAATTCACGTTCAGGCACGCGTCGCTGTCCCAGCCGGCGGCCACGAGCCGGCGAATGACGTCCGGCGCGTGCGTGCGTGCCGTGTTCCACGGCACCGCGTTGCGATCGGTGAAGGCCTGGCTCAGCGCGATGGCCGGCACGCCGACCAGCATGCTCGTCATCGCGGCGCCGACCGTCCCCGAAAACACCGTTTCGGTGCCGAGGTTCCCGCCGCGATTCACGCCGGACAGCACGATGTCGGGCCGTGCGTCCTTCATCAGGTGGCTGATCGCGATCGCGACGCAATCGCCGGGCGTGCCGCGCACCGCGAAGCGGCGTTCGCCCTTGCGATGCACGCGCGGCGGGTCGTGCAGGCTCAGCGAATGCGACGTGCCGCTCTGGTCTTCCGCCGGTGCGACGATCCACACTTCGCGCGCCAGTTGCATGGCGACCTGTTCGAGCACGTCAAGGCCGGGGGCGTCGATTCCGTCGTCGTTGGTGAGCAGGACACGGTCGAACAGCGGGCGGGTTTCTTGCATCGGGACGATCCTCGCGGAGATGGGCAGTGAGAGGGAGGTGCAGCGTGGCGCAAGCCACAAGGCTAGCATTCCCGCGTGAGGATCGTCGTGTCGCGGGGGCGGCGCGGATGTGAAAACGGGCGCATCGCGCGCCCGTTCGTCGGTGGCTGTGCCGCGGCGTGCGCGGCGGGTCGGAACCGCTCAGCCGAGCAGGTGCCGCAGCAGGCCGGCCGACACGACGCCGACGATGACGGTCGGCAGGATCGAGAGGCGCGTTGCCGCGATCAGCGTAACGGCCAGCGCAAGCAGGTCGGCCGGGCGCGTCGACACGAAGGCCGGCGCGATCACCGAGATCAGCACGCAGCCGGGCACGTTCTCCATCACCGACGCCATCCGCGGGCTCAGCGTGCGATTGCGCAGCAATACGTAGCCGAGGATGCGCGACAGATAGGTGGTCGACGCCATCAGCACGATCGTCGCGACCGTGCTGAAATCCGGGAAATCAGGCATCGCGCGGCTCCCACAGCAGCGCGGCGATCAGCCCCGCGCAGGCGCCGGCCGCGACGTACCACGCGCCGGGCACGGCCAGGTGCGTGGCCGCTGCGACGACGAGGCTCACGAACCACGGTCGGCTCGCCCGCATCCCTTTCCACATCCCGCGCAGCAGCACCAGAAACACGGCCGTGAACGCCATGTCGAAGCCGTACTGCTCGACGTTGCCGATCGTCGGGCCGACCGCCGCGCCGAGCGTGGTCATCGAGATCCACGTCAGGTAGAGCCCGATGCAGATGCCCGCGTAATACGGCACGCTGATGTGCGTGGCCGAGCGCGCCCAGGCGTCGGCGAGCGACATCGCCCAGCTTTCGTCGCACATGAAGAACAGCGCGAAGAACGCGCGGCGGCGCGGCAGGCGGCGGATATACGGCTCGAATGCGGCGCCCATCAGGATGTGGCGCGAATTCACGAGGAACGACATCGCGACGATCAGCGCGATGTGCGGCGGCGATGACCACAGGTGGATCGCCGCGAATTCGGAGCCGCCGCCGAAGTTCATGCCGGTCATCATCGGCACTTCGAACAGGCTCAGCCCTTTTTGCGCGGCCTGCGCGCCCAGCACGAGCGCGAACGGCACGAAACCCAGCATGACGGGTAGCGCCGCGCGCAAACCGCGACCCATCTCGGCGACATAGGCGGGCTTGTCGCGAAGCCCTGACGACGTTGAAACGCTACTGCTCATTACTCCTCCTTCGGGGGAGGAATTGTCTGCTTTTTTGACTCGAATCGGGTTGCGTTGTGGCCAGATTTTTCTCAGAATTTGGCATTGAACGCGTGATACGCGATTTTTTTGGAATCGAATGCCAATGAAACTTGACGCCATCGACCGCCGGATCCTGAGCGCGCTCCAGCGCGACGGCCGCATGCAGAACGTGGAACTCGCGCACGAGGTCGGGCTGTCGCCGTCGCCGTGCCTGCGGCGCGTGCGGCTCCTCGAGGAAGCCGGCGTGATCGAGAAATACGTGGCCGTGCTGAATCCCGCGAAAGTCGGCAAGGGCCTGACGATCTTCACGCGCGTGTGGCTGAAGGGGCAGGACGCGGAATCGGTGAACCGCTTCGCCGAGGCCGTCCAGCAGATGCCGGAAGTCGTCGAATGCCACCTGATGGCCGGCGACTGCGATTTCCTGCTGCGCGTCGTCGCGGCCGACATCGACGACTACCGGCGCTTCCAGATGGAATACCTCACGCGCATTCCGGGCGTGCTGAGCGTGAAGACCGACATTCCGATGCAGAAGGTCAAGCTCACGTCCGCGCTGCCGACCTAGCGTGACGCGGGTGCATGGCCACGCGACGACGGGTCGACGAACGGTCACGGCGCGGTGACAATCGTCCGATAGACTGACGAATCAACGCGCATCGAACTTGTCGCCGGTGATGTCGCGCGACGTTCGATGCGCAAGCAACTAACGGTCAATGCCGAGGCGATCGGGCAGGCGGCGCTGCGCGCCGGGTCGTGCGTCGGCGCGGATGCGTTTCCTCTTGTCGGGCCATTCATGCAGCCAATCAACAATCCGTGGAATTCGCTGGAAATCGTCAAGCTCGTGCTGGGCGTGCTGACGCCGTTGTCGGTCGCGTGCCTTGGCTGGCTCGTCGCGCGCCGGCTGAAGCGGCTCGAACTCGTGCAGTGGACCAACCAGCGATTGATCGAGAAGCGGCTCGCGCTGTACGACGCGGTCGCGCCGCAGCTCAATGCGTTGCTGTGCTTCTACACGTGGATCGGCTACTGGAAGGACATCTCGCCGGACGACGTGATCCGTGCGAAGCGCGACCTCGATCGCACGTTCCACATCTACCGTTACCTGTTCGACGACGACGTGTACGACGCGTATCACACGTATATCCACGCGCTGTTCGACATGCATACGGGCCCGGGCCGCGATGCGCGGATCCGCTCGCTGATCCAGGCGCCCGACGGCGACCGCAGCGTGCACGGCTCGTATGAATGGAAACCGGCGTGGTCCGACCGTTTCGCGACCGCGAATGTCGTGCCGAAGGACGACGTGCTGCGGCACTACACGCAGTTGATGGAGCGGCTGCGCGTGGCGCTGGGCGCGACGCGCTGAAGGCTGCGGCGCCTGCACGCCGCTTCACGCCGGTATCGAAATCCGCCACTGGGTGGCGCGAATACCCACCCTCGCACAGGAAGCAGATGCAGCGGGCTGCGGCCGCTGACATGCTCGCGCCATCTCCACTCGCGCGAGGTCCGTATGGTTGTCGATACCGGCTGCCAGCCGCTCATGATCCGCTCGCCTGAAGCGGGCCGGCGGCGTCTCTTCTCCGTTGAATCTCACGATGCGCATCACATGCCGTTGCCGGTCGAGCCGGCGATCGGCGACATCGTCTTCATCCGCGTGACCGTGCGGCCGTTTCTCGAAGTGGCAAGCGCGACGCGCTCGTGGACGAATCACGTCGGGATCGTCGTCGGCGAGCGCGGCGGCGAGCCGCTGATCGCGGAGAGCACGTTTCCGCTGTCGCGCGTCACGACGATGTCGCGGTTTCTCGCGCGTTCCGATCGCGGTGCGTGCGTGATCGCGCGGCTGAAGCAGCCGCTCGATGCCGCGCAGCGGCGCCGGCTCGTGGACGCCGCGATGCGCCGGATCGGCGTGGTCTACGACACGGGGTTCAATCTCGCGTCGCGCCGGCAGTTCTGCTCGCGGTTTGTGCGCGAAGTCGTGCGCGATGCGACGCGGATCGTGCTCGGCGACGTCGAGACCTTCGACATGCTGCTGCGCCGGAATCCCGACCATCCGCTCGGCTTCTGGAAGATCTGGTACTTCGGCCGGATTCCGTGGCGCCGCCGCACGGTGACGCCGGCCAGTTTGCTGGGGAGCGGGGCGTTGCGGGTGGTGGTGGATACGCGCGCTGGTGACGCAGGATGACGGAGTGGGAATCGGTGATGCCCCTGCCTGCCGACGTGGTGGAATGTAGCGCTTCGATGCGTCGGCTTGCGGGCGCTTCAGGCGAACGAGATCACGAGCCTTTTACCGCAAGCCGCCGCATACTTGCGCAGCGTATCGATGGATGGTGAATGCTGGCCCGTTGCGAGCGCGCGCTCAAGCCGCGTTATAGCCGGTGCCTTCGTGCCCATACGCTCCGCCACATCGGCTTGAGACAGGCCGGCCTCTCGTCGGGCAGCCAGCATTGCGTCGAGCAGTGCGAATTCCTCGCGGTTCAGTCGTTCGAATTCAGCGCGCACCTCGGGGTCGGTCAATGCACGCTCGCGCAGTTCCTTATACGTTGCCATCTCGAACCTCCTTCAATCGACGGCGTGCCGTTTCCAGTTCCTTCTGTGGCGTCTTTTGCGTCTTCTTCACAAAACAATGAAGCATGACGATACGCCTCTCGACGATCGCACAATAAAACACTCGAGCGATACCTTCCGCGCCCTTCAATCGCATTTCGTACAGTCCATTGCCCATCGATTGCGTGTGGGGTTCGCCCAGGTTCGGGCCGTACTGCTCCATGCGGTCAACGAGCGCAAAGAACCGGGCGACGAGTGTCTTGGGTAATGCTGCCACTCCCTCCTCGACACGCTCATTGAAGAACCGTATTTCGTACGCACTGTTCACCATAGTAACAAATATGTTATGTTGATGCAAGAACTGTGGCCAGCCGCGACTGCGGATGAGGGCGGCTGGTCAGACGTGCAGGAGGGTTGGAGTCGCCGTTACGTAAGCTGGGGGCTTCGGCGAGGATGTGTGCGCCCGACTGTTCTCAGGCAATCCGGAATCGGCAAGGTGCGCAATTCGTTGCCGGCGCGTGCTACGCGCGATGGAAGAGTGGTGGGATTAGTTCCGCCCCGCCACCGCCAACCGCGCCGCCAGCCCCACGAACACCGACCCGAGCAGATACTGCGGCAGCTTCGACGGGCGGCGGCGCGCACCGATCCGCTGGCTCAGCCGGCTCGCGGACAGAATGACCGCGCCGTTCACGATGAGGCCGATCAGGTTCAGCACCGTCGCGAGCACGAGAATCTGCACGGCGATCGAACCGTGTTCGGGCCGCACGAACTGCGGAAACAGCGCGAGCACGAACAGTGCCATCTTCGGGTTCAGCAGGTTCGTCGTCAGCCCCTGGCGGAAGATCGCCGCGGTCGAGTGGCGACGCTGCGACGCGACGGGCGACAGGGCGGTCGCATCCGAACGGAACGTCTTCCACGCGAGATACAGCAGATAGGCGGCGCCCGCGAAGCGCACGGCGTCATAGGCGAGCGGCACCGCGACGAAGAGCTGCGACAGCCCGAGCGCGGCCGCCAGCGCGTGGCAGTAGGTGCCGGCCTGGATGCCCGCGAGTGTCGCGAAGCCTGCGCGCCGGCCCTGGCTCACGCTGCGGGACGCGATCAGCAGCATGTCGGGGCCCGGCGTGGCGGTCAGTGCGAGACACGCGCCGGAGAACAGCGCGAGCGTGGAGAAGTCGATCATCGGAGTCCCTTTTGTGGATGCAGCGTAAAAGGGAGGTCAGTTTAAGAGGGCGCCCGAGGCCGGTCAATCGAGCGAACGGACGATGGTCCGGCAGGCCGTCGAGGCCGATCGTCGACGCACATACGCTGCCTTGGGCACGCACGTTAGTGTCCGTCGCTGCTTCAACGGCGCACGCCGATGCAGCGCGTTGCGTGCGCGATCGCCGCATGGCTCAACGCTTGCGGCAGGCCACCTGATAATCGATCACGGTGTTCTCCGACGGTTTGTCCGGCTCGCCGCCCACCGTCGTCACGCCGAGCACGCCGGCCGCGCTCCGGTAGCGCAGCGCGCAATAGCCCATTCCTGTGCCCGAACACGCTTCGGCTTCGATGATGCCGTGCTTCGCGAGCGTCGCCGCGCCGTCCATCGCGTCCGGCTTCTCGCGCGGGCGCAGCGGTTGCCAGCCTTTCGCGATCAGGATCCGGCGCGCGACGTCGAGCGGCTTGCCGTACACGTTGGGCACGACCGCGCGGCCCTGGCAGTAGCTGCTTTCAGCCGCGACGCGGGTCAGGCGCAGGCCGCCGTTTTCTTCGTGGAGTTCGCCGACGGGCGGCGCCGGGCCGTCGCCGCCCCAGATCAGCAGTGCGCCGTTTTCCAGCCGATCGGCCGTGCCGAGCTGCCAGCCTGCCTTGCGCGCCGTGTAGCCGAGCGCGACGAGCGTCGTGCCGTCGAACACGCCGACGTTGCCGTTGCGCGCGAAGCAGATTGCGCTCGTGCCAGCGCTGAATCCGCTCGCGAACGTGACGACCGTGTAGCGGCCGAGCGGCGCTTCGGACGTCACGATCCAGTCGCGCTTCGCGACTTCACGGCCGGCTGCGGTAGTCGTCTTCGCGCGGTATTGCGTGCAGAACGCGTCGAGCGAACCGTTCTCCGGCGAGTGCGGCAGCACGCCGAGCGGCACCAGCGACGCACCGGCGATATCGGAGGCCGTCCGCAGCGGATCGGCCGATGCGGTGCCGCCGAGCGCGGCACACGCAACGGCTGCGATCGAAACGATCGAAGCAAGACGGCGGGCAAACGGCAACGCAACGAAGCGGGACACGCAGGCTGTCTCCGGGGAAAGGGATACGGGCGCGATGATCGCGGGTTTTCGCCCGCGTGTCACGGTCGCGCGCACCGGCCGGCAGCGCACCACCGTGCCGCCGGCGACTCAGCCCTTCGCGACGACGTCGATCCGCAGCGCTTCGCCGCCTGCGACGATCGCCAGCAGGCGATCGACGTTCGGATGCGCGCCCGGGCGGTTGCGTGCGTCGGCCGTATGTTCGGCGAACACCGCGAGGCCGTGCTCGGCGGCTTTCGCGTCGAGCGTGCCGAATGCCTGCTTCAGGTAGTGGTACACCGCGAGCGAGCCTTGCTTGCCCGGCTGGTTCTCGATGGTCGCGACCACGTCGCCGTTCGCGCCGACGAGATCAATATGCGCGACGCCGTCGATGGCCGGCAGCTGTGCGAGGTTGTCCTTGAATACTGGGGTCGGTTGAATCACTGAAAACACTCCGTCGGTTCGGTCATGGGCCAATGAGCATGGCCGGCCGTATCTTATCCGATCGGCCTTTGCGCACCGGCCGCCGCGCGGCTCGCGCCTCGACGGCGGGCCGTGTTTCACCAGCGTCGTCCAGGCGCGCAACTGTGCGATCGACCTCCCCGTTCAGTGCAGCCGCTCCGTCAGGTCGAGCCGTCCGAGGTGACGCCGGCCATCGCGCCGGCCGGTACGCCCGCGTCACGCGAGCGCTCGATGTCGGGGCTGCGATACGCCCGCTCGGGAATCTCGGCGAGCCGCGACGCGTGCACCTGATGCGGCGCGAGGCCGTAGAACTTCTGGAAGCTCATGATCAGCGGCGACCACTTGTCCGGATCGATGCGGTCAGGATCACCGTCCATCAGCAAGTCGGGATGCACGTGCACGCGCTGGATGCGCAGCTCGAACACACGGATAAGACCGCGCACGTCGGGCGCTTCTTCGCCGATCCCATGCGTGGCCGCGACGACCGCTTCCATGTGCACCGGGCATTCGAGCGCGCGCGGCGGCGCGACGGTGTGCGAGGCCGCCTCGGTGAGCCCGGCCGTGCCGAACTTGTCGGGTTCGTACACGTAGCCTCTTGCGCGCTTCCTTTCGGGTACCGGATACGTGCCGGTCGTGCGTGCGATCCGGTCGACCGCGTGCGCCTGCGCCGACGACGGCAGGTTCAGCACGCATTCGCCGGTGCGCAGCAGGTTGCGGGTGGTCTGCGAACCGGCGCCGATGCCGATCACGCCGCGCCAGCCGAGCCAGAACGCGGACGAGATCGGCGCGAGATTGGCGGTGCCGTCCTCGTTCAGCGTGCTGACCAGCACGACGGGCGTGCCGAAATAGAGGATGTTCGGTTCGGTGACGCAATGCGGAGCGTTCATGGTCGGGGCCTTCGTTGAGGGATCAGTCCGCATGCTGATCCTGTCGCGACGGCGCGGCGCTCCGAATCTTGTCGTGTCATTCCGGAAGGGGCGCGGAGACGGCATTTGCGCCCGGCAGGACCGCCCGGCACCGCGTGCGCTTTTCCGCTACAGTAGGAGATCGCAGGCTGCGCCCGCCGCACCGCACGGGCGTGCGCGGCCCTGTTCCGCCAACGCACACGAGGGCCTGATGGATACCGAGCAACGCTACACCGCCGACGCGCCGACGCGCGCGGAAGTCGACGCACTGGGCGGCCCAACCGTCATCGAATTCGGCGCGAACTGGTGCGGGATCTGCGCGGGCGCGCAGCCGGCGATCGTGTCGTCGTTTTCCGCGCATCCCGCCGTGCGGCACCTGAAGATCGAGGATGGCCCGGGGCGCCCGCTCGGCCGCTCGTTCGGCGTGAAGCTGTGGCCCACCTTGGTGTTCCTGCGCGACGGGGTCGAAGTCGCGCGCGTCGTGCGCCCCGCCGACGCGAAGCAGATCGAAGCCGACGGCTTCGCCGCGCTGGCCTGAGGACACGGCGATGCAACAGGCGCTCACGCACATCGGTATCGACACGCGCGGCAGCGGCCTCGTCGAATTCACGTCGCAGGTGCGCGCGTTCGTCGACCAGCAGGCCATCGGTACCGGCCTGCTCACCGTGTTCTGCCGCCATACGTCGGCGTCGCTGCTGATCCAGGAGAATGCGGATTCGTCCGTGCAGCGCGATCTCGAACGCTACTTCGCGACGCTCGCACCCGAGGACGCCACGCGCTACGAGCATGACACCGAAGGCACCGACGACATGCCGGCACACCTGCGCACGGCGCTCACGCAGGTGCAATTGTCGATCCCGGTCGAGCACGGGCGCATGGTCCTCGGCACCTGGCAGGGCATCTATCTGTTCGAGCATCGCCGCGCGCCGCACCGGCGCGATATCGTGCTGCACCTGATCGGCGAGTAAGCGGGCGCGCGCGGCAACACGCGGCACATCGCTAGCGCACCGGCTCAGGCGAGCAACTTCTCGACGAGCGCGCCGAGTTCGCGCAAGTGGACGGGCTTCGGCAGGAATGCGTCGAACACCCGCTTGTTCTCGCGCAGCGCGGCCGATTCATACGCGCTGACACCGAGGATGGCTGGATGCCGGCCGTCGTCGTCCGGTACCGCAACCGCGCGCATGCGCCGCGCGACCTCGAAGCCGCTCAAGTCCGGCAGCTCGAGATCGAGCACGACGATGTCGTAATGGCCCGTCCCGAAGCGCGCGACGCCTTCCTGCCCGGTGCCGCACAGATCGGCGTCGATGCCGAGCGCCGACAGCATGGCGCCGAGCGTTTCGCGCGCGTTGTCGTCGTCGTCGACCACCAGCGCGCGCCGGTCGCGGTGCACGGACGCGTGCGGCAGCGCGAGCGCGTCGCCGGCCGCGTTGCCGGCGGTGTCGATGCCGGGCACTTCGGCCGGTAGCGTCACGACGAATTCGCTGCCTTCTCCCACTACGCTGCGCACGTCCACATGCCCGCGCAGCGTCGTCACGATTTCGCGCACGACGGCGAGCCCCATGCCGATCCCGTCCACGTGCAGCCCGACCGCGTCGTTCGCGCGGTAGAACGGCTCGAAGATCTTCGACAGGTGCTGCTTCGCGATGCCGGCGCCCGTGTCGCGCACGGCGATCTTCAATTGCGGGCCGGCCGGCGCGTCGGCGAGCGTGATCGACACGTCGATCGATCCGCCGAGCGTGTACTTGACCGAGTTCTCGATCAGGTTCGACAGTACCTGGCGCAGCAGCTTGCGATCGGAACGGATCGCGAGACCGTGCGGTTCGACCTGCTGCGCGACCGCGATCCGCTTGGCCGCGATCTTCTCGCGCAGCGGGTCGAGCACCTCGGCGAGCAGCGACGCGATGCCGACGGTTTCCCGTTCGGCGAGCCGCTTCGTCGAGCGCAGCTTGATGTAGTCGGTCAGGTCCTTGACGAGCGCTTCGAGCGACAACGCGGAATTCTGCAGCCGCCGGATCGTCTTCAGGTTCGCGTCCGACTGCGGGCGCGCGAGCAGGATCTCGACCGACCCGCAGATCGCCTGCAGCGGCGTGCGCAACTCGTGGCTGACCATCCCGAGGAACGCGTTCTTCGCCTCGATCATCTCGAACGCGCGGTCGGACGCCTTGCGTTCGGCGTCGAGCGCCGCGTCCTGCCGTTCGAGGAGATCGTCACGCGTGCGCATCGTATAGAACAGCAGCAGGAACAGCGCGCACAGGATCACGCCGAGCACGATGCCGAGGATCAGGATCGCGCGCTGCTTTTCCTTCAGCTGATGGAACGTGAAGTCGCGCTGCGCCATTTCGATCGCGCGGAAATAGTTCGCGAGGCCGTTGACCTTCGGCCAGTACGCATTGACCTCGTCGATCATCTGCTGCGCATTTTTCGGCGCGCCGCGCAGCAACGGCACGTCGTGCTTCAGGCGCGTCATGAATTCGCCGAGCGCGTCGATCTCGTTGCGCGCGCGCGGGATGCGCAGCCAGTATTCGGACACTTCCGACGGCCGCTGCAGAAAGCCGAACGACACCGACAGGCTGTCGAGCTGCATCTGCACGTGCTCGAAGTCGTCGTCCTCGCGCGTCGCGTAGAGGATCAGTTGCCGGTCGAAGCGCGTATAGACGTTCCGGTATTGCGCGGCGGTCCAGAACACGCCTTCGCGCGGCCCCTCGAGCACGCCCTCGTTGACCGAGGTAGCGAGGAGGTCCCACAGCAGGAACGCCCACGCGGCGAACCCCATGATCCACAGCGAGCCGAGGACCAGGATGATTTTTCTATTTTTCCATCGCCCGCGTTTCATTTCACCGTCAGGCCGATGATCTGCCACGCGAACTTGGCTTCGCCGAGCGGCGTCTTCAGTTCATCGGGATACTGGTCGCGCGGGTACATGATCCACAGCGGGCCGTAGTTGTCGTTGCCGAGCACCTTGCCGTTCATCGTCCGCGCGAGGATCACGCCGTAACGATCGACGTCGGACACGGGAATCGTGAACGTGTACTCGTCGACGCAGCGGAACTCGATCTGCGTGCCGTGCGCGCCGACGGTCTTCAGGATGTCGGACAGGCGCGGGCCGGTGAAGGTCGCCTTCGGCGTCCAGCTCGTCGACGTGACGATCGTGTGCTGCGGCAGCGCCATCAGCGCCTGCTCGGAAAACACGTACGCCGCGTTGCCCTGCTGGTTGTGCTTGTCGATCTTGCCGTCGACGGTGAACGTAAACGACGAAGCGGCCCAGGTCGCCGCCGCCATGCCGAGCAGGCAGGCCGTCAGCAGGCTCTTGGTCCAGATGGTCGAAATTCGCATGTCTTGCCCTCGGTCGTGCGGTGGTGGTTTGTCGTTGTGGTCTCAGTTCGCGGCGGCGGCGGCCGGCAGCGTGATCTTCAGTTCGCGCGCCACTTCGGCGAACAGGATCGGCAGGCGCACCGGCTTTTCCTCGCAGCGCGCGTTGTAGTGCGACACGATGTGCGCGATTTCGTCCTCGCTGGCTTCGCCGGTCGAGATCTTGCCGGTCAGCAGGAAGATCGGCGCGCCGCTGTTCTCGCTCGAGCGGATGCCGCGCACGAGTTCGGCGGCCGTCTGGTCGCCGAGCATCCAGTCGAGGATGTAGCCGTCGAAATCCTCGACCTCCAGTGCCTTGCGGAACGCCGCGCCGTCGAAGTACGGGATCGCGTTCACGCCTTTTTCGATGAAATATTCACATACCGTTTCGGCGACGTCCTGCGAATCGTCGACCACGGCGATGCGCGCCGCATACACGTTCGGCTGGGCCGAGCGCAGCTCGATGACGTCGACCGGATACGTGCGGCCCTCGCGCGCGTGCTGACGCTCGGTGATGAGCCACTCGCCCTGCCACTGCAGCGCGACGAAATCCGTCTCGCTCTGGCTGCTGGCCTTGGTCGAGATCGCGGCGCGGCAGCGAAAGCGCCGCGACTCGATCACGAGCGTCGCGTCGATCATCTCGGCGGCGGCCGGCTGCGTGCCCTTGTCGTCGAGCAGGATCGCGGGCGGCACGCCGAAGTGCGTCGCGATGTCCTGCAACTGCGACAGGTTCCACGGGATCAGGCCTTTCATCTTGCGCGTGACGACCGAGAAGCTGAGGCCGAGCACGTTCGCGATCGTCGTGTTGTGACTTCGCGGCGGAATGCCGTTCCGGTTCAATAGGTCGCGCACCTTGTTGGCGGTGATCAGATCGACGTTGGCCTGCTCGCTGTTGGACATCTCGATGGGGTCTCCAGGGGTTTTTGGCGAGGGTGAGCATATCAAAACTGACGTGTCATGCAAGCTTTGAAAAAGCGAATGACCTTGACATGCCTTTTTTCTTCATTATTATTGCTCACCACGTCACTATTGTTTGTCGCGTCATGTTTGGAGATCGATGCCGGCATCAGTCGGTACAGCGAAAAGCGACAACAATGAAGCAGTGACGGAACGATTCGAAGAGAGAACCTGAGAGAGCCTTGGAGTGCGTGTCGGCGTCGGCGGATTGTATCCGTTGCGCCGCGCGCCACCGGGTGCGAGCTCGCGGGGGTGGGATAGCTCGAAGAATTGCGGCGCCAATAAAACCTGAGGAAAGTAACAATGTACCGCCGTTTACTCGCACCGGGGCTGCTGTTGCTACTGGCCGCGTGCGCGCAGGATCCGTCCGTCACCGGCAACACGGTGCGGATCTGCGACGACACAGGTTGTTCCGACCGTCCTAAAGATCAGGTGTCCTATCAAAAAAGGGACGATTCGGAAGATCAGGAAAGCCCGCGCATCGCTGCGCTGAAACAGACCGCGAAGACCCAGCCGAAGGCCGCCTACGACCTCGGCCTGCGTTATTTCCGCGGCGACGGCGTACGCCAGGACAGCTACCAGGCACTCAAGTGGATGCGCGAGGCCGCCGAGCGTGGCGACCTGCAGGCGCAGAAGGCGCTCGGCAGTTTCTACCTGTTCGGCCTCGAGGAAATGGGCTCCGATGCGCGTGAAGCGGAGAAGTGGCTGTCGATCGCGGCCGGCCGCGGCGACAAGGAGTCGAAGAAGCTGCTCGACCTGGCGCGCAAGGCCAAGAAGGAAGACGAAGAAGACTGGAAATGGCGCACGGAATGGCGTGACCGCTATTACGGCTACTGGTACTCGGGCTATCCGTACTACGGCGTCTGGCAGCAGACGTACTGGTACTACTGACCGGGCCTGAAGCAACGGGGGCAGCAGCGGGGAGACCACCATCGCGCGCCAGCCGGGGGGGCTTATCGAAGTTCGCACGAACACATAAGCCGAACAACGACTCTAATCGATCGACAACGACATGAAGACCATCCTTTCCCAACGTCTCACTCAAGGTGCGCTGGTGGCAGCGCTTTGCGCGTCCGTGACGGGCTGCGGCGGCGTGGTGACGCCCGGCGGCCAGAACGCGGGCGTCACCGGTGCCGCTGCGGGCGGCACGAGCGCCGGCGCCGATTCGGGGCTGCAGCGCTGCGCGTCGCCGCTCGGCACGATCGCCGTCGACGACGGCCGCAACGCCGACTGGTGGGGCCCGTTCGGCAGCGCGACCAAGATGACGACGATCGACCCGCTGCTGCGCCTGGCCGTCCAGCAGTCGAACTGCTTCGTGATCACGTCGATCGGCAACCAGAAGAGCGACGCGCGCCTGTCGCGCATCACGCAGCTGCAGCGCAACTCGGGCGAGTACCGCGCGGGTTCGAAGCAGCAGAAGGGCCAGCGTGTCGCGGCCGACTACTACATGGAACCGCAGATCGTCATCAACGATTCGCCGATCGGCGGCATCGGCAGCATGATCGGCGGGCTGATCGGCAACGGTGCGGTCGCGGCGGTGGCCGGCCACCTGCAGACGAAGGCATCGGTCGTCACGCTGACGCTGTTCGACGTGCGCTCGGCCGTGCAGATCGCGGCGTCGGAAGGCAGCTCGACGGCGACCAACTACGGTGCGGCGCTGGGCGGTTTCGGCGGCGGCGTGGGCGGCGCGCTCGCGGGCTTCTCGTCGACGCCGGAAGGCAAGGCGACGGTCGTCGCGTTCATCGACGCGTACAACAAGATGGTTGTCGCACTGCGCAGCTACAAGGCGCAGGACGTCAAGGGCGGCCTCGGCCGCGGTGGCCAGCTCCAGGTCAACTGACGCCCCCGGGCCGGCGGTGCGCCGCCGGCCGATTCGTGATTCGTGACTGTCCGTGCGTGCGGCGTGATCCGCGCGTACCGGCTTCGTTCGTCCTTTTTGCATTGAGGTGATCCCGATGAAAGCCGTTGCTCTGATCGCATTGACCTGTCTGGCGCTGACCGCTTGCGGCGGCGACGATTCCTCGCCCGCGGCGTCCGGTGGATCGGGCACGAGCAACAACGGCGGCACCGGCGGGACCGGCGGCACGGGATCGGGCGGGACGGGAAGCGGTGGTTCGGGTGGCACGGGTGGTTCTGGCGGCTCGGGCGGCAGCACGCTGACGCTGCGCTACGACGCACAGCCGCCGGCGACGGATCAGGCGAGCTTCCTGACGTTGCTCAACGGCGAAGGCGCGAAGGGTTATCGCTATCTGGGCGACTACTACTACAGCGCGAGCAACGGCGGTTCGCGGTCGATCTTCGTGAGCGACGGCACCGTGCAGACCTACACGTACGTGCTGCAGTCGGCGCCGGCCGACATGACGGGCTTCGTCAGCCAGGCGAACGCGCAGGGTGCGAGCGGCTACCGCTACGAAGGGCCGCTCGCTTACGGCTATCTGTATCGCAAGGACGGCGGTTCGTCGGCCACCTATACGTACACGACGACCGGGCTGCCGGCCGACACCAATGCGTTCCTCACGCAGGCGAACGGCCAGGGGCAGTCGGGCTACTGGTTCCTCGGGCCGATGATGGTGGGATCGGTGCAGGCGAACGTGTACATGAAGAACAACGCGTCGAACGCGACCTATACGTACGATGCGCTGGTGCCGACGACGACCGTCGCCGATTTCATCGCACAGGCCAACAGCGAGGGCGCGAAGGGCTATCGTGCGAAGGGCGGGATGCTGTTCGGCAGCACGATCTCGTGGGTCTATGTGAAGGACCAGACGCAGTCGCCGACCTTCACGTATCAGTCGGCCGCGATCCAGACGACCGGCGCCAGCTTCGTCCAGCAGTCGAACACGCTCGGCGCGCAGGGTTCCGCCTATCTGGGCGATCTCGCGCTCGGCACGCCGACTCCTGTGCTGGCGTCGTTCTATTTCACGCCGAAGAACTGCACGGGCTTCCTGTGCACGACGCTGAATCCGCTCACGCAGAACTGAGCGAACGACGCGGCTGCGTCGGGCAGCCGCTTTTCTGTTTATTTTCCGAAGCGGGGCGGGTACCGGTAAGACGGTGTCCGCCCCGCTTGCTTTTGCTCGCCTTCGATCGGGCCAGCGCGCGCCCATCGTTCCGGCCCCTACCGTCGGAATCGGCGCGCAAATATCGTTCAAGTTCAAATCTTCTTTAAAACGATATTGGACATGTACTAAATCGTTCATTCCGGACTGATTTTAGGCAGACCGTTTGGCATGATCGTGGCATTCCAATCGTCCTGGGCCACCTTCCTGCACGACGCCGGAGCCGGATGCGCACGCACGCCGGGATCCGGCGTCGTCGCATCGCGCCATGCCTTACAGTCCGCTCCAGTCGATCCGCCGCTATCAGAACATCTCGGTGTTCGGCGGCGGGATCGTCGTCACGATCCTGATCCTGATCGCCTGCGCGCTCGGGATGGGTTCGATCGTGTACGGCTATCTCGATGGCGAGCGGCACAATTTCCTGACGGGCATGGTGCAGACGCTCAACGAGATCAAGGTGAGCGAGACGTCGTTCCGCAACGGCGTGACCAATGCGCAGCTGATCTGGCGGGAAACGGAGCCGGCGCCCGGCCGCGTGGTCGACGCGTTCTACGAAAACGGCGAACGGGCCGCGATCAAGCCTTATCCGTCTGTCGTGTTCGGCGTGTCGAAGCAGCCCGCCGATCGCACCGAGGTGGCTCGCTATCTGTCGCTGTCCGTGCTGCTGGCGCGCATCTGCGCGGCGAGTTCGATCAATCGCGGGCAGACGCTCGTCGGCTATCACTACAGCACACGCACGAGCCTGCTCGGGCTCGTGCCGAATTCGGGCCCGGGCGGCGGCGCGCTCGCGACGCCGGAAGGCCGTGCGCGCGTGATGGATGCGCTGCGGATCGATTTCGGCACCGCGCCGGCACAGCCGTCCGACGCGACGGGGCGCCCGCACGTGCGATGGCTGCCGCCGTTCATCGATCCCGTATCGGGTGCCGCGCGCATCCGGCTCGCCGCGCAGGCACAGGTCGACGGCGATCCGTTCGCTGTGCTCGTCACCGAATATGCCCCCGAGCATCTGCTGTCGTGGCTGCCCGAGCATCCGGTCGACGGCGTGTTCTTCGTGACGACAGGCGACAACCGGCTCGTTGCGGCGAGCCGCGGCGTGGCCGGCGACGAAGCACGCGCCGGCCGACTGCTGGCGCTCGACGTGTCGCGCGAACGCACCCCATCCGAGCAGGCCGCATTCCGCGACGGCTTCGTGATCTTCCACGGCACGCTCGACGCGACGGGCTGGACCCTTGCGTATGCGCTGCCGTGGACGGACGTCGTCGCGAACGTCGCGCTGCGCGCGAGCCTGCTGCTCGGCGCAACGCTGCTGACGATCGCCATCATGTGGATCCTGCTCGTGCGTTTCCATCGCCGTGTGTTCTCATCCGTCTATGCGCGCTCGCAGCGCGTGTTCGACAGCGAAGCGCTGTGCCGCAGCGTGATCGAGACTGCGCCGGTCGGCCTCGGGTTGATCTCGCGTGCCGACGGGCATTTCATGCTCGTGAGCCCCGCGCTGGCCGAGATGATCGCGCGGCTCGGCAGCGACTACCGCGCGCTGTCCGCGCAGGCCGTCGCGCGCTACGACGCGTTCGTCGCGGGCGGCGCGGCCGGCGGCACGCTGCAGACCGATTTCGTGCTGGCCGATGCGGATGCCGGCGCGGTGCCGCTGCATCTCGAGGTGAGCGCATGCGGCGCGCGCTATCAGGAGATCGACGTGCTGATCGTCGCGGTGGCCGACGTCACGGCACGTCGGCAACTCGTTCAGCAGCTCGAGGAAGCGGTGAGCGCGGCCGATTCGGCGAATGCGGCAAAGTCGGCGTTCCTGGCGGCGATCACGCACGAGATCCGCACGCCGTTGAACGTGATCCTCGGCAATCTCGAACTGTTCGACCGTTCCGCGCTGGATGCGGCACAGCACGGCCGCGTGCAGACGCTGCGCGAAGCCGCGTCGGGGCTGCTCCGGCTCGTCAGCGACATCCTCGATTTCTCGAAGATCGAAGCGGGTGCGATGACGGTCGAGGCGATCGAGTTCGACGTGATCGGCGTGATCGAGCGCACGCTCGGCGCGTTCGCACCGGTCGCGAAGGCGAAGGGGCTGCCGCTGTTCTACGAAATCGACGCGAGCGACACGCAGCGGATGCGCGGCGATCCGACCCGGCTCGGGCAGGTGCTCGGCAACCTGCTGAGCAACGCGATCAAATTCACCGCCAGCGGGCACGTGCTGGTGCGTGTGTCGGTTGCGTCGGCCGGATGCGGCAGCGCCGAGCTGTCGATCGCGGTCGAGGACACCGGCATCGGCATCGCGGGCGCCGATCGGCACAAGCTGTTCAAGGCGTTCTCGCAGGTCGATGCGTCGATCACGCGCCGCTACGGCGGCACCGGGCTCGGGCTCGCGCTGTGCGATCGCCTCGCGGCCGCGATGGGCGGACGGATCGACGTGGCGAGCGTGCCGGGCACCGGTAGCCGTTTCACGTTGACGGTGCCGCTCGGAATCGCGGTCGTGCCGCTCGATGCGCATCCCGCGCGCGGCGTGCGCGTGCCGCTGATCGTCGTCGCGCGCACGGAATGGCAGCACTTCGCGTTACCGCATCTGCGTGCATGGGGCTTCGACGTCGACGCGTACGCGCGCCCGGCGCGGATTCCAGCCGACCGTCGTGCGCGGGCCGCCGCGATCGTTCTGTTCGGCGATTCGGATGCGTGGTCGCGTGCGGAACTCGATACCCTGGGCGGTGGCGGCCCTGTCGTGCTCGCCACGCCGGATGGCCCGCCGCAGGCATACCGGGCGGGCAGGACGATACGCGTGTCGAGTTATGCGCTGGGAGGCTTGAAGGCTGCGCTCGCGCAGGCGATGGCCGACACCGGCGGCCGGGCTGCGCAACGGGCGGCGAGCACCCACGCGGAAGCCGCTCGTCCGCACGCACTGCGCGTGGCGCTTGCCGGCATCGACTCCGTCAGCAGCACGCTCTTGCGGGAGCAGCTCGACGTGCTGGGCTGCGAGGTGCAGACGGCGGGTTCGGCGGAAGCGGCGCTCGATCTGCTGGCCACCGGTGCGTGGCACGTATTGCTGGTGGATGCCGGCCTGCCGGACATGTCGGTCTGCGCACTGGCTCACGCCGCGCGCGATCTCGGCGCGGGTTGCGACGTGGTGGTCGTGACGTCGCATGCCGCGCCCGGCGACAGGCAGCGGTATGCCGACGCGGGAATCGGCTGTGTGCTGACCAAACCGGTGACCCTCGCGCATTTGCGCGGCGCGCTGGCAGGCATCGCTCGACGTCGGCGTGTACCGGGGAAGGGAGCAGGAATACAAGAACGGGGCGTCGCGCGCTTCGCGTACGGCAGTACGACATGAACGCATGTCGATTGCCGTCGTCGGTGACGACGAGGTCCGAAGAATGGAAGGCAGCGCGACGCATCGGCAACGGCGGCGCAGATCAATCTGGTGAGAAGAGGGGGAGACCGTGCGCTACATGGTGAAAGTCTTCGTAATGCTGCTCGATTTCGCTACGCTTCCCGAGAAATCCAGAAGGGACTTTCTCGGCAGGATGAACGAATTCCTGATCATGTCGCCGATGCAGAAGCGGCGCGCGGTCAACGAATGGAAGCAGGCGCTCGAAGAGCGGGGCGAATCGGGCGAGGGTGTGCACCGACCATAGCGACGATCCGGGCGCCGGTGCCCGGTCGATGCTCGGCAGGTTCGCTGCTGCGAGGGGCGTTGCGACAGCAACGGATCGATGCCGCGGCGAGGCATGAGCGGTGCGGCGTAGCGCTTGGGGAAACCGTCGTACGTATCGATGCGTGTCTCGCTTACGTCCATCGCGTCGGCGCCGGACGCGCATGCCGATCGGCAACGCCCGCCGCGTTCGGCCGCCGCAGCCTTGCCCTGCCGGGCGCGCTGCCGGGCGGCGCGACATGCGGCTTGCCTCTGCCGGTTGCCAGATGCTCACGGCCTTGACCACGTTTTATCTTAAAATCGAGTCGCGCTTGCATTCTCCGATGAGCCGGATGCGACGGGTCGAATCGACGGCCTGTCGGCTGGATGGAACGGAACCGGAACGGTGGCCCGCATCCTGCGGCTGTCGGCGAATGCGCGATCAAATGCCTCGGGGAGAAATGGGACGATGGATGAATTCTTTGTGCGAGTGATGGTGGCGGACGACCACCCATCATCCGCGATTGGGATGTCGCAGGCCCTCGCCGAAAGCAGCACGATCCGGCTCGTCGGCTCCGTGTCCAATTCGACCGACCTCGTGACGGCGCTCGACGAGAAGCCGAGCGACGTGCTGGTGGTCGACTACGTGATGCCCGGCGGCAAGTTCGGCGACGGGCTGGTGCTGCTGTCGTTCCTGCAGCGCCGCTATCCGGCGCTGAAGCTCGTGACGATCACGATGATCGACAACCCCAGCGTGCTGCATGCGATCCGCAAGCAAGGCGTCGGCTGCATCCTGAGCAAGTCGGATGCGATTTCGCATCTCGTCGGCGCCGTGCACGCGGCGTACGTCGGCGCGAACTACCTGTCGCCGCATATCAAGCAGTTGCTGGAATCGACGGGCACGACCGATACGGCTCGCCCGCTGACGACGCGCGAGATCGAGGTGGTGCGGCTGTTCGGCGCCGGCTATACGGTGGGCGAGATCGCCACGCAGCTCCATCGCAGCAAGCAGACGATCAGCTCTCAAAAAACGAGCGCGATGAAGAAGCTTGGCATCGTGCGCGATGCCGACCTGATCCGCTATGCGGGCGAAGGCCAGTTGCCCGATGGGCCGGACGATACGCCGGCGGCCGGTGAATAGCCGGTTTGCCGACCGTGGCCGGGCGTCGCGCATCGGCGATCGCATTGCGCGACGGCATGCGATCCGGCTTCCCGGCATCTGCGTATCGGCTGGCTGTGCGCGGTGTACCGCATGCGTGCGTATTCGCCGCGGTTTTCCTGGCCGGTACCAACCATAACGATCCATGCCCGCAAAACTGAAACGACTTCTCGCGCACGCGGCAGCGGTAGGCCGCAAGCCCTTCGATCCGGGCAGGGTCCGGCGGCAGCAGCAAGTGCTGCTGTACGGCGGCGGGAGCGCGGTCACGGCGTTCATTCTCGTTTGTGCGGCGCTGGTCGTCCGGCTCGATGTGCAGGACAGCGTGGCACGGGAGCGGTCGACCTTTCTGCAGCGGGAAGCGCAGTTCTACGCGAGCCTGCAGACGGCAGACCGGGCGCTTACGACGTATGGCATGCAGACGGAGCAGCTCTGGAACCAGGGTGTGCAACCGCCGCCGGAAATGCTCCGGTCCTTCGCGGCGGAACACGGCAGGCTGGTGGTTAGCAACATCACCGGCTGGGCGCCGGTCTTCGCGATGGCCGGGATCATGCCGAACCGGCCGGCCGAGTCCTATGCACGTTATATCGGCGCCATGCTCGGGCAAGTCGATCAAAGCTCGCGCTATCCGGCGCGTCCGGCGAACACCGAGCCGATCGGTGGCTACCTGATCGGGCTCGATGGCCCGTTTCTTGGCGTAGTGGGCGCGGGAATCGTCGCGCGCGCCCGAACGCTCCCCCCCGATACCGACTTGCCGGCGCTGATCGCGGGCCTGATGCCGACCGGCGCGGCGACGCAGAAGCCCGAGTTGCAGGGCCGCACGTTCATGCTCGACCGTCGCTACGACCCGCTCGTCGGTCGCTCCGTCGTGCGGTTCGCGCGACGGCTCGACGATACGGCCGGTCGTCCGTTCGGATGGCTCGTGTTCAACGGCCTGTTCCGTCTCGACGACATCATGTCGCCGCGCTCCGACGACGAGGACGTGGCGGTCGTGGATGCGCGCGGCAGGATCGTTGTCGGGCGGCAGCGCGATCCGGCGATGATCGAACGCGCGATGAACGACACGCGTGCTTCATCCGGTGGGCATGTCGTCGTGCAGCGGGTCGGCACGCGGTTCGTCATCAGCGACCGTTTGCCCGCTTCCGGCCTCGCCCTGATGACGACCTTTTCGTGGCGCAGCGTGGTGAGGGCGACCGCCGTCGGCGTGAGCGTGACACTGGCGGCCGCGCTGCTCGCGATCGCCGCGCTGTGGATCACGATCGTGATGTTCGATCGCCGCGCGCTGCGCCCTGCGAACCGGCGCGCGATCCGGCTGATCGAAAGCGAGGCGTTCAACCGGACCTTGATCCGCACCGCGCCGGCCGGCTTGCTGTTGCTGTCGGCAGCCGACGGCGAAACGATGGTGCGCAACGATGCCGCGCTTGCGTACGACGACGGTGTATCGGGGCTTTCGCTCGGCAAGCGCATCTGGCACGCGTATCGTGAGCGGCATCCGGCCAGCACGAAGGAGCGGCGCTTCGTGATGCAGCAGGAGCTGGCGATCGAGCGTGCCGATCGGGGCATGACCTATCTCGCGGCGCACATCGTCCGCACCAGGTTCCGCGGCGTCGACGTGCTGCTCTGCACGCTGACCGACATCACGGCGCGCAAGCTGACCGAAGACAAGCTGCGCGAAGCGCGCGTGGCCGCGGACGACGCGAACAAGGCGAAGTCGACGTTCCTCGCGACGATGAGCCACGAGATCCGCACGCCGCTCAACGCGATCGTCGGCAACCTGGAGCTGATGGAGCGCGCCGACCTGCCGGCGGTCGAGCGGCGCCGCCTGAAGACGATCGTGTCATCGTCGGATGCGCTGCTGCGCGTGATCAACGATGTGCTCGACCTGTCGAAGGCGGAATCGAACCAGATGGCGCTGGAGCACATGCCGTTCGATCTGCGGCGCGTGCTGCGGGACATCGCGGCGATCTTCCGGCCGCTCGCGGAGGCGAAGGGGCTCGCGCTCGAATGCCATGTCGCGACGGAGCTGGCCGACGGATATGTCGGTGACCCGACGCGTTTGCGCCAGCTCGTGTCGAACCTTGTCGGCAATGCGATCAAGTTCACGGAACATGGATCCGTCGCGATCGACGCGCGGCTCGCGCGCGGCGACGCGAGCGCCGGTTGCGTCGAGATTGCCGTGCGCGACACGGGCGTCGGCATTCCCGACGACGCGTTGCCGACGCTGTTCGACGTCTACATGCAGGCCGACGCGTCGATCTATCGCCGTTTCGGCGGCACCGGGCTCGGCTTGCCGCTGTGCCGCCGCATTGCGCGGCTGATGCAGGGCGAGCTGACGGTCGACAGCCGGGTGGGCGAAGGCTCGACGTTCGTGGCGAAACTGCTGCTGCCCGACGCGTCGGCTGGCTGGCGGGGTACCGAGCCCGAACCGGATGCGGCACACGCCGCGCAAACGCCGGGCCAGCAGGATGACGTGGAGCCGCTGCGCGTGCTGGTGGCCGAGGATCACCCGGCCAGCCGCGCGCTGCTGCGGGATCAGCTCGATGCGCTCGGTCATGACGCGACGATCGTCGAGAACGGCGCCGAAGCGATGCGCGCGTATTTCGAACACCCGTTCGACGTTGTGCTGACCGATTTGAGCATGCCGCAGCTCGACGGCTTTGCATTGGCGAATTTCCTGCGCGAACAAGGCGCGCAGGTACCGGTAATCGCAATGACCGCGCATGCGACCGATGAAGACCGGCGCCGCTGCGCGCAGGTCGGTGTGGCCGAGGTCGTGCTCAAGCCGTTGTCGATCGACAGTCTTGGTGCGGCGCTGCGGCGGCAGGGCGGGCACGGTGGAATGGCGGCTGACGCGGCGGAGCGTGAGGCACGCGAGGCCGGGCCGGCGATGACCGATGAAATCCGGCGGACGTTGCGCGACGCCACGTTACGCTCGCTGGCTGCGATCGAAGCGGCATTGTCCGGCGACGACACGGATTCGCTCAGGGTGGAGCTCCATTCGATGCGCGGCGGCTTCGCGCTGGCTGGAGACGACGCTGCGCGCGATGCATGCGCGATGATGGAAGCAGTCATGGATGCTGACGGCGTAGAGGCGTTCAAACTGCGCTGGCCGGACTTCCGATGCACGATGGAGCGTGCGCTGGAACGGATCGACGGTTAGCGAGGCGAGTGGGTGCCGGGCACAGCTTCAGTTTCGCCGCAACGGGCATCGCCCTGTCGGAGAAGTGGCCGCGTAACTTCGGAAATCTGCGATCTGCTCCGGAAATTCCGGACACAAATGAGTGTGAGTGTTTCGGATGCCGAACGAACGCATCATTGATACGAGAACGTGATCGTACTTTGTGCATTGACCGTGCCGGGCGTGATCTTTGGCTGGGTCTTCACATAACCGGCCGTGAATGACAGCCCGACTCGCCCGCCCGTTTGCTCGGTGGCGGTGCCGACATACCACTGATTGAGGTTCCCTTTCAGCGGCGAATCCGGCCCAAAACTCACCGGAGTCGAAGTGTCCTCGCGGTAGATCTGGATGCCGACGCCCTTTGCGCTCGAGCTATTGGCCAGGCTCAACACGTTGGCCGTATTCAGAGGCGCGGACACATCCGTCATCGTTGCGAAAACCTTCGTGCCCGTGGGCCACTGCACGGCCATCGAGAACGGCGCGGTGCGCATGTCGTCGACTTCATAGACTGGCACGGACGGCAGAACGACCGACTGGTTCGCACCGCTTGTCAGCGTGCACGCCGACGCTTGAACGTTGATCGCTCCTTTAAACGCGACGGGCGAATTGCCCTGCGGAAATCCCGGCGTCCTCACCGTCCAAAGTGTCACGAGCGTCGGAATGTTGAACGAGTAGTTGCCGGTTTTCAACCGCCCGGTAAAGACCAGGGTTGCCCTGTACTCGATAGGCATTTATACCCGACAAAAGCGATCACGGCACGCGAGTTCGAGCGAATATCAGTTGTGCCCGGGCACGTCATTCGTCGTCGCATCCCCAAACGGGAAATGCTCCGCACCGCAACCGCATCGGCCGCGCATGACATGGCCGATACGCGTCCCGACATCGCTACTCCCGAGCACGGGAAGCATCCGTCATTGATAGGAGAACGTGATCGTACTCTGCGCCTTGACATTGCCGGCCGTTACCGTTGGCGCGGTCTTCACGTAGCCGGCCTTGAACGACAGCCCGACGTTCCCCCCCGACTGCGCCGTGGCCGTACCGACATACCATTGGTTGGTATTCCCGTTCGCCGACGAATCCGGCCCGAAGCTCACAGGAGCCGAGGTATCCGCGCGGAAGATCCGGACACCGACTCCCTTTGCGCTCGAGCCGTTGCCCAGGCTCAGTACGTCGGTCGTATTCAGCGGGTTGGACGCATCCGTCATCGTTGCGAAAACTTTCACGCCCGTGCCACATTGCAAGGCCATCGAGAACGGCTGGGACATGGCGCCCCCGTCATCGACTCGGTAGGCGGACACTTTCGGCAAATCAACCGACTGGTTCGCGCCGCTTGACAGCTTGCATGTGGAGGTCTGAACGGTGAAGGTTCCCTTGACAGAGGTGGCCCGGCTACCCAGTTGCTTTCCCGTTGATGACTCCCTCCAGGACAGTTTGAGTCCCGTTATATTCACCGGGTAGGTCCCGGACTTCAACCGTCCGGTAAATACCAAGGTCGCCTTGAACACAATCTTCATGATCTGTATGTTAGGCGCATCTTTCAGCGATCCGAGATCCTGGCTTGCGCTAGTGATAGGAATCCATATGCTTGGCGCAGAATCCACCGTGGCAGCAAAAGCGACTCCGATGCCAGGTACGCCAGTCTCCCAAACCGCATGGTTTTGTCCGTCTTGCTGATAAACGACGTCAGTCAGGGGCGCGGTGCCATCCACCGTCGCCATTACATCAATCCCTGAACTATCGTAGCAAGTATGGCTGTTCGCGGTCTTATTGACACCGACACTTCCAATTATGTCAGTCAGGCTGAAAGAAACGGCCGTGCCTGGAACCTTTGCGTCTTGCGCACCGGATACCACCGCCGACGGAAAGGTTACATTTGGATTGCCCGTGAGCGGCGGGAGGCAGTCCGCCGCATGGGACGATGCGGAAAAAGCTGCGAGAATGAAAAACAGCAGTGCACGGGTGCTCATTATGGATTTCCAAAAAAAGGATTCATCGGGTTCACATCCGCTACCGGTCACTTGCCCCGGGTAGTCGTGTCGCCACGCATGCAGCTCGCCGGCTGCCGCTCGTAAGCCAGTTCCTTGTTCTTCAATGGCAGCGCATAGCCGATCGTGCATTGCTTGTCACCCCAGCGCACGTCGATGCTGCCCTTGTCCTCGATGCCGAACACCAGCAAGCGCGACTGGTTGTCCACCATGCCGAGCAACTTGCCCTTCGCGTCGTACGCCTGCGCGCCGAACGGCACCTTGGCGCCTTCGTCACTGCTCAGCTCGAACTGCACGCGACGGCCCGACTCCGCTTCGAAACGCGTCGAGACGATCGCGCCGCGCGTGGGCACCACGCTCTTCGCGTTGTCGGCGATTTCCGTGTCGGTGCCGATGCTCGACGGATCGAGGTTCAGCCAGTTCTGCCGATACGGTTGCAGATACGGCACGATCGCGTAGCCGCGCCGGTCGGTGCGCATCGTCGGCGAGCCGAACGTCGCGCCGGACACGCCCGGCACCTCGACCACCGCGAACGTCTCGCCCACCGGCTGCGCCGTTGTGATGCCGCCTCGGTGCAACACCACCGAACCGGCCGCACCCACGTCGAGATGTCGCCCGACGCGGTCCTGCGCGAAATTGCCGGTCAGCTTCGCATTCGGCGTGTCCCAGCCTGCGTTGACGCTGCCCGAGCCACCACCGTTTCGGCTGTAGCCCGCCTGCACGCCGTAGTTGATCGTGTTGGCTTCGTTCAGATAGCCCGACACGCCGGTCTGCATGTTGAAGTCGCCGCTCGTCGACGACACCGCATTCGCATAGACGCGATGCGAACTGGACGCCTTGCCCAGCGGAATGCTGACCGACACGTTGAACTGCGTGTCCGGACGCCCGAACGCGCCCGACTCCTGCGTATGCGACGCCGACACGCTGTAGCTGATGTTCTTGTAGCTGTTGCTGTAACCGACCTGGAAACGGCGGCTACGGCCTTCGCCGTTCCAGTACGTCGTGTCGCCCACGCCGAGATACATCGAGCCGCTCGCCAGCGGCTGGTTGACGTTCAGATCGACGCGGCTTTTCTGGCGCATCAGGCGCGGGCTGTACGTGCGATCGAGTTCCTCGACGTGTTGCGCCAGCGTCCGGTAGCCGTCGGTCGAATAGCGGTAGCCGACCATCGTGAACGTCGTGCTGGTCGGATAGAACGTCTTCGAATACAGGAACCGCACACTCTGGCCTTGCCGCGTGCCGGCCGACGTGCGCGACCGGCTGTGCGTAACGTCCAGCGACATGCCGCCGATGCGCGTGTTCATGCCGACGCCGAGGTTGGCCGCCACGTAGTTGTCCGCGGCGAGCACGCCGCCGTAGCCCGTGAAGTTGTCGGACAGGCCATAGATCATCGTGCCCTGCGCAAGCTTCGGCTTCGCCTGCTCCGTGGAGCGATATTGGCCGACCGAGAACGAATAGCGCAGGCTGCCGCGACGCACCATCACCGGCAGGTACGAATACGGTTGCGTAAACGTGCGCACGCGCCCGTCCGACTCGGTAATCCGGATCTCGAGGTCGCCGTTCGAGCCGCTCGGATAGATGTCGGTGATCTCGAACGCGCCGGGCGGCACCGGCGTCGAATAGATCACATAGCCGCTCTGCCGCACCTCGACGATCGCGTTGCTTTCGGCGATGCCGCGCACGACCGGCGCGAAGCCGACTTCACTGTCCGGCAGCATGCCGAGATCGGTGCCGATCTGCGCGCCGACGAAACGCACGCTGTCGAAGATGTCGCCCGACGTGTACAGCTCGCCGGCCGCCGCCTTGCTGCGCAGGCCGCGGATGTCGCGTTCCACGTAGCTGCGGTTGCTGGTGAAACGGCTCTTGGTGCCCTTGCTGCCGGTGAGCGTCGATTCGTTGCGCAGCCGCCAGCCGCCGACGTTCAGGCCGTTGCGCAGGCCGACGAAGTAATACGCGTTGTTGTAGTCGTGACCGTCGTTGCGGCTGTAGCTGACCTGATAGCTGCTATACAGCGCGGGAACGCCATCGTCCCACAGCGATCGATCCACGTAGCCGCGCGACTTGCGCGACACGTACAACTGCGGAAAGCTGATGTTCAGCGACAGCGTATTGGGTTCGAACTCCACCGTGGCGCCATCCACTACGCTCGCCATGTCGACGATCGTCTCGTCGTCAGCGCCGGCGGTCATGCGCCCGTCCTTCTCGAGCCGCGCGATGTTGACACCGGCCGCACGCAGCATCCCGAGCGTCACTCGCGGCTTGACCACACCCTCGGCGTCCGCGAGAAACGCCACGTTGCCGCGCTTGATCAGCGTGTGATTCAGGTAGACATCGACGTCGTAGCTGCCCGGCTGGACCGCGCTGCCTTTCTCGAAGTAACGCAGGTCGACCGGCCCTTCGTCTTTACGCAGGAAGGAATCGTTGAATTCCGCGGCATGGCCCGACGCAGACAGCACGAGCCCGAGCAACGCGAGGCTCGGCACACCGATCTGAGCGGCCATATGAATATCGGCGTCCTTCCTGACGTTTTCCATACCTTTTTCTCTCTTTTGCATCACCTCCTGAGCATTCGCAGCGCGAACACGCCCCTCCCCGAAGCCAGCGCCCCGGGGTAACGAAGATGAATAGGAATACGACGTGTCGAGTCGGTTGCCTCAACCAGCCGTGGTGCTGTCGTGGGATTCGATCGCGCCGTAATCGTTGATCGATTCGAAATGGACCTTCGCGCCTGTGCCAGCGGCGCCGGCCGGCAGATCCTTCACATCGAAGTAGCGCGTCGCGGACGGCGCCACCATCTCGGCTGCCGCTTTGTAGTTGCGACCTCCGCTTTGTACTTTTACCGACGCCAGCGAAATGAAATAAGACGACGGGTTGTTCACTTCGAGCTGCGCCCGGCCATCGCGCTGCACGAGCCGCCAGCGAAGCTGCGCAGGGGCCTGCTCCACCTTGCCCGGCAAACCCGCGGGCCGGTAGAAGAACTTGATGCGCTGACGCACGGCGATCTGCAGCGTGTTGTCGCCCTTGGCCTTCTGCGGAATTTCCTGCACGTTGAGCCAGAACACCGACTCGCGATCGGCTGGCAAGCCCTGGCCGTAATAGAGAATGCGCAGCGTCTGCTGCTTCTCGCCACCGAGGCGAGTCAGTGACGGCGTAATGGCGAACGGTACGTCCACCTTCGCGTCTCCATCGCTCACATCCATCCAGGTCTGGATCATGACGTCGTCCGCTGCCTTGTTCCGGACCATGAGCGATGCTTCCTTGCCCGGCGCAGCCAGCACGACGCGGGTTCCGTCGAGCGTGATGCCTGCGAACGAGGCGCCGGAAGAGAACAACAGCGAGCCAGCCAGGGCCAGCCCGGCAAAGGAGAATCGTTTCATAGGGATTGGAATCCGGTTGCGGGCGGGGAATCGCTCCCCCGCCCAGGGGGAGAGGCTGATTTACTCGTAGGTCAGCGTGAACGGCAGCGTACCGTCCGCGGTACCGGCCACGACGGACTCGGCCTTGCCGCTCAACACATAGCCGGCGCGCATCGCGAGGTCGGCCTTGTAGGTCGGCACATCTTCCGTACCGCCCTTGACCAGCGCTGCGTCGAACGTCTCGTTGGCGCCCAGGTTCAGCAGCGTGCCGTCGGTGGAGTAGATACCGATGCCCACGCCCTTGGCCGTGCCCGTCGTCTTCAGCAGCTTGTTGTTGCCGCCGTCCACGCCCGAACCACCCGTCGGGTCGAAGCGAACCTTGACCGTGGTCAGGCCCTGGGCGGTCGCGCCGCAATCGAGGCTCAGGTTGATCGCCGTACCTGCTGCAATGCCGCTACCGCTCGTGCCGCCGAGTGCGTCCACGCTCACCTTGCCGAGCTTGACGTCGATCGTCTGCGCACCCTTGCCGCCGCCAACGGTCGTGCCGTTGCCGCCGGTGATCGCGCACGATGCCGTAGTGATCTCACCCTTGAAGCTGATCGTGCCGTCTGCCGCGTGAGCCGCGTTCATCGCCACGAATGCCACACCCGCTGCCGCCATCATCATCGTAATTTTTTTCATTTCGAGTTCGCTCAGTTTTAATAAAAAAGAAAATATCCAGCGGAAACTTCCCGTCATGGTGATTTCCGAGAATTATTTATGGATAACTAAATTAAGTGATTTATTTGTTTTCTTGTTCTCCCTTCGAAATCTGTCAATAATGCCTCGACACTCGGGTCGAGGTTCTAAATGGCGCCTGAGCAGTTGCTTCCTGGTGAAGCAATCCAGGTATGGATAACCGATCCAGGTAAAGAAAAATCGCGCACTTGATCAGCGAGATATCAATCCCGGTTCCGAGCTTTTCATCGCATTCGGCGTCTGTACCCTGACTGCTTGTTTTCCCTTATTCAGCCGATGCACGGTCTCGTTGGTCGACAACCGGGATAGATGCAACTGAAAGATTCCGATCTCGCGCGGCGATGGTATCGATCCGTCCGGGCTCTCGTTAGTCCGAATTTCACCGAACGCGCTTGATGTTCGGAGACGGATGGTTGCTTCTCCCCGCTACGCCGTGCTCGCGGCCATCAATTTCGGATCTGCTCCGGACTGGTCTCTGCCGGAGAGCGACAAACATCAGTGTTGAATCAATGGGTGAAATTTTAAAAATCAATGACGCGGAGCGATATATGACAATCTCTGAAGTGACCGTTAAAAGGTATAGGACTAGTACTATATTTTCCGTCGTCGCGAGCATTGATTTGGCGATCAAGGATGTGCCGGATGCGACTGCGCTGTCGAAATTCAGGCTTCTGCCGCTAGAGCGCGACCTGACGCGCACGCTGCTCGATGAGATCTACATTGCGTTGCGCGGGCGCGGGTTGCCGATGAAGGGACGCCGTTGGGGCGGCGCCAGCTCGGGGTCGGTGCGTAGTCTGGTTGACACGTTGGTCGACGCATCGGATGTGTTGCCGGCCCACGCCTTGTTGAACAGGCATGAGCAGGAAGCACTCGGCAATGCAGGCTGCCTGCGCATCATTTGCCGCCCGGCGTGCGTAAAAATGATCGAGGCAACGGCCGGTGTCGCGCAACGTGTCGCTTGCGGTCGTCACGTGCTATTCCGCGATCGGGCCGCCTATCGTCGGATCACGCGTTGTTCCTGCTTGTCGGTCTGCATCCGGCGCGCGAAATGTAAGGGACCGGATGCATCAAGCGAATCGTGAGTCCGCCGCTTGGCGTGACCCATGCATGGTACGGAGGCCGGCATCGCATCACGCGACGCCGGCCTCCGTCCATCCAACCGCTTAGTCCTTCAACAGACCGCGGTTGCTGCCGACCAGCACGACACTCTTGTCACTCGCGAGATTGCCGCTCAGCACCCCGAAGTTGATGCCAGCGAGCGCACCGTAGTTCTGCGTATCGGCGTTGGTGAGCGAGAGGCGGCTATTCGTCGTCGAACGCTCGACGCTGCCGAGGTTGATGCCGACCAGCCCGCCCAGGTTCGAATAACGGCCGCCGGAGACGGTGCCGTTCGACGACGATTTGGCGATCGAACCCACGTTGATCCCGACGAGGCCGCCAACCTGGCTGTACGCACCAGCGTGAACCGAACCGCTGGCGCTCGATGCTTCGACGATACCGCCGGCACGGCCGATCAAACCACCGGCCATGCTGCTGTCGCCGGCTTCCACGTCGCCCGACGCGCTCGATTGCGTCACACGGCCGCCTTCGCTGCGGCCGATCAGGCCACCGACGTCGGATTGCCCGCCTGCCGCGACGTTGCCTGCCGCGCTCGACGCCAGCACGGTTCCGGCGTTATGGCCGATCAGGCCGCCAGCCGTGCTTCTCGCGCCAGCCGTGACGTTACCGGATGCGCTCGAGCGCTCGACGCTCCCCCTGTTGAAACCGACAAGGCCGCCCGCGACACTGTCGAAGCCGGCCTGCACGTTGCCGGATGCGCTCGACGATGCGATCGAGCCGGTATTGCCGCCGACCAATCCGCCCACGGTGCTGCCGTTGCTGCCAACGACTTTGCCCGACGCAGTGGATTTGGCGATCTTGCCGGCGTTTTCCCCGACGAGGCCGCCTGCGTTACCGCCATTGACGGCGGTGACGATGCCTTCGGCCGTGGAGGCGTCGATGGCCCCTTCGTTGACGCCGACGAGACCACCGAGCGCCCCCCGGCCGTTGACCTGCACGTTGCCGCTTGCGGTCGATGCCTGGATGTCGCCGGTGCGGGCGTTGCGGCCGACGAGGCCGCCCGCGCTGCTGTTCGTCCCGGTCACCACGCTGCCTGCAGCCGTTGCACGCGCGATGACGCCCTCGTTCAAACCGACCAGACCGCCTGCGCGGCTGGATGCCCCGGTCTTCACGTTGCCGTTCGCCTGCGAAGTCGTGATGCGGCCGCGGTTCTGCCCGACGAGCCCGCCCGTCGAGCCGGCATTGCCCGCCACGACGTCGCCGTCGGCGCGGGATACGTCGATGTCGCCGTCGTTGAGGCCGACGAGGCCGCCAGCGTTGTTGCCATGACCGGCCGCCACGAAGGCGGACGACGACGAGCCGGTGATGACACCCCCCTTCCGGTTGACGCCGACCAGGCCGCCGACACTGATGTCATTGCCGTTGGCAAGGACGCGGCCTGCGCTCGACGAATGCTCGATCACGCCGCTGTTGACGCCGACGAGGCCGCCAACGCTGTTGCCGCGCGGGGTGCGGACAGTGACGTTGGCGTGGCTGTTGCTGATCTTCGCAGCGGGTGACCACGTCATCGCGTGGTTTTCGCCGACCAGCCCGCCGATCGCGAGGGTTTCCCGATCGCCGTCGACCTGGCCGCTCACGCTCGAGCGATCGATCGTGCCGCTGAAGTTTTCACCGACCAGGCCGCCGATAGTCGCGCGGCCATTGGCGGACACGGTGACGTCGCTCGCCTTCACGTTCGAGATTTCACCGAAGTTCCAGCCAGCCAGGGTGCCGATGGAGACCGGCAAGCCGTAACGATAGGTCAGTGCCGTCGTCCTGATGTCCTTCAACGACAGGTTCGCGAGGCGCCCGAAGTTCATCGCGAAGAGGCCGACCATTCCGCTGCCGGGGTTGGTGACGTTCAGGCGGCTGATCGTGTTGCCGAGGCCGTTGAACGTGCCGTAGAACGAGCCGTATTCGCCACCGATGCTGGTGAAGCTGGTGTGCTTGCCGTCGATACCGTTGCCGAGCACGTAGCGGCCATCCAGATCCGCATCGACGTTGCGCAGATCGGCGAGCGTGTGCAGCACCTTGTAGTCTTCGCCATTCGCGCTGAACGACGCGTTGTCGCCGGACAGCGTGACGATCGCATTGTCGTTCGCGAACGTGTGGCCGTTCTTCGAATTCAGCTCGAGATGCGCGTTGCCGCCCGTGAGTTTCACGGCGTCGTTCACGCGAATCCGGTTCGCCGCGTTCAGCAGCAGGCTCGCATGCTCACCGCTGGCCGACACCGCCTTGTTCAGGTTCACGTTGCCGTTCTTCGCGGTCAGCGTCAGCGCGTTGTCACTCGTCCACGCGACCGGGCCACCCACGGTCAGGTCGCCCTTCGTGTTCGTCAACGCGATGTTCGTCGTGTCGAGGTTGCGCGACAGCGTATCCGCATTGATCGCCGATTCGTCGGCGGTTCGATATCCGCCAATGTTGTTGCCGAGCGGTTTCCCGCCGTTGGTGCCCGCGCCTTCCTTGCCGAAGCCGATGTTGACGTCGCCGTTACCGTCGCCCTTCGCGTTGTTGCCCGAGAGGCCCGAATTGTTGTTGAAACCGCGCGATTTCGGCGTCTTGTCGGCCTCGCCGATATTGGCGTTGGCCGCCTCGATCGTCCACGTACCGGCGGCGTTGCCCGCGCGCGTGTCGACCTGCGTGTTGTTCGCCACGTAGACGTGTTCGCCGCGCGTGGTGACCGACCCGGCCGGCGCGCCGGTTTCGCTCGCGCTCGCGTCGAGCTTGCCGGCGACCTTCACGGTGCCGCCGTCGAGCGTGATCTTGCCGCCATGCGCGTTCAGGCCGCGCGCCTCGATCGTGCCGGTGTTGTTGACCACCGCATCGAGCAGGTTGCCGGCCGCGCGCGCGGTCATCAGCACTGCGCCGCCGTCGGCCTTCAGCAGGCCGCCGTTGGATACCTGCGCATCGACCGCGCCGCTGTCGACCTGCAGGTTCAGCAGGCCGTTGCCGTCGAAGTTGACGGTGAACGCGGTGCCCGCGCCCAGCGCAACGCTGCCGAGCTTCGCCTGGATCGTGCCGTTGTTGGCGACCCGCGCGCCGAGCAGCGCGACGCTGCCGCCGTCGGCGGCGGTGATCGTGCCGTCGTTGACGACGGATTGCGTCGACGTACCGGAGAAACGATAGTTGCCGGCTAGGAAGTCTGCGTCGGACAGATTCTGGGTGGAGGCAACGAGCCCGCCGACGTTGACTTGCGCGCCGGAGCCGAACATCACGCCGTTCGGGTTGACGAGGAACACGCGGCCGTTGGCGGAGATCTGGCCGTCGATGCGGCTGCCGGTGGCGCCGATCACGCGGTTCAGCGCAAGCGACTGGCTGGTCGGCTGGTTGAACGACAGGCGTTCACCGCCCGCCACGCCGAAGTCCTGCCAGTTCGTGATGAGCTTGTCGGTATGCTGGTTGATGTTCATCGTGCGGCCGTCGTCGGAGCGCACGATGTCGGCCTTGCCGGACGTGATCGATTCGCCGGACGGCAGCGCGAAGGCGGGCAGTGCGGCAAAACCGAGCAGCGAGACGGCGGCGACGGCGGCATGCTTGCCGCCGCTTGCCTTGCCGCGTCGGCGTGCGGTTTCCCCTACCGCGGTCCAGCATCGCTGCGCGCTGTTCCATACGAGTGCATAGGTCTTGTTCATCTTGGTGGTTTCCTCATGGTTGAACTGACTCACCGGCAAGCCATCGATATGGATGCCTGATGAATCGAAGGAGGAGAACGGAGCGACCCGGTCTCCCCGATGACGACGGCATCGCGATTGCCGCCCATCGTTGTTGTCCGGCCCGGACGTCACCCCAAGCCGGTCATATCCCGAAGGCAGCTCAGAAATACTGCGCGGCCTGCAACCAGACGCTCGGCGAACGCGTGACCGTCGGTACGTCGTCGGCCGAGCCCAGCGGCCAGGCGGCGGTGACGCTGACTTGCCGGTTCGTGCCGTACCAGCTCACGCCGACCCCGGCCGCCGAAAGCTGGAGCGTGTTGAGTTCGTTGCGCCACGGCTGCTTGTTGATCTGCATCCGGCCGGTATCGACGAAGGTGCTCACCTGCCATCCCGGCGCGGCGAGGTAGCGAAGCTCGGCGCTGGCTTGCCAGCCCTGGTCGCCGCTACCTGCGCCGAGCGCATACGCGCGCACGCCGTAAGGGCCGCCGAGGCTGAATTTTTCGGATGCGTCGAGATTGCGCGACGCAAGCTGCGCGCTGAATTGCGTATGGAGCTGGAGCCGTGCGCCGAGCGATTGCAGCCGCAGCGCATTCAGGTTCAGCTTCGTGAAACGGCCGAACGTCTTCGCGTAGGTGTTCATGTCGAGCGCGTCGTTGCCGCGTGCCCGCCCGATGCCGAGCGTTGCGGAGAACGCCGTGCGGCCGCCGCCGAATGCGTCGTCGTTGCTGTTGCCGTTGACGGTGAACGACCACAGGCCGATGTTCTTGCTGTTGACCGACTCGAACACGCCGTAGTCGTCGTGCAGGTTCTTGTTTTCGTAGAGCACCTGCGCCGTGAGGCTGGCGCGACGGCCGCGCAGCAGCGGCTGCGTGACGAACGCGCTCTGCACGCTCGCGCGGCCGTGGAAGCCGAGCGGGCGAAACTCGCGGCCCAGCCGGTAGTTCATCTCGGAATAGCCGACGCCGATCCGGGTCGAAGCCGGGCCGACCGGCGCCTGGTAGCCCGCGCGGTAGTAGCGCTGGTTCGTGTTGCTGGTGAGGCCGCGCAGCGTGAGCTGATCGCCGAGCCGCAGCGGCGAATTCACGGCGAGGCTGCCGGTTGCGCGGTAGCGCCCGGTGAGCGGATCGCCGAAGTTGTCGAGTTCGAGCGAGCCGGTGGCGAACGGGCCGGGCTCCGCATCGATCAGCAGCTCGGTCGTGCCGGCCTGCCGGCCTGCACGCAGCGTGCCCTTCGCCGCGACGCCGGGCAGTTCGTCGAGCAAGGTCAGCGTGCGTTCGAGATCCGCACCGCGCACGATATCGCCGGCCTGTATCGCGCCGAGCGGTTGCCGCAGCACGCCGTCGAGCACGCGCGAGCGATTGCGCAGCTCGACCTGCCCGTAGCGGCCTTCGATGACCGCAATGCGGACGACGCCGCCCACGATGTCCTGATGCGGCAGGTAGGCGCGGGCCAGTACGTAGCCGTGCTCACGGTAATAGGTTGTGATCCTGCCGGCGGCTTCGTTCAGTGCGGCGAAGTCGAGTTCACGGCCGACGAGATCGACAAGCAACGCGTGCAGCGGCGCGGCGTCGATCGCATGGTTGCCTTCGATGTCGAAGGCGCTGACCGGGATGCGCGGACCGTCGGTATCCGCAGGTACGGTTTCGTCGCGTTGTGCGGGAACGGCGAGATCAGGTGCGGCGGGGGCCGGCAGCGTGGGGCGGACGGTTTCGACGTCGCGCAACGACTGCCCTGCATTGGGCACTTGTGCGTGAGCGAAACCGGGGAGCAACAGCGCGAGGGCGCTCAGGCAGGCAAGGTAGAACGGGCCGGATATCCGGCCGGCGCGCCGGTCGGGCCGACGAAGCGCACGGGGGGCCGCGTGCGGGGCCCGTGACGTGACGCGGGGGAAAGCGGATGCCGGTGCCCTCGGTGGGGGCGTGCCGGACAAGATGATAAGCGGACGAGCGGAGCGGATTTTCGACCTCGGACGAATGGGCCTTCAAGCCGATGCGTGGTCCCTCGCTCCGGCCGTTTGGAATGCCGGGGATGTTACGGAATGGTTCTCTGGACGAATATTGAACAAGTACGAGTCGCTTGTTCCAACTATTCATTCTTGTCGGATTTTTCGATTTAATCGCATTGGAGCGCGTCGAGCGACGCGTCCACGCCTGGAACGCCGGCTCACGGCCCGCGGTGAGTCGGCGTGGGTTCCAGTGCAATTCCGTTACCCGTTCCTGAAGATCTCGTTGTACGCGCTCAATGCCGGGACACCACCGAGATGCGCATACAGCACCTTCGACCCCGGTTCGAATTCGCCGAGCCGTACCTTGTCGATCATCCCGTGCATCGATTTCCCTTCGTAGACCGGATCGGTCAGCATGCCTTCGAGCCGCGCGCACAAGCGAATCGCTTCGAGCGTGCCGTCGTTCGGCAGCCCGTATTCGGGGCCGGCGTAGCGCGTGTCGAGTACCACGTCGGCCGCGGTGATCGGCCGGCCGAGATCGACGAGTTCGGCGGTGTGCCTGGCGATGCGTGTGATCTGCTCGTGCGTGCGCTCGGGCGTGGCCGATGCGTCGATCCCGATCACGCGGTCGGCGCGCCCGTCGGCCGCGAAGCCGACGACCATCCCCGCCTGCGTGCTGCCCGTGACCGAGCACACGACGATGTAGTCGAACTTGAAGCCGAGTTGCGCCTCCTGCGCGCGCACTTCTTCCGCGAAGCCGACGAAGCCGAGCCCGCCGAGCGGATGCTCGGAACAGCCGGCCGGAATCGGGTAGGGCTTGCCGCCCGCCTGTCGCACGCTCTCCATCGCTTCTTCCCAACTGCGGCGAATGCCGATGTCGAAGCCGTCGGACACGAGCCGCACGTCCGCGCCCATCATGCGCGACAGCTGGATGTTGCCGACCCGGTCGTATACCGGATCTTCATAGTTGACCCAGTGCTCCTGCACGAGCACGCATTTCATCCCGAGATGCGCGGCCACGGCCGCGACCTGGCGCGTCTGGTTCGACTGCACGCCGCCGATCGACACGAGCGTATCCGCGCCCTGCGAGAGCGCGTCGGGGACGAGATATTCGAGCTTGCGCGTCTTGTTGCCGCCGAACGCGAGGCCGCTGTTGCAGTCCTCGCGCTTCGCATACAGCTCGACCTTGCCGCCGAGGTGCTCGCTCAGGCGCTTGAGCGGCTGGATCGGCGTCGGGCCGAACGTCAGCGGATAACGGGGGAAACGTTGCAGGTTCATCGGCGTGCTCCGGAAAGCGGTGGACAGGGCGGGAAACGGATTCGTTCGGGTGCGGCCGGCTGGCCGCGTCCCGACGAGAAAAATGATAGGCAGAAGCGTGAGAAATGAGCTTGCGAAATAAATTGCGGTGGCCTACGTTATCGACGATACGAGAACGTCATGAGCAATTTTGAATCGTTGAGCTGGAGGATGACGCAATGAAATTAAATCGAGGCAGTGCATCGCCGGCCGACGCCGCACCGGCGCTCGATCGCATCGACCGCGCGATCCTGCGGCAACTGCAGCAGGACGCGTCGATCTCCAACGTGAGCCTGGCGGCAAAGGTGAAGCTGAGCGCGCCGGCGTGCCTGCGGCGCGTCGAAAGGTTGAAGGAAATGGGACTGATCCGCGGCATCGTCGCGTTGCTCGATCCGAAACCGCTCGGCGCGGGGATGCTGGTCGTGATCGGCTTCGTGCTCGATCGCTCGACGCCCGAAGCGTTCGCCGCGTTCGAGAAGGCCGCACAGAAAGTGTCGGGGTGCGTCGAGTGCCACGTCGTGACCGGCGAATTCGACTACTTCATGCTGGTGCGCACGCGCGACAACGACAGCTTCAACCGGCTGCACGCCGAGCAGCTGCTATACCTGCCGGGTGTGCGGCAGGTGCGTTCGTTCATGGTGCTCAAGGAGATTCTGTCGACGCATGCGCTGCCGTTGTAGGCGTGTGCAAGCGGTAAAGGCGCGACCGACGGATGCGTCGGTCGAGGTGGGGGTTTCAGCGGGTGGGGTGCGCGAGCGGCGTCACGGTGCGCGGGTGGGGGCTGTTTGCTGGCGATGCTCGATGGAATGCGCTTACGTTGTGCCGATGGAGGGCGCTCGACGCCTGAGCGCTCGGACGTTCAGACGCCCCGCACGAAGACAAACGACGCACCGCTCAGCGCTGCCACGGTGCCGCACCAGACTGCTGCTCGATCTTGCCAAGCCGCTCGCGCGCATCGCGCACGATCTGCGCATCGATCTCGCCTTCATCGGCAAGCGCCTTCAACGCGGCAAGCACGATGCTCGCCCGATCGACTTCGAAGAACGCACGCAGTGCCTCGCGCGTATCGCTGCGACCGAACCCGTCGGTGCCGAGCGTCACGTAGCGGCGCGGCACGTACGCACGGATCAGTTCAGGCACCGCGCGCACGTAGTCGGTCGCGGCGATCACGGGGCCTTGCGTCGTGGCAAGCCTCTCTTCGACATACGACCCGCGCGGCGCATCGCCGAGCCGCGACAGCCGTTCGGCTTCCATCCCGTCGCGCTGCAGTTCGCTGAAACTCGTGACGCTCCACACGGCGGCATCGATGCCCCAGTCGTCCTTCAGCATCCGCTGCGCGGCGAGCACTTCGCCGAGGATCGCGCCCGCGCCGAGCAACTGCACGCGCGCCGTTGCGTTCAAATCCGACGGCAGCCGGTGCATGCCCTTCAGGATGCCTTCGCGTCGCGCGACCGGATCGTCGTCGGGCATCGACGGCTGCGCGTAGTTCTCGTTCATGACCGTCACGTAATAGAACACGTCGCGCTGTTGCTCGACCATCTCGCGCATGCCGGCATCGACGATCGTCGCGACTTCGTATGCGAACGCCGGATCGTACGCGCGGCAGTTCGGGATCGTGGACGCCGCCAGATGGCTGCTGCCGTCCTGGTGCTGCAGCCCCTCGCCGCCGAGCGTCGTGCGGCCCGACGTCGCGCCGACGAGGAAGCCGCGCGAGCGCTGGTCGGCAGCGGCCCAGATCAGGTCGCCGATGCGCTGGAAGCCGAACATCGAGTAGTAGATGTAGAACGGCAGCATCGGCAGGTCGTGCACGCTGTACGCGGTCGCGGCGGCGATCCACGACGACACCGCGCCGGCCTCCGAGATGCCTTCCTCGAGAATCTGTCCGCGCGTGTCCTCGCGGTAGTAGAGCATCGAGCCGAGATCCTCGGGTTCGTAGCGTTGCCCGAGCGGCGAGTAGATGCCGACCTGCCGGAACAGGTTGGCCATGCCGAACGTGCGCGCTTCGTCGGCGACGATCGGCACGACGCGCGGGCCGAGCGCCGGATCCTTCAGCAGCGCGGCCAGCATGCGCACGAGCGCCATCGTCGTCGACATCTCGCGGCCCGCCGCGTCCAGCGCGAACGCACCCCAGGCCGGCATCGGCGGGACGGTGAGCCCCTCCGACGCCGCCATCCGCCTTCTGGGCAGATAGCCGCCCAGGGCAGCCCGGCGAGCGTGCAGGTAGCGCATCTCGGGGCTGTCTTCGGCTGGTTTGTAGAACGTGAGCTGCTCGACGTCGAGATCCGACAGCGGCAGCCGGAAGCGGTCGCGGAACGCCTTCAGGTCGTCGACGTCGAGCTTCTTCTGCTGGTGGGTCGTCATCCGCCCCTGGCCGGCCGTGCCCATTCCGTAACCCTTCATCGTCTTCGCGAGGATCACGGTCGGCTGGCCGCGATGGGTCAGTGCCCGTGCATACGCGGCGTGCAGCTTGCGTGCATCGTGGCCGCCGCGGCGCAGGCGGTCGATTTCCGCGTCGGTGAGTTGCGCGGCGAGTGCGTCGAGCGCCGGGTCGCGGCTGAAGAAACGCGCGCGGTTGTACGCGCCGTCGTTCGCGGAGAAAGTCTGGAACTGGCCGTCGACGGTGTCGGCGAACGCGCGGGCGAGCGCGCCCGCATGATCTTGCGCGAACAGCGGATCCCAGTCCGAACCCCACAACACCTTGATCACGTTCCAGCCCGCGCCGGCGAACAGCGCCTCGAGCTCGTCGATCACACGGCCGTTGCCGCGCACCGGGCCGTCGAGCCGCTGCAGGTTGCAGTTGATCACGAACACGAGGTTGTCGAGCCCCTCGCGCGCGGCGAGCGACAGCGCGCCGAGCGATTCGGGCTCGTCCATCTCGCCGTCGCCGAAGAAGCCCCACACCGTCCGGGCGGCCGTGTTCGCGAGGCCGCGATGCTGCAGGTAGCGCATGAAGCGCGCCTGGTAGATCGCGTTGATCGGGCCGATCCCCATCGAGCCGGTCGGGAACTGCCAGAAGTCGGGCATCAGCCACGGGTGCGGGTACGAACACAGGCCGGGCCCGGCGATCTCGCGGCGGTAGTGCTTCAGGTGCGCCTCGTCGAGGAAGCCTTCGAGATAGGCACGCGCATAGACGCCCGGCGACGAATGCGGCTGGAAGTAGACGAGGTCGCCGCCCGTGCCGCGTTCACCGGGCTCGCCGTGCTCGCGGCTGCCGTCGGCCGTTGCCGCGCGGAAGAAATGGTTGAAGCCGACTTCGAACAGGTCGGATGCCGACGCGTAGCTCGCGATGTGGCCGCCGAGCTCGCCGTACGCGCGGTTCGCGCGCACGACCATCGCGAGCGCGTTCCAGCGCAGCGCGGCCGACAGCCGCTCTTCGAGCTCGGCATCGCCCGGGTACGGCGGCTGGTCGTGAGCGGCGATCGTGTTCACGTACGGCGTGACGGCCCCGCGCGCCGCCGCGAGGCCGTTCGCGTGTGCATGCGCGGCGAGCCGGTCGAGCAGGAACTGCGCGCGATCCTTGCCGACGTGCGCGACGACCGCGTCGAGCGCGTCGAGCCATTCGGCGGTTTCTTCCGGGTCGGCGTCGGCGTGCGCGAGGTTCGCGCGCCGCGTGGCGTCGAGTCCGTTCGACAGGTCCGTCATCGCAGGTCTCCCGCGCACCGGTTCGGAGCGGCGCGCAATCAGTGGCAATCGGTCGGATCATGCTACCCGCCGATCCGCAAAATATGCGTCTGATTTCATTGGGAATTCTGCTGTGGATAGTGTAAATATTCCGGCTACGGCCACTCTTCCGGAATATTTCGACCATGAGCGCAAACCCGCGGCGGCTCGACCGCATCGACATCGGCATCCTGAACCAGCTTCAGCAGAACGCGCGGATCACGAACGCGGAACTCGCCCGCGCGGTGAACCTGTCGGCCACGCCGTGCTTCAACCGCGTGCGCGCGCTGGAGAAGCTCGGGCTGTTCCGGCAGCAGGTCACGCTGCTCGACCCGGAGCCGCTCGGGCTGCGGATCAACGTGTTCATCCAGGTCAGCCTCGAGAAGCAGGTCGAGGATGCGCTGCAGCGCTTCGAGGAAGCGATCTCGCAGCGGCCGGAGGTGATGGAGTGCTACCTGATGTCGGGCGACGCCGATTACCTGCTGCGCGTCGTGATGCCCGACATGCGCACGCTCGAGCGTTTCATCATCGAGCGGCTGACGACGATTCCCGGTGTGTCGAACATCCGGTCGAGCTTCGCGCTGAAGCAGGTGCGCTACAAGACCGCGCTGCCGCTGCCGTCGGCGGGGCTGACGCTGGTCGATCCGGACGAGTCCGCTTCCGACTGGAGCTGAACAAGCGTTGACCGGCGACACCGTCGGCTGGCCGACGAAACGGCGACGATTGCCCGACACCGCCGAAAGGGATCGAACAAAACGCGCGCAAGCGCGTCGCACGTTCACGACGCCGCGCGAAGCGATCGCGTATGCTCGTCCGTTCGGTGGCGCAGGTGGCCACCGCAGCCGATTCATTCGTGTGACGACCCATCAACGAGCGAGGGCATCATGGCAAGACAGACGATGGCGGAATACCTGGCGAAGACGCTGGCGGCAGCGGGCGTCGAGCGCATCTGGGGCGTGACGGGCGACAGCCTGAACGGCCTGTCGTTCAGCCTGAGCCAGATCGGCTCGATCCGCTGGATGCATACGCGGCACGAGGAAAGCGCGGCATTCGCGGCCGGCGCGGATGCCGCGTCGACCGGGCGGCTCGCGGTGTGCGCGGGCAGTTGCGGCCCCGGCAACCTGCACCTGATCAACGGGCTGTACGACTGCCACCGTAATCACCAGCCGGTGCTCGCGATCGCCGCGCACATTCCGTCGACCGAAATCGGGCTCGGCTATTTCCAGGAAACCCATCCACAGGAGTTGTTCCGCGAATGCAGCCATTTCGCGGAGCTCGTGACGAACGCGTCGCAGTTCCCGCGCGTGCTCGCGCGCGCGATGCGCACCGCGATCGACGAGCGCGGCGTCGCGGTGATCGTGCTGCCGGGCGACATCGCGCTCGGCGACGGCCCGGAAGAATTGCCGGCGTGGAGCGAATCGGCACCGCCGTCGATCCTGCCGGCCGACGCCGATCTCGACCGGCTCGCGGCGCTGCTCAACGCGTCCGACGCGGTCACGCTGCTGTGCGGCAGCGGCACGCAAGGCGCGCACGATGAAGTGGTCGCGCTGGCCGACACGCTCGGCGCGCCGGTCGTACATGCGCTGCGCGGCAAGCAGTTCGTCGAATGGGACAACCCGTTCGACGTCGGGATGACGGGGCTGATCGGCTTCAGCTCGGGCTATCACGCGATGGAATCGTGCGACACGCTGCTGATGCTCGGCACGGATTTCCCGTACCGGCCGTTCTATCCGTCGAATGCGAAGGTCGCGCAGATCGACTGGAAGGGCTCGCAGCTCGGCCATCGCGCGCCGCTCGCGCTCGGCCTCGTCGGCACCGTGAAGGAAACGATCGCGGCGCTGCTGCCGCGCCTCACGCGCAAGACGCAGCGGCGCTTCCTCGAGAACGCGCTGAAGCACTACGCGGCGGCGCGCAAGGGCCTCGACGATCTCGCGGTGGCCGAGCCGCCGGGCCGCGCGATCCATCCGCAATACCTGACGAAGATCGTCGACGAAGTCGCGGCGGAAGACGCGATCTTCACGGCCGACGTCGGCACGCCGACGCTGTGGGCCGCGCGCTACCTGACGATGAACGGCAAGCGGCAACTGCACGGCTCGTTCAATCACGGGTCGATGGCGAACGCGATGCCGCAGGCGCTTGGCGCGCAGGGCGCGCATCCGGGGCGGCAGGTGGTGTCGCTGTCCGGCGACGGCGGGCTGTCGATGCTGCTCGGCGATCTGCTCACCGCGCGCCAGCTCAAGCTGCCGATCAAGATCGTCGTGTACAACAACAGCCTGCTCGGCTTCGTGTCGATGGAGCTGAAGGCGGCCGGCTATCTCGACACGAACGTCGACCTGAGCCCGACCGATTTCGCGGCGATCGCGAAGGGCGCGGGCATCTTCAGCGTGCGCGTCGAGCATTCGGAGAACGTCGAAGAAGCGCTGCGCATGGCGTTCGCGCATGACGGGCCGGCGGTCGTCGACGTCGTCACGTCGAAGTACGAGCTCGCGATGCCGCCGAAGATCGAGATCGCGCACGCGAAGGGCTTCAGCCTGTTCATGCTGCGCGCGATCCTCAGCGGGCGCGGCGACGAGATCGTCGAGCTGGCGAGAACCAACCTGCGGTAATGCGGTGCCGCGCGCGAGGCTTCAGGCAGCGCGCGCGGCATACCGCATCGACGAATGCGCCGGGGTGCGTTCGTCGTCCGCAGCACGCATTGAGCAACACCAAAACATGGCAATCGAGATTCGCGCTTACGAAGCATCCGACCTGCACACGCTGTCGGCCATCTGGTTCGACGCATCGCTGCTTGCGCATCCGTTTCTCGGCGATGCGCGGCTGCGCGAGCAGCGCAAGCTGATCGAAGAGATCTATCTACCCAACGCGGAGACCTGGGTTGCGTGTCGTGCCGGCGAACCGGTCGGGTTCATCGGCCTGCTCGACGCGTCGATCGGCGGCTTGTTCGTCGCGCCGGCGATGCAGGGCCACGGGATCGGCCGCGCGCTGGTCGAGCATGCGCTCGCGCTCAAGGGCTCGCTCGAACTCGAGGTGTACGCCGACAATCGCGATGCCCATGCGTTTTACACACGGCTCGGCTTCGACGAAATTTCGCGGCGCGACGAGGACGACGATGGTTTGCCGTTCGCGAACATCCTGATGCGCGCCACGCGTTGAGCGTGTGCCGCGCGGCCTGACATTCATCGCGATGATGTGCGTAAGCGCTTGCGCATGCGCTCAGGCCGGCACCGCTTCGCGCCCCGCGGCCACCCACTCGCGCACGGCTTCGACGAACAGCCGCAGCGCCGCCGGCGGATGCCGGTTCGCCGGATAGTAGAGGCACAGCGCGCCGAAATCCTGGCTCCATTCCGGCAAGACCTGCACGAGCCGCCCGGCGGCGACGTGATCGGCCACGCGCGATTCCGTGACCCACGCGATGCCGATGCCGGCCAGCGCGGCGTCGATCATCAGCCCCTGGTTGCCGAGCGTCATCGGCCCGTCGACATCCACGCTGACGCGCTTGCCCTTGCGGATCAGGTCCCATCGATAGAGCGCGCCGCTTTCGAACCGGTAGCGGATGCATCGATGATCCACGAGGTCCTGCGGTCGCGCCGGCGGCGCGTGCCGTGACAGGTAGTCGGGCGACGCCACCGCGACGAAGCGGATCGTGTCGCCGAACTTCACCGCGATCATGTCGCGCGGCACGTCTTCGTGAACCCGGATGCCGGCGTCGAAGCCGTGCTCGACGATGTCGATGAGGCGCGAATCGGTGACGAACTCGACGTGGATGTCCGGATAGCGGGTGACGAACGCGGGCAGCACATGCCGGATCAGCGGGCGCGCCGCGGCTTCCGACGCGCTGATCCGGATCTGGCCGGACGGCCGGTTGCGGGCGGTGGCCGCGTCGTTCAACGCATCCTCGAGATCGGCCACCGCGGGCCGCACGCGCAGCAGCAACTGCTCGCCGGCCTCCGTCAGTGCGACGGAGCGCGTGGTGCGGTTGAACAGCCGCACGCCGAGCCGCGCTTCGAGGTGACGGACTGCATGGCTCAGCGCCGACGGCGATACGCCCAGGATGCGGGCCGCGCCGCTGAAGCTGCGCTGTTCCGCGATCGTGATGAAGGTCGTCAGTTCGCCGATGCCGGTGCGGAGCATTTGTGAATTTTCCTCAGTAACGCATGAAATGGTACGCCGATTGTTGAGCCGTATCCATCAACCTACACTGGCCTCCTCGGCATCCCGTCGATCCTTTTCATCTTCAGCAGGAGAGCGTCATGCAAAAACGCATGCTTGGTAAGAGCGGCCTCGAAGTCTCGGCAATCGGGCTTGGCTGCATGGGATTGAGTTACGGCTACGGCCCCGCGACCGACACCGCGAGCGGCATCGCGTTGATCCGCGCGGCGTTCGAGCGCGGCGTGACGTTCTTCGACACGGCGGAAGCGTACGGCCCGTTCGTCAACGAGGAACTGGTCGGCGAGGCGGTCGCGCCGTTTCGCGACCAGGTCGTGATCGCCACCAAGTTCGGTTTCGAGGACGGCCAGCCGATGAAGGGCGTCGACAGCCGGCCGTCGCATATCCGCGACGTGGCCGACGCGGCGCTGAAGCGGCTGAAGATCGATCGCATCGACCTGTTCTACCAGCATCGCGTCGATCCGAACGTGCCGATCGAGGACGTGGCCGGCACGGTCAAGGACCTGATCCGCGAAGGCAAGGTCGCGCATTTCGGGTTGTCGGAAGCCGGTGAGCAGACGATTCGCCGTGCGCATGCGGTGCAGCCGGTTGCCGCGCTGCAAAGCGAGTATTCGCTGTGGTGGCGCGAGCCGGAGGCGCGGATCCTGCCGACGCTCGAGGAGCTCGGGATCGGCTTCGTGCCGTTCAGCCCGCTCGGCAAAGGTTTCCTGACCGGCGCGATCGATGCGAACACGACGTTCGCGGAGAACGATTTCCGCAATGTCGTGCCGCGCTTCTCGGAGGAGAACCGCAAGGCGAACGCGGGCCTCGTCGACCTGCTCGGCCGGATCGCGACCGACAAGGGCGCGACGCGCGCGCAGATCGCGCTGGCCTGGCTGCTGGCCCGCCAGCCGTGGATCGTGCCGATTCCGGGCACGACGAAGCTGCACCGGCTCGACGAGAACGTGGGGGCGGCCGCCGTCGTGCTGACGGCCGACGATCTCGCCGCGATCGAGGCCGCGCTGCAGCAGATCAGGATCGTCGGCGAGCGCTATCCCGCGCATTTCCAGCAGCGCATCGATCGCTGATCGGGCATCCGGCGGCCGATCTGGCGCGAATTGATCAGTGGAATCAGGGACAATCTTCACGTCGCCTTAAGTTTGCGTTTCCTAGAATCGATTTGAACGTCGCTCTTCCTGCGACGGACCGATTCGTCCAGGAGGATGCGCATGCCCAAGCCCCGTGTCGCCGTAGCCCTGTTCCACGCAGCCATCGGCACGTCGCGGCCGACGGTGCAACCGCTCGAGGGCTGCGCATGATGTGGCCGAACGCGTGGCGTGTCTCGGCACTGTTCGTGCGCGAGTGGGTCGGCCGTCCGGCCTCGGTGGGCGCGTTGTGCCCGAGTTCGCGGCAGCTGGCGCGCGAGATGGCCGATGCGGTGCCGGACGGCGACGGGCTGGTCGTCGAGCTCGGCGGCGGCACCGGCGCGATCACCGCAGCCTTGCTCGAACGCGGCGTCGCGCCACGGCGCCTCGTCGTGGTCGAGCGTTCGCCGGCGTTCGTCCAGCATCTGCGGCGACGCTTTCCGGGTATCTCGATCGTATCGGGCGATGCGCGGCAGCTCGAGCGGCTGCTGCCGCCCGACGCGCGCGTCGACGCGATCGTGTCGTGCCTGCCGCTGCGCACGCTGCCGCGGCAGGACGTGACGGCCATCGTCGATCAATGCCATCGCGTGCTGTCGGCCGACGGCGTGATGATCCAGTTCACGTACGACCTGCGGCCGCCCGGCCGTCATCCGCTCGGCGATTCGGCATTTGTTGCCTGCGGCAGCCGGATCGTGTGGGCAAACATACCGCCTGCGCGCATCGTGACCGTGCGCAGCGCCACCGCCGAACACACGGAATGACGCCGTAGCACGCGGGGCGCCCGATCGTGGCGCCTCGCTTTCTCCTTTCGAAAGTCCTTCGAATCCTTCCAATTAGCATTCATATTGCCGTCACATCAGGTTCCTACCATCGCCTTTCATTTCGAAAGCATCAATGGCGGGGGGAACCGGCAACATGAATCGAATCAAACTGGCGGCGCTGCTGTGCGCGGGCGCCTTTGCACTGGCCGGATGCGGCAGCGACGACGGCCCGACCAGCAGCACGTCGCCCGCGCCCGTGCAGGCGGCGGCGCGCAACGTGATCTTCTTCCTCGGCGACGGCATGGGGATCACGACGATGACGGCCGCGCGCATCTATGCGGTCGGTGAAGACGGCGCGCTCACGATCGACACGCTGCCCGAAACCGCATTCGTGAAGACCTATTCCAACGACGCGCAGGTGACGGACAGCGCGCCGTCGATGTCGGCGTACATGACCGGCGTCAAGACCAACAACGAAGTGATCTCGATGTCGCCCGACACGAAGGCGATGGAGCCGACCGCGAGCCTCACCGGCAACTGCGGCACGAACAACGGCAAATCGGCGACGACGCTGCTCGAGATCGCGAAGGCGAAGGGGCTGGCCACCGGTGTCGTGACGACCACGCGCGTCACGCACGCGACGCCGGCCGCGACATACGCACACGTGTGCCATCGCGACGCCGAGAACGACATCGCCGCGCAGCTCGTGCCGGGCGGCGCGGGCTACAACGGTGCGCTGGGCGACGGCGTCGACGTCGTGCTCGGCGGCGGCACGCAATTCTTCGTGCCGAAGGACGGCGGCGGCAAGCGCACCGATGGGCGCAACCTGGTCAACGAACTGAAGGCGAAGGGTTATGCGTTCGCGCAGAACCGCGACGACCTGCTGGCCGCCGATGCGACGAAGGGCGGCAAGCTGGTCGGCCTGTTCTCGTCGAGCCACATGAGCTACGACCTCGATCGCGGCGCGACGAAGGAGCCGAGCCTCACCGACATGGCGACGCGCGCGCTCGACGTGCTGCAGAAGAACCCGAACGGCTATTTCCTGATGGTCGAGGGCGGCCGGATCGATCACGCGCTGCACGACACCAATGCGAAGCGCGCGCTGCAGGACACGGTCGCGTTCGACAACGCGATCAAGGCCACGATCGACAAGGTGCGCAAGACCGATCCCGACCTGAAGAACACGCTGATCGTCGTCACGGCCGACCACGACCACACGCTGGTGCTGAACGGCTATGCGGCGCGCACCGGCAAGACGGAGGCGGGCAAGCCCGGCGTGCTGGGCGTGCTGCGCAGCTACCAGACGGGCGCGGTCGCGAAGGATGCGGACGGCGCGCCGTACACGATCATCGGCTTCGGCAACGGCGAGAACCGCGTGCAGGGCAGCCGCGCGGGCACCGCGCTCACCGACGCGGTGACGGGCGCCGACGATTATCGCCAGGAGGCGGTCGTGCGCATGGACAAGGGCAACGAGACGCACGGCGGCACCGATGTGTTCCTCGGTGCGATCGGCCGCGGCGCGGATGCGTTCCACGGCGTGATCGAGAACAACAAGGTGTTCGAGCTGGTGCGCACCGCGGTGCAGCTGTGAGCGCCGACCATACGGGTACAGGGGAATACAGGATGTCGACCATCAAGTGCATCGCGGCGGCGCTGGCCGTCGCGGGTTTCGCATGCGGCGCGGCGCAGGCCGCCGGCCAGGCGAAGAACGTGATTTTCTTTCTCGGCGACGGCATGGGGCCGACGACCGTGACGGCGAGCCGGATCTACAAGGTCGGTGAGTCGGGACAACTGACGATGGAGAAGCTGGCCCGCACCGCGCGCGTCAAGACCTTCTCGAACGACGCGCAGACCACCGACAGCGCACCGTCGATGGCCGCGTACATGACCGGCGTGAAGATGAACAACGAAGTGCTGTCGATGTCGTCCGACACGCGTGCGGTTGCGCCGGGCAACGACGCGAACGGCAACAAGACGGTCAACAACTGTGCGCCGGGCAACGGCCAGCCGGTCGCGACGCTGCTGGAGCTGGCGAAGGCGCGCGGCAAGGCGGTCGGCTCGATCACGACGACCGAGCTCACGCACGCGACGCCTGCCGCGACCTATTCGCACATCTGCCATCGCGATGCGCAGTACGACATCGCCGCGCAGGCCGCACCGGGCGGCGCGGGCTACAACGCGGCGCTCGGCGACGGCGTCGACGTGCTGATGGGCGGCGGCCGCAATCACTGGACGCCGTTCGATCCGGTGGCCAACAAGCGCGGGCGTGCGGACGGCCGCAACCTGCTCAACGAGATGAAGGCGAAGGGCTACACGGTCGTGGCGACCCGGGATCAACTCGCGCAGGCCGGCAACGGCAAGCTGGTCGGCCTGTTCAGTTCGACGAGCCATCTCGAGTACGAGCTCGACCGTGTCGCGGGCAAGGGCGAAGGGCCGTCGCAGCCGAGCCTTGCCGAGATGACGTCGAAGGCGATCGACGTGCTGTCGAAGAATTCGAACGGCTACTTCCTGATGGTCGAGGGCGGCCGGATCGATCACGCGCTGCACGGCACCAACGCGAAGCGCGCGCTGGAAGACACGGTGGCGTTCGACGAAGCGATCCGCGTCGCGCTGTCGAAGGTCGACCTGTCGAACACGCTGATCGTCGTGACGGCCGACCACGACCACACGATGACGATCAACGGCTATTCGAAGCGCGGCAACCCGATTCTCGACATCAGCCGCAACTATCGCGACGGCCAGCCGAGCAAGGACGCCGACGGCAACACCTACACGACGCTGGTGTTCGGCAACGGTGCGAACCGGCCGAACGTGCGCGCGTCGGTCGATTCGGCCACCGCGACGAACGAGGCGTATCTGCAGGAAGTCGGCGTGCGGATGGGCAGTGCGGGCTCGGAGACGCACGGCGGCGGCGACGTGATGCTGTTCGCCGATGGTGCGGACGCGAAGGCGTTCAAGGGCACGATCGACAACACGAAGGTGTTCGGTCTCGTGCGCTCGGCGTTCGGTTTCTGAGCGCGGCGGCTTGACGATGAACGGGACGACTCGATGAAACACCGCCTTCTTGGTGCCATGGTGTGCGGGCTGACCGCGCTCCCTGCCTTTGCCGCAGCGGACCTCGACGCCGTGCTGCTGCACGAAAGCCGCACGGTGTCGGCCGACGGCGTGACGCGCACGACGACGTATCGCGAACGGATGGTGCGGCGCGACGGGCATGTGTGGGTCGAACGCGTGCTGCCCGTCGCGGCGGCAGGGGGGCACGGTGACGATCACGACCACGATCACGACGCGGGCGCTCGCGCCGGCGTGCAGCCGGCCGCCGCCCACGCGGGCCACAAGCACTTCAACTTCCAGGCGGCCGCGCGGCACGTGACGTACGACGGCAAGACGGCGCGCATCGAGTACGTGGACGCGGCGAACCGGACGGTTGTCGGCGTGCCGCCGGCCGAGTACGAAACCACGGGCTTCGACGGCTCGTGGGACAACGCGTACTACGTCACGCCGCCGTCGCAGTTGAAGCGGCTCGCGGTGGCGAAGCGCGGCGATACGCCCGGCACCCGCTGGTACGAGCAGGCGGTCGACACGCCCGGCGCGCGCGGCATGAACCGGATCCTGTGGAGCGAGAAGCTGCAGGCGCCGCTGTCGGTCGAATACCGGAGTGCCGACGGCCGCGTGGTGCGCAAGCTGACGTTGACGCCGGCGCCGGCCGCGCGGCGCGAGACGTTGCCGTGGCAGTCGCTCGCCAGCTATACGCGCAAGGAATACGCGGACTATCTCGACTGATCGACGATTTCGATCGACTGTACGCGGGGCTTGCGGTCAGGCCGGCCGGTATCGTCAAGCGATACGGCCGGGCCCTGGCCGATTTTTTCTTGTTCTCCCGGCTACCCGGCAGCGATTGCCGATGGCGCGCTAGAAGCGCGCGCCGTCTGGCACGCGCGTCGACGGCCGCGACGCAACCCGCTTGATGAAGCGGTCGAGCGGTGTCGCATAGCCGCGCCCGATCGCCGTGCTCAGCGCCGCCGACAGCACCAGATACGCAATCAGCAACAGCAGCTTCGCGTCGCCATGCGTGGCCGACGGCGGCCAGAACGTGCGCAGCCCGCCGAGCACGATCAGGTGGAACAGGTACAGCTCGTAGCTCAGCTTGCCGGCCCGGCACAACGGCGCGAGCAGGCGGCCCGGCACGCGCTCCCCGTTGACGCGCGCGCCGATCAGCAGCACGGCCGTGCCGAGCGCCATCGCGGTGACGCCGGCGACATGGCTTTCCGCGATCGGCCACGCGAGATAAAGCGCGGCCATCGCCGCCGCGACGGGCCACTGCACGAGCGGCGCGGCCAGCCGCTGCCAGTTCGCGCGCTCGGCCAGCAACGCGGTGCAGCAGCCGATCGCGATGCCGTCGAACGATGCGAAGTACGCATAGAGGAACCCGCCTTCGTCGCCGGCGTGCGTGAAGCGGTACACGGGCCCGATCGCGGCGATACCCACCCAGAACGCAACCAGCCGCGCATCGCGGCGCAGCCCGATGCACAGCAGCGGGAACGACAGGTAGAACACTTCTTCGACCGACAGCGACCACAGCACGCCGAGCGCGTAGTTGACCCACCCGTACGCGCCGATCAGCACGTTCATCCAGAACGTCAGCGACGCGAGATTCACGAGCCAGAACGACACGGCGATGCCCTCGGGCGCATGGTTCTGGAAGATCGGCACGCCGGCCGCCGCGAGGCCGTTGACGAGCGCGAGCAGCAGGAGCAGGCACGGGACGATGCGCGCGACGCGCGACACATAGAACGAACGCACGTCGACCGCGCCGAGGCTGCCCCAGCGGCGGCGCGCATTCGACGTGATCAGGTAGCCGGAGATCACGAAGAACATCGTCACGCCGTAGTTGCCGTTGCGCGCGACCGCGTGCACCGCGTCCCAGCCGAATACGCGTGCGAGCGCCGTGTCGCGCAGCGAGTAGGGGATGTTGAAGTGATGCAGCAGGACGAGCACGATCGACACGCCGCGCAGCAGGTCGATCCGCGCGTTGCGCGGGCCGGTGCCGAGGGTGGTGGCCGGGGTGACGGCGAATGCGGGCTGCACGCGGTGCCGATGCTTCAAGTGACGCTCCTTCGGATGGGGGGCGGCACACAGTGTATCGACGGATGGCCGTCTGTCGACCTGTTACGGTTGACGGGACGGGCTGGCGCATCACGAGCCGGGATGGCCGGATCGCGACCGGATCTTCGCGGAAATCGTGCCGTCACGACGCCATGCGCTGCTGCTCAATATCCGGCGATGACGTAGTAGATCCCGAGGCACGCCACGGCGATGAGCGGGAGCGCGATGACGATGAAGGCGACTCGACCGATGCCGCGCAGGCGCGCCACGCCGACATACAGGCAGAGGGCCCCGAAAAAAAGCGTCAACGGCCAGTAGATGGCGCCGACAATGACCGGCACGATCCAGAGCGGCAGGTCGATGCCGATGTCACTCATTCCGGCTTCCTCACATCGGCTCGGTGCCGTCCATCGTGGCCCATTCGGCAGGCGAGCGACCCATGAAAAACTGGTTTCGCCACGTCGCAATGCCAAGATTGACCGCGCGGACGCTCACCACGGTGACGAGATCCTGTTTTCGCAGCCAGGCCGATGTGGAAAGCGCTGCGTGCGCGACAGCGGTCGCCCCGGCCTTGTTCAGCAGTGTCGGCGTGTTCGAGAGCACGGTGATGGTGGCGATGGCTTTCGGCATCTGGCCCGCCGGGCCGCTCCCCCGCATGTTGGCGATCCAGACGCCGCTCTGGATCACGCCCGGAACGGTGGCGGTCGCACGCTGGATCTGACGGATATCGGCCATGCGATCGTCGTCGATCAGCCGCGTTGCCGCAAAACGACTGCCGGCGAACATAAGCAGGCCAAGGACGGCCAGGATCGCCCAGTGCTTCCGGCCAACCGGAGTGGCCTCCTCGACGGGGGCCGCGACATGCACGACCCTGCTGGCGGTGAGCAGGTCATGCACGGACTGGCGGCTCGGCCGGTTGAAAACGAACAGGTACAGCAATGCCAGGACCCAGAAGAACATGACCGCGCCGTTTGCGGTGGCGAGCCATTCCATGCCCGGATCGCGAAGCGCGGGCAGGTCGATAAAGCCGATGCCGCCGAGTATCAGCGGAACGGCGATCAGCGTGTACCGTGCCCACGCGCGAACGTACCCGGGACCGGATCCGTCAGGGGCGGCGCTATCGGCAACACGGATCTTCATCACTCGCTTGCCGAGCGACTGGTGCCGATTTCCCCCCTCGAGCAGGCCAAAGTAAATGGAACCGATCAGGAAGCCGATCAATCTTCCCCATTCGCCAATCGTCGAAAGGGCATCGAAGAACAGGATCGCGATCGCCAGCCCGATCAAGCCGAGAAGGATCGAATCGATCGAAAACGCGGCGGTGCGTCGCCAGAAGCCCGCGGCACCGTGCGATTTTTGGTTTTCATTGCGCTCCATTGCCGTGGCCCCCGATGCGTTATGTTCGTCGAGCCGTTTGGGCTCGTGGCGGCGCGCGGCCGCAGGATTGCGTCGGCCGACACCGATCCGATCGTGACTGTCAGATCATATCGACCGGCTTGACGCCCAATTGCAAACTATTGTGAGCAATGCGCAAGCGTGAACGGCCTTCGTGTCGCCTGCGGCTGATCGGCGATCGACCCGAACGCGGTGCGGCGTGCGCTGCCGGACGGGCAGCGCAAGCGCGGCGAGCGTAGCGGCCGGGCGCGGGATCGAGACGGGCGCAAGCGGACATGAAAGGCTGGAAGCGATTGTCGGGGATTTTCGTACGGCCGTCGAACGCGTGGGTCCGGTCGACGCGGTAGCCGCTGTCGCGCCCGCGCGCCGCAAATTGGCGAGGCACCATGAAAAAGCCCGCCGGCAGGCTTGCGCTTGCGGGCGGGCAAAGACACCTCGGGCCAACCGGCGCGGGTGTCGCGTGAAGAACGGAGAACCGGGTTACATCAGAACTTGTGGCGCAGTGCGACGCGCACGGCCACCTGGTTCGACGTCGACGACGGCGCATCGGTACCGGGGATGAACGCGTTGTCGAGGATCGAGTTCGTCTTGTCGCCGGCGATGTGCTGGTACGCGGCCTGCACGTACACGTCGGTGCGCTTCGACAGGTTGTAGTCGGCCATCAGCCCGGCCGAGTGGATCTTCGGCTTCGCGTTGCCGGTCGATGCGTCGTACTTCTCGAGCGACAGCACGTACTGCGCGCCGACCATGAACGCCGGCGTGATCTGGTACGAGCCGTTCAGCTCGAAGTTCTGGTACTTGATCGCGCTGACCGTCGCGCCCGGTGCAATGATCGCGCCCGGATTGCCGAGGTAGCCGTTGCCGGTCGGGTTCTTGTAGTTCGAGTTCGTGTACGCGAAGCCGACCGTTGCCGGGCCGAACGTGTAGTTGATGCCCGCGCCGAACACGCGCATGCGCTCGGCGATGTAGCTCGCGTCGTTCGCGGTGATCGCGCCGGCCGAGCCGTCGCCCGGATGGTTCGCCTGCAGGTACGCGGCGCCGATCAGCAGGCCGTTGTTCTGGTACTGCGCGCCGAAGCTGTACGCGCGGTTGTCCGAGAAGTTCGTGCTGTTGCTGAAGCTGTACGCGCCGCCGAACTGGAAGCCGCCGAAGTTCGGGCTCGCGTACTTCACCGTGTTGTCGAGGCGGAACGAGTTGTCGGTGTTGTCGTTGTCGAACGGGTGCGCGAGCAGGTAGCCGCCCCAGTTGCCGTTCGCGGTGGTCGGCGCGAGATAGTCGACGACGGAGTCGTACTGGCGGCCGAACGTCAGCGTGCCGTACTGCGTCTGGCTCAGGCCGACGTAGGCCTGGCGGCCGAACATGCGGCCGCCCTGGTTGAGCCGGCCGGTGTTCACGTCGAAGCCGTTTTCGAGCTGGAAGATCGCCTTCATGCCGCCGCCGAGATCCTCGCTGCCCTTCAGGCCCCAGCGGCTGCCCTGCGCGTAGCCGCTCGCCATCTCGTAGACGTGGCCGGTGCCGACGTTGTTCGTGTAGTTCAGGCCTTCGTCGATCACGCCGTACAGCGTGACGCTGCTTTGCGCGAACACGGGGGCTGCGAAGGTTGCCGTTACGGCGAGCGCCGTCAGGGTCTTTTTCATTGAGAGATCTCCGGGATATCCAGCTTGTATCGGTTGTCGTGAGCGCGTCCGGCGAGGCGCGCCCCGTCATCCGGGGCGACCCGATGCAGCGCGCGGCGCCGGGTCGCGCAAGGCGCGGCGGCGCGGCAACCGGCAGCGTCGGGTCGTGTCTCCTCCGATGACTCCGCGCATTCTTCCCAAGCCGAAAAGGAATCGAAAGCGAGTAATTTCGATGGATGGGATCGGGTTCGCCAATGGGGTCGCGACAGCCCGTTTCGACAGTCGAAACGGGGTGCGCGGCGCCGCGCCGCAACGCCGGTCGCGCAACGGTCGAACGGGGGTGCGACGCCGCCCGGGCCGGGCCGTTCGCGGGCGGGGAAAATCGGCTGCGAGGCCCGTCCAGTGGGCCTGACGGGGCGACCGGAGATCGATTGACGCTGCCGATTGCAATGATCGGAATTACTCGTTTCCCTAAACAAATTGGCGGCTGAAACATGCAGACTGACCGGACGTGGATGCGTTCACGATTCGCCGGTCGCCGCGCATGCCGCGACGCACAAACAACAGATTCGATTTGGAGACGACCCACCATGCAGATTCGACGACTGAAAACGGTCCTTCTCGCCGCCGCGGCGATCCTGTCCGCGCCTGCGGCCCATGCGGCCGGCGGCGCGTGCGCCGACGGCAAGACGGTCCATTTCGCGGGCATCACATGGGAGAGCGGGTCGTTCGCGACCGAAGTGCTGCGGCAGATCATGGAGAAGGGCTACGGCTGCAAGACGGACGTCGTGCCGGGCAGCACGGCCGCCACCGAAACGGCGCTCGCGCGCAACGACCTGCAGATCTGGGCCGAGCAGTGGACGGGCCGCAGCGAGATCACCGCGAAGGCCGTCTCGTCGGGCGCCGTGAAGCTGATCGGCGACACGCTGCCGGGCGGCACGACGGAAGGCTGGTTCGTGCCCGACTACGTGGTGAAGGGCGATCCGGCGCGCAACATCAAGCCGGTCGCGCCGGGGCTCGTGTCGGTCGACGATCTGCCGAAGTACAAGCAGGTGTTCGCCGACGAGGAGGAACCGGACAAGGGCCGCTTCCTGAACTGCCCGACGGGCTGGGACTGCGAGCGCGTGAACACGCGCCTGTTGCGCGTGCTGAAGCTCGACCAGTCGTACACGAATTTCCACCCGGGCACCGGCGCGGCGCTGGACGCGGCGATCGCATCCGCGTACCAGCGCGGCGCGCCGATAGTGTTCTATTACTGGGGCCCGGCTGCGCTGATGGCGAAATACAAGTTCACCGCGCTGAAGATGCCGGCCTATAACGAAGCATGCTGGAAGACGTTGCGCGACGAGAGCAGCACGCACCAGTGCGCGTCGTCGTACATGGTGTCGCGGCTGACGGTCGGCGTGTCGAAGCCGTTCGCCGATGCGAATCCCGATCTGATCGGCGTCTTCGGCAAGGTGCGTTTCCCGATGGACTTCCTGAACCAGACGATCCTCGAGATGACGACGAAGAAGATCGACGGCGCGGCGATGGCCACGCAGTTCCTGAAGACCCGCCCGGACATGTGGAAGCAGTGGGTGCCGGCCGACGTCGCGCAGAAGATCGCCGGCAGCCTGAAGGGCGCGTAACCTGCGCGCGGCGGCGGGCTCGCGCCTGTCGCCGCCGTCACGCGCCTTCGCGGCGCGACGGAGAATCATCATGAACGGCTTCTTTCTGCACCTGTCGATCGCCGACTGGGTGAACAGCGCGCTCGAAACATTCGTCGCGCAATACGGCGACAGCTTCCATCACTTCAGCGTGCTGGTGCTGCGCTACCTGCTCGTGCCGCTCGAAGGCGCGCTGCGCGTGGCGCCGCCGTGGCTCGTGCTGCTGGTCGTCGGTGCGATCGCGTGGAACGCGACGCGCCGCATCGGCCTCGGCGTGCTCTTCATGCTGCTGCTCTACGCGATCGGCTGCTTCGGCCTGTGGGACAAGCTGATGCAGACGCTCGCGCTGATGCTCGTCGCGACGGTGCTGTCGGTCGCGATCGGCGTGCCGGTCGGCATCCTTGCATCGCGCAGCGCATGGCTGCGGCGGATGCTGCTGCCGGTGCTCGACGTGATGCAGACGCTGCCGAGCTTCGTGTACCTGATCCCGGTGCTGATGCTGTTCGGCCTCGGCAAGGTGCCTGCGATCCTCGCGACGATCATCTATGCGCTGCCGCCGCTGATCCGCCTGACCGATCTCGGCATCCGCCAGGTCGATCCGGACGTGACGGAAGCCGCGCGCGCGTTCGGCACGACGCGCTGGCAACTGCTCGTCAACGTGCAGCTACCGCTCGCGCGGCCGAGCATCATGGCCGGCATCAACCAGACGACGATGATGGCGCTGTCGATGGTCGTGATCGCGTCGATGATCGGCTCGCGCGGGCTCGGCGAGGACGTGCTCGCGGGCATCCAGACGCTCGACGTCGGCAAGGGTACGCAGGCCGGCCTAGCGATCGTGATCCTCGCGATCGTGATCGACCGGATCAGCCAGGGCTTCGGCCAGGAGCGTCGCGCCCGGCGGCGGCTCGCGCAGCAGCGCCGGCAGAAGGGCGCGTCGCGCGTGCCGTACCGGCTGCCGCGCAAGGCGCAGTCGGCGGGCGTCGATTCGAATCAGGCGACGCAGTCGTCGCGTGCATAGGAACGGAGACAGACATGGCGACCATCGACGTCAAACACGTGTACAAGCTGTTCGGGCCGCAGGCCGCGCATGCGCGCGTGCTCGACCTGCTGCGCTCGGGCAAGCGCAAGGCCGACGTGCTGGCCGAAACGGGCTGCAACGTCGGGCTCAACGACGTGAGCCTCGGCATCGAGTCGGGCGAGATCTTCGTGATCATGGGGCTGTCGGGCTCCGGGAAATCGACGCTCGTGCGGCACTTCAACCGGCTGATCGAGCCGACGGCCGGCGAGATCGTGATCGACGGCAGCGACGTGATCAAGCTCGACGCGCACGGGCTGCGCGAGCTGCGCCGCTTCAAGGTCAGCATGGTGTTCCAGAACTTCGGGCTGCTGCCGCACCAGACCGTGCTCGACAACGCCGCGTATGCGCTGCGCACGCGCGGCGAGAAGCGGCACGACGCGGCCGAAGCCGCGCGCAACTGGCTGACGAAGGTCGGGCTCGACGGGTATGGCGATCATTACCCGGACGAGCTGTCGGGCGGGATGCGGCAGCGTGTCGGGCTGGCGCGCGCGCTGGCGGCCGATACCGATGTGCTGCTGATGGACGAGGCGTTTTCCGCGCTCGATCCGCTGATCCGTACCGAGATGCAGGATCAGTTGCTCGAATTGCAGGCGACGCTGTCGAAGACGATCGTGTTCATCACGCACGATCTCGACGAAGCGCTGCGCATCGGCGACCGGATCGCGATTTTGCGAGACGGCACGCTCGTGCAGGTCGGGACGCCGGACGATATTCTGTCGCGGCCGGCGGATGAGTATGTGCGAAGGTTCGTGGAGAAGCGCACGAGCGTGAATTGACGTATCGCAGCGCAAGGCGAAAGGGCGGCACACGCGGTGCCGCCCTTTTGCGTTCATGTGCGCCGCATCTTCTCGCGTGACCCCGTGTCGCCGGTGCCCGCGCCGCGCTTGCCCGCGCGCGGCTCAGGCAGGCGGGATTCGTTTCTTCGTCGGCGAGCCTGCGCTTGAGCGCATCCATTCAAGTTTCTGCGCGACGCACCGTTAATTCCGGCTACGAAAGAGCCTAACGGGACCGCCATGAAAGTAGTCAGCCTGATCTGCGCCGTCGGCGCCACGCTCGCATTATTCGGATGCGGCGGCGGTGACGGCGCATCGGCAACGAGCACGGCCACGCCAACGTCGAATGCGCCGGCCGCCGGCGCGCCTGCAGCCAGCGCCCCGGCCGCATCGACACCGGTCGCCGCGCAGGCCAGACAGGTGCTCGGCTACTTTACCGGCACCAGCGATTCGATGAATTCCGCCACTGCTGCCGCCACACCGATCACCGCCGTGTCGCTGGACGTCATCCTGGTGGCGGCCGACGGCACGCTGAGCGGCACGCTTCCGGCGAACCTCATCGCGAGCGACGCGGCTGCCGGGCGGGCGTCGTACGCGAGCCTCTCCAATTTCGGCGCGACGGACTTCGATCCGGCGATTGCCCACGGCGCCCTGGTGACCAACCGCGCCGCCGCGCTCCAGAACATCGTTGCGCTTGCCAGGACGGCGAACCTGACCGGCATCAATCTTGATTTCGAAGGCATCGATCCTGCGGACCGCGATGCGTACACCCGCTTCGTGACCGACCTCGCTGCGCAATTGCACGCGATCCACTCCACGCTGGTGCTGAGCGTGCCGGCCAAGACGAGCGACGATTCGACCAACACGTGGACGTGGCCCTACGATTACGCGGCGCTCGGCCGGAGCGCGGACCTGATCCAGGTGATGACCTACGACGAGACGGTTCCCGGCCGGGCTCCGGGGCCGGTCGCGGGTAGCGACTGGATGCTGGCGTCGCTGCAATACGCATCCGGACAGATCCCGGCGAACAAGATCCTGCTGGGCTTGCCGGCTTACGGTTACGACTGGAACCTGACTGCCGGTACAGGGACGTCGGTCGCGTACAAGGACACGCCGGCGCTGCTCGCTTCGGCCGGCGCGACGCCGCAGTGGGACGCGGCGACCCAGGCCGCTCATGTCCGCTACACCGCGGCGGACGGCAGCGCACATGAGTTCTGGTACGAGACGGCGCAGGGTATTCAGGCGAAAGCGCAGTTCGCGAAGACGCTCGATCTCGCCGGCGTGTCGATGTGGGCCCTGGGCGATGAAGACCCGACCTTCTGGAGCGCAGTCACGGCAGCGCTCAATTGAGCTGCCGTGAACCGGCGTGAAGCGGTGAGATTGCGCGGCTACGGCTCGATCGACCCATACCGCGGATAGCGCCCGCTTCTGTAATTTTCAGGCATCCTGCATTTCTGGTAACTCTGCATCAGCCGGAACGCGGATTTCTCCCGGTCCGTCTCGTCGCCTTCCTGAAGCCACAGCGCATGGCTTTTCTCCGCGAGCACGATGAGCAGGCGCCGTCTGGCGGCCGACAACGCCGAACGATCCAGCAGGTCGCACACGAGATTGGCCGTGACCACGCCGAACAGCCTGCGGTACTCATGGCAGTCGTTCGACGCGAGCAGTTGCATCGCTTCGGCGAAGGCCGTTTCTGCTTCCTCCACCGATCGCTGCAGCGTGATCGCGGGAAGGGCAAGTGCCGTGATGTAGACGCGATCGTCGGCGTCGAACCTGTCGAGTGACGCATTCACGTCCTCCAGTCGTTCGAGCACCGCATGCTGGCGATCGATGCGCCGGAGCGAGTCGGCCGGTGCGTCGTTGTACGCGTCCACGAGTTGGTCGAGATAGCCCATTCCCGCCTGCCAGTCGCCGAGATGCTCGCCGAAGACGTGCGTCGCGAGCTCAGCCAGTTCGACGAGATCCTGCTCACCCAGCGGGAACGCAAGCCGCTCCCGCAAGCGCGCGGCGACCGCGGTCGGCTGCTTCGTATGGTCCTGCCAGTCCCGTAACAGCGACTCGCGCAACTGTTCGTCGTACGCCTGCGTCGTCTCCATGCGTTCCTCCATTCGATTGCCCGAATGGTAGGAGCGAGGATGGCGTGTGTACAGTGCAGGTTTGGCAGATATATGATGCATTCGGTGCAAATCTGCGAGGAGTACGGCGTTGAACCGGATCGACCTGAACCTGCTGCTGGCGCTGAAAGCGCTGATCGACGAGGAAAGCGTGTCCGGCGCGGCGCGCAGTCTCGACCTGAGCCCGTCAGCGATGAGCCGGACCCTTGCCCGCGTCCAGGACGCGATCGGCGACAAGGTGCTGGTGCGCGCGGGAAAGGGCATGGTGGCAACCGAAACGGCACGTCGGTTGAAGGAGCCGCTCGACCGCATCCTGCAGGATGTTGAGCTGTTGCTCGGCGCACAGCACCGGTCGATCGACGCGCAGCGCGTGTTCAACATCAGCGCGAACGACGGGTTCATCGATTCGTTCGCGGTGCCCATCATCGCGCAGGCGCACGATGCATGGCCGCATGCGCGGCTGCGCTTTCTGCCCAAGCACGAGAAGACCGTGGCGCGCCTGCGCAGCGGCGAGATCGATATCGAAATCGGCGTGATTGGCGAGACCGGTCCGGAAATCATGATCCGCAAGCTGTTCGACGACCGCATGGTCGGCGTGCTGCGAAAGGGCCATCGGCTGGCGCGGCGCCGGATGACGCTGGATGCTTACTTGTCCGTGCCGCACATCAGCGTGTCGCGCAAGGGGCGCTTTCACGGGCCGATCGACGATGCGCTGAGCGAGCAGGGGCGCGAGCGCAACGTCATCGCGGTGGTGCCGAACTTCAAGTCGGGCATCGAGCTCGCCCAGCGCTCGGACTGGATCGCTCACGTGCCCGAGAAGCACACCGCGCAGGCGCGGCACGACGTCGTGACGTTCGACCTGCCGGTCGCGACGCCCGCGCTCGCGATCTCGATCATGTGGCATCCCCGCTTCGAACGCGACGCGGTGCATGCCGGGCTGCGGGATCTGATCGTGAACGTGTGCCGGCAGGTCGTGGAAGCCACGGTGTGAATCGACGTGTCGAAGAAATGCGAGAGGGGCGGCACACCGCGCCGCCTCTCTCGCGTTCACGCAGACCGGGTTCGGGTTCAGTCGGCGCGTGTATCGAATTCGTAGGTGCCGACGTAGTCTACCGACGCATTGCCGGGCGTCGTGGCGATGTTGGGCGAGTACACGCAGATTGCGCTGTCGGCCACGAGGTCGGCAGGAACGGCATGCACCCACGCCGATCCCCAGGAAGCGCCGTTCAGCAGTTGCGGGACAGGAACGGGCTCGTCCGAATGAATGGCCTCGATGCATCCGGGCTCGTAGTCGCGCAGCGCGATTTCCGTCATGAACGCCGAAGGAATGCTGTCGCCGTCCTCGGTGTAGCGTGCGTCGATGAACGTGCGCATGTCGGTGAACGAGTGGAATCGTCCGCTGGACACGAACAGATGAACGGTAACGATCATGGGGTGGCCTCCCCGGAATGAGGTGGCCGGCGGGGAGCGCCGGCACGCGCGCACGATGATACGCGTGGCGCGTGCCGGGTGCTTCAGTGGGCGACCGTCTCCTGCCGGATTGCCTGCGCGCCCGTCATGTCGCCGCGCAACGCATCCGCCAGAATCAGATCCGCGCCCTTCTCCGCGACCATCATCGTCGGCGCGTTGATGTTGCCCGACGTGATGTTCGGGAACACCGACGCATCGACGACGCGCAGCGCCTGCAGCCCGTGCACGCGCAGCGACGCATCGACCACCGACGTCGCCGCGTCGGGCCCCATCGCGCACGAGCCGCACAGGTGGTAGATCGAACCCGACTGCTCGCGGAAATACTGCAGCATGGCTTCATCCGAATCGACCTGCGGCCCCGGCGAGATTTCCTCGACGGTCATCGACTTCAGCGCCGGCGCGCGCATCAGCGCCCGAATCACCTTGCTGCCCTGCACGGCTTCGTCGAGATCCTTCTGCGTGGTGAGCGCGTTGACGTGGATCTTCGCGGCATCTTCCGCGCGGTTCGACGCGATCTCGATCGTGCCGCGGCTCGTCGGCCGGCACGGGTTGAACGCGATCAGGAAGCCCGAATAGGGCTCGGGCTTGATGCTCGCGCGGTCGCTCTTCGGGATGCGGTACGACAGCGGGTTGAAGTAGAGCTGGAGGTTCGGCTCCGGCGCATCGTCCGTGCCGCGGAAGAAGCCGCCCGCCTGGTTCACGCTCATCGCGAGCGGGCCGCGCTTCGTCAGCAGGTAGCGCAGCCCGATCTTCATCTTGCCGAGGAGCGTACCCATCTCGTCGTTCAGTGTCGGACGGTTCGCCTTGAAGTAGAAGCTCACGCACAGGTGGTCCTGCAGGTTGCGGCCGACGGCCGGCAGCGCATGCACGAGCGGCACGCGCTGGCGTGCGAGCAGCGCCGGATCGCCGACGCCCGACAGTTGCAGCAGCTTCGGCGTATCGACCGCGCCGGCCGCGAGGATCACCTCGCGCGCGGCGGCGAGCGTTTCGTCGCCATGTTCGCCCGCGACGACCACGCCGGTCGCGCGCGTGCCGTCGAACGTCACGCGCCGCACGAGCACGCCGGAGCGCAGCGTGAGGTTCGCGCGGCCCAGCGCGGGGCGCAGGTACGCGAAGCTGCTGGAGCAGCGTTCGCCGTTCTTCGTGTTCAGGTCGTAGATGCCCGCGCCTTCGAACTGCGCGCCGTTGAAATCGTCGGTGCGCGGCAGGTTCAGTTGCCCGCAGCCCTTCAGGAATTCGTGGACGATCGGATGCACATCGGCCTTCATCGACGTGATGTGGATCGGCCCGGTCGCGCCGTGATGCTGCGGATCGGTCGTGCCGGCCGCATGGGTTTCGAGCTTGCGGAAGTACGGCAGCACGTCGTCGTACGCCCAACCCGGATTGCCGGCGTTCGCCCAGTCGTCGTAGTCGCTGCGCTGGCCGCGCACGTAGACCATCGCGTTGATCGAGCCCGATCCGCCGACCACCTTGCCGCGCGGGCAGTACAGCTTGCGGTCGGCGAGCTGCGCCTCGGGCTCGCTGTAGTACATCCAGTTGTAGCGCCGGTTGTAGTAGGTCTTCGTGAAGCCGACCGGCACCTTGAACCAGAACGACGCGTCGCGTTCGCCCGCTTCGAGCAGCAGCACCGAGTGCCGGCCCGATTCGCTCAGGCGGTTCGCGAGGATGCAGCCGGCCGAGCCCGCGCCGACGATGATGTAGTCGTAGCTCATGTCTGTCCTTTGCGCTCAGCCCTTCGCGGGAGCGAGATCCTTCACGTCGACGGGGTGTTCGCCCATCTGCAGGTGAAGCCGTTCGCCGGTGTACGGCGTGTGACGGCGCACGACGTCCATGTCGAGTTCGATGCCGAGGCCCGGTTCGTTCGACGGGATGATGTAGCCGTCTTCCCAGCGGATCGGCGTCTTCACGACTTCCGCGTGGAAACCGCCCCACGTCATGATGCTTTCCTGGATCAGGAAGTTCGGCGTGCAGGTCGCGAGCTGGATGCTCGCGGCCGCGCCCACCGGCCCGTTGTACAGGTGCGGCGCGATCTGCGCATAGTGCACTTCGGCGAGCGTCGCGATCTTCTTCGCTTCGAGCAGGCCGCCCACGCGCGCGACGTTCAGCTGCAGGATCGACGCGCCGCCGGCTTGCAGCAGCTTGTGGAATTCGTACTTGGTCGTCAGGCGTTCGCCGGTCGCGATCGGAATCGACGTGTGCTTCGCGACTTGCGCGATCGCTTCTTCCTGGCCGGGGGGCACCGGCTCCTCGAACCACAGCGGGTCGTACTTCTCGAGCCGCTTCGCGAGCCGGATCGCCGACGACGGCACCATTTGCCCGTGCGTGCCGAACAGCAGGTCGGCCTTGCTGCCGACGGCCTCGCGCACCTTGCGGCAGAACAGTTCGCAGCGGTCGAGCACTTCGAGCGACAGCTGGTGGCCCGAGTAGGCGGTGTACGGGCCGGCCGGGTCGAACTTGACGGCCGTGAAGCCGAGCTTCACGTTCTCGGCCGCGCATTCGGCCGCGAGATCGGGATCGTCGTAGTCGTATTCGCCCTTCGCGTTCTTCGGATACAGGTACGTGTACGAGCGCAGCCGCTCATGGATCTTGCCGCCGAGCAGTTCGTACACGGGTTTGCCGGCGGCCTTGCCGATGATGTCCCAGCACGCCATTTCGAGGCCGCTGACGACACCCATCATCGTGAGATCGGGGCGCTGCGTGAAGCCGCTCGAATAGGCCTGGCGGAACAGCCGCTCGACGTGATGCGGATCGCGGTTCAGCAGGTGGCGTTCGAACACGTCGTCGATGATCGGGGCCATCGCCTTCGGGCCGAACGTCGCCGAGTAGATCTCGCCGACGCCTTCGATGCCGTCGTCGGTCTTCAGCTTCACGAAGATCCAGTACATCCCGCCGACATGCGGCGGCGGCACGGCGACGATATGGGTTTCGAGCGAAACGATCTTCATGCGGACTCCTGGATGCGGTTGAGGCGGTACTTGAGGAATGCGGCGGCGCCCGCGCCGCAGAGCGCGATGGCCGCGATATAGCCGAAATAGAGCTGGTAGCCGTGCGCGCCCGGATAGGTCTGCGTCACGTAGCCGTTGATCAGCGGGACGAACACGTCGGGCGAATAGCCGAGTACCGAGATCAGGCCGATCGCGAGACCTGCGCAATGCGTCGGCACCTTGCAGTCGTCGAGCAGCGACCAGTACAGGCCGCGGATCGCGTAGGTGAGGATGCCGATGAACAGCACGAGCACGACGAGCATCGCCTGCGGGCTGTGCGCGGGCGCCGCGATCAGCCCGACGAGCGACAGCGCGGCGAGCACCAGCGCCCAGAACAGTACGGACACCTTCGATACGCGGTCGCCGAGGAAGCCGCCGCCGATGCCGCCGACGGGGCGCATCCACAGCTTGAGCGTCGTGATGAAGCCGGCCGCCGTCGCGCTGAGCCCGAAATTGCCTTCGTGCAGGTACGCGGAGAAGCTGTAGGTCGCCCAGAACACCTGGTAGCCGCAGAACACGATCGCGGCGACCAGCCACAGCTCGGGGATCGCCGCGAGCGTCTTCAGGTCGGTCAATACGTTGCCTTGACGGCGCTTCGTGGCCGCCGCGCGGTCGCCCGTGCGCGACGGATCCTTCACCAGGGCCAGCAGCACGCCGAGCGCGATGCAGAAGAACGCGTACAGGTGCACGACGAGCTTGAAGCCGGCTGCATCGGTGCCGCCGCGCGCTTGCGTCACATAGGCGAACAGCGTGATCGCGATCGTCGCGAGCAGCGCTTCGACGAGCCCGCGGCCACCATCGAGCAGGCCGAAGAAGCGGCCCTGTTCGTCGGGGCCCGCGATCATGTTCACGCGCTTGATCACGGCTGCCCAGAACGTAAGGCCGGTGGTCAGCCCCCAGCCGCCGAAGATCAGCACCAGCATGTCGAACGACGGCCTGGTCGTGTAGACGAGCCCGAGCGCGCCGGTGGCGAGCAGCGAGAAGCAGATCAGCCAGCGCGGCGACAGGCGGTCGGCAAGCCAGCCGCTCGGCAAATAGCTGATCAGGAAGATCGTGCCGAGCGACGAGTACAGGTAGCCGAGCTGCACGTCGTCGATACGGAAGAACTGCAGCATCGTCGGCTGGTACACCTGCCGCAGATACAGCATCGGGTAGATCGCCCCGGCGGCGATCACGAGCAGCAGCAGTTGCAGGTAGCGTTGTGCGCGCGATTGCTGCGACGCATGCGCGTCGAGCGCTGTGTCGTGCAACGCGAGCGACGCGGCGGGCGTCGACGGTTGGGTCGGCATGATGTCTTCCTCCATCAGGCGTCCTCGATACGGAGGCCTGCAGATTTTTTATGTTCTGGTTGGGTCAGGGGCGGCGCGCGCGGCGTGGTGTTTGAGTGCGCGCGCCGGAAACGGTGCGTTGGCGTGACGTCGTCAGTACTTCATGACGACGAGGCGCGTCTGCGTGAATTCGAGCATCCCGTGCTTGCCGTCGTCGCCGCCGAGGCCCGAGCGCTTCCAGCCGGCGTGAAAGCCCTGGTACGGGTCGGCCGGCGTGCGGTTCACGTACAGCTCGCCGGCTTCGATCGCGTTCGCGACGGTCATCGCGGTGCGGTAGTGCTCGGTGTAGAGCACCGACGACAGGCCGAACTGGTGGTCGTTCGCGAACCCGATCGCTTCGTCGATCGTCGTGTAGCGCAGCACCGGCATGATCGGGCCGAAGGTTTCCTCCTGCACGATCTCCATGTCCTGCCGCACGCCGGTGAGCAGCGTGGCCGGGTAGAAGAAGCCGGGGCCGGCGGGAATCGCGCCGCCGGTTTCGAGCGTCGCGCCGGCCGCGACTGCGCGTTCGACCATTCCGTGGATGTGCGCGCGCGCCGATGCGCTGACGAGCGGGCCCATCCGCGTGGCGTCTTCCGCACGGTCGCCGATACGCACGGCCGCCATCTTCTCCTTCAGCAGCGCGACGAAGCGGTCGTGCACGCTGTCGTGCACGTACACGCGTTCGATGGCCGTGCAGAGCTGGCCGCAATGGGTCGTTTTCGACGCGACGAGCGCGGTGGCCGCGCGTTCGAGGTCGGCGTCCGGCTCGATGATCGCGGGCGTCTTGCCGCCGAGTTCGAGCGACGGCTTCGCGATGTTCGCCTTGCAGTAGTCGAGCACCTTGCGGCCCGCGTTGACGCTGCCCGTCAGCGTGATCATCCCGACGGCCGGATGCGTGCACAGCGCTTCGGCCGTTGCGTGGTCCATCGTCAGGATGTTGACGACGCCCGGCGGGAAGCCCGCGTCGTCGGCAGCCTTCGCGATCTCGAACGCGGACACCGGCGTGTGGTTGCTCGGCCGCACGACCACGGTGTTGCCGGCGATCAGCGCGGGCGCGATCTTGCGCAGCAGCGTGTAGACCGGGTAGTTGAACGGGATCAGGCACGCGACGACGCCGATCGGCTCGCGTTGCAGGAACAGGTTCTCGTCGGGCGTGTCGCTCGGGATGATCTCGCCCTCGATCCGGCGCGCCCACTCGGCGTGGTAGCGCGTGATCTGGCCCGCGTAGACGGCTTCGTTCGATGCGTCCTCGACGCTCTTGCCGGATTCCTGCGCGAGCGCCGCGCCGATGGCGGGCGCGCGCGCGGTCAGCGCGTCGGCGAATCGGTGCAGGTATGCGGCGCGCTCGGCGCTCGGCAGCTTGCGCCACGCCTTCTGAGCGGCGGCCGCGGCGTCGACGGCGGCGAGCGCGTCGGCCGGCGTCGCGGCCGGCACGCGCGCGAACGGCGCTTCGGTGGCGGGATTGTGGACGACGATGAACGCGTCGCTTTCCGGGGCGACGAAACGGCCGTTCACGTAATTGCGTTCGGTGCGCATGAAGTGACTCCTCCGATGAATGCAGGCGGATCGCTTCGAGTGGCGACACGCGTGGCACGGGACAGAGGCCATTCTGTTCATGCGTTTAGCGCACGACAAACGACTTATTTACGCGCCGAGCATGAGAAAAATGCACGTTACTCGGCGGATCGGCCGGAGTCGCCCGTCCGGCAAGGCTGCTGCGGCGCGGGTGGGTGGCGGGGCGGGCGAAGGCCTGTCGTATTTTCCGACTGGTCCGAATGCGGCCGGGCGTAGAAGCCGGTAAGGTGTCGCCCGCGGCCGGTGGTCGAAGCCGGCCGGCGACGGTTCGCGCGCTAGGCCAGCGGCACGGGCGGCAGTGGCGACGACGGCTCGAGATGGCGCTTCGCGAGCCACACTTCCTGCTGCAGCCAGTCGCGGAACTGGACGATATGCGGCAGATTCGTCTGCTCGGGCCGCGTGACGAACCAGTACGACTGGTGGCCGTCGACGTGCACGTTGAGCACCTGCATCAGTTGCCCGGTCGCGAGTTCGCGCGCGACCATGTGGCGGTCGGCGATCGTGATCCCGAGGCCGTCGATCGCCGCGCGGATCGCATGGTCGAGCAGGTCGAATTCGTAGCCGCCGCGCGTGTCGACGTCGGCGATGCCGGCGGCCTTCAGCCAGTGCTGCCAGGTCAGGTAGCGCTGGTCGTCGGTGGCGAGCACGTGCAGCAGCGTGAAGCGGTTCAGGTCGATCGGCGCGCCGTCCTGTCGCAGCCGCGCATACAGCGCGGGCGCGCAGACGGCGATATGCTGCTCCTGCATCAGCAGGGCGTTGTCGAAGCCGTCCCATTCGCCGTCGCCGAACCGGATCGCGCAGTCGAGCACGCGCGATTCGCCGAGGCTGTCGTGGATGCGGGTCGTGAGGCTCAGCTCGAATTCGGGATGCGCGTCGCGCAGCCGGCCGAGGCGCGGCATCAGCCAGCGCGCGGCGAAGGTGGGCGGCACGTTCGCGCGCAGGCGGTTCAGGTGGGTTTTTTCCTGCAGGCTGCGCACGGTCAGCTCGATCTTGTCGAACGATTGCTGCAGCGCGCGCAGCAGCACGCGGCCGGCCGCGGTCAGTTCGAGCTGGTGATGGCGGCGCTCGAGCAGGGTTTCGCCGAGCTGGCCTTCGAGCTGGCGAACCTGCCGGCTCACCGCGCTCTGCGTCACGTTGAGCAGTTCGGCGGCGCGCGTGAAGCTGCCGGTGCGGCCGGCCATCTCGAAGGCTTTCAGCGCATTCAGCGCCGGCATCTTGCGTCTCACGGGGCGGTGTCGTGTTTGGTGCGGGATGCTTATTGTAGGCGGGTGGCCGCGGGCGCGGGGACGATGAATGGCGGCGACGGAGGGTGCCGGGGTTTGGCGGTATGGCAGTCGGCGCGCCTTGCTGTGACAAGGCTGCCCGCAGGAGGGCCGGCGGTGCCGGCCGGCAACGATACGAACGATACAAACGAAAGGGACACACATCATGCGACGCCTGCCATCGTTGATCGCGCTGCGATTTTTCGAGGAGACCGCGCGTCACCTGAGCTTCAACCGCGCGGCGGTCTCGCTGTGCGTGACGCAGGGGGCGGTCAGCCGGCAGATCCGGCTGCTCGAGGAAGCGCTCGGCGCGCGGCTGTTCGAGCGCGATCACAAGGGCGTGCGCCTGACCGATGCCGGCGAGCGGTTGCTGCCGTTCATCGGGCAGGCGTTCGACACGATCGAACGGGGCGTCGGCGAAATCGCCGCCACGCGGCCGGGTGCGAAGCGGCGGCTGACGGTGTCGCTGCCGCCGACGTTCGCGACGCAGTGGTTCTCGCCGCGGCTCGGCACGCTCGCGGAGGCGCTGCCCGACGTCGAGCTGTCGATCCGCACGGAGCCGGCCGACGATTGCCATTGCCACATCCGCTTCGGGCGCGCGGCGCGGGCCGGGATGCAGTCGGAGCTGCTGATGATGGAGCGGCATGCGCTCGTCGGCGCACCGCGTTATCGCGGCGATGCGCTCGACGTGCTGCTCGGCCGGCTGCCGTCGCTGCATGTGCTGCACGAAGGCAAGCGCCTGACGCTGTGGGCCGACTGGTGCGAGCAGGCGGGCGTGCCGCTGGCGCGGATTGGCGACGGCATCGAGTTTTCCACGCTCGAACAGGCGATCCGCGCGGCGCGCAAGGGCGCGGGGCTGGCGGTGGTCGACCTGAACATGATCGAGGAAGAGATCGGCGAAGGCAGCCTCGTGCGGCTGTCGCCGGTGCAGCCGATCGGGCCGTTCGGGTACTGGCTCGATGTGGCGCCGGAGAGTGTCGCGGTCGAGCCGGTGGTCGCGTTTGCCGCGTGGTTGCGGGAGCAGGCGGGGAGGAGGGGGTAGGGCGGGTGCCTCGATGTTGAGACGCGGCTGATCTTTCTGTGGAAACAATCGGATCAGTCCGCGCCTGTCGGGCTGTTCTCGCGGTGTTGGCGTCTGTCAACGATCGTTACCGGGAACGGCGATAGTCACGATCGTTGACGGCTTGGGCCATGCGGCTTCGTCGTCGTTGCCGGCTACCGGTCGGGGTCGTGCCCGAAGTGCATGAGTGTTTCCCGGCGCCCCCAGAATTCTATGTCGGCGATCGTTTCGACAGGCATCTGGCACTTCGAGAGATCGATGCGCCCGACGTTGAAGACGGCGCGGCGCGGCGGGGATGCCGGCATGTTGGCCGTCCGTGTGTCGTGCCCGACGGCGGACTTGCGCATGACGCGCGCCAGGCTGTGATGGAGTTCGGTTGCGACCAGCGCGTCGAGGAGTTGCCTGGCTTCGGAGCTGAGGGCGAGGCGATGCCGGGCCGCCGGCCGGCCGCGCTTCGCCGTGGGGCGCGTGATCCGGAATCCGGCGATCGGCGTGTGCTTTGCGTTCATTCGTAAATTCCCTTTTCGATCAAGTATCTTTGCAGCGCCTGCACGGACGTGCCGTGCGGTGTGACGTCGAATGTCATCCAGCGATGTGATCCCGCCACGCGCCAGAAATCTCGGCCGAATCGCGTCGCATAGAGCGCGCGCAGCGACCGGAGCGATCCGTCGGCAAGACCGACCGGGTGCCCCTGGAAATACTGGAACAGCGCCGCTTCATCGCCGCACTTGTCGGGAATGGGCGCGTCGAAACCGAACCGTGGCCATGCGTAATACCCGAATAGCCGGCGGCCGCCCGGTTTTGGCGCTGCCTTCCGGCCCCCTGCTGCGAATGCAATGATTCGAGTGATATCCAACGTATCAGACGCCCTGACGATCCGCCACAGCATCGCCGCGCCGAATCCCGCGATTGCGTGATCGACGAGATCGATTGTCTTGAGTTCGAGTAGGGACGTGTCCGATTCTCGACGGACCGACACGCGGTTTTCGGATCGGATCCAGGTGGGGTTCGTGACCGAGAAGGTCAACTGGCCTCTGCTGTCGAGATAGGCTTGAATGTCCGATCCGGCAGGCGCTCCGCGCAACGAAACGAGCAGTTCGTCGGGGACGTCGCCGTTCACACCAAGCAACGCGGAAATATCCAGATCGTTTCGATCGACCTCGAGCCGATCGTCGAAGTACGACGTTTCGTATGGCAGAACATGACTGAGATCGACAGGTCGAGCGCGCATGGCTTCCGGCAATGAATGGAAAGCCCCCAGCATATCGGCGCGAATCCGGCGGGCGGAGTCCGCCAAACGGCCAATCGCGAGACGGAGCGATCGCCCGTCCCGCCCGCCTTACGACCAGTCGAACGTCAGCAGCGCTACGCGGCTGATCGGCTCGTAAAACAGGAGAATCGAGTCCGCGCCCATCGCGCGGTATTCCCAGCCGGTGACGCTGGCGACGAAGCGAAAGCGCGCACCGTCGGGGCCGATCGGCCGGATGTTGTCGGGATCGCTGTCGTCGACCGGAAAATCCGACGTGCCCGACCAGTTGCCCCAGCCGACCGATCCACCGAGCTGGTCGATCAGGTTGCACGGTTCTTCCTGGCTGAAATCGCGCTCGTCCGGCGCGTACTGGTTGGACGAGTAGAGCACGCCGTATTCGGCGAACCGCTTGCGCGCGGTTTCGATGCTGGCCTGTTGCTCGGCGTAGTGCGCCTCCAGTTCCGCGCGATAGCCCGCGTCATGCGCGCCGGGCGGGTTTTCCAGATAGAAGTAGCGCGGGTCGCCGAGCAGCGTGTAGCGGTTGTCGTCGTCGAGCCGGAACCCGATCCAGTTCGCGCGCAGATAGTCGTTGTGATACGCGGCCGTGTCCTGCCCGACGAGCCCGTCGTACGGCTCGACGGGGCTGAGCAGGTGGATCCAGCCCTCCCACGACGGATTGACCATCGACAGGTCGATCGACACGAGCGGATGCAGATGGCGCGCGAGTGCGGCGTCGGACTCGGCAAAGACGTCGGCGTCTGGCGGGTAGACCTTCAGGCCGGGTTGTGGCGTGACGATGTCTTCAATCATGATCGGTGTCCGCACGGTGAGGGTCCGGTAAGGCTACACGAGTGAAGGCGGAAACCGGATGAATGCCGGTGCCGCAGCAACCCGCCACCCTCGTCAATGCCCCGACGCCTCCTCCAGCGTCAGATGCTTCGTCTCCGGCGCCCACGCGATCGACACGATCATCCCCACCAGCAGCACGCCCGCAAGCGCGAACATCGTCGCGTGAAAGCCGAGCGTCGCGATGCCGACCGGCAGCAGGAACGTGCCGATCGCCGAACCGAGCCGGCTGCACGCGATCGCGAGCCCCACGCCGCTCGCGCGCACTTCGGTCGGGAAGCACTCGGGCGGGAACACGCCGACGAGGTTGCTGAATGCCGACATCGTCAGCGTGAAGATCGCGAAGGCGACGATCATCGCGAGGGCCGCCGACGACGGCAGCACCGCCAGCGCGACGAGCGACGCACACGTCACCGCGAACGAGCCGATCAGGAAGCCGCGCCGCGACAGCCGGATCGTCAGCCAGATGCCGATCAGCGCGCCCAGCACGAGGAAGCCGTTCAGCAGCAGGTCCGCGCCGAAACCTTCGGCAAGGCCGATCGTCTTCAGGATCGTCGGCAGGAACGTGTAGATCGCGAAATACGGAATCACGAGGCACACGAAGAACGCACAGTTGAACACCGTGCGGCGGATCAGGTCGCGCTGGAACAGCCGCGAGAAGCCGCCATGCGCATGCGGCTCCGTCGAACCGTCGAGCATCACGTGCGGCCCGAAATGCTTCGCGACGATCGCACGTGCCTCCTTCTCCCGGCCTTTGCCGAGCAGCCAGCGCGGCGATTCGGGCGTGCCGATCCGCAGCACCAGCACGATCAGCGCGGGCAATGCCGCCGACGCGAGCAGCCAGCGCCACGCGTCGGGCGCGGCGTCGCTGTACGCGAGGCCGAGCACGTTCGCGGCGACATAGCCGATCGTCCAGATCACGCTGAACGATCCGAGCAGCGCACCGCGATGCTTGCGCGGCGAGAATTCGGCGAGGATCGCATGGCCGACCGTGAAGTCGCCGCCCATCCCGAAGCCGATCAGCACGCGCAGCAAACACAGTTCGAGCGGCGACGTGACGAAGAACTGCGCGAACGCGGCCGCCGTGATGATCACGAAGCTCGTCAGGAAGATCTTCTGCCGGCCCATCCGGTCGGACAGCCAGCCGAACACGAGGCTGCCGAAGAAGATGCCGATCAGCGCCGAGCTGCCGATCATCCCCATCCAGAACGCATCGATCGGCATCTGCTTGCCGAGCGCGGCCAGTGCGTAGCCGATCGTGCCGAGCGTGTAGCCCTCGGTGAAGTGCGCGCCGAACGTCAGGCCGGCGATCTTCACGTGGAAACGGTTGAGCGGCACGTCGTCGAGCGCGACGGGGCGGTGCGGCGCGTCGGCGCCGCGCGACAGCGGCAATGCGCGCGCGGAGCCGGATTGAACGTTGGCTTGAGTCAAGCTGCCTCCTGGATTGTTATCGGATGCGCAGCGGCGCGCGCAGGCGGAACGCCGCCGCGAGCGTCGTGCGAGGCGCCGCGCGGCCGGGCGGCGCGCGGCGCGGGTCGACCGCGGGGAGCGGCCGGTGGTCAGCGGCCGAGACCGGCCATCAGCGTGTACTTGAGTTCCACGTATTCATCGAGACCGTACTTCGAGCCTTCGCGACCGAGCCCCGATTGCTTGACGCCGCCGAACGGCGCGACTTCGGTCGAGATGATCCCGTCGTTGACGCCGACCATGCCGCTCTCCAGCGCACCCGACACGCGCCACGCGCGGCCAAGATCGCGCGTGTAGAAGTACGCGGACAGCCCGAACGGCGTGTCGTTGGCCGCGGCCACGGCCTCTTCCTCGGTCGAGAAGCGGAAGCAGCCGGCCACGGGGCCGAAGGTTTCCTCTTCGGCGATCAGCATGTCGGCCGTCATGCCGGTCAGCACGGTCGGCTCGTAGAACGTGCCGCCGAGCGCGTGACGCTTGCCGCCGGTGAGCGCGTGCGCGCCCTTCGCGGTGGCATCGGCCACGTGCCGCTCGACCTTGCCGAGCGCCGCTTCGTTGATCAGCGGCCCCTGGTCGACTTCACCCGCGAGCGCGTTGCCGACGCGCAGCTTGCGCACGGCGTCCGCGAGCTTGCGCGTGAACGCGTCGTACACGCCGTCCTGCACGAGGAAGCGGTTCACGCACACGCAGGTTTGCCCGGTATTGCGGAACTTCGATGCGATCGCGCCTTCGACCGCCGCATCGAGATCGGCATCGTCGAACACGATGAACGGCGCGTTGCCGCCAAGTTCGAGCGACAGCTTCTTCAGCGTGTCGGCGGACTGCTTCGCGAGCAGCTTGCCGACGCGCGTCGAGCCCGTGAACGACAGCTTGCGCACGACGGACGAACTCGTCAGCGTTTCGCCGATCGCGACCGCGTCGCCCGACACGACGTTGAACACGCCGGCCGGCACGCCCGCGCGCTCGGCGAGCACCGCGAGCGCGAACGCCGACAGCGGCGTTTCCTCGGACGGCTTCAGCACCATCGTGCAGCCGGCCGCGAGTGCGGGGCCGGCCTTGCGCGTGATCATCGCGAGCGGGAAATTCCACGGCGTGATCGCCGCGACGACGCCGACCGGCTCGCGCGTGACGACGATCTGCGCATTCGGTTTCGGGCTCGGAATGACGTCGCCGTACATGCGCTTCGCTTCTTCCGCGAACCATTCGAGAAAGCTCGCCGCGTACGCGACTTCGCCACGCGCTTCCGCGAGCGGCTTGCCTTGCTCGCGCGTCAGCAGCTCGGCGAGCGCGTCGCGATTTTCCAGCATCAGCTCGCCCCAGCGCTTCACGCGGGCGCCGCGCTCCTTTGCGGTCAGTGCGCGCCACGCGGGAAGCGCGTGCGCGGCCGCATCGATCGCGCGCTGCGTGTCGTCGGCGCCGCCTTTCGCGACCTTCGCGATCGTCTCGCCGGTCGCCGGGTTCAGCACCGGATAGGTTGCATCGCTCGCGCCATGCGATTCGTGCCATTCGCCGCCGATGTAATGGCCGGTCCTCAGAAATTCATTCATGGTGTGTCGTTCCTTCAGTGCCTCGGTCCTTCAGTCCGCCGCGAAACTGCCCTGCGCCGGACGCGACTCGCGCGCGATGCGCTTGCCGGCCGTGTAGTCGTTGATCAGGTCGCACGGCGTGTAGTTGCGTTCCAGCTCGTGCAGCTCTTCTTCGGTGAGCTGCGTTTCGAGCGCGCCGAGCGCGCTGTCGAACTGCGCGACGGAATCCGCGCCGACCAGCATGCTCGCGATGCCGGGGCGGCTCAGCACCCACGCCTGCGCGATCTGCGCGGGCGGCACGCCGCGCCGCTTCGCGACCTTCGCGACCGATGCGGCGATCGCGAGCGATGAAGCATCGCCGTACATCTGCGCGGTGAAGAAGTCGGTTTGATTACGCGTCGATTGCGGCTCGCAGGTGAGCAGGCCACGTGCGAGCGGGCTGAACACCGATACGCCGACACCCTGGTCGATGCAGTACGGCACCATCTCGCGCTCTTCCTCGCGATACGCGAGGTTCAGCTGCAGCTGCATGTTGATCGGCTTGTCCCAGCCGTTTCGTTCGCAGGCCTGCATGATCTTCGCGAACTGCCATGTGTACATCGTCGATACGCCGATATAGCGCGCCTTGCCTGCACGCACGATGTCGTGCAGCGTGCTCATCGTTTCCTCGACGGGCGTGTTCACGTCGAAGAAGTGCAGCATGAAGATGTCGACGTAATCCATCCCGAGGCGCTTCAGCGACCCGTCGATGCCGTCGAGCACGTGCTTGCGCGAATGGCCGCCGGCGTTCGGATAGCTGCCCATGTCGTAGCCGACCTTGGTCGTCACGACGAGTTCTTCACGGCGCGCGTTGCGCTTCAGGATGCGGCCGACCACTTCCTCGCCGACGCCCGTCGAATAGAAATCCGCGAGATCGATGAAGTTGACGCCGGCGTCGAGCGCGCGGCGCACGATCGGCTCGCTCTGCGCTTCGTCGAAGATCCAGGGCTTCCATTCGGGGGTGCCCATGTTCATCGTGCCGAGACACAGGCGGGACACCTTCAGGCCGGACTGGCCGAGGCGGACGTATTCCATGTTTCCTCCAGGTGCGGCCGTGTGTCGGCCGCTTGTCGTCGTCAGTTTTTCTTCGGGGTGTAGAACGGGTTCGATACGTCGCGCGCGGCGGCGAACACCGCGTCGCGATGCGGCAGCCCTTCCATCGCGGCGACGATCGCGTTGCGGCACGCGCGGTAGTTGTTCTCGAACACGGCGTCGAGATCGTCGGTCTGCGGGTTCACCCAGTTCGCCGACACGACGACCCAGTCGTTTTCCGCTTCGGGCGGCAGCGTGCCGTTCTCGAGCGCTTCGGCCACGGCCTTCGCGATGCCGGCCTGTGACGCGCCCCACGTGGCATTGCCGTGGAAGTCGCTGGCGATCTGCGCCTTGTTCACGTACAGCGTGAGCGGCTTGGTCGGCACGCCCGGCTGCGCGATCACGACGAACGGCGCATGGCCGGCCGACGGCGTCGCGAGTGCGGTGGCGAACGCCTGGCCCGCCGGGCCGTTGCGCGGGCCGACCAGCACGTTGATGTGCGCGAGGTTGACGCCGGGGCCTTCGAAGCCTTCGCCGATGAAAAGCTGCCTGGGTTGGGATGCGGTCATTGCGGTGTCTCGTCGATAAGGTTGGTGTGAGGCGATTGTGGTGGGCCGTGGCGCGGCCGGTGAATCGATGTTTCCTGATCGGGCTATGAGTTTTCGTCGTCTCCGGGAAAGCCCTGAATCCGGCACGCGAATGCCCGCCGGGCGGGCCTCGGCCGTCGTCGTGACGGCGAGCGGGGCGGGATCGGCGGGTGGGCATTCGCGTACCGGCTCCGGGTTTGTCATACCCGGGCAGGGGTTGGAGGGCCGAGCGCATCTGGACAACAATCGGCGTACTCCGAGCCCTATCTTTCGTCTTCCCTTCTTTTTTCGAAAGCGAGTAATTTCGATGGCTGCCATTCAAAAGCCCGATTGGTCGAAGCTCAGTTCGCTCGATCCGGAACTGATCCGGGCATTCGTCGCGGTCGTCGAGAGCGGCGGCTTCACCGCGGCGGCCCGGCAACTGCATCGCACGCAATCGACGATCAGCCTGCGCATCCGCACGCTCGAGGAGCGGCTCGACACGCACCTGTTCATGCGCAACAGCCGGCGGCTCGAGCTGTCGCGCGACGGCGAGAATTTCCTGATCCACGCGCGGCGGATCATCCAGGTGCAGAACGACGCGATCCTCGCGCTGAAGCAGGCGAGCAGCGACCGCGGCGTCGTGCGTTTCGGACTGCCCGAGGACTATGCGGAGCTATGGCTGCCCGACCTGCTGAAGTCGTTCTATGCGATGCGGCCGGGTGCGCGCTTTCACGTGCATTGCCGCACGTCGCTCGAACTGCTCGAACGGCTGCAGGCCGGCGAGCTCGACGTGGCGCTCGTGGTGCGGCACGGGTCGAACGCGGGCGGGCGGCTGCTGGGCCGTCACGACGTCGTGTGGGCCGCGCACCGGGATTTCGCGCTCGGCCCGCAGGCGTCGGTGCCGCTCGCGCTGTTTCCCGAGACGTGCTGCTACCGGCAGCGCGGGCTGCAGGCGCTCGCGACCGCCGAGCGGCCGTATCACGTCGTCTATACGAGCCAGAGCCCGACCGGCATCAAGATCGCGGTGAACCACGGCGCGGCCGTGACGATGATCGATCGCTGCACGCTGCCCGAGAACTGGCGCGTGCTCGACGAGACGGACGGCTTTCCGCCGCTGCCGGCGGCCGATCTCGAACTCCATCGTTCGCCGGGCATCTGCGATCCGCTGACCGACGATCTGGTGTCGCTGATCGAATCGATGGTCGACGAGCGGCGGCGCGCATCGCTCGAGGCGTTTGCCGCGTAACGGGAAGAACGCATGGATTAACGCAGGGACGAACGCGGCGCAGTCGAGGTTGACGCACGCCGTGGCGCGCAACCACGGCGCGCGCATGCCGCACACGCGGCCGGCCGCCGGCCAGTGGCGTGTTGTGTCCCCCATGCCGTTTTTTGCATCGGCGGCGCGTTTTTTTGCACGACGTTTATGTCGTCTCTTCTAAGCTGGGCATGTGTCGAACAGCCGAGACGGCTTCCGTCCGCTCCATGACCTTCATTCATCCCGTTCCCGCCTTCGATGTCGCCGGCCGCCAGTTGCGCGCCGGCGCACGCAACAACGTCATTCCTTTCCCGCCGCCGCGCCCGCGCCTGCAGTTGCCCGTCACGATGACGGCCGACTCCGGCGAACACGCGCACGCCCGGCTCGCGGCGCTGCTGCATTCCCCGCTCGGTGTGTATGTCGTCAGCGCGCGCGCCGTGCGCGACGTGGTTCACGTGCACTTCGACATCGCGCCGGAAGACCTGGATTTCACGCTGCACATGCTGATCGCGCAGCAGGCCGATGCGGTGATCGGGCCGGTCGCGCGACGGTTGCGCGTCGGACCGACGGTGCGGTGAAACGGGGAACGGTTGTTGCTCGTTCCTGAATGGCTAGTTCGATCCGCCGCCCGATTGCCGGTCGCCGCGCGATTCGCCGGCTAGCGGCAGATATGCGTGCGACACCGCGTGCGCGGCGCCGATCCTGAATACGGAGGGGTCATGGACCTCATGGAAGCAGTCCCTGTCGCGCGGCCGGAAAGCCGCCGCGCACGGACGGCGTCGTTGCCGTCGGGCCAGCAGCTCGCGCGTCAGCTCGTGACGACGGTGCGGGTGGCCGAAGTGCTGCTGCATCAGGCGATCGTCATGCCCGACGGGCATCAGTGGTCGGTCGACACCGAGCGGGTCGACGCGGCCGGCGGGCCGCTCGCGGCGTGGGAAACCTGCGTGACCTGGCGGATCGGCAAGGTGTTCGCGTCGACGGTCAACCCGGCCGCGCGCGTCAACGATCCCGGCCAGGTCGCGGTCGAGATCCGGCTCTGCCTGCCCGAGCAGGCGTATGTGGCCGAGCAGCGCGTGAGCATTTTCGGCCGCCGCCACGGCAACCGTTTCGGCGCGACGCTGTCGGTCGCGTCGGGTGCGCAGTGGGGCTGGCAACGCACGGAGCACGTCGCGCCGGAACACCGGCAGGTGCGCGGCGATACGCTGGAAGCGCTTGTCGATGGGGTGGCCGCGAACGTCAATGCGGCGCTGGGCGCGGCCGGGTTCGGTGCGACGCGCTGATTACGCGTCGCCGGTCTGCCCGGTCTGGCGCTGCAGGTCTTCCATCAACTGTTCCGCGAGAAAGTCGCACGGCGGCCGCTTCGATTTGGTGCTGCGCGCGAGGATCAGCTCGAGCGGCGGCAGGTCGGGCAGCCCGTGCGAGCGGCCGAGCATCGACAGTTGCGCGGGAATCGCGCAGCGCGCGAGCGGTGCGACGGCCAGGCCGGCCTCGACCATGCTGAGCAGCCCGAGCAGGCTCGGGCTTTCATAGGACGTGCGGTAGGGCACCTTCGCGCGTTCGAGGCTGCGGATCGCGTTCTCGCGCGCGACGCTGCCCGGCATAAACACCGCGATCGGCAGCGGCCGCTCTTCCCACACGCGCGGCCCGTTGGTCATCGCGGCCCACGCCATCGGCTCGTGGCGGATGAAGTCGCCCGACAGCCCCTTGATGCGCGTGCCGCACACGAGATCGACGGTGCCGTCCTTGATCAGCGGCGCGAGCGCGCTGCTCGGCAGCCCCATCACCTGGATCTCGACCTTCGGGTAGGTCGCCGAGAATTTCTTCAGGACCGACGGCAGCAGCGACGACGCATAGTCGTCCGGCACGCCGATCACGACCTTGCCGGTCACTTCCGGCCGCACCACGGCCGCCCATGCCTCGTCGCGCAGCGCCAGCATTCGTCTGGCGAATCCCAGCAGCACCTCGCCTTCGCGCGTCAGCACGATGCTGCGCGGCTTGCGCACGAACAGCGGCCGCCCGATTGCGTCTTCCAGGCTCTTGATCTGCATGCTCACGGCCGACTGCGAGCGGTTCACGGCCTCGGCGGCGCGGGTCATGTTGCCGGTTTCCGCGACGGCGACGACGGTGGCCAGCACGTCGTGATCGAGCATCTTCATGGGTATCAGGAAAACTGAACGTAACGATCAGCATTATGCGTTTTTATTGTTGCTGTGTGTCTGCCATAGTGCGATCACGCTGACGTTGCACCCGAGGGTGGCGCGGCGCTCGGGCCGGTCGATCCGGCGTGCGGCACTGAACAGGAAAGCGTGGTGTATCGATGATGGACCATCCGTTGCGCGCCGCACTGGCCGCGGAATTGCATGCCCGGCCGTTCCTGCGGCTCGCCGAAGCCGTGTCGCTCACGCATTACGCGATCTATGCGGACGGCCAGCCCGACATCCACGAAACGCTGCTGCACGCGCTGTGCCGCGATACCGGCATTGCCGCGCCGCATGAAGGCGCGACGCACTACGCGGTGCAGTCGCCGAGCGGCTGGCACCTGAAGTGGGAACGCCACACCGAATTCTCGACCTTCACGTTCGTCGCGCCGCGTCGCGACACCGGCTATTTCGACGATCTCGCGATCGAAGGCATTCCGGCCGCGTGGTTCGCGCGGCTCGCCGGCATCCGCTTCGTCGCGGTGCGCATGGAACTGCTGTCGGGCGACGCCGCGCGGCTCGTCTGCGGCGACCTGCGCCGCTGGATCGACGGGCCCGCGCTCGTCGGCAGCAACGTGCTCGGCGGCGGCAAGGTGTTCTGCGACTGGCATGTGCGCGACGACGGCTTCATGCGCTTTCTCGTCGTCGACGAGGATTTCCGCGAGGAGCAGGGCGGCCGGCTGCTGCAGCGCCTGTATGAAATCGAAACGTACCGGATGATGGCGCTGCTCGCGCTCCCCGTCGCGCGCCGGATGAGCCGCGAGCTCGACGAAATCCATGCGGCGCTGCACGTGTTGATGCAGCGGATGGACGCAAGCGGTGCCGACGGCGACGACACGGCGCTGCTCGTCAAGCTCACGCATCTCGCGGTGCGGGTTGAAGCGCTGTCGGGATCGGGCGCACGTTTCAGCGCGTCGCGTGCCTATGAAAAGCTCGTGCTGGCACGCATCCACGAGCTGCGCGAAGAGCGGATCGAAGGGATGCCGACGATCGCCGAATTCATGGAGCGCCGCTTCGCGCCGGCGATGGAAACCTGCCGCAGCGTATGGGCGCGCCACGAGCAGATCGCCGCGCGGATCGCGCGGGCGGTCGACCTGCTGCGCACCCGCGTGAACCTCGCGCAGGAAAAGGACGTGACGCGCCTGCTGGCGGGCATGGAGCGCACCGCGCGCAATCAGCTTCACTTGCAGCATGCGGTCGAAGGGCTGTCGGTGGCGGCCATTTCGTACTACGTGCTGTCGCTCGCCACGGCGGCGTTCAAGGCGCTGCACGTGATGAACCTGCCGGTCGATCCCGAGCTGGCGGAAGGCCTGCTGATCGCGCCGGTCGTGTTCGCGGTGATTCACATCACGCGGCGCACGCGCGCGCAGCTGGCGCAATCGGAGGCCGCGCATGACGGCACGCCGGTGCCGGCGGCGGCGTTGAAGCAGGTCGGTTAGAACATCTAAAACACAATCAGGTCAAGGAGTGGAGATGACTTTTTCGCAGACACAAGCAGGGTATTACAGCGGCTTCGATGCCGCGTTCGACGAACCGGCACCGGATGAGCGGGGCGCGCCGGAAGAGCCGCGCGTGACGTCGTATCAGGCCGTGCTGCAGGAGCCGATGACGTCGCTCGTCGGGAATACGATCGATCGGCCGGACGTCGCGTCGGTGGCGATTCTCGGGTACAACTGACGCAACGCCGGGCGCGTATCCCGCCCGGCCGCGCGGCGTCCTCACGCTGCCGTTTCCCGATCAACCGCCGGCGCGCATGCGCGGCATCGTCGGGTACGCGACCCATCGGGCGTCGATCTTGCGGCCGGGCAGGAAATGAAACTCGAGATAGCCGTCGTGCCGGTTCGGCAATGCCGGCACGGCGACGTCGGTTTCGACGATTTCGGGCGCCTGGTTCCGGGCGTCTTCTTCTGGCGTCAGATCGTACGTGATCCTGACGTGCCAGGTTTTCTTGCCGCGCGGCACGCTCATGCAGCACACGGTCCCGCCCCCGCCGCCGAACTGGCGCGCGTGCACGCTGCCGGCGCCGAAGCCGTCGACCACAAAGCTGTAGACGCCACGATCGGTGTAGTTGAATCCCACGACCCGATACGGGCCGTCGGCACGCGTCTGTGCGTGGACCCACCAGGCGGCGCCCACCAGCAGCGCTGCAATGGCAAGCGGGTTGAGCGTCATGCGGCGTAACAGGTTCGACATGTCGATGTTCCCGTGAGTCGGTTTGCTTTCGACGCGTGGTTGCGGGCGGTGCCCAGGCGCGTGACGCGTGCCCCGGCGGCCGAGATCATCGCGCGCGCCCGGCAGGCTCGGCCCCTTGCGCCAGCGCCAGTTCGACGAACGCGCGCGCAGCTGCGCTCCGGTACGCGCCCTTGCGCTGCAGCAGCACGGCCGTGCGCCGCAGGACGGCCGGATCGAGCGCGACGGCGACGAGATCGTCGTGCCCGGTCGCGATCGTCGCGGGCAGCAGCGTCGCGAGGTTCGTCCGGCGCACGATCTCGATCACCGCCCCCAGCGAATTCGCTTCCATCAACACGCGCGGCCGCACGTCGTGCTCGCGGAAATAGCGGTCGATCTGCACGCGTGTCGCGAACTCGGCCGTGAGCAGCACGAGCGGCGCATCGTGCAGCGCGCGCAGGCCGGCCTTGCGTTTTCCGGCGAGCGCATGCTCGCGGCTCACGACGAGTGCGAGCGTTTCGACCAGCAGCGTTTGCGCTTCGATATCCGCCGTCTGCACGTCCTCGAACGCGATACCGACATCGAGCTCGTCGTCGACGAGCAGCGCCTCGATGCGTTCCTGCGACATCTCGCGCACCGACAGCGACACATCCGGATAGCGGGCGTAAAACGCCTCGACGAGCGGCCCGACGAGATAGCTCGTGAAGGTCGGCGTGACCGCGATCCGCAGCGAGCCGCGACTCAGGTCCTGCACGTCGTGAATCGCGCGCCGGCCTTCCGCGAGATCGTGCAGCGCCTGCCGCGCATAGCGGAAATACACGTCGCCGGCATCGGTCAGCCGCGTCACGCGCCCGGTGCGGTCGAACAGTTGCGCGCCGAGCGTCTCTTCCAGCTGGCGGATCTGCTGGGACAGCGCGGGCTGCGACACGTGCAGCGCAGCGGCCGCGCGCGTGAAGCTGCGGTGCTCGGCGACGGCCAGGAAGTAGTGGATATGGCGCAGCAGCATGGCGGTTCCTATAAGTCCTGCTTATCCGGTAGATCATAAATCAGTCTTTTACGTTATTGGAAGTCCGGCGTAACCTGCCCTTCATCGATTCCAACCGCACCGGAGAACACGCGATGAAGGACATCATCGAAGGCTTCCTGAAGTTCCAGCGCGACGCCTATCCGGAACGCGCCGCACTGTTCCGCGATCTCGCGCGCAGCCAGAACCCGCGGGCGCTGTTCATCTCGTGCTCGGACAGCCGGCTCGTGCCCGAACTCGTCACGCAGCGCGAACCGGGCGACCTGTTCGTGATCCGCAATGCCGGCAACATCGTGCCGTCGTACGGCCCCGAGCCGGGCGGCGTGTCGGCGTCGGTCGAATACGCGGTGGCCGCGCTGCGCGTGACCGACGTCGTGATCTGCGGCCATTCCGATTGCGGCGCGATGACCGCGATCGCCACCTGCCAGTGCATGGATCACATGCCGGCCGTCGGCCACTGGCTGCGCTACGCCGATTCGGCGCGCGTCGTGAACGAGGCGCGCACGCATCGCAGCGAACGCGAGCGGATCGACTCGATGGTGCGCGAGAACGTCGTCGCGCAACTCGCGAACCTGAAGACGCACCCCGCCGTGCGGCTCGCACTCGAGGAAGGGCGGCTCGCATTGCACGGCTGGATCTACGACATCGAATCGGGCTGCATCGACGCCTACGACGGCGCGAGCGGCCGGTTCGTCTCCCTGGCGGACCATCCCGACGTCCGCGCCACGCCCGCGACGCTCCCCGTCGCGGCCTGAATCGCTCCCACCCAACCACGAGGAATTGCCATGATCCAGTCCCAGCACAGCCAGACCGCCCGCCACGCGCTCGCGGAGACCATCGTGCTCGCAAAGGCGCGCAAGAACCTGTCGTTCGCGCAACTTACCGAAGGCACGGGCCTGAGCGAAGCGTTCGTGACGGCCGCGCTGCTCGGCCAGCATGCGCTGCCGGCGGACGCTGCGCGCCGCGTCGCCGACAAGCTCGGTCTCGACGACGACGCAGTGCTGCTGCTGCAGTCGATCCCGCTGCGCGGCAGCATCGACGATCGCGTGCCGACCGACCCGACCATTTACCGCTTCTACGAAATGCTGCAGGTGTACGGCACGACGCTGAAGGCGCTCGTCCACGAGAAGTTCGGCGACGGCATCATCAGCGCGATCAATTTCCGGCTCGACGTGAAGAAGGTCGACGATCCCGAAGGCGGGTCGCGCGCGGTGATCACGCTCGACGGCAAGTACCTGCCGACCAAGCCGTTCTGACGCCTGCGCGGCGCCGCGGCAGCGGTGCCGCGCAGGTTCCCGCCAACCCGTTTCAACGAGGACGCAGCCATGGATTTTGTGAAACGCACGATCGATCTTGCGATGAAGAACGTGGAAGAGGGCGGTCGCCCGTTCGCGACGGTGATCGTCCGCGACGGCGAGATCGTCGCGGAAAGCCCGAACCTCGTCGCGCAGACCAGCGACCCGACCGCGCACGCCGAGATCCTCGCGGTGCGCGACGCGTGCCGCAAGCTCGGCACCGAGCACCTGACCGATTGCGAGATCTACATTCTCGCGAGCCCATGCCCGATGTGTCTCGGTTCGCTGTACTACTGCAGCCCGAAACGCGTGATCTACATCACGACACGCGAGGACTACGCGCCGTTCTACCGTGACGACCGCAAGTATTTCGAGCTCGACACGTTCTATGCCGAATATGCGAAGCCGATCGACGAGCGCCGGCTGCCGATGGTGCAGCAGAAGCACGGCGATGCGATCAATGTCTACCGGCGCTGGCAGGAACTGAACGCGAAGTGAGGTGATCCGCGCGGCGCACCGGCCGCGCGTGGCAGCCGCCCGGCTGCTCGTTTTCCCCACCCTCCGTATCACCCGGCGGCGCCCGTGCCGCCGGGCGCCCGCGCTGCTGCTCGGGGCTGGCTCGTGCCCCCGTTTTCTTGCCTCCCCAAACATCGATCCCGTTCAATGTCCGGAACGGAAATCCGCGATCCAAAAGGTTTTTGACGGGTTTAAAAATTCGCACTGGAGACGACAGAAACGTGCGGAAAGCCCGATGAAAACCAATGCAATCTTCATGACAGCCAGCGCGGCGACCCCGGTCGGTCGCGACTGATGGCCGCCGATCGCCGTGCGAGACCCCACACCTGTTTCGTTGCGCCATTCGTTCCGGACGAGGAATCGCTCGATCCCTCCCCGCCAGCACCGCACGACCGCCCGGCCGGTCGCGCCTGACGCCTGAGATTCGCTTACCTGCTTACAACGGACCATCATGAAACGGGATTCATTCAGTACACCTGATGCGATGCATCGCCCGACGACGGACATGCTCAAGCCGAACGACGCATTCGTGCGCATCGAAAACGTCGTGAAGAAATTCGGCGACAGCACGGCCGTCGACAACGTGAATCTGACGATCGCGAAGAACGAGCTGTTCGCGCTGCTCGGCAGCTCGGGCTGCGGCAAGTCGACGTTGCTGCGCATGCT
>NZ_CABVPW010000001.1:0-389562 GCF_902499025.1 Burkholderia lata | reverse complement strand
GTGCGCAGCGAGCGCTGGCGCGTGGCCAGCAGCGCACCGCTTGCCGCGGGCTGCCGCGTGCGCGTCACCGGCCGCCACGGGCTGCTGCTCACGGTCGCCCCGCTCTACGACATGCCGGTGCAAGAACAACACCAAGGAGAACCTTCATGATCGGTTTCACGTTCGGCTTCAGCAGCATCCTGATCGTCTTCGTCGTGGTACTCATCGCGTCGTCGATCCGCATCTTCCGCGAGTACGAGCGCGGCGTGGTGTTCATGCTCGGCCGTTTCTGGAAGGTGAAGGGGCCGGGGCTCGTGCTGATCATCCCGATCGTCCAGCAGGTCGTGCGGATCGACCTGCGCACCGTCGTGTTCGACGTGCCCGCGCAGGACGTGATCACGCGCGACAACGTGTCCGTGAAGGTCAATGCGGTCGTGTATTTCCGCGTGGTCGACCCGGAGAAGGCCGTGATCCAGGTGGCGCGCTTCTTCGAGGCAACGAGCCAGCTCGCGCAGACGACGCTGCGCGCGGTGCTCGGCAAGCACGAACTCGACGCGCTGCTCGCCGAGCGCGAGCAGTTGAACGCCGATATCCAGAAGACGCTCGACGCGCAGACCGATGCGTGGGGGATCAAGGTGTCGACGGTCGAGATCAAGCACGTCGACCTGAACGAGACGATGATCCGCGCGATCGCGCGGCAGGCCGAGGCCGAGCGCGAGCGGCGCGCGAAGGTGATCCATGCGGAAGGCGAACTGCAGGCGTCGGAGAAGCTGCTGCAGGCCGCGCAACGGCTCGCGCTGCAACCGCAGGCGATGCAGCTGCGCTACCTGCAGACGCTGACGACGATTGCCGCGGACAAGAACTCGACGATCGTGTTTCCGTTGCCGGTCGATCTGCTGGGGGCGTTGCTGGAGCGGTTGGGGGGGAAGCGGGAGGGGTGAACGCACGCAGCCCATCGTACGTCGACCGCCTCCCCTAGGCCGCCGATGCCAGGATGGCGTCAATCAGTTCGGCCCCCCCTTCGATGTCCTCGTTACCCACGAATCGGGAAACTTCCATGTGTCCGTCATCGAACACGTCGATCTCGATACGCTGTCCCACGACTGTCACGGAAACGAGAATGGTGTCGGGACGATGGCGACTGAGCGCATAAGCCACATGTGCGCTTTCCAGCTTCGTCAGCAGGTCAAAAATCGGATGAGTCATGCCGGATCCTGTTTCCTGAATCGGTTGTCGTTGAGCAGTTTAAGTGCATTGCAGCACGGAAGCCGGCCGGTCCCGAGCGCTTCTTGCGGTACTCCAGAACGATCAACAAGTGTCATCGGAGCATCCAGTGCGGCACCAGGCTGGCCACGATCACGGTGCCCCGACTCTAGAGCTTCCCCTCCATTTCCCCCTTCCATTAGGACAAATCCTCACCTCTGGGGGCTGGCGCGCGTCCCGGAACCGTCTATGATCATTACATCATTCAATGACACATTAAATGCTGACTGAATAACCCGCGACGGTGACGCCGGCGGGCGCGTTCCGGATCAGCGCCCCAAACGGAGACGCGCCATGGCCGACCACCACCCGCTGCCGGAAGTCCACCTCGACGAGCTGCCGCAATTTCGCGCGGTCCAGCAGCTTGCGTACCGCTGCGTCGAAACCGTCGGCGCGATGCTCTACCCCGGCATCACCGAAAAGGAAGCCGCGCGCCTGCTGACCGAATGGCTGCAGGACAACGGCGTGCACGACTGGCTGCACAAGCCGTTCGCGTGGTTCGGCGATCGCACCGCATTCGAAGGCTTCTCGGGCCTCAAGCACATGGGCGGCTTCAATCTCGCGTTCTTCCCGAGCAACCGCCAGCTCGAGACCGACATGCCCGTGATCCTCGACGTCGCGCCGGTGCTCGACGGCATCGTGGCCGACGTCGGCTACGCGCACTGCCTCGGCCACAACCCGATCCTCGAACAGCTGCAGGACGACCTGATGGACCACCGCGACATGATCGTGCGGCTCGTGAAGGAGCGCCGCTCGATGGCCGAGGTCGCGCAGGAAGTCGACGCGCTGTGCCGTCGCCAGGGCGTCGAGCCGCGCCACAAGGCCTATCCGTTCAAGGTGCTCGCGCATCGCGTGGCGAAGATCCACAAGCTGTCGAAGCCGCGTTTCGTCGCGCGCTTCGGGCTGAACGCGACGCGCAACCTGCTGCTCGACCAGGGCCGCGCGGCGAAACAGCAAGGCTGGTCGCCGCTGTGGTCGATCGACCGCCGCTCCGAGCATGCGCCCGTGCCGGGCCTGTGGGCGGTCGAGCCGCATCTCGGCTTCGCCGGCGTCGGCGCGAAATTCGAAGAGCTGCTCGTCATCACCGAAGACGACGCGTACTGGCTCGACGAAGACCTGCCGCACGTGCGCCGCTGGCAGCGCCGCCAGGCCGAGCGGACGCAGGCCGTCGCGACCGTGCCGGCCGCCGCCTGACGCAAACGCGCCCCTCCTCCCGAATCCCTGAACGACGGACTCACGATGCAGCCTCTTTCCGACGAAGCGCCGCTGGCCCTGTTCGAATCGGTTCACAGCGAAACGGCGGTCGCCTCCGGCGACCTGACGCTCGCGGTCAAGACCTGGGGCGACCCGGCCCGCTCGCCGGTCGTGCTCGTGCACGGCTATCCCGACGACAGCAGCGTCTGGCAGCACGTCGCGCCGCTGCTTGCGCGCAAACACTACGTGATCGCGTACGACGTGCGCGGCGCGGGCCTGTCCGGCGTGCCGAAGCGCACCGCCGACTACCACCTCGCGAAGCTGACCGACGACTTCGTCGCGGTGATCGACGCGCTCTGCCCCGGCCGCGCCGTGCACCTGATCGCGCACGACTGGGGCTCGATCCAGGGCTGGGAATTCGTCACCGATCCGCGCCTCGCCGGCCGCATCGCGTCGTACACGTCGTGCTCGGGGCCGTGCCTCGACCACGTCGGCTTCTGGCTGCGCGAACGCGTGCTGCGCCCGACCCCCGCGTCGCTCGCGAAGCTCGGCGGCCAGCTCGTGCGCTCGTGGTACGTGTACCTGTTCCACCTGCCGTTCATCCCCGAGCTCGGCTGGCGGCTGTGGCTCGGCCGCGCGTGGCCGCGCCTGCTGCGCCGCCTCGAGAAAACGCCCGCCGCGCCGCGCCCGACGCAGGCCGACGACGGCGCGCGGGGCGTGCGCCTCTATCGCGCGAACTTCATCCGCTGCCTGTTCGCGCCGCGCGAACGCTACGCGCATGCGCCGGTGCAGACGATCGTGCCGCTCGGCGACAAATACGTGAGCCCCGCGCTGTCCGAGAACCTGTCGCGCTGGGTACCGCAGTACTACCGTCGCGAAGTCGCGGCCGGCCACTGGCTGCCGCTCGCCGATCCAACGCGCTTCGCGGATCTTGCCGGGCAACTGATCGACGCGGTCGAATCGGGCAACGAGCCGCCCGCGCTTGCAAACGCGCGCCGCCGTGCAACCAGCGGCCGCTTCAGCGGCAAGGTCGCGGTGGTGACCGGTGCGGGCAGCGGGATCGGCCGCTGCGCGGCGCTCGCGTTCGCCCGCGAAGGCGCGACGATCGTCGCGTGCGACATCGATCTCGCGAGCGCCGAACGCACCGCGCTGCTGATCGGGCTGACCGGCGCGCAAGCGCACGCGAAACGCGTCGACGTCGGGTCCGCCGACGACATGGAAGCGCTGGCGACGTGGGTCGGCAGCGACCTCGGCGGCGCGGACGTCGTGATCAACAACGCGGGCATCGGCATGGCCGGCGGCATCCTCGACACGAGCACGCGGCACTGGGAACGCATCCTGCACGTGAACCTGTGGGGCGTGATCCACGGCTCGCGGCTGTTCGCGCAGCAGATGGCCGCGCGCGGCACCGGCGGCCACATCGTCAACACCGCGTCGGCCGCCGCGTTCGGGCCGTCGCGCGACCTGCCCGCGTATGCGACGACGAAGGCCGCCGTGCTGATGCTCAGCGAATGCATGCGGGCGGAGCTCGCGGAGCAAGGCATCGGCGTGACGGCAGTGTGCCCCGGCTTCGCGGAGACCGGAATCATGGCGTCGACGCAATACGCGGGCGCCAATGCGCAGGACGAAGCGCGGCTGCGCAAGCGCGCGACGAAGCTGTACCAGATGCGCGGCCTGAAACCCGAAGCCGTCGCGCAGGCGATGGTCGACGGCGTGCTGCGCAACCGCCCCGTCGTCGCGGTCGGCGGCGAGGCGCACGCGATGCGTTTCGTCGGCCGCTTCATGCCGTGGCTCGGCCGGATGATCGCCCGCGTCAGCATGGCATCGCATTGACGGCGCATCGCGCCGCACAGGGAGACACAGATGACCGATACCGCCGACTATCACAAGATCAAGGCCCGGCACGTGAAGTTCGACTTCAGCGACACGCCGATTACGTGGGTGCCGAACGACCCGGGCAGCACGCACATCATCAACACGCTGAACCTGCTGTTCCCGGAAGGCGAGCTGTGGTTCTGCCGCGTGTACAACAAGGCGTTGCCGCTGATCGCCGATGCGCGCCTGCGCGACGAGGCCGAAGGCTTCCTGCGGCAGGAAGCCGTGCATTCGCGTTCGCACGGCGGCGTGCTCAAGCACTACTACGACCGGCACGGGATCGACACGAAGCCGTTCACGCAGAAGCTCAATCGCCTCTTCACGCGCGTGCTCGGCGAACAGCCGCTCGGGCTGAAGATCGGCCACACGCGTTTCTGGCTGCGCCAGCAGCTCGCGGTGATCGCGTCGCTCGAGCATTTCTTCGGCTATCTCGGCAACTGGGTGCTCAATGCGCACGGGCTCGACGAAGGCAAGGCCGACCCGACGATGGTCGACCTGCTGCGCTGGCACGGCGCGGAGGAAGTCGAGCACCGCACGGTCGCGTTCGACATCTACCGGCACCTGGGCGGCACCTATCCGGAGCGCTGCGTGCACATGGCGTTCGTGATCCTGCTGCTGCTCTACTACATCACGACGGGCGCGAAGTTCATGTACCGGCGCGACCCGGCCGCCGGCCGCTACCCGGGCTTCGTGCTCGCGTGGTGGCAAGGCTCGCGGCGCGGGCACCTGCCGTCGTTCTGGAAGGTGATCGGCGCGGCGCTGCGCTATTTCAAGCCGAGCTATACGCCGCACCACGAAGGCTCGACCGAACAGGCGCTCGCCTACCTCGCCCGCTCGCCGGCCGCGCAGGCGGCCGCGCACGGCGGCAACTGGGGCACGACGAAGGGCGCCTGACCGGGTTTCCTGCCGGCTCGGCGGGCGGTGCCCGCCGAAATGCGTACAATCGCGGCTTCATTTCCCGGAGGTGCCGCGATGGCCATGAAGAAAACCGATCTCGAAAAGAACAAGGCGCTCAAGCTGACGCACGCGCTGAAGCAATCCAGCTCCGCGCGTTTCGGCAAGGGTGCCGACGACGCAGCCAAGCTCGACCGCCGCGCGCAGCGCAAGCTCGACCAGGAACAGGGCCTCGTGCCGTTCGCCTGCAAGCTCAACGCCGAACTCGTCGAACAGCTCAAGGCGCGTGCGGCCACGCACCCGGAAGGGATGACGGGCCTGCTGTCCGAGCTGCTCGTGAACGGGCTCGCGCAACGCGACGCGTGACCGCCACGTATCTCGAAAATTCCGTTGACATTGCTGCGCCGGCGCGACACACTCGTTCGCATGCCTACGCTCAAGCCCGCCGCCATCGCGCATAAAACACCAGTGAACGCCAATACGTGGCGATCACCGGGGGCGCTTGTGCGTTAGCATCGAGATTCAGTTGCGCATGTCACAAGGCCTCGCCGGAAACGGATGAGGCCTTTTTGTTTTGGTGCGCGTCATTCTGCCCGGCTCAACGGATGGAGATGACGATGGACCAAGCAAGCCGGCTGGTTGTCTGCCCCGATCGGTGCCGCACCGATGCGATCGCATTGCCGCGGGTCGTGATGCAATTCACGGTCGCGCCGCGCAAGACGCTGACGTGGCGCGCGCAAAACGACGCCGAGATCCGCGTGCACGACGCGACGCTGTGGGTCACGCGGCTGGGCAGTGTCGACGATTACTGGATACGAACCGGCGACGTACTGCGCGTGCGGCGCGGCGATCGCATCTGGATGAGCACCGACGACGACCGTCCCGCCGAAGCATCGATCACGACCGCGTATGCGATGAGACGCAGCGCGTGGCTCGCGCATGTGCTCGCACGCATGCGCAGCTTGCTACGCGAGCGATGTCGAAGTCGATCTTGACGAACGCGCTGCTGCGCACTCGATACGGCTATGCAGCGGCGTCACGAAATGCCGTGCGCGCACGTCGATGCATCGCGCTCGCGTATCCCGAAAATTATCGTTGACAACGCAGTTCCACGAAGACAAACTCGTTCGCATGCCTACGTACACGCCCATCGCCGCCGTGATTCATCGATCGATGAACATTCGAAAGAATGGTTCACGGGAGGCGCGTGTGCGTTAGCAATCGAGCAGTACCGCATGTCACACAAGGCCTCACCGGAAACGGATGAGGCCTTTTTGTTCTGGTGCGCGTCATCCGTCCGGCTCACTGAATGGAGAAGACGATGGACCAGGCAAGCCCGCTGTTTGACCGTCCCGATCGGCGCCGCGCCGGCACGATCGCGTTACCGACAATCGTGATCCGTTTCGCGGTCGCGCCGCGCGCGACGCTGACCTGGCGCGCGCCGCAGGACGCGGAGCTCCGCGCGCATGGCGCGGCGCTGTGGGTCACGCGCCCGCCGTGCATCGACGACTACTGGGTGCAGCCCGGCGACGTGCTGCGCATTGCACGCGGCGAGCGCATCTGGCTCGGCACCGATGCCGACCGGTCGGCCGAAGCGACGCTCACGACCGCGTACGTGCGGCGCGGCGAACGCTTCAGGCGCACGCTCGCGCAAGTGCAACGTTTGCTCTTCGGGGCAGGCAGAAGGAGTGGATGAGCGACGCGCCGTCAGGCACGCGAGGCGCGGAACGGCCGCGACCGGAAACGGACGCACCTGCGGCGTAACGCGCCGCAGGTGCGCATCGAATGACGCGGCACGCCGGTGCGTGCCGCGAGCGATCGCGCGCCGTGCGCAGCGACAGGATGCAGCAGGTGCATCAGGTGCTGGCGGCGAGACGCGGGCCCGTGCTTCGTGGAGTGGATTCGAGGTCGGGGCGTTGCGCTGCCTGCGAGGTCACCCACGGATCGATGCCCTGCTTCTGCACCTCTTCGAGGAATGACACACGTGTACGCCAGTAATCCGCTTGTAATTTCGCGTCGATGACGCGCTGTTCGGCAGCGAACAGTTCCATGCGCGCCGTCACGAGCATCGACGCAGCGGTTTTTTCCGGCGTGGGGGCGTGTCGCATCGCCCAGCGGCTGATCCAGTTCAACATGCTGACCTCCGTTATTACGGACGAACCCGCATCGGGCAATCGCAAGCGGCCGTGCCTGCCCGAACACGCAACGGCCTTGACCGCACTTCACCGCCCGGCCTGCACGGACTGCGACTCCCCCGCGTCGGCAATTACCGGCCGGCGTGTGCATGCGCGGTGTATCTATCCTAGAAAGACTTGCCGGTTTATGCGATGGGGTCTTGCAATCTTTTACACAGAAACCACAGTCGCCCCCCCATCACGAAATGACAGTTGCGGGCGGGACGGCTTCGGCGCACGATAGCCCGATATCTGCACCCGCCTGGACTGACGAATGGCCGCTGCATGCCGCGGCCGGGCATCCGCACCGGCCGCGCACGTGCTGCCTGCCCCGCGTTCGTGCAGCATGCGGGCGCTCCGTTTCAGTCGGATGTCATCCCGCACCCGCCACACTCGATACGCCGCGCGTGCCGTCCTGCACGTTCTCGCACGCCGTTGCGTACGCATCGGCGGGCCTCGTCCGCACCTCCCGCTTCCGTTTCAGGCATTTCTTCCGGCCCGCTCCGCCCGAACCGGTAAAATGCGCGCCTTCGCCGCGCGGCCGGGCTGCCAGACCGTTCGCGGGCAGGCAGCCACGCGATCTGTCGATCGTGCCCTCCAACTATATCGTCCGAGCTATCCGCGCTATTACAATCCGCCGATAGCCGGGCAATAGTGGCTGGTTACAGTAAGCCGGCCGCGCGCTGCCTTTACAACAATTCGGCACAACAAGCAACACGACAACCCGACCGGAGAAACGCCTTCATGGAATCCATCAAGCGGTATTTCGGCTTCGCTGAAGCCGGCACCGACTTCCGCACCGAAATACTCGCGGGCGTCACCACATTCCTGACGATGGCCTACATCATCTTCGTCAACCCCGCGATCCTCGGCGACGCCGGCATGCCGAAGGAATCCGTGTTCGTCGCGACCTGCCTCGTCGCGGCGCTGGCGTCGCTCATCATGGGCCTGTACGCGAACTACCCGATCGCGTGCGCGCCCGGCATGGGCCTGAACGCGTATTTCGCGTACACGGTCGTCAAGGGCATGGGGTTCACGTGGCAGGCCGCGCTCGGCGCCGTGTTCATCTCCGGCTGCCTGTTCCTGCTCGTCACGCTGTTCCGCGTGCGCGAGGCGATCGTCAACGGCATTCCGAAATCGCTGCGGATCTCGATCACCGCCGGTATCGGCCTGTTCCTCGGCATCATCTCGCTGAAGACGTCGGGCGTGATCGTCGGCAACCCGGCCACGCTCGTCACGCTGGGCGACCTGCACAAGCACGACACGATCCTCGCGATCGTCGGCTTCTTCACGATCGTCACGCTCGACCACCTGCGCGTGCGCGGCGCGATCCTGATCGGCATCATCGGCGTCACGGTCCTGTCGTTCTTCTTCGGCGACAACCAGTTCCACGGCGTGTTCTCCGCGCCGCCGTCGATCGACGCGACGCTGTTCAAGCTCGACATCCACGCCGCGCTGTCGACCGGCATCATCAACGTGATCCTCGTGTTCTTCCTCGTCGAGCTGTTCGACGCGACGGGCACGCTGATGGGCGTCGCGAACCGCGCGGGCCTGCTCGTCGAAGGCAAGATGAACCGCCTGAACAAGGCACTGCTCGCCGACAGCACGGCGATCGTCGCCGGCTCGGTGCTCGGCACGTCGTCGACCACCGCGTATATCGAAAGCGCGTCGGGCGTGCAGGCCGGCGGCCGCACGGGCGTGACGGCCATCACCGTCGCGGTGCTGTTCCTCGCGTGCCTGTTCATCGCGCCGCTCGCCGGCGTCGTGCCGGCGTACGCGACGGCACCGGCACTGCTGTACGTGTCGTGCCTGATGCTGCGCGAAATGGTCGAGGTGCCGTGGGACGATGCAACGGAAGCCGTGCCGGCCGCGCTGACCGCGCTGCTGATGCCGTTCACGTACTCGATCGCGAACGGCGTCGCATTCGGCTTCATCGCTTACGGCGGCCTCAAGCTGCTGACGGGCCAGGCACGCTCGGTCAAGCCGATCGTGTGGATCATCGCAGCCGTGTTCCTGTTCCGCTTCTTCTATCTCGGCAGCGAGTGACGGCGGCGCTTGGGCGCGATGCATGAGGAAAAAACGCCACCTTCGGGTGGCGTTTTTCGTTTTCGCGCGATTCTTCTGCGATCCTGACGGATCGACACGCACGGACTGACCGACACTCGGGCAATCCGGGGCGGCCCGCATACGAAAATGCCGCCCGGCCCCGCCGAACGGCATTGCGTGAAAGGCAACGTCTTCGCGTGCGCAGCGCTCAGCGACGTGCGCCGCAAGACGAGCGTCGTGTCAGCCGCGCCAGTTGGCCTCGTAGAAGCGTACATAGCCGCTGCGCAGCGTCACGCATTGCGCGCGCGTCTCCGACAGCAGGCGCCGTGCAGCCGCCTCGATGCGGTCGCGGTGCTGGTCGAATGCGCCGACCATGTCCTCGAAGCGCGGCGAAGCCGCGCCGAAGTGATCTTCCAGCGCCTCGGCGGTGATCTGACATTGGACGCGCTCGCCATTCACCAACGCCGTGAACGCAAGCATCAAGTCGCGCCCCGAATACTCGGGCTTCTCGTTCGTGAAATGGATCTGCATGGGAGCCGCCTCGACCCGTAGAAAACGAATGACCGCGTCCGTCGTCCGCCACCGGCCGGACGAAATGTACGCGGGCTCGCCGGCAGAGGCGCGACGCGCGGGAGTAGGCGCGAACGATGCATGCCGGTTGATTTCCACTTTAGACGGTTTCGCGCAGGAGACAAAATTTCCGGCGTGCGTCGTTCCGACGCGCATTTCATCTGATCAGCGCGGCATCCGGCACCGTTTCGGCAACCGGCGTCAGTGAGGATCGGTCGGCCAGACGTTGAGCGCGATGGCAGCCGTCGTGGCGCCCACTGCAATCGCAGCCGCCCCGTATCGCACCGCATCGGTCAGATCGAACAGCAGCCCGTGAATCGCCACGGCGATGCCGCCCAGCATGATGAATGTGGCGATAGCCGCCAGCACGACTCTCAGTTCCGTCCGAACCATGATGCCTCTCCCGAACGGATGCATGTCGCGTCGCATGCATGTTGCAATGCGGAACACGGCGCGTGCGTGCTCCATTTCCATCATTGCAGGCGGACGTTTAAAAGCAAGGGGATTTTGTTCGCGGTCGCGCATCGTACGCGGCGCTTGTATGATGATGCGTACCCGGATGGTTGCCGTTCGCACACCGATGGTGCGCCGCACGCGAAGGCGGGAATCTGAGGAGGGTTTTGGCGCGTGTGCATGCGCCGGGAACCGGTCAATATCGACGAGCATGGGCCTGGGTAGGCGTTGAAGTGCCAACCGGGACCGACCGCGAAGCATGGGGTCCCAGCAAGCGCTGAAGCGCTAACTGGGGCCGACAGGAGACAAGTCATGCCGCAACCCTTCGTGCTGCCCGCCACCGCGGGTCGCACCGACCTGCTCGCGCAGGCGCATGCGCGTTCGACCGCGGTCGGCCTGCGCGCGCACGAACGCCCGGATTTCTCACCACTGTCGCGCATCGCGCTGCGCGAACTGCTCGACACGAATCACGCACTGTTCTCGCACGCGCGCCCGGTGATGGAGAACCTGCACGCGCAAATCGCCGACACGCAAAGCCTCGTGCTGCTGACCGACGCCGACGGCGTGATCCTGCACAGCATCGGCGACGCGGACTTCATCGAGAAAGCCAACCGCGTCGCGCTATGTACGGGCGTCTCGTGGGCGGAAGGCGCGCGCGGCACCAACGCGATCGGCACCGCGCTCGCATCGGGCCAGGCCGTCGCGGTGCACGGCGCCGAACACTTCCTGCGCGCCAATCACATCCTCACCTGCTCGTGCGCGCCGATCTTCGACCCGTTCGGCCGCACGCTCGGCACGCTCGACGTCAGCGGCGATCCGCGCGGCTCGAGCCCGCATACACTCGCGCTCGTGCGGATGTCCGCGCAACTGATCGAGAACCACCTGTTCGCGAACCAGTGCGCAGAAGCATTGCGGCTGCGCTTTCACGCGCACGAGGAATGCGTCGACTCGCTGTTCGCCGGGCTCGTCGCATTCGGCCCCGACGGCGGGCTGATCGCCGCGAACCGCAGTGCACAATTCCAGCTCGGCGCGTCGTTCGACGCACTGCAGCATCAGGCCAGCGACGCACTGTTCGGCATGCGCTTCGGCCAGCTCGCGCAGCAGGCGGCACGCGCACCCGGTGCGATGTTCCGCCTCACGCTGTCGACCGGCGTACGCGTGCTGGCACGCTGCGAATTCGCGGAAGCACACAAGACCACCATCGCCGTCACGCCGCCCGCGCCCGCCGCGCGCGTGCGCACGCCGGATCCCGACGCGATCACGTTCGCGACGCTCGACACGGGCGACGCGCGCATGGCCGCCGTGCTCGAACGCGTCGCGAAGATCCGCGGGCGCGACCTGCCGCTGCTGATCCTCGGCCAGACCGGCACCGGCAAGGAATGGCTCGCCCGGGCCCTGCACCAGGCATCGCCGCGCGCGGACGGCCCGTTCGTCGCGGTCAACTGCGCAGCGCTGCCCGATTCGCTGATCGAGGCCGAGCTGTTCGGCTATGAGGACGGCGCGTTCACGGGCGCGCGCAAGCGCGGCAGCCCCGGCAAGATCGTGCAGGCCGACGGCGGCACGCTGTTTCTCGACGAAATCGGCGACATGCCGCTCGCGCAACAGGTCAGGCTGATGCGCGTGCTGCAGGAACGCGCGGTGATGCCGCTCGGCGGCGCGCGCGCGGTGCCGGTCGACGTGCGGGTGGTCTGCGCGACCCATCGCGACCTGCGCGCAATGATCGCGGAAGGCACGTTCCGCGAAGACCTGTTCTACCGGATCAACGGGCTCGCGGTCACGCTGCCGGCGCTTGCCGCGCGCACCGACCTGCCCGCGCTCGTCGAGCGGATTCTCGCGCGGCTCGCACGCGGCGAACCGATGCCGCGCCGCATCGCGGCCGACGTGCTCGACGCGTTCACGCGCCACCGCTGGCCCGGCAACCTGCGCCAGATGACCAACGTGCTGCGCACGGCCGGCATGCTGGCCGAGGACGAAGCCGAAATCACGCGCGCCCATTTGCCTGACGATTTCTGGCTCGACTGCGACGATGCACCGGTTGCACCGGCCACCGCGATGCCGGCCGTAGCGGCCGGCACGCACGAAGGCACGACGCTGCAAAGCCATCAGGCCGCGGTGATCGATGCCGTGCTCGCGCGGCATGGCGGCAACGTGTCGGCGGCCGCGCGCGAGCTCGGTCTCGCCCGCAATACCGTGTACCGGCACCTGCGCCGCCATTGACGCCGGCGGCCGGCCGGCGCCGGCCGCCAGCCCGTTCGGGTATGCTTGGCGCGTTGCCGCCGAACCGCCACCCGCCTCCTTCATGACCGATCCGGAACACGCTCCCCTCGTACGCATCGAGCCGCTCGGCGCGACCTTCGATGCGCCCGATTCGCTCACGCTGCTCGAAGCGGCCGCGTTCGCGCGCGTGTCGCTGCCGCGCTCGTGCCGCAACGGCACGTGTCGCAGCTGCCTTTGCCGGATCGTCAGCGGCAGCGTACGCTATACGATCGAATGGCCCGGGCTGAGCCGCGAGGAAAAGGCCGACGGCTATACGCTGCCGTGCGTGGCCGTCGCGACGTCGGACCTCGTGCTCGACGTGCCCGACGCGGTCATGCTCGACTAGACGCGGCGCGCGGTCGCGCGCGTCGTCCTGCAATGCTCGATCCTGCATGGAGAACGTGATGACCCAGCAAACCGATCGCATCGAAAAACAGGCCCAGCTCAACGCATCGCCCGACCGCGTGTGGGAAGCCGTCAGCAATTCCGGCGAATTCGGCCAGTGGTTCGGCGTCACGTTCGACGGGCCGTTCGCGGCCGGCCAGCCGCTGTTCGGCCGCATCACGCCGACCCGCGTCGACGACGACGTCGCCAAGGCGCAGGAGCCCTATGCCGGCACTGTGTTCGAAATCGTCGTCGATCGCGTCGAGCCGAAGCAACTGTTCTCGTTTCGCTGGCATCCGTTCGCGATCGACCCGAATTTCGATTACTCGACCGAGCCGATGACGCTCGTCACGTTCGCGCTCGCCGCGCAGGCCGGCGGCACGCTGCTCACGGTCACCGAGACGGGCTTCGACCAGTTGATCGAAGCGCGCCGCGCGAAGGCGCGCGAGATGAACGATCACGGCTGGGCCGCACAGATGACGCTGATCACGAAATACCTGGCGAAGCGCGCGTAGCGCGCCGCCACGCCGCACGTCCGTGCCGACATCCGAAGCGACGTGCGTGGCATAATCCGCTCCATCCTCGCCCAACCGTCGCCGCGCATCGCATGCTGAGTCGTCGCCTCCGGAAGATCGGCAGTCTGATCGGGATGCTCGCCATCCTGATGACGGCGCTCGCGCCGACGATCTCGCAGGCCCTGACGACGCAGCAGCGCGTCGATACGCTGCTGGCCGGCTACTGCACGGCCGCGCCGGCCGCCGGCGAGCGCGCCGCCGATTCGGCGCAGAAGAGCCTGACGGCCCACCTCCAGGCATGCGGCTATTGCAGCCTGCTTGCCCATACACCTGCACTGCCGGCGCCCGAACTGACGTTCGCGGCCAACGTGCACGTCATTCAGCACCGCGAAGCGACCCGCTTCGAAAGCCTGCGCCGCGCGCTGCCGCTCACGGCCGCGCAACCGCGCGCCCCTCCGTTCGCGTCCTGATTCGTCGTCAACGCCCGTGATGCCATAACGCATCGCGTGGTTCGCGCGCCACCCGCGCGCGTGACGTGTCACGTTTCGAAGGACGATCATGTCTCACCGTGTTGCGCGCGGCATCGTGCCGTGCGTGCGGCTGGCTGCTTCCGGCCCGGACTGTCGCGCCGACATTCGCTCGCGGGCGAACGTCCGGCCGCGCATGTTCGCGCCGGCATCGGCCGGCATCGGTGCTGCCGCGAGGGTGCGCGTGCATCCGTCCGTCGAATCCGTGTTGCGCCATCCGATTCACCACTCGCACATTCGACCATGAACACCACTACTTTCGTTCGCGGCGCGCTCGCCGCACTCGGCTTCGTCGTCATCCAGGCCGCCCACGCCCACGCGCTCCCGAAGACGCAGGAGCCGGCCGCCGACGCCACGCTTTCGACCGCGCCGCACGCGGTCACGATCGGCTTCAGCGAAGCGCTCGAGCCCGCTTTCAGCTCGATCGCCGTCACCGACAGCCACGGGCAGTCGGTCGTCGACGGAAAATCGTCCGTCGATGCCGGCAACCGGAAACGCATGCAGGTCGCGCTGACCAGCCTGACGGCCGGCACGTATACGGTCGCGTGGATCGCGGTGGCCAGCGACGGCCATCGCACGCACGGCCACTACGCGTTCACGCTGAAATGAGATTCGCGATGCGTATCGGCGTGCCGCGCCGGTCGCGTCGCGGCCTATATCCTGCATCCACCGCATCCGCTGCATTCACCCATAAGGAGAACCAACCATGAAACGTTCGATTCCGACCGGCCTGCTGTTCGCACTGCTGGCGCTGCAAGCCCCCGCCACGTTCGCCGCGCCGGCCGTGCAGGCAGAAAACTGCTGGATCCGCGCGATGCCGGCGACCGTGCCGTCGTCCGGCTACTTCACGCTGAAGAACGACGGCGACGCCCCCGTCACGCTGACGGGCCTCGACTCGCCCGCGTACGGGATGGCGATGCTGCATGAAACGCAAACGAGCGGCAGCACCGCGAAGATGGTTCACGTCGACGCCGTCGAAGTGCCCGCGCACGGCACGGTGACCTTCAAGCCGAAGAGTTATCACGTGATGCTGGAGCAACCGCGCCAGGCCGTCGCGCCGGGCGCGAAGGTGCCGTTCCGGCTGCATTTCGCGGACGGCTCGACGGTGTCCGTGACCTGCGACGCCAAGGCGCCGACCTACGCCGGCCAGTAACGCCCACCGCCCCCGATCGAAGGAGACGCACATGAAACATCGCCTGCCGCTGGCCGACCTGATCGTCCGCTACCGGACGCCGCTGAACGTCGCCGTGATGATCGTCTGCGGGATATGGGCCGGGTGGATCGCGTGGATGACGCGGCCCGCCGCGATCGATACGCCGCCGTCGATTCCGGCGTACTGCATGCGCGACGCAAGCTGACGCGCCGCGACGGCACGGTTCCGGCGCAAACCTGCGCCAATTATTGGCGTGGCATCATCGCTTCATCCCGACCGCCGGAACCGCCTCTCGGAGCGCCACATGTCCATTCAGACCTGGATGCTGTTTGCCGCAGCCTATCTCGCCACGACGCTGTCGCCGGGGCCCAACGTGCTGCTCGTCATCCGCAACACGGTGCGCTACGGCACGCACGGCACGGCCGCGACGATCGCGGGCAACCTCGTCGCGCAAGGCGTGGTCGTGCTGCTCGTCGCGCTCGGCGTCGGCGCGGTGCTGGCCGCGATGCCGCCGCTGTTCGTCGCGATGAAGGTGGTCGGTGCCGCGTACCTGATGTTCCTGGGGGTCCGGCAATTGCGCGGCGACCGCAAGGCCGCCGCTTCGACCGGTGCGGCGGAAATCGCCGCGCCCGACCGCAGGAAACTGTTCCGCGAAGCGCTGTTCGTATCGGGCAGCAATCCGAAGACGATGATCTTCCTGTCGGCGTTCATGCCGCAGTTCATCGTGCACGACCGCCCGCTCGCGCTGCAATTCGTCGTGATGTACGCGACGATCGCGTGCACCGTCGTGGTCGTTCACAGCGTCTATTCGGCCGGCGTGCGCCGGTTCCATCGCGGCTTCGGCATGAGTCGCGCCGTGCGTGCGCTCAAGCGCGCCAGCGGGCTGCTGTTCGTCGGGCTCGGGATCAAGCTGCTGACTGCGCGGCAGGCGTAAGCGGGCGCGCACCCGTCAGTGCGTATGCGCGGCCAGCTCGGCCGCGATCTCGCCGAACGACGGCCGCGCTTCGACGTCGTCATTCAGGCAAGCCATCGCAAGCGCATCGAGCGCGCTCCTGCCGGCCCAGGTGTGCGGTTCGCATCGCTCGAGCAACTCGCCGAGCAGATGGCCGAACGCCCGCACCTCGAGCCGTTCGAACGCAGTAGCACGCGTGCGGTCGTTCACGTCATAGAGCGACGCTGCGCCGAAATCCCCGAGTAGCGCACCCCCTGCACCGTCGTGCAGGATGTTGTGCGCATACAGGTCGCCATGCATGATGCCGTGTACGTGCAGATGGCCCGCCACCGACGCGATGCCATGCGCGATCCGCACCGCCACCGCCGGCGCGAAGCTCGCGTCGGCCGCATACACGTCGCGCGTGCAGGTCGCGAAGCTCGGCGGCCCGGCGAGGTTCGTGAGCGCGGGATCGACCAGTTCCATCACGAGGCCGTGCGTGCCGTCGGGATGCCCGCTCACCTTGCCGATCACCGGAATCATGCCCGGATGGCGGCCGGCGTGCAGGCACGCGGCCATTTCGCAATCGGGCAGGCCGTCGCTCGTCACCGCGCCCTTGAACAGCTTGACAGCGACCGCCCGGGGCGGATGCCCGTCCGCACGCCATTGCGCGCGGTAAATGACGCCCGATGCGCCCTCGCCCAGCTTCTGCTCGCATGCCAGCGACGCCCAGTCGACGTCCGCGACCTCGGGCCCGGCCGACGCCGCGGCTTCGGGCGCGGCACCGAACGGGTTGCCCGCGGTGGCGAGCCACGCGAGGCGCGGCAGGCGCAGCAGCCAGTCGGGCAGGTCGTCCAGCCGGTTCGCGGACAGGCGCACCAGTTCAAGCGCGCGGCATGCGGCCATTTCAGCCGGCAGCGCGCGCAGCCGGTTGCCGGCGAGCATCAGCTTCTGCAGCCGCGAGCAGTCGCCGATATCGGCGGGCAATGCGTCGATTGCGTTGTCGGTGAGGATCAGCCAGCGCAGCGCGCGCGGCAACGAACCGCTCGGCACCGTTTGAATCCGGTTCGCCTTGAAGCCGATCATGTCGAGCTGCCCGCATGCGCCGAGCACGTCGGGGAAGGCGGTGAAGCGGTTGCCGGACGCGAACAGGATGCGCAGGCGGTGCAGCCGCGGCAGGTCGTCCGGCAACGCCGAGAGCGCATTGCCGGTCAGGTCGAGCACTTCGAGCGTGTCGGCAAGATCGAAGATCTCGCGCGGGAATTCCGTCAACCCGCATGCGAGCTTGAGTTGCCGTGCGCCGGCGAGCTGCCCGGCCTGCAGTTGTTCGAGGGTGTGTGTCACGCGGAGAAAGCGGGTTGCGGTTGCGACGATCGTCGGGTCGATCGCCCGAATTCTACCGGGATCGCCTGCGTGAATCCCTTCAATGTGTCACACCCCCTTCACAAACGCGCAACGTCGCGCTAGAATTGCGCCCCTTGCAGTGCCGACGTGGTGAAATTGGTAGACACGCTATCTTGAGGGGGTAGTGGCGAAAGCTGTGCGAGTTCGAGTCTCGCCGTCGGCACCAGATGCGGTTTCTCCGCATGCACCGCAATTCCGGAAACCCGCGACAGCACGACGCTTCGCGGGTTTTTTGTTTTTGATGTTCGGTAGTCGCGGAAAGTGATCGGGAAAAGGGCTTGGAAGACTCCGCCAACCGCTGTCTTGCCGCCCTTCGCAATGTCGGGCCGTCGCATCCATCCCTGTCGATCAGACGGCGCCCGGCCTCAGTCGAAGACTGTTCAGGAACGTGTCCCACACTTGAAGCGCGCCAGCCTCATCCACTGGCGACGTTGCTTCATCCCGCGACAAATCGTGCGTCCTTGCGCCGAGTATCAACTGAATGGCGGTATGGGGTTTCGCCAGCGTAGCCGGATCGCCCGGTGCGAGCAGGTAGAAACGATACGAAGTGATGTCGCCGTCGTTCAGTTCGAACAGCACTTCTTCGGCGTCCATTCCCGCCACCGTGCGCTTGCCTTTCCGCAGGATGCGGTAGCTGCCGTTTGACACCCGGTTAAGTTGTGACCGCAGTTCGGGCAGCGTCTTGGTCAGCGGTGATTTCTGATCCACGTCCACCGCGTCGCGCATCTGGATCACCAGCAGCGCCGGACGACCCGGCATCAGTGCGAACGACTGAGACACTTCCTCTGTAGAAGTCGACGAACCCGTGGCAATCCCGCCGTCGAAGCAGAATCCTGATTCGGTCGGCACCGACCAGTTATCACGTGCCTTGATCCGGCGATAGATGCCGTTATAGATGTCTTCTGCCTCATCAATTGCCGCCGACCCGATGCGGCCGGTTGTATGAAATAGCGTTCTATTTTCGTAGATATACCCTTCCGCATCGAATGGCAGGACAACCCCTTCCGTGTACGCCTCCTGGTAAATGAATACCCTGGATTCACCCGTCGGCGAGAACGATTTTTCCAGCCATACGTGAGACAAAGGTTCGTTTCCGCTGCCCGGGTCGGTGCGCTTCTTTGTCTTGAGTTTCTTCTCCAGCTCCGCAACCTTGGCCTGATACGTCGCAGGCGCTACGTTGTATTGCGTCTCCAGTTTGTCTCCCTGAAACTCGTACCGCTCATTCGTGATTATGCTTGCCGCTGGGCGGTCGAACACGAAGCGGCCGACGCACCACGGACGCAGGTTGGTCAACACAGGGTTGGTGACGGTCAGTTCCTCGGCGAACGCGATCGAGCAGGCACATACGCTCGCCGCCAAAAACAGAAATCGTCCCACTCGTGTCAGCATTTCGGCTCCGATACATCTCGTTCGTCAAACGGTGATCGCTCGCGATGCGCGCCAAACGCATCTGAGGGCAGGCTTCTATTCGACCGGCATGGCGCATGGCGTCGGGTAGCGTAAACGAGCCGACCAGGCCCGTCCGCTCGCCTCATGCGTCGATATACGACACCGACTGCGACGCCACCAGTTTCGGCGGCACCGGACAGGCGCACCGACATAGATCGTCACTCAGCGCCATCTGTCGGCCATCCGGCCCGGTGCTCGATTGGCGCGGGCCGTCGCACACGATCACGCCGACGGTCTTGCATACAGGACACCACACCGGATCGTGTTCATACGCTTGTTCGCGGCCGAGCAGCGTGTCCTGTCCGTCACCGCCCTGCACGATGCCGCCAACCGTCGTCGTGTCGCCTTTCACAATGTCGTAGCGTCGCATCACACCCTCGCTCACACCGCGCCAGGCCGCAGTCGCAGGCTGTTCAGCAGCGTGTCCCAGACTTGCAGAGCACCGGCCTCGTCGACCGGGGAACTTGCCTGATCCGGCGCCATGTCGGGGCGCGGGGCACCCAGCAGCAATTGAATCGCCGTATGCGGCTTCGCCAGCGTGCTCGGATCACCCGGCGCAAGCAGGTAGAAGCGATACGACGTAATCTCACCCTCCTTCAACGCGAACAACACCTCTTCGGCATCCATTCCCGCCACCGTGCGCTTGCCTTGCCGCAGGATCTGGTAGCTGCCGCTCGACACCCGGCTAAGCTGCGCGCGCAATTCAGGCAGCGTCTTGGTTAGCGGCGCCTTCTGATCGGAGTCCACCGAATCGCGCATCTCGATCGCCAGCAGTGCTGGTCGACCCGGCATCAGTGCAAACGACTGAGTGACTTCCTCGGTGTAGGTCGAAGACCCGGTGACGATCCCGCCATTGAAACAGAACCCCGATTCGGTCGGCACCGACCAGTTGTCGCGCGCTTTAACCCGGCGAACCGTATCGTTATAAATTTCCTCGGCTCGCCCGATTGCGGCCGACCCAATCCGGCCAACCGTGTGAAATAGCGTTTTGTTGTCGTATATATACGATTCAGTATAAAAAGGAAGCTTAATGCCTTCCGTATAGGATTCTTGATAAACAAACACCCTGGAGTCGTTTTTTGGAGAAAATGCCTTTTCCAGCCAGGCATGAGCTAAAGGCTTGCCATTTTCACTAGGATCCGTTCGCCTTTTTGTTTCCAGCTTTTTCTCCAGATCCGCAACCTTTTCCTTATAAGTCGCAGGCGACACATCGTCCTGCGTCTCAAGCGTTTCGCCACGAAACTTATATCGTTGATTCGTGATTTCGCTCGTCGTTGGGCGATCGAATACAAAGCGCCCGATACACCACGGGCGCGGCTTGGACAACAATGGGTTCGCCATCACCGGCTCTCCGGAATACGTTATCGAACAGGCGCACACGCTCGCCACCAAAAACAAGAATCGACCAATGCGTGTCAGCATTTTGGCTCCGGTGCATCCGTTGCGATTTGCGCGATACTGTAGAGTAACGCCCAGCGCACCCACGGATGGTTATAGCTGTCCTGATGCACGTAGCCTCCCTGGTCAAAAATTACTTGAACACCGTGAGCCGCGCCCCCTTCTGCGCTATGCGCGGGCGCCTCAGCCGACCAAACCGGTACGGTGCTGTCACCCGGTATGATGCCGTTCTTTTTAGCGTCGGGCGCATCGCAGCCAGGCGGCAGTTTCGCCGTTTTCTGTACCTCGAATTCGACGGTAATGTCGCGCGAGTCCAAATGAACGCGCAACCTGCCAGTGTGGGAATCGTCATGCTTCTCGCCCAGGAACCGCGCCGCGCGCAGTTCGTCCTCGGTCACGCCTTCCGGTATGTTCCCCTTCCACATCACCGTGCCCCACGCCAGCAGATCCGCAAGCTTCTTGCCTTGCTCGATCGCTGGCTTTCCGTGGTTGTCAGCCGATTCGGCGGAGCCCCTGGGACGTAGTTCTCCATTTCCATAGGTAACATAGGTTCTATCGTGGTACTTGTCCCTTATACCGTTTTGGTTATCTGTAACAACCCTCATAACATCATTGAAATATTCGAATACATCGTTATCTTTCGCGTCCGAACCCAGTCTTTTTTTCACCATTCCTTCCGGGTCGAGCAAAGAAAACGACTGTTCCGGCACCAAGCCATACCATTTAGAATTGGCATAGATTTCCTTGTATGCACTACCTTGCTGCGGCAATTTCAACACCGGCGTCCCATCCAGCCGCGCAAAAATCCACCACGCCTCTCCCTGGTGATAATCCGGCATCGGCAGCAACTCCAGCGCCCCCGGTGCATTCGCGGCGACCGCCACGAACTCGTCCGCATTGCTCCCGAGCAGCGCGCCGTTGATAAAGCCGTTCTTCCCGCCTTCGCTACCACCACCGGTACGGAATCGCTTCGCCGCGATCGGCGCACCCGTCGCCGGCAACACGTTATGGAACACCCCGTGAAACAGATTCATCGCACCGTGCATCGCGATCGCCATGCGTGCAACTAATCCACCCATGGAGTGCGTGAGAATGATCGCCTTGCCGCTGTCGTTCTCATTGATGATTTCATTGATCCCCATCAGCCGCATCTTCTGGCCGGTCTTCTTGTCCTCGAAATTCGCGCCATCGATGACCTGTTTCGCCGACTTTTCATTCGACTGCAGCCAGTTGTAGCCGATCGCATACACCCGGTACTGGTATTTCAGGAAGTGCTTGAACACCTCCGATTCTTCCGTGATCGCCTGCCCCCGGCCCTGCTTGCCCGCGTCGTTCGCGCCATAGTCGGACGGCTCGGTATCCAGCACGGGCTTGAGCGCCCACTTCTTGCCGTCGGGGGCGGCTTCGGCCCATGCGCCCTTGGTCTTCCCCATATGCTTCGGCTCGTTCAGTTGCTCCTGCAACCATGCCAGCAGAGGTTGATAGCTTGACCGGTACACCGAGCCCCAGCCGCGCCGACGCGCTTCCGCCTCGTCCACGTACTGGATCGCCGAGTCGCCCTTCTCGTGCTTGCCCGCACTGACCGGCCCGAACGGCGTCACCTCGGCCACGGTCGGGTCGAACTGCTTTTCCCGCGTGGCAGCACCCTTGAACCACATGCTGATCAGCGTCGGTAATGCGCCCAGGTCGCCCAGCATGCCGTCCGTGTTCGGCGCAAAAAACATCTCCTCGCCGGTCACCGAGTTGATCAGCGGCGAGCCCATCACGCCCGGCAAAAAAATGACCGGAATGATCGGCCTCACATCGCATAGCAACTCCTTGCTGCGCGTGTCGCTCGCCGGCGTCAACGTGAAGTGCCCGACCGACGCACCGTCCTTGTCGGTACGACCGACCTGCTGCACGACCTCTTTCTCGGCCTCGTCGCCGAAAGGCGACCCGCCGCCGGATTGATCAGTGTTATCGCTCATCGTCGCTCGTCAAATTCGACCATCGGTGATTGAATTCATGCAGCGGGGCCGCGCGATACCGAGCGCAACGCCCGCACCGCCACCCCCTCCACGTCGTCGCTCTTCTGCTCGTCCACGTGCCCCAGCTCGTTCGTCATCCCGGTCAGGCGCGTGCCGTCCCCGCGAATCAGTTCGTAAGGGTGGTTCTTCAGCACTTCGCCCGTGATGCGGTCGCGCAGCACATACGGATCGTTGAATTTCGCCTGCGGCAGACTGTTCATGTGCTGGGCAATCGAACTCGGCCCCTGACGACTGAGCGATGCCGATTTGATCGTGCGCGGGCCCTGCGTGCCATCCTCAATGCCGGCGGCCACCCAGCGCGTGTACGAGCCGCCCGCCTTGACGATGATTTCATCGGCGTCGAGCACGATGCGCTTGGCCTTCACGGTCACGTCCTTGCCTGCATTGACGCTCACGTCGTCCGTGTTTGCCGACAGCTTGATCGGACCTTTCGCCGTGACGAAGAACGCGCCGAGTTTCTGCGCGAAAAAGCTCACCTTTTCCGCAGCCGCGACGACGAACGACTTGCCCGTCGCGACATACGTGTTCTCGGTGCTGACGACGTTGACCTCCTTCTCGGCCACGATATGCGTCGAGCTGTCTGCGACCAGTGCGATGTCCTTCGGCGTCGAAACCAGGATGTTCGGTTGTGCGAATCCATTGGCGCTACCCGTGCCGCCGCCCGCCGTCACCCCGCCCGACGTATCGCCCGATACCGGGTGCTGGATAGCCTTCGACAGCGCCTTGAGCGCGTCCTGTCCCGTCTGCAGCGATTCCGCCTGGGCAGTCGTGCTGGCGCTGGACAGCGACTCGACCAGCATCCCCGCCTGCTGCAACTGCGATCGCGCTTCGTCGACCCCCATCTGTTCGTCGTCGTACGCCTTCGGATGGGCGCTGATGGACAACCCCTTGCCGGCTCGAACCGCACCGAACTCGTCCGCATGCAGCACGAAGCCGGCACCGAGATACTGGCCGCGCGTGTTGTCGTCGTGCTTGATCAGGTAGCCCTGTGTCAGCGCCGAATAGCACTTGCCGGTGTAACTGATCAACCGCGTCCCGCTTTGATTCGTGGCGTCATCGTGGACGAACGCGTTATAGGCGCCGGTCTTGCCGAACCCCTCCGACTTGAACCCGGACATCAACGCATTCGAATGCCATTGCGACGGCGTGGTGCCGCCGTTGATGCGCCCCAATACGAACGGCTTGTCGCAGTCGCCGTTCCAGTAGCCGACGATGACCCATTCCCGTGCCCGTGGCACGTGAACCGCACCATAGCCGTTCCCGGTATCGGATTGAAGCGACGACAGCAATGGCGACGAATTGAAGGCATCCGAAGGATTCTTGTGGTCCCACGCGAAATGCACCCGGATCTGGTTCCGTTCGTTCGTCCACGCTTCGGCGCCATCCGGCGTCACGACCAGCGCGTGCTCGATCGACATGACCGGTTTCGGATGATCGAGCGGGCTCCGGTATTCGACCGTCGTCGGCTGCGCCTCGACTTCGAGCATGAAAAAACCGGCCGAACCATCCGCCGCATGCCCGGGCGTCTCGAATCGCTCGCGATGAATGGCCTGCTGCTCGGCCAGCGTCGCACGAAGACTCTGAGGAAACTCGACCATCTGCTGGCCGATCGGCACGTTGTTCTCGATGAACCAGCGCGCCTCGACCACCAGAAACTCCCGCTTCTTCGTGTCGCCATCCGCGTGACGAGGATGATCGTTCAACACGAATCGCGATCCCGCATCGAGCCAGCGCACGCCGCCCGTTCCGAAATACCGGCTGGCGCGCGCATCCCATACCTGCACGCGCCGTTTTGCACGCGCGTCGCCATGGTCCGAACTCGAATAGCCGTAGGCCGTCGATTCGTAGACGGTCATCGGTGCATCGGGAACACCGTGCTCGACCTGCTGTTGATGCTCTTGCGTGACATAGCTCGTCGCGGCAAGCGCATTCTCCACCTGAAAGTCGGACGTGGGCCGCTTGTAGTCGAATGCGCGAGACACGTAACGCGTACTCTGCATCGTCTGCACCGCAGCCCAATGCGCGAACCCGTCCGACTCGTCGTTGCCGTTCGCCCGGATGTACTCAACCGGCTTCGCGTCGGGAAGCGACACCACCTGGTCGACGATCGTCAGCGTCGTCTTGGGCGGGCTCCCCTCGCTGACGTTTTCATGAACCCAGTAAAAGTACCAACCCTCGGCCTCGGCCAGGCGGTTCACGAAATGAAGATCCGATTCGCTCTGTCGGCACCACGACCGCTTGGCGGGATCGGACAGCAACGCAAAGCGATACTGTCCGCGAAGTTGCGGGTATCGATCCAGTACGTCGGAAACGATCTCGCGGGCATCCTTCTCGAGCCACCCTTCCTCATTGTGGGTTCGCTCGAGAAAGACCAGCGCCGACGAGAATTCAATCTGGTAGGTATACAAGCCGCCGTCCCCGCCCAGATAGGCGACGCGATGCACGAAACCGTGGACCGGGCGATACGTCGAGGGGCTGAACGGAGCGGAAATCTGCTGAACCCAGAGCGTGACCGGCTGGTGCATCAGCGAGAGCAACGCCGTGTCGTCACGCAGCGATGCCACATCAACGGTATAGGAATAGTTGCGCCCGATTCTGGCAAACCCGCGCGTGCGCAATGGCGTCAATGCGTTCTTGCCGAGCGGCGTATCCAGCATCAGTAATCGATCGCGCTGAAACATGCCCGACTTCATCGCGCCGGACAGGTCGCGCAGCGTCATCCCCCCGAGTGCGGACGGTCTGATTGCCATTTTCGTTATCCTTCTTTCTCTCAGGTTCAACCGTCAAAAAAGTGACACAAAGACGGTCAGCCGTTGCGACTATCAGTCGCTCACGCGATTTTAATCAGCATTCGATAAATTTTGTTCGGCTTCACAAAAATTGACGCCGAATGACATTTCACGTCAAATCACCGACACCAAAAAGACATATTTCAAATCAGAGACATCGGCAATACACACCAGACATCGCATGAATTCGTCATTTGGCGAGATGCGCCACACAAAACTCCGGCTCCCCGTCCAATTGTTCGGGAATTGGTGTGATTTCAGCGCGTAAATGCGCGGCCGGCCTGTAACGAAGGATGCCTGATTCGAAATACGCGGCGCGTTTGTCGCGCCGCGTCAATACGAAGGCAGAATGATCAAATATGCAGCTTTCAGGAAAATGACAATCGGAGGCAAGCAGTGGCCTCATTGTGCGCACGCATCTCATCGTGATCGTCTTGGGTCGCACAGCACGGCATCTGCTTCATCGCGGCCTGAAAATGCCGCGCAAATCACTTTCAAGCCCGACACGCTGCAACGCCGCGCCGATGAGGACGACGGGCGTTGCAGCGGTGAAAACATCACATGCGTCGATCACGACGCCAGCACATCATCCCCCTTCACCGCATACGCCGCCTCCCGCCGCCGCAACCGCATCGCGATCAACGCAGCCAACACCGCCAGCGCCACCCCGGCCAGGAACCCGCCCGTATAACCCACCTTCGCGGTGAGCGACAGGATCGTCGACGACGCAATCAGCTCACCGAGATCGCGCGTGCTCTGCACGGCCGTCACGTCGGTGCCGGCCTGGTCGCTGCCGCCCGCGAAGCGCATGCCGGCCGTCATGATCGACACCGACGTGATCCCGGTCGCCAGCGAACCGAGCACCGTGCACAGCCATGCCCACGACGACGACACCGGCAGCCATCCGCTCGCCTGCGCGAACCACAGCAGCGCGGCCGCGCCCGCACAGCTCACGCCGGCCGTAAACGCAGGCCACAGCCCGAGCCGCCGGACGAGCCACGCACCGCCGCCGCAACCGAGCACGACCGTCACGATGCCGCCGGCCATCCCCAGTTTCCCGATCGCGTCGAGCGTCCAGCCCGCGTCGTTGAGAAACAGCTTCGACAGGCCGAAGCCCGATACGGCCGTCATCGCCGACAGCAGCGCGAGCGACAGCAGCGACCACGAACGCGGCCGCTTCGCGAAGCGCACGAGGCTCGCATTGTGTTCGGCTTGCACACGTGCGCGATCCGCATCGCGCGGCAGCACCCAGAGCACGCATACAAGGCTCGCAAGCGGCACGACAGCCAGCGCGAGAAACGCGGCGCGCTGGCCGAACAAGCCGATCAGCGTCAACGTGCCGGCGCCGCCGCCGAAGAAGCCGATCATCACGCCCGCGATCTGGATCGCGTTGATCTTCGCGAGCGTGTCGCCGCTGAAGTGCTCGGCGGCCATCCCGTCGTTCGCGATGTCCTGGGTCGCACTCGCGAGCGACGCGACGGCCAGCAGGCCGACCGCCCACCCGGCCGTCGCGACCGTCATGCCGATTTGCGCGAGGCTGGCGAGGCACAGCACGACGAGCGTCTGCATCGGCAGCATCCAGCTGCGCCGCCGGCCGATGCGCGGCGACCAGCGGTTGTCGACGACGGGCGCCCACAGGAATTTCACGACCCACGGCAAACCGACGAGCGGCAGGAACGCCAGTGCGTGAAGCGGCGCGCCATCGTGGCGCAGCAGGGTCGGCATCGCGTCCATCGCAATGCCGATCGGGATTCCCTGTGACAGGTAGAGCAGCGTGATCGTGATGACCAGGCGGCGATGTTCGAGCAGATCGCGCATCGAAGTCTCCAGTTGCATGAAATTAAAAAGGTTCGGCGCCGGCCGGCACGCGCGAGGGCCGCAGCGCATCACGCCGCGGACGGCGCGCGGCACGCAGCAGCAACGCGCCGAATGCGACGAGTGCCACGTCGATCGGCCAGTACACGGGTTCGCCCGTGCCAAGCAGCGCGATCGCGCAGTGCGCCATGCCGGCCAGCCCGTACGCGGCGCCGGCCGTGCGCATCAGCCTGCGCAGCCACGCCGCACGATCGGCCACACAGGCCGCCAGCGCGACCGCGCCGCCCCACACGGCCCAGAACAGCATCGCGAGCACGTGGTCGACGTGCACGCCATCGGGCAACGCACGCCCTGCGAGCAGCAGTACGCCGCCCGCGAGCACGAGCCCGCCGCAGGTGCCGACGGCGACCGCGGCCAACACGTTTGCGGAGCGATCCTGCTGCGCCCGCCGCCGCTCGATCCACAGATGCAGCCCCGTCGCGCACAGCGCGCACGCGGCGAGCCCCATCAGGAAGTGCACGACGCGCAACACGCCGCCCATCGCCCCCACCCAGCCGTATTGCGCGAAGTGCAGCGGCTGCACCGCGATGAAGGTGCGCAGCCAGAAGCCTCGGCCGCGCGACGTGGCGTCCGCGAGCCATTGCCCGTCCGCCGCGCGATACAGGTGACGCTCGAACACCGCCGTACTCGGCAGGCCGGCGGTCGTGCCGGCAATCTCGACGCGCGCGTTCGCGTCGCCCCAGCCATGCAGCACGACTGCTTCCGGCCGGAAATCCGGCATGCGTGCCGCGTCGCGCCGCAGCAGCGCATCGAGATCGGGCGCGCGTTGCCACGCACCGCCGGCCGCGGCAGGTGGCGGCCCGCCGAGCAGCTCGGCGAACGCACGCTGCGGCTGCCCCGGATACGCGACGCCCGCGAGCGACACCGTGCCGAGCGCGCCGAGCCCCGACAACGCGCCGGTGAACGCGAACAGCACGAGCCACGGCGAGCCCCACAGGCCGATCCACGCGTGCAGGTCGAACAGCGCGGCGCGCAACCCTTTGCCGCGCCGGATACGCGCCGCGTCGGGCCAGCGCCGGTGATGCACGATCAACCCCGCGACGATGAGCACGAGCAGCACGATCCCCCACAGGCTCACGAAGATGCGCCCGGGAAAGCCGGCGAACAACGTCTTGTGCAGCGTGACGAGCAACGCCGCGCGTCCGCCGTCGGCCAGCCGCTCGCCCGTCGCCGGGTCGAGCGCCAGCGTGCACGCCTGGCGCGCGTCGCAGAAACGGATCGCCGGATCGGCCGGTTGCGGCAGCACGATGCGCGCATCGCGCAACGGCACGCCGAGCGCCGCCGCGCGCGCGACGAGTTCATTCAGCGAAAGCGACGGCCGCGCGACGGCGAGCGGCGGCGGCCGCCACCAGCCCTGCATCGAATCGGTTGCCAGACTCCACGTGCCGCTGAACAGCACGACGAACAGCACCACGCCGAACAGCGCACCGGCGCCGCGATGCAACGCGCGCCAACGCGAACGCAAGGAGACGTCCATGTCAGCGCCCTCCCCAGAACATCGCGCACGGCACGAGCACCGCGAGCCAGGCACCCGCCCGCCACGCGGCCTGCCGCCGCCCGGGCGCGACGAGCACCCACAGCAGCGCGGCAACGCCCGCCGCAAGCGACAGCAGTACGGCCGCGTAGAGCCGGTTCAGGCCGTCGGCCGGGTAATGACGGGCCAGCGTGACCGCCAGCGCGACCGCGCCCGGCAACACGCCGCCGATCGCAAGCGCCGCCCGCGTCCCCCAGCCGCCCGCCATCAGAACTGCCCGCGCACGGTCAGCATCACGTTGCGCGGTTCTCCGTAACGGTTGTTCCAGCCGGGCTGGCTCAGGCTCAGGTAGTACTTGCGGTCGAACAGGTTGTTGACATTGATCGCCGCGCTCCAGTGCTTGTCGTAGCGGTAGCCGAGCCGCACGCTCGCGAGCGCGTAGCCGCCCTGGCTCATCGTGACGCCGTTCGCCTGCGCCGAGTAATTGCTCTGCACCTGCACGCCGCCGCCGACGCTCCAGCGTCGCTCCTGCCACGGCAGGTCGTAGTTGGTCCACAGCCGGAACAGGTGGCGCGGGTTCAGCAGCGGCGCGAACGAGCCCGCGTTCGCGAGGTTGTCGGCATAGCTCATCGTGTCGTACGTGTAGCTCGCCCACACGCTCCACCACGGCGTGATGCGGCCGTTCGCCTCGAACTCGAAGCCCTGGCTGCGCACGCTGCCGCCGTTCACGTAGTAGCAGTTCGGCCCCGCGCACGGATGCGCGAGATCGACCTGCGGGTTGTTGTCGAGATCGATGCGGAACGCCGCGAGCGACACGTTCAGCTTGCCGCCCGCCAGTTCGCCCTTCACGCCCGTCTCGTAGGTGCGCCCCTTCACCGGTGTCAGGATGCCGCCGCCCCACATCGACTTGGTTTGCGGCTGGAACACTTCCGCATAGCTCGCGTACCACGACCAGTCGCGCGCGAAATCCCAGATCAGCCCGCCGTACGGCGTGAACTGGTGGCCGGTGTTGTAGTGCGCGCCGAGGCTGTCCTGGTTCCACCAGCTCATGCGGCCGCCGAGCACGAGCGTGACGGGTTCCGCGAGCTTGATGCGGCCGAGCCCGTACACGCCCTTCTGCGAAACGTCGTTCTGCTGCGACTGCTGGTACGGACCGACGCCCGGCTCGGGCACGCTGCTCGGGTTCCAGCGGTACACGTTCACCGGTGTGCCGGACACGTCGCCGAGCAGCTGCGCCGACATCTGCCCGCTGCTGCTGTTCGCGTAGGTCACGCCGAACAGCAAATCGTGCGTGAGCCCGAACGCATGCACCGGGCCCTGCACGTTCGCATCGATGCTGCGGCTGTAGCTGCTGAACTGGTACGCACCGCCCGTCAGCGCGCCGCCCGCGCCGGTCGCCGGGTCGATCGTGCCGAACGAGCCCGCGTACTTCAGGTCAGAACGCACGCTCTGGTATTCGCCGCTGACCTTCGCCTTCCAGCCGGCGCCGAGCTTTTGCTCGACCGACGCGAACGCGCGCGTCGTGTCCCAGTCGAAGTGGCCCCACGCCGTGTCGAGGAACGTCGAGCGCGACAGGCCGAGGCTCGATCCGTCGCGCGCCATCGGCACGCCGGACATGTCGGGTATCGATCTCGTCGTCTGGTATTGCGCGCCGAACGTGAGCAGCGTGTCGCGCGTCACGTCGACCTCCGTGATCCCGTAGATCGAGCGCGTGTCCTGCTTCGCATGGTCGTAGAAGAAATGGCGATCCTCGTATGCGGCGACGAGCCGGCTGCGCACGGTGCCGGCCGCATTGAGCGGGCCGCCGATGTCGGCTTCCGCGCGATAGCGGTCCCAACTGCCGACGCTCACGCTCGCGTTCGCGGAGAACTGGTACTGCGGCCGCTTGCGCACGAGATTGACCGTCGCGGCGGGGTTGCCCGAGCCGTGCAGCAGGCCGTTCGCGCCGCGCAGGATTTCCACGCGCTCGTACACGGAGATGTCCTGCGGCGCGCTCGCCATGTCGCCGATCACCACCGGCACGCCGTCGAATTCGAACGAATCGACCTTGAAGCCGCGCACGAAATACGCGGTGGTGAGCAGCACGTAGGGCTGCACGGTCACGCCCGCCGATTGCTGCATCACTTCGTCGAGCGAGTACAGGTTCTGCTGGTCGATCCGCTCGCGCGTCGTCACGCTGACCGACTGCGGAATCTCCCTCAACGCCAGCGGCATCTTGCCGACCGTCGCCACCGACGGATCGTCGGTCACGCCGCGCGACGCGGTCACCGAAATCGCCTTCAGCTCGCCCGCGGCTGGCTTCACGGCGGTCGTCTCATCCTTGCGGACTTCCGCGCCGGCCGCCGGCGCCGGCGCCGCATCGGCAAACGCCGCCGCCGGATGCGCGGCAATCAGCAAGCCCAGATACAGCGACGGACGCCAGCGCCCTCGCCCCAAACGGGCGACGCGCGCGCCCTTCGTCCTCGATCTCCCAGGTTCCACCACCTCGTACCGCATTCACGCCCCCGTATTTGATAATCATTCTCATTATCAATTAGAACCGGCGGGCGATTTTTCGATCGAGGGGCTTTTCCTATCGATTCCGGGCATGCCGGATCGCATTGTTCACGTCAGTGTTCGGATTCGGCCGGCCGGGCTTCCGCGTCCGCATCGGCCGGTGGTGGCCCATCGGACGGCCGCCCGGCGCGGGCGAACGTCGCATACCACGCATCGGTCTCGACCAGCTGCGCGTGCGTGCCGGTCGCCCGCACCCGGCCCGCGTCGAGCACGACGATCGTGTCGGCGGCCGCCGCGAGCGCCGGCTGGTGCGTGACGACGATACGCGTGCGCTGCCCGCGCAGCGCGACGAGGCTGTCGCGCACGCGCCGCGCGCTCAGTTCGTCGAGGCTCGCGGTCGGCTCGTCGAACATCAGCACCGGCGCATCCGCCAGCAACGCGCGCGCCAGGCACGCACGCTGGCGCTGCCCGCCCGACAGCAACTGGCCGCCCGGCCCCACGTCGGACTCGAGCCCGTCCGGCAGGCGCTCGGCGTCGTGCAGCAGGCCGACCGCGTCCAGCGCGGCGCGCAGTTCGGCATCGGTCGCGTCCGGGCGGCCCATCCGCACGTTCCATGCGAGGCTGCCGCGAAACAGCCCGTTGTCCTGGAACACGAGGTTGCGCGTCGCGGCGAGCGTCGCCTCGCTCAGGTGCCGCACATCGGCGCGGCCGAGCAGCACGCGCCCGGCGCCCGGATCGTCGAGCCGCGCAAGCAGGCCCAGCAGCGTGCTCTTGCCGGCCCCCGTGGGGCCGACGATCGCGACGAAGCCGCCTGCCGGGCAATGCAGGTCGACGCCGTCGAGCAGCGTCGCGCCGGTGGCCGACCGGTAGCCGACGCACACCGCGTCGACACTCGCATCGTGTACCGGCGTGCCGCGCTCGGGGCTGTCGAAACGCGGCGCATGCAGCACCGCGAGCACCGTGTCGAGCGCGCGCCAGCCGCCGCGCAGCGCCTGGTCGAGCTGCGTGAGCTGCGCAAGCGGCTCGATGAAGCGCACGAGCAGCACGAGTACCGCGACGGCCGTCGCGGCATCGAGCCGGCCGGCCGAGACGGCCCACGCACCGCCGACCAGCATCGCGACGAACACGCCCTGCACCGCGCCTGCAAAGCCGAGCTCGATCGGCAGCGAGCGCCGCATCAGCGCACGCGTGCGGCGATGCTGCTCGTCGAACGCGTACTGCAGCGCTGCGCGCGCGTCGCCTTCCCGGCCCGCGAAGCGCAACAGCCCCTGATGCGCGGCGAAAGTCTGAAGCTGCACGGCCATCTCGCGATCGCCGGCCGCGCGCGATTGCTCGAACGCGAGCGTGCGCGTGCCACCGCGTTCGAGCAGCACGAACAGCAGCACGGCCGCCGCCGCGAGGCACAGCGCGATGCGCCAGTCGATCCACGCGAGCCCGGCGACGACCGCGAGCGGCGTCACGACCGCGCCGATCAGCGGCCCGAGCAGGTGTGCGGGAATCCCCATCGCCTGCATGACCGGCCCGCGCAGCAGCCCGGCCGGATGACTGTCGCGCACGGCCTGCCACGACGCGATGCGCGGCAGGTGCCGCACGAGGCGTTCGACGAGACCGGCCGCGAGCGCACCGCCCGCGCGATAGCCGCCGCGTTGCGCGACGTACAGCACGAATGCGTGGCACAGCGTCAGCGCGCCGAGCGCGATCGTCCACTGCAGCACGGCCGCATGCACGCCGGCAAACCATGCGCGGATCAACGGCACGAGCAGCAACCCGCAGGCGCCGTCGAGCAATGCGGCCGCCACCGCCCAGCCGGCTCCGCGCCACAGCGCGCGACGCGTTTCGGATGGCAGGCACTGCAAACGTTTGAGCGACTTCATCATCATGCGGCCTCCCCGCCTGCGGCACCGCGTTCGCTCCATAGCCGCGCATACAGCCCGCGCGCGGCCAGCAGCGCCGCATGCGTGCCGCGCTCGACGATGCGGCCGCGATCCATCACGAGAATCTGGTCTGCGTGCCGGATCGCGTCGAGATCGTGGCTGACGATCACGCGCGTGCGGCTATCGCCGCGCAGCGCATTGCGCAGCGCGCGCCCGGTTTGCGGATCGAGCGCCGAGGCCGGTTCGTCGAGCAGCAGTAGCGGCGCCGGCGACAGCAACGCACGCGCGATCGCCAGCCGCTGCAGTTCGCCGCCGGACAGCCGCACGTCGCGACCGCATAGGCAGTCGTAGCCGCCCGGCAGCGCGTCGATGCGTTCGTCGAGACAGGCCGCGCGTGCGGCTGCGCCAATCGCGTCGCGATCGGCGTCCGGCCGGTAAAGCGCGATGTTCGCGGCAATCGACACATCGAGCGCGGCGGCCTGCTGGAACACCATCGCGACCTGCTCGCGCCGCGTATCCGACGCGAGCAGCCGCAGATCGGCGCCACCGAGCTGCACCGTGCCGCGGTCGGGATCCATGAAGCGCGCGAGCAGCATCAGCAGCGTGCTCTTGCCCGCGCCCGACGGCCCGACGATCGCGGTGGCCGTGCCGGCCGCAATCGTCGCGTCGATGTCGCGCAGGATCGGCGTGCCGTCGAAGTCGACACTCACGCCGCGCAACGCGATCGACGCATCGCGCGGCATCTTTGCGGCGCCCTCGGCAGGTTCGGGCAGACCCGGCTGTGCGAGCAATGCCTCGAGGCGTGCCGCGGCCGCCCGCGCCTCGCGCAATGCGTCGGCACCGTGGCCGAGCGCGCGCACCGGCGCGGCCACCGCCCAGATCAGCAGCGCGAACACGCACAGTTCGCCGATCGGCAAGCGGCCGGCCGTGAGCCACATCGCACCGAGCACGACCCACGTGAGCAGGAACGGCGTGCCGAGCAGCACCTGCGTGCAGGCACCGGGCCCGCCGACACGGCCGACCCACGCTGAAAACGCCTGTTCGAAGCGCCCGGTCGACTCGAGCGCGGCCGCCTCGATGCCGGCGCCCGGATACTGCCGCACGAGCGCCGGGTTCTGTGCGAGCTGCGCGTAATCGCCCATCAGCTGTTCGAGCGCCGCGTTGCGCGCGGCGACGGCCGGCGCGAACCGCGCCGAACGCATCCACCGGAACAGCGCGGCGCCCGCGACGAGCGGCACGAGCGCGAACGCGAGCAACGCAGGATTCAGGTAAAGCAGGCACGCCAGCGCCGCACCCGGCACGACGATGAGTTGCGTGACGTCGGCCGGCGCATGCGCGACGAGCTGGTGCAACGCACGCACGTCCTGGTCGACGTGGCGCGCGACGCGATCGCTGCCCGCACGGGCGAACCAACCGAGCGGCAAGCGTTGCAGATGATCGGCGAGGCGCCTGCGCAAGCGGTCGGCGAGATCGGCGTCGACGCGATGCGTCAGGTGCAACGCGACCGTCTGGCCGCCCAGCCAGCACACGCCGGCCACCACGGCCGCGACGAGCCAGCCGCGCGCCGTCGCGTCGAGCTGCGCCGTCGCACGCCACGCGTCGGCGACCCGGCCGAGCGCGAACCACGGCACGAGCGATGCGACACCCGCCAGCGCCTGCAGCGCGACCGCCGCCACGAGCGGCACCGCGAACGGCCGCAACATCGAAAGCAACGGCCCCTTCATGCGGCACGCTCCAGCAGCATGCCGAGCGTGGCCGCGCACGCGTCGCCCGGCGGCTGCTCCGGAAAACCGAGCTGCATCGTCAGTTGCTGCCAGACGCGCGTCACGTCGATGCTGCGCTGGTTGCACGCCCGCAGCCCGTCGCCCGACACGAGCCGATCGACCGCGCGCACGGCCGCTTGCGGCCAGCTGCGCGCATGAATCGCCCCCCACGTGTCGCTCGCGTCGTCGCACATCTGGATGCTCGGCATGTCGTTGTCCGTCGCGTCGCCGAAGATCGGGAACAGCCCGTTCTCATCCGTCGCCGGTTCGCGCAGCGCAGGCGCCCACCACAGCGGGCCGTGCGGCGATGCGAGCGTCCACGTGCCGGCATCCGTCGTCAGCGTGATGCTGAACAGCATGCTCATCCGGCCGTCGTCGGCCGCCGCCATCTCGTTGTGCACACGCAGCGAGACCGGCGTTTCGGCGAGCACCATCGCGCATTCGCGCATCGACGACAGCGCCGGCCCGACCGGCTCGACCGACCACGGTCCCGCGCCCTGCAGCGCGGCCGCGAGCACGTCGAGCGCCGCGAAACTGGCCTGCACCGAGCACACGACATCCGCATGCACTGGCGCGCTCGATTCGCGCAAACGCCGCGCGACGGCGATGAAGCGCGAGACGACCGGCAGGTTCGGATAGAAGCTGTTGAGCAGGCAGCGGCGGCCATGACGCGATGCGGTGCGCAGCACGCGGTCCCATTCGTCGGGCAGCAGCGGATGCTCGATCACGACATCGATCCCGCGTTCGAGCAGCCGGCACGCAAGCGCGGCCCCGTCGGCGCCGCGCGCCGCGCCGCCGACCGCGACGCACGCGACACGCACGTCCTCCGGCAGCGCTTCAGGAGAGTCGAACACGGGTGCGCCGACACGCGCGGCCAGCGCGGCGGTGCGCGCGCTGCCTTGCCCCAGGATGCCCGCGACACGATATGCGCTGGACGCAGCGAGGCCCGCCGCATAGAACTGGCCGAAGCGGGAGCCGGCCACGACGACCGGCAACGGATGGACCTTCATGGCGCCTCCTTCAGGCGGGTGTCGACGAACGCGGCATTCAGGCAGTCGAAATGACCGCCGGGGATATCGACGGCCGTGATGCCGCCGAGCGCCTGCGCCGTCCAGTATTCGGTGAGCGCCGCGCGCTGCTGCGGAATCAGCGGGTTGCAGCGCTCCGGCACGAACAGCCGCAGTGCGCCCGCATACGGCGCGTCGCCCGCCCAGTGGCTCGCCTGCACCGAATGCATGAAGAGCCGGTACAGCCGTTCGCGTTCATCGAGCAGCGGGTGCGCGACCTCGTCCTGCATCGACAATCCGGCCGCCGCGCGCAGCACGCGGCGGCGCAACGCATCGAACGGCTCGCAGCGATCGCCGAAGATTTCCAGCTGCGCCTGCAGGCTGTCGGGCGCGAGGCGCGCGGGGTCGGCCTTCAATGCGTCGGCGAGCGCGTCGGCCAGCACATACGTTTCCGGAAACCCGAGCGCGTCGAGCGGCAGCCCGAGCGTCGCCGCGAAGTTGAACAGCACGAGCCGTTCGTCTTCGATCAGGTACGGAATCCGGTAGCTCGACACGATGTCGAGCGTGCGCACTTCAACGCCGAGCTGCACCAGCGACTTCGCCATTTCGAGCGCGACCAACCCGCCCGAGCAGTAGCCGAGCACGTCGACCTCGCGCACGCCGGTGCGCCACAGCGCATCCGCATAGCGCCGGCCGAGCGTCGCGTTCAGGTGGCGCGCCGGCACATCGAGATAGTCCTGCGCGTCGCGCACCGCGAAGCCGAGCACCGGGCCGAGCCGCGCGAGCGCCGGCATCACCGGACGATACGCATGCACGGTGCCGAGACCCTCGTGCACGATCACGCGCGGCACACCTTCGCCCGGCGCGAGCGGAATCGGCCGCACGTCGGCACGCACACGAGGTGCCGGCGCGTGGATGACCGCCGACGCGTGCGTCGTGCGCGGGGCGGCCGGCGGCGTTGCGACCGCCTGCTGCTCGCCTGCCTCGCGCAGGCATTGCGCGAACGCAGCGGGCGTCGGTTGGGCGAGCACCCAGCGCAGCAGCCGGTCGAATGGATGTGCGTGCGCGAGCGGCTCCTCGCCGCGCAGCCGCGACACGAGTTGCGCGATCAGCAGCGAATCGCCGCCCGCGGCAAAGAAGTCCTGGTCCGGCGTGACGTTCCGCGTATCGAGCACGGCTTCCCACAAGCCGATCAACCGCGCCAGCAGCGGATCGGCGGCGGACTGCGTGTTGACCGGTCGCGCGGCCGCCGGCTCCGGCTCGCGGATGTCGGCGATGCCGGCCAGCGTGCGGCGGTCGATCTTGCCGTTCGCGGTCACGGGCAGACGGTCGAGCACGCGCAATTGCGACGGCACCATGTAGCCCGGCACACGCTCCGCGACGAACGCCAGCAGCGCGTCCGGCGCGATGCGCACCGCGCCGCGCTTCACGTGCGCGAGCAGGATGTCGTAGCCGAGCGCGTCGAGCGGCGTGCCGGGTACCACGCAACCGAGCGCGCGATCGCCGCCATCCGATTGCAGCCATTCGAGCCACTGCGCACGCGGCACGAACAGCCGCGCCGACTCGGCGCGCGCGTCGTTCGGCGTTTCCATCATCAGCCCCTGGCTGATGCTGATCTCCGGATGTTCGGTCGTCAGTTCCTGGATCACCCACCACGCATCGGCCGCCGACAGCGCGCGCAATCCGGCGACCAGCGCGACCGTGTCGCGCGCGTTGTTCAGCGCGCCGGAGCTGATCGTGACGTCGATCGAATGCGGTGCGATGCCCTGCGCATCGAACGGCGCGTTCATGTCGAACCGCACGAACCGCATCCACGGATACGCGGCGAAACGCTCGCGCGCCGCCGCGAGGAAATAGCTCGACACGTCGCTGAACAGGTAGTCGATCCGCGCCCCCGCCTCGACCAGCGGTGCGAGTGCATCGACGATCGCGCGCGTCGCCGCCGCCGTGCCCGCGCCGATCTCGAGGATGCGCCACGGGCGCTGCGGCTCGCGCGCAACGATCGCGCGCACCGCCTCTGCCATCCCGCTGTGCAGTGCGTGCGCATGTTCGCCGTCGCTGTACATCGCGTCGGCGATATGCGACGCACCTTCCGGGAACATCAGGCCGGCAGGCGACACGCTGCCGTCCACCTGCACGTCGATGCATCCCGCGCTGTCGCGGAAGTAGTCGACGAGGACGGCCGGCCACAGCTCGGGCGATGCATCCTGCGCGAAAGCCTCCCAGCACGCGTGCGCATCGGCGTGGCGGGCATCTGGCCGCAAACGCCAGCCCCCTGCTTCGGCATCCGCGTGCAGCACGCCGTGCTTGTCGAGCATCGCGAGCCAGTGGCGCAGCAGATGCTGTCGCGCCACCGGTACGCGCAGCCGTTCACACAACGTTGCGAAATTCGTCGCAGCGTCATCGGTCAGCGCAGCCGCCGGCACGATCCACGCGGCCAGCGACGCAACGCAGGCCGCTTCGAGCTGGGCGACCGACCGTGCCACGTCTGCATGCGCGGGCCAGCGCGCGGCGTCGAACGCCGTCCGCACCTGCTTCGCGATCTCGTGCAGCGCGTCGTCCTGCGCCGACGTCGATGGCTCCGCGCCGTGCAGCGACGCGAAGCTCGCGAGCCGTCGCTCCGCGCCTTCGCCGAGCACGATCGTTGCGGCTGCGCCGACGAGCGGATGCGCGGTCAGCGCCGCATCGATCTCGGCCAGCTCGATCCGGTAGCCGCGGATCTTCACCTGGTCGTCCTGGCGCCCGAGGAATTCGAGCGAACCGTCGGCGCGCAAGCGGCCAAGATCGCCAGTGCGGTAGAGCCTGCGCCCGTCGCGATGACGGATGAAGCGTTCCGCCGTGCGCACGGAATCGTTCGCGTAACCCGTCGCGAGCCCGACGCCGCCGATATGGATCTCGCCGCGCACGCCGGGCGGGCACGGCCGGCCGAGCACGTCGAGCACTTCCATCGTCTGCCCGGTCAGCGCGCGACCGTACGGAATGCTGGCAAGCTGCGTGTCCGCCGGACGAATCGGATGCTCGATCGACCAGATCGATGCCTCGGTCGCGCCGCCCAGGCTGAACAGCGCGCTGTCGGGCCAGCGCCGCCACCAGCGTGTGGGCAGCGTCACCGGAATCCAGTCGCCCGACCACAGCACGCGGCGCGGGCCCGGCACGTCGAGCGCCGGTTCGCCTTCGAGGTAGTCGATCAGCATCTGCCCTTGCGCGGGCACCGAGTTCCACAGCGTCACGCGATGGCGCACCATCAGCTCGGCCCAGTGCGACGGATCGTTGCCGCGCGCCGGATCGGGCAGCACGATGCACGCGCCGCGTGCGGTCGCACCGAAGAAGTCGTAGACGGACAGGTCGAAGCTCAACTCGGCCAGGCCGAGCACGACGTCGCCGTCGCCGACTTCGTGGCGTGCGCTGATGTCGGCAAGCGTGTTGCACACGGCTGCGTGGCTCAGCATCACGCCCTTCGGTTCGCCGGTGGAACCCGACGTATAGATCACGTATGCGAGTGCATCGCCGTCGACCTCACGCGCAGCCCGCGGCGGCCATTGCGGATCGATCGGCAATGCATCGATATCGATGCGCACGCAACCGTCATGTTCGAAGTCGAGCGCCTGTACGCTGACGACCGCACGCACCCGCGCATTGCGCAGGATCGCCTGTTGCCGCAGCGCCGGCTGGCGGCTGTCGACCGGCACGTACGCGGCACCCGCCTGGACGATCGCGAGCACGGCCGCGAGCTGGTGCGCGCACTTCGGCATCAGCACCGCAACGGTGTCGCCCACGCAAACGCCGGCCTGCTCGAGCGCAGACCGCAGCGCCGCCGCGTGCTGCGCGACATCGCGATACGTGCGCGCCCCCTGCGCATCGATCACCACCGGCGCATCGGGCGTACGCAACGCCTGCTCGGCGAAGCCGGCCGCGATATGCGTATCGGCATCCGGATGGAGATCGGCGGCGGGCGCGTCGGACGGCAGCACGATGTCGCCCGCACGCGACCACCATTCGGCTTCCGCTGCGAGCCGGCCCAGCAGCGCGACGTACGCGTCGAACATTGCGGCAGGCATCCCGTCCGGAAACAGGTCGTCGCGCACGTCCCAGCCGATTTCCAGCCCGCCGAACTGGTCGGTCACCTGGCAGTCGAGCCAGACCTGCGGCGTCTGGCTGATCATGTGGAGAGGCGGCTCGGCGCGGCCCGCGTGCTCGCCGAGCAGGCGGCCGACGCTGCCGATGCCGCTCGTGAACACCACCGGCATCAGCGCCGCATCCTTGCCGCGCCGCCGCGCGAGTTCGCGCATCACGTCGACGCCGGTAAACGCACGATGGTCGAGATCGTCGAACATCCGTGCGCCGATCGTGCGGGCGCGCTCGACGAAATCGCGCCCTTGCGTCGCGTCGACTGCAAGCAGGCTCAGTGCGGTGAAATCGCCGAGCACCGCGTCGATGCGCGGATGCACGGGCGGCCGGTTCAGCACCGTCAGGTTCAGGCAGAACGCCGGCGACTGGCTCCAGCGGCCGACGACCTCGGCGAACGCGGCCAGCGCGACGCTCGCCGCGCTCAGCCCGAAGCGGCTTGCGTGGCCGCTCAACGCGGCCCATTGCGCGCGATCGAGCCGCGCATGCCGGTGCGTGAAGCGCGGCCGCGCGTCGGACTGCATCGCGGGCACCACCGGCAGGTCGGGACGCGCCGGCAGATCGTCGATGCGCGCCAGCCACCACGCCTTGGCGCGCGCATGATCGGCGCGCGTGCCGGCATGGGCTTCATTGACGACGTAATCGCGGAACGTCGCGTCGAGCGGCGCGGGCTGCCATTGCGGATCGTCGTAACGGCGCCGCCATTCGGCGAGCAGCAATTGCAGGCTCGCGTAGTCGATCAGCGTGAAATCGACCGACAGGTGCAGCACGGCGCCGTGCGGCCCGAGACTCACTTCCGGCTGCAGCACCGGCCAGCGGTCGAGCGCATGCACCGCATGGTCGAGGCGCTCGCGCACGCGGCTGACATGAGCGTCGAACGCGTTCGCATCGGCATCGCGCAGGTCGTGCACCGCGAGCGGCTGCCACGGCACGTCGGGCAGCACGCGTTGCCATGCGTTGTCCTCGACGATCGCGCGCAGCATCGGATGCCGCGCAACGCACGCATTCCACGCGGCCTCGAAGCGCACGCAGTCGAGATTCGCGGGCTCGCCGTATTCGACGTACAGATGGCACGCATTGCCGCCGTACTCGAACGATTCGTGTCGGCCGAGCACATACGCGGCCTGCACCGGCGTCAGCGCGAACCGCTCGTGCCGGCGCGCCGGATCGCTGCGCCACGCACCGTCCTGCAGGAAGCGGACGAACGCGTCGCGTTCGGCCTTGATGCGCGCGGCCAGGTCGGCGTCGAGCGCGCCGGCCGGCGCGCGATAGCGCAACTGTCCGCCGTCGTCGCACCACAGTTCGATCTGGCGTTCGCGGCAAAGATCGAGCACGTCATCGAAGCTCACAGCACGCCCTCCTCGATCGTCGCAACCGGGGCGTCACCTTCGGCCGGCGATGCCGGTGCGGCCTGCGTCGCCTCGACGAGCTGCGCGGCAAGACCGGCAAGCGTCGGCTGCCGGTAGAACGTAGCCATCCCGACCCGCACACCGAGCCGCTCGCGCAGTTGCGCGAGCAGGCGCGTCGCCAGCAGGCTGTCGCCGCCGAGCGCGAAGAACGTCGCGTCGCGCGCGTTCGCCGGGCGACCGAGCGCGTGCTCCCAGCACGCGAGCAGCGTCGCCTGCCGTTCGTCGGCCGGCACGAAGGCATCGTGTGAGGCCGGTGCGTCGCCGAGCGCCCGCGCGAGTGCATCGCCCACCGCCCGCCGATCGATCTTGCCGTTCGCGTTGAGCGGCCAGCGCGCGATGCACCACAGTGCGTCCGGACGCATCGCGTCGGGCAACCGGTCGCGCAGCCAGTCGGCCAGCGCCGCTTGCGCGGCCGGTTCGCCGACCCGGCGCGCGTCGATGCAGGCAAAGGCAGTCGAGCGCCAGCTTCGGGAAGCTTCCAGCGCAAAGCCGCACGCGTGTGCCGCCGACGCCAGCGCATCGTGTGCAAACGGCCGCGGCAGCGACGCATCGCCCGTCACGCCCGCTACGAGTTCGCGCAGCGGCGAATCGCGCAGCACGTCGGCAAGCAGCAGGCGGCCATTCTCCGCCAGCAACGCTGCTGCGATCCGGAACGTGTCTCGCGGATCGTCGCGCAGGTGTGCGGCCGCGAAACTGATCACGCAATCGAACCGGCCGAGATAACGTGCAGGCACCAGGCCGTCCTGAGTCGCCTGCAACGTCGGCATCGTTTGTGCAAAGTACGCCTGCGCGTTGTGCAGCAGACCTGGCGACGCATCGAACAGCGTCACGTCGAAGCGCGGATCGTCGAGCACGCCGAGCCCCGCATCGAACCATTGCCCGGCGCGCGCGTCGAGCACCGCGACCCGCAACGGTTCGGTGCGCGCAGCGGCCTGGGCCTGCAGCGCATCGCCAAACTCGCGCAGCGCGCGTGCGCCATCCGGCAGATGCGCCGCGAACGCCAGCGGTGCTATCCGCGGATCGAGCGGCACACGCCGCGCGGCGCCCTCAGGATCCGCAGCGAGCGCACGCAACGATCCGGTCAGGTCGTCGAGATCGGCGGCATACCAGTCGAGCAGATCGAGCGCGCCGTCGATGGAGATCGATACGTCATCCTTCGCATGCCAATACGCACGCAGCGAAGGCGGCAGGCCCGTCTCGCCGTCGAGCAGCCGATCGGCGACCGCGCGCGCGACGGCCGCTTCCGCGTGCACGGTATCGGCAACGTCCGCTTCCGCGAGCGCGACCGATGAGGGCGCTGCATCCGATGCGCGATCGGCCGGCACGAACGCCGCGGCGATACGTGCGGCCTCGCCGCCGACCACACTCGCGCATGCACCGTCGATCTGCGGATGCGCGGCCAGCGCGGCCTCGATCTCGCCCAGTTCGATCCGGTGCCCGCGCACCTTCACCTGGCGATCCTCGCGCCCCAGGAATTCGAGTGTGCCGTCGGGCCAGTAGCGGCCACGGTCGCCCGTGCGATACCAGCGGCCCGACGCCTGCTGCATGAAGCGCTGCGCGGTCAGCTCGGGATCGTTCCGGTAGCCGCGCGCAAGACTGTCGCCGCCGATCAGCAGTTCGCCCGCCACGTAATCCGGTACGTCGTGACCGTCGGCATCGACGACGCGATAGGCCTGCCCCGGCAACGGCCGGCCATACGGAATCGAACGCCAGTGCGGCGGCACGTCGTGCACCGTCTGCACGTTCGACCAGATACCGGCCTCGGTCGCACCGCCGAGCGCATGGAAAGCACAGGCGTCACCGCACCGTTCGCGCAGGCGCGCCGGCAGGTCGAGCGCGATCCAGTCGCCGGACAACAGTGCCGCGCGCACGCTGCGGCACGCGTCGGCCGCCGCCGGCACCGCCAATGCCATTTCCAGCAGCGCGGGCGCCGAATTCCACAGCGTCACGCGATGCTGCGCGATCAGTTCGATCCAGCGCGCCGCGTCGCGCGCATCGTCCTGGGTCGGCAGCACGAGCTCGGCGCCGGCACCGAGCACGCCGAACAGGTCGTACACCGACAGGTCGAAATCGAGCGCCGACACGGCGAGCAGGCGGTCTTGCGCACGCACGCCGAGCAGCGCATCGATCGCATCGATCGTGTTGAGCGCCGCCGCGTGCGTCATCTCTACACCCTTCGGCACACCGGTCGAACCGGACGTGTAGATCACATACGCGGTGGCCTGCGGCGCGACCGCGAGCGGCGCAGCCAGCGGCGCATGCCGCATCAGCGCCGCGACGCCGAAATGCGGCAGCGGCGCATCGGCAAGCGTCGTGTCGCCGATCGCGGCCTTCACGCCGGCCGCGCGCTCGATCAGCGCCTTGCGCGCGGCCGGCTGCGCGATATCGAGCGGCACATAGCACGCCCCCGCCGCCAGTACGCCGAACACCGCGGCCACCTGTGCGGGCCCGCGCGGCAGGCTGATCTCGACGGCATCGCCGTGACCGATGCCGGCCGCACGCAAACCACCCGCAATCGCCAGCGCCTGCCCGGCCAGTTCGCCACGCGTCACCGCATGTTCGCCGAACCGCAATGCGACGGCCGCCGGCTCGCGCACGGCCAATGCGAAGAAATCGGCATGCAGCATGCGCGGCCGCCCGGGTGCGGGCACTGCGTTGAGCGCATCGCGCACGCGTCGCTGCGCGGACGGCAGCTCGACGGCGATCGGCAGCCGCCAGTCACGATCGCACAACGCCTGCACGAGTGCGACATACGCACCGAACATCGCATCGATCATCCCGTCGGGAAACAGGCCGTCGACGCTGTCCCATGCGAGCAGCGCGCCGTCCGGCACGCGATAGAGCTGATGGTCGAGCCACACCTGCGGCGTCTGCGAAATCATGTCGTGCAGGTCGCCGAACACGCGCGCGAATGCGTCGGGCACGAACGGCGCATCGCCGAGATTGCACGAGAACACGACGGGCGCCGCGCGCGGCGCACCTTGCCGGCGCGCATCGCGCAGCACGTCGAGCGCCGGATACGCAGCCTGTGCGATCGCGCCGTGCAGCCGCTGCTGGAAGCCGCGCACCGCATCGGCTGCGCTCGCGTCGGCGCGCATGTCGCATTCGACGAGCAGCAGCGTCGTGAAATCGGCGATCACGCGGCCAAGATCGGGCGCATCGCCATGCCGGTCGAACAACGGCACGTTGAGCAGGAATGCCTGACGGCCGCTCCAGCGCGCGAGCACCGCGGCAAACGCGGCGCCGAACACCGACGACAGCGTGACGCCATGCTGCGCGGCCCGCGCCTGCAGGCGCGCGAGTTCGGCCGTGCTCAGCGTATGCGCGACGCGGCTGAAGCGCGGCGCACGAATCGTTTCCGGCGCACGGGCGAGCGGCAGCGCCGGCCCTTCCGGCAGCGTAGCGAGCCGCGCCTGCCACGCGTCGCGCGCCACGGCCCGCGCATCGCGCGTATCGGCCGCGCGACGCGCGAGCCAGGCCGGGAACCACGTCGACGGCGCATCGGGCAACGCCGACGGCTCGGCGTATGCGGCGCCGATCTCCTGCATCAGCAGCCGCACGCTGTCCACGTCGGCCGCGAGCAGGTCGACGCTCAGCCACACGCGATCCTCGCCGCCGGGCATCTGCACGAGCCCCACCATGAACACCTGCGCGTGCTCGACGTCGAGACATTCGTGCGACCGGAACGCGCGCAGCGACGCCCATTCGGTTTCCGCATCGGCGGCTGCCCTGTCGCGCCAGTCCGCATGCGCGAATACCGGCGCGTCCGGCGCCGCGACGATCTGCTGGCGGCCACCGGTGAAGCGCGCGCGCAGCATCGGATGGCGCTCGCGTACACGCCGGCACGCCGCATCGAGACGAACGGGATCGATCGCGCGGCTGCGAAACTCGAGGAACGCGTGACAGCTCACGTTGCCGAGCACTTCGCCGTCGCCGCGGCCGAGCCAGTACGCCTGCTGCACCGCGGACAAATCGAACGGCGCATGCACGTCGACCTCGACAACCTCGGCAGCCTCGACATCGGGCGCCGCGGGTGCGACGCGCGGCGCATTCGCGAGCAGCTCGGCCCACGCGCCGAGCGTCGGCGTGCGCGCGAGCGCATCGAACGTCAGCGCATAGCCGAGGCGGTTCACGCGCGTCTGCAGGTACATCAGCCGGATCGAATCGAGGCCGCAGCTCAGCAGGTCCTCGTCATCGTCGAGCGACGCGATTTCGTCGACGGGCTCGTCGAGCAGCGCGGCGATCATCGCGACGAGCTGCGAGCGAAAGGCTATGGGAGAAAAACGGGAAGGATCGGAATGATCGATGCTGGAATCGACAGCGGTCTGGCTCATGGGCACGCCTTGTATGGGTCGTTCGATGGCGGATCCGCGCGGCGGCGGCCACCCGTGAATGAGAATCTATCTCATTCACACCCATGAGCCCGGTCGATTGCTTTAGGCTGCCGGTCAGTTGTTTTAGATTGCCGCGCTCTCCATCTCGACGTCGTCGATCGCGTTCGACGACACACGAATATCGCTGGGCGAAATGCCGTAGCGCTTGCGGAACGCGATCGAAAAATGCGCGGGGCTGTAGCCGACGCGATACGCGACGGTCGACACGTTCGCGTCCTCCGCGCACAGCATCGCGTGCGCGGTCCGCAGCCGGTATTCCTGCAGATACGCATACACGCTCGTGCCGAACACCTTGCGGAAACCGGCCGTCAGCTTGCGTGAATTCGTCCCCACCCGGCCCGCGAGCGCGTCAAGCGTCGGCGGCCGCTGCAGCTCGCGCGTCAGGATGTCGCTCGCCGCGTACACGCGCTCGACGTCCGACGACGTGACGCGCACGTCGGCCGGCGCGAACTGCCGCTGCGTCGCCAGCAGCTGCGCGCTCAGCGCGGTCAGCTCGAAGGCCTTGGCCTTCAGGTAGTACTCGCGCACCGCGCCCTCGAACGGGCACGTCGCGATCTGCACCGCGAGCGCCTGCAGCGCCTTCGACGCCGGGCAACTGACGATGCGCGGATCGCCGCCCGTCGGCGCGAGCATCTTCTCCGGCAACAGGCTCAGGTTGCGGTCGAGCGCATCGAGGCCGAGCTGCACGATCGTGTAGCGCAGCGGCGTGTCGCGGTCGTAGATCTGGTGCGTCGTGAATTCGCCGTCGTTGGCGATCACGCACAGGCCCGGCCCCTTGATGCACTGCTCGGGCTGGCCCGGCACGCGGCAGCGCAGCTGCCCGCTCTGCACGAGGACGAGCTTCAGCCCTTTTTCGAGCGGCTCCTCGTACCAGTCGCGGCTGTCCGAGCACAGCGTGCCGCTCATGAGTTTCATGCCCGTGTCGATGTGCACCACGCCCGGATGATTGCCGGGCACGAGCACCGGCGGGTGACGTCGTGACGAAGCGAAAGAGGTCGAGCTCATCGGAGGTCCGTTGGTTAGGCGGCACGCGCGGCCCGGCGCGCGCCGGCGGCAACCGGCCGATTGTCCGGCCGGGCCGGGCGGGCGCCGCGCGGCAGGCGCCCGATCGAATGAAATTGCCGCGATATCGAAAGAAACGACGCTATCGCGGCACTTGTTACAAATGATAATACCTCTCATTTACAATTTCTGACAACTTGCCCGAACCCAAGGTCAGCGCATGCAACCCACCCTCCCCTCCGTGGCGCCGGCCAGCCCGGCCGACACGCCCGACTGGCCCGACGACTTCGCACGCCGCTATCGCGACGCCGGCTATTGGCAAGACACGACTTTCTTCGATGCGCTCGACGCGCAAGCGCAGCGCGATCCCGATGCGCTCGCCATCGTTGACGGCGCCTGCCGGTTCAGCTACCGCGACCTGCTGGCGCGCATTCGCCGCCTTGCGGGCGGCCTCGCGCATCTCGGACTGACGCGCGGCGACACGGTCGTCGTCCACCTGCCGAACGGCGCGCGCTTCATCGAGACCTGCTTCGCGCTGTTCCAGCTCGGCGTGCGGCCGGTGCTCGCCCTCCCCGCTCACCGGCACTACGAGATCGGCGCGTTCTGCCGCTTCGCCGGCGCGCGTGCATATCTGGGCGCGGCACACCTCGGCGAGTTCGACTGCCGGCCGCTCGCGGCCGCGTTGCAGGCCGACTGCCCGACGCTCGAGCACATCGTGATGGCCGGCGACGATCACGCGTTCACGCCGTTCGACGCGCTGTACGACGCGCCGCCGCTGCGCGAATGCGCGGCACGCGCCGACGACATCGCATGCTTCCAGCTGTCGGGCGGCACGACCGGCACGCCGAAGCTGATTCCGCGCCGCCATCGCGAGTACCTGTACAACGTGCGCGCGTGCAGCGCCGCGAGCGGTTTCGACGCCGGCACCGTGTATCTCGCCGCGCTGCCGATGGCGCACAACTTCACGCTGTGCTGCCCCGGCACGATCGGCGCGCTGCTCGCGGGCGGCCGCGTGGTCGCGACCGGGCGGCCCGAGCCCGAACAGAGCTTCGCGCTGATCGCGCAGGAGCGTGTCACCCATACCGCGCTCGTGCCGCCGCTCGCGCTGCTGTGGCTCGACGAACAGCCGCAACGGCAGGCCGACCTGTCGAGCCTGCGCGTGCTGCAGGTCGGCGGCGCGCGCCTGATGGACCACGCTGCCGCGCGTGTGACGCCCGTGCTCGGCTGCCAGCTGCAGCAGGTGTTCGGGATGGCCGAAGGGCTCATCTGCTGCACCCGGCTCGACGATTCGCCCGAACGGATCGCGCACACGCAGGGCCGCCCGGTGTCGGACGGCGACGAAGTGCGCATCGTCGACGAGGCCGGCGAACCGGTCGCGCCCGGCGAGATCGGCGAACTGCAGGTGCGCGGCCCGTACACGATACGCGGCTACTACCGGCTCGCCGGGCACAACGCGGACGCGTTCACCGCCGACGGCTTCTATCGCAGCGGCGACCGCGTGCGGCGCACCGCGGACGGCGACCTCGTCGTCGAAGGCCGCGACAAGGACCAGATCAATCGCGGTGGCGAGAAGGTCTCCGCGGAGGAAGTGGAGAACCTGTTGCTCGCGCACCCGCAGGTGCACGACGCGGCGGTGGTCGCGATGCCCGACCCGCTGCTCGGCGAGCGCACGTGCGCGTTCGTCGTCGCGCGCGCACCCGCACCGTCCAGGCTGGTGCTGAAACGCTACCTGCGCGACTGCGGACTCGCGGCGTTCAAGATTCCCGATCGCATCGAATTCATGCCGCGCTTCCCGGAAACCGGCATCGGCAAGACCAGCAAGAAATCGCTGCGCGACCTGCTGCGCCGTCAGCTGCAGGCGGCGGCCGCATGAGCGCGCGACCGACCGATTCGAACTGGATCCGCGAACTGCGCCTGTCGCCGTGCCCGCGCGCGCAGCTCGTCTGCTTCCCGCACGCCGGCGGCACCGCGAATTTCTTTCGCGGCTGGAGCCGTGCGCTGCCGTGGGACGTCGACCTGCTCGCGCTGCAGTATCCGGGCCGCGAGGAACGCTTCGGCGAGCCGTGCCTGGCATCGATCGACGCACTCGCCGGCCCCGCCGCCGACGCGCTGCAACGCTATTCACACGCGCCGCTCGTGCTGTTCGGGCACAGCCTCGGCGCAGCGCTCGCGTACGAGGTGGCGGCGCGGCTCGAAGCGCGTGGCGCGGCACCGCTTTACCTGGCCGTGTCCGCGCTGCCGCCGCCGCATCGCCAGCGCCTGTCGGACCTGCACCTGCAATCCGACGATGCGCTCGTGGGCGATGTCGCGCGGCTGTCCGGCGAGCACGCCGCGCTGCTCGCCGATCCGGAGATGCGCGCGATCTACCTGCCGATGATCCGCAGCGATTACCGCGCGATCGAAACGTATCGCCGCGACCGGCCGCCACGTCTCAATACGCCGCTCGGCGTGATGCTGCCGCTTGCCGATTCCGAGCTCGACAACGACGAAGCGCACGCGTGGCAGGACGTCGCGTCGCGCCCGATCCGCATCGAGACGTTCAGCGGCGACCACTTCTACCTGCGCCACCAATACCCGGCGGTGATCGCGCATCTGGTCGAACGGATCGACCAATCCCTTCGTTACGGAAAGGAGTACACATGAAGACACCGGACGCCTGCACGGGGCTGCCCGACATTCGCGCAGCCATCGATCGCCTGGACGCCGACATCATCGAAGCGCTCGGCCAGCGCATGCAATACGTGAAGGCTGCGTCGCGCTTCAAGCCCGACGAAGCGAGCATCGCCGCGCCGGAACGGGTGGCCGCGATGCTGCCCGACCGGCGCCGCTGGGCCGAACAGGCCGGCCTCGATGCCGACTACGTCGAAACGCTGTTCTCGGGCCTGATCGCGTGGTACATCGCGCAGCAGACCCAGCACTGGCGCCGCCAACGGGGGCTCGCATGAACGCCGGCCTCCCGCTGCTGCACGACACGTTCGCCCGTGCGGCCCGCCGCGCCGCCGACACCGGCACGCCGACGCTCGCGTCGGTGTCGGTACCGCTGCGCCCGCTCGACTTCTTCGACCTGATCGCCGCGTGGGACGACGGCGCCACGCCGTGGTTCTTCCACGAAGCCGGCGATGCGTCCGTCACGCTGTTCGGCTGGGACTGCGCGCTCGAACTGACCGCCACCGGCGACACGCGCTTCGCGCAGATCGATGCGCGCTGGCGCACGCTCGTTCGCGATGCGGTGACGGCCGGCCCGCAACCGCCGCGCGTCGTCGGCGGCTTCCGGTTCGATTCGCATGGCCCACGCAGCACACACTGGGCACCGTTTCCCGACGCGAGCATGACGGTGGCGAAGCTGCTGATCGTGCGCGAAGGCGATGCGCACTGGGTTGTCTGCCAGCACATCGTCGCCGCGCACGACGATCCGGCTGCGCTCGCGCATGCGTGCCTCGCGCGCATCGAGTCGCTCGGCACGCTCGCCGCCGCCCGCGACGACGATGCCCCGCACCTGCTGCACACGCAGGCGCTGCAGGCGAGCGAATGGCAGCACGAAGTCCGGCGCGCGGTGGACGCGATCCGCGGCGGCGCATTCGGCAAGGTCGTGCTCGCGCGCGACGTGCTCGAACAGTACGCGCGGCCCGTTGCCGTCGCGCCGCTGCTGCGCCGGCTGCGGAAACGCGACGCGCATGCGCACCTGTTCGCGGTCCGCCGCGAAGGGGCCTGCTTCGTCGGCGCCACGCCGGAACGGCTCGCGCGTGTCGCGGCGGGCGACGTGCGCACGCATGCGCTGGCCGGAACGATCCGGCGCGGCGCCACGCCCGACGACGATCGCGCACTCGGCGCGGCGCTGATGGATTCCGCGAAGGAACGGCTCGAACACGCGCTCGTCGTCGACGCGATCCGCGCGGCGCTCGCACCGCTGTCGCGCGCGCTCGACGTGCCCGAGCAACCGTCGCTGCACCGGCTGCCGAGGCTGCAGCACCTGAGCACACCGATCCGCGCGACGCTGAAGGCGGATGCGACGCTGCTGCAGGTCGTCGCGGCGCTGCACCCGACGCCGGCGGTGGCCGGGCATCCGCGCGCCGAAGCGCTCGACCACATCCGTGCGCATGAAGGCTTCGATCGCGGCTGGTATGCGGCGCCCGTCGGCTGGATCGACGCGCACGGCAACGGCGACTTCATCGTCGCGCTGCGCTCCGCGCTGGTCGACGGCGGCGCGTGCCGGTTGTTCGCGGGCTGCGGCATCGTTGCCGATTCCGAGCCGGTCAACGAATATCAGGAGACCGAACTCAAGTTGTCGGGCATGCAGGCGGCGATCCGCGTGCGCGATGCGACGGTGGATGCCGATGCACGTGGCGCGGCAAAGGTGTCGGCGTCGTCGACGGTCGAGTGAGGCTGCGTCGCTGCGGCCGCGCACATCACAACAGCGGCAGCGTGAGTCGGATATGCTCGGCGAACGCCGCCGTCAGATGCGACGGCCGCTTGCGATCGAACTTCAGCGCAATGCCCACCGCCGGCAACGGCGGCAGGCGCGGATCGCCGGTGACGATCGCGAGGTCGGCCGGCACCGCCGTCTGCGTCATCACCGCGAACGCCTGCCCCGAGCGCACCAGCGCGATCAGCCCCGCGAGACTGCTGCTCGCATAGGCGACGCGGTAATCGCGGCCCGCGCGATCCAGCGCCTCGCAGGCCGCGATGTGATCGAGCGTGTCGCGATCGGACAGCGCCAGCGGCAACGGCTCGAAATGCGCGGGTTCCAGCCCCGGATAGCCGATCCAGACCAGTTGCTCGCGGCGAATGATGTCGTCGCTCGCGCCATCGTCCGGCAATGAAATCATCGCCAGATCGACTGCGCGTTTCTCCAGCTGTTCGTTGAGGCGCGGCGTCGGCCCGCATACGACTTCGACGATCGCCTGCGGATGCTGGCTCGAAAACTGCCGCAGCAGCGCAGGCAGCCAGACCTCCGCGTAATCGTCCGGGCACCCGAAGCGGATCGTCCCCGACAAGCCCGTGCCGCACAGGTCGGCCATCGCCTCGTCGTGCAGCCGCAGGATGCGCTGCGCATGCACGAGCAGCCGCTCGCCCGGATGGGTCAGCACCACGCCGCGCCCGGTGCGCTGGAACAGCGGCTGGTCGACGGCCTCCTCGAGCCGCTTCATCTGCTGGCTGAGCGCGGACTGGGTCCGGCCGACGCGCGCCGCCGCTCGGCTGAGCGCGCGCACCTCGGCGATCACGACGAACGAGCGCAGCAGGTCGATTTCGAGCGAGAGTCCCAAGGTATTAGCTCCTTTTCTACCTTGCATAAGAACTATTCGTTTCCATCAAACCAGACACGCGCCTAGACTGCAAGCGCCCCCTGCCCCCTGCCCCTTGCCCTTTGCCCTTTGTCTGGAGACGCCCGATGTCCCTGAACGACGACCCGACCTTCTGGCGCAACGCCAGGCAGCACCTGGTCCGCTACGGCGGCACGTTCGAGCCGATAATCGTCGAGCGCGCGAAAGGCAGCTTCGTGTACGACGCGGACGGCCGCGCGATCCTCGATTTCACGTCGGGCCAGATGAGCGCGGTGCTCGGCCACAGCCATCCGGAGATCGTCTCCGTGATCGGCGAATACGCGGGCAAGCTCGACCACCTGTTCAGCGGGATGCTGTCGCGGCCGGTCGTCGACCTCGCGACACGCCTCGCCGATGTCACGCCCGCCGGGCTCGATCGCGCGCTGCTGCTCAGCACCGGCGCGGAATCGAACGAAGCGGCGATCCGGATGGCGAAGCTCGTCACCGGCAAGTACGAGATCGTCGGCTTCGCGCAGTCGTGGCACGGGATGACGGGCGCAGCCGCGTCGGCCACGTACAGCGCCGGCCGCAAGGGCGTCGGCCCGGCCGCCGTCGGCTCGTTCGCGATTCCGGCGCCGTTCACGTACCGGCCGCGCTTCGAGCGCAACGGCACCTACGACTATCTGGCCGAACTCGACTACGCGTTCGACCTGATCGATCGCCAGTCGAGCGGCAACCTCGCAGCCTTCATCGCGGAACCGATCCTCAGCTCGGGCGGGATTATCGAGCTGCCGGAAGGCTATATGGCGGCGCTCAAGCGCAAGTGCGAGGAACGCGGGATGCTGCTGATCCTCGACGAGGCGCAAACGGGCGTCGGCCGCACCGGCACGATGTTCGCGTGCCAGCACGACGGCGTGACGCCCGACATCCTGACGCTATCGAAGACGCTCGGCGCCGGGCTGCCGCTCGCGGCAATCGTGACGTCCGCGCAGATCGAGGAACGCGCGCACGAGCTCGGCTATCTGTTCTACACGACGCACGTGTCGGATCCGCTGCCGGCGGCCGTCGGCCTGCGTGTGCTGGACGTCGTGCAGCGCGACGGGCTCGTCGAGCGGGCGAACGTGATGGGCGACCGGCTTCGGCGCGGCCTGCTCGACCTGATGGAACGCTTCGACTGCATCGGCGACGTGCGCGGACGCGGGCTGCTGCTCGGCGTCGAGATCGTCAAGGATCGCCGCACGAAGGAACCGGCAGACGGGCTCGGCGCGAAGATCACGCGCGAGTGCATGCATCTCGGGCTCAGCATGAACATCGTGCAGTTGCCCGGCATGGGCGGCGTGTTCCGGATCGCACCGCCGCTGACCGTCAGCGAAGCGGAAATCGATCTCGGTTTGTCGTTGCTCGAGCAGGCGATCCGGCGCGCACTGTAGCGGAACGGCAGGCGCCTCGCCGCACGCGTCGAAACCTAGTCAAGCCGCCCGGTCCGAAACACGCTGCGCAATTCGTCATGGTTGTGTACGTTGAGCCGGCGATAGATCTTGCGAACGTGATCGACGACCGTGCTGTCGCGCAGCGCGAAGTCACGCGCAATCTCGCTGTGCGAGCGACCCAGCACGAGTTGCACACAGAGTTCGCGTTGCCGCTCGGTCAGGCCGAACGCGAAGCCGAGTCGTTCGACCGCCAGCCTGAGCGGCGGGAAGTGTTCGATATAGATCACGATCGCGGCATCGCGTTGCAACGCGACTGCATCGGTACATCGATAGGCCTTGAAGCGGAAACGCCCCGCATGGTTGCGATGCTCGAGCGTCGCCGGTGGCGCCGGGTAGCCGAGCCAGATCCGGTTGAGGTTCGACCGCAGTGGCGCGAGCCAGTCCGGCAAACGATCGTGACGATAGAACGCGAGCGGCTCGCCGGTCGCAAGCGCCATCATCCGGATGCTGTCCGCGTTGTGCAGCAGGAGCCGGCCATCGCTGTCGACCACCATGATCGCGGACTCGCTGCATTCCGATTCATGCAGCGTGGGCTGCACGGGCCGCGACAGCGCATGCGCAAGATGCCGTGCCACGGGTTCGATGTCGCGATGGTTCTGATCCGAGAACGGACGACTGCCCGATGCACGCGACAGCAGCAGGCTCCCCCAGCCGCGCGTGCCGTCCGTCGCGGTCAGCTCGAGACAGTGGCGCATCGACACCGGCCGCCACAGGTCCGCATACATGTCGCTCGACAGCAAGGCAGCGTCGTAGTGCGCACTGTTGTCGAAACCGCGCCCGCGGCGCATCGCATCGGAAAACGTGATGCCCAGCACCTCCTGCCGGGACGTGTTGTGGATGTTCGCGAAATACGTCGGCAACAACGTATAGACCACCTCGTTTTCGCTGCACACGTCCGACACCGCATAGTGCTCGTCGGCATAGAAGAACATGCCCCAATCGGCGCCGACGATGTGCCGGGTCGCTTCTATCACATGAGGAATGACGAGGTGCGGCTCGACGGCAAGCGAACAGAGCCGACGAATATGACTCGCAAGCGCGACGTGTTTGTCAGACATGAATGCGCTCCTCGAACATGCACCGGATTCGCTCGCGGGCCGGGGCGAGACGCTCGACTTCACACGTTCCGCGATGTCTGTCCAGTTTAGACATTCCACATGACAACGACGGCAATTGCCCCCTTTCAAGAGGGCGTTAAACCGGCATGCGGGTTCTATCATTCCGCCATTCCGGCTGCATTCGCGCGACGAACCCACTCCTGCGTTCGGCATCGGGCATTTGTCCGGCGCGATCCGATGACAGCGGAATAACCCGATTCACGATGCGCGAGTCAAACGCGCACAAGACGACTCGACACGCGCGACAGAACCCTGTCGCAAAGCCGTGCATGCCGATGCGTCAGTCGCCGGAACACCTTGATGAATTGCCGGGGGAGGATCGACGTGACGCATGCGGAACGTCGACATACGCGGACGATGCAGAATCCGCGTCGTGGTTGTTGCATTGCTTTTTCATGTGAGGTGCCACGATGAAGAGCATGTACAAGGCGGCCTTGGCCGTCGTTTGTGTGGTGGGTGCGTCAGGCCTCGCCCGGGCGCAGGACGATGGCGCAGCGGCAGCGTCGAGCAAGCCGTCCGACTCGGCGATCAGTGCGACGTCGATGGGCAGCATGCCCAGCGCCGGGTCGCAGGCGGGCGCGCCGGCCGGGCTCACGCGCGCGCAGGTCAAGGAGGAATACCTGCGTATGCAGAAGTCGGGGGAACTCCAGCGTCTCAACCAGCTGTATGGAGGCGGCCAGTAGCAATCGATGTCCGGCTCGGCGTGGTCGCTCGTGTATCGGGTGGGGGTCGTGATGGCGACCACACATGGCCGACGGATGGAAGGCGCACGGAAGCGCGCCCGGCGTTCTTGCATGCCGAGCGCGACAGGCTGAAACATACACGGACCGCATCCGTCCGTGATGCATGCACAACCGTGCATGCCATCGCGCCGCCGGCCTGTTGCCGGCGGCATCCCGCATCACGCGCGCAAACAAGCCGGCCTGATCCTGTCGTCGGCAAGCCGATTCGCGCTCATGTCGGCGAGCGTCAGCCCGCTTCGGCCGCCCACGCTACGGCATCGGCGCCGGCCGGAATGCGCATCGGGCACGACGGGTCGGTCGCCGCACGCCACACGGCCTCGGCGACGTCCTGCGCATGGGTGATCGGCGCGGATGCGTCGACCATGCGCGCAAACGCCGCCGCGACAAAATCCGCATAAGCCTCGTGCTCGAAGCCGTGCATGTGCGCGCGCGCGTTGTCGGCGAAACGCGTGTCGGGCGCACGGCCCGGCAGCACGAGACGCGCACGCACGCCGAACGGTTCGAGTTCGAGCGCCACCGATTCGGTATACGCATTGACCGCCGCCTTGCTGGCGCGATAGGCGGCGAGCAGCGGCAGCACCTTCAGCGTGACGCTCGACGTGACGTTCACGACGACTCCGGCCCCGCGCTGGCGCAACTGCGGCAGCACGGCTTCCGTCACCGCGATCGTGCCGATCGTGTTGGTTTCGAACAGCGCACGCACGGTGTCGATCGGCATCAGTTCGGCCGGTGCGGCGGCGCCGAAACCCGCATTGTTGACGAGCACGTCGATCGGGCCGGCGGCATCGATCGCGGCCCGGATGCTGTCGGGGTTCGTGACATCGAGCGCGAGCACGCGCAGGTGCTCCGACGGCGGCAGCACGTCCTCGCGGGGTGTACGCATCGTCGCGACGACCTGCCAGTCGCGGGCCAGGAAATAGCGGGCAATCTCGAGGCCGAAGCCGGAGGAACAGCCGGTGATCAATACGGTCTTCATGCGAACTCACTCCTGTGACGTGTTGAGCATGTGTTCGTACGATAGATGGCCGGATCCGTATTCGCTACAATCGAAAATCCGATTTTCATTTGCGAGAGTCCGGCGATGATCGATCCGTTGACCGAGGTCGTGACGCTGCTGCAACCGGGCGCGCGGCACGCCAAATACATCCGCGGCGCAAGCCCGTGGTCGATCAGCCGCACGGTCGCGGGCGAGCCGTTCTATTGCGCGATCCTCGACGGCGGGTGCCGGATCGCGATCGACGGGCACGCGCCGATCGAGCTGCTGCCCGGCGACTTCATGCTGATTCCGGCGGTGTACGGCGTCGCGATGTCCAGCCTCGAACCGCCGCCGCCGGGCGTCGAAACCGCACCACCGGTCGAGCTCGACCACGGCGAATTCCGGATCGGCGATCCTGCCAACCCGGTCGACACGCGGATGATGGCCGGCAACTGCACCTTCGGTTCGTCGGACGCCTCGCTGCTGGTGTCGCTCTTGCCCCGATTCGTGCACGTCCGCGGCGAACCGCGGCTGACCACGCTCGTGCAACTCGTGCGCGACGAATCGCGTGCGCAGCGCCCCGCGCGCGAGGTCGTGCTGGCGCGCCTGCTGGAAGTGCTGCTGATCGAGGCGCTGCGCTTCACGTCCGGCACGAACGCGTCGCCCGGCCTCGTGCGCGGGCTGGCCGACAGCCGGCTGGCCGCCGCGATCCGCCGGATGCACGAACGCCCCGCCCATCCGTGGACGATCGTCGAGCTGGCGAAGGAAGCCGCGTTGTCGCGCTCGACCTTCTTCGAACGCTTCAGCCGCGCGGTCGGCCTCGCGCCGATGGAATACCTGCTCACGTGGCGCATGGCGCTCGCGAAGGATCTGCTCCGCCGCAACGAGGGCCGCATCGCCGAGATCGCGGGCCGCGTTGGCTACAGTTCCGCGAGCACCTTCAGCGTCGCGTTCACGCGGCACGTCGGCCGGCCGCCCGCGCAATATGCGCGCGACGAACAGGCGACGGAAAACGAAGCATGATGCGCACCCTCAACCCCTGCCCCGCGGCCAGCAGACACTATCCGTCACGCAACAACGACGCGCGACGCATCCGATGACGACACCCGCGAAGCACATCGACACGACCGACCACTGGCTCGTCGCGCGGCGCGATGCGGAAACCGGCATCGAAAGCCTGCATGCGCATTTCAACGGCCATGCATACGACGCGCACGATCACGACGACATGCTGGTCGGCTTCACCGAACAGGGCGTACAGCAATTCCAGTGCCACCGGTCGGTGCATACGAGCGTGCCCGGCCGCGCGATCCTGATCGAGCCGGGCGCGCTGCACGACGGTCATGCGCCCGAAGCCGGCGGCTTCACCTACGGGATGCTGTACCTGCCCCAAGCGTGGGTCGAGCGCGCGGCGCGCCGACTGGACCTGCCGGGCCTCGGCGGCGTCGAGGCGTCGTTCGGCCATACGCTCGTCGACGATCGCGGCCTCGTCGATACAATCCGCCAAGCGTTTCTCGCGATCCACGGCAACGAAGGCAAGCTCGCGCGCGACCAGACGCTCGACCGCCTGCTGATGCGGCTCGGTGGTGAACTACGCGGCCCGCTCGCGCTGGAAAGCGCAATCGTGCCGCCCGCGATCGCGCGCGTGCGCGATCTGCTGCATGAAAACATGGACGGCAACATCGGGCTCGACGAACTCGCGAATGTCGCCGGGATCGACCGGTTCCGGCTGACGCGGCTGTTCCAGCGTGTGTTCGGCACGTCGCCGCACGCGTACCTGGTGCGCTTGCGGCTGCGTGCCGCGCGCCGGCTGCTGGCGGCCGGCCGCACGCCCGCGCAGGCGCCGCGGACGTCGGCTTCGCCGACCAGAGCCACCTGGGCCGCTGGTTCCGCCGCGCGTACCGGATCACGCCGGCCGCATACCGGCAGCTGTGCACAAACGTTCCAGACTGATCGCGCGCGGCATCCGGTCATGAGCGTCCCTACAAGGAGCACTCATGTTCGATACCAAGGTAGCGCTGATCGTGCGCGACGATCTCGCAGCGTGGCAGAAACTCAATGTCGTCGCGTTTCTCGCGACGGGCGTCGCGGCCGAAGCGCCCGAAGCGCTCGGCGAGCCGTACGAAGATGCGGCGGGACGCCGCTACGGCCGCATGCTGGGCCAGCCGATGCTGGTGTTCGCTGCCGACCTGAACGGCCTGCAGGCTGCGCACCGGCAGGCGCTGTCGCGCGAGCTCACGATCGTGCCCTACGTGCACGCAATGTTTTCGACCGGGCACGACGCGGCCAACCGCGACGTATTTCGCGCCGGCGATGCAGAAAATCTCGACTTCGTCGGGCTCGCGCTACGCGGGCCGAAGAAGGCGGTGGAAAAAGCCGTGAAGGGGCTGGCGTTGCATGCGTGATGCACCGGCGTTCTGGCTACAAGAGATGGCCCGCGTTGCCGATTTTGTCTCGATTCGGACGGATTGCCCGGATGTAGCACATTTGGCTACGATCAGAGCCGATTTGGCTACACCTTGACTGCGACCGGCACGCCACCCGCCATACCCGAGCGCTACCGGAACGACGCGGCCAATCACGATGTATTCCGGGTCAGCAATGCGCAAGCACGTTGACGAGCTTGCCGAACGGATCGCGCACATAGAATCGCCGCACGCCCCAAGGCTCGTCAGCCGGGCCGTATTCGACCGGAATCCCGGCCGCCTGCACACGTGCAAGCGCTTCATCGACGTCGTCGACCTCGATCGACAGATCGGGCGTCGGCGTGCCCGATCCGCCCTGCGATGCGAAGCTGATCTGCACGTCCATCTGATCGGCATTGCCGTAGGTCGCGATCCAGCCGTGGTCCATCAGCACGTCGAGGCCGAAGATCCGTTGGTAGAAGCGCTTTGCGTCGTCGACTGATCGGGTGTCGATATTGGCGACGATCCGTTTGACTTTCATCGGGTTCCTTCGCGGGTCGTGACAGTACCGCGACGCTACACCGGAACCGCGCGCGCAACCAGTGCATCAGCGGCCGGCCGCCTCCATGTCCGCCCGCCGTGCCCGCGCGGGCCGCTCGACGTGCTTGCCGGCCAGCCACACGCCGATCGCGACAACGACGATGCCGAGATAGGTCGTCACCTCGATCCGGTCGCCGAACATCCATGCGGCCCACATCAGCGTCACGGGCGGTTCGAGATAGACGAGGGTCGCCACGCGCGTCGCGGGCATGCGCTTGAGCAGCGCCCACAACGACAGATAGGCGATGAAGGTCGAGAACACCGTCAGCCACACGACGGAGACCCACACATTCGGCTGGGTCGGCACGTGCAGGTCGCCCGTGACGATCCCGCACACCGCGAACAGCACGAGGCTCACGCAGCCCTGCACGAACAGCGGCAGAAACAGCCCGTCCTCGTTGCTGCGCGCGGCCGTCAGCGCGCGGCGCCGCTGATAGATCGTCGCGATCGACAGCCCCAGCGCGGACACCAGCGGCAGCAGGTACATCACGAGCCCGACCGAGCCGGCCGGCAGCGCATACTGCCCGCCGATCACGATGCCCACGCCGACGAACCCGACGACGAGCCCGGCCCACTGTCGCGCCCCGCTACGCTCACTGCCTTCCACCGCCGTCATCGCGGCGGTGATGAGCGGCTGCATCGCGGCGACGATCGCGGCGATGCCGGGCGGCAGGCCATGCTGAATCGCCACGTACACGCAGGCCAGGTAGAGAAACTGCGACAGGAAGCCGATCACCGCGTGATAGCGCAGCTTCTCCCACGTCAGGCGCCCGAGCTGCCGGTTGAGGACGATCGCCAGACACAGCGTGACGAGCAGGAACCGCCAGAACAGCAGATTGAACGCGCCGGCCGTCTCCGCGCCGAGCTTGGCGCCGATGAAGCCGGAACTCCACGACAACACGAAAACGAGCTGGAGCAGGAATAGCTGCATGGGGCGACGGCTCTCAGAAAGTTGCCGGGGACAGGCGCTGGTCTTCCAGATCCTCGGGGCGAATCGGTTCGAGCCCGAGGCGGAGGTACTGCAGTTCGGCGTCGTCCCGAAGGGCGCGCTGCAGCGCCAGCCAGTTGACGACCGTGCGCGGGATGCCGTCGTCCGACGCCAGATGCCAGAACCCGTTGTCGTCCTCCCGCGTGTAGGGGCAATGAAACGACAGCACCAGCGACATGCGCCGCCCCGACTCGACCGGTTCGACGCCATGGAACAGCTTGCTGCCGTAGATGAGCAGCGCGTCGCCCGCGTGGTCCAGGTTCGCGGTCTTCACATGCCGGCGTTCGCGATCGTGGCGGTCGAAGGTCTCCGCCGTCGATTCGTAGAACAGAAAGTTGCCGCCCTCGTAGTCGGATCGATCCGACAGCACGATGTTCAGCACGAAGCTGGTGCCGTCGGTGTGCCACATGCCCAGCTGCTCTTTGCCGTCGCGCTGGTCCATCGGGTAGTAGTAGTTGAACTGCGACCGCGCATTGACCATCGGATACGGAATCAGCGGCACACCGGCCAGACGCGACACTCTCAACAGGAACGCGCGATCATGCATCATGTCGTCGATGAACCGCGAGCGCTCCGTCACCGCACGCACGCGCTTCGAGATGATCCAGTTGCTGCTCGACGCGCTGCGCTCCAGCGCGCGGCCGATCTCGCGCAGCGCATCGACCGCTTCGTCGGCAAACAGCCCGCGAAGATGGCACACCGCGTTGAGCGCATCCGAGCGCGTGCCGCGCATCGGCACACCGCGATAGCCGAGGGCGTCGAGATTGCGCCGGTATCGCACTTCATAGCCATCGCGCAGGCAGGCGCTGCTCCAGCGCATCGGTTCCGTCGCGGCATCCAGCGTGCCGTCGACATTCGCGCCGCCGGACAGCGACGTCTGCAACGCAAGCCTCACCCGATCGAACCCTCGCGCAAACACCGGCAATGCATTTCCCTTGTTCATCGCGTGCCTCGCTGTCGTGGTTGCGGCATTCAGCCCTTGAACTGGGCGATCTGGTACACGACGCTGCCGTCGCCGCTGTGCAGTTCGTCGATCACGCGGCAATTGGCGTGGCTATGGCGGACGTGGCGGAATTGCTCCGGCGTGTATTTCAGGCAGACGTTGGTGATCAGATGCCCGTCGGCCCCGGCTTTCGATACGGGTTGCAGCGTGACCGCCACATGGAACTGGTCGCCGAGCAGATTGAGCCGGACGATCGACACATGGTGCTCGCCGAGCGGCTCGAAGCCCTGCTGCCGGCTGACGACTTCGGAAAACCGCACCATGTTCTCGTTCTGGTAGAAGTTGTAGATGGGCTCTTCACGCCCCTCGACCAGCAGCTGCATCTCCGACACCACGTAGGTCGACTTGCCGCCGAGATTGCGGATGAGCCGGCCGATCGTCACGGGCAATTCGTTGCCTTCCTGGAAACCGAGCATCGTGATGAACGTCACGTCCTGGCCCACGTCGATGTGGTTCCATTGCACGTTCCGGTAATCGTCGGCGATGTAGTTGAAACAGCCGGGCGTTTTCAGGAACGGCATGATCGCGTGCCGCATCGCGTCTTCCGACGACTCGTTGATGTCGACGGCCGTATAGCGCAGATGGTCCGGCCCGCCGCCGCTGACGGCCTTCATGAGTTCGGTCGTCTTGACCGGCTCCGGCCCGAGCTCGATGTAATGCACGTCGCGGCCGCGCGACAACGTCGCGAGCCGCTCGCTCAACTGGCCGATCGCTTCGCGCAACGAACCGTTGCCGTCGCGGTCCGCGCACAGCGCGGGGCTCCGCACGCCCAGCTCGTTCAGGTTGCGCATCAGCGAAAACACCTCGCGCCCGGCTTCCTTCCTCCTCGCGTCATCGTCGCTGCGCTTCAGCGTCGAATACTTCTCGTGATTCTCGACCGTCCATACCGACTCGGCCTTCAACTTCCTGTCCCGCACCAATGCATCTACAACGAAATCGTTGATCGACATGAATCGTTCCCCGGATACGTGCAACGCGCGACCGGCTGCCTGCCGTTGTCTGCCTGTTGACCGAGAATATGGGATGCCCAATAATTCCGTCAATCGACATTACCTGAATCACTGATTCGGAAAAACCAAATCATGCCACGCACCCTGGACGTCGACCTGCTGCGTACCTTCCACGCCGTCGCGAAGCTCGGCCGCTTCAAGGATGCGGCCGCGCATGTGAATCGCAGCCCGTCGTCGGTCACGGCGCAGATTCAGAAGCTCGAGGAAATGGTCGCGCAGCGCTTGTTCACGCGAAACAACCAGGCCGTCGAACTCACGCAGTACGGCCACAAGCTGCTGAGCGACACCACCGAGTTTCTGCTGAGCCACGACCGGCTCGTCGAATCGCTGTCGCCGCAGATGCTGACCGGCAAGTTGCGGCTCGGCATCCCCGATTCGTACGCCGCGCACTTCATGGCGGAATTCCTGCCGCGCTTCGCCGCCGACCGGCCGCTGCTCGAACTGACGGTCGAAGCGCGCTCCAGCGAAGAGCTGCAGTCGCTGTTCTCGCGCGGCCAGCTGGACATCACGATCGCCGTGGTGCCGAAGGCGCCGCCGCACAGCGAGCTGCTCAGCAAGACCCATCCGGTGTGGGTCGCCGCACGGACCTTCAAGTTCAATCCCGACGCGCCGCTGCCGATCGCCGTGCAACTGCAGGGCTGCCCGTACCGCGACACCGCGCTGAATGCGCTGAAAAAGGCGAAGATCCCGCACCGGATGCTGCTCGAGAGCGCCAGTTCGCCGGCGGTCGAGGCGTGCATCGCGAACGGCCTCGCGGTCGGCCTCATCGAACACGATCGCGTGTCGGGCAACCTGACGAGCCACGTCGCCGGGATCGTGCTGCCCGATCTCCCGCCGCACCTGATCACCATCCTGACGGACGACAGCAATCGCGCCGCGCTGCATCTGCGCGACGTACTGAAAAGCACGTTCAGGATCGGATGAAGACAAGGCCGGGAACCGGCCTTGCATGGGAAAGCGAAAGAAGAAGCGCCGCCGGCCCGTTGCAGGCCGGCGGCATCCGGCGTCAACCGCCGAGGTACGCCTGCTTGATCCGGTCGTTCGCGAGCAGGTTCGCGCCCGTATCGGCGAGCACCACGCGCCCCGTTTCGAGCACGTAGCCGCGATCGGCCACACCCAGCGCCTTGTTCGCGTTCTGCTCGACGAGGAACACCGTGACGCCTTCGTCGCGGATCGTGCGGATGATGTCGAAGATCTGCGCGATCACGAGCGGCGCGAGGCCGAGCGTCGGCTCGTCGAGCAGCAGCAGGCGCGGCTTGCTCATCAGCGCGCGGCCGATCGCCAGCATCTGCTGCTCGCCGCCCGACATCGTGCCGGCCCGCTGCGCCGCCCGTTCCTTCAGGCGCGGAAACAGCTTGAACACGTGCTCGATGCCGTCGTCGATCTCGTGGCGGCTCGCGAAGAAGCCGCCCATCTTCAGGTTCTCGAGCACCGTCAGGCTCGGGAACACGCGCCGTCCTTCCGGCGAGATCGCCATCCCCTGCCGCATGATCTGGTGCGTCGACATCGCGGTGATGTCCTTGCCCTCGAACAGCACGCGACCCGACGATGCGCGCGGCGTGCCGCACACGGTCATCATCAGCGTCGTCTTGCCGGCGCCGTTGCTGCCGATCAGCGTGACGATCTCGCCCTTGTTCACCTCGATCGACACGCCCGCGAGCGCCTCGACCGCGCCGTAGTGCGTATGGACCTGTTCCAGCTTCAGCATCACTCTTCCCCCAGATACGCCTTGATCACGCGCGGGTCGTTGCGGACCGCTTCCGGCGTGCCGATCACGATCGGCCGGCCGTGCTCCATCACGAGGATGCGGTCCGATACGCCCATCACGAGGCTCATGTCGTGTTCGATCAGCAGCACCGATACGCCGAACTCGCGGCGCAGCTTGTCGATCAGGTGCTGCAGCTCGATCTTCTCCTGCGGGTTGAGGCCGGCCGCCGGCTCGTCGAGCATCAGGAGGCGCGGTTCGGTGATCATGCAGCGCGCGATCTCCAGACGCCGCTGGTGCCCGTACGACAGCGTGCCGGCCTGGCGGTTGGCCACCGCCGTCAGCCCCATCCGGTCGAGCCACACCGCCGCGCGCTCGAGCGCTTCCTTCTCCGCGTGACGATAGGCGGGCGTCGCGAACAGCCCGTGCAGCAGCCCCGCCTTCACCTTGCGGTGCTGCGCGACGAGCAGGTTCTCGACGACCGTCAGCGACTTGAACAGGCGGATGTTCTGGAACGTCCGCACCAGGCCCTTCAACGCGATCTTGTGGCTCGGCAGCCCCGCGATCGCATGGCCGTCGAGCACGACGTCGCCGCCGGTCGGCTTGTAGAAGCCGCCGACGCAGTTGAACACCGTGGTCTTGCCCGCGCCGTTCGGCCCGATGATCGCGAACACTTCATCGCGACGCACGTCGAAATCGATCCCGTCCACCGCGAGCAACCCGCCGAAGCGCATCTGCAGCCCGGCGACCTTCAACAGTTCTGCATTCGCGCTCATTGCGGCAGCTCCACGTGGGGACGGCTCGCGGGCAGCAGGCCCTGCGGACGCCACATCATCATCAACACCATCACGAGACCGAAGATCAGCATCCGGTACTCGGCGAAGCCGCGCGCGACTTCCGGCAGCACGGTCAGCAGGATCGCCGCGAGAATCACGCCGAGCTGCGAGCCCATCCCGCCGAGCACGACGATCGCGAGGATCAGCGCCGATTCGATGAAGGTGAACGATTCAGGATTCACGAGGCCCTGGCGCGCCGCGAAGAACGCGCCGCCGATGCCGGCGAACGCCGCGCCGAGCGTGAACGCCGACAGCTTGATGCGCGTCGGGTTCAGACCCAGCGAACGGCATGCGATCTCGTCGTCGCGCAGCGCTTCCCATGCGCGGCCCATCGGCATGCGGATCAGGCGGCTCGTCACGAACAGCGTGAAGCAGACCAGCACCAGCGCGATCAGGTACAGGAAGATCACCATGTGCTCGCCGCTGTATTCCAGCCCGATCAGTTCATGGAAGGTCTTCGCGCCTTCGACGCTCGCACTGCGCGCCATCTCGAAGCCGAACACGGTCGGTTTCGGAATGCTTGAGATGCCGTCCGGGCCGCCCGTGAGGCTCGTCAGGTTGTTCGCGAGCAGGCGGATGATTTCGCCGAAGCCGAGCGTCACGATCGCGAGATAGTCGCCGCGCAGGCGCAGCACCGGGAAGCCCAGCAGGAAGCCGAACGTCGCCGCCGCGATGGCCGCGATCGGCAGGCACTCCCAGAACGACAGCCCGAAATACTGGTTCAGCATCGCGTACGTATAGCCGCCGACCGCGTAGAACCCGACATAGCCGAGATCGAGCAGCCCCGCGAAACCGACCACGATGTTCAGCCCGAGGCCGAGGATCACGTAGATCAGCGCGAGCGTCGCGACGTCCACCGCACCGCGCGAGCCGAAGAACGGCCACACGAACCCGATCGCGAGCATCACCCAGATGATCACGCGCTGCTGCTGCGCGCCCATCGCGGGCACCGCCGGCAGCTTCACCGCCGCTTTCGCACGCACGAGCCACGGCTTGAACAACTGGAACAGGAACACGGCCGCGACCGCGATCCATACCGGGCGCCAGTGCGGCGTCAGCACGACCTGATAGCCGTCGAGCTTCAGTTGCAGACCGAGCACCGGAATCGTGAGGATCGCCGTCAGGAACGCGGCGGCCACGGCATTTTTCAGCGCCTGGCCGATCGAAGCGTCGGCGGCCGGGCGGCGAATGGAAATGACTTGACTCATCTGCGTCTCCCTCAGACCTTTTCGATGTCCGACTTGCCGAGCAGGCCGGTCGGGCGGAAGAGCAGGATCAGCACGAGCAGGCCGAACGCGACGACGTCCTTGTACTCGGCCGGCATGTAGCCCGCTGCGAAGGTTTCCGCGAGGCCGAGCAGCACGCCGCCGAGCATCGCGCCCGGGATGCTGCCGATCCCGCCGAGCACCGCGGCGGTGAACGCCTTGATGCCCGCGACGAAGCCGATATACGGATTCAGCTTGCCGATCGTCAGCCCGATCAGCACGCCGCCGACAGCGGCCAGCATCGCGCCGAGCACGAACGTGAACGAGATCACGCGGTTCGTGTCGATGCCGAGCAGGTTCGCCATCTTCATGTCCTCGGCGCATGCGCGGCACGCACGGCCCATCCGCGAATGCGAGATGAACAGCGTGAGCGCGATCATCAGCACGAGCGTCACGCAGACGATCATCAGGCGCGAATACGGGATGGTCACGTCGAAGTCGCCGCCGAGATGGATGTCGAACGCGCCGGAGATCAGCACCGGCACGGACACGTCGCGCGCGCCCTGGCCGATCTGCACGTAGTTCTGCAGGAAGATCGACATGCCGATCGCGGAGATCAGCGGCACGAGGCGCGGCCCGCCGCGCAGCGGACGATACGCGACGCGCTCGACCGCGAAACCGTACAGGCCGGTGACGATCACCGACACGATCAGCGCGGCGCCGAGCACGAGCGGCAGCGGATAGCCGGCGGAGATGCCGATTGCAGTGAGGGTCACGAGGCCCACGTAGGCGCCGATCATGTAGATCTCGCCGTGGGCGAAGTTGATCATGCCGATGATGCCGTAGACCATCGAATAGCCGATGGCGATCAGCGCATAGATCGCACCCAGCGTCAGGCCGTTGACCAGCTGCTGGGCGAATTGCGGAAAGAAGTCAGTCATGTGCGGGAAGCTCCCGTTGGCGTTGTGTCGCATGCCGTCGCCGGATCACGGCGTTCGGCCGCGCGCAACGCACGGTGTCGTCTCGGGCCGCCCCTTGGCTGCGCACTGGGCCGATGCGCAGCCAATACGCACCCGCCCCGTCCGGGTCTCGGACAGGGCGGGTGCGCGGGCGGGTACTCCGTATTACTTGGCGGCGGTCTTCGTCGCGTCCTTGTGCCACGTGTACACGACGAACTTGAACGCCTTCAGGTCGCCCTGGGCGTCATACGCGACCTTGCCGATCGGCGTGTCGAACGTCGTCTTGTGCATGTACGCGGCGACCTTGGTCGGGTCGGTCGTCTTCGCTCCGGCGATCGAGTCGGCGATGATCTTCACCGCTGCGTACGCCGGCATCTGGAACGGGCCGTTCGGGTCGCGCTTCTTGTCCGCGAACGCCTTCACGAGTGCCGCGTTGGCCGGATCGGCCGAGAAGTCGGCCGGCAGCGTGACGAGCATGCCTTCCGAGGCCGGGCCGGCGATCGCCGTCACGTCCTTGTTGCCCACGCCTTCAGGCCCCATGAACGTTGCCTTCACGCCCTGCTCGCGCGCCTGGCGCATCAGCAGGCCCATTTCCGGGTGGTAGCCGCCGAAGTAGACGAAGTCGACGCCTTGCGACTTCAGCTTCGTGATGATCGCCGAGTAGTCCGAATCGCCGGCGTTGATGCCTTCGAACAGAACGACAGGAATCTTCGCGGCTTCGAGGTCCTTCTTCACCGACGATGCGATGCCCTGGCCGTACGACTGCTTGTCGTGCAGGACCGCGACCTTCTTCGGCTTCACGTTGTTGATGATGTAGTGCGCGGCGGCCGGGCCTTGCTGGTCGTCACGGCCGATCGTGCGGAAGATGAAGTGGCGCTTCTTGCCTTCCGTCAGCTGCGGCGCGGTGGCCGACGGCGTGACCATCACGATGCCTTCGTTCTCGTAGATGTCGGAGGCCGGAATCGTCGAACCCGAGCACACGTGACCGATCACGTACTTGATCTTCTGGCTGACGATCTTGTTGGCGACGGCGACGGCCTGCTTCGGTTCGCATGCGTCGTCCATCATCACGACTTCGAACTTGTTGCCGCCCGCACCGCCCGCTGCGTTGATCTGCTCGATCGCGGTCAGCGCGCCGGCCTTCACCATGTCGCCGTATTGGGCGACCGAACCGCTCATCGGACCAGCGATGGCGATCTTCACGGTTTCCGCTTGCGCGGCGGCGGCGCCGGCGGCGAACAGCACGGCGGCGACGGAAATGGACGTAAGACGGGACAGCGTCATCAGGAGCTCCTCGATGTTGTTAGTCATACGGGCAAAGGCGGCATGACTTGCGCAATCGAACAGCACCCGGGGCGAGGACATGGGACACGCCCGAGACACATAGAAGACGGAACTCCGGCGGAATGTTGCGTAGCGGGGCCCGGCTCTTGCAGTCCCCGAAGGGGACGTCTGGTTCGGAAAGACATCGTGATGCGTCTTGCATTGCGCAAGCGTTTCGCCTGCCCCGCTTGCCAAATCGCTTGTTCGGAGGGATGGTCCGACAGCCGTTGGCAAGGCAGTCGAAATTATATGGGCGTTTTTAAATCGTCTGTCAAAAATGCCGGTCGACCGAGGGAAAACACGGAGGGTTTTGTGGGGTGGTGGTGGCGATTGGGGCGCAACCTTGCGAGGGGCGAGAACGTTTGCCTGGGGTGCAATTGGGTTGCTATGGGATGGGTCAGTATGGGCGGCTTCCTTGCTGCGCTTGGCGTTCGGGGATCGTCGATTCCGCGCGGCGCGTTTTCGGGCTGCTAAGGGTCTGACCGCGGGGAGTCAATCGACTGATGATTGCTTGGGTGAGCACCAACTCGGGGCGTTCGGCCGAGGCGGAAAATCCTTCTGTTTACAAACAAAACTAAACATTTGGAAGCTAGTTGTTATTTTCGTGAAATAATACGAATTCGCTTCTGCAATCCAGCCAGCCTTCCTGTGAGTCGCGTGCGCCGCGCCTCGCAGTCGCTTCAGAGCCGCTTCGACGCCCGTTCGTCGCCCAGCCGCCAGCCAGTGATCTGCCGTTTTTTCTCATCGCATATCACCTGCTTCGGAACGCTGATGAATCACCTCCCCCGCTTTTCTTCCGCCGCCGCCGCGATTGCGTGTGCGCTTTCTGTTTCTGCCGTCGATGCTTCCGGGCGCGATTCGCTGACCGATCGGTCGGCGGGTGCCAATGTGTTTCGATCGGAGCGTAGGGCTGCTGCTCGGGATGAGGGGCACGCGGCGCGTATGAGTCGCCGCCAGGTGAAGTACGCGGCGCCCATGGAGCGCACGCCGTTCGATACGCCGGATACGCGGCCGTTGCGGGTAACGGGCAATGCGCTTGTGGCACCGCCGCCTTCGGCTGAGCACGAGCCCGATTTTGTATTGCCCTCGAACCGCGTCGCGCTCGGCGCGGGTGGGAGCGATAGTTTTGGTCGCGCGGTGCCTGGATATGAGCAGCGTGAGCAGAACTGGAATGAATATCTGCGCGCTAATGGCTCACGGCCTGCTGGTAGTGGCGGTTCGTATGCGCCGCAGCGGCCGTACGATGCTCCGCGCGGTCCGCATGGCGCGCCGAATCCGTTCGATCCGTCGGTACCGCAACCGGAAACGCGAACGTTCTATGACAACGGCGCGGGGACGAAGTGCACGGCTACGGGCGGTGCGGGGACGTCGCGGTCGTCTTGCAATATCGGTTGGTGAGGGGTTGGGGTGGTCGGCTGTGGCTGCCCTACGTCAACGGAAGCTTCTCGGCACCTCGTCGAGCAGTTCCACACTTACACATCAAAAAACCACTCGATGAACTCGTTGAAGCCACGCCACCTGGGCTCGAGGTCACCTCGCAGAAATCTCCTCAAGGTATCCCCCAACTCAATATCGAAAACCTCTCCAGTTTCCTTGTTGTAGAAATATCCTCGCCCCCCAGAAAATGAATCTAACGGAATGTATGACTCCGGAATTCCAAGAACCTCACGAGCGACCACCAATCTTCCTTTATATTCCGAGTTACTATAAAACCAGCACACCTGATATATCTCGCCGTTTTTTGAAGTAAATGTCGGACCATCCTCGGCATGCAAGTAAAATTGCGAAAAATCCGACGATAAATCAATCTCCAATCTCGAGATGGCGTTTCGGTACACCGGCTCCACATTATCGAACCACCACTTTCTATCTCGGCAAAAGCAGACAATTTTACTTGATAGCATATGCGCACTCCCGCACACACCTTACACTATCCCGCGAGATACCTGAATTCGAATAGACGCCTCCAATCATTCCAGCCCCCGGACGGTCGCACTGCACTCGAAAATCTCGCTCATGAGCATCTTTTCTCAGCTCAACAACACACTGCAACGCGCCCACCAGACCGTTCACCATTTGCGTAGCGAACCGAATGATACGAGTTATTCCTCTTCTGACGTGGCACTCGAATCAGCAGACAGCATTACTCAAAGACGTAATTCAGGATCTCGTTTATCGCACCAACGCTGACGGCCGTCGCAAGGTAGGCGCGTGGCTCTGCGCCCATACCGTTGTTCATACCCTCGCTTTACCGACGATAGAAAGAATGCCTCTGCGTAATGGTCTACATACATCGAAACGAGAGTCCCTAGTCCTTCATCACACTGCCCACCAGACCAGGGAACCACCAGAGACAAAATACGTAAAACCTACTTTTATACAACCACATGTATGCGACATACTCCTGTCAGTCGGATGCTGGCTCCGTCGAAAAAACGATTATTCAACAACCTCAACACCTGGATTCAATTTCTGATAAATATCTATAGCCTCCGCACCGATATTTGAGATCGCACGAATTCCACACGGTTCGAATTTCTCACACACCTCGCCATTATTATCAACATAGCGCCTCCGAAGCCGATCATAGAAACAATGATTCGGGAAAATATCCATATCCGACTCACCCAGTCGCCCGATATTTTCGAATCCTCCCTTTGCTCGCCAGTCCATAGCAGTAACAAGGGCAGGCGGCACGATCAAATTGTTCTTATCCAATGCAAACTTGAAGTTTTTCTCAACCGAAATCTCATTGTAAAGATAAATTATACAAAGCTCTTCCGAACCATATTTGAAATCATCCTTCACCACGAGACCAGGAATAAATCCAACTCCCCTCATATGCATAACAAATAAATCCCCTCTTTCTGGGCTCACCTTCTTTCCGCCCTCCAGGAGATTAATCACTTCCTTCATTTTCACTTGATTCATTTTCACTTGATTCATTCGAGTAGATGCCCCCATCCATTATCCTGCAACCAGTTTCGACCCCATGCTACAGCATCCTTATACAAGGGGCGACTCGGATCAATACTATTATCAATGTTCGTAAATTCACCGCGCTTTGCATCAATTACCGCTTGCTCAACAGATCTTGCCTGATTTCTCGGAAGCTGCCCCGTCTCATCTGTAAGCAAGTCGAGTCTATAACCAAGGTTTTTGGGGTAGCGTGTGGACGGATCTTTTGCTATCCCGACATAGCTGGGCTCTTGCCCCTTTGCACTTCTCAGATACACATCGGCCTTGCCGCGGCTGCGCGCCACCCAATCCTCAAACGATTCCGGCGTGGACTTAGCTGAGCATGGGGACAGCCCGAACGGATCAATCCACGAGATCGGGTTTCGCGCATAGTGATAGAGGTTAGTTCCGCCCATCAACCCAATTGGATCAGGATTGATAAAGCGCCCGATGTCAGGATCGTAGAACCGGAACGTGTTGTAGTGCAACCCAGTTTCACGGTCCAGATACTGCCCCTGGAAACGCAGGTTTTGCGCCCGCGGCACATTAGCAGGCACTGGCGCCACCGCTTGCACATCACCCCATTTCGGCGTCAGCTGCTGGGGCGCCCGCGCGACCCACTCTTCCTGCACCGCATTGCCCCACACCTTGTACCGGGCCTGCCAGATCAACTCGCCATCGGCGTTAGTCAATTCCTCCGGCAACCCCGACACATCGTTGTGGAAATAGTAGACGGCATCCCGTGCATTGGCGTCGTTAGCCGCCGCCTTACCCTGATCGATCCGTGCCAGCGGCACGTAGCTATTCGACTCATACAAGTACGTGAGCGCTTCCTCGCCCTGACGGTCGTGGTACGTCTCCTGCACGAGCCGCATGCCGTCCCACAGGAAATCCGTACTCGCGTAACCCCCATTGAGCTTACGAATCCGCCGACCGAAAGCGTCGTATTCGAAATGCGTCGTCCCGACACCAAGCCGGTCCTTCGTCACGACGGTCTTCAGCTGGTTCCAGTCGTCGTACTCAAGCGCCAACTCTTTAGCCGGTCCGTGCCCACTCAACTTGCGAACCAGCCGCCCATAAACGTCGTACTCGAAGCGCTTGTCCTCGAACATCTTGAGCCGGTTGTGCTCGACGAAGCCTCCCGGGTGATCGCTCGACACCAGGTTCGCCGCTGCGTCCCAGCGAAACACTTCCGACGGCAATCCCGGCCCGGCCGCCTGTTCAATGCGCCCCGTCGGGTCATATCGGTAGCTCGTCGTGCCATAGCGCAGATCCCGCTTCTGGATCACGTCGCCTGCGGCATCGTATTGCCATTGCTTCGCAAGCAACTCGTCCGCCGCCCGACCTCGCTGTGCAACTTGCCGAGCACGACGGCCCACCGCGTCGTACCCGAAATGACTCGTCAGCTTGCCTTGCGTCCGCAGAACTTCCCGATGCAGATCATCGCGCTCGATGTCAGCAACTGCGGTACCGTCAACACGGATCTGGTGCACATGCCCCGAACCGTAATGCAGCCAATCAATCGTGCGCTCACCTGAAATCGTGGTGCTGACGCGGTTACCAAGCTCATCGTAGGTATGCGCAAGCCAGCCCGTCGGCGTGTATTCCTCGAGCACCTCACCGCGCGCACCGTACTTCAGACTGACCCGATTCTTCAGCGACGGCCCACGAGCGGCCAGCGTGTACAACTCGGCCGACGCGATTCGGCTTGCCTTGTCGTACAAGTACTCACAACGCTCATGCGTGGCTTGCTTCGCAATCAGTCGTCCGATCGCATCGCGCTCGTATCGCGTCTCGATCTTTCCATCCCGCACGATCGTGCCTTGGCCGCACGAGTCGTATTCGTAAATGCGCTTGTGGCCATCAAGCCCGATCTGCGCAGCCACCAAATCGCGATGGTCATACTGAAAGCGATACGACTCACGGTTCTCGTTGGTCAAGCTCGCAAGCCGGAACGCATCGTCGTAACCGAATCGCACGACGCGATTTGCCGCGTCGGTACGCGAAAGCAGCAGCCCACGCGGATTAAGCTCATACCGCGTGCTGCGCTGATTCGCATCGACAACCTCAACGAGACGCCCAGCCACGTCATACCGGAACGCCTGACGAGCACCATCAGCCGTCCCGATCCCCGTGACCCGCCCCATCGCATCGGTTTCGTACACCGTCGACTGCCCGGCCGCATCGGTCACACGCGCGAGCGCACCGCGTGCGTCATACGCAAACCGCGTAACCTTGCCGGAACAATCGGTATACGACGTCAACTGCGCACGGCCATTCCACTCGAGGAACTTGTACCCACCCCGCGCATCGCGAATCGTGTGCACGAGCCCGCGCTCGTCCCGGTGATATTCGGTCGCAAAACCCGCCGGATCGCGCGTCATCGTCAGGTTGCCGAGATCGTCGTAACGGTAAATCCAGCGCGAATTCGCCGGATCGGTTTCCGCTACAGGCAGGTCGTAGTACCCATTCCACTCAGTCCGCTCGACCTGACCAAGTGCGTCGATGCGCTGAGTCTGACGCCCGCGCTCGTCGTATTCGAAGCGCGTCGTGTTCCCTGCCGGGTCGGTCGTGCTGACCAACTGCCGCATCGCGTTCCACTCGAGCTGCCACACATGGCCTTCTGCATCCGTATGGCTCGTCGGCTGCTGATCCTCATTCCACGTCCAGCGCGTAACGCGACCGATCTGATCGGTAATCGTCACCGAACGCTGCGCGAGGTCCGCATCGAATGTGTACGCTTCGCCGTCGTTGGTCCAGTGGCGCACGACGCGCGCATCGCGACCAACACCCTGCCACGCATAGAAACACTGCAGGCCGCCACGCAGCGTGTGCTGGACCATCAGTCCATGCTCGTATGCAAAGCGTCGCCCGATATGGCCGCTACGATCGGTAACGGCCACCAGTTCGCCGGTATGGCTGTACGCGTACCGCACCAGCGTGTCGGGTTGTTCACCGTCAACGCCACGGGTCAATTCGATCGCGGCAATACGTTGCGGATGCAACTTGTCGTAGGACAGTGTCAGCAAGCGACCGGCGCTATCGTGCAACCGAACGGGCCGCACAACCTCGTCAGCCGTTTCTTGCTCCACCTCGATCCAGTTACCGTTGCGGTCCTCGATACGCCTCAGCTTGAGCGCTTCGCTACCCGCATCGGTACGAGCACGGCCGAAATCGCGATACACACCGTCGACCGTTTCGACCACATAGTGGCCACCCTCGGTGCAGATCAGGTAAATGCCTTCAGGCACGCTGAAATGGCTCTCACCCGGCGGCACGGCCGGAAACACGATATCGCGCCCCTGCTCGTCCCAGTACGTGATCGATGCAACTTCGCCATGTTCGCGCGCGAGCCGCAACTCGACGCTGATCGGCACGCTCCATCCCGTCCCGAACAGGCTGTCGGCACGATCATCGAGGCTGCTATAGAAGCGCTGCCAAACGATCGGCAGCGGCCCGGGCAGCACGAAGTCGGTATCGTCCATGCCATCGAGAACCTTGCTGCCGGTAATGACGTTAACCGGATGCCCCGCCGAAGGCCGCGCCAGACTACCCAGCCAGGTACCGAACGCACTCGCCGCGAAATTGACTGCAAGACACGGCACCTTGCTCTTCAGAAAGTCGCCCCAGCTCATCTTCCCGCGGCCGCACACCGCGAGCGCGATACCGAGCGCCGCCCCCAGCCACCCGAGCCGCGTGGCCGACTTCACGTCCCGCACCCGCTGCGTGCCACCGCCGATGAAGACGTTGTCCGAGCCTTCGGCAATCGTCCCGTCGCACGTCGTCTTGTCGCCAACCCGCGCGGCCGGTTGATCGTTGATATAAACGCTGCCCGACCCGTCGGCAATCATCTGCGGCCCGGGATGATCGGTACACGCAACGGTATCGAGATCGCCCGGCTTCGCCGCCCGTGAAGCCGGCTTGTTGTTGACGTAAACGTTCCCCGACCCGCTTGCGATCTTGCCTTTGATCACGGGCGGCACGATCGAATTGGCCAGCGCCTTCGCGCCGTCGTCGATGGCCTCGTTCATGCCGCTCGCTTCCATCAGCGCGCCGGAGCCGACCGCCACGCCCACGCCGATCGCAATCACGAGCGGTGTCGCCAGCCCCATCGTGCCGATCTCGAGCGCAGCGAGGCCGGCGAACACCAGCCCCTCCATCGCCTCCGCCACCAATGCACCGACGATGGCCCCGCCGACCACGGACCCAACCGTGCCGACAAGCTCCCCCATCAACGTCGTGTGCTGGATCGGATCTTCGAAGCGAGCGGCCGCGAAGTTCTCCGCGCTCACGACGCGTCACCCGGCCCGAGCAGGGACGGCCGCGCCGCGCGCGGCTGGAAACTGGCGAGCATGCGTTCGGCGATCGCCTGCTGTTCTTCGGTCAGCGGTGCCGCGCTGGTCAACGTCATCACCAGCACGCGGCCGGCGTCGTCCGACGGAAACATCGTCTGCACCTGATGCCAGAGCCTGCCATCCCGCTCGAGCGTGGAATCGATCTGAATGCCCGCACGGGAACCCACCGTCACCGGCCGACGTGCTTTCTCGGTCAGCATCCTGGCATCGCGCGACGCCACTTCCCATTCGCGTGCGACGAACGCGTCGAGATTCTCCCCGTCGCGCAACCGCCCGCGGGCGATCACGAGATTGAGGCCGCCAGGGCCGGCGTTCATCATCAGGATGTTGACGGTGCGGTCGAGCGCCGCGTCCGGCAGTTCAAAGGTGCCTTCGTGGATTGCGTAGTGCATGGCTGGTTTCGTTCGTATTATTTGTTGAGGTCGATGCGCGTACCGTTGACCATCACGCCGTCGTCGGTCATCAGGATCACGGAGCCCTTGTGCTCGAGGCGGATGCCTTCCGGCGCGAGCGAGATCGAGCTGTCCATCACCTTCAGCAGGATGCCGCGCTCGGCCATGTGGACCTGCGTGCCGCCGCCGCCATCCTTGGCCGGCGTCATCACCTCGACGGTGGTCGCGGTCGTACTGCGCTTCTCGGCGATCGTCTCGGTCAGGTTGCCCTGCGGAATCTGCTTCTCCTCGCTGCCCGTCGCCACCAGCACGGTACGCATCGGCCCCAGCACCTTGTGCGTCTCGTTGTTCTCGACGACGGTGTTCATGTCCTTTTGCGCATGCATGAAGAATTCCTGCATGCCGTTCGTGTCGGTCATGCGGATCTCGTTCGACCCCTGCCCCTTGTGCGTCTGGCTCTTGATCCCCATCGTCTGGCCGGCCGCACCGTGGTACGGGTTGCCTTGTTCGCCGTTGAACACACGACCGACGATCACCGGGTTATCCGGGTCGCCTTGATTGAACGCGACGAGTACTTCCTGCTTGATCCGCGGAATCGCGGCCGCACCCCAGCCGTCGCCCGCCCACGGTTGCGACACGCGCACCCACATCGAATCGGAGCCGTCCTTCTTGCCGCGCCGGTCCCACGGGAAATGCACCTTCACGGCGCTCCCGTTGGTGTAGATTTCCTCGCCCTTCGGCCCGACGACCATCGCCGACTGCGTGCCATGAATCACCGGCTTCGGCGTGCCGCGCGGCGCGCGATACGGCACCTTCTTCGGCAGCAGCGCGAAGCTGTTGCGGTACGGCAGCTTGGCGCTGTGCTGCGTGTAGTCGTTCACCGCCTCGTGACGCACCTGCAGGATCACGTATTCCTGGTTGTTCTCGAGCACCGGGTGATTCGCCACCGTGACGGCGCCCGCCGTGGTCATGCGCCACGCGTAGCCGCCGCCGGTATAGCGATGGGCCTGCGCCTCCTCGGCCTCCATCGCGAAACGGGCGTAGCGGTTGCCGTCGTCGCCGTGGTCGTACAGCGACTGGTGCTCGAACCGCTCGGTCGCGTCGAGCCGCGCGTGCTTGAGGTTCTGCGGCCCGGCCTCCACCAGCATCAGCGGCGACGACGGGTTCTGGTGGTTGAAGTCGCGGAACGTGACCTTGCCGACACCGAAGCGCCGGCCTTCGTGCAACTGGTCGATGCCGCTGTCCTCGCTCGCCTCGGTCGCCGCGAACGGCACGGTGGCGAGCCCGTCGATCGGGCGGAACAGCAGGTTCGAATCGCCGATCACCAGAATGTGCTTGTCCTTCTCGTAACGGTGCGTCCAGACCAGCCCCTCCTGCTCCATCAGCCGCGCGCAGAAGTTGAAGTAGCTCTCCTGGTACATCACGACGTACTCGAGCGGCTTCTGGTTCGTCCGGATATCGAACACGAAATCGGAGAAGCCGTGCTCCTGGAAAATCTCGGTGAGGATGTCTTGCGCGGTCTTGTTCTGGAAGATCCGGCAGTCGGTCGAGCGCGTCAGGAACCAGAACCACGGCACCGCCGTCAGGTGGTACTGCGTGACGTTGCCGGGGTTGCCGGCCCGGTCGAACGACGCGACATAGCCGTCGAAGTACCGGTCGTTATCGGCGGCGCCCGATGCGACGACGCGCTCGAGCGTCGACAGGCGCGCCTGCTGGTCGAACCGGATCTTCACCTGCTGGCCGATCAGATCCTCTGGGCGCAGGTCGTGGCGATGCGACAGCAGGTCGAGGTGGATTTCCGGCAACCGGTTCACGTGCTCGTCGACCACGGCAGCGCTGACCAGGAGAACATCCGGGCCGAGCGGCGTATCGAGCGTCACGTAGCGGTTGAGCTGGGTCAGGCGCGCGGGGTTGGCGGCGCCGTTGATCGCCTCGGCGATCGCGCCGGGCGTCTTGTCCATCAGCGAGAAGCCGGTCTGCGCGAGCTGCATCGCGCGCTGGACGGTGTCGACGTGCCCGGCCAGGCCCGCGAGCGGCCCGAGGCTGCCGGCCACGCTCGACGCAACCGGGCCGGCGAGGCCGCCGAGCGCGCTCAGCGAGCCAAACGCACTACCGCCCATTCCAGTGGGAAAACCCCCATTCGGAGCGAAACTCATTCTTGTTCCTTCTTGTGTTCTCAGGTTCCAGGAGCCGGCTGACCGGCCCGAAGCCCCGATAATGTAGGACAAAACCCGGACGCGTGAAAGACACCCGCAAACGTTTCCGATCAGGCCCTCGATAATACAAAAAAGCGGACCGGCGGCTGGCCGGCCAAGCGCGGCTGCCCATGCCGAAGCACCGCGCCAGCTCGCGCGGAACACGACACAATCTGCATGAGACGTGTGACAGATCCGTACGGGGCGACGCATCGCCCCTGTCACGATGAAATTGAGCGGACTCCCGGGAAGAAAACGGGCGCGCGAAGGCACTGCGGGGCGGCGACGCTCAATCGGTCAGCGCGTTCGATAGCGTGATTTCCGCCGCGCGCAACCGCCCGTCTCCCCGATCAGGACAACCACCCTGTCACCGCGGCGACACCACGATCGCGGCCCGCCGGTTCTGCGCCCTGCCGCCCGGCGTCTTGTTGTCCCCCACCGGATCGCTCTTCCCCTTCCCGACGATTGCGATGCGATTCGCGTCCAGCCCGACGTCGATCAGTTCGAGGGAAACGACCTCCGCCCGCCGCCGGGACAACTCGACGTCATACTCGTCCACGCCTTCCTGGTCCGAGTAGCCATAGACCCGTACCCCGTTAATCCCCGCCGACCGGAGCGTGCGACCGATCCTTTCGACGATCCGCCGCACATCGGGCTTGAGGTTGTAGCGATCGAAATCGAACAGGATCGGCCCGGTCGAGCCGAACTCGAAACCCTGCTGGGTTTCCTGGAAACCGGCCGACTTGAGCGCCGTGACCTGCGTCTGCGTCAATCCACGATGAAGCGGCGGCGTCTTGCAGCCTCCGAGCAGCATGCACAAAAGCAGCGCGCTGCCGACGCACAAGCGCCCAATGCCCACCGGAAACATGTTGTTCATCATTGACCCCTTCGATTGCACCCGCATCGCGAGCGCTCTTGCAACCCACTGCCGCGGCCTCGCCCGCAGCGTGAAACGATGAACCTCAAGCCGCCCCCGCGACCCCTTCCGCCAGTTGCCACGAGCCTGGCCGGGCGCGCTTGGCGCGGTACATCGCGGCATCCGCCGCCCGCAACAAGCCGCTCGCATCCGACGCGTGATCGGGATACAGCGCAACGCCGGCACTCATCATGGTGGCCACCACGCGGCCGTCGGACAGCTCGATCGACGGCGCCATGCCGGACAGGATCTCGTCAGCAATACGACATACGCTACCCGCTTCGCGCACGGCCGGCAGCATCACCGCGAATTCATCGCCGCCCAGGCGCGCGACCAGGTCGGCCTCGCGCACCTGCGTGCGCAGCCGCGACGCGATGCCGATCAGCACCGCGTCGCCGGCTTCGTGGCCGAGGCAGTCGTTGATTTCCTTGAAGCGGTCGCAGTCGAGATACAGGATCGCGACCCGCTGCCCCGTCACCCCGGCTTCGCCGAGGGCGAGCGCGAGCCGCGACTCGAACTGCACGCGGTTGGGCAGCCCCGTGAGCGCGTCGTGCGTCGCCTTGTGTTCGAGCGACGCGTTCTCGTCGCGCAGCGTGTTCTGCCAGTCTTCGAATTCGTCGAGCAACGCGTTGAAGTCGTCACCGAGCTGGTTGAGCTCGGCAATCGCCGCCGGCTCGACGCGCTGCGCGAACGCACGTTCGCGCCGCACCGCGTGGGCGACGCCGGCCAGCGCGCGCAACGGCGAAACGATGCTGCGCAGCAGGCGCTTCGAGCTGACATACGCGCCGATCACGCTGACGGCCAGGCAACCGAGAATGCCGCCCACGCCGCCCAGCAGGAATCCGAAGAACTGATGACCGCGGCCGCGCACGACGACGTGGCCGACGACGATGCCGTCGTGCACCACCGGCGCGGTCACGGGCCCGGGCAGCGCGAGATCGGCGACGACACGCTCGAGCCGCGCGATCCCGCTGCCGGCGGGCAGCTGCCACGTCGCGAACGGCTGGTTCTTGCTATCCGTGACCACCACCTGTGCGACGTCTTCATCGCCGGCGATCAGCCCGATCGCCTCGGCCGCCGCGACGCGATCGCCGAACACGAGCGCGGCCTCGACCGTATAACCGAGCGAGCGGGCCAGCAGGTTCAGGTTGTTGCCGGCATACGCCCGCAATGCGATCACGGCCACCACGATCAACGACACGGCGGCCATTGCGACGGCGACGAACGCGAGGCGCAGGTGCGCGCGACGCAGCACGCTCTGCAGCGTCGGGCGCGGCACGCGCCGCAGCGAAACGGGGGGAGCGGGCCGCGTCATGGTGCCCCCGGCCGCCGTGCGAGATTGAGCACGTTCGGGTGCACGCGCACCCCGCTGCGGGCGACGGCGTCGAGATTGATGTCGAACGATACGCGTTCGCTGTCGACGTTGAGACAGAACATGCCGCCCGCGGTGCAGGATGGATCGTGTTCCGAAATCGTCAGCACCGGATGGCCGGCCACCGCAGCTCTCACGCGCGCTCTCTCATCTGCGCTCAGGTTGCCGAGATAGACGACGTCGCAGGCGATGCCGAGCGCGGGATCGTCGAAGCGCACACGCTGCACGTCGAGCAGCGTCGAGCCGGCCTGCAGCGTGTCGGTCAGGCCACGCGCATAGTCGGGCCGGCCCGTGACGCACAGATGCAGTCGAACGGGTGTCGTCGGCCAGTGGGTGAAACTGATGATGCCCAGCACGACCTGACGCACGGCCGTGTCGTGTGACGCGTCAGCGGAATCGGCGGGGCTCGTGGCGGCAACGATACGCACCGTGTCGACCGGATCGTCGACGCCGGCGGAAGCACCGGCGAGCATGGCCTGTGCCGCCCCCAGAACGCAAACGATTGCGACCAGCGCGTGGCGCAGCGGAGCGGTTCGACCCGGGCAGCCGGGCGCCGTTCGCGCGGCGATTGCCGCCGCGTCCGCTGGCGTCGCCGCAGTCGCGAGACTGGCAGCGGACGCGCATACTTTCGCATCCATGATGGCAACATCCGCTGGCGTCGCTCCGGCGCTGCCTCCCGCCTCCCTCCATGCGCGTGCAGGCACCGAATTACGCACATGATGGCTTCATCTTAGGTAAAAATTCGCATCACCAACCAGTGGGAAACACCCGCGAGAAACGCGGGAAAGTATGCGGAATCGGCGCTGGACGCGCGAACGTGTTTGCCGATGCCGATCCGGTGTCGACGTCGGGAAATTGATCAGCGGATTGGATGCTCGGGGACGCCAAACTTCATACGTTCTGTCGCGGGATGCCGTGGCCGACACATCGTATCGAAGGCGTCGGCCAGGAATGATGCGCGTCGACACGCACGCACTCGCGCGGCGGGGGCCGTTGTTCGAGATGGCTTGAACACGCAGTGAACGACTACTGTTCGTCAGCTTCCTCGACGAAGATCTCGAACCATGCGTTCATCGCGGCCCAGAAGTCCACGTGCTCGAGCTCGGTCGGACGTTCGTGCCACGCGATCCAGAGCGTATCCGCCAGCCTGTCGTCCGGCGCGTCGAGCAGCGCGCGCCACGCAGGCGGCACATCGACATCGGCCGGAATCTCGTGTGCCGCGAGCCAGACGCTGCCGCTCGCCCGGAAGCGCTTCAACTCCGCCGCATAAACCGGTGCGGTCAACTCGATCATCGCGTGTCACCCTCGAATCCCGGATCCCGCGCATGCTACTGCCCGCGTCGTCGCGTCGATCGCGAATCGTCGCGCCCGGGCCATCTGCCATGCGCAGGCCGTGTGCGTCTTCTTGGTACCCCACGCCGCCGCGAGTATGCTTGCAGTTCGCTAACCGTCATTCAACACCATCGATGGATTTCGACGTCATCGTTCTCGGCGCAGGCATCGTCGGCGTATCCGCAGCGCTCCACCTGCAGGATCGCGGACGCAAGGTCGCGCTCATCGATCGCGGCGCACCCGGCGAAGGCACGAGCTTCGGCAACGCGGGGCTGATCGAGCGCTCGTCGGTCGAACCGTATCCGTTCCCGCGCAGCCCGTTCACGCTGATGCGCTATGCGCTGAACCGCTCGACCGATCTCTACTGGCACAGCGCGTCGCTGCCCGCATTCGCACCGTGGCTTGCACGTTTCTGGTGGGAATCGGCGCCGTTGCGTCACGCGGCAGCGGCACGCGACATGCTGCCGCTGATCGAGCGTTGCATCGTCGAGCACGACGCGCTGATCGCGCGAGCCGGCGCCGGCGAACTGATCCGCGCGAACGGCTGGCTGGAAGCGTTCCGCACGCCGGCCGCATTCGAACGCGGCGTGGCCGAAGCCGGGCTCACCGCGCGCCGCCACGGGCTCGGCATCACGCCGCTCGATGCGGCCGCGCTGCTCGCGCACGAACCGAGCCTCGCGCCCGGTTTCTGCGGCGCGCTGCACTGGCTCGATCCGAAAAGCGTCGTCGACCCGTCCGCACTCGTCAAAGCGTACGCACGCCTCTTCGTGCAGGGCGGCGGCACGCTGCTGACGGGCGACGCCGCGAGCCTCGACGCGCTGTCGCCGGGCTGGCAGGTCCGGACGCAAGACGGGATGGCCGCCGCGCCGGCCGTGGTCGTCGCGCTGGGGCCGTGGTCGGACACGGTGTTCGGCAAGTTCGGATACAAGATTCCGTTGCGCGAGAAGCGCGGCTATCACATGCACTACGCGCCGTCCGAACGCGGCGTGCCGTCGGCGCCGATCGTCGATCGCGAATACGGTTACGTGATCGCCCCGATGAAGCGCGGGCTGCGGCTGACGACCGGCGTCGAGATCGCGCGGCGCCGCGTGCCGCCGACCGGCGTGCAGCTCGAACGCGCGGAACGCGTCGCACGGCCCGTATTCGGTTTCGGTGAGCGGCTCGACCCGCACCCGTGGCTCGGCTTCCGGCCGTGCACGCCCGACATGCGCCCGGTGATCGGCCCCGCGCCCGCGCATCGCGGGCTGTGGTTCGCGTTCGGCCACAACCATCACGGGCTGACGCTCGGCCCCGTCACGGGCCGCCTGCTGGCCGAGATGATGACGGGCGAAGCGCCGTTCACCGATCCGGCGCCGTATCGCGCGGATCGCTTCTGACCCGGTAACAGGTAACGCTTCGAAGCGCGCTCAGTCGAGCGCGCGGCCGAAGATGCGGATCACTTCGTCGAGATGCTCGGCCATCGCGCGGCGCGCGGCGTCCGGATCACGCGCGCGGATCGCATCGAGGATCGCGCGGTGTTCCAGTTCCGACCGGTGCGGCATGTCGTTCGGCATGTACAGCGACTGCAGCCGCTGGAACATCAGGTCGTACTTGTGCGCGAGCAGCTGCTTGATCATCAGCGCATACGCGGCGTTGTCGCTCGCCTCCGCGATGCGGATATGAAACAGCCGGTCGCCCGGATGCGTGAGCGAGCCACTGAGGTTGTCTGCCTGGTTGCGCAGGAACGCCTCGTGGATCCCTTCGATCTGCTCGTCCGAGCCGTGCTTCGCAGCCAGCGACGCGGCTTCCGGCTCGATCAGCCGGCGCGCCTGCAACAGCGCGAACGGCGGGATTTCGGTATCGAGATCGAGTGCGATGCCGAGTTCGGGATCGATCTCGATAATCGTGAACGGCGCGGCCTTCTCCGCAAGCACAGGCGTGGGCTCGGGTGCGGCGGCCGTTTCGGGGTGGCGCACCTTCACGCCGTCGCCGACGCGCACGCTCACGAGCCCGCTCACTTCGAGCGCGATCAGCGCCTCGCGCACCGAGGTGCGCGACACGCCGAACTGTTCGGCCAGTTCGCGCTCGGGCGGCAGATAGCTGCCCGGCGGAAAATCGCCGGACTCGATCATCGCACTGAGCTTGTCGGCGATCTGCTGGTAAAGGCGGCGGTTCTGAATCGGCTGGATGGACATACGTTGATGCAGGTGATCGGTTTCGTTCCGGACGGTCTGACGAATCGAACAGACCGTTCGCGCCTATTTTATATGCCGCGCTTCACCACGCCCGGCACCGCATAGCAACGCGCGGCGGTGCCGCCCCACAGCGCGTTGCGCTCGGCCGCCGACAGCCGCGACTCGGCCCAGCGCTCGACGATCGACGCGACTTCGTCATACGACGCGGCCAGCAGGCACACGGGCCAGTCCGACCCGAACATCAGCCGCTGCGGGCCGAACGCGTCGAGCGCCGCGTCGAGACACTGCTCGATACGCCGGACGTCCTTCCCGCGCAGCCCGCGCTTCCAGTCGGCCTCGGTCACGAGCCCCGACAACTTGCATGCGACATGCGGCATCGCACCCAGCTCGCGCAACGCGATGCGCCAGCGCACGAGCGCGGTGTCGTCGCGCTCGAAGTCGGCCAGTGCGGGCTTGCCGACATGATCGAGCACGAGCCAGTGCGCGTCGTGCCGCGCACAAAATGCCCACACGGCCGGCAACTGGCGCTCGAACACGAGCACGTCGTACACGTACCCGTTCGCCTGCAGCCACGCGATGCCGCGATTGAAATCCGGATCCGCGACGAACGCGCCGGCATCGGCTTCGTCCTGCACCTGATGGCGGAACCCGCGCAGCTTCGGGCTGCGCCATTCGGCGATGCGATCGGCAAGCTGCGGCGCGGCGAGATCCTCCCAGCCGACCACCGCCGCGATGCGCGCATCGTCGCGCGCGAGATCGAGCAGGAACGCCGTCTCGTCGCGCCCGGCACGCGCCTGCACCGCGATCGACGCGCCGAGCGCCTGCGCATGCATCAGCGGCCACAGTGCGTCGGGCAGGTAGTCGCGCGCAAGCACCCCCATCCCGGCGCCGATCCACGGATAATCGGCGGCGCGATAGCGCCAGAAGTGCTGATGGGAATCGATACGCACTGCGCTCATGATGCCCTCGTGTCCGGTCGCCGCGGCGGCGGCGCGCGCCACCACCGCTCGACGCAACGTTCAGTCGTACAACACCGCCGCGATCTTCGGATCGTCGATATTGGTCTTGTCGTACCAGTAGAAACCGGTATCGATGACCTTCGGCAGCTTCTCACCCTTGATCGCCTTCACCGCCGCCTCGACCGTCTTGTAGCCGATCCCGATCGGGTTCTGCGTGATCGCGCCGGCCATCAGCCCGCTGCGGATCGCGTCCTTCTGCTGCTTGCCGGAATCGTAACCGACGATCACGACCTTGCGCTTCATCTCGCGCACGCCGTTGACCACGCCGATCGCCGAGCCCTCGTTGGTGCCGAACAGCCCCTTGAGCTTCGGATACGCCTGCAGGATCGACTTCGTCACCTCGGTCGACTTCAGCTGGTCGCCTTCGCCGTACTGCACGGTCACGACCTGCACCTTCGGGTGCGCCGACTTCATCCGTTCGAGAAAGCCGTCGCGACGGTCGATGCCGGTGCGGCTCGTCTGGTCGTGCGCGACCACGGCCACTTCGCCTTCGTCGCCGATCAGCGCGGCGAGCTTGTCGGCGGCGAGCGACGCGGCGGCCTTGTTGTTGGTTGCGGCCGTCGTCACCGGGATGTCGCTGTCCACGCCCGAGTCGAACGCGATCACCGGGATCTTCTCGGCCTGCGCCTTCTTCAGGAGCGGCAGCGCAGCCTTGCTGTCGAGCGCCGCGAAGCCGAGCGCGGCCGGCTTCTTCGCGATCGCGGCCGACAGCATGTCGATCTGCTTGTCGACCATCGCCTCGGTTTCCGGCCCTTCGAACGTCACCTTCACCTTGTAGTCCTTCGCGGCCTGCGTCGCGCCCGCTTTCACGGCCTGCCAGAACTGATGCTGGAAGCCCTTCGAGATCAACGGGATGTAGGTTTCCTGCGCCTGCGCGCCGGCCGTGACGCCGACGGCGAACGTCAGCCCGACGATCGCGTTCAACACCTTGCTCCTGATCACTTCGCGTCTCCTTTTTTTCGTATCGACTAAAACGACTGGAACGCCGGCCGAAACCGGCGATGAAGCACATGCCTGCGTCAGTGCGTGCGTCAGCGGCGCCGACGGCGCAGGATATCGACGTAGACGGCGAGGATGATGATCACGCCCGTCACGACCGTCTGCCACTCCTGCGCGACCGACATGATGCGCAGGCCGTTCGTCAGCACGCTCATGATGAACGCGCCGATGATCGTGCCGACGATGCTGCCCGCGCCGCCCGACAGCGACGTGCCGCCGATCACGACGGCCGCGATCGCATCGAGCTCGTAGCCCTGCCCGAGCGCGGGCTGCGCGGAGTTCAGCCGCGACGCGATCAGCAGCCCGGCGATCCCGCACACCGCACCGCTGAACGTGTAGACCGCGATCTTCCACGCGTCGACGTTCACGCCCGACAGCCGCAGCGCTTCCTCGTTGCTGCCGAGCGCGAACGTGTAGCGGCCGAAGATCGTGCGGTTCAGCACGATCGACGCGCCGATCGCGACGAGGAACAGGATCAGCACCGCGTTCGGAATCGGCAGCGCGGGAATCAGGTTGCCGATCAGCGAATCCTGCGCGATCGACGTGAAGCCCGGCGTGTCGTTGAAGTAGATCGGCCGCGTGCCCGAGATCACGAGCGACAGCCCCTTGAGCAGCATCATCATGCCGAGCGTCGCGATGAACGGCGGCACCTTCATCTTCGCGATCACGAAGCCCGATACGCTGCCCGACAGCGCGCCGAAGCACAGCGCGGCCAGGATCCCGAGCGGCAGCGGCATGCCCCACTTCGTCAGCACGACGCCGGCCATCACCGCGCAGAAGGTCATCAGCGTGCCGACCGACAGGTCGATGCCCGACGTGATGATCACGTAGGTACAGGCGACGGCCAGCACGCCGTTCACCGCGGTGGCCTGCAGGATCGTGACGAGGTTGTCGACTTCGAGGAAGTTCGGTGACGCGATGCTGAAGAACACGATCAGCAGCACGAGGCTCGCGAACGCGAGCAGCTTCTGCCGCGCGGCCGGGTTGAAGAAGCGGGCTTTCAGGCCTGCGGCCGCGGCGGGCGTGTCGCCGGGTGCCAAGGGCGGAACGGGATGCGTATCGTTGGACATGATCGGGTAAGCGTCTGAATCAGGACAATACGGTCGACTCGCGCTGCGTCGCGAGCTGCATGATCTTTTCCTGCGTGGCGTCGGCCGCGCGCAATTCGCCGGTCACGCGCCCTTCGCACATCACGAGAATCCGGTGGCTCATGCGGAGCACTTCGGGCAGTTCCGACGAGATCATCACGATCGCCTTGCCGTCCGCGGCGAGCGCGTCGAGCAGCTTGTAGATCTCGCTTTTCGCGCCGACGTCGATGCCGCGCGTCGGCTCGTCGAAGAACAGGATGTCGCAGTCGCGCAGCAGCCACTTCGCGATCACGATCTTCTGCTGGTTGCCGCCCGACAGCAGCCGCGCCGGCTGCGCGACCGACGGCGTGCGGATCGCGAGCTGCCGCACGTACGACTGCGCGGTGTCGCGCAGCGCACGCGCATCGAGGAACACGCCGCGACGCACGAAGCGGCGCAGGCTCGACAGCGCGATGTTGTTCTGCACGTCCATCCCCACCGCGAGCCCGAAGTGCTTGCGATCCTCGGACAGGTAGCCGATACCGTGCTTCACCGCGTCGGACGGCGTGCGGATCGTCACGGTCTTGCCGTGCACGCGAATCTCGCCCGCGTCGACCGGGTCCGCGCCGAACACCGCGCGCGCGACCTCGGTGCGGCCTGCGCCCATCAACCCGGCGAAACCGAGGATCTCACCGCGCCGCAGCGTGAAGCCGACATCGCGGATCGCCCGGCCGCGCGACAGCCCGCGCACTTCGAGCGCAACGTCGTTCGCGGACGTATCGGGCGGCGTGCGGCATTCGGTGGCGAGCTGGCGGCCGACCATCATCGCGATGATCGTGTCCATCGACGTGCCCGCCATCGGCACGGTCGCGACGTACTTGCCGTCGCGCATCACGGTCACGCGATCGGCGATCTGGCGCAACTCGTCCATCTTGTGCGAGATGTAGACGATGCCGACACCGTGTGCGCGCAAGTCGCCGATGATGCGAAACAGCTCGGCGATCTCCGCGTTGTTGAGCGCGGCGGTCGGTTCGTCCATGATCAGCACGCGCGAGTCGAACGACAGCGCCTTCGCGATCTCGACCATCTGCTGCTTCGCCACCGTGAGCCGGCCGACCGGCGTGCGCGGGTCGAGATCGAGCCGCATCCGCGCGAAGATCGCGGCCGCGTCGCGGTTGAGTGCCGCTTCGTCGACGAACACGCCGAAGCGGCCGCGCGGCTCGCGGCCGATGAAGATGTTCTGCGCGACGCTCAGGTGGTTCATCAGGTTCAGCTCCTGATGGATGATGCCGATCCCGAGCGCCTGCGCGGCGCGCGGATCGGCGATCTCCACCGCGCGGCCGTCCATCCGGATCTCGCCTTCGTCGCGCTGGTAGACGCCCGCCAGGATCTTCATCAGCGTCGACTTGCCGGCGCCGTTCTCGCCCATCAGCGCATGCACTTCGCCGGCACGCAGGTCGAAACGGCAGTCGTCGAGCGCCTGCACGCCGGGGAAGCGCTTGCCGATGCCGGTCAACGCGATCAGCGGCGGTGCGGAGTTCGGGTTCAGGTCGGGTTGCATGGATCGCCGCCCTCAGCTAATCGCACGGTCGAGATGCGTATAGCCGCCGTCGACGAACAGCCACTGGCCCGTCGTGTGCGATGCGCGTTCCGACAGCAGGAACACGGCCGTATCGGCGATTTCGTCGGCCGTCGTGAAGCGCTTGCCGAGCGGCACCTTGCCCGCGATGCCGGCCAGCTTCGCGTCGGGGTCGTCGAAGCCGGCGAGCCAGTTCCGGTACAGCGGCGTCATCACCTCGGCCGGAATCACCGCGTTCACGCGCACGCCGTCGTCACGCAACGCGACCGCCCATTCGCGTGTCAATGCGAGCTGCGCGCCCTTCGATGCGCAATAGCCGCTCGTGTTGCCCTGCCCGGTGACGGCCGTCTTCGACGAAATATTGACGATCGCGCCGCGCGACGCCTTCAGATGCGGCACGCAGTGGTGCGCCATCACGTAGTAGTGGATCAGGTTGCGTTCGAGCGACGCAACGAACGCGTCGCGCCCGGCATCGAGCCCGATGCTGTCGTTGACGCCCGCGTTGTTGACCAGGCCGTCGAGGCGACCGAAACGCGCGATGGTTTGCTCAACCGCGTCGCGGCACTGCGCATCGTCCTGCAATTCGACCGAGAGGCATGCGGCCTGCGGCTGCTTCTGCACGAGTGCGCGCCAGAACGCATCGTCGGGCGTGTGGCGCGCGAACACCACCGGAATCGCGCCTTCTTCGGCAAGCCGCATCGAGATCGCGGCGCCGATGCCCGACGCGCCGCCGGTCACGATCGCGACCTTGTGTTGCAGATTCAAATCCACTTCGCGTCTCCGTCGTTCATGTTGTCGGCACGCTCAACGCGTGTCAGCCGCGGAACCGGTACTGCTCCAGCGATTCGGGCTTCATCTCGATCGAGAAACCGGGTGCCGTCGGCGGCATGTATGCCGCACCGCGCACGACGCACGGTTCGACGAAATGCTCGTGCAGGTGATCGACGTACTCCGTCACGCGCCCTTCCTTCGTGCCGGCAATGCAGACGTAGTCGATCATCGACAGATGCTGCACGTACTCGCACAGCCCGACGCCGCCGGCATGCGGGCACACGGGCAACCCGTACTTCGCGGCCATCAGCATCACCGCGAGAATCTCGTTCACGCCGCCGAGCCGGCACGCATCGATCTGCACGACGTCGATCGCGCCGCGCGCGATGAACTGCTTGAACAGCACGCGGTTCTGGCACATCTCGCCGGTCGCGACCTGCACCGGCGCAATCGCCTTGCGGATCTTGCGATGCCCTTCGACGTCGTCGGGGCTCGTCGGCTCCTCGATGAACCACGGCCGCGCGAACGCCAGCTCGCGCACCCAGTCGATCGCCTCGTCCACTTCCCACACCTGGTTCGCGTCGATCATCAGCTTGCGGTCCGGGCCGATCACCTCGCGCGCGATCGTCACGCGGCGGATGTCGTCTTCCAGGTTCGCGCCGACCTTCAGCTTCACATACTCGAACCCGGCTTCGACCGCTTCGCGGCACAGCCGCCGCAGCTTGTCGTCGCTGTAGCCGAGCCAGCCGGCCGACGTCGTGTAGCACGGGTAGCCGTCGCGCTCGAGCAGCGCGATCCGTTCGGCCTTGGCCGGCGCCTGCCGGCGCAGCAGGTCGAGCGCTTCGTCCGGCGTCAGGCAGTCGGTCAGGTAGCGGAAGTCGATCGCGCGCACCAGTTCCTCGGGGCTCATGTCGGCCACGAGCCGCCACAGCGGCTTGCGTTCGGCTTTCGCCCACAGATCCCATACCGCGTTGACGACAGCCCCCGTCGCCAGGTGGATCGCCCCCTTGTCGGGGCCGATCCAGCGCAACTGGCTGTCCGACGTCACGTGCCGCCAGAAGCGGCCCATGTCTTCGCGGATCCAGTCGAGGTCGAGGCCGACGACGAGGTGACGCATCGCGTCGATCGCCGCGCAGCAGATTTCGTTGCCGCGCCCGATGGTGAACGTGAGCCCGTGACCTTCGAGCCCGTCGCGATCGGTTTCGAGCACGACGTAGGCCGCCGAATAATCGGGGTCCGGATTCATCGCATCGGAGCCGTCGAGCTGGCGCGAGGTCGGGAAGCGCACGTCGAGGACGCGCATCGATCGAATGATAGGCATGGCGAACCGTCCGTTAAAGGAAATCAGGCCTGCACGGTGCGCTGGCGTTGCTCGCCGAGCCCGTCGATGCCGAGCGTGATCACCTGTCCGGCGCGCAGATAGACGGGCGGCTTCTGCCCGAGGCCGACGCCCGGCGGCGTGCCGGTCGAAATCACGTCGCCCGGCTGCAGGCTCATGAAGCGGCTCAGGTAGCTGATCAGGTGCGGCACGCGGAACACCATCGTCGCGGTCGTGCCGTTCTGGTAGCGGTGGCCGTCGACGTCGAGCCACAGCCGCAGCGCGTGCGGATCGGGCACTTCGTCGGCCGTCACGAGCCACGGGCCGAGCGGCCCGAACGTGTCGTTGCCCTTGCCCTTGTCCCACGTGCCGCCGCGTTCGAGCTGGAATTCGCGCTCCGACACGTCGTTCACCACGCAGTAGCCGGCGACGTGCGACAGCGCGTCGGCTTCCGCGATATAGCGGCCGCCCTGGCCGATCACCACGCCGAGCTCGACTTCCCAGTCGGTCTTCTCCGAGCCGCGCGGAATCTCGACGTCGTCGTTCGGCCCCGAGATCGCGCTCGTCCACTTGCCGAACACGACCGGCTCCTTCGGCACTTCCATCCCCGATTCAGCCGCGTGGTCGGAATAGTTGAGCCCGATGCAGATGAACTTGCCGACGCGGCCCACGCACGCGCCGAGCCGCGGCGTGCCTTCGACCAGCGGCAGCGACGACGGCGGAATGCCTCGCAGCCGCGCGAGCGAGGTGGGTGACAGCGCATCGCCGGCGATGTCGTCGATCACGCCGGACAGGTCGCGGATATGGCCCTGCGCATCGAGCAGGCCCGGCTTTTCATGGTGTTTGTCGCCAAATCTCAGCAGTTTCATGTCGTCTTGAGCGGTAACGGAAAGTGAATGGGAGGACGCGGTCAGTTCGACCAGCCGCCGTCGATCAGGTGGATCGCGCCGGTCGTGAACGATGCTTCGTCGGATGCGAGGTACAGCGCGAGCGCGGCCACTTCTTCCGCGCTGCCGATGCGGCCGATCGGCTGGCGCGCGACGAACGCCTGGCGCACCTCGTCGGTCGACACGTGGCGCGTGCGCGCCTGGTCCGCGATCCGCTGCTCCAGCGACGGCGATTCGATCGTGCCCGGGCAGATCGCGTTGCAGCGGATGCCCCGCTCGACGAAATCGGCGGCGACCGCCTTGGTCAGCCCGATCACGGCCGCCTTGGTCGTGCCGTAGACGAAGCGGTTCGGCACGCCCTTCACGCTCGACGCGGCCGACGCCATGTTGATGATCGACCCGCCGCCGGCTTCGAGCATCGCGGGCAGCAGCGCGCGGATCAGCCGGTACATCGACGTGACGTTCAGGTTCAGCGAGAACGCCCATGCTTCGTCGTCGCAATCGAGGATCGAGCCGTGGTGCACGAAGCCCGCGCAATTGAACAGCACGTCGAACGCGCGCTCGTTCGCGGCGAGCGCCGCGACGTCCGGCGCATCGGTGACGTCGAGCCGCCGCGTGGTCAGCCGGCCGCCCAAGCGTTCGGCGTCGGCCTCCAACCGCGCGAGTGCGGCTTCGTTGATGTCGGTCGCCAGTACGTCGGCGCCCTCGGTCGCGAAGCGCAGCGCGGTCGCGCGGCCAATGCCCTGCCCGGCCGCCGTCACCAGCGCGCGTTTGCCCTGCAATCTCATGAGCACGTCTCCCGAAATAGCCGGCCACCCGTCGGCCGATTGGCACAAAGGACTAAAGGTCCAACCAATCATAGGAAGTGATTCCGCGTTTGTCACGAAATCGGGATTCGGTATTTACCCCATGGGGGGTGCGTCCGGCCTGGCACTTTTTCGGCTCAGGCCGACGCTTCGGGATCCGTGTGCGTCAACGAAGCGCCGGTTCTGTTATCGCAACCCACGCGAACAAGTCACGCGACGAGCGCGCCGACGTGGCGAGCGTCGAGTCGGAACCGTGCGTGACGTGTTTCATGCATTGACGGTGAGAATCGGGCCGGCAAACCATCGGCAAGCCAGGCCGCGCGCCTGCACCCGGCCCGCCGGTGTTCGTTACAGGTCGGTCGACACCGACAACCAGAACGTGCGTGGCGCGCCCGTGAACAGGTACCCGGTCGGGTTCGCCTGCCAGTAGTCGCGGTTGAACAGGTTCGTCACGTTCGCCCGCAGCGTCACGTCGCGGCCGGCGACTTTCGTCGTGTAGCGGCCGCCGAGATCGAAGCGTGTCCAGCTCGGCACGTGCTGCGTATTGTCCTGGCTCACGTAGGCCTTGCCCGTATAGATCATCCGGCTCGTCAGCGTGACGCCCGGCACGAACGGCGTATCCCATTCCGCGCCGAGCGTGGCCTGGAGCGACGGCGCGCCAATCGCGCGATTGCCGTCGTAGGTGCCGCCCTGCGTACGGCGCAGCCGCGCGTCGAGCCACGTCACACCACCCAGCAGCCGCACGCCGCGCGTGACTTCGCCGAAGCCCGACAGCTCGAGACCTCGATTGCGCTGCAGCCCGTTGAGGCTGTACAGCTTGCTGACCGGATCGACGATCCCGCTTGGCACGTCGATCTGGAACAGCCCGAGCGTCGCGCCGAACGTGCCGAGATCGAGCTTGGTGCCGACTTCGTACTGCTTGGACTTGAACGGCGCGAACACCTGGTTCGGGTTCGCCGCGTCGGCCGGCGGCGGCGAGCCGGGCGTCAGCGCCTCGATGTAGTTCGCGTAGAACGACAACTGGTCGAGCGGACGCACGACGAGCGCGACGGACGGCGTGGTCGCGCCCTGGTCGTAATGCGACGTTTCCGCACCGGACGGTTCGAAGTTGCGGCTGCTCACCTGCTGGCGACGCACGCCGACGGTGAGCTGCACGAGCCCGCCGGCAGCAGACAGCGTATCGGCCACGCCGATGCTGCGCAGGATCTGTGCGCTGTCCTTCGCCTCCGGCGACACGGAAACCGCCGCACCCGGCCCGGCGAGGCGGGTCGGCAGATAGATGTTCGTCGTGTAGCTGCCATACGCGGTCTGGCCGAACCACGTCGTCTGCTGCAGATAGTCGCCGCTCACGACGAGTTGGTGATCGATCGGGCCCGTCTTGAAGCGTGTCCGTGCGCCCGCCTCCGCCGACAGCGCATGCGATGCGCCGGACTGGTATCTCGACGTGGATTTCGCGTCGCCCTGCGCATTGATGATCGTCGCGCCCGGGTCTTCCAGCTTGTCGTAGCCGAAGCGGTTCATGCCCACCGCGCCGAACAGCGTCACGTTCGACGACAGGTCGTATTCGGCGCGCCCCAGTGCCGTCAGGCTATGGGAATTCGAATAGGAAAACGTCTGCGCGAGATTGGTTCGCGAATCGGGCGCCGCCGGCACCGCGATGCCCGCGATCGGCGTATAGCCGCGCACCGGCGCGCGCATGAAGTCTTCTTGGTAGATCACGTCGCCCGACACGCGCAGGCGGCTGCCGCGGTAGTCGAGCCCGACCGACAGCGACGTATTGCGCCGCGACTGCTCGTCGATTGGCGTGTCGCCTTCGCGATGGGCCGCGTTGACGCGCACGCCGAATTCGCCGTTCTGGCCGAAGCGCCGGCCGATGTCTGCATGGCCGCCGAACACCGAGCTCGACGCATATTCGGCGGTCAGCCGGTTGAGCGGCGTGTCGTCGGCGCGCTTCGTCACGACGTTCACGCTGCCCCCGACGCTGCCCTGCGGCATCATCCCGTTCAGCAACGCGCCGGGGCCCTTCAGGATCTCGACCCGTTCTACCGGATCAGCGCCCACGCGATAGGCCGGCACGAGTCCGTAAAGGCCATTGAGCGCGATCTCGCTGTTCTCGACGCGCAGCCCGCGGATCGTGATCGCGTCGTAGCGGTTGGTGCTGTCGATCGCCGCGCGGACCGACGGGTCCGTGGTGGTCAGCAGGTCCGCGACGCTGGTCGCCTGCTGGTCGCGGATCAGCTTTTCCGTGTAGCTCGAAATACTGAACGGCGTGTCCATGTAGTCGCGATTGCCGAGCATGCCGACCTTCGCGCCCTGCGCCACCTGGCCGCCCGCATAGGCTTCGGGAATGGCATCGCCGACCCGCTTGCCGAGCACGTTCACGGCCGGCAGCACGCCCGCTTCGGCGCCTGCAGCCGCCACCGCGGGGTGCAGCGAGAAACTGCCGTCGGATTGCCGCACCTGCTCCAGGCCCGTGCCGTTCAGCAGCGCCTGGAACGCCCCCTGCACCGAGTACGTGCCGTGAACACCCGCACTGGTTTTCCCGGCGGTCAGGTCGCCCGGCACGCTGAGCATCACGCTGGCCTGATCGGCAAGCTGGTTCAGCGATGCCGACAGCGGGCCTGCCGGGATGTCATACCGCCGGGTCGCAGCTTGCGCCGCCGCACCGGCGGCCGACTGGGCGGAGGCCGCCTGCCACGCGCCACTCCCAGCGAGTGCGAGGCCGAGCACGGCGCACCGGACGGCGTGCGCGGCAGGACGATGCGCGGTGCGCGGTGCACCAGGCATCGGTGCGCGGCTGCGCACGGGCAACGAAAAATCGGGATTCGACGAAAACGACGGGTGACGCATGGACGGCATTCCTTGAGAATGAAGTGAGCAAGGGAGGTCCATCGCGCGTCTAACAGAGCCGGATACCTTGGCTTGATAGCGGCCGCGCCCGGTCGTTCGGGCGGCGCCATGCTGGCTGCGACTGTCGCCATCGCGACGACACCGGGTTCCGGACGGAAACGGGTGTCGGCAAGCCGGGGCAGATGCCCCACCTCATGGCGCCGGGTCGGCATTCAGAGCACTGATTGATCTCCGAATGGTCCTCTTTCATCTGTTAATCGGATGACGCCCGGAAATGCGAACCGAAATCGGAATTTTTTCTGCGACGTGAGATATCCCCGCCCTCTGGCCGGAACCGGCATCGCGCCGGTCACCGTGCTTCGATCGTGACCCACCACGGCAACATGCGGCGCACCCGGATCGGCAAGTCGCGTTCGAGCATCGCGAGCATCTGGTCGGGGTTGTCGGCGGGGAACCGCCCGACAACCCGAATGCCCGCGACCGACGGATCGACACCGATGTGCCCGTGCTGGTACCGATCCAGCTCGGCAATCAGCGTGTCGAGCGTGACGTCGTCAGCCAGGATCACGCCGCGCGTCCATGCTTCGCGCGCGGGATCCGCGCGCTCCGGCGCCAGGATCGTGTCCGCGGTGAACTGCCGCTGCTGACCGGCCGGCACGATCTGGACATGCCCGGCCCGGTTGCGAATCCCGACACGGCCGTCGAACACGGCCAGCAGCGTGTGCGTGCCGGACTGACGGACGGTGAACCGCGTACCCAGTGCCTGCATCCGGCCGTTCGGCGTGTCGACGAAGAACGGCCGCCCCTGCGTGTCCTTCGCCGTATCGATGAGGATTTCGCCGATCGTCAGAGTCAGGAGGCGCCGGGTGTCGTCGTAGTGCACGTCGAACGCGCTGTCCGTGTTCAGCCAGACGCGCGTGCCGTCGGCAAGCCGCACGTCGCGCCGCTCGCCAACCCCGGTGCGGTAGTCCGATCGCCATGCAATCGCGCGATCCGCCAGTGGCGTGAAACGCCACGCGAACCAGCCGGCGAGGCCGGTGCCGGCCAGCGCCGCGAGACTGCCCAGCACATGGCGCCGGCTCGCCGCGCGCGTCGCGGAAACGTGCACGGCCGCCGCGGCGGCATTGCGCTCGCCGGCGCGCTCCCCGCGCAGCGGCTCGAAGCGCCGGCTGACCGCTTCGACATGCGCCCACGCGCGCCGGTGTTCGGGGCGCTCGGCCAGCCACTGAGCCCACGCGTGGCGATGCTCGCCACTTCCGCCATCGGCATGCAGAAGCGCATACCAGTTGGCAGCCTGTTCAAGACTTTCGAAATCCGCCTGGACGCCGGATTCGGCAGCGGATGGGGACGACGAGACGGCCATCGGTCAGTGCTTGAGGCCAGCGTCGAGCAACGCGAGCTGCAGCATCGCCTGGGCGAGATACTTCTGCACCATTCGGTCGGAGACACCCAGTTCGCCCGCGATCTCGCGGGTGGACAGGCCATGAATCTGCGCCATGACGAATGCGTCCCTGGCCTTGTCGGACAACCGGCTGATAAGCGTGCCGATTTCCATCAGTGTCTCGATGACGATCGCGCGATATTCCGGCGAAGGCTCGCTCGGTTCCGGCTGGGCAGCGAGTGCGTCGAGCCACGCCTGCTCGACCTGACGGCGACGGAACAGGTCGATACACATGCCCTGCGCCATCGTTCGCAAATAGGCCCGCGCCTCGGCGTCGCTGTCGAAACCCTGCGGCACGGGCTTGAGGATCAGGCGAAGAAACGCGTCCTGGGCAAGATCCGCCGCATCGAAAGCATTACCCAACCGCCTGCGCAGCCACCCCTGCAACCAGCCATGGTGGTTGCGATAGAGCGCCTGCACATCCTGGTGCACGGCCAATTGAGCGGCGGACATGGAACAACCCCTTCTGCTTTAAATGCGCGAGACGAGAAGACAAATAAGAATCATTCCGATTTATAAACCAATTCAAATGGTTTACGCAATATTTTGCAATTAGGGGTCGTATTGGCGTTGCATGCATCGACGCCCGCTCATTCATCAGACGATTTTGGCAAAACCGGCGCTTGATGGCCGAGCTTCGCCGCACGCCGTCGTGCGAGCGGCACTCACCCGCCCTTCGCCTGGCATGCCGGACATGCTCCGGAAATCACCAGGGACGCGGCGTGACAGGTGTAACGGTGCCGGGAAGCGACGTGTTCGAGTTGTGCAGTCAGTTCATCGTCGTGAAGATCGCACATGTCCCCGCATCGACGACACACGAGATGGTGGTGATGCCTGCCGTGATTCGGTTCATATACGACACGCGAATCGCCCAGCGACGCACTGGTGACGAGCCCGCGTTCGATAAAGGTGGAGAGGGTGCGGTACGTGCTGGCGAGACTGACCGGTTCCGGGCTGCCGGAGAGCATCCGGTAAATCTGCTCGACGGAAAAATGCGCGTCAGGATGCTCGCGGAACAATTTCAATACGCTGAATCGGCTGTCGGTCGTATCCCCGCCGGAGCCAGTTCCGTGTAAATGGCTTTCATTGCGTTGTTTTGAGAATGTCCGGCTACAGCATGCCTTGCAGACGCTCAAGTGTCCCTTAAGTCGCCTGTCAAAACAGGTGTCGGCACGCGAGGCAATCCTGCGACCTGGTGCGGGGCAAGGCGTGCTGCCCGCCAGCCATCGATCACGAATCGAGCGACGTCATGCCGGATTGCAGATAGTTCTGGATCCCGACCTTCTGCACCAGTTCAAGTTGCGTTTCCAGCCAGTCAATGTGCTCCTCGGTATCGTCGAGAATGTTCTCGAGGATTTCGCGCGACACGTAGTCCTGCACCGATTCACAATACGCAATCCCTTCCTTGCAGGTGGCTTGGGCGATGCGTTCGAGCTTCAGGTCGCATTCGAGGATTTCCTCGGTGTGCTCGCCGATAAGGAGCTTGTGGAGATCCTGAAGATTCGGCAGCCCGTCGAGCATGAAGATACGTTCGATGAGTGCATCCGCATGCTTCATCTCGCCGATCGATTCTTCATATTCGTGCTTGCCCAGCGTGTCCAGCTGCCAGTGACGATACATGCGGGCGTGCAGGAAATACTGGTTGATCGCCGTCAGCTCGTTCTTCAGTTGAGCGTTCAGGTATTCGATGACTTTCTTGTCGCCTTTCATCGCAGGTCTCCGGTTCGGCAGGTACGTCGGTATCCCCCCCAAGAACCAACAATAGTCGGCAGCCAGCGGAATCGCAAACGCCTTCCCGATGAACCGGACGGGCCCGATGAAACGCCGATCGACGTGCGCCAAGTCAGCGTGCAACCGGCGAAATCATCTTGCAGTGCGAATGATTTTAATTTCCATTTTTCCAGTACATCCTCGCTGCGCCGACGGTCAGCCTCCATTTTCCGAGCGGCGCCCCACACCCTGCTCATCCTGATCGGGGTGGAGCGCCGTAACGGAACGCGATGAATTTACCAGCGATGCGTATAGCTGGCCGTCAGCACCGCACCCGCCGCGGGCAAGCGGCTCGTGTTGTTGCTGTTGCGCATGAGCTGGCTGTAGAGCGGCAGGTAGTAGCGATTCAGCAGGTTCTCGACGCCGACGGTCACGCGATCCTTCTTCGTGATCTGGTAGCGCGAGATCAGGTCCACCGTCGTATAGCTGCCCACGTCCATGCGGCCGAAACCGATCTTGTCGTTGAGCCGGTAATCGCGCGCTGCGTAGAACGTCGCCTGCAGCCGATTGCTCCAGCGCGGGTTCGGCCGGTATTCGAGATAGCCGGTCAGCTTGAGCGGCGGAATGCGATAGCCGGTCATGTCCTGGAAGTTCGCGCTGGTCTGCGGCCGCTCGCGCCCCTGCATATAGGTGATCGTGCCGCCTGCGCCCCACTTGTCGTCATCGGATGCGTAGTCGACGGTCGCTTCGATCCCGGCGATGCGCTCGGCCGTGCGCGTGAGGATCAGGCCGTTGTTGAAACTCTGTACGTCACCGAGCTCGGACGTCGTGTAGAAGAGCGCGAGCGTGCCGTCGGCGTGATTGCCCAGGCTGCCGCGCCAGCCGATCTCGTAGTTGTTGGTCTTCACGGGTTCGAGGCTCGACGAATGGATGTCGAAGCCGGCGGTCGCGTTACGCAATTGCAGTCCGACGTCCGGCAGCTGGAACCCCTGGCTGAACGATGCGTAGATTTCCTGGCTCGGTACCGGCGCATAGGCAACACCCGCATTGAACAGCCATGCGCCGTAGCCGGTCGATCCGCCCGGCACCGTGTACTTCTTCGCAAGACGCAGCTGTGAAAGCGGCACGAAACTGTCGAAGCTCGCGCTCGCATGCTCGTAGCGCACACCGGCTTCCGCCGACCATGTGTCGCTGAACTTGTGCTGCAGTTGCGCGAAACCGCCGACACTGGTCGTAGTCAGCGTGGGCAGGTACGTCAGCGTGCCGGTCTTGCGGTAGACGAGGCCACCGCTGGCGTCGTACGCGGCCGGCGAGAAGATGTCGTCCGGCATGTCGCTGCGTTCCTGGTTGAAGTCGGCGCCCCACTGGATCTTCGTGCGGCCGGCGCGATCGAGCGGTGTCGTGATCGTCAGGCGGCTGCCGAACACCGTCGAATCCTGCATGACCTGATCGACGTTGTTGCCGCGCGTCGCCACCGCGCGTGCATCGAACGGCGCGAAGCGCGTGAAGTAGTTCCGGTAGTAAAGCTGGGCCGCCACCTCGCTGCCGAGCACATCCTTGTTGCTGTACTGCAGGTTGAGCTGGGTGTTGCGGATGCGGTTCTGGTCGTCGAGCTGCAGCCCGTCTTTCGCACGCGCGACAGTCGTGCCCGGCGGCAGTTTCGCGACCGAAGGATCGCTCCCGTAGCGCGTGTCCTGCTTCGCGTCGTAGTGGCTCGCCGAGAATACGATGCGCTGATTCGCATCGATCCGGAATCCGAGCTTGCCTTCGACGTTGTAGACATTCGAGTCGAACAGGTCGCCCTGGCTGGGCTCGGGCGCGATGCGATGGCCACGCGCGTCATACGAGCTGCCGATGTGCTGCGCATCGACGTTGAATTCGTATTCGACGGGGCCATGGCTGCCCGCGAAGAACTGCTGCACGGTGCCGCCGAGACCGCCGCTGCCCAGGTGCGACAGCGGCGAAGTCATCGAAAACGTCGTCTCGGCGCGCGGTTCCCCGCCAGGCTGACGCGTCGTGATCGACACGATGCCGCCCGTTGCGCCCGCCCCGTAAACGGCGCTGCTGCCGCGCAGCACTTCGACTTTCTCGATGTTGTTCGGGTCGACGTTCGCCAGGTTGCGCGCCGAATCGCGATTCGTATTCAGCGGCACGCCGTCGACCAGCACGAGTATGTTCCGGCCGCGCAGCGTCTGGCCGTAGTCGGTGATCGTATGGCTCGAATCGGCCATCCCCGGCACGGCCTTGCTCAGCACCGTCGCCAGATTGTTCGAGCCGGCTTCGAGGTCGCGCAACGTGTCGCGACCGATCACGGTGATCTGCCGGGTCGGTCGAACGAGATCGCTGTGGGTCCGGTCGCCCGATACCTCGATTGCCGCGAGTTCCACCGGTTCCACCGCACGATTCGCACTCGCGTTCGTACCGGCACTCACGGTCGCACTCGCACCGACGCCGGCGCCCACACCTGCATCCGTATCGGTTTTCGGCGATGCGACCGGCGCTCCGCTCTCCACCGTGAACGTGTTCCTTCCCGTCGCACGCGCATGCAACCCCGAACCCGACAACAGTTGCTCCAGTGCCGTTGCCGCGGTCAGCCTGCCCTTGACGGTCCGGCTTGCCCGCTGCTCGGCGCTGGACGTCGAGAACAGCAGCTGCGCGCCGGATTGACGCGCGAATGCATTCAACGCGCGGTCGAGACGCTGCGCGGGAATGTCGAATGACGACACGTCACCGCCTTGCGCCCACGCGGCGGCCGACAGACAGCCCGCAACCGCGACACACACGACACGCCCCACACCGGCTTGGTGCCCAGTAACCCCCATACCACCGCTCCTCGTTTGAATCGTTATGAATCGATGACGCTTACGAGGATTGCCGGACGAGCCGACAGGTTTGTTGACGTGCGGATGGAAATATTTTCGAGCGGCGATTCAGCGATGCGCGATGGTCACCGCGCCGTCCGCGTCCCGCTTCACGTTGAGCGGCAGCACACCGGGCAACATGTCCAGCAGTGTGTCGACGTTGTCGGTATTGAATTGCCCGGACAAGCGCAGGTTGGCGGCGCGCGGGTCGAGCTCGACCGGAGCGCGCCGGTAGCGGCGAATTTCCGCGATCGCCACGCTCAACGGTGTCCCGTCGAAGACGAGCCGCCCTTCGCGCCAGCTCAACGTGGCGGCCGGATCGAACGGCTGAAGCGCGCCGATTCGATCGCCTTTCACGACGACGGATTGTTCGGGATGGAGCATCACCGCCGGGCGCTGTGGCACGGCGACTTCCACGGCCCCCGACACGACGCCGACCCGGACGTCCTGCGCATCGCGGCGCACCGTGAAGCTCGTCCCGATATCGTGGATCGTCACGTCACCGGCGCGCGTGACGAATGGCCGGAGCGGCGAGTGCGCGATCTCGATCGATGCCTCGCCCTGTTCGACCAGCATGCGTCGCGAGCGCACGTGCCACTCGACGCGTGCCGACGATCCGGTATTCAGCACGAGCCTGCTACCGTCGGCGAGCGGCCACTCGCGGTGCTCGCCCACTGCCGTCGCAAGCGTGTCGACCCGGTACGCGGGATCGGCATGCCAGACCATCAGCGCAGCCGCGACACTCAGCATCGATCCGCCGACGACACGCCGGACGGTTCGCCGCCGCGCCACACCGCGCACCACCGCGTCGAGCGGATAACGCGCGCGCAACGCGTCCTTGAAAGCATCGAGCGAGTCGTCTTGGGGAGGCGTCGAATCGTGACTACGGGGGGACTCAGGCAGCATCGGCATTTGCCGTCTTGGTGTGCAGGGTGTTCTGCAGGATCGGGGTGAGGTCCGTCATCGCGCGGGCCATGTGTTTGGCGACCATGTTACGGGATATGTGCAACTGCGCCGCCACTTCTTCCTGCGACAGGTCGTGCAATTTGTGGAGGATGAACACCTCGCGACAGCGCGCGGGCAGCGCGTCGATGGCTCGCTCGAGTTCCTGCACCGTCTGCCGGTAGCTCAGTGCGTGCTCGCCGTCGATATCGTCCGACCGCAAGTCGGGAACGTCGCCCCCGGTCGGCTCCATGCGGCTCGCGTGCAATTCGTCCCCTCTCCATCGGTCGATGGCCCGATGAATCGACAGATGACGCAGAAAGGCCAGCGGCGTATGGACCGGTTCACCCGGTGGCCGCTGAAGGAGTTGCACGCCGACATCCTGGACGACGTCGCACGCGAATGCGCGATCGCCGAAGCGATGCCGGACGTGATTGACGAGTTCCTCGTAGTGCTTGATGAACGCAGCGATCAGCGGAGAGTGGGAAGAGTCGCGGGGCGAGCGGGTCACATTGCTACGGGATGAGCGAGCATCACGCCCAAAATGATAATAATTCTCATTATTATGATTGATTACAAAACTGTCAACGGACGCACGGCTCACACGTCCACCGAACCGGTTTTCGGACTCGCTCAACGCGGCACAAAGCGAAACTGACAAAAAAGTCATGTTCACGTCAGGGTCTCAACGGGATGCGCGCGCCATCATGACGTACCGGACTGCGCATCCGGTCCATCGCCACCCCGCCCGCGTTCGATCCCTGCGGGCACCTCCGTCCCCCGGCGATGGGCTCCGTGACTGGGCGAGCAGACACGGCGCGCAGGCCGATTTCCCGCCCCGGACTTCGCGTCCGGGGCGTTTTTGTCTGTGGTTTCCAAGAAAATAAGCGTGGATTGTTTCTAAATCGGCAAAAGGTAATTTGAGCCAGACAGGATGTTTTTTCCGGTCACAGACGCTTACATTTAGCGCACCACTCATGGAAACCGCTACGGATTCGCGATCGGGTAGTGACATCCACTGCCATGACCGAACCGCACGAGCTTTAGGAAACGGCAAATGAAGGCCTCCAAATCCCTGCCTCCGCTCGATCCCGCCGACGTTCACGTCGAAATCCTCGAACGTTCCGATACGCTGCTCGTCGTCCGCTGGGTCGAACCCGGCCGCTGTCACTACGGTGAACAGCGCTGGCGCCGCCGCTTCGCGCAACGCACCGGCACCTGCGCGCTGTCGCGCCAGGTCATCCACCGCGGCGACGAAGTCTTCCGCCCGGCCGAACGCCCGGCACCCGCGAACGCAGCCGCGATGATCTCCGCCGCCGAAGTGCTCGCGCTGGCCGGCGGCAGGTAAATCCTGCCGGCCGCGCGTCACGGCACGCGGCGCCACACGATGTGCCGGCCCTAGAAGCGCCGGTCTAATTCCCCCGCTTGTCTGCCACGCCTGCGCGCACTATCGTTACACCACTCAATGTAATGATTACGTGCCGCGGCCGTCCGGTCGCGCCGATGGAGGCAGACATGCATGCATGGAGCGCGCGCCACGTCCCGGCGCAAGGCGGCAAGGTCGCGGTCGTGACCGGCGCCAACAGCGGGCTCGGCTGGCAGCTGACGGAAACGCTGGCCGCGAAAGGTGCGACGGTCGTGATGGGATGCCGCGATGCCGCCCGCGCCGCGCAGGCGGCCGACGCGATCCGCCGGCTCCACCCCGGTGCCCGCGTCGAAGTCGACGCGCTCGACCTCGCCGATCTCGCGTCGATCGCACGCTTCGCGGCCGATGTGGCCGAACGCCATGGCCGCGTCGACATCCTCTGCAACAACGCCGGCGTGATGTTCCTGCCGCTGCGTCATACGCACGACGGCTTCGAGATGCAGTTCGGCACCAACCACCTCGGCCATTTCGCGCTCACCGGCCATCTGCTGCCCGCGCTGCGCGCCGCGCGCCGGGCGCGTGTCGTGACGATGTCGAGCGGCTTCAACCGCGGCGGCCGGATCCGCGTCGACGACCTGCGCGCCGAGCACCGCTACAACCGTTATCTCGCCTATTGCGACAGCAAGCTCGCGAACCTCGTGTTCGCGATCGAACTGCAGCGCCGGTTCGAGCGCGCGGCGTTCGCCGGGATCAGCGTGGCCGCCCACCCCGGCTACGCGGCCACCAACCTGCAGTTCGCGGGCCCGACGATGGACAGCTCGCCCGCCCGTGCCGCGCTGATGCGCGCCGCGAACCGTTATCTCGCGCAGCCGGCCGACCAGGGCGCGCTGCCCGCGATTCATGCGGCAACCGCGCCCGATCTCGCCGGCGGCGCCTACCTCGGGCCGTCCGGCTGGTTCGAGTCGCGCGGGCTGCCGGCGCCCGCGAGCGTGCCGCGCGCAGCGCGCGACGTGGCCTCGGCTGCGCTGCTGTGGGAAGCCTCGGAAGCCGCGACGGGCGTGCGCTTCCTCAGCACGGGCGCACCGGCCGGCCGCTCGCCGGGCCGGCCGTTCGACACCGCGGCCGAGGCGCGCTGAACCGCGCACCGCGCTCCGCAACATTCTTCAGACTTGTTGCACGAGTCGAAAAGAAAGCCGGTTGAAAGCATGATTCTTCGCACTACTGTTACCACTCAGGAAACAATCTATCGTCAAAATCAGCGTTTACCCTGAACCTTCCGATGACTAAGATTTGATCAATCGCTTAAGACATGGTGTCGAGAGCGAACTCAATAAAACACCGGAGGTCATCATGAAATCGCTCGTTTCCGCAGTCGTTGCCGCTGCCGCCCTGTCCGCTTCGTTTGGCGCATTTGCCCAAAGCACCGTGACCCGCGCTCAAGTGCGCAACGAACTGGTTCAGCTCGAACAAGCCGGCTACAAGCCGGGCCTGTCGAGCCCGTACTACCCGAACGACATCCAGAGCGCCGAAGCGCGTGTTCATGGTGCCGACACCAGCGGCTACGGCGCACAACCGGCTCCGGCCGTCCACTCGGGCGCCCCGGTTGCAACGTCGTCGAACGCTCGCGACTCGGTCTTCTTCGGCCAGTAAGCCGATGCGCCCTCGGCGGGCGCCGCGCGTCGCGCGATGAAGCAATATCCGGACGAGCCCCCTTGCGGGGCTCGTCTTTTTTATGAAACGCATACCTCCGCCGCCCGGCAACGGGTGGCTTCGCCCGGGCGCCTGGCGTCCGGGCGCTTTTTCATTTCCGAAGGAGGCGTGCAAGCAGGATGAAGCCGCGCACGCCCGTCAGCGCGGCGCGGCCGCGGCAGGCGCCGAACGCGACAGCACCCGCCACCGCGACAGCAGTTCGTCGCGATCGACATAGCAGCCCTGCAGGTGGCGGCGTCCGGTAGACGGATCGAACTCGGTGCGCGCATGCATCACGCGGCGGTTGTCGAACGCCCACATGTCGCCCGCCCGCAGCCGGCGCTGCACGCGAAAGCGCGGCTCGCGCGCGAGCGCAAGGAACCGCCGGTACGCGCGATAGACGGCCGCGACCGAGCCGGCCGGCGCATCGAGCGGCCCGCGCAGGAAGTTCGCGACGCGCACCTCGGTGACGTTGCCGCGCGCGTCGAGCCCGATCACCGGCGCCGAGCAGCGGTAATCGCTGTTCGCACTCTTGTTCCAGAACTCGAACGGCGTCGACGCGAGCTGTTCAAAATCGGCCGGATGCTCGCGCCGCAGCGCATCCGCCAGCGCGAAGCCGTCGAGGAACACGCTGTCGCCACCGGTCGCGTCGTTCGCGAGGCAATGCAGGAACTGCACGCCCGGCTGCAACTCGCGGGTCGGCAGGTCGGTATGCGGCGGCAGGTTCAGCGACGTATACGCATTGCTGTCCGGGCGCGGCTTCGATTCGACGTCGAACAGCACGCCGAAATTACTTTCGCGAATCAGGCCGATGCGGCGCGCGATCTCGTCGACGCGGCCACGCTCGGCCGGCACGCCTTCGACGAGCGTCAGCCCCGTGCGTTGCAACGCGGCGAGCCACGCGAGCAATGCACCGTCGTCGTTCATCACGTCGCGCCACGCGAACACGCCGATGGCCGTCGCATCGTCGCCGGCCCACACGTGCCGCCCGTGCGCGGCCTGGCGCTCCGCGCGCGACGCGTCGTCGTACGCATGCGCGCGCAACCAGCCCGGCGACCACGCGCTGCGGTGCCCGTCGTTCCACTCGACATGCAACGCGCCATCGGTTTCGACGTGCACCGTGAGCGCGGAGAGATCCTCGCGCGCGTCGGCGATCTCGAACACCTGTTCACGTGTGACGGCATGCACGCACGCGGAACACCCGCAGTTGTCGCGCAGCCAGTCGAAATGAAACGGCGATCGTCGCGTGTCACTCCACTCGACGTCCACCGCGCCCTCGCCAATCGTCGCCGCCGCAATGGCCGCGTCGGCCGAAAACGTCCGCCAGTCCTCGATACGGTGTTGCGCTGCCTGCATCGTTGCCTCCCGGAAACGCCCGCTACGCGTGTGGTGCGAGCAGAAACCCGCCGACCGTCCGGTGCAGCCGCGCCGCCTGCGGGCTCGTTCCGAGCGCGCGCCAGCAGCCGTGCACCAGCCCCTCTCCCATCCAGTAGTGCGCGGCACCGCCGGCCGCGCGAATCCGTTCGACGTACACGCGCGCGTCGTCGCGCAGCGGATCGTGTTCAGCGCCGATCGCGAGCACGGGCGGCAGGCCGTCGAAACGCGCCGCCGCGAGCGGTACCGACGCGCGCAGCAGCGGGTTGCCGTCTCCCAGCGCGTCGGACAAACCGCCTTCCCAATACAGCGCGCGATAACGATGGACATCGTCGAGCGTCAGCATCGGCGCGTGCGCTTCCGTTTCGCGCGCGGGCGATTGCGGTTCGAATCCGAGCATCGGATAGACGAGCGCGATCCCGTCGACACCGCCTTCGCCCGCATCGCGCAGCGCAGTGGCCACGGCTGCCGCGAGCATGCCGCCCGCGCTGTCGCCCGCGAGCGTCAGCGGCTGCACGCACGGCCCGAACGACCAGCGCGCATCGCGGGCAGCGCGCGTGACCGCCAGGCAATCTTCAAGTGCGGCCGGCGCGCAATGCTCGGGCGCCAGCCGGTAATCGACCGCGATCACGTCGAGCCCCGTATCGGCTGCCAGTTGCGCGGTGATCAGCGCATGACTGTCGAGCGAGCCGACGACGAAGCCGCCGCCATGAAAGAACAGCACCGTGCCGCGCGGCGTGCCATGCGCGGACGTGTAGCGCCGCAGCGCGATCGCGCGACCGTCGGGCGCCTGCCAGACGGCGTCCTGCTGCACGATGCCGGCCGGCAGCGCGGCCGGCGTCCATTCGGCCGCGAAGCGGTCGTACAGACGGCGCTGCTCGTCGGGCGAGCGCGCCGCCGCGTCGGCCGGATACCACGCGTCGACGGCCGCAACGAACGTCGCGATTTCCTGTTCGAGCATCGTGTGCGCTCCGCGGTTGAAGGTTCGCGCCGGCTATCGGCGCGGCGGCAGCCCGATCACGCGGCCCGCATACGCGGGCGCCGCGCAATCGCGCTGCAACGCATGCAGCTCGGCCACGCGTGCGGCCACGTCGTCGTCGAACGGCGCAGATTTTGCGCCGTCGCGCGTATCGACGTGCAGCAGCATCTGCTCGCTCGCCGATACCGCATCGTCGTGCCCGTCCGCGAACAGTTCGAGATACAGATGCAGCCGCTTCGCGTCGTGCGCGAGCACACGCGCATCGACGCGCACCTGCGTGCCCTCCTTGATCTCGTGCAGGTAGTTCACGTGCGCTTCGAGCGTGTAGACCGAGCGGCCCCGCTCGCGACGCGCGGCGTCGTCGAGACCGATGCGATCCAGCAGCGCATCGGTCGCGAAGCTGAAGATCAGCAGGTAGAACGCATCGCGCAGGTGGCCGTTGTAGTCGACCCATTCGGGCCGCACCACGTCGCGGTAAGTCGTCAGCGGGGTATCGCCCGTCATCGTCACTCGTCCTCAGTCTTCGAATCGCATCCCGTGCCGCGCCTTCACCGCGGCGATCGACTTCAGCACCTCGGTGATGCACTCGTCGCGATAGCGCTCGAGCGCCTTGATGCTGCGCGTGCCCTGCTGTTCGGTCGTGCCTTCGACGACGCTGTCGATCAGCGCATCGGTCAGCGTGGGCGCGACCAGCTTCGTCCACGGCAGTTCGAGCGCGGGGCCGAACTGCTGCATGAAGTGTCGCATGCCCGCGTCGCCGCCCGCGAGCGTGTAGGTCAGGAACGTGCCCATGAACGACCAGCGGATGCCCGCACCGAAGCGGATCGCATCGTCGATCTCGCCGGTCGTCGCGACGCCTTCGTTGACGAGGTGCAGCGCTTCGCGCCACAACGCTTCGAGCAGCCGATCGGCGATGAAGCCCGGCACTTCCTTGCGCACGTGCAGCGGCCGCATGCCGAGCTTGCGATAGATCTCCATCGCGCCTTCGACCGCTTCCGGCGACGTGCGCGCGCCGCCGAGCACCTCGACGAGCGGCAGCAGATAGACGGGATTGAACGGATGGCCGACCACGCAGCGCTCCGGATGCGTCGCCCGTGCGTAGAAATCCGTCGGCAGCAGCCCCGACGTCGACGACGCGATGATCGCGTCGGGCTTCGCCGCGCGGCTGATCTGCTCGTGCAGCTCGAGCTTCAGCGCCTCGCGCTCGGGCGCGCTTTCCTGGATGAAATCCGCCTCGGCGACGCACGCTTCGATCGTCGAGACGAAACGCAGCCGCGCGGGATCGGCGCCCGGCGCCAGGCCGACGCGTTCGAGCGCGGGCCACGCGTTCGCGACGTTCGCGCGCAGCCGCTCTTCCGCGCCCGGCGCCGGGTCCCAGACGACCACGTCGAGACCGTGCGCGAGTGCGCGGGAAATCCATCCGCTGCCGATCACGCCGGTGCCGATGGCGGCGAACGTCTTGATGTCGGTCTTCACAGCCATGTCAACGCATCCTTCAAATCAGGGGAAATCGGTGGGCGGCCGCGCCTGTGCGTGCCGCCGCGTCAGGTCAATCAGTCGGCGCAACCGCTCACGCGAACTCGGCGATCGCACGGCGTTCGAGCGGGCGCTCGCCGCGTGCGGGCAAGCCGAGCTTGCGGCGGCCTTCGGCCGGCGTCAGCACGCGGCCACCGAGCCGTTCGACGATCTCTCGCGCGCGCTCGACGAGCGTGCCGTTGGTCGCGTGCACGCCGCGATCGAGCCAGATGTTGTCTTCGAGGCCGACCCGCACGTGGCCGCCGAGCAGCATCGCCTGCGCGACCATCGGCATCTGCATGCGGCCGATCCCGAAGCCGGCCCAGTGCGCGCCCGGCGGCAGGTTGTCGACCATCGCCTTCATCGTGCCCGTGTCGGCCGGTGCGCCCCACGGAATGCCGAGGCACAGCTGGAACAGCGGCGGATCGTCGAGCAGCCCTTCCTTCAGCAGCTGCTTCGCGAACCACAGGTGGCCCGTGTCGAAGATCTCCAGCTCCGGCTTCACGCCGAGCTCCTGGATGCGCTGCGCGCCGGCGCGCAACTGCGCGGGCGTCGACACATAGATGTAATCGCCGTCACCGAAATTCAGCGTGCCGCAGTCGAGCGTGCAGATCTCGGGCAGCAGATCCTCGACGTGCGCGAGGCGTGTGAGGCCGCCGACCAGGTCGGTGCCCTTGCCGAAACGCATCGGGTCTTCGCCCGGACCGATCTCGAGATCGCCGCCCATGCCTGCCGTCAGGTTGATGATCACGTCGACGTCGGCCGAGCGGATGCGGTCGACCACTTCGCGGTACAGGTTCGGGTCGCGGCTGCCGCGCCCCGTCTGCGGATCGCGCACGTGGCAGTGCGCCACCGTCGCGCCGGCCTTCGCGGCCTCGATCGCGGCGGCCGCGATCTCCTTCGGCGTGACCGGAATCGCCGGATGCTTGCCGACCGTATCGCCCGCACCGGTGACGGCGCAGGTGATGATGACTTCGTGGTTCATGCTGGTTGCCTCGCTTGAATCGGGTTGTGTCGCAATGCGGATGTGTCGTCGGGGCGCGCCGCGTGCGGCGCGCAAGCCGTCACAGGCCGAGATACGCCTTCACGGCCGGCAGCCCGTCCTTGCCGTCGAACGTCTTGACGCCCGCGAGCCACGGATCGAGCACCTGCGGGTTCTTCTTCAGGTACGCCTTCGCGGCATCGGCCGGCTTCGTCTTGTTCATCACCGACTGCATCAGCTGGTTCTCGAGCTGCGTCGAGAAGCGCAGGTTCGTGACGAGCTTGCCCGCGTTCGGGCAGCGGGAAATGAAGTCGGGCGCCGTGAGCGTGTACACGCGCGCTTCGCCGTAGTTCGGCCCGAACGATGCATCGCCGCCGGAGAGATAGTTCATGCTGAGCTGGATGTTCATCGGGTGCGGTTCCCAGCCGAGGAAGACGACCCACTTCTTGTCGCGGATCGCGCGCTCGACCGTCACCAGCATCCCGGCCTCGCTCGATTCGACCAGCTTGAAGCCGCCGAGCCCGTACTGGTTCGTGTCGATCATCTTCTGGATCGTCGCGTTCGCGCTGCTGCCCGGCTCGATCCCGTAGATCTTGCCGTCGAGTTCCGCGCGGTGCTTCGCGATGTCCTCGAAGGTCTTCAGGCCGGCCTGGTATTCGTAGCTCGGCACCGCGAGCGTCGCCTTCGCGCCCGACAGGTTCGGCGGTTCGACGACGTTGATCGACTTATTGTCGAGAAACGGCTGGAGCTGCTTCTGCTGCACGGGCCACCAGTAGCCGAGCGACACGTCGAGCTGCTTGCTCTTCAGGCCGGCGAACGAGATCGGCACCGACGCGATCGTCGTGGTCGGCTTGTAGCCGAGCGCCTCGAACACGGTCGACGCGAGCGCCGTGGTCGACGTGATGTCGGTCCAGCCGATATCCGCGAAACGCACGGTGCGGCAGGTCGCGGCATCGGTTTCGGCCAGCGCCGCATGCGTGAACGCGCCGGTCGCCAGCACGGCCGCGGCAAGCGCGGCGATCTTCGTCGACTTCATGGTTCGTTTCCTCCCGGTTGGACTCGCGGCAGCCGGTGCGCGGGGTGTGCCCGGCCTGCATCGTGGGAGTAAAAGTAACGAGCCATATTGGCCGCGAGAAGACCGGCGGCGACCTGTTCTTGACTATTTGCGACTATGAGTGGAAACCACTAGGTTTCTTGAAAGGCTTGATGGGCGGGGTTTTCATGCACATTTCCGATTGATTTCGTTTGTCCACATGCGGCGCGACGCTTTCGATTCTGCCGGGACGAAACGAAGTGTCGGCGCGGCGCCGGGCCCGGCGTGTTCGCGCCGCCCCGACGAACGGGTGTCACGGGCACGTGTGAAGCTGGCCCGGCCTCCAGCAGCCGAAAGTGCGTTTCGTATTGCGGAATCCACGCCGAATTCCCGTGCCACCGCCTTTTCGTCGCTTGAAAACATGTTTTACATCGCAAAAATGACGACGCAACTCTTTGAAAAACAACAAAAAATAATGTCTTATGTCTTATATAAGACATCGCCAAAAGCTCGATGGGCGGCGTTACTATTTATCCCATGCAGTTCGCTTCGACAGACGTAGCGGGCACGCTCAACCAGTTACTCAAACGCGCTTTGCTCCCAGGAGATTGACATGGCCCAGTATCAAGACGACATCAAGGCAGTTGCCGGTTTGAAAGAAAACCACGGCAGCGCGTGGAATGCGATCAGCCCCGAGTACGCCGCCCGCATGCGTGCCCAGAACAAGTTCAAGACGGGCCTGGACATCGCCAAGTACACCGCGAAGATCATGCGTGCCGACATGGCCGCCTACGACGCCGACCCGGCCAAGTACACGCAGTCGCTGGGTTGCTGGCACGGCTTCATCGGCCAGCAGAAGATGATCTCCATCAAGAAGCACTTCAACAGCACCGAACGCCGCTACCTGTACCTGTCGGGCTGGATGGTCGCTGCGCTGCGTTCCGAGTTCGGCCCGCTGCCGGACCAGTCGATGCACGAAAAGACCTCGGTCAGCGCGCTGATCCGCGAGCTCTACACGTTCCTGCGCCAGGCCGACGCCCGTGAGCTCGGCGGCCTGTTCCGCGAACTCGACGCCGCCAAGGACGCCGCTGCGAAGGCCGCGATCCAGGACAAGATCGACAACCACGTCACGCACGTCGTGCCGATCATCGCCGACATCGACGCCGGTTTCGGCAACGCGGAAGCCACGTACCTGCTGGCCAAGCAGTTCATCGAAGCAGGCGCCTGCTGTATCCAGATCGAAAACCAGGTGTCCGACGAGAAGCAGTGCGGCCACCAGGACGGCAAGGTCACCGTGCCGCACGAGGACTTCCTCGCGAAGATCCGCGCGATCCGCTACGCGTTCCTGGAACTGGGCGTGGACGACGGCATCATCGTCGCCCGTACCGACTCGCTGGGCGCCGGCCTGACCAAGCAGATCGCCGTGACCAGCACGCCGGGCGACCTGGGCGACCAGTACAACGCGTTCCTCGACTGCGAAGAACTGTCGGCCGACCAGCTGGGCAACGGTGACGTCGTCATCAAGCGCGACGGCAAGCTGCTGCGTCCGAAGCGCCTGCCGAGCAACCTGTTCCAGTTCCGCGCCGGCTCGGGCGAAGCACGTTGCGTGCTCGACTGCATCACGTCGCTGCAGAACGGCGCCGACCTGCTGTGGATCGAAACCGAAAAACCGCATATCGCACAGATCGGCGGCATGGTCAGCGAGATCCGCAAGGTGATCCCGAACGCGAAGCTGGTGTACAACAACAGCCCGTCGTTCAACTGGACGCTGAACTTCCGTCAGCAGGCATACGACGCGCTGAAGGCCGAGGGCAAGGACGTGTCGGCCTACGACCGTGCGCAGCTGATGAGCGTGGAATACGACGAGACGGAACTGGCCAAGCTGGCCGACGAGAAGATCCGCACGTTCCAGGCCGACGCATCGCGTGAAGCCGGCATCTTCCATCACCTGATCACGCTGCCGACGTACCACACGGCTGCACTGTCGACCGACAACCTGGCCAAGGAATACTTCGGCGACCAGGGCATGCTGGGCTACGTGGCCGGCGTGCAGCGCAAGGAAATCCGCCAGGGTATCGCCTGCGTGAAGCACCAGAACATGTCCGGCTCGGACATCGGTGACGATCACAAGGAATACTTCAGCGGCGACGCAGCGCTGAAGGCGGCAGGCAAGGACAACACGATGAACCAGTTCTGATACCGGTCATTTCCAGGCGAAACGCCAACCCTTCGGGGTTGGCGTTTTTTTTATCCGGCGGGATGATTCGCGCGTCGCCGGTCAAACATCTTCCCGGGCGCTTCCCGCTCCGACCACGCGCACGAACGAGCCCGCCAGTACCGTCGGCTCGACCGGCAACACCAGCGCGCACACCGACTTTGCGTCTTCATCCGAGATCGGCACGAAGGCGACCCCGTCGATCCCGAGACTCGCCATCCGTTCCGGCACGATCGCGACGCCATGCCCGGCCGCGACGAGATTCAGCATCGACGTCTTCGGTGACACGATCCGGGCGGTAGCGGGCACGAAGCCCCGCTTCAGGCAAAGATCGATCACGACGCGCGCCAAGCCGCCCCGCTCCCGATACACGGCCGACACGAACGGCTCGTGCCGCAGCCGCGAGAGCGCCGTGCGCTTGCGGCCCGCCAGCGGATGATCGGCCGGCACCGCCACGCACAAGCGCTCGGCCGCGAGCTCGACGAAGCGCACGCGCGGATCGCGGCGCAGCACCGGCAGACGAACGATCCCGATATCGGCGTTGCCGTTCGCGATCTCCAGGATCTGATCCTCGGACGAGGCACGATCGAGATCGATCCGCGCGCCCGGACACGCGCTCATGAAGCGCTCGAGCACCGGCATCAGGCTTCCGACGGGAACGGTGCTGGAATGCAGCAGCCGCAATACGCCCGCTTCGCCGCGCGACAACTGCGCCCCCTCCTCGGCCGCGGCGGTCAGGGTCGCCGGAATCGACGCCACGCGATCGCGATAGATCGCGCCGGCCGGCGTGAGCCGCACACCTCTCGGCTCGCGGTCGAACAGCAGGAACCCCAGCTCGTCTTCGAGTTGGCCGATCTGCCGGCTGAGCGCCGACTGCGCGACGTGGAGCGCGCTCGCGGCCGGCGTGAAGCCGCCGAGATCGGCCACGGTCAGGAAATACTGGATCTGCCTCAGGGATGGCATGCCGAAAAGAGATGGATAAGCGCCCGATTTGATATTTGCGTTATACCGTCGCGCTTCCCAGAATGGAAGTCTTCCGTGCCGGCACCGCCGTCACGGCCACCTCGCCGGAGCCTCCCTCGTCGTGACTACTCTCCTGTCCTATCTGCTGGTCGTTGCCGCCGGCGTCAGCGTCGCATTGCAACAGGTGCTCAACGCCAATCTCCGCGCGCAACTCGGCTCGCCGTGGTGGGCCGGGTCGGTCAGCTACGTCGTCGGCCTGGCCGCGATGCTCGCGGTCGCGCTCCTGTCCCCGCATCCGCGCTTGAGCGGCACCGTCACCGGCGCCGGGTCGTGGTTCAGCTGGACCGGCGGATTCTTCGGCGCGGTGTTCGTCGGCATCGCGATCCTGATGGTGCCGCGACTGGGCGCCGCGACGACGTTGGCGCTGATCGTCGTCGGGCAGATGACCGGCGCGCTCGTGTTCGACCACTTCGGCCTGCTCGGCATCCAGCAGCATTCGGCCAGCCCGATCCGCATGGCCGGCGCGGCGTGCCTCATTCTCGGGGTGGTGCTGGTTCGTGCGTGACGCCGTCGCGGATCGCTGCCGGATGCGTGTGCGTTGCCGAACCGCCGGCCACGCACGCACCCGCCGCTACGCTCATGCGTAGTTCATCATCACCGACTTGCTTTCCGTGTACTGGTCGATCACCGCGCGACCGAGTTCGCGACCGAACCCCGACTGCTTCATCCCGCCGAACGGCATCGCGTTGTCGAGCAGCGAGTGGCAGTTGACCCAAACCGTGCCGGCCGCGATCCGCGGGATCAGCTTGTGAATCGCGGAAAGATCGTTCGACCAGATGCTCGCGCCGAGACCGTACGGCGTGTCGTTGGCGAGTTGCACGGCCGTCTCGACGTCGTCGAACGGCATCGCGACGAGCACCGGCCCGAAGATCTCCTCGCGCACGACACGCATCGCCTGCGTCGTATCGACCAGCACGGTCGGTTCGACGAAGAAGCCGGGGCCGTCGATCGCGCGGCCGCCCGCGGCGGCGCGGGCGCCCTCGCCGAAGCCCGAGTCGATATAGCCGCACACGCGCTGGCGCTGCTTCGCCGAGACGAGCGGGCCGATCTGCGTCGACGGGTCCATCCCCGGGCCGATCTTCAGGCTCGCGGCGATCTTCGCGACGCGCTCGATCACGTCGTCGAACACCTTTGCATGGATGTACGCGCGCGACCCGGCCGTGCACACCTGCCCCTGGTTGAAGAAGATCGCGTTCGCCACGCCCAGTGCGGCCTTGTCGGGATCGGCGTCGGACAGCACGATCACCGGCGACTTGCCGCCGAGTTCGAGCGACATCCGCGTCATGTTGTCGAGCGCCGCGTGGCCGATCGTCTTGCCCGTTTGCGTCGAACCCGTGAACGCGATCTTGTCGATGCGCGGATCGTGTGACAGCGCGGCGCCGGCCGTGTGACCGTAGCCGGTGACGATATTGACGACGCCATCGGGAAAGCCGGCCGCCTGAATCAGCTCGCCGAGGCGCAACGCGCTGAGCGGCGTATCTTCCGCGGGTTTCAACACCAAGGTGCAGCCCGTGGCCAGCGCGGGCGCGAGCTTCCACGCGGCCATCAGCAGCGGGAAATTCCACGGAATGATCGCGCCGACCACGCCGACCGGTTCCTTGCGCGTATAGGTGAAGATCTCGCTGTCCGGCATATACGGCATGCCTGCGTCGATCACGCTGCCTTCGATCTTCGTCGCCCAGCCGGCCATGTAGCGGAAACACTGCGCGGCCATCGCGACATCGAGCCCCTGCGCGACCATCACGGGCTTGCCATTGTCGAGCGACTCGATCTCGGCCAGCTCGCGCGCATTCGCGTCGATCAGGTCGGCAAGCGCGAGCAGCAGACGCTCGCGGTCGGTGGTCTTCGCGGTGCGCCACGGCCCCGCGTCGAATGCGTGCCGCGCGGCTGCGATGGCCTGCTGCACGTCATGCTCGTCCGCTTCGGGCACACGTGCGAGCACGGTGCCGTCGGCCGGATTCACGACGTCGAGCTGGCGGCCCGACGCCGCATCGCTCCACTCGGCGCCGATCAGCATCTTCTTCGGTTTCGCGAGAAACGCACGCGTGGCGTCGAGCAGCGGGAAATTGTCGTTCGTCTCCATCTTCGATCCTCCTAGAGTTCCTGAATGGGTCGGTCAGTAGCGATCCGCGACGCCGTCGATCCCGCGGGCCTGCAACGCGCGAACGAGGCCGGCGCGCACGGTCGCGACATCGGAAAAGGCGGGACGGCGGTGCGCGGCGACTTCGGCGGCCGTATAAGGCTTGAAGTCGCGCGGCAGCGCGTCGTGGTTCATGGTCGTGAGTACCCAGTTGAGCACGTCGGCCAGATCCTGGTCCGACAGTGCCGAGTTCGACGCGCCGGGCACGCGCATCACGTACTCGCGCCCAGCCGGCAAATGCGTGAAATAGCCGAGCGAGTTGGCAAGCGGCGGTACCTTGCCGGGGATACCGCCGCCCGTCGCCGTGTGGCAGCCCATGCAGTTGAGCACCCAGTGCTGCCGCGCAAGCGCCGCATCGGCGGCGCCGTCGGCATGCGAGGGTGCCGCGGTCAAACCGACGACCGCCCCGGCCAGCATCAGCAACGACGACAGGCGGCGCGACACGCTGCCGAGCCGCGACGACACCGCGCACCGCGTGCGCGGTGCGGCGTCGCCAACACGGGATGCGCGGGCGAGCGTCACAGGCCGAGCCCGTTGACGACGGCTTCGCGTTGCGCATGAACGGCCGTGCCGTCCATCGCCTTCGCGCGCGCCGCGCGGATATCGGCTGCCGTGAACGGCTTCGCATCGCCGTGCTGCGCGTTGAGATCGAACACGACGTAGTTGATCACGTGCGCGATGTCGTCATCGCTCGCACTCGCAAACGACGGCATCTTGAAGTTGTAGCGCTTGTCGCGCACCGTGATCTCGCCGAACATCCCGTGCAGCAGCGTCGCGACCAGTTGTGCGCGCCCCGCCTCGGCCGTCGCGTACTTGCCCGGATACTCGGTCAGCGGCGGCGCGAGGCCGTCCTGCCCCTTGCCGCCCGCCTGGTGGCACACCGCGCACTGCGCGTCGAACACGCTCTTGCCGGCCGGGTAATGCACGGCTTCCTGCGCGCCGGCCGCGCCCGCCAATGCGAAGGCTGTCATGGCCGTCATGCATGCGACGGCGATCTTTCCAGCTTGCTTCCCTGTCATTGCTTTGCCGCTCCCAGCAGAACCGAAACCGAACAGTGATAGTTCGAATTACCGTTGGCCATGCACCAGTTGATGTCGTTGTTCAACGACAGCTTGTACAGCGGCTTCTCGCGCTCGTTGCGGTTGCAGAAGCACTTGCCGCACGACGTCTTGCCGCAGCAATCGTTGTACGACACGATGTAGTCCGAACCGTCGTGCGGATTGCGGCACGTGCCGATCCACGTGATCGGCGAAGGCGTCGTGCCCGGCGGGCAACTGCTCGACGTACCGCCGCAGCAACTGCACAGCCAGCCGTCGATCGCGCAGTACTTCCAGTAGTCGCAGCTCATCGGATCGTCGCTTGCACCCGATGCGGCACCACCGGACGCCGCCGACGCGCCCGATGCCGCATCGGCCGCATACGCGGTGCGATCGACGGGCAGCAGCGGCAGCATCGCCGATCCCACCAGTACCTTGCCGAGCTTCGCCATCGCACTGCGCCGCGAACTGTGCTGCGCGACGCCGCGCGCCGACCGCTCGAACCATGAATCAAACAGGCCCATGTCGTTGTTCTCCCTTGACGTTGAAAGAGGGTCGGCCGGTCATGCGTGCTGCGCGTGCGCGTCGTGGTCGTGGCTGTGATCGCCGTGCACGAACTGCTGCAGCGATGCGACGCCGCGCTCCTTCGCTTCGAACAGGCTCTCGAGATGCTCGCGCGTGTTGACGAGCCCCTTCGCACGCACCGTGCCGGTTTCGTCGAGCAGCACCGCATACGGCAGCTTGCCGATCTGGTACGCGAGGCCGAGTTCCTGCGACAGCACGTACGGGAAGCGCCCGAGATCGTGCTTGCGCGCGAAGCGCGTGTGTTCGTCGATATCGCCGTCGCTCGCGAGCACGATGTTCACCGGCGTCGATTCGCTCGCCTGCAGCGACGGCAGCAGCGGGAGCAGCTTCTTGCAGACGGGGCACGTCGGCGACAGGAAGAACAGCAACGTCGCCTTGCCCGACGCATCGAAGCCGCCGACCTTCACCTGCGAGCCGCGAATGTCGGTCAGTTCGAACGTCGGCGCGATCGCGCCGACCGCCGGCCCCTTGTCGATCATCAATGCACCGGCCGGCATGATGCGTTCGTACAGGATGCCGATCTGGCGCACGAGCGCGAGGCAGATCGCGCCGAGCGCGAGGACGGCCACCCACAGCAGGGCGGTGGAAACGGTGAGAGCGGTTTGCATCATGAATTCCTCAGGTGGGAAAGGCGCGGTACGTTGGCGAGCAGCACGTCGACGGTGAGCAGTGCGCAGACGATCAGCAGCACGGAGAAGAACAGCGTCAGGTAGTCGAGCCACACGACCGCGCGTGCGCCCGGCTCGACGAGCGCGGTCGCGGCCAGCGCGGCGAGCAGCAGCGCGCGCCCGACATGCAGCCAGCCGATGCCGCGCGGCGCATCTGCGCGCGCCGTCGCGAAACCGGAACAGCCGCAGTCGATATCGGTGTGGCCGCGCAGGAGATTGATCGCAATCGCCGCGGCGAAGGCCAAGAGCAACGCGATCAGTCCGATCGCGCCGGCCGTGCGCGTATCGGGAAACAGCAGCGCCGCGGCGCCGACGGCTTCCGCAAGCGGAATCGCAAACGCGACGGGGGCGGTCAGCGCATCGGGCAGCAGCCGGTAGCCGGCGAGCGCCTGGCTGAACGCGGCGGGGCGGCGCATCTTCGCGAAGGCGCCGAGCAGCACGACGACGGCAGCGCCGGCCTGCGCGCTGGTGGCAAGTACGGGATCGAGCGTCATCGCGGCCTCACGGGTTGACGAGCAGCGACGACGTATTGCCGATCTGCTTCTCGACGTGCTGCAGCTTGCCGGTGCGCGCGTCCATCACGACGAGGTCGGACGTCGCCGTCAGCCCGTAGAACAGCGGCTTGTCGTCCTCGCTGACCTGAATCGACACGAGCGGGTCGACCTTCTGCTGCGCGAGATCCCAGCGCGCGACACGCTGCTTCGACTTCAGGTCGTATACCCACACCTGCGTACCGGGATCCTTGTGCGAGCCGTCGCCGCCCTTGTGCATCAGCACGTAGTAGCGGTTTTGCCTGCCCTGCACGGCCGTCTGCTGCATGCCGCCCGGGCGCCAGCCCTCGGCGCGCTCGGCGTCCGTCAGTAGCGGCCACGGTGTGCCGAACGCGGGCTTGTCGCCGCTGAAATCCGCGCTGCGCACGTTGCCGCCGTACGTCGTGAACAGATAGTCGCCCTTGTAGCGCGATGCGTTCACGAACGCCGGATCCTTGTCGACGTCGATGAACGCATCCGACATCGCGCGCTTCGTTTCCTTGCCGTTCGCATCGAGCGTGACGGTCAGCGCCTTGCCGCTTTCGCACAGCGCGGTGAAGCGGTCGTTGCCCGACGGATACGCGAGCACGCAGGCCGCCGTGTCGATCTCCGACAGCACCTTCTTCGACACGGCATCGATCACCGTCACCGATGCGGCCGGCGTGATGTTCGCGACGTACAGCCGCTTGCCGTCCGCGCTGAACGCGGTGTTGTACGGCGACGGCACATGCTGCGCGTGCTTCGCCGGAATCATGATCTCGCCCGCGTGATCGAGCGTCGTGTTGTCGGTCATCTCGACGACGTCGGTGCGCGTGCCGTGCGAGCCGCGCGAGAAGTAGGTCGTCGCGACGAAGCTCGTCTTGTGGTCGGGCGAAATCGCGAAGCCGGGGCCAAAGCCGCCGTCGATCTGGCCCAGCAGCTTCTTCGCATCGGCGTCGTACACGTAGATGCGCCCGTCGGTCATCGACGGCATCGAGATGTCGACGATATAGACCTCGTGCGGATGCCATGGCGGCATCTTCTGCACGACCAGTTCCTCCGGCTGTTCCGTCGCGTTCGCGCTGCCGACCCATGCCGCCGCGAACGCCAGCGTCGCCGCGAGCGCCGCGGTTCGTCGCCTTGTCCTCATGTCGCCTCCAGTTGGGGATTCACGTTATGTGGGGCGACTGTAGTTCGACAATAAATCCGGTCAGCACCCGGACCGGCACCGCGTGCGTGCCGATTCGGGATATTGGAAAACCGCCTGAAAGCCGCGTCGGCCGGAGGCTTCCGACCCTCTGACCCATGCGCGCGGAATAGCGCTCCCCCTTATTGCGCCGACCGTGCGGTCGGTTTAATCTTGCGCGGTCCTGATCGACGCACCTGGAGGCGCTGTGTTCGTGTTTCACGAGAGGTTCGACAACGCGGACCGGCACGCCGAGGCGCTGCGCGGCTGGAACCAGCGCTACGACCAGATCGGCTCCGGCGCGTATCGCAGCGCGGTCAAGCATGCGGTGCTGGACGGCATGCAGCTGTTCCAGGAAGCCGCCAACGTGCGCATCATCCAGCGCGGACGATTGCCGCACGACCACACGGTATTCGGCATGCCGCTCACCGGCTCGGGTACGTTCGCATTCGGCGGCGCGCGCATCGAGCGCGGCACGATGGTGATGGCGCGCGGCGGTGCGCCGTTCGAGCTGCATTCGCCCGACGACATGTCGCTGATCGGCGTCGTCGCCGATGGCGAACTGATGCAGCAAGTCGAGGATGCAGCCGATGTGCACCTCGACGAAGCCACGTTGCGGCGCGGCGTCGTCGACATGCCGACCGCCGTGCTGATGCGCGCGAGCGTGCAGGTCGCCACGCAACTCGAGCGCGTGCTGTCGGCACCCGATACCTACCTCGATGCACGCGCGCAACGCGAACTGCGCGGCGAGATCGGCAACGTGCTCGTCGATCTCCTCACGTACCGGATGCCCGAACCGTCGAACCGTCTCACGCACGCGTGTCGCGCCGACATCGTGCGCCGCGTGCACGACTACGTGATCAACCATCCCGAAGCACCGGTCGACGTGCTGAGCCTGTGCACGCAGTTGCGCGTGAGCCGGCGCACGATGCAGAACAGCTTCCAGTCGGTCGTGCAGACCAGCCCGTTGAATTACGTGCGCTCGCTGCGCCTGTCGCAAGTGCGGCGGATGCTGCTCGATACGCGGCAGGCCGACCTGCCGATCAGCGACGCGGCCGCGCGCTGGGGCTTCATCCATCTCGGGCATTTCGCGAACGCGTACAAGGCGCAGTTCGGCGAGTTGCCGTCGACCACCGCGCGCCGGGCCGTGCGCGGCGCAAAAACGCGCTGAAGCCGCGCAAAACCCGCGATAATCTCCCGCTGACCGTTCGGCGCGCGCGAGCCGGCCGCGGCGCATGTCCGTCCGCTCGCCGCCCCGCACGATGCGCGACGACCACCGGATTCCATCCCCTGCCCCGATGCCCGAGGATTTCCACTTCCTGCTGCTGCCCGGCTTCTCCGCACTCGGCTTCATGTCCGCGGTCGAGCCGCTGCGCGTCGCGAACCGCTTTCGCACCGAGCTCTATCGCTGGCACGTGATCAGCGCCGACGGCGCGCCGGTCGCCGCGAGCAACGGCATTCCGGTTGCCGCCGAAGCCGCGTGCGCGGAGGTCGACAAGGTCGATACGGTGTTCGTCGTCGCGGGCTTCGATCCGCTCGTGTGCTACACGCGCGCGATCGGCGACTGGCTTCGCCGCCAGCACCGTCACGGTGCAACGCTCGGCGGCATCGATACCGGCAGCTTCGTGCTCGCGGAGGCCGGGCTGTTCGACGCATCGCAGCCGCTCACGCTGCACTGGGAAGCGCTGGCCGCGTTCCGCGAGCGTTACCCCGCCCTGAACGCGACGCAGGAGCTGTTCGAGATCGATGACCGGCGCATCACGTGCGCGGGCGGCACCGCATCGATCGACATGATGCTCGACCTGATCGGGCGGCGGCACGGCGCCGATCTCGCGGCGGCGATCTCCGAGCAGTTCGTCGTGAGCCGGATCCGGCAGCGCTCCGACAGCCAGCGGCTCGAGATCGCCGCGCGCTACGGCGTGCACAACCGCAAGCTGATCCAGGTGATCGGCACGATGCAGCGGCACATGGAAAACCCGCTCGGCTCCGATGCGCTCGCGCAGGAGGTGTCGATCACGCGGCGCCAGCTCGAACGGCTGTTCAGCGCGACGCTGAACGACACGCCGACGCATTTCTACCTGAACCTGCGCCTCGATCGCGCACGCGAACTGCTGCAGCAGACCGACATGAGCATCACGTCGGTCTGCGTCGCGTGCGGATTCGAATCGCCGTCGCATTTCTCGCGCACGTATCGCGCGCGATTCGGGTTGAGCCCGCGCAACGACCGGCGCGCGACGCGCTGATCGTCGCCGGTTTCAAGCACAATCCGGCGCGGAATTGCGCGTTCCGGCAGCGATTCCCGCCGCTCGCTGAACAATTCCGGCGATTGATCGACGGACCGAAGCGGTCATCGAAAATAAATTGGAATGTCGTTGAAAATATTCTGTAACATACCAAAAAAAGTTAGATAGGCAGCCTAACGACTCGCATGCTTCATCCCGACGCGCGTCGCGCCACGCGGGCTGCCAACCGAAATCGATTCGATCCGAGGGGTATGACATGACGATGCTCGATTCGCCGTCGCCGCACCTGCCTGCCGTTCGCATCCCTTCACGCGCGTCCCCCGCGTCTCTCTCTTCGCCCGCCTGTTTCTTTTCGACCTGACATTTAGGGCTCCTTAGTCAGTCGACACCCCCAACACCGCTTCGCCGCACCGGCTCCATCGAGCCGGCGCGCGGGCCGTGTCGTGCCTGCGCGCCACGAACGCGCGGGCGTATCCAACCGTTGAGATGAGGATCACGTATGCAGACATCACGCAAAGCACTGCCGCTCGCCCTGGGTCTCGCGCTCGGTTTCGGCATCGTCGGCGGCACCGCGGCCGATACGAAAGTGTCGAATCCGCAAGCAACGAGCCTGCGCGAAAGCCTGACGCGCGGCGTCGCACCGGCGGCCGCCAAGGCCGATACGGCCGCCGGGCAGTTCCGCGCGGACGGCGTCGCCGTCACGCTCTACAACCCCGCGTATCGCGCGAAGAAAACCGCCACGACGCCCGCCGCCACCGCGCGCGACTTCGTCGCATCGCAGGCCGCGCAGCTCGGGCTCGACGCAACCGCACTCGCGAGCCTCGTCGTCACGTCGGAGCGCAGCGATGCCGACTTCACCGTCGTGCGCCTGCAGCAGCAGGCGGCCGGATTGCCCGTGTACGGCAGCGATATCGCGGTGACGGTCGCGAAGGACGGCCGCATCCTGTACGTCGCGAGCAACACGATCAACGGCGTGGTCGCGACGTCGCGCAAGTCGCAGGCCGTCGACCAGCAGCAGGCGCTCGACCGCGCTCGCGCGTATCTCGGCGTGAGCGGCTTCACGAACCTGGATGCGCAGCTCGTCGCCTTCGTCGACAAGACCGGCACGCATACCGCGTGGAAAGTGCGCGGCCGCCCGAACGACGGCCCGAAAGGCGACTGGGAACTGCTGATCGACTCGGGCAGCGGCGAAGTGCTGCGCGCCGAGGACAAGGCGTTCTACGCGACCGACGGCACGGGCTTCGTGTTCCGGCCCGACCCGCTGTCGTCGACCAAGAGCAGCTACGGCAGCACGGGCTACAAGGACAACAACGACGCCGATTCGTCGCAGCTCACCGCCGCACGCGTGCGCGTGACGTTGAAGGATCTCGCGCAGTCGGGCGGGCGTTATTCGCTGTCGGGGCCGTATGCGGTATGCGTCGATTTCGATGCGCCGCTCGACAACGCGTGCCCCGTGCAGTCGACGCCCGCGTTCGAGTTCACGCGCGGCAACCTGTACTTCGAGGCCGTGAACGCGTACTACCACATCGACACGTTCCTGCGTTACGTGAACCAGACGCTCGGCATCAAGGCACTGCCGTACCAGTACACGGGCGGCGTGCAGTACGACCCGCACGGCGAATCGGGCGACGACAACTCGTCGTACTCGTCGAGCAGCGGCCGGCTGACCTTCGGGCAAGGCGGCGTCGATGATGCGGAGGATGCGGACGTCGTGATCCACGAGCTCGGCCACGGCATCCACGACTGGGTGACGAACGGCGGCCTGTCGCAGCAGGAAGGGTTGTCGGAAGGCACCGGCGACTATCTCGCCGCCGCGTACAGCCGCGACTTCAACCAGTGGAGCCCGTCGGATGCGCAGTACCACTGGGTCTACAACTGGGACGGCCACAACGAGTTCTGGGGCGGCCGCGTGACCAACTGGAACGTCGGGCGCACCTATGCGCAGGCGCGCGGCGCGGAGATCCATACGGCCGGCCAGTACTGGGCCTCGTGCAACCTCGTCGCGCGCGACGCGATCGGTGCGCAGGCGATGGACAAGGCGTTCCTGAAGGGGTTGTCGATGACCAACAGCTCGACCAACCAGAAGGCCGCCGCGCAGGCCGTGCTGACGGCCGCCTCCGCGCTGGGCTACAGCAACGCGCAGCTCACCGCGATCGGCAATGCGTACAACCAGAGCTGCACGTACGGCGTGACCGTACCGAAGAAGTCGTAATTCCGCAGCAGGCGGGGGCGCGTCGCACGACCTGCGGCGCGCCCTCTTCCTCGACATCGCCATCCTCACGAGATCGAACATGCCTACTCTGAAACTGACCCGCCTGAGCGCCGCGCTGGGCGGCATGCTGCTGACCGCCGCCGCGCACGCGACGCCGGTATGGATCACGCTCGGCGACGCGGCGTTCCGCCAGTTGCAACGCATCGACGCCAGCGCCACCGCGCAATACAGCACGACCCTCGACGCCGGCAAGACGGCCGACGGCGCCGCGCGTCGCGAAACCGTTCATGTCGTCGAAATCGACGATTCACGGCTCGGCGAGCTCGCCCATGCCGTCCACCATACGCGTGGCCACGGGCCCGGCTATGTCGTGCACGACTCGTTCGACGAAGCGCGCCACGCACTGCAGCCGTTGCCGCCGACGCTCGCGAAGCAGGCTGCCGCCTCCGTGTACAAGGTGTCGAACGCACCTCAGATCGGCACCTGGATTCAGCAACTTCAGGCCAGTAACATCGTCGGCACGATCACGTCGCTGTCCGGCTTCACCAATCGCTACTACACGACGTCGCACGGCGTCGCCGCGTCCGACTGGCTCGCCTTGCAATGGAAGCAGCTGGCGGGTTCGCGCGCCGACATCACCGTCGAGCAGTTCGCGCACACGAACTTTCCGCGGAAATCCGTGATCCTGACGATCCGCGGCAGCGATCCGGCCGCGGGCACGATCGTGCTGGGCGGTCACCTCGATTCGACGGTCGGCCGCACGACGGAAAACACGCGCTCGCCCGGCGCGGACGACGATGCGTCGGGCATCGCCAGCCTCACCGAAGCGCTACGCGTGCTGCTGGCGAACAACTACAAGCCGAAGCGGACGATCAAGTTCGTCGGGTACGCCGCCGAAGAAGCCGGGCTGCTCGGCTCGAAAGCGATCGCGAAGCAGTTCCGCACGCAGAATGCGAACGTGGTCGGCGTGCTGCAGCTCGACATGACGAACTACAAGGGCGATCCGAAGGATATCTACCTGATCACCGACTACACGAATGCGTCGCAGAACACCTACGTGACGAATCTGGCGAAGACCTACCTGCCGGAACTCGCGGTCGGCACGTCGCAGTGCGGGTATGCGTGCTCGGATCACGCGTCGTGGAATGCGCAAGGGTATCCGGCGTCGTTCCCGTTCGAGGCCGACGAGAACGACAGCCCGTATATCCATACCGTGAACGACACGCTGGAGAATTCGGATCGGCAGGCGAATCACGCGCTGAAGTTCGGCAAGCTGGCGCTGGCCTACGCGGTCGATCTCGGTGGCGACGGCAGCACGGCCGTGAAGCCCTGACGGTGTGCGGTCGGGAAGGAGGCGGCTGTAGGTGTCTCCTTCCCGGCGACCGCGGTCAGATTCGGACGATCTCGTCCAGCGTCCCGTAAAGACGCATGCCCACCGCGCGCGCGACCGCCGCGGAAGCCGGATTGTCGAGCTGGCACCGGTACTGCGGCTCCAGCCCTTCGCGACAGGCCGCGACGCTCATCGCGCGCACGACGCCGCGCGCGTGGCCGTTGCCCCTGGATGCGGGCAGCGTCAGCACGCCCATGTCGGCCAGGCAGGAATTCCACCACGCGTACACGCTGCCCGCGCACACCAGCCGATCCTGCTCGAATGCACCGAAGACGCGCCAATGGTCGAGCTCGACGCTGGCCGTATCGAAGTCTTCTTCCGGCATCGCGGCGGTGAATGCGTCGAACGCCGTGCGATCCGCCGGCGTCAGCGCCCGCACCGTGGCGGGAATCGCGTGACGCTGCAGATCGGCCAGGGCCTGCGCGGAATAGTAGAAAAGATTGTCCGCGCCGCACAGGCCGCCGCCGGATGCCGACAGGCGTTCGAGGAACCCGGCCATCGTCCACGCATCCGTTTCGTCCAGACGCAACGTGCGTGCAACCTTTTCCTGCACGACGATCCGGCTTCTGCCGTCGGTCGGCATGAGGACCATGCCCTGCTCGTCGTCGAGCGCGGAACTGACGGCGATCTGCAGATCGTCGCCGTCATGGACGCACCGGTCTCCCGAAAACTTCTGCTGCCAGAACTCGCTGATACATTCGTTAAACAATGCCCACCTCTCGATTGTTTGACCGGCAGCATCGCGATAGCGTGCGACGCCAACCACCGACTTCGTGTGCGCGTCCGGATAGAATCGTCATTCGACCACTCCGCTACCCAGGCCCCGCCATGATCGATACCCCCCGCTCCCTCGACGATCTGTCACCCGCTCGCGTCACGACGGCGTTCGACCTGCCCGGCCACACGACCGTCCGGTCGCTCGGCGTCGCGCAAGGCATCATCGTGCGCTCGCGCTCGATCGTCGGCTCGTTCGGCGCGTCGCTGCAGACGATCTTCGGCGGCAACATCACGCTCTATACGTCGCTGTGCGAGAAGGCGCGCCAGCATGCCTTCGACAAGATGCTTGCCGATGCCCGCAAGCTCGGCGCGAATGCGATCGTCGCGATGCGCTACGACTCGACCGAGATCGGCTCGGGTGTAACCGAAGTCATTTGCTACGGCACGGCCGTCATCGTCGAACCGGCATGATGCCCGACGCCGGCAAACCGCGTTGCCCCGTTCAGCCGGACCTGCCGACCGGGCTCCGCCCGCTGTCCCGAAATTGTTCTTGCCCATCGCTGGCAGCGCCCGATCGCACCCGGTCGACCTGCCGGCGAACCCGCCCGAAACACGTGCGAAGTTTTCGATTGACGCGCCGCGCGGTTCCCTCTTACCATCGCACTCGTTTTCATTCATGGAGGCTTCTGTGCCTACCGATGCGAGTTGTAGTTGGTCCTGCACCAACCTGACTGCCGCCTGAGGAAGCTTCGCAGAGCCTTGTCTTCTGCCGCATCCCGGGATAGCAGGATGCGGTGTCTTTCAGGATCGGCATGCCGTCGATCCGAAATTCCCGTACTCGACAATTCATAGCCGTTCGACATTCGAGTGGCGTCCGTACGTGACCCGCGTCGCGTGCGTGTGTCCGGCTGCATGCCCACGCGTGCACAGCCCAGGTTCACGCACGCGTTGCGCAAATAGACAGGAGTTCGAAATGGACGACGACCCTAGCCGATTAAGCTGCGCCGGCGCGCGCTCGCACGCCATGCCGGCGAACACCCGACTCCCAGCCTCTTATCAGCCGATCGCGCCCGACGCGGCGCGGCGGGAAGCGCTCGTCCGTCGTTGACGTCATGACGCTCCCGCCGTGCGCAGTCCGGCGCCTGGAGCACTCATGACACGACTCGATCTCTCCGCTCAGCCGAACCGGCAGCACCGGTTCGCACACGACAGCCGCAAGGACGCTCTCCCGCGTCGCCACCCCACCGGCCATTTACGTCGATCCACAGCGGCTGCTTCACGCGCGCCGCGATGACGCCGACCGGGTCGCGCACACCACGCCCCGCCTTCTCATGTGCCCGCAACGCGGCAATGCCCGCCGTTCGGCACCACGCCATGTCCGATGTACCGGGAGAACACCATGCAAAACCGTATGAAACTCCATGCAAGCCGCCTGATCCGCGACAGCTACATCTACTTCAAGATGCCGTACGCGCTGCTCGTGCATTTCGACCGGCTCGCGGCAGCCTATGACCAGCTGGATCGCAAGCAGAAGCACGCGTTCTCGTTTCCGGACCAGACCGACGGCTTCCTGCCGTTCGGGCTCGAATACTCGCATACGCCGGACCGGCCGGATCTGTGCGACCGGTTCTGCTACTGGGTCGCACGGCGCGACGCACATCACGGCTTCGCGCTGGCCAAAACCGCGTTCTATCGCGAGATGGCCGCCTACGAGGCCTGCATCCATGCAATCGCGCAGGACCTGCTCGATGCGGTATGCGACAACCTCGGCGGCACGCCGCAGCCGCCGGTCCGGCACAGCTCCTACCTGCAGTTCTGCGCGTACGAGCAGCATCACGGCAGCCACGACCGCGCGTACCTGCAGGATCCGCACGAGGACGGCCACCTGCTGTCGTTCATCCGGCCCACCGCACCCGGCCTGGTCCTGCTGCCGGATGCGTCGCCGATTTCCGCGCTGCCTCGGCCCGACGAAATGATCGTGCTGGCCGGCTCGCTCCTCGAGGCCCTGACCGACGGCGAAGTGCCGGCGATGCAGCACGCGGTCGAACGCCCGCGCACGCGCGCACCGCGCAAGTCGCTGATGTACTTCGTCAATCCCGACCTGTCGGCCGGGCACGCCAGCACGGTCGTCAACCAGCGGCCGCTGGACTTGCGGGCACTCGCAGAAGGCCGGCACGTCGCGTTCGGCAACAGCGCGCTGTGCCGCCCGTGCGCGGCCTGACCCGCCTCATCCCGCCCACCTTTTCCCCGGAGAATCCATGCTTGGACGCTTCCTCCCCGTCGAAAACCGCTTTTTCGACCTCTTCGACACGCATGCGCAGCACATCGTCCTCGCCGCGTGCGAGGTGCAGATGCTCCTCGACAATCTCGACGATGCCGAGCTGGCCATGGCCAACGTCCAGATCACCGAACGAACCGGCGACAAGCTCGCGCACGATGCGATCGACCTGCTGCACAAGACGTTCATCACGCCGCTCGATCGCGACGAGATCCACAAGCTGGTCACGACGATGGACGACATCCTCGACCTGATGGAGGACGTCGCGACCACCGTCGTGGTCTACGACCTGAAGTCGGTCACCGAGGAGGCCAGCGAACTCGCGGACATCGTCGTGCAGTCGGCGCTGCAGGCGCAGATCGCGGTCAACCTGCTGTCCGACATGACCGAGTCGGCGCAGATCCTCAAGGCCTGCGAAGAGATCGACACGCTCGAGACCCGCGCCGACCGCGTGCTGCGATCGGCGATCTCGAAGCTCTTTCGCGACGACATCGACGTGAAGACGCTCATCAAGCTGAAGGGCGTCTACGACCTGCTCGAACGGATCACCGACAAATTCGAGGATGTCGCGAACATCGTCGAAGGCATCGTGCTGGAAAACGCCTGAGCGAATCAACAAGATGCATTCGATACAACTCGCCCTCTGGATGGTCGCGACGCTGGTGCTCGTCGCGCTCGTATTCGACTTCATGAACGGCTTTCACGACGCGGCGAACTCGATCGCCACCGTCGTGTCGACCGGGGTGCTGAAGCCCCAGCAGGCCGTCGTGTTCGCGGCGGCGTTCAACGTCATCGCGTATTTCATCTTCCACCTGAAGGTCGCGCAGACCGTCGGCAAAGGCACGATCGATCCCGAGATCGTCGACCACTACGTCGTGTTCGGTGCGCTGGTCGGTGCGATCGGCTGGAACGTGATCACGTGGTACTACGGGATCCCGTCGAGCTCGTCGCACGCACTGATCGGCGGCCTGGTCGGCGCGGCGCTCGCCAAGTCGGGCTGGAGCTCGCTGAACATCGACGGGCTGCTGAAGACCATCGCGTTCATCTTCATTTCGCCGCTGCTCGGGTTCATCCTCGGCTCGCTGTTCATGCTCGGCGTGTCGTGGCTGTATTTCCGCACCGCGCCCAGCAAGGTCGACCGGCGCTTCCGCCGGCTGCAGCTGCTGTCGGCCGGGCTGTACAGCCTCGGCCACGGCGGCAACGACGCGCAGAAGACGATCGGCATCATCTGGATGCTGTTGATCGCGTCGGGCTACGCGTCGGCAACCGCCGATGCGCCGCCCGCGTGGGTGATCGGCGCGTGCTACCTGTCGATGGGCCTCGGCACGCTGTTCGGCGGCTGGCGCATCGTGCGCACGATGGGCCAGAAGATCACGAAGCTCAAGCCGGTCGGTGGCTTCTGTGCGGAAACCGGCGGTGCGATGACGCTGTTCCTCGCGTCGTTCCTCGGCATTCCGGTGTCGACCACGCACACGATCACCGGTGCGATCGTCGGCGTCGGCGCGACGCAGAAGCTGTCGGCCGTGCGCTGGGGCGTGGCCGGCAACATCGTGTGGGCGTGGGTGCTGACGCTGCCCGCGGCCGCGCTGTTCGCGGCCGGTGGGTGGTGGCTCGGGCACCGGATCTTCTGATGCCGGCGGCCCGCGCGCTTCACTGCGGCGGGCCGCCCGTATCGGTCGAGCCTACGGCAATACCGAACAGGCGTTGCCCTTCCGACGTGTCCTCGACTCTCCAGCCCTCGGCGCTCAACGCTTCCCGGATCCGGTCAGCTTGCGCCCAGTCCTTCTCCGCCCTGGCGCGCTCACGCTCACCAAGCAACATGCGGACGCGTTCCGGAATGTCGAACGCAACCGGCCTCCATGCGCGCAAACCGAGGCCAAGCACCGCGTCGAAGCTGTCCACGGTCGCTTTCAGCGTCGCGGGCGGCAGGTTGCTCCTGACCAGCTCCCACAACACGGCGAGCGCCCTGGGCAGATTCAGGTCCTCGTTCACTTCGGCGTCGAAGCGCGCGGAGAAATCCGCATCGATGCGCCCGCCGTCCGGCCAGCCCGCATAGAGGTGCCGAAGTCGGTTCAACGCGGTGTGCGCCGCATCGAGCGACGCCCACGTGAAATGCAGCTTGCTGCGGTAATGGGCCGTCAGGCACAGGTAGCGATACGCGAGCGGATCGACACCCCGGCTCTGCAAGGTCTGCAGACGGACGAAATCGCCGCTCGACTTCGACATCTTCGCATCGGCATCGAGCGTCAGGAAGTGCCCGTGCATCCAGTAATTCGCGAGTTGCGTGCCGTGGGCCGCCCGCGTCTGCGCGATCTCGTTGCTGTGATGCACGGCGATATGATCCTCGCCGCCGCAATGGATATCGAACAACGTCCCGAGATACTTCGCGGACATCGCCGAGCATTCGATATGCCAGCCCGGAAAGCCGCGCCCCCACGGGCTGTCCCATTCCATTTGCCGCGTGACGTCGGCCGGGCTGAACTTCCACAACGCAAAATCGGTGATGCTCCGCTTCTCGCCCAGCGCCACCCGCTTGCCCGCCTGCAACCCGGCACGGTCCAGCCGCGCGAGATAGCCGTAGTCATCCTGACGACTGGTGTCGAAGTAGAGGCCATCGTCCGTGCGGTAGACGTAGCCGGCCCGGTCGAGCGTTTCGATGAACGCGATCTGTTCGGCGATGTGATCGGTGGCGCGGCACCAGACCGTCGGCTCGAGCAGGTTGAGCGCGCGCCAGTCCCGGACGAAAGCCTCGGTGTAGCGCCGGGCGATGGCCCACGCCGATTCACCGGTTCGCCGGCTGCCCTTCTCCATCTTGTCTTCGCCTTCGTCGGCATCCGAAGTCAGGTGGCCGACGTCGGTGATATTGACGACGTGCCGGACCGCGTAGCCGTTACGCTCCAGTGCGCGGCGCAGGAGGTCCTCGAACACGTAGGTTCTCAGGTTGCCGATGTGGGCATCATCGTAGACCGTGGGGCCGCAGCAATACATGCCGACCTGTCCGGCCCGGATTGGCGTGAACGGGCGCACGGTACGCGACCAGGTGTCATACAGCGCAAGCGGCATCGAGTTTCTCCATCCCGAGGTGTGGCCCAAAAACAAAAAGGCCGCCTGGTTTGCATCACAGGCGGCCGGAAGGCGATTGCTTGAATGTTTAGCGAGTTCGCTAGACGCAACTTCCCCCTGGCATGTTCTGACAACATGCGCGGATCAACGAGGAGGGGGACATGGCGCGATCAAGCATGCGGACGATGCTAGCGTCTATAGACGGCATTGGTCAATACCGTCGGGCCGCGGTTCCCCGGGCAGTGGCCAGGCGGCCGGCACCGGCCGGACGGATCCCATGCCCGCTCACACCCGGCAAAAAAAAAAGCGCGAACCTCGGTTCGCGCCAAAGAGAGACCTCTCGCTGAAGACGTCGCTGCCCCACCCCATCCCGTTCAGAACGAATGCCGCATCCCGATCCGCACGTCGGCCTGCGTCTGCGTCGTCGACGGCGTGAAGCTGTAGCCGATCACCGCATCCACGCCTTGCGACGCGCGCAGGTAATCGCCGGAGATGTACACATCCGTGCGCTTCGACAGCAGGTAATGCAGGCCCGCCGTGCCCTGGTTCCAGTGATGGCCTTCGAAGCGCGTGTGCTGGTAGCCGGCAATGAGGCTCAACGCCGGCGTGAACTGGTACGAGCCGCCGCCTTCATAGACCTGCATGTGCGACGACTGGCCGAAGCCCTTGATCGTCGTGTACGAGAAGTTGCCGTCGAGCGTCAGCTTGCCGATCGTGTAGCTCGTGCCGATGCCGAACGTACCCTGGCTGTCGACGTCCATCGGCGTGTTCGCGAACAGGTCGGTGCGTGCGCCGGTCGCCGGATCGACGGTGACGGTCTGCTGGCCGAGGAACGTGTGCGTGCCGATCATCGCGTACGGATCGAACGCGTAGATGCCGTTCGGGTTGTTCAGGCGCGTGTACGCGGCGCCGATCGAGAAGTCGCCCTTCGTGAAGCTCGCGCCCGCGCTCCATGCGCTGTTGCGGTGGAAGTTGCCCGCGACGTTGCCGAACGAGTACATCGCGCCGAACTTGAAGCCGCTGAGGTCGTTCGACAGGAACTTCACCGAGTTCGGGAGACGGTCGCCGTTGAAGCGGTCGAAGTCGCCCTGGTGAATCGCGTAGCCGCTGCCCCACGCGGAGATGTTGTAGATCGACACGAGTTCGTTCGTGATATCGAGCTGGTTGCCGAACGACAGCGTGCCCCAGTCGTTCTGCAGGCCGACATACGCCTGCCGGCCGAACTCCGAGCCGCCGAAGCCGAGCTGCCCGGTGCCGAGGCGGAAGCCGCTCTCGAGGGTGAACACGGCCTTCAGGCCGCCGCCGAGATCTTCCGTGCCCTTGAGGCCGAAACGGTTCCCGTACGCGACGCCGTCGTCGAACTTGACCACGTGCGAGCCGCCCGTGTTGTTCACGTACGTGATGCCCGCGTCGAGAATCCCGTACAGCGTCACACTGCTCTGCGCATGCCCGATGGCGGGTACACAGGCCGCGCATGCAAGCGCGGCGGCTACGGCAACTTTCGTGTGCTTCATTATCGACCACCCTCCCTGAACCGTTCGATGGAAAGAACCTCGTCCCGGCGCGTGCAACGATGCGCCGGTGGATTCGAATTCAGTACGCCCGCTGGCTTCGGCATTTCGTTTTCCGCAATAACGCAGCCATTGGCGAAAAATACAAACCCATATTTCGGGTCACCCGTCTGAAGGCGACACCAAATGGTCACGATGCGACCGGTCGGGAAAACACGTAGACGGCGGCACGGTAAAAACCGGCCGCCCGGAGGGAGGAAATCAACGACCGTCGAGGGCCGCGCGCACGGCCGGCAGGCCCGGTGCGCCGGCTGCCGTCGTCACGCCGTCCAGCCAGCCGGCCAGCAGCGCCGGGTCGGCCTTCAGCGCATGCTGCGCCGCGAGCGCGGGCGAGGTCTTGTGGTCGAGCATGTCGGCAATCATCCGGTTCTCGACGTCGACGGAAAACGTCATCTGCCGGAACAGCCGCGCCAGGTTCGTACACTGGCCGGCGAACCCGGCGCGCGTGACCGTATTGACCGTCGCGCCGCCGTAGTTCGGGCCGAAATACGCATCGCCGCCCGACAGGTAGGTCAGGTGGAACTTCGTGTTCATCAGATGCGGCTCCCACGCGAGAAACACGATCCAGTGCTTGTCGCGTACCGCGCGCTCGACCTGCGTGAGCATGCCCGTCTCGCTCGATTCGACGAGCGACCAGTTCGCCGGGCCGAGCGCATGGTCGGACAGCAGCCGCTTGATGTTCTGGTTCGCGGGTGCGCCGGGCTCGATCCCGTAGATCTTGCCGCCGAAGCGGTCCGCGTAGCGCGCGAGATCGGCGAACGTATGCACGCCGGCGGCCGCCACGTAATCGGGCACGGCAAGCGTGAACTTCGCGCCGCTCAGGTTCGCGTGCAGCACGTCGATCGACTTCTCGTCGACGAACGGCTTCACGAGCGGTGCCTGCGCGGGCATCCAGTTGCCGAGGAACACATCGACCTGCCCTTTCTTCAGCCCCTGGTACGTGATCGGCACCGACAGGTTAGCCACGTCCTGCCGGTAGCCGAGCGCCTTCAGCACGACGCCCGCCATCGCGTTCGTCGCATCGATATCGGTCCAGCCGGGCGCCGCCATCTTCACGTCGCTGCACGTCTGCGGGTCGGCCGCCTGCGCGGCCTGCGTGGTCATCAGGCACGCGGCCGCGCCAAGCGCCGCGCCGATCCGGATTGCTGCATTGCATTGCCGTTCCATCGTCCGCTTCCTCCGTCGTTCGTCAATGTTCGCGATGCGGGACGCTCAGCGCCCGACGCGCGGAAAGCGCGCCATCGCCTCGAGCGTGTCGAGTTCGATGTGATTGCGCATGTAGCGCTGGCTCGCGTCGGTGAACGGCTGCCAGTCCCACGCCTGGATGCGGCCCTGCGTCGTCGCCGCGTAATGGAAGCGCCGGCGCCGCTGGCTCGCGCGCACCTGCCGGTCCAGTTCCGGCAGGTTCCAGCGTTGCGCGGCTTGCGCGCGGAATGCGGCGAGCACATCGGCCGCTTCCGGCGTGCCGGCGAGGTTCGTCAGCTCGCGCGGGTCGTCCGACAGGTTGTACAACTGGTCGGGATCGAGCGGGCAATGCACGTACTTCCAGTCGCCGCGGCGGATCATCACGACCGGCGCGACCGCGCCTTCCGCGAGGTATTCGCCGAGCGCGACGTCGTGCGCCGGCGTGCCGTGCAGGTGCGGCACGAGGCTCGCGCCGTCGACCGGGTCGGGCCAGCCGCCGGCCGGCGCGGCGCCGGCCAGGTCGACGAGCGTCGGCAGCAGGTCGACGTGCGACACGGGCCCGCGCACGCGCGCGGCGTCGAAGCGGCCCGGCGCATGGACGATCAGCGGCACGCGGCAGCCGCCTTCGAAGAACGTCATCTTGTACCAGAGCCCGCGTTCGCCGAGCATGTCGCCGTGGTCGGACGTGACGATCACGATCGTGTCATCGGCGAATCCGCACTGTTCGAGCGCGGCCAGCACGCTGCCGAACTGCGTGTCGACGTAGGACGTCGCGCCGTAGTAGGCACGGCGCGCGGCGCGGATCTGCGCGTCGGTGGGCGGCGTGCGGTCGTTCTCGCAGACGAAGCGCAGCCGCTGCGAATGCGGGTCGCTGTCCGCCGCATCCAGGTGCACGGCCGGCATGTCGATCTCGTCGTCGCTGTATCGATCCCAGTATTCGCGCGTGATCGCATACGGATCGTGCGGATGGGTCAGCGACACGACCATGCAGAACGGCCGCGCATCGTGCCCGGCCGCACGCTCGCGCGCGACGTCGTACAGCTTCTGCTTCGCCGCGAACGTGACTTCATCGTCGAAATCGAGCTGGTTCGTGCGCACGCACGGGCCGGCCTCCAGCACCGAACTCATGTTGTGATACCAGCTCGGCCGCTCGGTCGGGCTGTCCCAGTCGGGCACCCAGCCGAAATCGGCCGGATAGATATCGGTCGTGAGCCGCTCCTCGAAGCCGTGCAGCTGATCGGGCCCGCAGAAGTGCATCTTGCCGGACAGCATCGTCCGGTAGCCGCCCGCGCGCAGGTAGTGCGCGAACGTCAGCGTTTGCGCCGGCAATTCGGCGGCGTTATCGTAGGCGCCGATCCCCGACGGCAACTTGCCCGTCAGCAGCGAGAAACGCGACGGCGCGCACAGCGGGCTCGCGCAGTACGCGGCGTCGAACACCACGCCTTGCGCGGCGAGACGGTCCAGCGTCGGCGTGCGCGCGACGCGATTGCCGTAGGCCGGCAGCGCGAACGGCGTGAGCTGGTCGGCCATCAGGATCAGGATGTTGGGTGTCGGGTTCGTCATCGGCTGTCGTGGGGAAAACGGTGTTCGAATGGAACGGCGCGCCGCTCGCGCAGCGAGACGTCCGGCATGACGGAAGCGGCTCGAAGAAAGTGCCGCACCTGCGGCCCGCGACTGGCTAGAATCGCGGAATGCCTTGCGCGGCGGCCGTGAAACGGGATGCGAAGCGCGCATGCCGTACCGTCCGAAGCACTATCACCCGCCCGAATTCGCGCGGGTAGGCGTCCGGCCCTTATGGGGCCATTAGAGAGACTTATGTCGAAATCCGAACCGTTACCGTCGATGCAGGCGCTGCGCGCGTTCGAATCGGCTGCCCGGCTCGCGAGCTTCACGGCCGCCGCGCGCGAGCTCGGCTCCACCCAGCCGGCCGTGAGCCAGCAGGTGTTCCAGCTCGAGGCCGAACTGGGCGTGCCGCTGTTCGAGCGCAGCCCGCGCGGCGTCACGCTGACGGCCGACGGCCAGTGCCTGTACGAAGCCGTGCGGCTGAGCCTCGACACGCTGCGCGGCGCGACCGCGACCCTGCGTGCGCGCCGCGAGCATGGCGCGCTCACGATCGTCACCGACTTCGGCTTCGCGACCTACTGGCTGATGCCGCGCCTGGCCGGGCTGAAGCGCGTGATGCCGGACGTCGACGTGCGCGTCGTCACGTCACAGGATTACGACGCGCAGCGCGACCATGGCGACATCGCGATCCTGTTCGGCGACGGCCACTGGCCGTCGTGCACCGCCGCACGGCTCTTTCCGGAATCGGTCACGCCCGTCTGCTCGCCCGCGTTCCGCGACGCGCACCCGCACGTCGCGCGGGCCGAGCACCTGCTCGCGATGCCGCTGCTGCACGTGCAGCCGACGCGCCCCGAGCGCTGGCTGTCGTGGTCCGGCTGGTTCGACGCGCACGGCCTCGATACGGCCGCCGCCGCGCGCGGCGTGACCTTCAACAGCTACGCGCTCGTGATCCATGCGGCGCTGCTCGGCGAAGGCGTCGCGCTCGGCTGGTCGCCGCTCGTCGACGAACTCGTCGCGTCGGGGCAGCTCGTGAAGCTCGTCGATGCGCCGGTCGTCACGTCGCGCGGCTACTTCCTGGTGCGGCCGCCCCAGCGGCCCGAGCCGGACGCGACCCACGTGTTCCGGCGCTGGCTGCTCGACGCGTGCGCGAGCGCGTGACGGGCCCTGCCCGCCCCCGCGTGCTGGCGCGCCGATACCAGCCACACGGCGCGTTGGTTCTATCCGCCCCAAAATCGTCCTGATTTACTTGAGCCTCCCGCTACCCGCGCGGCGCGGCGCCTTCGTGCGCCGCCGCACGGCCGTGCGCCCATGCCATCCGAGGAGTCTCATGACCGCCGAGCACCGCCCCGATCAATTCGTCCTGACACTGTCGTGCCCGAGCGCGGCCGGCCAGGTCGCCGCCGTCGTCGGCTTTCTCGATCGCCATCGCTGCTATGTCGATGCGCTGAACGTGTTCGACGACGATCTCAGCAACCGATTCTTCGTGCGCTGCGTCTTTCATCCGACGGATGAAACGCTGCAGATCGATGCGCTGCGCCAGGAATTCGCGCCGATCGCAGCCAGCCTCGGCGGCCAGCAGGGCGACATGCAGTGGGCGATCCACGACGTGAACGCACGCCCGAAGGTGCTGATCATGGTGTCGAAGCTCGAGCACTGCCTCGCGGACCTGCTGTTCCGCTGGCGGATGGGCGAGCTGAAGATGGACATCGTCGGCATCGTGTCGAACCATCCCGACTTCGAGCCGCTCGCCGCGCAGCACGGGCTGCCGTTCCGCCACTTCCCGATCACCGCCGATACGAAGGCGCAGCAGGAAGCGCAGTGGCTCGACTTCTTCGAGACGAGCGGCGCCGAACTCGTGATCCTCGCGCGCTACATGCAGGTGCTGTCGCAGGAGACGAGCGCGAAGCTCGCGAACCGCGCGATCAACATCCATCATTCGTTCCTGCCCGGCTTCAAGGGTGCGAAGCCGTATCACCAGGCGCATGCGCGCGGCGTGAAGCTGATCGGCGCGACCGCGCACTTCGTCACCGACGATCTCGACGAAGGCCCGATCATCGAGCAGGTCGTCGAGCGCGTCGATCATGCGCTGCGCCCGGAGCAACTGCTCGCGGTGGGGCGTGATGTCGAATCGCTCACGCTCGCACGCGCGGTGAAGGCATTCATCGAGCGGCGCGTGTTCCTGAACGGGGATCGGACGGTGGTGTTTCCCTAACGCACGAACGCACGACGTTCACGTGGAAGCCGACGGCACGCGCGCGGGCGTCGTGCCGATTCGACGCGCCCTGCGCCGCAGGTACAGGTTGTTCAGGATCAGCGCCGCGCCCGTCAGGGCAGCGCCTGCGATCTGTGCACGATTGGGCACGACGCCCGTGAATGCGGAAACGGCGAATGCCGTGATGGGCACGATGTCCATGAACAGCACGCCGTTCATCGGCCCGAGAATCCGGTTGCCCGTCATCCACAGCAGGATCGCGCCGAAGCCGGCCACCGGCCCCATGTACGCGAGATCCGGCAGGACCGCGTGCACCGCGGCGAGTGACGGCGCCGCAATCCGGTGCGTGACGATCAGCAGCAGGTTGACTGCAACGATCGTGGTCAGTCCGAGCCACGTCGTGAAGGTCGTGTATTTCAATGCCGACCAGCGGGTGAAGCGCGCCGCGCCGAACGTATAGACGACCCAGCACAACGCACCGACGACGATCAGCGCGTTGGCCGCATAGTGCTGCGGTTCGTGCAGCGCGGCGATCAGGTCGCCGCGCGTGATGACGAGCGCCACGCCGGTAAAGGACAGCACGACGAACAGCACCGACGCCGGCGCAGGCGCAACACGCCGCACCAGTGCGTTGAGCAGGAGCCCCATCATCGGCTGCGTCGCCATCATGATCGACGCGGTCAGCGCGCCTTCGTCGCCGGCCAGTTGCTGGCCCAGGAACACGAACGATCCGAATCCGCAAAAGCCGATCGACCCGAGCAGCCACGCGAGCGCCACGGGCTCGCCGGCCGAACGGAACGCACCGGGCCCTTCGACGATCCGCAACAGCACGATGAAGCCCGTGCCGGCGATCAGGTAGCGCAGCGACGTGAACGTGAAGGGATCGATGGTCCGCAACGCATCGGTCATCACCGGAAACATCACGCCCATCAGGATCGTCGCGGTCACACATGCGACGATGCCTTTGCCGTACGCGCTCACGGCAGGGGTTGCGAGTGTCGTGTTATTCATGACTGATCATTCCCAAATTAATTGAAAAATGATGCCGGTGCGGCTGTGCGCAGCGGCAGCGTCGTATCAACTTCGTTGCTGTCCTTGCCTGCCCTTCACGGTCTCGATGCGGACACCCGGATTGCCCCACATTTGAAACCAGTCATTCTCAAAATAATCAAAAAAAATCAGGTCAGCGCCCGCATCGCGATATCGACGATCGATGCCAGTTCCGCCTCCGACGCACTCGACTTGCCCAGCACGCGCATGCCCTGGATCAGGCACAGCAGGAACCGGCCCACCTCTTCCGGATCGAGATTCCGGTCGAAATCGCCCGACTGCTGGCCGCGTGCGACGGCCAGGCTGAATTGCGTGCCGATGCGCAGCAGCGTCGATTCGATGTATGGGCGCAACGCGTCATCGCCGGGCAGGAGTTCGACGGCCGAATTCGTGATGAAGCAGCCGCGTCGCTCCGACAGCCGTACACCGATTTCCGTGTAGTACAGCAGTGCATCCCGGAGGGCCTGCCGCGGCGGCAGATCCGCCGCGAGACGCTCCTTGAGCCGTGCGATCGCGCCTTCCGCATAGCGATCGAACGCGGCGACCAGCAGCCCGTGCTTATCGCCGAAGGTGCGGTACAGGCTGCCGCGAAAGACGCCGGTCGCTTCGCACAATGCGTCGATCGACGTCGCGTGATACCCCTGCTCCCAGAACACGCGTGCTGCCGCGTCGATCACCTCGTCGGTGTCGAATTCGCGTGGACGCCCCCTGTCACGGGCGCCGGAAGATGTCGGGGTCGGGCTCATGGTTGTCGATATTAGAACCGATCGTTCTCAAAATCAAGCGCCCATGCCCGGTTGTATAGCCGGGCTCCCGAAATGGCATACGCCGACCCGATCAGGATGTCGACGGATCGAAGTCGGGAAACTGCTGCCTGGCGGCCGCGGACGAGAGGTAGGACACGCCGCGCTCCAGCGCCCCTGTACGGATCAGCTGACCACACGCGCGGCAGCGATAAAGCTCGGACTGCATGGGCTCATTCACCGCCACCTCATCGTAGTTCGAGGTGGGCAACGGGAATTTCCGGCAGGTGGAACACGGCATCACGATTTCCCGGCGGCAGGCGTCCTGTCATGCCGGCATTATCGCGTTTGACGTGCCGCGGTCGCGCGACGGCCCCGTGTGCGGTTTCCGGAGCCATCGCGTGCCGCGGCACGCACGCATTACCTTGTCACTTCACCCACGCGAAGTAATACGACAGCCAGATCGTCAGCCCCGCGCCAACCAGCGCAACGTAAGGCATCAGGCTCAGCCACATCGCGCGCTTCGGCACTTCGAGTTCCATGTCGCGCTGCATCTGCGCGGGGAAACGGCCGCGATCCTGCCAGTAGTGGCGGAACAGGAACACCGGCACGATCAGCAGCATCGCGATCAGCCCGTTGCGCAGCGTGCCCTCGCCCTGCAGGTTCGCACCTGCGCCGACGTACACGAGGTTCGCATACCCGCAGATCGCGCCGCCGACGAGCAGCCACGTCGGGCAGCGGAACGGCCGATCCCAGTTGCCACGATCCATCCGGTGGATCCAGCCCGACTGAAGATTCAGGAATACGAACAGCATGTAGCAGACGTTCGAGATCGACAGCACCGTCATGTAGTCCGACATCATCAGCAACACGAGGTTGAAGCCGAGATCGGTCCACATCGCGCGCGTGGGCGAGCCGTGCTCGTTCACGTGCGACAGGTACTTGGGCAGCCAGCCGTCGACCGATGCCTGGTACAGCGTGCGCGACGAGCCCATCATCGACGTCATCACGATCAGCAGGATCGACAGCATCAGCATCACGACGACCGCATTCGCGACCCATGCGCCGCCGCCGACGATCTTCGCCATCGCAGCCGCGACACCGGTGCCGTCGCCGATCGACGGATCGAGCATCGCCTGCGTACCGAGCGCGCCCTGGAACGCCAGCGGCACGAGCGTCATCACGACGAGACACAGTGCGCCCGACCAGAAGATCGCCTTGGCGGTATCGCGACGCGGGTCACGGAATTCACGCGTGTAGCAGACGGCCGTTTCGAAGCCGTACGACGCCCAGCCGGCCATGAACATCGCGCCGAGTGCCATCGTGACGCCCTGCCCGTTCCACGAGCCGAACGTCGCAGCCGTGAGATTGCCGTGCGCGTCGTGACCGAGCGGCAGCAGCGGGAGCAGGTTCGACATCGGCACGTCGCCCGTGACGAACGGCACGATGCCGACGATCAGCAGCGGCGTGAGCGATGCGATGCCGAGAATGCGCTGCGTGCGCGCAGCCTTCGATGCACCGCTGTGCTGAAGCTTGAACGTAATGAGAAGCAGGATCGTCGCGATGATGAACGTCGCATTGATCCGCAGGGACAGACCCGGCTTGATGAACCCGAGATCGGCAACCTTGAGCTGCCAGTGCAGCACCGCCGCATCGGCGGGAAAGAGACTCGTGAGCGCATAGCTCGCCGCGAGGCCGCAGCCGAGCGCGAGCATCGGCGACCACGCGAGCCAGTTGCACCACACGGACACCGGGGCAATCAGCTTGCTGTAACGAACCCAGCCGATCGCGCCATACACGGACGCGCCGCCCGATTTATGGGGAAATAGCCCTGATATTTCCGCATAAGTCGCGCTTTGAATCAGCCCCATCGTGATCGCGGCGATCCAGATCGCCCACGCAGGCTGGCCGATCGTCGCGCATACGCCGCCGATCGTGAACAGCACGCCTGCCGGCACGCCGCTCGTTACCCAAAAAGCGTCTTTCCAAGTCAGGCCACGATGCAGCGTGTGGCCCGTCGAATCATGTGAGATGGTTGCCTCAACATCACTGGTGCGGTTCGCACGCAGTCCTGCCTGACTCATCCAATTCCTCCTGTGATGACTCCGCACAAGGGCGCTAGTGTAACAAGTTACGCACTTTTTTGCAGAATCAAAAAAATAATTCCGGGATAAGGTCGTATCGCAGTGCGATTATTTTGCACTCCTGCCAACCTTTCCCGGACTGTCTCTTTATCTAATTATCGAGGCGATTCATCGCCGGCTTACTGCGCGCCTTCCGTCCACGCATTCACGCGATCCGCGTGCGCGGCGATCCACGCATCGGCGGCCGCTTCCGGCTTCGAGCCGTTCTGGATCGCGAGCATCACGCTGTCGATTTCACCCGGCTTCCACTGGAATTTCTTCAGGAAAGCGACCACCGGCTTCGCCTTCGTTTCGAGCCCCGGATTCACGACGCTGTCGACGTGCTCCGCGCCGCCGAACACCTTCTTCGGATCCTCGAGGAAGCGCAGCTTCCACTTCGCGAACATCCAGTGCGGCGCCCAGCCCGTCACGATGACCGGCTTGTTCGAACCGACGGAGCGCGCCAGCTCGGCCGTCATCGCACCGCCCGAACTCGGCATCAGCGTGTAGTTCAGGCCGTAGCTCTTGATCGCATCGTCGGTCTTGCGCATCACCCCCGCGCCCGCGTCGATGCCGACGATGCGGCCACCGAAGTCACTCTTCTCCGCGTTCAGATCGTCGATGCTCTTCGCCTTTACGTACTCGGGAACAATCAGGCCGATCTTCGCGTCGGGAAAGTTCGCGCCGAGATCGACGACCTTCGCCTTGTATTCACCCCAGTACGAGCCGTGCGTGACCGGCAGCCATGCGGACAGCGTTGCGTCGAGATCGCCGCGCGCGACGCCCTGCCACATGATCCCGGCGGCGACCGGCACGAGCTGAACCTGGTAACCGAGCTTCTTCTCGATCACGCGCGCCGCGACATTCGACGTCGCCACGCTGTCATCCCAGCCTTCGACGTAACCGATCTTCAGCGTGGGCTTCGTGTCGGCGAGCGCCGACGCGCTCAGCGCCACCATGGCCGACAGTGCGCCGGTCCACAACAGTTTTCCGAACAGCTTCATGGTCGATCTCCTTGATATGCGCCTGCGCGCGTTGTCTCTCTAGGTTCTTCAACCACAAATCCGCGGTATCGTTGTTTTCCGACGGATGCTTGTCCGGGCGCGACGCGCCCGGACAGCCGATGGCGCGTTGCGACTACTTGTCGATCACGAGATCCGACAGCGGCTTGCTGCAGCACAGCAGCACCATCCCCTGATCGATCTCGCGCTGGCGGATGCCGCCGTTGTGCTTCATTTCGACCTGCCCCGACACGAGCTTCACCTTGCAGGTGCCGCACATGCCCTGCGTGCATGAAGCCGGCAGCCGCACGCCCGACTGGCGTGCCGCATCCAGCACGTGCTGCTCCGAGCCGCACGCAATCTCGCGATTGCTCTTTGCGAAGCTGACCGTGTACTGCTTCGTATCGGTGTCGGCGCCTTCGGCCGGCGGCGCGAGATCGGCGAGCAGCTCGTCGCTTGCGGTTTGCGCGAGCGTCTCGAACGAGAAGCTCTCCTCGTGATACTGCTTGCGCTCGAAGCCGGCTTCGTCGAGCAGGTCGCGCACGGCCTTCATGTACGGCGCGGGGCCGCACGTGAAGATCTCGCGCTCCATGAAATCCGGTGCGATCAGCTTCAGCAGCGGCAGCGTCAGGAAGCCCGTGACGCCCGGCCAGTTGGTGCGCGCACCGACGCGCTCGACGACGAACGACGTGCGGAAGTTCGTGTGGTTCGACGCGATCAGGTCGAGCTCGCGCGCGAAGATGATGTCGTCCGGCGTGCGCGCGCTGTGCACGAACAGGATGTCGCGATCCTCCGCGAGATCATGGTGCGCGCGGCTCATCGACATCAGCGGCGTGACGCCCGAGCCGGCCGACAGGAACAGGTACTTGCGCGCCGGATGCCGTGCGCACGTGAATTCGCCGGCCGGGCCGAGCACGCGCACCGGTGCGCCCGGCTGCAGGTTGTCGTGCAGCCAGTTCGACACCTTGCCGCCCGGCACGCGCTTCACGGTGATCGACACCGTGTGCGGCCGCGCGGGCGACGACGAGATCGTGTAGCAGCGGTTGATCGTTTCGCCGTCGATGTCGAGCTCGAGCGTGAGGAACTGCCCGGGCTCGAACGAGAACGAGCGGCCCTGCGGCGAACGGAAGAAGAAACTCTTCACGTCGTGCGTTTCCTGCCGCACATGGCAGCACACCAGCGTTTCCTCGACGTCGCTCGTCCAGCGCTCGGGAAGGCCATTCCAGAACGCCGGGCGCGTGACCCGGCTGTCCGTCGGCTCGAAGTTGGCCGCATCTCGCATCATGTCTGACTCCGCTTGTCCGCTGCTGTACGCTTATTCGCCGGTTTTTTCGGCGAGCCGGCCGATGTACCAGGCCGAGAATTTTTCGACGAGACCTTCCGTGAACGGCGAATACGGGCCCGGCTCGTACGCGCTGCTGGTCGCGCCGCGCTGCGAGAATTCGACGAGCGCGCGATCCTGGTCGTTGGTCGCGTTCCACACGGCCGTGAGGTTCTTCACGTCGTAGTCGATCCCTTCCTTCGCGTCCTTGTGCACGAGCCACTTCGTGCGCACCAGCGTCTTGCCGGCCGACAGCGGGATCACCGAGAACGTCACGATGTGATCGCTCATGAAGTGGTGCCACGAGTTCGGCTGGGTCCAGAACGACAGCCCGCCGAGGTCCGCCTTGTCGAAGCCGCCGAGCAGCTTCTTCGACGCGACCTTCGCATCGAGCGTCTGCGATTCGCCGTGACGATCGAGCGGCAGGCGCTGCGTGCGGAAGCCCGTCACGTCGAGCAGCTTTTCGATCTCTTCGGACGGCAGGCCCATCTCGGCCCACTCCTTGCCGCGCCGCACGCACGTTTCAGCGAATGCATCCATGCCTTCGGCGTTCGCATCGGAACGCTGGTAGCCGAAGCCGTATTCGTACAGCGAGATGGTGAGCTCCGGATGGTTCGCGACGCAGTGATAGCACTCGCGGTTGTTCTCCATCGTGAGCTTCCAGTTGCCTTCCTCGATGATGTCGATCTGCGCGGCGATCTTCGTGTTCGGCAGATCGTGCGGCAGCAGGTACGGCTCCATCTCGGCGCGCAGTTGCGCGAAGTCGGCGGGCGGCTCGTCGGCGAGGCACACGAAGATCAGGCCCGCGAGGTTCTCGACGTGCACCGATTTCAGGCTGTGCTTGCAGCGGTCGAACTTCTCGCCCATGTGCTCGGCGAACATCAGCTGGCCCGTCAGGTTGTAGGTCCAGCTGTGGTACGGGCACACGATGTTGCCGACCGAGCCCTTGACTTCGTTGCACAGGCGCGCACCGCGGTGACGGCACACGTTGTGGAACGCGCGGATCGCCATGTCGTCGTCGCGCACGATCAGGATCGAATCGCTCCCCAGTTCCACGGTCACGTAGTCGCCCGGCTCGGGAATGTCCGGTTCGATCGCCACCTGGATCCAGTGCTGGCGGAAAATCGCCTCCATGTCGAGCGCGAAGATGTCCTCGCTCGTGTAGAACGGCGCTTCGAGGCTGTGCCCTTCCTTGCGCCGCTCGATCAATGCACGAATGTCTGCCGATACTTTCATCGTTTGCTCCGGATTCCTTGCATCCCTGGGTTCTTGCCGACAGGCATCAAAATCAGTAGTCGATGAGCTGATGCTCGCGCAAATACGCGAGGATCACTTGTGCTTTTTCGACCGAACTCCCTTCATTTACGACGTTGCCGCCACGGCTTTCGGTCGTCGTCGCGGACAGCATCCGGGCATGCCCGGAGCGCTTCTCGGCGGCGACCAGCTTTACGGGTTTACGCTCGACCGGACCGACCGTCCACGCGGCCGCATCGGCGTCCGCGCCGGGCGCCGCGAGCGCGGGCCGGATCGCGCCGGCACGCAGCCGCGCATACGCGTAGCGCGGCTCGGCATTGGCCAGCGGATGAACGGCAATGACGACCGGCAGCGCCGCATCGACGCGCCGCCGCAGCCCTTTCGGCAAAAATTGCCGGACGGCCGCACGCCCGCCTTCGACCGTCACGTCGACGGCCGAGCCGACGAGCGGATAGCCGAGCGCCGCGGCGATGCGATACGGCAGCATGCCGGTGTCGTACGCGCCCTCGGCGCGCGTGCCGGTCAGCACGAGGTCGTAGCCCTCGACGCGCGCGGCGAGCGCGTGCACGGCATCGTCATCGTCGCGGCAGGCCAGCACCTCGACCTCCGGTGCGCCGAGCGCGAGATATTCGGCAAGCGCCGCATTCGCGGGGTCGCCCGCATGGATCACGTCGAGCTTCGCGCGATGCCGCTCCGCGAGCTGGCGGCCGGTTTCGAGCGCGGCCGCGTCGTTGCGGCTATAGCGCGCAACACCGCTGACCGAGTGGCGGCCGACGGACACGAGCACCGCGATGCGTTGCAGCTGGCGGGGGGCGTTCATGCGGCGACTCCTTCCGGTTCACGGGTGCCGACCGCGGCCGGCGATTCGCCACGCGCGGCGCGCGCGGCCTGCACCTGTTCGATCAGCGCGGCGATCGTGCCCTGCGCGTCGCCGACCACCGTCAGGTTCGCGCGCTTCGCGATCGGCGCGCTGCCGTCGAGGTTCACCGCAATCACGTGGCGGCAGTCCTTGATCCCCTGCAGGTGCTGCACCGCGCCCGAGATGCCGAACGCGATGTACACGCTCGCCTCGACCGTCTTGCCGGTGGCGCCGACCTGCTTGTCGCGCGTGAAGTGGCCGTTGTCGACCGCGACGCGGCTCGCGCCGATCGCCGCGCCGAACGCACCGGCCAGCCGCTCGAACGCGCCGATGTCGGACACGCCGTTGCCGGCCGACACGATGAAATCGGCTTCCTCGAGCGCAACCTGGGCCGCATCGATTTCGTCGAGGCCGAGATCGCGGTACGGCTGCGCGGCGTCGTGCGCCGGGCGGATGAAGTCGGCGGCCAGGCGTTCGCCCGCACCGACGAACGGCAGCTTCGCGTCGACCGCGTTCTGCGCGAGCAGGATCACGTCGGGCAGCGCACGGGTGGCAAACGCGCGTCCGGCCTGCGCATACGCGCCGACATGCTTCGCGTCGATCTCGACGACGTGCGCCGCGACGCTCGCGCCCGCGGCTGCCGCGTAACGCCGGCCGAGATCGCCGTCGCCCGTCGCGTTGTCGGGCACGAACACGTGTTTCGGCGCGAGTGCCGCCACGCAGGCCTGCAATGCTTGCAACTCACTTTCAGGGTCGAACGCACGGCGATCGAAACCGGCGAGTTCTAGCAGCTTGTCGACGCCCAGTTCCGCCACATCGTCCTTCAGTTCGCCGAACGCGAGCAGCGCGACTTCGGTCTGCGCATCGGCGAGCAAGGCGGCGGCGGCAATGGCCTGCCGCGAATGATCGTCGAGCGCGCCTCGTTCGCTGTGCGCGACCACCAGCATCACGTGCTTCGGATCCTGCACAGCGCGGCGCGGCTTCGCGGCCGCTGCGCCATGACCGTGCACGGACCCGTGCGCGGCGTTCGCATCGGCGCTGCCTTCCTCGCCGAGCGTGATGCGCTTCAGGCCGGCGGCCGTGATGATGAACGGCCGGCGCGGATCGATTCGTTTGATCGTATTCATCGATTCACTCCAGCGAGGCGGCAACGAGTTCGGCCACGTCGAGCACGTCGGGGCGCGGGCCCACGACGCCTTCGAGCATCGCCGTGCAGTTCGGGCAGGCAACCGCGACCACGTCCGCGCCGATCGTGCGGGCGTCGGCGATGCGGATGTCGGGAATGCGCTGCTTGCCGGGGATGTCGGTCAGCGGTGCCCCGCCGCCACCGCCGCAGCAGCGGCCACGCATGCCGTTGCGCTCCATCTCGACGACCTGGATGCCGATCGTCTTCAACAGCTTGCGCGGCGCTTCCGTCTCGCCGTTGTAGCGGCCGAGGTAGCACGGGTCGTGATACGTGGTGCGCTTCTCGCGCAGCGCTTCGACGGCCTTCGGCGCGATCTTGCCGCTGTCGGCCAGCTCCGCGAGGAAGGTCGTGTGATGCTTGACCGTCACGCACAGCCCGAGCGCACGGTATTCGTTGCGCAGGCTGTGCATCACGTGCGGGTCGGCCGTCACGATCTGCTTGTACGACAACGTGCCGAGCGTGCCGATCAGGCGCTTCGCCATCTGCTGGAACGTCGCTTCGTCGCCGAGCCGGCGTGCAACGTCACCCGTGTCGGTCTCGGTCGAGCCGAGCACCGCATAGTCGACGCCCGCCTTGTTCAGCACCGTGACGAACGCACGCAGCGTGCGCTGGTAGCGCATGTCGAACGCGCCTTCACCCGCGACGAACAGCACGTCGACCGGCTTGGCCGGCTGCGCGACGGGCGCGTTCAGGTCGACCGACCAGTCGTAGCGCGCGGCCGTGTCGTAGCCGCCCATCGTGCCGGTTTCACGCAGGTTCGCGAGCACTTCCTGGCCCTTGCCCGGCACCGTGCCGTGCACGAGCGTGCGGTTCCGGCGCATGTCGACGATCGCGTCGACGTGTTCGATCAGCATCGGGCATTCCTGCACGCATGCGCGGCAGGTGGTGCACGACCACAGCGTCTGTTCTTCGATCAGGCCCGACACGATCGGGCCGTTCGGCTCGCCGCGATGCTGGCCGACCGCGAGGCCCGGCGACGGGCTGCCCGCGTACGCCGCATCGGTGCCGCCCGCCATCCCGACGACGAGATCCTGGATCAGCTTCTTCGGGTTCAGCGGCTGGCCCGACGCGAACGCGGGGCACGCGGCTTCGCACTTGCCGCACTGCACGCATGCATCGAAGCTCAGCAGCTGGTTCCAGCGGAATTCGACCGGCTTCTCGACGCCGTACTCCCGATGCTCGATGTCCGGCAGCTTCAGTGCGGTCGGCGGCGTGGCCGTGCCGTTGCCCGTGAACGATTCGCGGGTGGCCGCGAAGCGCTCCTGGCGCGGGTGGAACGCGAGGTGCAGGAGACCTGCGATCGCATGCTTCATCGGGCCGCCCTTCGCGGCGCCGACCGTCATCGTGAAGGCACCGACACCGATCAGCACGGCGCAGAGCACCGCAAACGCACCCGACATCGCGCCGGTCGGCACCAGCATGAACAGCACGAGGCCGAGCGCGAACGAGCCGAGCAGCCAGGGCAGCGTATTCCACGGGCCGCGCGACAGGCGCGCTGGCACGTCTTTCGCCGCGCGACGGCGCCACACGAACACCGCGCCGACCAGCATCGCGAGTGCCGACAGGAAGATCAGCTTGTCGAGCCACGGCGAGTAGATCGCGAGGCCGTAGTTGATGAACACCAGCGCAAGCGCGCCGATCGCGCCGCCGGCCGTCGCGACGTGCGTCTTCGCGATGTACGGATCGCGGGCGACCACGTGGTGCAGGTCGACGAAGTAACGCTTCGGAATCGCGAACAGGTTGGCGATCCCGAACGCGCCGGGCGCCGTCGCGCGGCCCAGGCGCCAGTAGGACGAGCGCTTCGCGACCGCGAACGCGAGCCCCGCCACCGACAGCCACAACAGGGCGGTAATGAGGAAGGACGGATTCATCGTTTAGAAATCCTTCACGAGACGCAGCGAGTCGTAGATCGCACCGTGGACGTTGTGCATCGAGATGCAGTCGCCGACACGGAACAGCAGGAAACGGCCGTTGCCGAGTTCTTCCGACAGGCACGGCTGCGGCTCGGCCGCGAACAGCGTGTGCGGATCGATCTGGCCGCGGTTCACCGATTCCGGCTTGAGCTTCCAGTACAGCTCGTCGTTCGGCGACGAACCGTTCTCGATCACCACCTGGTCGACCGCGCGCTCCTCCAGCTCTTCCGTGTACTCGTTGCGCAGCACGGCGATCAGCTTGCCGTCTTCTTCGTAGACGCGATCGAGCATCGTGTTCGGCGTCGGGATCACGCCGAACGCGTACAGGCGGCGATAGAAGATCGGGAACGTCGTGCCGCCGCAATCGTCGGCCACCTTCACGTCAGGCGTGACGACCTCGACCTTCGAGCCGCGGCTCGCCATGAAATCGGCCACGCCCGCGCCCGCATGCGTGCTCACGCCGTCGAACAGCAGCACGTTCTGCTTCGGCTCGACCTTGCCGGTCAGGATGTCCCACGAGCTGACGGCAAGCCCCTCCGCCACGCCCCAGCCCGGCACCTGCCACGTGAAGCTCGACCCGCCCGTCGCGAGCACGACGATGTCCGGCTTCTCGGCCATGATCATCTTCTCGTCGGCGGCCACGCCGAGACGACGGTCGACGCCCAGGCGCTTCGTTTCCATGTCGAACCAGCGGATGATCCCCGACATCTGCTCGCGCTGCGGCGCCTTCGCGGCGATCATCACCTGCCCGCCCACTTCCGCGTTCTTCTCGAACAGCACCACGTCGTGGCCGCGCAGCTTCGCGACCCGCGCGGCCTCGAGCCCTGCGGGGCCCGCGCCGACCACGACGACCTTGCGCTTCGGGCCGCGCGACTTCTCGATGATGTGCGGCATCGTCGCTTCGCGCGACGTCGCCGCGTTCTGGATGCACAGCACGTCGAGGCCGTTGTACTGGCGGTCGATGCAGTAGTTCGCGCCGACGCACTGCTTGATTTCGTCCTCGCGGCCGTCGCGGATCTTGATCACCATGTGCGGATCGGCGATCTGCGCGCGCGTCATGCCGACCAGGTCGATCATGCCGGTCGCGAGCAGGCGCTCGGCCTGGCCCGCATCGCGGATGCTCTGCGCGTGCATCACCGGAATCTTCACGACCGACTTGATGCCGGCCGCGAGGTGCACGAACGGCTCCGGCGGCAGCGCCATCGGCGGCATGCAGTTGGCGATCGTGTTGTGCGTATCGCCGCCCGAGCCGACCACGCTCAGGTAGTCGATCAGGCCCGTCTCCGACATCGCCTGCGCGATTTCCTTCAGCGCTTCGTGATCGAGGCCGTCCTCGTGGAATTCGTCGCCGCACATGCGCAGGCCGACGCAGAAATCCTTGCCGACCGCCTCGCGCACGGCCGTCAGCACCTCGATGCCGAAGCGCAGCCGGTTCTCCAGGCTGCCGCCCCATTCGTCGGTGCGGTGGTTCGAACGCTTGCTCCAGAACTGGTCGATCAGGTGCTGGTGGGCGGCCGAGATTTCGATGCCGTCCATGCCGGCCGCCTTCACGCGCTTCGCGGCCGCCGCGAAATCGCCGATGATGCGGCGGATTTCCTCGATCTCGATGATCTTCGCGTTGCCGCGGTGCACGGGTTCGCGCACGCCCGACGGCGACATCAGATGCGGCCAGTGCTCGCCGTGGAACGACGAGCGGCGGCCCATGTGCGTCGCCTGGATCATGATCTTCGCGCCGTGCTTGTGCATCGTGTCGGCGAGGCGCGTGAGCGGATCGATGATCTTGTCGGTCGACAGGTTCACCGATTTCCACCAGCCCTGCGGGCTGTCGATCGACACCGGGCTCGACCCGCCGCAGATCGCGAGGCCCACGCCGCCCTTCGCCTTTTCTTCGTAGTAGCGGATATAGCGGTCGCCCGGCAGGCCGCCCGGCTCGGCATACACCTCCGCATGCGCGGTGCTGACGATCCGGTTGCGCAGCGTCAGCTGGTTCAGCTGCATGGGTTTGAACAGGTGGGGATAACGCATCGCTGGCGACCTCTGGCGTTCGAATGTCTCGTGTTGCGGGTGTTGTTCTGTTTCGGTGAATCAGTGCGTCAGGGCATCAGTGCGCGATCGGCGACACTTCGAAAACGCAGTGGTCGTGATGCTCGGCCGCGCACTGCACTTCCTTGGATTGCGCACGCGGCGCGCCCTTGCCTTCCGGCGTCGTATCGTTGACCCAGTCCATCGCGCCGGCGAACCAGCCCGCGAACATGTAGCAGAGCTTGCCTTCCTTGCCCGGCTGCTGGAGCACGAACGACGAGTGGCGCAGCTCGATCTTTGCGCGCGCGCTGGCCGGATCGGCCTCGATGATCGAGAACAGGCCCCAGCCGCGCTGCGACAGGCGCTTCAGATAGTGCTCGAACACGGCCATGCCGGTCAGGCCGTGCAGCTTCGCTTCCTTGTCGCACCAGTGGTACGCGGACTTGTAGCCTGCCTTGTAGAGGATCTCGGCATACGCTTCGACGCCGAGCGCTTCCTCGACGGCGACGTGGTTGTTCGTGAAGAAGTGACGCGGCACGTACAGCATCGGCAGCGCGTCGGTGGTCCAGACGCCGGTATCGGGATCGACGTTGATCGGCAGTTGCGGTTGCATCGTGTGACTCCGTGAGGAAAGTGGCCGCGCGGCTCAGTGCGCAGGCGCGACATCGTCCGCGTGCCCGCGCGGCTTGCGCGGGCACGTCCCGATTTCTTTTAATGTTGAATCGCTGGCGGCGGTTCGGCGGTCGCGGCGCTTACGCGCCCCACACGTCCTTGAACACGCGCACCCAGTTCTCGCCCATGATCTTGCGGATACGCGACTCCTTCCAGCCGTGGCGTTCCATCGCGGCCGTCAGGTTCGGGAATTCGCCGATCGTGCGGATGCCGTCCGGGTTGATCACCTTGCCGAAGTTCGTCAGCTGGCGATAGCGGCCCTTGTCATGCGTCAGCATGTCGAAGAACTCCTTCGCGTAATCCTGCGTGAAATCCGTGCCGATGCCGACCGCGTCTTCGCCGATCAGGTTCACGACGTAGTCGATCGCCTCGATGTAGTCGTCGATGTTCGCTTCGATCCCGCGCTTCAGGAACGGCGCGAACATCGTCACGCCGACGAAGCCGCCGGCGTCGGCGATCTCCTTCAGCTGTTCGTCGCTCTTGTTGCGCGGATGCTCCTTCAGGCCCGACGGCAGGCAGTGCGAGTAGCACACCGGCTTCTTCGAGAACGCGATCGCTTCCGACGACGTGTTGCCGCCCACATGCGACAGGTCGACCATGATGCCGACGCGGTTCATCTCGGTGATCACTTCGCGGCCGAAGTCCGACAGGCCGCCGTCACGCTCGTAGCAGCCGGTGCCGACCAGGTTCTGCGTGTTGTAGCAGAGCTGCACGACGCGCACGCCCATGTCGGCGAATGCCTCGATGTAGCCGATGTTGTCCTCGAACGCATGCGCGTTCTGGAAGCCGAGGATCACGCCGGTCTTGTCTTCCTTCTTCGCGCGGAAGATGTCTTCCGTCGTGCGCACCAGCGTCAGCAGCTCGCTGTTGTCGCGGATCTTCTTCTTCATCACGCCGATGTTGTCGACGGTCTTGGTGAAGTTCTCCCACACCGACACCGTGCAGTTCGCGGCGGTGATGCCGCCACGGCGCATGTCTTCGAACACCGGCTTCTCGAACTTCGAGATGTTCAGCCCGTCGATGATGATGCTGTCTTGATGCAGCGTGCTCATGTGTTGCTCCAGTATTGTCGGGACAGTGGGATCAATAGATCGGGAAGCGTTCGCACAACGCGAAGATCTCGCGGCGCACGCGCTGTTCGGTCGCGTGGTCGCCTTCCGGGTTCGCGCGCAGCGCGTCGAACACTTCGAGGATCAGGCGGCCCACCTCGCGGAATTCCGCGACGCCGAAGCCGCGCGTCGTGCCGGCCGGCGTGCCGAGGCGGATGCCCGACGTGACGGTCGGCTTCTCGGTGTCGAACGGGATGCCGTTCTTGTTGCAGGTAATGCCCGCGCGCTCCAGCGCCTGTTCGACCGGCGCGCCCTTCAGGCCCTTCGGGCGCAGGTCGACCAGCAGCAGGTGGTTGTCGGTGCCGCCCGTGACGAGATCGACGCCGCCGGCCTTCAGCACTTCGCCGAGCGCCTGCGCGTTCGCGAGCACATTGTCGATATAGGTCTTGAAGTCCGCCTGCAGCACTTCGCCGAACGCGACGGCCTTGCCGGCGATCACGTGCATCAGCGGGCCGCCTTGCAGGCCGGGGAACACGGCCGAGTTGATCTTCTTCGCGATCTCCTCGTCGTTGGTCAGTACGAAGCCGCCGCGCGGGCCGCGCAGCGTCTTGTGGGTGGTCGACGTGACGACGTGCGCATGCTCGACCGGGTTCGCGTGGCGGCCCGCGGCGATCACGCCGGCGATGTGCGCCATGTCGACCATCAGCTTCGCGCCGACGCTGTCGGCGATCGCACGGAAGCGCGCGAAGTCGAGCGCACGCGGGTACGCCGAGAAGCCGGCGATGATCAGGTTCGGCTTGTGCTGCTGGGCGAGTTCCTCGACCTGGTCGTAGTCGATCAGCATCGTGTCGCGGTTCACGCCGTACTGCACGGCGTTGAACCACTTGCCCGACAGCGCCGGCTTCGCGCCGTGCGTCAGGTGGCCGCCGGCGTCCAGCGACATGCCGAGCACCGTGTCGCCCGGCTTGGCCAGCGCGAGCATCACCGAGCCGTTCGCCTGCGCGCCCGAGTGCGGCTGTACGTTCGCATAGCCGGCGTTGAAGATCTTCTTCACACGCTCGATTGCCAGCGCCTCGACTTCATCCGCGAACTCGCAGCCACCGTAGTAGCGCTTGCCGGGATAGCCTTCCGCGTACTTGTTGGTCAGCACCGAGCCCTGCGCCTCGAGCACGGCACGCGACACGATGTTTTCCGACGCGATCAGCTCGACCTGCGACTGCTGACGCTCGAGTTCCTTCAGGATGGCGCTGCGCACCGGCGCGTCGCGCTCGGCCAGGGGCTGCGAGAAGAAAGGCTGGGTGTTCGACATAGTGCGTCCGTGACGAAGAATAAGGGGCTGAAACCGAAGCTCAAGGCCCGCCCTGCCTGGGTTTCCCGCTCGTCCCGTACAAGGCTGCCGACGGCTCTATTCTTGTCGTTCGGATTTTCGGCGGATTGATGAATTTAGACGCGTTCTTTGCCTTTTCCGCCATCCGCGTCCGTTTTATACAAGTGACCGGTCGTGCTTTTTCGGATGACCAAGCAAACCGCCTCCGGCAGTTCACCTATGAACAGGCACGCCGGCGGTGCGATTGCCGCCCGGTCGGGGTGCAACGCGTCCCGAATACGGTGCAGTGCAGCATGCCGCTTTCGGCCAGACAACGTATGGATCTAGGGTTTAGCCGTATGGCACGCTTGTTGCGCTGGCTCACACAATGTCGCAGCCCGTCCGTGCCCCCGGGCGTAAAGCTATTAGAGATTCAAGGAACACCCCCCATGTCGCCCGACCGCACAGCGTCGCTGTCCCACTTCGCGTTCATGCCGTTACCGAACTTCACGATGATCGCGTTCACCAATGCGATCGAGGTGCTTCGGATGGCGAACTACCTGAGCGGCCAGCCGCTCTACCGCTGGTCGGTCATCAGCCCGGACGGCGGCCCGGTCACCGCGAGCAACGGCCTGACGGTCGACACCGGCCCGGCCGAATGCGTGGGGCAACCGGACATCGTATTCGTGTGCGGCGGCGTCGACGTGCAGCGCGCGACCACGCCCGCCCATCTGTCGACGCTACGCCGCTTCGCGCGCTCGGGCATCCCGCTCGGCAGCCTGTGCACGGGCACCTATGCACTCGCGAAGTCGGGGCTGCTTGCGGGCTACGCGTGTGCGATCCACTGGGAGAACATGTCGGCGCTGAAGGAAGAGTTTCCGGACACGCGCTTCCTGAAGGAACTGTTCGTGATCGACCGCGACCGCATCACGTGCACGGGCGGCGTCGCGCCGCTCGACATGATGCTGAACCTGATCGCCGCGCGCGTGGGCACCGCGCGCGTCACGCAGATCGCCGAGCAGTTCATCGTCGAACACGTGCGCGACACGAGCGCACAGCAACGCATGCCGCTCGTCGCACGCCTCGGCTCCGCGAACAAGTCGCTGTTCGAAGTGATCTCGCTGATGGAGAACAACATCGAGGAGCCGCTGTCGCGCGAGGAACTCGCGCGGCTCGCGAACATGTCGCAGCGGCAACTGCAGCGCCTGTTCCGCGAACACCTCGGGATGACGCCGACGCACTACTACCTGACGCTGCGGCTGCGCCGCGCGCGCGAACTGCTGCTGCAGACCGACATGTCGATCATGCACATCACGATGGCGTGCGGCTTCCAGTCGGCGTGCCATTTCAGCAAGAGCTATCGCGATGCGTTCGGCGTCGCGCCGACCCGCGAGCGCCGCAAGCAGGTCGCGCCGCTTGCACAGGGTGCGGCGAGCGCCAGCCCGGCATTCCCTGCGCATGTGCTGCACGCGTAATCCGCACCGCCACTGACGCATGAAAAAAGCGGCCTTGAAGGCCGCTTTTTCTTTGCGCTTACGATCCCCACACCTGCATTTCGTCGAGCGAGTAACCCCACTGCGTCGCGCGCTTCGTGCCGTACATCCGCACGTAGCGGCCATGCCCGTTCAGGTTCGGCAGCGTCACGTGGCCATACGACACGCCGTTGTTCGTCGAGTAGATCGTCGTCCAGTTCACGTTGTCGTTCGACGTCTGGATCTGGTACACGAGTGCGCCCGCATCCCAGTAGAGATCGATGCTGTTGATCGTCTTCGTCGCACCGAGATCCACGGAGATCCATTGCGGATCGACGCCCGCACCTTCCGGCGAATCCCAGCGCGTGCTCGTGGTGTTGCCGTCGAACGCCTTGTCGGGCGTGAGCGACGCGTTGTAGCTCGCCGATGCGGCAGCCGGGTGGCCTTGCGACAGCAGCGTGATCTGGTTCGCCGCCGGGCCGCCGTAGTAGCTCGACCCGAGCTTGGCCTTCGTCGTGTCGGCGTTCACGCCGAACGGCGACAGGCTCCAGCGCTGGCCGGTCGTCACGTCGCCCACGTAGAGCTGGTAGCCGCCCGCCGTCGTCGACGAGAAGAACAGGTAGTTCGTGCCGCTCACCGGCGCGGGGTCGGAGTTGTTGCTGATGCAGTCGTTGAGCGCCAACTGATTCGGCGTCGATGCCGGGTCCGCGGTCTTCGAGTAGATCTGGTCGAGCTGGCTCGTGTCCTTCCAGCGCGCGTAGAACACCGTGCCGTCCGCACGCACGATCGGATAGTAGGTCTGCAGGCCCGCCGGATTATCGAACACGGCCGTGGCGCCGGTCGCGAGCGTGCGCTTCATCAGGCCCATGTTCGCGCCGGTGCCGCTCGCGTAGTAGACGGCGCTCGCGTCCGGCGCGAGGAACGGCATCGAGTACTCGGCGCCGGCCGGCGCATTGGTCAGGCTCACGACCGACGTGAACACCGGGCCCGCGCTCGTGTACGACAGCGTGGCCTGCTTGACGTCGCCGTTCTGCTTGAACACGAGGGTCTTGCCGTCCGCGCTGAATTTCGGATCCTCGTTGCGGGTGGCGCCCGTGCTGTTCGTCATGTTGATCGGCGCATTGCTGGTGCCGAGCTGAACCATGAACACGTTCCATGCGTTGTTCTTGATGCCCATGAACGCAAGCCACTTGCCGTCGGGGCTGAACACGCCGTTCATCGGATCGGTGATGCCCCACGTGCTCTTGCTCAGTTGCGTCAGCGTATGGGCCGAGAAGTCGTAGAGGAACAGCTGGCTCGTGCCATCGCCGTACTTGACGTAGCTGTGATAGACGAGCTTGCCGGTCAGTGCGGCGGGAAACGTCGTGTTCGGTTGGGCGGCGGGATCGCTGATGCAGGCGGCCTGCGCGGCGCCGCCGAACAGGTTGAGGGCGAGGCCGGCCACGAGGCCCGCGACGAGAGTGTTCGTTTTCACGCTGAAGGTTTCCGGTTAGGGTCATGACACCGTTGACTAGACCTCGCACGCACCGGCGCACGGGCCACGGATCAGCCGGCGGACAGCGTGAATTCCGTATCGGTCAATGTCGGGAACAGAGATTGCTCGAGCGGCGAAAGCATGCCAGCGAGTCGCGCCGAAAAACAGGATCAGAGCCCGTGAAAAACATGCGGATCACGGGATAACGAGGCCTGTCGCGCAGCGCGCGCCGTGCTACTCTTTTTTCGGCACAAAGCTGCTCGACTTGAGGCACGCATGAAGCGTTATGCGATGCTCGCCCGGACGATTTCCGAGTCGATCCGGCGTGGAGATCTGGCCCCCGGTACGCGCATCCCCACCGTGCGTGCCGCGTGCCGCGCATATGGCGTGAGCCCGTCCACCGTGTTTCGCGCGTACTACGCGCTCGAAAGCGAGGGTCTGATCGTCGCGCGTGCACGGTCCGGATATTTCGTTGCGAACCTCGAAGACAAACACCTTCGATTCGCCCACGATCCGCCGCGCAAGCCGGTCGCCGCACCCACCGGTGACGACGACACGCTGTCGCGCCTGCTCGATTCGCTCAAATACGACGACGTCGTTCCACTCGGCTCCGCATTCGCCAGCTATTCGCTGTTCCCGATGAGCAGCCTGTGGCGCTACGTTGCGTCGGCGGCGCGCAGCATGGACCGCACGAAACTGCTCTCGGGATTGCCGCCCGGCTACGACGCGCTGCGCCGCCAGATTGCGTTGCGCTACCTGAACGCGGGGGCGGCGCTGCCGATGGACGAGATCGTCATCACGACCGGTGCGCTCGAAGCGCTGACGCTGAGCCTGCAGGCGCTCACGCGCCCCGGCGACATCGTCGCGATCGAACGGCCCGCGTTCCATGCGGTGCTGCATGCCGTGCAGCGCCTGCACCTGAAGGCCGTCGAGATTCCGGTCGACCCGCGCACGGGCCTCGACCTCGACGCGCTCGCGCAGGCACTCGACACGCATCCGGTGCGCGCGTGCTGGTTCATGACGTCGTTCCACAACCCGACCGGCGCGACACTGACCGACGAGCGCAAGCGCGCGCTGATCGAACTGCTCGCGGCACGCAACGTGCCGTTGATCGAGGACGACGTCTATGGCGAGCTGCATTTCGGCACGGCACCCACGCGCCCCGCCAAGCTGTATGACGACAGCGGTCTCGTCCTGCATTGCGGTTCGTTCTCGAAATGCCTCGCGCCCGGGTTCCGGATCGGCTGGGTCGCGGCCGGTCGCTACGTGCGGCAGATCCGCCAGGCGAAAGGCGCGAGCGCGCCGGCGGCCGACGTGCCCGCGCAGATGGCGATTTCGAGCTACTTGCGTGACGGCGCGTACGACCGCTTCCTGCGCAAGCTGCGCCGCAATCTTGCCGCGCACCAGGCGCAGATGCTCGCCGCCGTGCGCGCGTATTTTCCGGCCGGCACCGAAGTATTCGCGCCACGCGGCGGGTATTTCCTGTGGATCGAGCTGCCGCCGCGCGTGGATGCGATGCACCTGTTCGGCGATGCGATGGAAAGCGGCGTCAGCATCGCGCCGGGGCCGATCTTTTCCGCGACCGGCGGATTCCGCCGCTATCTTCGGCTCAATTACGGCCGGCCGTGGACACCGGCCGTCGAGCACGCGATGGAGACCATCGGCACGCTCGCGGCCCGGCAGCGAGCGGACGGTTAGCGCAGCACCGACGAATCGCGACGGCCCGCATGCGCCTTGCGTTTCACGCGCCGGCGACCAAGAATGAAGCGGTAGGCAACCGCGAACGAACGTGTTCCGCACACCCGACGTCACGGAGAATCGGATGAGCACTGCATGCGAACGACAGTCGACGACGCACGCTCCCCCGCATCGCGGCACGGGCCGGTCGGCTGCCTTGCAGGAAAGGTTCATGACGACCGGCGAACCACGTTCGCCTCGTTGACGGCACCCGCCCGCTTCCAGCGATGCGAGTCCTGCCCAACCGGACAAGCCGCGCGCGCGACGACTGGCGCGCGATCCTGAACGCGCGTGCCGAAGCGCGGCGCACCGCCAGCTTCCGCTGCAGGGAGTGCGGCTTCGTGGCCTTCCGCGCGCTCGAGCACTGCCCCGTCTGCGGCCAGTGGAACTGGCCGTTCGATCCGATCGGCCTTGAATCGAACGACACGCATGCTCCGCACTCCTTTCACACGTGGTCGTCGCGCATCGCGCGCGCGCTTCGCAACGCGGCGTTCCGGCGGCCACGCGCATCGAGCGCGCCGATCCTGAGCATCCTGACGCTCGTGCTGCTGGTCGGCGGCTATGTGGTGGTCGACCGGACCTGCAAGGCCGATCCGGTCTGTCGCGGTTCGAATGGTTCGAATGATTCGGGCGTGACGGCGAGCCATGCCGCCCTGTACGCGTCGAACGATCCCGTGCTGCCGGTCTTGCCGGCACCCGTCTATCCGTTTCATTCGACTGACGGAACGCAAGTGGCCACCGCTCGACACGGTAGCCCCGATGCCGGCGAATCCGCTGGCCGGACTGCAGTCGCGCAAGCAGCGCCGGCCATGCGCGCCCGTGACCGGTCGCACGCCGCCGCCACGGTTCGCCTGGCGGACTGGAAAGGCAGTCGCAGTGCTGGGCATCGCTCACACGCCATCCACCGCGTCAGCATGCACACCGCGCATGTGCGCCGCGCCGCCACCAGCAGTACGCAAATCGCGCAGCTCTATCGCGGCCACTGAGCGCGCAGGCGCAACCCGGCCGCTCGCGACCGTCGATTCATGGAAGGCGGCGTAACGAAGTGAACAGCGAGCGGCCGGCACGGCCGCGTGGCGGTTTCAGAGGAGGAATTCCATGAGCACCGAGAGCGCACTCCAGGCAACGATCCAGGCACTCGTCCAGGATGGCAAAGGCTTGCTGGCGGCCGATGAAAGCGGGCCGACCATCGCGAAGCGCTTCAAGACGATCGCGGTCGAATCGACCGAAGAGAACCGCCGCGCATGGCGCACCCTGTTGCTGTCGACGCCCGGCCTCGGTGAATTCGTCAGCGGCGTGATCCTGTATGAAGAGACGCTCGGGCAATGTGCGGACGATGGCACGCCGTTGCCCGAACTCGCCGCTCGCCAGCAGATCGTGCCCGGCATCAAGGTCGACGCGGGCAAGATTCCGCTCGCGCTCGCGCCCGGCGACGAAATCACGCAAGGGCTCGACGGGCTTGCGGCGCGCCTCGACGGCTACCGGCGGCAAGGCGCGCGGTTCGCGAAATGGCGCGCGGTGTACAACGTGTCCGCCACGCTGCCGGGCCATGCGGCGATCGAAGCAAACGCGGAAGCGCTGGCGCGCTATGCGGCGATCTGCCAGGAGGCCGGCGTCGTGCCGATCGTCGAGCCGGAAGTGCTGATGGACGGCGATCATTCGATCGGCCGCTGCGCGCAAGTGACCGACGCCGTGCTGCACGCCGTGTTCGACGCGCTGCACCGGCACCGGGTCGTGCTGGCGCACATGTTGCTCAAGCCGAGCATGGTCGTCGCGGGCAGCATGCACACCGCACAGCCGGCCCCCGCCGAAGTCGCGGAGGCGACGGTGCGCCTGTTGCGCAGCACCGTGCCGGCCGAAGTGCCCGGCATCTTCTTCCTGTCCGGCGGACAGACGCCCGAGGAAGCGACGGCGCATCTGGACGCGATGAATCGCATTGCCGGGCGGCCTTGGCTGCTGAGCTTTTCCTATGGACGCGCGCTGCAGGAGCCGCCGCTGGCCGCGTGGAAGGGACAGGCGGCCAACGTCCGCGCCGCGCAGGATGCGCTGCTGCTGCGCGCACGCCTGAACGGTGCGGCCTGCCGCGGCCAGTACGACGCCGCGATGGAGCGCACCGCGTGAACGGAGCCGGGCGAATGTCGCCCGGTTGATCGTTCACGCGTGCGCTTCTCGCCCGGCTCGATCGCGGGCACTGAGCGCGCGCGTCCCGAACGCACAAAGGGCCGAGGCGCTTGAACGCCCCGGCCCCTTCGATTACCGCGTGGTGGTCAGTCGCGTTATGCCGCCAGCAACCCGTGCGGGTCGATGACGAATTTGCGCGGCGCGCCGCCGTCGAACTTCTTGTAGCCTTCCGGCGCCTGGTCGAGCGAGATCACTTCGACGTTGACGATCTTCGCGATCGGCAGCCGGTCGAACAGGATCGCCTGCATCAGGTTGCGGTTGTACTTCAGCACCGGCGTCTGGCCCGTGAAGAACGAGTGCGACTTCGCCCAGCCGAGGCCGAAGCGGATGCTCAGGCTGCCGTGCTGCGCGGCCTTATCCTTCGCGCCCGGATCGTCCGTCACGTACAGGCCCGGGATGCCGATCGCGCCGGCCGGCCGCGTGATTTCCATCAGCGAGTTCAGCACCGTCGCGGGCGCTTCCTCCGAATGGCCCGACGAGCCGTGGCCGTGTGCCTCGAAGCCGACGCAGTCGACCGCGCAGTCGATCTCGGGCACGCCGAGAATCTGCTCGATCTGCTCGCCGAGCGATGCATCCTTAGACAGGTCGACCGTCTCGAAGCCCATCGCCTTCGCGTGCGCAAGGCGCTCCGCGTTCATGTCGCCGACGATCGTCACGGCCGCGCCGAGCAGGCGCGCCGATGCGGCCGCCGCCATCCCGACCGGGCCCGCGCCCGCGATATACACCGTCGAGCCCGGCTTCACGCCCGCGCTCACCGCGCCGTGATAGCCGGTCGGCAGAATGTCGGACAGGCAGGTCAGGTCGCGGATCTTCGCCATCGCCTGATCGCGATCGGGGAATTTCAGCAGGTTGAAATCCGCATAAGGCACGAGCACGTACTCGGCCTGGCCGCCGATCCAGCCGCCCATGTCGACGTAGCCGTACGCGCCGCCGGCGCGCGACGGGTTCACGTTCAGGCACACGCCCGTATGCGTGTCCTTGCACATCGCGCAGCGGCCGCACGCCACGTTGAACGGCACCGACACGAGATCGCCGAGCTTCAGCGTCTCGACGTCGCGGCCGATCTCGACCACTTCGCCCGTGATCTCGTGACCGAGCACGAGGCCGACCGGCGCGGTCGTGCGGCCACGCACCATGTGCTGGTCGGAGCCGCAGATGTTCGTGCTGACCACTTTCAGGATCACGCCGTGGCCGATTGCACGGCCGGTCGGATCGACCATCTTCGGATAATCGATTTTCTGGACTTCGACCTGGCCCGGCCCAAGATAGACGACACCTCGATTGCTGCTCATCGTATTGTCTCCATGTCTCGTTGGATGGCGCCGCGGCGCGCCGGCCCATGCGGCGCACGCGCAACGTGCTGTTCGAGAGTAGTCCCGGAGGCAGGGGCGCCGATGTCTCAAACGCGACACGTGTTTGATCGGCGCCGACATCGATGGCGGAAATACGAAAGTCGGGCGGGAAACGACGGGAAGGTTTGGCGCGCGGCGTGACGCGCCGGGAGGCACCGGGAAGCGCAGGACGGCGGGCCGGTCCTGGCGACCGGCCGCCCCTCTCCTGGGCAGGCGTTACCCGCCCTGATTTTCGCGGATGATCGCGGCGGCGGCGGTTTCCGCGTCGCTCGCGACGCCGTCGTGCACGCGCGTGCTGACGGCCGGCGTCGGCGGCTCGCTGTCGAGCGCGTGGCCGTTGCGGTCGTGCGTGTCGACCGTCGCGCGCATCGACAGCCCGACGCGCAGCGGATGCGCGGCGAGATCGCGCGGATCGAGCGCGATCACGACCGGCACGCGCTGCACGACCTTGATCCAGTTGCCGGCCGCGTTCTGCGACGGCAGCATCGAGAACGCGCTGCCCGTACCCGCCGAGAAGCCCTGCACGCGGCCGCGGTAGGTCACGCGCGAGCCATACAGATCCGACACGACCTCGACCGGCTGCCCGATGCGCATGTGGCGGATCTGCCCTTCCTTGAAGTTCGCCTCGATCCACAGCTGATTGAGCTGCACGATCGACATCAGCGGCACGCCGGGCCCGACCTGCTGGCCGACCTGCACCGAACGCTGCCCGATCGTGCCGTCGACCGGCGCGACGATCGTCGTGCGCTTCAGGTTCCGGTACGCGAGCTTGAACTGTGCGGCCGCCTGCACGACGGCCGGGCTTTCGTCGACGGGCAGCTTGCTGCCGAGCGCACGCGCCGCGTCGAGTTGCGCCTGCGCGGCCGCGAGATTCGCCTGCGCACCGGCGACCGCCGCGCGCGCACGCGCAAGCTCCTCGGGCGCGACGATCTCGACCGACGCTCCCGAGCGCGCGGCAAGCGCGCGCTGCGCGAGCGACAGGTCGGCACGCCGCGCGTTCACGGCCTCGACGTACATCGTGTTCGAGATCTTCGCGTTCGCGACCTGCCGCACGGCCTGTGCGAGCTGCGCCTTCGCCTGCGCGAACGCGACGGACGCCTCGGTATCGTCGAGCTTCACGAGCGTCTGGCCGGCGCGCACGGCCTGCGTATCGGCGACCACGACGTCGGTCACCGATCCGGGAATCTGCGCGGCGACCTGGACAATGCTGCCGGCGACGTACGCGTCGTCGGTGTCTTCGTAATAGCGATCGCTCAGCAGCCAGTACGCGATCCATGCGAGCCCGGCCACCAGCACGACCGCGAAGAACGCGATGAAGCGCTTGCGGCGCGTCGCGCGGCGCGCGTCGAGCGCCGGGTCGTTCAGGGCGGCCGGCGGCGCGGCGGTATGAAGGTTGTCGTGGTGCATCAGTCGCTTTGCGTAACGATCAGACGATCGTGCTGGAACAGGGGGATCGGCGGCATGAACGACGGGGTCGGCGCCGGATTCGCCGCCGCCGTGTGCGCGAGAACAGGGGTGCTCCGAGGTGTCGTGGCGGCGGCTGGCGTGCCTGCTGCTGTATCGCGCCGTGCGGATCCCGGATTCGATGCAGCGGCGATCGGCGGCGTAGACCCGCTTCCGGCACGTGCATCGGCCGACGGCGCCGCCATCGATCGGCTTACGGTCGGTGCGGCCGCAGCAGCCACGGCAGGCGCTGCCGGCGCGACAGTCGAAGCGCCTCGCTTCGCCCCCCCGCTACGCGCCCGGTGCGCGGCCGGCGCCTGCGCAACCGTCGCGCCCGCGTCGAACCCACCGCCCAGCGCGCCGATCAGCCCGACACGCAGCGTCCGCTGCCGGCCGAGCAACGCGATCATCTGCGCGCGCTCGTCGATCAGCGTGAGATCCGCGACATCCACGTCCTTCTGCATCAGCACGCCGCGCCGGTGACGATCGGTCGCGATCTCCACGATCTTCTGCGCGGCCGCGACCGCGTCCTGCTGCTGCGTGACGAGCGTCTGCGACGTCTGCAGCGACGTGACGATCTGCGCGACCTGCCCGAGCGCGTCGTCGACGGTCTTGTTGTACATCCCGATCGCCACATCCGCCTGCGCGACATCCGCACCGAGCTTCGCCTTCAGCCGGCCGCGATCGAAGATCGGCAGCGAGATCGCCGGGCCGACGGAGCCGGCGAGCGCATCGCGCGAGAACAGCGACGCGGGCGTCAGCGCAAACACGCCGCCGAGCGCGACGAGGTTCACGTCCGGATAGAACTGTGCGCGCGTCGAATCGGCATTCGCGAACGCGGCTTCGACGCGCAAGCGCGCGGCGACGATGTCCGGCCGGCGGCCCAGGAGATCGGCCGGCAGGCGGGCCGGCAGCGCGCCGCCCGCGAACGCGCCGACGCGCGGCCGCTGCAGCGCGAGCCCTCGCTCGGGGCCGCGACCCGACAGCACGCCGAGCTGCAGTTGCGCGAGCTTGATCTGCTCGTCGTTCAGCGCGATCTGCGCGAGCAGCTTGCTGCGCTTGATCGATGCGTCGCTCGCGTCGTATGCGTTGTCGAGCCCGCGCGCGGTGCGCTCGCGCAGCACGGTCGTCACGCGCTGGCTGACCTTCAGTTTCTGCTGCAGCAGTTCCTGCGTCGCATACGCCTGGTCGAGCTGGCAGTACACGGTGACAATCGCGACCGCCAGCGTGAGCCGCACCTGCTCGGCCTCGACCCGCGCCGCTTCACGCAGCGACATCAGGCTCTTCGTCGCGGCGCGGTTCTTGCCCCACAGGTCGAGCTGGTAGGTCAGCCCGACGAACACCGACGACGGCGAGGTGTTCGGATCGCCGAAGATCTCGACCGGTACGCGATAGCCGCTGACCGACACGTTGGCGACGTCGTCGCCCGGCTTCGGCATCCGCGCGCGGCTGACCGTCGCGCCGGCCGTGCCCGTCAGCCCCGTCAACGAATCGAACTGCTGAAGCTGCGCCTGCGCGATCCGCAGCCGCGCCTGCGCGACCTGCAGGTCGGGGTTGTTTTGCGAAGCCTCGGCGACCAGTGCGTCGAGTTGCGGATCCTTCAACTGCTTCACCCAGTCGGGCGCGGGCCACGCGCCGTTCACGCCGGGGCCGGCTGTATGCGCGAGCGCATCGTCGGCCGGCGCGTGCAACGACAGCGACGGCAGGAAGCCCGACGGCACGCATCCACTCAACGCCAGCGACACCGCCGCGGCGACGATCGTCATCGCGCCGCTCTTCAAGCCATGCGGCAGACTCGCCGCTTTATCCACACGCCGCATCGCGCCCCTCATCCCTGCTGAACGCGTTGCGCACGCGCGGCCAGACGCGGCCGCGTGCGTTCGAGCGGACCGAGCCGGCCGAACAGGCCGTCCGCGATGCCGAACAGGATGCCGGCGAGCTTCGCGCGCTTGTCGCGTTCGACGAGCGCGATCTGCACGACCTGCCACACGGTCAGCAGGTTCGGCACGATCGCCACCGGAAAACGCAGCCCGTATTGCATCCCGAGCTGCACCGCATTGCGTGCGCTGTAGTAGCGCCGTTGCCACGAGTGATTCATCGACGTCATTTCAAAAGGGCCGATCGCGTGACGCTGCTTCGCGCCGATCCGGTGCGGCAGCACCAGCGACGGCACGACATAGAGCGGCACGTTGCGCGACAGCGCGCGGAAGCTGTATTCGGTATCGACGTGATCGATGAACAGCGTCTCGTCGAAGCGGCCGAGCACGTCGAACGCGTCGCGCGACACGACGCAGCCCGACGAGATCAGGAACGCGCAGCGCTGCAGCGGCGCGCCCGGCTCGATCCGCAGCCGGCGCAGCCCGATCCCGTTGGTCGACAGTTCGGGCAGGAAGCTGCGCGCGTTCTCGTCGAAGATGCGCGGGCCGGCCAGGAACGCGCGCCGGCCAAGGCCCGCGCAGACATCGCGCATCGCGGGGAAATACGCGGCCGGCACCGACGAATCCTGGTCGAACAGCGCGACGGCATCGATGCGGTCGCGAAACAGCACCGCGAGCCCCGCGTTGTACGCGCCCGCGATTCCGCCGCGATTGCCGTGATGCAGCAGCGCGATGCCTTCGCGCGCGCACAGCTCGCGGGCCCGTGCATCGGGCTGCGGCGTGTTGTCGACGACGAGCAGTGCATCGCACGCGTGCCGCCATGCGCGGAGCGCGTCGAGCTGCGCGTCGCTCGGGTGATACAGGATCACGAGTGCGCCGAGTGTCGTCATGTTGCTCTCCTCAATGCCCGAACGACGCCGCTGCGCCGCGCTTCGGCCGCGTCAGCCACATCATTGCCGCGAGTGCGAGACACGTCATGCTCGCCATCCAGAACATGTCGTTGGTCGCCATCATGTAGGCCTGCTGCATCACGACCTGGTGCAGCGTCGTCAGCTCGCGCACGCCGTCCACGCCCATCGCGTTCAGCGTATGCACGAAGCGCTGCGTGTTCGCCGAGGCATGCGTGACGGATTGCGACACGACGTCGTAGTGATAGGTCGCGCGGTTGTCCCACAGCGTCACGCTCATCGCGGTGCCGAACGCGGCCGACAGCGTGCGCAGGAAGTTCGACAGGCTCGACGCGGCCGCGAGCCGGTCGTCCGGAATGCGCGACAGCGTCGCGGCCGTCAGCGGAATGAAGAAGCACGGCAGCCCGATCCCCTGGATCAGCCCCGGCGCGGCGATCTGCGCGAACGTCATCTTCAGCGTGAATTGCGCATCCCACGCGAGCACGGCCGCGAATACGAGGAAGCCGAAGGTCGCGAGCACGCGCGCGTCGAAGCGATGCGCATGCAGCCCGACGAGGATCGAGAACACCAGCGCGAGCACGCCGAGCGACGCGGTCGCGAGCCCCGCGTGAAACGCGTTGTAGCCCATCACGGCCTGCATCCACAGCGGGAACACGACGCCGACTACCGAGAAGCTCATCATCCCGAGCGATATGATCAGCACGCAGAACGAGAACGTGCGATCGCGGAACAGGCTGAGATCGACAACAGGATGGGCCTCGCCCGCCTCCCAGATCAGCAGCGACACGATCGAGAGCCCCGCGACCACCGCGAGCGTGACGATCAGCGGCGAACCGAACCAGCCGCGATCGTGGCCGAGATCGAGCATCGCCTGCAGCGAGCCGACGCCGATCACGAGCAGCACGATGCCCGGCACGTCGATCGGGCCGGCCTCGCCGCGTTGCGCATCGGGCCGCAGCATCCCGGTGCAGACCACGAACGAGAACAGCCCGATCGGCAAGTTGATCAGGAAGATCCACGGCCACGAGAAGTTGTCGATGATCCAGCCGCCGACCACCGGCCCGAAGATCGGCGCGAGCAGCACCGTCATCGCCCACAGCGCGAGCGCGATCGTGCGTTTGTCAGGCGGGAACGTGCGCAGCAGGATCGTCTGCGACAGCGGCACCATCGGCCCCGAAAACAGCCCCTGCAGTGCACGGCAGATCACGAGCACGTGCAGGTCGCGCGCGAGCCCGCACAGCAGCGACGTCAGCGTGAACAGCAGGATCGCGCCGACGAACAGCCGCAACTCGCCGACACGGCGCGCGAGCCAGCCCGTCAGCGGCACCGCGATCGCGGCCGCGACCGAATACGAGCTGATCACCCACGTGCCCTGGCTGTTCGATACGCCGAGGCTGCCCGAAATCGCCGGCACCGCGACGTTCGTCACGGTCGAGTCGAGCACCTCGATGAAGGTCGCGAGCGACAGCGCAAATGTCAGCAGCGCGAGCCGGACGCCCCGCACCGGCTGCGCGGCCGGCGCGGGCGCCGGCACGTCGAACGCGGACGGCGCGACGGGCCCGTCGTGAAGCGGCGACGCGGTACTCATGCGCCGGCCACCGCGACTTCGGGCCGCGCGGCTGCCCGCCCGCGCGGCGGCACGAACCGTTCGATGAAATCGGCGGCGGCTTCGCAACCGTCCCGCTCGGCCGCCAGCCGTGCGCGTGTGCGCACCGCCTGCGCTGCGAACGCCGGATCACCGAGCACGCGCGCGAGCGCCGCGCCGAGACGCGCACCGTCGATCGGGCCATCGATGCGCACGCCGCAACCGCTCACGGCGACCCGTTGCGCGTTGTCGAACTGGTCGTGCGCGAACGGCGTGACGACCTGCGCGATCCCGGCTTCGAACGCAAGCGCCGCCGTGCCGATCCCGCCGTGATGCACGAGCGCGCGGCAGCGCGGCAGCAGCGTGCGCATCGGCACGAAGCGGCGCACGAGCAAACGGTCGTCGTCCGGTGCCGCGTCGTGCGGCGTCAGCAGGATCCCGCGCGCGCCGGTCGCACGCAGCGCATCCGCCACCGCGCGCGCATAGGCCGCGTGATCGACGCGTGTCGAACCGGCCGTAAACACGACCGGGGGTTCACCGGCCGCGAGAAACGTATCGAGTGCCACATCTTCGTCGGGTGTCGCAATATCGTTGAACAGCGGGAAACCGCTTTGCAGATGATTCGACGGCCAGTCCGGCTGCGGCTGCGCGAACCAGCCCGGAAACAGGCACAGCACGCCGTCGGTCGAATGCAGCCAGCGGCCCAGCACGCGCCGCGCGGGCGCGAGCCCGAGATCGCGGCGCACCGCGTTGAGCGCGGGGCCGCATGCGCGATCGAGCACCTGGCGCTCGATCAGCGTCATCAGCGCCGCCTTCACGGGCAGCGGCCAGCGCGCGGGAATCGTCAGGCGCGGGTGCGTCGGCGGCGCATGCGCGGACAGCAGCGTCGACGGCGACACCTGCACCGACACGTACGGCGTGCCGTGCAGTTCCTGCATGAAGCGCGCGGAAAACGCCCACAGCGTGCCGACGAGCACCGTATCGCCGTCGGTGAGCGCACGCAGCGCGTCGTAATGCGGGCGCAGTGTCGGCGCGATCACCTGCCACAGCGTGCGAAACGACGTGCGCGAATCCCACAGCGCGGGGTTCGCCATCGCGGCCTCGTATTCGGCCGCGGTACCGATCGGCATGAATTCGAAACCGCAACGTCGCACGATCGACTCGAACGGCACATGCGTGCAGAACACGACGTCGTGACCGCGCGCCGCGAGCGTGCGCGCGACGCCGAGCAGCGGATGCACGTCGCCCGCCGAGCCGATCGCGGTCACGATCATCTTCGCCATCGCGCGCCTCGCGGGAATCAGTAGAAGCCGGGAATCAGCGCCGCGACCTCGCGGCGGTACTGCGTGTACGCCGGCCCGAAATACCCGGTCAGCCAGCTCTCCTCGACGCGCACCTTGTACGCGAGCGACGCGAACACGAGCAGCACGCCGATCGCGCCGCGCCATTCGCCGCCGATCAGCGCCGCGCCGACGAGCGCGATCAGGCAGCCGGTATAGATCGGGTGACGCACGAGCCCATACGGCCCCGTGCGGACGAGTTCATGGTCTTCCTTCAGCGTGACCGACACGCTCCAGTTCGTGCCGAGGTGCAGCCGCGCCCACACCGAGAACAGCAGGCCGGCCACCAGCACGGCGAGCCCGCACTGCGCCTGCAGGCCGAAGCGCTGCCAGTCCGGCACGAGCGCCTGCCACGACGGATCGGGCAGGATGATCAGCGCGCCGCCGACGATCAGCGGAATCGACTGCAACGTGCGCGAACGCGACGCTTCCTTGCGCACGGTCGTCTTCGCGCCTTGCGAGGTGGCGATCCAGTAGGCGAGCCACGCGGCCCACGGAACGACGATGGCGATGGTCTGAACGATATTCACGGCTGGCCTGCCTCGTTGGGATGGGAATTCGGGAGCGCCGCGCGGTCCGGACGCACGGCGTGCGGCGTCACGACGACAGCGCGTGCATCGGTGCGGGCACGCACGCCTGCGCGGCGGCGAGCGCGATGCCGGCGGCGAGCGACGACCCGCCGCAGAAAAAGTCGAGCAGCGCCGCACGCGTGTATTCGCGCTGCGCGCGGCCTTCGATGTCGAGGAAGTGGCCGGCGTCCGGCACCGTCGAGAACCGCGCGCGCGGCACGTGCGCGCCGAGCTGGCGCACGTCGGCGGGCGTCGTGTATTCGTCGCGCTCGCCGTTCAGGAACAGCAGCTCGCAGCCGATGTTCGAGAACTCGCTGAAGTAGCGCTCCGGCTGCAGCGACAGGATCTGGTCGACGTGGAATGCGACCTGGTCCTGCTCGTCGCGCGGCAGGCGCGTGAGATACCGGTAGTTGTACAGCTTCATGATGCGCGGCAGGTAGCGGCCGACCGTGTCGTTCAGCAGCTGCGCGGCCTTCAGGTTCTCGCCGGCCGCGATGTGGTCGCGGGCGCGCGTCACGTAGTCGACCATCGCATCGTTCAGGAACGGCGAGAACGAGCAGATCGCCGCGCGCCGCACGCTCGGGCAGCCGCGTGCGAGCGCGAACAGCGATGCGACGCCGCCCCACGACACCGACACGAGGTACGCCGGCGCGAAGTGTTCGACCAGGTGCTGCAGGATCGCGGCTTCGTCGTCCTTCGTCAGGATGAAGCAGCCCGGGTTGTGCTGGCGCGACTGCCCCGCATACGGCAGGTCGAAGCAGATCGTGTTCATCCGCTCGCCGAGATACTGGACGGTCTGCCCGAACGACGCGGTCGTCGCGAGGGCGCCGTTGACGAGCATCGCCGTGTCGAACGCCGGGTCGAACACGTTCCGTTCGACGTAGACCTTCAGACCATTCGGCAGCGGGACCACGTGTTTTTCGGTCAGCATCGTCGTTCTCCGGTGAATGCGGCGTCTCGACGTCGCGGCATGCTGCAGGTGCGCAATGACTGCGCCGGTTTTCGCGCGCAATTCGAATCGCGCTGTTGGCCAATGCACCGCGGCAATACCGGCGGCATCGATTCATTCCTCGTAGTGCGGCGCCATACTAATACGGACAATATTACTGACTCAAGTCATTCCAACGATACCCTCTACTCAAGTGCGAAATGCGTCAGTTTCAAATTATTCCCGCATTTTTTATGGTATGCGGAATGCGCTCGAGGGCGACCGCAATCGTTTGCGGGTTGATGGCCGATCCCCGGAAAATTGACAAACAATCATTTAATATCAATGCGTTATCCCGTTTCATTCGCTTATTTCAAACGAATTTTCGTGAATGAATCGTGACGTCGTTTCGCAGGCCGACTTCCACATTTCATCGAATATCACACGGCTCAATACTCTTTCATTCCGTAATCGCTTCGGCACCTGCAACGATTAACCGGATTGATCTCGCGATTCAGAAAGCGTTTTAAACAAACTCCAGCTTTTTTAATCATCTTTCAATTATTTTTCCGCACCTGCACAACGCGCGATCGGGGGCCTCGCCCACCTGCCGGGCATCCACCGTCACCGTCAGACCCCGAATTTTTGTTGATTGAACGATCAATAAAAAACCGCTAAGCTCTCGACTTCCATGGACGGCCCGTCCGGGCGAAGGGAGTCGCGATGCCGAAAGTCGGAATGCGGGAAATTCGCCGCGCACAGTTGATCGACGCCACGCTGCGGTCGATCGACGAGGCGGGCCTGCCCGGCACGACGCTCGCATCGGTCGCGCAGCGCGCGAACATCTCGACGGGTATCGTCAGCCACTACTTCGGCGACAAGGACGGCCTGCTCGAAGCGACGATGCGGCACGTGCTGCGCGACCTGTGGTCGGCCACCACGCGCCGCCGCGCGGCGGCACGCAAGGATCCGCGTTCGCGGCTGCGCGCGATCGTCGCCGCGAACTTCGACGACACGCAGGTCAGCGCGCCCGTGATGAAGACGTGGCTCGCATTCTGGTCGCAGAGCATGCACGACCCGATGCTCAAGCGCCTGCAGCACGTCAACACGCGGCGCCTCCATTCGAACCTGTGCGCCGAATTTGCAAAGGCGTTGCCGCGCACCCAAGCGCGCGAAGCCGCCAGCGGCCTCGCCGCGCTGATCGACGGCCTGTGGCTGCGCGGCGCACTGGCCGGCGGCCCGATCGACACCCGGGCTGCATTGAAGCTCGCCCACGATTACATCGACCTGCTGCTCGCGTCCGACTGACGCGTCACGCAGTCGCCCTCAAGGAGATCCTCATGTCCGTATTCGGTTTGCAGCGCCTCTACATCGGCGGCGGTTACGTCGACGCCACGAGCGGCAAGACTTTCGACACCTTCGATCCCGCCACCGGCGAACTGCTCGCGCAGGTGCAGCAGGCAAGCGCGGCCGACGTCGACCGTGCGGTGGCGTCCGCGCAGGAAGGCCAGCGCGAATGGGCCGCGATGACCGCGATGCAGCGCTCGCGCATCCTGCGCCGCGCAGTCGACCTGCTGCGCGAGCGCAACGACGAGCTCGCCGCGCTGGAAACGCGCGACACGGGCAAGCCGATCGGCGAGACGCTCGCGGTCGACATCGTCACCGGCGCGGACGTGATCGAGTACTACGCGGGCCTCGCAACCGCGATCGAAGGGCTGCAGGTGCCGCTGCGCGCCGAGTCGTTCGTCTATACGCGCCGCGAGCCGCTCGGCGTGTGCGCGGGCATCGGCGCGTGGAACTACCCGATCCAGATCGCGTGCTGGAAGACGGCGCCCGCGCTCGCGGCCGGCAACGCGATGGTGTTCAAGCCGAGCGAAGTCACGCCGCTCACCGCGCTGAAGCTCGCGGAAATCTATACGGAAGCCGGCGTGCCGGCCGGCGTGTTCAACGTCGTGCAGGGCGACGGCTCGGTCGGCGCGTTGCTGACGGGCCACCCGGACATCGCGAAGGTATCGTTCACCGGCGGCGTCGAGACGGGCAAGAAGGTGATGTCGCTGGCCGGTGCTTCGTCGCTGAAGGAAGTGACGATGGAACTCGGCGGCAAGTCGCCGCTGATCGTGTTCGACGATGCGGATCTCGACCGCGCGGCCGACATCGCGGTGACCGCCAACTTCTTCAGCTCGGGCCAGGTCTGCACGAACGGCACGCGCGTGTTCGTGCACCGCTCGATCAAGGATGCATTTACGCAGCGCGTGCTCGAACGCGTGAAGCGCATCCGCGTCGGCAAGCCGACCGATGCCGACACCAACTTCGGCCCGCTCGTGTCGGCCGCGCAGCTCGACAAGGTGCTCGGCTTCATCGAGAGCGGCAAGGCCGAGGGCGCGAAGCTGCTCGCGGGCGGCACGCGCCTGACCGACGGTCACTTCGGCAGCGGCCAGTACGTCGCGCCGACCGTGTTCGGCGATTGCCGCGACGACATGAAGATCGTCCGCGAGGAAATCTTCGGGCCGGTGATGAGCATCCTCGATTTCGAATCGGAGGACGAAGTGATCGCCCGCGCGAACGATACGCACTACGGTCTTGCCGCCGGTGTCGTGACCGAGAACCTGTCGCGCGCGCACCGCACGATCCATCGCCTCGAAGCCGGCATCTGCTGGATCAACACGTGGGGCGAATCGCCGGCAGAAATGCCGGTTGGCGGATACAAGCAATCCGGTGTCGGACGCGAGAACGGCATCACGACCCTCGAGCACTACACTCGAATCAAGTCGGTGCAGGTCGAGCTCGGCCGCTACAACCCGGTGTTTTGAGAATCACGAAAGGAGACTGACCGTCATGACGACACGCGAATACGACTACATCATCTGCGGCGCAGGTTCCGCGGGCAACGTGCTCGCAACGCGCCTGACGGAAGACCCGGACGTCACGGTGCTGCTGCTCGAAGCCGGTGGTCCCGACTACCGCTTCGACTTCCGCACGCAGATGCCGGCCGCCCTCGCCTATCCGCTGCAGGGCCGCCGCTACAACTGGGCGTACGAAACCGACCCCGAACCGCACATGGACAACCGCCGGATGGAATGCGGCCGCGGCAAGGGGCTCGGCGGTTCGTCGCTGATCAACGGCATGTGCTACATCCGCGGCAACGCGCTCGACTACGACAACTGGTCGACGCACAAGGGCCTCGAGAACTGGACGTATCTCGACTGCCTGCCGTACTTCAAGAAGGCCGAAACGCGCGACGTCGGCCCGAACGACTATCACGGCGGCAACGGCCCCGTGTCGGTCACGACCAGCAAGCCGGGCGTGAACCCGCTGTTCGAAGCGATGGTCGATGCGGGCGTGCAGGCCGGCTATCCGCGCACGGACGACCTGAACGGCTATCAGCAGGAAGGCTTCGGCCCGATGGACCGCACCGTCACGCCGAAGGGCCGCCGCGCAAGCACCGCGCGCGGCTACCTCGACCAGGCGAAGGTGCGGCCGAACCTCGAGATCGTCACGCACGCGCTCGCCGACCGCATCCTGTTCGACGGCAAGCGCGCATCGGGCGTCACGTACCTGCGCGGCAGCGAACGCGCGACCGCGCATGCGCGCCGCGAAGTGCTCGTCTGCAGCGGCGCGATCGCGTCGCCGCAACTGCTGCAGCGCTCGGGCGTCGGACCCGGCGCGTGGCTGAAGGCACTCGACATTCCCGTCGTGCTCGACCTGCCCGGCGTCGGCCAGAACCTGCAGGATCACCTGGAGATGTACATCCAGTACGAGTGCAAGGAGCCGGTCTCGCTGTACCCGGCGCTCAAGTGGTGGAACCAGCCGAAGATCGGCCTCGAATGGATGCTGAACGGCACCGGCCTCGGCGCGAGCAACCACTTCGAGGCGGGCGGCTTCATCCGCACGCGCGACGACGACCTGTGGCCGAACATCCAGTATCACTTCCTGCCGGTGGCGATCAACTACAACGGCTCGAACGCGATCGAGATGCACGGCTTCCAGGCGCACGTCGGCTCGATGCGCTCGCCGAGCCGCGGCCGCGTGAAGCTGCGCTCGCGCGATCCGAACGATCATCCGAGCATCCTGTTCAACTACATGGCCGAAGCGCTCGACTGGCGCGAGTTCCGCGACGCGATCCGTGCGACGCGCGAGATCATGCGCCAGCCCGCGCTCGACCGCTATCGCGGCCGCGAGCTGAATCCGGGCGCCGACTGCAAGTCCGACAAGGAACTCGACGCGTTCGTGCGCGCCCGCGCGGAGACCGCGTTCCATCCGTCGTGCTCGTGCAAGATGGGTTACGACGACATGGCCGTGGTCGATGAAGAAGGCCGCGTGCACGGGCTCGAGGGCCTGCGCGTCGTCGATGCGTCGATCATGCCGATCATCACGACCGGCAACCTCAATGCGCCGACGATCATGATCGCCGAGAAGATCGCGGACAAGATTCGCGGGCGCAAGCCGCTTGAGCGCGTGGACGTGCCTTACTTCGTCGCGAACGGGGCGATGGCGCGGAATGTCGCGAAGGCCGTGCGGCAGCCGGAGACGGTCTGACGACGGCGGGCGTGCCGCCCGCGCATCGGCGTACTGACGAAACGCCGCCGACAGCCATTGTCGGCGGCGTTTTTTCATGGGTTCGTCAGCCGCTGTTCACTTCCCGCTTCAAACGCTCGACGTCGACGTTTTTCAAGTAGTTCGTAATGTTCTGCCAGATCGGATGGAATCCGTAGCCGCCGTGCTGCAGTTCGTCGAGCGCCTGCTCGCGCGTCCAGCCCTGGTACACCATCCGGTACAGCGCGGACACGAGGCCGGTACGATCGGCGCCGTGCTGGCAGTGGATCAGCACCGGGCCGTCCTGGTCGGCCGTGCGCAGCGCCTTCAGCGCGGCGACCATGTCTTCGTCGCGGATGTCCCACGTGTTGATCCGGATGCGCTGCATCTTGATCTGCGTGCCGGCCAGGATGGTGTCGTCCGCGTGAAACGAACGGAAGCTGATGACCTTGCGGATGCCGAGCTTCTGCAGTTCCGGCACGTCCGAGCGCGACAGCTGGGCGCTGCGATAGAGCGCCGGCGTGATGCGATGCAGGTTGTTCACATGCGCATCGGCCACGCTCTGCGCCCATTTGATCGGCCGGGCGGACACCTCGGAGGCCGGGTCCGCGTGGGCCGGCTGCACGAGCCCGGCGAGCGTGACGGCGAGCGCGGCAATGACGGCGATTTTCATGTCGGGTCGGGGATCAATAAAACGCGCGCTTGCGCTCGCGGGAAACAATGAACAGCACGATCGCGGCAGCGCTCATCGTCCAGTAGTCGGTCGGGGCCACGCCCAGCCAGTGGATATGCCACGGCACGTTGGCCGGATTGAAGCGGGCCAGGCCATACGCCGGATTCAGCACGAACCACAGGAAATCCTCGGTCAGCCAGAACACCATGATGCACGCGATGATGCGCGCTTCGATGCGCCACGACCACCGTCCGTTGAACACGGCAGGCAGGTGAAAGAACAGCGCGACGAACGGGAACACCCACGCGTGGTAGCCGGTCATCGGCCGCCCGCCCCAGAAGATGTCGAGCAGCCAGTGATGCTCGATGCGCCACGTCGGCAGGTTGGCGGCCCAGCCCGCGCTGCCTTCGATCTGGATCTCGACGTTCGCGAAGAAGTACGCGAGCAACACGACCCACGCGACGACGAACACCGTATGGCACGTCGGCACAAACCGCGCGACGCTCATGCAGCCGGCTCCAGGCCCAGCACGCGATCGAGCACGAAGCGGCCGGCGAGCGGCCGCCCGAGCGGCGCGAGACGGCGGCGCATGTCGGCGAGACGCTCCGGTGTCTGCAGCAACGCGCGGATCCGGTAGACGAGCGCATCGTCGTCGATCGCCTTCAGCGCGACGCCCTGTTCGAGCAGGAAATCCGCATTACGCTCTTCCTGGCCCGGAATCGGCGAGTTGACGATCATCGGCAACTGCATCGCGAGACATTCGGACGTCGTCAGGCCGCCCGGCTTCGTGATGACGAGATCGGCGCAGGCCATCAGGCGTTCGACCTGCTGCGTGAAGCCCTGCGGAAACAGCCGGCCCGGATGCTGCGCGGCCAGTTCCTGCAACGACGCCAGCATCGCCTTGTTCTTGCCCGCCAGCGCGATCAGCTGGAAGTCGGCCTCCATCTCCAGCAGGCGCGCGGCCAGCACGTCGAGCCCGCCGAGGCCCGCGCCGCCCGACATCATCAGGAACGTCGGGCGCGCGGGGTCGAGGCCGAATTCGGCCGCGCAGGCCGCGCGATCAAGCGGCTGGCCGAACGCCGGCATGATCGGGATGCCGCTGACATGCACCGTGTCGGGCGCCATGCCGCGCGCATGCATGCGCCACGCGATCTCGTCGTTGGCCGCGAAATAGCCGCGCATGTTCGGCACGACCCACATGCTGTGCAGGTCGAAATCGGTGACCTGCACCCACACCGGCGTGTCGACGCGCCCCTTGCGGATCTCGCGCGACAGCAGTTCGGCCGGCAGGAAGTGCGTGCAGATGATCGCGTCCGGGCGCTGCCGTTCGATCTCCGCGAGCAGCGGCCGGCAATTGAGCCGCTCGATCGCGCGCCGGATCTTCTGCGACGGCGCGGCGGGGTCGACTTCGTCGGTCTTCTGGTACAGGTAGCCCCACAGCGCCGGCTGGCTGCTGACGAGCTTGATGTAGAGATCGGTGTACAGCTTGCGGAAGCCGGTGGACACGAAATCCATCACGTCCAGGTGGGTGGCTTCGACGCCGGCGGGATGGTGGTCGGCGAACGCGCGGATCGCTTCGGCCGCTCGGGTATGGCCGGCGCCGGCGCTGACGCTCAGGAGGAGGATCTTCTTGTTTTGCTTTGACATCTGACTGACCGTTTCGATGAAGGTGGTCCGGACGCGGGTTCGCGGCGACGCTCTCACGCGGCGGCGGTTTGCATCCGGCTTACAACAAGCTTGGCAGATCTTTGGCGGTGCGGGCGGGCCGTTACAACCCAGCAATCGCCGGCATCGTCTGCGGAATCATACTGCGTTCGGTCGATGGTGCCTGGATCGGGGGGGATGCGCAGGTGGTCAGGAAGGATGGATGGATGGCGTGGCGTGCGGCCGGTGTGGAAGCCTACGGCACGACAGCCCGGCGCGTCGCCGCCTAACCCCCGTTCACGCGTGCGAACGGGGTCCGGCATTTCGGCACGAGCCGGGGTGCTCGTGCGCAAGTCGTCTGGAATCCTTGCGTGTCGCTTCGGCAAAGGCGATGCGTCAGCCGGCCGTGCCCCACGTGCTCCCCGAATCAGGGAGTGACAACGCCCCGCTTTCGCATCCGTTTCCCGCAAACGATCGGATTCCTTCGCGACGTCAGGCTCATTGCACCGCGCAGGCCTTCGAACGCGACATCCTCCTTCGGCCCGAAGCGGCTGACCGCCGGCCACGCGAGCACGTGATCGAGCCACGCCTGCCACTCGTCACCATGAAAGCGGCGACCGACTTCCCGCACGGCCTCCGGTGCTGCGATCACGACGCCCGCCAGCAGGTAGTAGGCCCAGAAACTGCCCGCGCCGACGAGTTGATCCAGCCTGCACACGGATAACGCCGCGAGCAGCCCGTCCACCGACGCAAGATCGGCACGATGCGTGCGGATCGCCCGCGCAACGAGATTGTGCTGACCGCCATACGCGGCAACGGAGGTCCCGTCGCCGGCGGCGAGTACGGCCGAGAACGTCACGAGCGCAGCCATCTCGTCGATGCGCGAGGCATCGTCGCGCGGCCCGCACGCGCGCAGCACGATCGCGTCGATGACAGCGCCCGGCATGGCCGACATTTCCCCACCGGCCGCCGCGACGACGGCCAGCCTTTCTTTCAGGTTCTTCGCAGGTGGCATGTCGTCCTGCGCGTCGCTTTCATGTTCGGTACATTCGCCGTCATCATTCCCGTGGCAATCAGCACCGCCGGCAATCCGCTCGAGCGCGGCCCAGCCGACATCGGGGTCGTCGAATGCGCATGCATCGATCACACCGTGCGCGGTGTCGAACACGGCGCGCGAGCCGGGGCAGCTGCGTTCGGCCTCGGCGAGTTGCTGCATCGACGGCACATGCGAGCATGCACCGCGCGGGTCCGTCAGATCGCAGGCGCAGGCACCGGCGTCCGATGCGATCCACGGCGCGAGCCGGTTAAGAATCGCGATCGCTTCTCGGGACAGGCTCGCGCCAGCCCGCAGGCGTATCGCGTGGGACGCGATGACGGTCGTGTCGTCGGCGTCACCCGCCTCCGCTGCACACGCGGCAGCGTCGAGTCGTTCGATCAGGTACTGCAGCCACGCGGCCGTGCGCAGCCGGTCAGGCGTCGCGCCGCTGGCATCTCCATACTTTGCTGGATCGGTAAGCATGGGTCTTCCGGGAGTGTTCTGGCCAATTGGAATTGGGTTGTTTCAATCGAATCGGGCAGCGCGGCACGCCGCGCCAGCCCTGCATGTCCACCCGGATCGGATCGCGACACGGGCGGTCAGCCGGCCGTCGCGCCGATACGCGCGACGACACGAATGCTTCGAGAAAGCGGGAACACACGTGCGTGCCGCGCGGCCCTCGCGCACGGCGTGCACCTCGCTTCGCTCCGCAATGCTTACTGCACGTGGAGCTTCGGCGACGTCACGAGCTCGCCGGCCAACCTGCAATCCGGTGTCAAGTCGACATTGTTGAACGTCAGCGACGATTTCGAATCGTTCCATGCCCCAGCAACCTTGCCGGGCCCGCAGGTTCCGAGCAACTTGATACTCACCTGTGCGTTGTCGATCGAAATCTGCGTCGCGCTGTCCACCCGCCCCGTCCACGGGGACGCACTGCTCGCGGTGGTGCTGATAAACGGGCACCAGTTGCCCCCGCTGAACTGCGCCGACGTGACATTGACGATACCTGCCGGCGTAATCGTGCCGTTAAACGTCAAGGTACAAACCGTGTTGATCGCCCCCTTTGTCAGCGACATCAACCCCGACGCAGAAAACGCTTCGGCGTTCGGATTCATCGGCTGCCCATCCGCGCGCGAAACGGTCACCGCAAAAGCAGGCGCGGCCGAAATCGCCGTGAACGCCACTGCAGCAACAAGCGATGCAATCTGACGAATTTTCATCTGTACGGCCCTCTCTCTTGATATATGGCGGCCTTACACGAGAAACGCGGCCGCTCTGCAGAGTGAATCCGGCCGCCGCACCGATACACGCGACGGCACGAACCCATCGAAACTGCGAATACCCGCCGCACATACCGCACGGCCCTCGCGCGCGGCGGGCATCCGCTTCGATCCGCGATTGCTTACTGCACGTGGAACTTCGGCGACGTCAGAACCGTGCCAGCCACCGTGCAGTCCGGCGTCAGCACGGAGTTGTTGAACGCCAGCGACGAGTTCGTATCGCTCCACGTCGTCACGACCTTGCTCGGCCCGCAGGTGCCGAGCAGCGTGACGTTCACCTTCACGTTGTTGATCGACAACTGCGTCGTGCTGTCAGCCTGCCCCGTCCACGGCGACGCGCTGCTCGCGCTGCCGCTGATCAGCGAGCACGTCGCGCCGCCCGTGAACGTCGTCGACGTGATGTTGACGATGCCGGTCGACGTGATCGTGCCGTTGAAGGTCGCGGTACAGCCTGCGCTGATCGCTCCCTTGCTGAGGTTCGTGAGCCCGGTCGCCGAGAACGGCTCGCCGTTCGGGTTCATCGGCTGACCGTCGACCCGCGTAACGGTGACTGCGAAAGCAGGCGCGGCCGAAACCGCGGTGAAAGCCACTGCAGCAACAAGCGATACGATTTTGCGAATGCTCATTTGAACTGCCCCCTCTCTTCACAAATGGCGGCACGCCGCCAGGAACGCGACCTCCCGGCCGGAAGGGTCCGGCCAGCCGGTCGCAGGAAGCCGCCGGTGCGCGTCATGCGCACCGGTCGGCTCAGAACTTGTAGGAAATCCCGACGAACGTGATCAGCGGGTCGGCCTTCAACTTCGTGCGCGTGGTCGCGAGCGTCGAGCCGTCGGCCGCCTTGATCACCAGCGACGAGTAGGTCTTCAGCGGCATGTAGGTCAGCGTCGCCGTTACGCCCCAGTGCTTGTCGATCGCATAGCTGGCGCCGACGTTGTAGACCGGCGTGAACGACGACGACGCCTTGCCCTCCACCGACGTCGCCCCCGGCTTGCCCGCACCGGCCGCGAGTACGCTGCCGAGGTTTTCGTTGATGTCCTTCGCGAAGTTGCCGTTCAGTTCGATGTTGCTGAACCAGCTGTAAGCCACGCCGATCCCGACGAACGGGCGGAACCGCGCCGTCGGCGAATTGAAGTAGTACTGCAGAATGACCGTCGGGCTCCACTGCCGCGCGTTCTTCACCGCCGGCTGGTTCGCCGAATCGTCCATGTTGACGCTGCCGAGCGCGCCGGCCGGGCCGGGCGGCCGGATCGTGCCGTGCCCGGTCAGCGTGAACTCGGGCGGCACGCCGAGCACCGACGTCACCGCGATGTGGTCGGTGAAGAAGTGCGTGAGCGTAAGGCCGACGGTATCGGCGTTGTTGACCGTCAGGCTCGTGCCCGGCGACGTGAACGACCCGGGCAGGCGCAGCGGCCCGTTGATCGGCATGCCGGCAAGATTCGTCGTCAGCCCGTTGGTCGAATCCTGCGGCATGATGTGCAACCAGCCCAGCGTCGCGACGTTGTCGCCCGCCTGCTGGGCCGATGCGAGCGTCGACACGCCTGCGACGACACCCGCGACAATCAGCTTCTTCATGAAGTCTCCCCTCATTCTGTCCGGGCGCCGCGCATCTGCGCGCGGCGCCACCGTGTCTCCATCCAGGCGTGCGTCACTGCACGAATGCGCCGACCGTGAAGTACGGGTTGCTCGTATCGTTCATGTCGAGGAACCCGAATACGCCGCCGGTGAACACGAACTTGCCGGTCGCCGGCCCCGACGCCGCGTCCGCATGCACGGTCGTGACGACACCGGGCATCTTCTGCGTGTAGTCGAGGTTCAGCGCGCGCGTGAGCGCGGCTTGCGACGCATTGAACGGATCGAGCAGCGTGGCCTGCGCACCGACGAGCGCGGTCGCGCGGTAGTTGAACGCGCTGTCGACACCCGTGTACTCACCGTTCTGCGACCCTTGCGCGATCGCCGTCTGCGGGCTCAGGAACGAGATGCCCGATTCGTCGTCCGCGCTCGGCGGGCCCTGCGTGAGGTCCGCGTTCGCCGCACCGGTGCGGATGAAGATCGGCACGAGCTGGTTGCGCAGCTTGCCGACGATCAGGATCCCCTTGCCGGCCTTCGCCGGATCGACCGCGGCGAGCGTCGGCGGAATCTGCGGCAGGTAGTTGAGCGACTGGAACGCCGGCGCATCGGGCCGCAGCGTGAACGGCTGGTTCACGGTCGCGCTCGACGCGAGCGGCTGCCCGCCGTTCTTCTTGCCGAAGTTGTCGGTCTCGACGTAGCTGCCGTCCGCGTTGATCGTCACCTGCTGGTCGAGCGCCACCGGCTGGAAGCTCTGCGACGGCACCTGGTGATAGCCGAGCTGGTTGTACTTGCCGGCAATCTTCGTCAGGTCGGTTTCCAGCGACGAGAAGCTGATGAACGGGTAGTACGGGAACGTCGTCTGCGGAATCTTGCCGACGCCGATCACGCCGTTGAACTGGATCGTCGCGCCGGGAATCGCGCCGCCCAGCACGCCTTCGCCGAGGAACAGCCGCGCGGGCCGGTTCGGGTCGAGGCTCGCGTTCTGCATCCGGAACGTGCACTGGTTCAGCTTCACCGTCGGCAGCCCCGTTTCGTCGGCCAGCGTGCCGTCGACCACGTTGGCGGGAGCCGTGTCGCGGGTCGGCTGCACGGTACCCGTGGTCGTCGGCACCGGCGATGCGAGGTAGGTCATCCGGTACGTCATCTTCGTCGTGTCGAGCTGCACCTTCACGAGCTCGCCCGACCCCGACCCGCCGATGAACACCGTGTTGTAGTCGATCGTCTGCGGGCACAGCCGGACCACCGGCGCGGGCGGCGGGTCGCCGTCGCCGCCGCATGCTGCCAGCACGGGCGCGAGCGATGCCGCGGCCATCCATTGCTTCAAATTCATAGGAATCCTCTTGAAATTCGATTCGCCGGCGGCGACGCATGCGCCGCCGGTGTTACGTGTTCAATGCAGGGTTACTGGACGAACGCGCCGACCGTAAAGAACGGGTTGACCTGGCTGTTGTTGACGACCATCGCGTAGACGTTGCCGGCCGTCACGATCCAGCCCGTATCGCCCTTCTTGAAGATCGCCACGTTGCCGTTCGCGCCCTTCGCGTTGAAGTTCTGCGTGGCCGTGACCTTGATCTTGCCGGGCGTCGCCTGCGTGTAGTCGAGCCCGAACTGCGAGGTCACCGACGACGTCTGCGGATCGATGAACGCCGCGGTACTGCCCTGGAACAGCGTGGACGTGTAGTTCGCAGCCATCGTCGAGACGGCAGTACCGTCATTGCAACTGCCTGCTACCGAATAGAAGGCGTTATTGGTGAAGGTACCGGGCAGGTCAGGGTGCGGCACGTTCGGGTTGAAGCTCGGCCCCACCGACGTCAACTTGTTCCCCTGGCCACTGGAGGTCACGATGCCGCATGCGGATGCACTGGTCGCGCCGATATACCCCCCCTTCAGGGAGTTCGCGGCAATCGCTTTCGTCGACGACAGCATCGAGATGCCGACTTCGGCATCGGCGACCGATGCGAGCAGGTTGACCGTATCGACGTGCGTGTAGCCGACACGAATCACGATCGGTACAAGGACGCCGTTCAGCCTGCCGACGATCATGATGCCTTTCGCCTGACTCGGTGCAATGATCAGCGTCGAACCCTGCCCCGCAAGCGGATACCCCGGCGACGTGCCCGGATTGCTGACGAATACATTGTCTGCCGATCCGTCCGCGTTGTTGCGCCGCGTCCACGGCGTCCCGGTCGTCTGACACGAGTAGTCGCTGCCCGGCGTGATCGTGCACGAGCCGTCCGCATTGAGCGTCTGATTCCAGTTGACGACGTCGGACTCCCAGCCGACCGGCCCGGTCGGGCTCTGACCATCACCGCCGATCGGCGACAGATGGATGCCTATTTCGTTGTAGTTGCCCGCCACTTTCGTGAAGTCGGTTTCGGTGTTGGTGAAGCCGATGAACGGATAGAAATCGAACGTGCGCGACGGCACGACGCCGAGCGTGACGCCCGGGAGCAGCGGAATACCGGCGAACGCAATCGTCGCCCCCGGAATCCCGCCACCCACCACGCCATTGCCGACGAACAGCATCGGCGGATCCGCACGGTTGATCGTCACCGCATACGCGCCGTCGCTCGTCGCGCCGCTGTCGAGCACGAATGCGCAGCGGTTCTGCTCGGCGGTCGGGAGCGTGGTCGGATGATGGAACGCGCCGCTGATCGTCAGGCCCGCTCGGGTATTGTTGACTTGCCCTGCCGATGTCGGCACCGACGATTCGAGGAATTGCATCTGATACGTGAGCTTCGTCGTGTCGAACTTCACCTTCACGTACTCACCACTGCCCGAACCGCCCGTATACGTCGTCGTGTAATCGAGCGCGTCCGGGCACAGCTTCGTCACGACGGGCGGCGTCGTTTCGGCACCGCTCGGCCCGCATGTGCTGCCCGAGCACTGCGGCACGTTGATCGGCCCCGGATCGTCGCCGCCGCCGCAACCGGCGACGAACGGCAGCGCCAGTACCGCGCACGACAGGATCGCTTTCCGCCATTCAGGAATGCAAAGCATCAACCCCTCCTTTTCAGGTACGACAAGTCTCGTCCGGACAGGCTGCATGGCCCGCCGGTTGGTATCGCGCCGCGGCACGAACGCGCGGCGCATGATGGTGCGCGCAAGACGGCCGCGATGCCGGTCAGGCAAATGCGGCACACGCCGCGGCGGCAGGCAAGCGCTCTCCCGCGGCGCCGTCATGCGGCACGGCGCCGTGAGAACGATCAAAACGGGAAGTGGTTCGCCGCTACACGGCGACAGGACAACGCAGGTGCGCGATCTGCATCGCGCCTGCATTCAGCGAAAAAACGGGAAACGGCAGTCCGACTGGCCCCGCGGATAGGCGTCTCATGTATTGGTCTCCATCCGTACGCTTGATTCGTTATCGTGATGCGTCGTTTGTCGAGACTATGATCGGACGATACCTACAAGTAAATGGATGCAGAGTTCCAAACGACCGAAACCGCGCAATCCTAGCGTTTACACGGTATTTGACAGATTTTCAAACAGCCTTCAATTTATTTGCTCAGACAAATACCCGGGCTGTATAACACGCGTTTGAACAGCGACCGTCAACCCGCGCCGGGTCAAGCCAGCCGGGCCTGAGCCGCTTGCATGCATGTTGCGGTGCAACCTTACACGTCGATGATCGCAAGCGTGCCGTGGCTGCCCGGCAGCACCGCGTGCAGGGTTCCGGCAAGCGCCAGGTACATCTGCCCGGCCTCGACCACGACCGTCTCGCCCCCGACCTCGAGCATCATCCGGCCGTCGAGCACCAGCAGTCCCTCGTTGTAGTCATGCACTTCCGCTTCGTAAGCCTGCGCATCCATGCGCAGCACCTTGATCCTGGCCGGCCCGACCTCGCCGACGATCGTGGATTTCCACGCGACGGCCTGCGCAGCCGCCACGGATTTGAAATCGATCAAAGACATGCGCCCCGCTCCGTGAACGATGAAAGGAACGCATTATCGCGAGCGTGGCGCACGCCGTCCCGGTACGGCGCGACGGCCTTCGGGCGGCACAGTCGTCCGGCCCGCCGCGCCGCCGCCACGCGGAAATGCCATCGCTGCCCGGTTCGCCGAAAACGACGCAAATTGTTCATGCATCGCAAATAAAGCACTGCGTTATTAATCGATGCGCGGTCAATTCACGCAAATCCGGCACCGGCAACGCACGCCCTTTCCACAAGAATGCATTTCCATCTGCCGATTGCTAATATGGCGATCCCGCGATCCCGCACCACAACGCCGTTCGACATGACGCCCGTTCGCCATGCCGTCCCCGGTCCCGGCCGCTTCGCAGCGGCGGCGATGCCGGGCACGCGCGGCGCACACCGTCACGCCGGCCGGCCGCGCCATCCGTGAGCATGCAACCGATCCTTTCCGTCTCCGACCTCTCCAAGACTTACGCGTCCGGCTTCCAGGCGCTGAAGCACGTGACCCTCGACATCCGCCCCGGCGAGATCTTCGCGCTGCTCGGGCCGAACGGCGCCGGCAAGACGACGCTGATCGGCTCGATCTGCGGCATCGTCACGCCGACCGAAGGCCGCGTGACGGTCGGCGGCCACGACATCCGCGATCACTACCGCGCGGCCCGCGAAATGATCGGCCTGGTGCCGCAGGAACTGACGACCGACGCGTTCGAGACCGTCTGGGCGACCGTGTCGTTCAGCCGCGGCCTGTTCGGCAAGGCGCCCAACCCCGCACATATCGAGAAGACGCTGAAGGCGCTGTCGCTGTGGGACAAGCGCGACAACAAGCTGATGACGCTGTCGGGCGGCATGAAGCGCCGCGTGATGATCGCGAAGGCGCTGTCGCACGAGCCGCGCATCCTGTTCCTCGACGAGCCGACGGCCGGCGTCGACGTCGAGCTGCGCCGCGACATGTGGAAGCTCGTCGATTCGCTGCGCGAGAGCGGCGTGACGATCCTGCTGACCACGCACTACATCGAGGAAGCGGAGGAAATGGCCGACCGGATCGGCATCATCCTCGGCGGCGAGCTGGTGCTCGTCGAGGAAAAGCACGAGCTGATGCGCAAGCTCGGCAAGAAGCAGCTCACCGTGCAGCTCGAACAGCCGCTCGCGGACGTGCCGCCCGCGCTCGCGCCGTTCGGCCTCGAACGCGCGGACGACGGCGCCGCGCTCGTCTACACGTACGACTCGCAGCGCGACGACGCGAGCATCGCGAAGCTGATCAACGCGCTCGGCTCGGCCGGCATCGGCTTCCGCGACCTGCACACGACGCAGAGTTCGCTCGAGGACATTTTCGTCAGCCTGATCGACAACCGCCGCAACGGCGTGCAGCAAGGAGCCTGACGCATGAACCTGCATGGAATCCGCGCGATCTACCGCGCAGAAATGGCCCGCACGCGCCGCACGCTGATGCAGAGCATCATCGCGCCGGTGATCTCGACGTCGCTGTATTTCGTGGTGTTCGGCTCCGCGATCGGCTCGCGCATCAGCGACGTGAACGGCATCGGCTACGGCTCGTTCATCGTGCCGGGCCTCGTGATGCTGTCGCTGCTGTCGCAGAGCATCTCGAACGCGTCGTTCGGCATCTACTTCCCGCGCTTCACGGGCACGATCTACGAGATTCTCTCCGCGCCCGTGTCGTACTGGGAGATCGTGATCGCGTACGTGGGCGCGGCCGCGTCGAAGTCGATCCTGCTCGGCGTGATCATCCTCGCGACGGCCGGCCTGTTCGTGCCGCTGCACATCCTGCATCCGTTCTGGATGGTGCTGTTCCTCGTGCTGACGGCGGTCACGTTCAGCCTGTTCGGCTTCGTGATCGGCATCTGGGCCGACAGCTTCGAGAAGCTGCAGCTCGTGCCGCTGCTGATCATCACGCCGCTCACGTTCCTCGGCGGCAGCTTCTATTCGGTCGACATGCTGCCGCCCGCGTGGCGCATCGTCACGCTGTTCAACCCGATCGTCTACCTGGTCAGCGGCTTCCGCTGGTCGTTCTACGGGATCGCCGACGTGCACGTGGGCGTCAGCCTCGGCGCGACGTCGCTGTTCCTCGTGATCCTGCTGGCGATCGTCGCGTGGATGTTCCGCACCGGCTACAAGCTGAAGAATTGACGCACGACGGCCTCACCCCGCGCCGCCGCCGATGACGCATTTGGGCAAGCAGGCGGCGCTTTTCCTCTGATGCGGCATTTTGTGGTCGCGTCTACTGAATACCGAAGCATCGGGGCCTTGGAGCATGCGCTGCGAGGCCCCTTTTCATTTCAGAGGACGCCATGCCCGCCGCCACCGCTCCCGCCTCCGCCGCCGCCCGGCTCGAACGCCTGCCGTTCTCCGGCTATCACAAGCGGATCTTCTTCATCATCGCGATCGCGTTCTTCTTCGATTCGGTCGACCTCGGCACGATGACCTTCGTGCTCGGCTCGATCCGCAAGGAGTTCGGCCTGTCGACCGCGGCCGCCGGCCTCGTCGCGAGCGCGAGCTTCTTCGGGATGGTGCTCGGCGCGGCCGTCGCCGGCTTGCTCGCCGACCGCTTCGGCCGCCGGCCCGTGTTCCAGTGGAGCATGGTGCTGTGGGGCGCCGCCTCCTACCTGTGCTCGACCGCGCAGAGCGTCGACGCGCTGATCGTCTATCGCGTGCTGCTCGGGATCGGGATGGGGATGGAGTTCCCGGTCGCGCAGACCTTGCTGTCCGAATTCGTGCCGACCGAGAAGCGCGGACGCCTGATCGCGCTGATGGACGGCTTCTGGCCGCTCGGCTTCATCACGGCCGGCATCGTCGCGTACTTCGTGCTGCCGCAGTTCGGCTGGCGCACGGTGTTCGCGCTGCTCGCGATCCCCGCCGTATTCGTGCTCGTCGTGCGCCGCATCGTGCCGGAATCGCCGCGCTGGCTCGAACATGCGGGCCGGCACACGGAAGCCGACACGGTAATGCACACGATCGAGGCGAAGGTGATGCGCTCGGCCGGCGTCACGACGCTGCCGCCGCCGTCGCGGCTTGCCGAGCCGGTCGTCGCGCGTGGCCACGGCGCACTGCGCGAAATCTGGAGCGGCGTGTACCGCCGCCGCACGGTGATGGTGTGGCTGCTGTGGTTCTTCGCGCTGCTCGGCTTCTACGGTCTCACGTCGTGGCTCGGCGCGCTGCTGCAGCAGGCCGGCTTCGAGGTCACGAAATCGGTGTTCTACACGGTGCTGATCTCGCTCGGCGGCGTGCCGGGCTTCCTGTGCGCCGCGTGGCTCGTCGAACGCTGGGGACGCAAGCCGACCTGCATCGCGTCGCTGCTCGGCGGCGGCGTGATGGCCTACGCGTACGGCCAGAGCGCGCTGTACGGCGGCAGCACGACGCTGCTGATCGTCACGGGCCTCGCGATGCAGTTCTTCCTGTTCGGGATGTGGGCCGCGCTGTACACGTACACGCCCGAGCTGTACGGCACCGGCGCGCGGGCGACGGGCTCGGGCTTCGCGTCGGCGATCGGGCGCGTCGGCTCGCTGATCGGGCCTTACGTGGTCGGCGTCGTGCTGCCGGTGTTCGGCCAGGGCGGCGTGTTCACGCTCGGCGCGCTGTCGTTCGTCGCGGCGGCAATCGCCGTGTGGACGCTCGGGATCGAAACGAAAGGGCTCGCACTGGAGCAACTGGCGGCGGGCGACGAAGCAGGCGGTGGCGGCCGCTACACGGCAGCGGCGGACAAGGTGTCCTGAACACCCGGTCAGCCTGGATGCGCCTGACGGCCGGGATGGCGCTCATCGCCGTGCCCGGCTGCTGCGTAAACTGACAGGATCCGCGCGTGGATCGACGCTGCTAGACTGCATCGAGGCACCGTGTCGCGCGCCCCTTGGTGCATCGCGGCGATCGCGCGACGGTGGTATCCGGCCCCCACTGCCCGCGCAAGGATCGCATCGATGGACCACGCCCGTATCGAAGAAATCCGCAGCGGCCTGTTTCGCGCAACGACCTATATCGACAAGCTGAAGCTCGGCTTCAGCCAGTTCTTCGTCCGCTCGCCGAACGGCGACGTCGTCTGCATCGAAACGGGCACGCGTTCCAACTTTCCGCAACTGACCGCGAGCCTCGCGACCGTCGGCATCACGCCGTCGATGGTGAGCAGCGTGATCGTCCCGCATTTCGAAGTCGACGAGATGGGCGCACTGCCCGAGTTCCTCGCGGCCAATCCGGCGCTCGTCGCGTATGCGCATCCGATCTGCACGCACGGGCTGGCCGATATCTTCGGTGTACGCGCGAAGCCGCTGAAGGACGGCGAGCCGACGACGATTTCCGGCGTCGAGCTCGTGCCGATCTTCACGAAGCATGTCCATCAATGGGATGCGCTGGTCGTGTATCTGCCGGCGTACAAGGCGCTGCTGTCGTCGGACATCCTGATGCGCTTCGGCGACGAAGCCGCCGACGATCCGCTGCCGGCGATCGTCGATTCGATCCGCCGCTCGGACTACCTGCCGTCGCTCGCCCACCTGGCGAATGCGCTGCGCCGGATCCAGGCGCTCGATCTCGACGTCATCCTGCCGATGCACGGCCCGGCCATCACGCACGACATCCCGCGCGTGCTCGCCGGCGCGATTGCGCATTGCGAGGCCGCCGCCGCGTAAGTGGCGGAGGCGGCAATCCAACGGCAGTGCAGCAGGTTCCGGTCAGGCGCCGGCGACGACGAACTCTTCGGCCGCCTTGCGCTGAACCGCGGCCATCACCGCCAGTTCGCGCTTGCTGCGCGTGTCGCCGGACACGACACCCGTCGCGTTCTTCGCCTTCGCACCCAGCGGGAAAAAGACAAACGATGCACCAGCCGGAGCCGCCGGCTCGGCGCGCAGGCGCTTGTTCAGGATTTTCAGGTACTTCTTCTTCGAGATTTCTTTAGCAGCCATGGCACCCTCCGCGTGAACGTGGTGAGGATCAGCATACCAGTTTTGGCGACGGGTTCCGCGGCAAGGCCCGCCGGTGCACACGTCATCGAAAATTCGTCGTGCCCGATGTCGATTCGCGTCGCCGTCGCGCGTCGTGTTGTCGTAACCGATCTTTTTTGCCGTCGGCACGGCCGGCGGCGCCCCCCAATCCCACTCAAGGAGAGTCAACCATGCGCGTCCTCGTCATCGTCAAAGCCACCGCCGATTCCGAATCCGGCCGGATGCCCGACCCCGAAATGATCGCCGCGATGGGCCGGTTCAACGAAGAACTCGCGAAAGCCGGCATCCTGCTCGCCGCCGACGGGCTGCACCCGAGCATGCGCGGCAAGCGCGTGCACTTTGCGGGCAAGAACCGCACCGTCATCGACGGCCCGTTCGTCGAAACGAAGGAACTCGTCGCTGGCTTCTGGCTGTGGCAGGTGAAATCGATGGAAGAAGCGGTCGAATGGGTGAAGCGCTGCCCGAACCCGATGCCCGGCGACTCCGACATCGAGATCCGCCCGCTGTTCGAGGCGGAAGATTTCAGCCCGGCCTTCACGGACGCGTTGCAGGAGCAGAAAGCGCGGCTGAGCGCGCAAGCCGAGGCCGGGAAGCACGCGTAAGCCGGAACGGCGCCGGACGGATTCGCATGACCGCCAGGCGCCGCTCCTGCCCGCGGACGCGGACGCGGCTCACGCGCGTTTGCGCGGCATCGCGAGCCGCTCGACCGCGCCGCCGGTCACGTCCCTGAACATCCCGGCATTGCCGTACGCCCGCGCGGCAAGCATCGCGCCGTAGACCAGCGACACGAACGTCGCGGCCTCGGTCTGCACCGACACGCCCGGCTGCACGACGCCGTCTTTCACCCCTGCCTCGAGCACACGCACCAGCCACGCGGCGACGTCGTCGAAATGCGCCTTCACCGCCCGCGCGACTTCGTCGGGCAGCGCCGGCAGTTCCGCGCCCAGCATGCCGGCGACGCAGAACGGCGCGCTGTCGTCCGCGATACAGCGTTCCCAGTAGCCGACGTACGCGCGCATCTGCACCAGCGCGTCAGCGCCGCTCGCGTCGAGCAGCGACATATCGGCATCGAAATTCGCCTGCGACTGCTGCAGCACGGCAACCGCCAGATCCGCCTTCGTCGGGAAATGGTGGTGGATGCTCGCCTTCCGGATGTCGATCGCGTCGGCGATATCGGCATAGCTGAACCCGCTGTAGCCGCGCCGCATGATCAGTTGCCGCCCGGCCTCGAGAATGCGGCCCGCGGTACTGTCCCCAGTGATCGTCATATCTGCCTACCATCTAGTCGGATGAAAACTTGAATAGTTTACTGCCGCGAGATACTGTTTTCTAGCTGTACTTTCTCCTTGAAGTTGAAACTACCTACTAGTAGGATGGCTACATCGACGGAACAAAACGACTGTCGATACCCGACGGTTCCCAACCTGCCTTTCTTCTGGAGAATGAAAATGAAGCGCTCGTCCCAACTTCGCCGCATCGCTGCCGCCCTCGCCGTTTCCGCCGCTGCATTCGGCTCGCACGCCGCCGTCGCCGCCCCCGTCAAGAACGTCGTGCTGGTTCACGGCTACTTCGCCGACGGCTCGGGCTGGCAAGCCGTCTCGAACATCCTGACGCGTGACGGCTACAAGGTTTCCGTCGTTCAGCAACCGGAAACGTCGTTCGACGACGACGTGAAGGCAACCCGGCGCGTCGTCGACGCGCAGGACGGCCCGAGCATCCTCGTCGGCCACAGCTACGGCGGCGCGGTGATCACCGAAGCCGGCAACGACGACAAGGTCACGGGCCTCGTCTACGTGGCCGCGTTCCAGCCCGACACCGGCGAAAGCCCGCTCGACCTGACCAAGAAGACGCCGCCCGCCACCCAGGCGATCAAGGCCACGCAGGACGGCTACCTGTATTTCGACCCGGCGTCGTTCCACGCGGATTTCGCGGCCGACGTGCCGGCGGCCGAAGCGAAGTTCATGGCGATCTCGCAAGTCACGCCGGCCGCCCAGTCGTTCGGCGTGCCGATCACGCACGCCGCATGGCGCACCAAGCCGAGCTGGGCCGTGGTCGCCACGGCCGACCGCGCGATCAACCCGGAACTCGAACGTTTCATGACGCAGCGCGCCGGCAGCAAGACGATCGAGCTCAAGTCGAGCCACGTGGCCTACATCTCGCATCCGGCCGAAGTCGCGAAGCTGATCGAGCAGGCCGCCAAGGGCGCCGGCAAGGAGTGACCCAGCGCTTCACCCCGATCTGCTCGTTGACGCAGCCCCACCGAGTAACGTATCGTTTTGATACGTTACTCGGTGGGGCTTTCCTGTCATGCATTCCCGTTTCGACCGTTTCCGCATCACCGCGCTCGGCACCCAGCTCGAAGCGCTGATCGCGCAACCCGCGCGCTACGCCGAATTCGCGGCGCTGTCGCGCGTGGGCGTCGCCGCGATCGGCGCGATCCAGCACGAGATCGCACACAAATTCCCCGAAATCGAAACCGACACGACGGCCCGCCAGTTCTGCGGCGCGATGGTCGCGGAAGTCATGCGCCGGCACGGCCACGACGTCGTGCAGGCGCGCGGGCGGCTCGGCGGCACGCTGTTCAGCTACGGCGCGGTGTTCAGCGCGTATCCGCAGTTGCTGCCGTTCGCCGACGTCGTCGCCGCGCTGGCCCGCCTGCCCGACCGGCTCGCCGCGTATGCGGCGCACGTGCCGGCCGCACTGTGGACACGCCGCCCCGACGGCACGGGCTTCTCGCTCGTCGAGCATGCGTGCCACCTGCGCGATCTCGACGCGATATTCGCCCAACGCATCGACACCGTGCGCACGCTCGACCTGCCGGTGATCGCATCCGTCGACGGTACCGTGCTCGCCGCGCAACGCGACTATCTCGCGCAGCCGCTCGACGCTGCCGTCACGGCATTCCGCACGGGCCGCGCCGCACTGTGCGCCACCGCGGCCGCGCTCGATTCCGTGCAACTCGCACGCTGCGGGCTGCGCGACGGCATCCGCCGCATGTCGCTCGACGAACTCGTGCGCGAGCTGCTCGACCACGACCGCACGCACGTGCTCGAACTCGACGAACTGCTCGCCGAACTCGAGTTGCCGCCCCTTCCTTCCGCACCCGCCCCATGACCCAGCCCACGCCCGTCGTCTTCATTCACGGTTTCATCGGCACCCTCGACGCGCGCGGGTGGAACGGCCCGCACCTCGCCCCCGACCTGCTCGGCTACGGCACGCACCGCGCGGCGCCGGTCGACGCGATCACGCTCGCCGCGCAGGTCGAGCACGTCCGCCACACCGTCGATACGCACTTCGGCGCGCAGCCGGTCGATGTCGTCGGCCACTCGGTCGGCGGCGCGATCGCGATGCTGTTCGCGCACGCGCATCCCGAACGCGTGCGGCGGATCGTCAACGTCGAAGGCAACTTCACGCTCGACGATGCGTTCTGGTCGGCGTCGGTCGGCCGCATGACGTCCGCGGAAGCCGACGCGATGCTCGACGGCCTGCGTGCCGATCCGCAAGGCTGGCTGCGCGGCGCGATCGATGCACCGTCGCCGGGCCTGCTCGACGACGCCCGCCGCTGGCTCGCGCATCAGCCCGCATCGACGCTGCGCGCGATGGGTCGCTCGGTGGTCGCGACGACAGGCGAACCCGGCTATCTGCAGCAGCTCGCCCAGGTATTCGAGCGTCACCCGGTCTGGCTGATGGCCGGCGAACGCTCGCGCGCGGGCTGGCACGTGCCCGACTGGGCGCTCGCGCACTGCGCCGGCTTCGACACGATCGAGCGCTGCGGGCACCTGATCCCGGCCGAGCGGCCCGATGCGTTTTGCGCGGCGCTCGAGCGCATCGCGTCCGCGCCGCCCGCCTGACAACCCGTAGGATTCGCCGAAATATGGTTGAAAGGCGCGGTTGCTAGAGTCGCCCGAACAGGGTTTCCCGGCGCCCGGCGCCGGACGGGGTCGACACATGCGAGGATCGATGTACCTGGCACGCGCCTTCTGGCTGCTTCTGCTGCTCGCCATTTCAGGCCCTGCTCTCGCATTCCACGCGCGGGTCGTCGCCATTCCCAGCGCCGCGATGAACGAGACGCTCAAGGCAACCGTCGTGCTGCCCGACGCCTATGCGCGCGGCACCCGCGACGGCGACCGCTATCCGGTCGTCTATCTGCTGCACGGCTCGGGCGGCGACCACACCGACTGGACGTCGAACACGCACATCGCCGCGCTGGCCGACCGTTACCACGTGATCCTCGTGATGCCCGACGGCGGACACGAGAGCTGGTACATCGACAGCCCGTTCGACTCGGGCAGCCGCTACGAGACGTTCATCGGCGACGAAGTCGTGTCCTACGTCGATTTGCACTTCCGCACGATCGCGACGCAACACGCCCGCGCGATCACCGGGCTCAGCATGGGCGGCTTCGGCGCGCTGCGCATCGCGCTCGACCGGCCCGACACGTTCGGCGCGGTCGGCAGCATCAGCGGCGCGGTCGATCCGCGCTGCTGCGAGGACGAGCCGGGCATCGACCACGTGTTCGGCGACCCCGGCCGCCATCCGTCGTTCTGGAACCGCAACGTGATCGTCGCCAGCGCCAGCGCGTTCGTGCGCGCGCATCTCGACCTGACGATCGATTGCGGCCGCGACGACGCGTTCGTCGGCTCGAACCGCACGCTGCACGAACGGCTCGTCGCGCTCGGCGTGCCGCACGACTATGCGGAGCGGCCCGGCGGCCACACGTGGGATTACTGGGCGAATGCGATCCGCTACCAGATGCGGTTCTTCGCGACGTCGTTCCAGCACGGCGGCTATGCGTACCATCCCGCGCCCCATGCACCGGGCATGACACGCGCGGGCTGACGCGCGCCGCATCGCCGCGTGGCAACGCCGCCCGGTGAGCCCGGTGGTACGATGCGCTGGCATCGACCACCCGACACCTTCCATGCCGCGCGACAACTTTGCGGACCTCCTCGCCTTCATCGCCGTCGCGCGTGAGCGCAGTTTCACGCGTGCGGCCGCGCAGCTCGGCGTGTCGCAATCCGCGCTCAGCCATACGATCCGCTCACTCGAAACGCGCCTCGGCGTGCGGCTGCTCACGCGCACGACCCGCAGCGTGGCGCCGACCGAAGCCGGCGAGCGCCTGCTGCTCAATCTCGCCCCGCGCTTCGACGAAATCGAGGCCGAGCTGACGGCGCTCGCGGAACTGCGCGACCAGCCCGCGGGCACCGTGCGCATCAACGCGACCGACTTCGTGATCCGCACGCTGCTGTGGCCGAAGCTCGCGCCGGTCCTGCGCGACTATCGCGACCTGAAGGTCGAGTTCGTGAACGACTACGGGCTGTCCGACATCGTCGCGGAGCGCTTCGACGTCGGCGTGCGGCTCGGCGACCAGGTGGCGAAGGACATGATCGCCGTACGCATCTCGGCCGACATGAAGATGGCGATCGTCGGCGCGCCCGCGTATTTCGCGGAACGCGCGCGCCCCGTGTCGCCGCAGGATCTGGTCGCGCACGACTGCATCAACCTGCGCCTGCCGACGCACGGCGCGCTGTACGCGTGGGAGCTCGCGCGCGGCGATGACGTGCTGCAGGTGCGCGTCGACGGGCAAGTTACCTTCAACGGCACCTACGAAACGCTCGACGCGGCGCTCGCGGGCTACGGGCTCGCCTACGTGCCCGCCGAACTCGCGGCGCCGCATGTCGCCGCCGGCCGCCTCGACAGCGTGCTCGACGACTGGTGTCCGACGTTCCCCGGCCATCACCTGTACTACGCGAGCCGGCGGCAATCGTCGCGTGCGCTCGCCGTGATCGTCGATGCGCTGCGCTATCGCGCATGAGCCCACCGTGCGCCGCACCTGCGCCGCGATTCATGAATCGGGTCGATAAGTGCATGCGGATTGGCGGGGATTATCGATAGACGCATCGGTGGCTACCATCGTCGGTGTTCCCCACCTTCCCCGGAGCCCTCGATGTCCGAACCGACTTCCGCCGCACGCAAAGCGTTCGGCGCCATCGCCCCCGCCCTCGCCGACTACACCGACAACGTGCTGTTCGGCGACGTCTGGCAGCGCCCCGGCCTGTCGCCACGCGATCGCAGCCTCGTCACGGTCGCGAGCCTCGTGTCGCTGTATCGCGTCAACGAACTGCCGTTCCACCTGAAGAAAGCGCTCGACAACGGCCTCACGCGCGACGAACTGGTCGAAGCGATCACGCACCTCGCGTTCTACTCGGGCTGGCCGACCGCAAGCTCCGCACTGACGATCGCGCAGCGCGTGTTCGACGAAGCCGGCGTGTAAGCGCGCGCGGCACCCTTCATTCAACCGGCGGGCATGCGCCCGCACGGAGCCTCCATGGATTACCGCTATCTCGGGCGCAGTGCGCTCAAGGTGTCACCGCTGTGTCTGGGCGCAATGATGTTCGGCGGCGAGACCGACGAAGCGACATCGGCACGCATCATCGACAAGGCGTTCGACCAGGGCATCAACTTCATCGACACGGCCGATGTCTATCACGCCGGCCGCTCGGAAGAAGTCGTCGGCCGCGCGATCGCGCCGCGTCGCGACAGCTGGGTCGTCGCGACGAAGTTCGGCTATCCGGCCGGGCCGGACGCCGGGCCGAACCGGCAGGGCCAGTCGCGCAAATGGATCGTCGAATCGGTCAACGCGAGCCTGAAGCGGCTCGGTACCGATTACATCGACATCCTCTACTTCCATCGCGCGCTGACCGATGCGCCGCTCGACGAAGGCATGCGCGCGATCGCCGACCTGATCCGGCAAGGCAAGGTGCGCTACTTCGGGCTGTCGAATTTCAAGGGCTGGCGCATCGCCGAGATCGTGCGGCTCGCGGATCAGCTCGGCATCGATCGTCCGGTCGCGAGCGAACCGCTGTACAACCTCGTCGATCGCACGGCCGAGATCGAACAACTTCCGGCCGCCGCGCATTACGGGATCGGTGTCGTGCCGTACAGCCCGCTCGCGCGCGGCGTACTGACCGGCAAATATGCTGTGGATGCGCAGCCGCCCGCCGATTCGCGCGCGGGCCGCGGCGACCGGCGTATCCAGCAAACGGAATGGCGGCCCGAATCGTTGCATATCGCGCAGCAGGTGGCCGCGCATGCAGCCGCGCGCGGCACGACGTCGGTTGCGTTTGCACTCGCATGGGTCATGAAGAACCGCATCGTCAGCTCGACGATCGCGGGGCCGCGCACCGAAGCGCACTGGGACAGCTACATCGATGCACTGACGCTCGAACTCGGCCCGGACGACGAACGGTTCGTCGATTCGCTCGTGCCGCCCGGGCATGCATCGACGCACGGCTATACCGATCCCGGTTATCCGGTCGAAGGCCGCAAGGTCTGAAGTCGCAACGGGATGAGTGAACGACATGCCGGGCGCGATGCCCGGCATGAAGATGAACGCGCGTCGCCCGACGCGCGAATACGTGAAAGCGGCGGGATCAGTTGTCGTGCGCGGTTGTGTCGGCGCTGACTACGCGATCGAAGAATTCCTGCGCACGCGCCAGCTCGTCGAGCGCGCGATCGAGGCGCGACATCGCGCGTGCGTATTCGGCCGACGAAACGTCGTCGTCGCTTTCGCCGCGCACGGCGCGAAAAGCTTGATCGACATTGCGCGTGGCTTCGACGAAGCGTTGCGCGGCCCGGGCTTCCCGCGAACAGATGTGGGTCGACATCGACACTTCTCCCTCAGGGTTGCAGTGTGAAGCACGCCGACGCTCAGTGTGCGTGGTGCGCATGTCGGCGGCGTGAACCACGACCCATCGAGTCTCGACGCATCGGCCGCCGCGCAGCGCGCTTCGTGCCGATTGTCTCTCCGCGCTCGCCGCTCCGCTATGGCGAGATTGCAACAAATTCTTGCGCGACCTGCTGCGCGCGATGCGTCACGCGCGCCCGATACGCGGATGAGCAAGACCCGCGAACGCGGCCGCTTCACCCGGCGACAGGTCGAACAGGTCGCCGGTGAGATCGCGCGGATGCTCGGCTGCCGGCCGATTGCGCAATCGCGCCACATGCGTGGGCGCAACATACGCGGCCGCCGTTTCGATCGGCGGCACGTCGAACAGATCGCGCGTGACGCCACGCTCGGCATCCGTCGGCGAACGGCCGCGCAAGCGCGCGACGAGCTCGACGAAGCGATCGAAATCGCCCGCACGCGTGGCCTTGTTCACTTCCGCGAGATCGCGCGCCTTCAGCACGCAAGGCTGCGCGAGCCGCACGAAATACGGTGCTTCGAGCTCGACCGACAGCGCGAGCGGATAGCTCTTGCCCGTCTGCTCCTTCGCGCGCCCGACGCAATCGACCACCGCCGCGCCCTGTGCGGCGCCGAGCGGCTGGCCGGTGCTCACGCTGCGCAGGTGATCGGGAAACACGCGCAATTGCGTGCCGACCGTCAGCGCGGTGGATGACGCACACACGAGCGCGTAGTGCTGTTCGCGACGCCGGCCCGACGGCAAGGTCGCGCGGCTCGCGATAAATGTGTGCGGCGGCAACGGGCGCACCTGCCCGCTCGCGTCGACCCATGCATTCCACAGCAGCATGTCTTTCCGCTCGCCTGCGCGCGGGCGCGATGCGACCGGCGAAAACAGCGCGAGCAGCGAACCCGTGCGATGCGCGGCGACTTGCGCGCTGCTGCCGAGCGGCTGGTTGATGCCCCACAGAAAACGCCCACCCCCGAGCCGGCGCTCCCATTCCTTGCGGAGCACGACGGTCGGCAGTTCCTCGCCGGACTCGGTACCGATCTTGGTCCAGCAGAACGTGGGTGGGAGGTGTTTCAGTGTCATCAACTTTCTCGGGATACAGCCTCGCTGGTGACAGCAAGCCCATTCAACAGCCGTAACTGTATAGGTATAATGCATCGCATGGAAGCCCCGGACCAAGATTTTCCCGTTCAAGACCTGTTGCGCCGCCTGATGGCAGATACACGCTCGTCCAGCGAAATAGCGCGACTCTCCGGGGTCAGCCAGCCGACCGTATCGCGCCTGAGGCTGTCGAACGGGCATCGGCTGCGCCGCAGCGCGCCATTCAATAAGCTATGCAGTTTCTATGGTGTCGATACCGGGCCGTCGCGCCGCCAGTACAACGACCTGCTGCGCGACGCGATCGTCGACGCGTGGGACGGGTCGGACGAGCACGGGCGCGCGCTGCTGGTCGTGATTCAGGGGTTGAAGGGGCTGCAGGCGAAGGCGGATGATGGGTGATGGGGGTGGGCTGCCGGGACTGAATACGGATGCAGGAATAAGAGGGGCCTTCGGTGGAAATCGCTTATCGCCACGGAACGGACACTACCCATAGCGAGCCAAGAGACTCGAATTGAAAACGGTCATCAAGCGGATTTGCGAGATTCAGCCAAAGTATTCATCATCGAATACACCCGAAATGCAGGAGCGCGGCAATCTCATTCGCACCAATCTCGCGCAAGAGCTACGTCGTCGACTTCCCGAGCTGAGTCGAGCATTCGATCCGCTTTTCGATGATTTAGCCGTGGAGGGTTCAGATGGCATCGGTAGGAAGACCGAAGCGCCATGGGTCCGACTCTACTCGAAGGCAATGTCTCCGACCCCACGTGAGGGGTTCTATGTCGTCATTCACTTTTCTGCTGATGGTTCGGCGTGCTTTTTCACCATAGGTTGCGGTAGTACGGTTTGGAACGGCGGTGATCTCCGCCCCGTATCTGATGCGCAGCTCACTGCAAAAACGTCATGGGCGCGCTCCGTTGTTGAGCAGCGTTGGCAAACGCTGGTGCCGTTTACCGACACCATCTCTCTAGGCGCGCGCGCGTCACTTCCTAGGACATTTGAAAAGGCGACGGCATTGGCCCGACGGGTACCCGTCGAAAGCATCGATGCCTCCGATTTGGATGGGCTACTCTTTGCTGCAGCAGAAAGGCTCTCCGCAATATATCTTGCGCAGCTTGATCAACGAGATGTCGCTCCGGGTGATCAAGATGCCCGCGATCTCGAGGCAATCGTAAGGCCGCTACGCCAGCGAACACGTGCACAAGGTATTGGGCTCACTGCATCCGAGCGAAAGGCTGTCGAACTACGTGCAATGCTCTTGGCAATCCAATTTCTCCAATCTGAGGGTTTCACGTGCGACGACAAATCGGCGGCTGAGCCATTTGACATTCTGGCTCGGCGAGACGGCCAAGCATTGAAGATTGAGGTGAAAGGAACGACTAGCGAGCTATGCGACTCGATTCTGATGACCCGAAACGAAGTCGAGCTTCATAGGCGAGAAAAAGGCACAACGGGTCTTGTGATTGTTTCTCGAATTCAGCTCAATCGAAGCGGTGCAGCGCCGAGCGCTTCGGGCGGAGTAGTAGAAGCCAAAATGCAATGGGACATTGACCAGTGGATACTTGAATCCATCGCCTTTAAAGTGCGCCGTCCTACGTAGACCACTGACTGATTGATCGCCCGTGGCTGCCTGAGTTACCGCCCTGTCATCGGCGGGGACGTCACCAAGAAAGCATCATGCGAAGGGCTCTCCGCTCGAATGAACTCGGCTGCCCTTTGGTTGTTTCGTTCCGCAGCGTCCAGATCAATAGGAGGATCAGTGCCATCCCAAATGCAATCGATCCTCGCTTCGAATCCAGGAAAATGCCATATGCCCCCTTCGATCCGAGCGACAACCAAGCCGTGTTGGACCGCCCGCTCACACACTGCTATCGCCGCATCGGTAGAAAGCTTCATCACAATGCTTCCGTCGAGGGAAAAGAAATCATCCGATGAATCGTATACGCGAGAACGATCGATGTTCATTGTGTTCATTCCAATTTAATCCATCTGTCAGGAATCCACTCTGGTCCGTCCCTCGCGATTGAGGACGACGCCAATGGTCGCTTTGCACAACGATTTTCGACTAGTCCGCTCTGGGCTTTTGCTGTCCCATGCAACTGGACACATGTCCCGCGCCCAAAGCACGACTCAACCCAGCACCGACTCCCTCAACCACTCGCGCGCGATCGCCGTGCATAGCGCCGGCCGCTCCAGAGTCGGGAAATGACCACATCCTTCGATCGCCTCTAATCGGGCACTCGGCATCACGCCGGCGATGCGCCGGCCAACGTCGACGGGGACGAAACGGTCCGCGGCACCCCAGATGAGCAACGCAGGCACCTTGCTCGCTGCAAGCGTCGACCAATGATCCGCACGCGTCAGCGTGGCATCGGATTGACGCGCAAACAAATCCGCGCCGGCATCGCGGGCCATCTGCATGAACGCAGCCCGTGACGTGCCGTCGTGCGCCGGGATGGCCTGCTCGGCGAACTCCGCAATGACCCGCTCGTGCTCTCCGGTACGAATGCGCCGGCTGGTGGCACGAACTGCGCCAGGATCCGGATGAACGCCCGGCTGACAGTTCATCAGCCAGAGCCCACGAACGCGATTCGGCGCTCTCGCGAGCACTTCCATCGCGAGACATCCGCCGTATGCGGTACCGGCAAGAATGAACGCATCGCTTGTCGATGCCAGAAGCTGCTCGGCACTCTCGGCGAATGTCGGTTGCGCCAGTATCTTCACCGTCGGTGAAGCAAGATCCTTCAGCGCTTCGACCTGATCGGCATACATGCGGCCGTCGCACGGCATCGCGGGTAGAAATATGAGCGGTAGCAACATCAGAATGATTCAGGCTGGTAGTGGGTCGCGTTTCGAAACCATCCAACGTAATCTCAATCGACTTCAAGTTTCCGAGCCCAAGCTCATCGGCAGCAACCGGAACTGTGCAGAAGAAAATCGGCTTCACTGTACATTTCATCCCGCTTCCACCTAAAACACAATGCCCGTCAGGCTCAGGATCAGACAATCCTGAAGGGCCCTCTGCATGCCATATGCGGGTATAAGACGATCAGAGAAATCCGGCCCGCTCGAGGCACCACGGCGGCGATAAAAACTGGACGCCAACGCCATGAATACCTCCGCTGACCAGCTTCCGTCTTCGCTCGCCGCGGCCACGTTCGTTCCGTTCCTCGTCGCAAGCATCGCACTTGCCGCCGCCTACGGCGCCAGCTTTCTCCTTTCCGAGCATTTGCGTCAGAGCGGCCTGGATTCGTCGATGGCAGGCGCCGTGATCTCGACCGGCATCCTGACCATGATCGTCAGCTCCCTCGTCGCGGGATGGGTAGCACAACGAATCGGCTTGATGTCGACGATCGTTGCGGCCGCTGCCGTCATGGCACTTTCCATGCTCGCATTCAGCCTGGCAGCGCACGATCTGAGGATCGCATTCGTCGGCGGCCTGCTTCTGGGAATGGGATGGTCGGCTTTTTACATACTCGCGCCGCTTCAGATCATTCATCACCTCCGGCCCTCTGCACGGATCAAGTACCTGACATTGCTCTCGGGCGGTCAGATGGTCGGGCTGGGTCTCGCGTCACCGATCGGCCATTTCGTCGCCAGCCGTTTCGGGTCGTACGCCATCGTCTACGCAGGTCTCGCGTGTCTCTGCGTGATTGCAGCCATCGCATTTTCGATTGTCCGAAAACAGACAGAACGCATACCCCAGCCACCCGCAGACGCCACCGGCCTGACAGCCGCGCGGGTGGCCGAGATACTGCGCCATGTCACCCGGCTGCCGATCATCATGATCGGACTCGCCGCCTGCGTCTTCTCCGCGTTATCGAATTTTCAGGCGATCTATGCGGAGTCGCGACACCTGTCGCCCGATCTCTTTTTCGTGACATTCACGTTGACGACCGTCTTCTGCCGATTCACGCTGGCGCAGACGATCAGCCGATTGCCGGTCAGGAAGCTCGCGTTCACGCTGTTCGCCATGACGCTCGTGGCACTGGTTCTCTTCGTGTCGAATCCAGGCAGTGAAATCCTGTACGTGACCGGCTCGTTCATCTTCGCGATCGGCTACGGACTCAGCTACTCGACCTTGAACGGCATGGCGGTCAATCTCGCCAGCGAACAGGGCTTGTCCGCATCGGCGAGCTCGCAAGTCTTCACGATCGCCTACTTTACGGGCCTGTTCGGATTTCCATACATCGCGGGTGTATTGGTGACCCACGGCGGCGTGAACGGGATGATCGTCGCAACGATCGCCGTCGTCGTCATCAACTTGCTGATGCTCACTCACACGAGTCTTCGCCGCGGCAACGCGCAGGTCGCGGCACGCTGACCGCGAACGCGCGATATGGATGCCGATACGGCGCCTACTGTTCCAACCCGACCGCCAGCGGCCGCTGATCGCTGCGCCCGTGATCGTCGACCACCCGCACCGTATAACTGCCGGCCGTCCGCGGCTGCCAGAACAGCGCATCGCCCGGCACACTGCGCCCGACAAACGCATCGTTGACGAACCAGTACAGCGCATGCGCGCTCGCATCGGCCGTCGCGTTGAACGCGATGCGCGTCTCCTCCGTACTCTTCACGCGCATTGCATACGTACTGCCGCGCAGCGGTGACGTGATACGCGGCGGATCGCCCTCGACCTGCCCGGCGTCGCGACAGTCCGCGTTCTGCGGCGGACGCCGGCGTGGAATACCGGCCTGTGTGAACACCTGCTGCAGATCCGACGGCCAGAATTCGAAAATTTCCGTATGCGTGCGCTTGCCGTCGTACGGCGGGCACGCGGCCTTCCCCGTCGCATCGTCGATCACGACCGGCCGGTGCACGGTGCTCACGCGGATCGGCGACGTACCGGGAATGAACCACGTCCAGCCCTGCTGCGGGCACCACTCGTTCGGCAAATCGCCGCTCGCGAGGCAGATCCGCACGCGCTTCAGCTTCGGCGGCATCGCACGCGGCGGCTCGACGAGCGTGCGCTCGGCATTCAGCGCATCGACAACCTGAAAGAACAGCGGCGCGGCCGCATCGACGCCGACGAACGCCGTATTCGTCGAGTTGTCGAAGTTGCCGACCCACACGACCAGCACATACGGGCCGAACACGCCGGCCGTCCACGCATCGCGGAACGACCATGACGTGCCGGTCTTCCAGTAGACGGGTACGCTCGATGGCTGCGCGCCGCTCGTCTCGTCCGGGCGCAGATGCTGGCGCAGCATGTCCATCGTCATGTAGCTCGCCTCCGCACTGAGCAGACGCCGGCCGGGCAGCGCCGGTTCGTCCGCGCGCAGCCGCAGCGGCCGGAACTCGCCGCGATTCGCGAGCATCGCGTAGAGCGCCGCGAGATCCTGCATCGTCACTTCGCCGCCGCCGAGCACGAGCGCGAGCCCGTAGTGCTGCGCGCTTGCGAGCCGGCGCACGCCGGCTTCCTGCAGGAACCCGTACAGATCGGGCGACTTGAGTTGCGACGCGACCCACACGGCCGGCACGTTGCGGCTGCGGTTCAGCGCATCGGTCGCGGTAATCGGCCCAAGGAAATGACCGTCGAAATTCTCCGGCGCATACGGGCCGAACGCGGTCGGCACATCGCGCAACACGGTCTGCGGATGCAGCACGCCCTGGTCGAAGCCGAGCGCATAGATGAACGGCTTGAGCGTCGAGCCCGGCGAGCGCCGCGCGAGCGTGCCGTTCACCTGCCCGTCGATCGTGCGGTCGAAGAAGTTCGCGGAGCCGACGAGCGCCTTCACGCCCATGTCGCGCGTATCGACGAGGATCGCCGCCGCGTTGCGCACGCCGCGCGTATCGTTGCGCGCGACATAGCGTGCGATCTGCCGTTCGAGCGTGTGCTGCAGGTCGAGATCGAGCGTCGTCACGAGCCGCGCGTCGGCGTCGCTGTCGTCCACCGCCGCGCCCGAGGTCGTGCGCCACGCGCTGCGTGCGGCGAGCGCCTGGTCGACCGCGTGCGGCGCGTCGAACGGCAGTGCCGACAATGGCCGCATCGCGAGCGGCAACGCGAACAGCGGCTTGAACGACGCATCGCCCGGATGCTTCGTCAGCCAGCGCGCATACAGCCGGTTGCGCGACGCAGCCAGCGCGCGGTTGATCTCGTCCTGCCCGCCTCGCACGCGTCGCGCCGGGTCCTGCGGAATCACCGCGAGCGCGAGCGCCTCCGGCAACGTCAGCGCGTCGGGCATGCGGTCGAAATAGACGACACTCGCGGTACCCGCGCCTTCGACGTTGCGGCCGTACGGCGCATCGTTCAGATACGCTTCGAGGATCTGCCGCTTCGAATAGAAGAGTTCGAGCTGCATCGCGCGCGCAACCTGCTCGAGCTTGCCGGCCGGCGTGCGCGTGTTCAGCCGCCACAGCGAGCGCGCAAGCTGCATCGTCAGTGTCGAGCCGCCCTGCGGATTGCCGCCGCGCACGTACGTGATCCATGCGCCGCGTGCGAGCCCGTACGGGTTGAAGCCGGGATGCCACCAGAACCAGCGGTCCTCGTGCAGCATCACGGCTTCGACGAGCTGCGGCGACATCCGGTCGAGCGGCACCCACAGCCGGTAGCGGTCGTCCTTCGCGAGCGTGAGCCGCAGCAAGCGGCCCTGGGCGTCGACCACCGCGACCGACGACGGCTTCCAGTCGCGCAGCGGCGGATGCGGCCACAGCCGGCACGCGACCAGCGCACCGAACACGAGCAGCGCGCCGACGATCCAGTTCTGCCACCGATGCAGCCAGCGGCCGGCGCCGTGCAGCACGCGCCGGAGCACGGAAGCGTCAGCCACGCGCGGGCGCTCCTCGCTCCCGGCGCGGCGGCCAGGGCCGTTGCAGCCGCATCGTCATCGCACGCGCTCCACCGTCAGCGTCGTGCCGCCGGGCGCCTGTGCCTGCATGCGGCGGTCGTACATCGACTCGCCGTACGCGGGCGGCGCGATGAAGCGGCCCGCGTTGCTCGCCTTGATCCGGTAGACGAACTCGCGCACGTCGGTCGTCGCGGTGCCGTAGATCACCACGCGGTCCTCGCGCACGTCCGCGAACTGCGGCTGCCACGTCGAACCCGTCACGCCGATCGGCGAACGCCACGGTGCATCGGCCACCGGCGCCGACGCGCCGCCATCGCCGTTGCTGTCGCCATCCTGCGTATCGGTGACGGGCGGCGGCGCGATCACCGGATCGAAGCCGCCCGGCAGCAAGTCGACGATCGCAACGTTGCCGACGCTTGCCGAGCCCGTCGCGCGGATCTTCAGGTGCACGTCGATCTCCTGGCCGACCGTGACCTTGTCGAGCGGCTTGCCGCTCGTATCGGTGTAGTCGCGCACGATCTCCAGCCCGTTCTTGATCGCCTTCGTCGACGTGCCGCGGTCGTAGCCCGACTGGCTCGTGATCCACCACGCGGGCAGCGAGCTGCCGTTCACGAAATCGACGCGCGACGCACCGGCCGACCACGTGCCCGAGCGCACGAGGTTCGCCTGGATCGACGACACGTCCTTCGGCGCAGCGCCCGCGCGCACTTCGTCGATCGCGAGCTGGTCGAGCTGGCCTGCGCTCGACGCCGCATACGCATCGAGCGCGAGGATCGTCATTGCCGACGACAGCGTGTTGTAGCGGTTGTCGACGAGCGGCGCGGCGAGGTTGTCCATCGCGCGCGGCGACAGCTTGCGCACGCGGTCCGGGAAGTGCTTCGAGATCAGGTACAGCACGCTCGCGTCGCGCGTCAGCGGATCGAGGTAGTAGCCCGTCACGTAACCGCCGTCGGACGCACGCTTGCGCTCGAGCAGCGCCTGCGGGCCCGCGATCAGCGCCGCGGCCTCCTTGTCCTGCTTCAGCAGCTGGTACGACGCGGCGAGCCACGCGGCCGCGAGATCGCTCTTCCAGTCGTTCGGATACGCATCCTGCAGCCGCTTCTGCACGGCCGCGAGGCTGTTGGTCGTCACGTTGCCCTGGCGCGTCAGCAGATACACCGCGTATGCGCGCTGCCGCAGCAGGTCGAGCGAGCCGAGCGAATCGTTCGCCGCGAGCTTCTGCAGATACTGGTTGCCCGCGTCGAGCATGTCCTTCGGCACCGCGATGCCGCGCTCGCGCGCGTCGAGCAGCACGTGCATCGCGTACGCGGACACGAACGGATCGGCATCGGGCGTCGCGCTCCACAGGCCAAAGCCGCCCTGCGCGTTCTGCCGGCTGCGCAGCACACCGAGGAACTGCGTGATCGCCGCCGCATTCGTCGCGTCGACGCCGGCGTCGGTTGCATGCATCGCGCTCGTCAGTGCGCGCACCGACAGCCACTTCGCCGCGAACACGCGCGGCACGGCCGCGCTCACCAACTGCTCGCTGCAGTAGTGCTCGAAGTTGACGAGATACGACGACAAGCCTTCGGACAGCACGAGCGGCGCGGTCGAGATGCTCGCGTCGCGCGACGCATACGCGTCGTACATCGACCGCAGGTTCGGCACGCTCGCCTTCTTGCCGGGATCGAGTCGCGCGATGTCGAGCTGCGTGCGGAACGCGGCGGCCGGCCGCACCGACACGTCGACGCGCTGCTGCGCGCCCTTCGCGCCGTAGCGCGCGCCGAACGTCAGCGAACCCGAGCCGAGCGTGTCGGTTGCCTTCACGCGGAACATCGCGACGCCCTCGTGCTGCGGCGCGAGCGCGACGTTCTGCGTGGCCGGCCCGATCACCTGCAGCTGCGGGCCCGTCTTCAGCGTGACCGCGACCGGCACCGGCTGGTTGCCGACGCCCGTCAGGTTGTTCGACACACCGACGCTGACGTCGGCCTCGTCACCCGGCGCGAGCGTCGTCGGCACGTTCGGCGACAGTACGAAATCGCCGCGCACCGTCGTCGCGCCTTCGAACGTGCCGACCAGGTCCGGCGACACCGACACGGCCATCACGCGCAGCTTGCCGTTGAAGTAGTCGGGCACGGTGTAGCTCAGGCGCGTGTCGCCGTTCACGTCGACGATCCCCGACCAGTACACGACCGGCTTGTCGCGCTTGCGCTTGAACGGGTTCAGCTGGCGGCCGATCGCGTCGTCGGCGTCGCCGCCGGGCGCGGCCATCGCCATCAGCTTCTCGAAGTCCGGCAGGATCAGGTCGAGGATCTGCGACGTGCCGACTTCGAGCATCCGCTTGCGGAAGAAGAACTTCAGCGGATCGCCGAGCTTGTAGCGTGCAACCTGCAGGATGCCCTCGTCGACCGCGAACACCACGACCTTCGCAGGCTTCGCCGAATGCACGGTGAAATTCACCGTGTCGCCGGGCTTCACGAGCGCCGGCGCATCGACCGACACCGCGTTGCGGCGCGCGTCGAGGTTCACCGAGAACGGCACGACGCCGTAGCTCAGCGGGCTCATGAAGATTTCATCGGACGACGGATCGCGAATGTACTGCACGTTGATGTAGCCGTTGCCTTCGAAGCCGGCCGGCACCGTGATGTGCTGGATCGAGCTGGTCGTGTCCGCATGGAACCATGCGTGCGCATACACCTTGTCGCGCTCGATCGTGATCAGGCCGCTGCCCGCGTAGGGCGCGCGGATCGCGATCTCGACCTGCTCGCCCGGCTTGTAGTCGTGCTTCGCAAGCGTCACCTGCAGCTCCGCGTTGCGGTCGAGCGACCGCGTGACGTTCGCATCGCCCGTGACCGAATACTCGATCCGGTTCACCGCGGCGCCATCCGCGTTGCGGATCACGAGCGCATAGCTGCCCGGCTTGTCGGTGCGCAGCGTGAAGTCGAGCCCGGCCGCCGGAATCGTCAGCGGCTTCTCGTCGACCGGCACTTCCTTCAGCCGCGAATCGTATTTGTATGCGCCGGAATCCTGCTTGGTCAGCACCGACACGTAGCGCTCCTCGACGAGCTGCGCGCGCAGGCCCTTCACGTCGATCGCCTTCGCGTTCGGATCGATCGCGACGAGCCGCACCGTGCGCGGGCTGCCGCGCTTCACGTAGCCGAGATCGTCGACCGACTTGTAGCCGACGAGCCAGTCGTTGTTCGACACCAGCGTCTGCGCGTTCGCGGCGACGTTGCGCCCGCCTTCCGCTTCATAGGCCTTCGCCTGGAAATAGAGCTGGTAGGTCGCATCCGCGTACTTGTCGAGATCGAGGTCGAACTCCGTATGCCCCTTGTCGTCGGTCGTGCCGTCCTGCAGCGTCGTCGTATAGCCCTCCTTCGCGCGGCGTGCATCGAAGAAGTGATAGCCCTGCCAGCTGCGGAACGACGGCCACACCGGGCGCAGCGTCAGCGTCGCCGCGACGCGGCGCTTCTCCGCCGGCGTGCCGAACAGGTTCTGCGCATCGACGATGCCCTTCAGCCCCTTCGGCTTCACCCACCCTTCGACGACCTGCTGCGACAGCTTCGCGTCGACCTTCATCCGGTCGGGCAGGAACTCCTTCACCTGCACCGTCGTGCTGCCGATCGGCTCCGCACCGGGCTGGCCGTCCTTGACGATGTACAGGTTGACCGTCCACGTGCCGGTCGGCGCCGTTTCGGCCGTCGTATAGCCGAGCTCGGTGAAGCCCGTCGCATCGACCGTCACCGGCTTGCGCTCGACGGTGATCCCGCGCGGGTCGACGATCTCCGCCTGCAGCGGCACGCCGGCCGGGCTGCGCGCCCAGCTCGCCGCACGCACGATCAGGCCGATGTGGAACGGATCGCCGGGGCGATACAGCCCGCGATCCGAGAACAGGTACGCGGACAGCTGCCCCTGGCCCGTCGCATTGCGCTCGCCGTCGACGTCGAAACGCGAGAAGTCGAGCTGGCGATCGCGGCCGGCCACCGGCAGGAACGACAGGTCGGTGTCCTTCTTCACGACGTACAGCTGCGGCCGCTTCTCGCGGTCGAGCCCCTTGAACGCGGGGAAATGCACGATGCCGTCGGCACTCGTCGTCTGCGTGAACAGCGCCTGCCCGTTCACCGCGAGCACCGACACCGTTGCGCCCGCCACCGGGCGGCCCGTGCGGATCGACTGGATGAATACGTCCTGGCTGCCATCCAGCGCCTTCTTGACCAGCATCCCGAGATCGGTCACGACGATCAGGCGCGTGTCGCCGAGCGCGTTGTCGCTGTCGTCGCCGTTGCCGTTGCTGTCGCCCGAATCGGCGTTGCCGGACTGATCCTGGCTGCCGTCGCCGGACGATGCATCGCTGTCATCGCCGTCCTTCGCATCGTCGGCTTTCTTCTTCTCGGCGGCCGGATCGTACTTCGTCAGGTGCAGCAGGAACACGCCGCGCTTGCCGCCCTTCAGGTACTGGCCGAGATCGATGCCTTCGTAATGCGCCTTGCCGGGGTCGCCGGCCGGGAACGCGCGCGTCTGCACGAAGCGCTCGACGATGTGATCCTCGCTGAACGAATACGACAGCTCGGGCCGCGCGTACGTGCCGTTGTTGAAGCTCACGAGATGCTGGAGCTGGTCGGGCAGCACGCGGCCGATCTCGACCTTCATCCCCGGCAGGTTGCGCGACACGACCGACAGCCGCTTGCTGCCGCTCATCGACAGCAGCGAGCCGTCGGCCATGAAGCGCAGCAGCTTCGGATAGTCGGGCACCGTGAACGCGGTCGTCACCGGCTCGGCAAGCAGGTAGCCGCCCGCCGATTTCAGGTCGCCCGCGAAACGCACGACGATGCGATCGCCCGGCGTCGCGTGATACTTGAAACTTTGCAGCGTTGCGTAATCGTTCTCGGTCGGCACAGCTTCGAGCGGCAGCGGCTTCGACTGCTTCAGCACCGCATCGCTGATGTCGGCCACGTTCCATTCGTAAGGCGGATCGTCGTCCGACTGATCGACGCCCGGCTTGCGCTTCGGCAACACCCATGCCTTGGCGCGCGCGGCCAGGTCGGCGCTGCGCACGCCGTCCGACGCTTCCGCGACGAGCACCTGCTCGGGCTCGTAGCGCTCGTTGTCGACGAGCGTCGGCGCAATGTTGGCGATCGACAGGCTGTAGAGCCCCGGCACGTCGACCGACGCATGCAGTACCTCCGGCGTGCCATTGCCGCCGCGCGAACTCTTCACGCCCTTGTCGACGTCGAGCCGTGCCACCAGCGGATCGCGCGGAATCTCGAGCGGCTGCGAGTAGACCCACGCGCTCGTCTTCATCTTGTCGTAGTTGACCGTGTAGCGCAGCGGCGTCGAATTCTTGCCGTCGCGGCCGACCAGCACGAGGCCGATGCGCTTCTCGAACTCGGCCGGATCGACCGGGTAGTTGAAGCGCAACTGCAGCAGCGCCTGCTTCTCCGCCGGATTGTCGGGGTTCTGGTAGAACTCGTTGTTGCCGAACGTCGCGGCGAACGCCGGCAGGTCGAACGCGAAGCGGTCGTCGTGCATCAGCACCTGCGGTGCGAACACCCGGTGCACCGCGAAACGCACCTCGACGTGCGCGCCGACCGGCCAGTCGGCCGCCGGCGTGAAGCGCAGCGTCTTGTCGTCGACCCACTCCCATGCACCCTTCAGCGCGGGCGTCATCTCGATGCCGTCGCCGGCCGGCTTGCCGACCTGTTCGATCGGCGCCGCCGATCGCGCGAACGCGACTTCGAGCGGATGCACGGTGATCTTCGGCTTGTCGGTATCGTCCACCTCGTAGGTGGTGATCGCCGGCGCCTTCACTGTGAAGCTGACGGTCTCGGGCTCGGCCGGCTTCGGGCGATGCTTGAACCAGTAGCCGCCATAGCCGAGCGCGGCCGCGAGCAGCACGATGCCGCCGGCATGCCACGGGCGGCGGCGCACGGCCGCGGCGGTGATGCCCATCCACGCGGGCGCCGTCCACGACACGTCGCCGACCAGCGGCCGCAGCGCGCAGCCGAGCAGCCACCAGACGAAGCCCGCCACGCGAATCGGCAGGAGCAGCAGGAAGCGCAGCAAATCCATTGTTATTTCCTTGTCAAGGACATGCTGCCTGTTCCGGCAACCTTCCCCGAATCGTTATGGGTCTGTGACGGCGCGGCCCGGTTGCGCCGTAAATACTTGGTATGTTCGACCGGATGCTGGGCGCCATTATCGACCAGACCCGAAATGATGGAAATATCGGCGTGCCGGCGCGCAACGCCGGCCGTCGACCGGCCGGTCGGATGGATTTCGGCTCGCCGGCCGACCGCTGCGCGCGGTCGCGCCGCGTTCGCTAGAATGCGCGGCTCGGCATGAATCGAATCGAAATGAAAGGAAACCGCTTGAAACTCCCGTTCGAATGGCAGATCGGGCTGCGCTATGCGCGCGGCGGCCGGCGCTCGGCCGGCGACGGCTTCGTGTCGTTCATTGCCGGCGCCGCGATGGCCGGCATCGCGCTCGGCGTCGCCGCGCTGATCGTCGTGCTGTCGGTGATGAACGGATTCCGGACCGAGGTGCGCGACCGGATGCTGTCGGTGCTCGCGCACGTGGAAATCTTCTCGCCGACCGGCGCGATGCCCGACTGGCGGCTCACCGCGCACGAATCGCTGCAGAATCCGGCGGTGCGCGCCGTCGCGCCCTATGTCGACGCGCAGGCGCTGCTGACGAACGCGGGCAGCGTGACAGGCGTCGCGCTGCGCGGCATCGATCCCGTGCTCGAGCCGCGCGTGTCCGAGATCGCGCGCAAGCTGAAGACCGGGCGGCTCGACGCGCTCGTGCCGGGCGAGATGGGGATCGTGCTCGGCTCGGCGCTGGCCGACGCGCTGCACGTGAAGATCGGCGACCGCATCACGTTCTTCGCGCCCGGCAACACCGCGCGCATCGGCGATGCGCTGCCGCAGTTCCGGCAGTTCAACGTGGTCGGCACGTTCGAGTCGGGCCACTACCAGTACGACAGCGCGCTCGCGTACATCCACATCCGCGACGCGCAGAAGCTGTTCAACGCGCGCGCGCCGACCGGCATCCGGCTGCGCCTCGACGATCTGCAGCGCGCGCCGGACGTCGCGCTGGCACTGTCGCGCACGCTGTCGGGCGACCTCTATATCCGCGACTGGACGCGGCAGAACCGCACGTGGTTCGAAGCCGAGCGGCTGCAAAAACGGATGCTGTCGCTGATCCTGATGCTGATCGTCGCGGTCGCCGCGTTCAACCTCGTGTCGTCGCTCGTGATGACCGTCACGCAGAAGCAGGGCGACATCGCGATCCTGCGCACGCTCGGCGCGCCGCCCGGGGCGGTCATGAAGATCTTCGCGATCCAGGGGATGACGATCGGCCTCGCCGGCACGCTGGCGGGCGTCGCGCTCGGCTGCGCGATCGCGGTGAGCATCCCGTGGGTGCTGCCGGCGATCGAGCAGTTGCTCGGCATCCGCTTCCTGACGCCGTCCGTGTACTTCCTCAGCTCGCTGCCGTCGAAGCTGGCGGCGACCGACGTGATCGAGATCGCCGCGGCCGCGTTCCTGATGTCGTGCGTCGCGACGCTCTACCCGAGCTGGCGCGCCGCGCGGGTGCGGCCGGCCGAAGCGCTGCGCGACGAATAGGCGCGCGGCGTCCTGCGCCCGGCGTCCGGCTCGGCGTGGCGCGCCGCTATGCGATCTCGTGGAATCCGACGCTGTTGCGGCCGTTCAGGATGTTCTCGAACGCGGCCCCGAAGCCGACGTCGATCAGGCTGGCGCGCCTGCCGTAGGTCTTCTGCCCCGCATCGTCGACGAAGATCGCCGCGCCCGACGACAACTGACGGTCGGTATCCAGCAGCGCGAGCGTGCCGCGCGCGCTGCCGGCCGACGGGTCGAACGTCAACCGCGTGCCGTCCTGCGTGGTGAAATGCCCGCCGACCTCTTCGAACTTCCGGTTGCGCGCGACGGACGCATTGATCTCCTTCATGAAAAGGAAGTCCGCGTCGGCGCGCTGGCTGGCCACCTTGCGATCGTCGTCCGTGAACGTCTCGCCCACGGCCGCAGCACCCTGCCCGGCGAAGTCGACGGCCTGCTGGTGAAAGTCGCGCGTCGCGAGCACGAGGCCCGCGTTCGCGTTCAGCGTCGACTCCACCCACGCGCGATCGCTTTCCGTCATCGTCTTCGACACGACCTTGATCCGGCCGTTGTCGGTCATGAAGTCGAACTGCGCGTCGGCCAGGTCCGGGCGCTTCGCGATGATCTCGTGCATGCTCGTCGCGAGCTGGCTGGTGACGTCGCGCAGCGTCGTCGACAGGTTGCCCAGTATCGACATCTGCTTCATGCGCGCCGCCTGCATCGCGTCCTGGTCCAGCGCCCGGATCGTAATCGGCGTGTCCTGCGGTTGCCCGGCCGCCGCGTTCGTCTGCTGGCGCCCGTCGAGCGCCGCTTGCTGCGCCATCTGCACGAGCGAAAGGCCGCTCGCGGCCGTGACTGAAGTCGTCATGCCCTCTCTCTCCTTTCAATCTGTTTTTTACCGTTTACGGACAGATTTCCCGGAAATTTAGACCGATCGCATGTCGATCTCAGCGCACGCACCAAAACTTTGTTTGATTGAAACTAAAAAAGTTTGACACCAAGATTTCACTGAGATAAGTTTGGCGCAAGCTTCCGGAAAGCAATCCGGCCAGCCCCGCCGACTCGCGTCGCGCTTTCCTGCCGTTGCAGCACCGCCGTTCGCACCATCCCCGCCTCATCGCATCGTGCCGTTCCGTTTCGTCTGAAACCTGAAGGAAGATCGGGCATGCCCGCATTTGATTCGCACTCCTGCATTCATTTCGTGCCGCCGGCCTCGTATCGACCGGGCGGCCCGAATCAGCCGCCGCGCTGACGCTTTCCGGTCGGGGCGACGCAGTCGCCGCGACACCGGCCGTGACACCCGGGCCTCGCGCCCGGCGCTTTCGAAGGTGCAGTTCCGTTTCATCCGATGCAGCACCCGGCCGGGCCGCAGGGGGCATATCGCGGGCCGTCCGGTTCCAGACAATCAAAACAAGAGGTCGACAATGGACATTCATCGAACCGGATTGCGTCGCGCGTGGCTACCCGCGCTCATTGCCGCCACGACGCTCGCCGCGTGCGGCGGCGACGACGGCGGCAGTGTGGCGGGCGTCTCCGCGCTCGCGCAGGGCCAACAGGAGGGGGCCGCCACATCGGCGGCCGACAAGCAGTCACTCGCATCACGCATTTCGCCGTCCGGCGTCCCGTACGCCAACCCGGCGAGCGGCGGCCGCTACCGGCCCGTGATCGCGAACGGCCAGGTGCAGCCGTCGCTGTCGGGCGGCACGATCGAGGAGAACGCGTGGGTCGACACGCCGGTCGATTCCGACGGCGACGGCACGCGCGACCGCATCCACGTGCGCATCGTGCGCCCGACCGAAACCGCGAACGGCGCGCGCACCCCCGTCATCGTGCTCGCGAGCCCGTACTACGCGGGCCTCGCCGACAGCCCCGACCACAACGTCGACGTCGAACTCGACGGCACGCCGCATCCGGCCGCCACTGCGGCCACGGCAGCGACCGGCGCCTCCGCGCGCATCATGGCCGCCGCGCCGCAGGTGCGGATGCTGCAGCAGGTCGAAGCGGCCGCCGCCGGGCGCTCGTGGATCGAGAGCTACTTCATCCCGCGCGGCTTCACGATCGTCTACGCGGATTCGCTCGGCACCGCCGGCTCGGACGGTTGCCCGACGATCCTCACGCGCGACGAATCGGTCGCGATGGCATCGGTGATCCGCTGGCTCGGCCGCGACGCGACCGCGAAGGACGCGAACGGCAAGACGGTCGTCGCGAACTGGTCGACGGGCCACGTCGGCATGTACGGCGTGTCGTACGACGGCACGCTGCCGAAGATGGTCGCGAGCCTGCGCACGCGCGGGCTCGACGCGATCGTGCCGGTCGCCGGGCTGACGAACATGTACGGCTACTACCGCTCGGGCGGCCTCGTGCGCGCGCCGGAAGGCTATCAGGGCGAAGACGTCGACGTGTACATCAAGGCGCTGCTGACGAACGCGCATCCGGAGCGCTGCACGCACCTGATCGACGAAGCGTTGCAGCAGGAAGACCGCAAGACCGGCGACTATTCGCCGTTCTGGGCCGCGCGCGACATTCCCGCCGCGCTCGCGGTCGCGCCGGCGCTCGTCGCGCAGGGGCTGACCGACGACAACGTGCGCGTCGACCAGTCGACGTCGTGGTATCTCGCGATGCGGCGCCAGGGCGTGCCGACGCAGCTGTGGCTGCATCGCCTGAAGCACACCGACCCGACCCGCGTGCCGGCGATGGCCGATGCGTGGACCGCGGAAGTGAACCGCTGGTTCACGCGCTACCTGATCGGCTTCGACAACGGTGTCGAACGCGATCCGCGCGCGGTGATCGAGCAGGCCGACGGCACGCTGCTGAAGGAAGCGGACTGGGCCGCACGCCACGCCACGCCGGTCACGTATTTCGCGGGCGGCGACGGCGCGGGCACCGGCACGCTGCTGCGGCTGCCGACCGGCGGCCCGCTCGCCCGCTTCACCGACGATGCGCGCATCACCGCGCTCACGCTGGCGAACGCGCCGACGGGCGAGAACCGCAGCCGTTTCGAAACCGCGCCGCTCACGGCCACGACACGCCTGTCCGGTTCAGCGACCGCACGCGTCAGGCTGACGTTCACGGCCGTGGCCAACGTGACGGCCCTGCTGGTCGATCGCGCGCCGGACGGTACGGCCACGATCGTCACGCGCGCGTGGACCGACCCGCGCAACCGGTGGTCCGAGTGGCGCTCGGAACCCGTGCTGCCCGGGATGCCGTACGACCTGAAGCTGACGTTCATGCCGCGCGACTACAAGCTGGAAGCCGGCCACCGTCTGGGGCTCGTCGTGCTGTCCAGCGACAACGAAGCGACGCTGCGGCCGACGCCGGGCACGGGCCTGACGCTCGATCCGGCCGGTACGTCGGTGACGGTGCCGCTGGTGTCGTCCTGACCTGAAGCGGCTGATGCGCGTGCGGTCGGGAACGATCGCACGCGCGCAGTACCGCGTTGCACGCGACCGGTCGTCAGCCGGCCTGCTTCACGGGCAGCGGAATCTCGTCATCCTGTGAACCCGCCGGCTGCGCTGTCGCGTATTCGCCGAGATACGTCGTACGCCGCCCGCTGGCGACGCCCCAGCGATAGAACGCGAGCGCAACGATCGCCACCGCGACCAGGTCCCAACCGTCCGGAACGATCCCGTACCCGCCGAACGCCCGCCCGCCGAACCGCGACAGCAGCGCCATGACCGGCAGGTAAGCCACCATCCACCACGCCGAACGCAACTCCGCGCGGAAATCGGCCCAACCGCTCTTCGCCTGGTAATACAGGTAGACGGGCAGCGCCACGACGATCAGCAGGATGATTTGTCCCGTCAACGGCCAGCACGCCCAGTACAGCACCAGCGACGCGCAGACGAACGCAAACGGCGCGACGATCGGCATGCACGCGATTCGCAGCGGCCGCGGCAGATCGGCCGCATGCCGTCGCAGGGCCATCACGCTGACCGGGCCGGTCAGAAACGAGATGACCGTCGCGACCGAAATCACCGCGGCCAGCGTGCCCCAACCGCGAAAGAAGAACATGAACACGAACGACACGCCGAGGTTGAACCACATCGCCGCGCGCGGCACGCCATAGACGGGATGCAGCGTGCCGAACAGCTTCGGCATCGTCCGGTTGCGCTCCATCGCGTAGATCATGCGCGCGGTGGTTGCCGTGTAGATGGCGCCGGTGCCCGACGGGCTGACGAACGCATCGACATACAGGAGCACGGCGAGCCAGTTGAGGTTCACGGCAATCGCAAGCTCGGCGAACGGCGACGAAAAGTTCAGTCCGTGCCAGCCGCTCGCGATGGCGGAGGGCGGCACCGCACCGATGAACGCGACCTGCAACAGCACGTAGATCACGAGCGCAAGAAGGATCGACCCGACGAGCGCGAACGGAATGCTGCGTGACGGATTGCGCGCTTCGCCGGCCAGGCTGACCGGGCTCTGGAAACCGTTGAAGCTGAACACGATCCCGCTGGTGGCGACCGCCGTCAGGATCGACGACCAGCCGTACGGCGCAAACTGCCCGCCGCCGCCAAGCGCGAAGTTCTGCTGGTGGAACCCGCTCCAGACAAGGCCGGCCACGGTTGCGCCCGGCACGAGAAACTTGAACACCGTGATCGCCGTGTTGGTCTTGACGAACAGCTTCACGCCCCAGTAGTTCAGCATGAAATAGACCACCACGAGCGCGGCGCTGGCGAACAGCCCGTGGGTGGTCAGATCCTCGCCGACCATCAGCGCGCGTGCCCACGGATAGGGCCACGACGCCATGTACTGCACCGATGCGATGGCCTCGATCGGGATGACCGACACGATCGAGATCCAGTTTGCCCATGCCGCGATGAACCCGACCAGCGCGCCATGCGAGTACCGCGCATAGCGCACCATGCCGCCGGATTCGGGAAACGTCGTGCCCAGTTCCGCATATGTGAGCGCAATGGCCAGCACGACGACGGCACCGATGACCCAGGCGACGATCGCCGCCGGCCCCGCGATCCTCGATGCATGCCACGCGCCGAAGAGCCATCCGGAACCGATGATCGAGCCGAGCCCGGTAAACAGCAACGCCACTGGACCGATACTCCGGTCAACGGATTCTTTCATGTCTGTCTCCAAAACCGCCACGCGCGGCACCCGGCACGTGCAACGTGCGCACCGCCGCGGTGGCTTTTCTTCTTGATGGGAAAAGGGAATGCCGTTGCCGGGCTCGCCGCTCCGGCGACGAACCGGCAGCGATCAGCGGGTTGCGCAGGCGCGCCACGCGGACTGGCGCGCCCGCACCGACTCGGCCGTTTCGCCGACGAGTTCGCGGTAGGTCGCAGGCGCGGTCGCGCCTTCGGTGTTGATCACCAGCACGCGGGACGTGCCGTCGATCCCGGCCTGGCGAGCGCGATCCCGGTCCTGCAGCAGCACGGCGAGACCCGCCAGCCCCGCCACACCCGATTCGCCGGCGACGATCGGCATGTCGCCTTCGCTTCCCGACGCGAGCACACGCATTGCCTGCACCGCATCGGCATCCGAAATCGTCATGAAATCGTCGATCGCGGGTTCGAGGATCTTCCACGCGAGCGGAGACGTTTCACCGCACGCGAGCCCCGCCATCACCGAATCGACCGAGCCCGTCGCCCGCGCGGCCCGGCCGGCCAGCGCGCTCTGGTACAGGCAGTCGGCCTGGTGCGGCTCCACGACGACGAAGCGCGGGCGCTGCGCACCGTGGAACTCCCACAGATAGCTGGCCACGCCGGCCGCCAGCCCGCCCACGCCGCCCTGCAGGAAAACGTGCGTAAAGGGGCAACGATCGGGCCGGCTCCCGCTTTGCTCGACGAGTTCCGCGGCGATCGTGCCGTAGCCCTGCATCACGTCGCGCGGAATGTCCTCGTAACCGTCGTAAGACGTATCCGACACGACGTGCCAACCGTTCGATGCAGCGAGTCGCGCGGCCTCCTCGACCGATTCGTCGTAGTTGCCTGCGATCCGGACGATCTCGGCACCGTAAGCGGCGATCGCCTGCTCGCGCTCGATACCGACTCGGGCGTGCAGGACGATCACGCACCGGCAGCCCAGCGTCTGCGCGGCGGCGGCCAGCCCCTTCCCGTGATTGCCGTCGGTCGCGCTGATCACGGTGAAACCGGCGAGCAGGTCGCGATAGCGCCCCTGGAACAGCGCAGCCGGATCCAGATCGTGGCCGGCCCACATCCGGAGGATCAGCCGCACGAGCGCAATCGGCGCACCCAGGGCCTTGAAGCTTCCGAGCACGGAGCGTACCGACTCGTCCTTCACGAACAGATTAGCAATGCCAATTTTTTGAGCGACGCCGGGAAGGTCGATCAGCGGCGTGGCCCGGGGCTCGATCTTGTCCCAGCAAGACAGCCACGCGCGACTTTCATGAGCCGCGTCGATGCTCAGGATCCGTTTCAGTTCGTCAGGATAGGAAATACGCGCCGCGCGCGGATTGGCAGTCAGCATGACCAGAGTTCTCCAGGGCTGAAGTAAGCAGAATGATTCGATTGAGCGGATCGGTGCTCAGTGCGCCGCGAGGCGCCTGAGGACGACGTCCAGCAACACCTTCGCGCCGTCGATGAGCTGGTCGTCGTCGGTATGCTCGCGCGGGTTGTGGCTGATCCCGCCGCGGCTCGGCACGAAGATCATCGCCGCGGGCGCGATGCGCGCGATCATTTGCGCGTCGTGGCCGGCGCCCGACGTCATCCTCCGGTTCGAGAACCCCATTCGCACGGCCGACGCCTCGATTTCACCGGCCAGGCCCGCATCGAACACGACCGGTTCGAACCGGACCAGACGCTCGGTCGTGATCCTGACACCCTCTTCCGCCGCCACCTTGTCGAGATGGTCGGCCAGGCGCTGCTCCGCGTCCTGCAGGCGCAGTTCGTCCGGATCGCGAAGGTCCACGGTGAACACGGCCTTGCGCGGAATCACGTTGATGACGTTCGGCTCGATGCGCAGCATGCCGATCGTCGCGAGCGTCGTGCCGCTCGCCACCGCCAGCTCGCGCAGGAACGTCGCGATCGCCGCCGCCGCCCAGCCCGCGTCATGCCGCAGATGGGTTGGCGTCGTGCCGGCGTGGTTCGCATTCCCCTGCACGGTGACCTGTTGCCATGAAATGCCCTGCAGGCTTTCGACCACGCCGATGCGGATCTGCTCGGCCTCGAGGATCGGCCCCTGCTCGATGTGCAGTTCGAGATATTCGTGCGGCACGATCGCGCCGGGCTCGAGATCGCCGGCATAGCCGATCCGCGCGAGTTCGTCGCCCAGGCGCGTGCCGTCGATGCCGACCGTGTCCAGCGCCGCGTCGACCGGCATGCCGCCGGCATGGACGAGCGAGCCCATCATGTCCGGCTGGTACCGGATGCCCTCTTCGTTGGTGAATGCGCCGATCGTGATCGAGCGGCGCGGCTTGATCCCGGCGTCGCGAAACGCACGCACGACGGCGAGGCCGGCCAGCACGCCATAGCACCCGTCGAGTGCGCCGGCGTTTTTCACGGTGTCGATATGCGAGCCCATCATCAGCGGGCGTTCGCTGCCGTCGTCGGTTGCCGAACGCAACGTGCCGAAGATGTTGCCGATGCGGTCGATCCGGACATCGAGATCCAGTTCGCGCATCCAGGCGACGACGAGGTCGCGCCCGGCCCGCTCGTCGTCGGTCAGCGCGATGCGGGTCCGGCCGCCCGCGTCGGGATCGGCGCCGACTTCACCGAGCCGTCTCAGTTGGTCGAGAAGAAGCGCGCCATCCAGCTCGAGCGCGGGCAGCGGTACGACAGGGGTATTCATCGATCGTCTCCATGTGCAGCACGCATCCGGCCAGTTGCCGGACTTGATGGAGTGAAATGTTATTTCAGGCAGATCGATATTTCGGCTCTCAATTGGCCGTCCGGACGCAACTTTTTTTCATCTTCGCGCGCCGGTTCCGTACAAATTCGTGCGGTGCCGGGCTCGGCGGAAACCAGCCGCCGTGCCGGCCGCACGGGCCGCCCTCACACCGGCGTAAGCACCGGCTGCCCCGCGAAATGCCGCGCCGCGTTGTCGATGAACTGCTGCACCGAACGATCGAGCGCCTCGGGCGACCAGCCGCCCATGTGCGGCGTCAGCACGACGCTGTCGAGATCCGTCAGTGCGCGCGGCGGCTCGGGTTCGCCTTCGTACACATCGAGCCCCGCGCCCGCGATGCGCCCTTCGCGCAACGCCTCCGCCAAAGCAGCGGTATCGACAACGCTGCCACGTGACACGTTGACGACGAATCCGCCGGGACCGAGCGCCTCGAGCACCGCGCGGTCGATCAGGTGCCGCGTGCCCGCGCCGCCCGGCGTCGCGACGATCAGGAAATCGGCCCACTGCGCGAGTGCGTCGACGCGGTCGAAATAGCGGTAGGGCACCGCCTTCACCGAACGGTTGTGATAACCGATCTCGATGTCGAAGCCGGCCGCGCGGCGTGCGCACTTCTCGCCGATCTTGCCGAGCCCGACGATGCCGAGCTTCTTGCCCGACACGTTCGGCGGCATCGCCAGTCCGTCGCGCCACACGCCCGCGCGGGTTTTCGCATCGAGTTGCACGACGTTGCGCACGGCCGCGAGCAGCAGCGCGAACGCATGATCGGCGACGCAATCGTCGTTGGTGCCGGCGCCCGTGACCACGGTAATGCCGCGCGCCTTGGCATGCGTCACGTCGATGTGCTCGTAGCCGGCGCCGAGCGCACTGACGAACGTGAGTTGCGGAAGACGATCGATCTCGGCGGCGGTGAGCCCCGTGCTGCCGTTGGTCAGCACCGCGCGTATCGTGCCGCCGTGTTCGGCGATCGCGCGTTCGCGCGCTTCGGATGTCGGGGCGTGGCGCACGTCGAACGACGCGGCGATCTCGCGATGCGCGTCGCCGCGCAATGCGATGAGAACCAGCAACTCGGGCTTCATGTCAGGAAGTGTCGAGAAGGCGGGAACGGATTTCAGTGTAACAAGCCTGCAACACGGATGCGGGTAATCCCCACACGGGCTGTGGGCACGCCGCCGCACGCGGTTTGCCAAAGCCGGCTCAGTCAAGTAACTTTCGGCGTACGCCCCCGTCCTGGAGAATGGCCCGTATGAAGCTCGCCCTGCCCGCCCGGATCCTGGGCCTCGCGCTCGCCGCCACCGTCGTCGCGCCCGGCGCGCATGCCGACACGCCCGTCGTGGTGTCGTCGAAGATCGATACAGAAGGCAACCTGCTCGGCAACCTCATCGCGCAGGTGCTGAAGGCACACGGCATCGCCGTCACCGAAAAGATCGCGCTCGGCACCACGCCGATCGTACGCAAGGCGCTCACGAGCGGCGAGATCGACATCTACCCCGAGTACACGGGCAACGCCGCATTCTTCTTCAACAAGGCCGACGATCCGCTGTGGAAGAACGCGAGCCAGGGCTACGACACCGCGAAGCAACTCGACTACGCGGCGAACCATCTCGTCTGGCTCACCCCGGCGCCCGCGAACAACACGTGGGGCGTCGCCGTGCTCGCACCCGTCGCGCAGTCGCAGCACCTGAAGACCTTCTCCGATTTCGGCAAGTGGGTCGCCGGCGGCGGCAAGGTGAAGCTCGCGGCGTCGGCGGAATTCGTGAACAGCGCGTCGGCGCTGCCGTCGTTCGAGAAGGCGTACGGCTTCAAGCTGAAGCCCGACCAGCTCGTCGTGCTGTCCGGCGGCGACACGGCCGCAACCATCAAGGCCGCCGCGAACCAGACCGACGGCGTGAATGCCGCGATGGTCTACGGCACCGACGGCGGAATCTCGTCGAGCGGCCTCGCAGTGCTCGACGACGACAAGCACGTGCAACCCGTCTACGCTCCCGCGCCGGTGATCCGCGAAGCCGTGCTGAAAGCGCATCCGCAGATCGCCGACTACCTGAAGCCCGTGTTCGCAAGCCTCGACCTGAAGACGCTGCAGACGCTGAACGCGCGCATCCAGATCAACGGCGAGCCGGCCGCCAGCGTCGCGAAAAGCTACCTGAAATCGAAGGGCTTCGTTAAATGACGGGTCGCGCGGCAGCGTCCGCGCGGCGCATCGCGGCAGACAAGGTCGGCATCCTGATCGGTGTCCTGACAATCGTCGCCGTGCTCGGCCTGCCGTTCGCGGTGCTGCGGCCGAACCGCATCGCGGCCGGCACCGACCTGTCGGTGTTCGCCGCGCTGCCGGCCCTGCAAGGCGCCGTGCTCGCCGCGCTGTGGATCGTCGGCGCACTATGGGCGATGACGGCGAGCCGCCCCACGTGGCGGCTCGCGGCCGGCTGTGCGTGGCTCGCGACGCTCGCGTACGCGGTCGGCGCGGTCGCGACGCACGTCGTTGCTCCCGATGACACGCTCGCCCGCGTGTCGCCCTCCTCCGGCGTCTGGTTGCTGCTGTTCGCATGGGCCGTGCTCGTCGCGGATGCGCTCGCACGGCTCTCGTTCGGCCCGTGGCGGCGTCTCGCCGCGCTCGTCGTCGCGATAACGGCGATTTCGGTGCCGCTCGCGAGCGGCTGGTGGGACGGCCTCTCCGTGATGCGCGAATACGCGGTGCGCAGCGACGATTTCTGGCGCGAAGCCATCCAGCACGTGTCGCTCGCGGGCGGCTCGGTGGCCGCCGCGCTCATCGCGGGCGTGCCGCTCGGCATCGCCTGCGCGCGCATCGCGGCGGTGCGTACCATCGCGATGCCCGTGCTCAATATCGTGCAGACGATCCCCAGCATCGCGATGTACGGGCTGATGATGGCGCCGCTCGGCCTGCTCGCCGCACACGTGCCGCTCGCGGCCGCGCTCGGCATCCGCGGCATCGGCGTGGCTCCGGCCGTGCTCGCGCTGTTCCTGTATTCGCTGCTGCCGATCGCGTCGAGTGTCGTGGTCGGGCTCGGGCAAGTGCCGCCGCACGTGACCGAGGCGGCGCGCGCGATGGGCATGACGCGCGCGCAGCGGCTGCTGCGCGTCGATCTCGTGCTCGCGCTGCCGGTGATCCTGAGCGGCGTGCGCATCGTGCTCGTGCAGAACATCGGGCTGACCGCGGTCGCCGCGCTGATCGGCGGCGGCGGCTTCGGCACCTTCATCTTCCAGGGGATCGGGCAATCGGCCGCCGATCTCGTGCTGCTCGGCGCGATCCCGACGATCGCGCTCGCGCTGGTGGCGGCCGTCATATTCGAAGCCGCGACCACGCTCGCGAAGGGGCGTGCAGGATGATCGAGATCGAACGTGCCGGCAAACGCTTCGGCGATATCGTTGCCGTCGACGACGTCTCGCTGACGATGAAGCGCGGCACGATCACCGCGCTCGTCGGCGCATCGGGCAGCGGCAAGTCGACGCTGCTGCGCATGATCAACCGGCTGATCGCGCCTACCAGCGGCACGATCCGCATCGACGGCGTCGATACGGCCACCGTTGCGCCCGAGCAGCTGCGGCGCGGCATCGGCTATGCGATCCAGGGGCACGGGCTGTTTCCGCACTGGAACGTCGCGCGCAACATCGCGACCGTGCCGCGCCTGCTCGGCTGGCCGGCCGACCGCATCGATGCGCGCGTGAACGAATTGCTCGACCTGTTTCATCTCCCGCCGGCCGAGTTCGCCGGCAAGCTGCCGCACGAACTGTCGGGCGGCCAGCAACAGCGCGTCGGCGTCGCGCGCGCGCTCGCGGCCGAGCCCGCGATGCTGCTGATGGACGAGCCGTTCGGCGCGCTCGATCCGATCATCCGCAACAAGGCGCAGGACGACCTGTTCGCACTGCAGCGCCGTCTCGGCATCACGGTCGTGATCGTCACGCACGATATCGAGGAAGCGCTGAAGCTCGGCGACACGATCGCGGTGATGGACAGCGGCCGGCTGTTGCAGGTCGCCTCGCCGGCCGAGATTCTCGGCAAGCCCGCGGCCGGGGTCGTCGAGCAGCTCGTCGCGGGCGTCGACCGGCCGCTGCGCCTGCTCGCGCTGACGCCGATCGATGCGGTGGCCGAACCCGGTCATGCCGACGGCGAACCGATCGCGGCGATGCGCACGCTGCGCGATGCGGTGTCCGAGCTGCTGTGGCGCGGTGTCGATGCGTTGCCGGTCGAAGTAGCAGACGGCCACAACGCGCGCCGCATCACGCTCGACGCGATCCGTGCACACGCAAGGAAGCCCGCATGACGGCGCACGGCAGCACGCGGCCCGGGCGATCGGCACTTCCCGCGTATGTCGCACGCGCGGCCGCGCTCGCACTGCTGCTCGTGCTGCTGTTGCGCCCCGCTTGGCTGCAAGGCTTGTTCGCGCCGTTCGCGGACAACGGCGCGCCCGTCATCTACGATCGCGCGAGCCTGCTCGACCTCACGCTCGCCCATCTCGGCACGGTCGCGTTGTCGAGCGTGATCGGCACGATCGTCGCGGTCGCGGCCGGCATCGCGGTCACGCGGCCGTGGGGCGCGGATTTCCTGCCGGTCGCGCGCAGCGTCGTCGACATCGGCCAGACCTTCCCGCCCGTCGCCGTGCTCGCACTCGCGGTGCCGGCCGTCGGCTTCGGATTGAAGCCCGTGCTGATCGCGCTCGTGCTGTACGGCCTCCTGCCCGTGTTCGAAAGCACGATCGCGGGGCTCGAGGACGTGCCGCGCGACGTCGTCGATGCCGCACGCGGAATGGGGATGAGCGGCTGGCAGCAACTCGTGTCGGTCGAGTTGCCGCTCGCGTTTCCGGTGATCGTCAACGGGGTCCGGCTCGCGGTCGTGATCAATCTCGGCACCGCGACGATCGGCTCGACGGTCGCCGCGCGCGGGCTCGGCGACGTAATCATCGCGGGGCTTCAAACGTCGAATACCGCGTTCGTGCTGCAGGGCGGCGTGATCGTCGGGCTGCTCGCGGTGCTCGTCAGCGATGCGATCGGCGCGATTGCACGGGTGGCGGCCACACGGCGCACGTAATGTGCGCAGTGTGCGTAGGGCCACATCCTGTCGCGCACCGGCGCATGTAAAAACGACCGAAACGCAGCGCCGGGCGACGTTCATCCGGACTCCGATGCGTGTCCGCGCAACGATCGGCTCCCCGATCGGCGCGGGTCGACACAAGCCTACATGCCGCTTTCATTCGAACCGGCGCTCGACCATCGGCAGCGATTGGCCGATATACTAGGCGCCTTCCCATTCCCCGCACCCCACCATGCGACGGTTTCTCTGGCTGATCGTGCTTTCGCTCGGCATCGCGCAACAGGCATCGGCGCAGCAAGCGCCCGCACTGCCTGCGTCCGCGCCCGAAGCGGCCGCATCGGCACCGTCCGTGGCATCCGCGCCGCTCGCCGACGCCAACGATCAGCCGAACGAAGCAAACCGCCGCATCACGTCCTACCTGACGAAGAAGTTCGGCGTCGCGAAGGAACGGGCCGCGAAGCTTGCCGATATCGTGAGCGTCACTGCGACGAAATATTCGCTGCCGCCCGCCCTCGTTTACGCCATTATTTCGATCGAATCGCGCTTCCAGGAAAAGGCGCGCGGCCAGCATGGCGCGACCGGGCTGATGCAGGTCGTGCCGGCCGCGCACCGCGGCCTGGTGCGCAACGTGAAGGACCTGACCGAACCGAACGCGAACGTCGAAGTCGGCTCCGCGATTCTGTCGGGCTACGTGAGGGCGGCCGGTGGCGACGTGCGGGCCGGACTGAGGAGCTACAGCGGCGGTTCGAACGCGTATGCGGCGAAGGTGATGCAGCGGGTCGATTCGTTCCGCTTCGTGCTCGAACCGGACGACGACGCGAAAGCCGCGAATCCCGCTAATCCCGCGAACGATGCGAAGGGCCGCATGGTGCCGGTCAGCGACAAGACGAACCCGACGTCGGCCCGCAACAACTAGTCCCCCTTCGTTCGACGCGCATGCGCCACGTCTGCCGCTTCCTTGCCGTCGCCGCGCTGGCGATCGGTCACACCACCGCGTTCGCCGCCGTCGATTGCGAGAAACACGGCCCGACGATGAACAACGTGTGGATCTGCATACTCGACCAGAACAACCAGGCCGTCGAGCGCGCATACCGGTCGCTCGAGCACAAGCTCAAGCAGCGCAACCCCGATGCCGCCGGCGCGCTCGCGAAGTCGCAGGCAAGCTGGACCCGCTTCGCCGACGACACCTGCGACTACGTGAAGGCCGCCAATCCGCAGCAGATGATCCCGGAAGACGCGCGGATGAACTGCTGGGTCGATTTCAGCCAGGCACGCGTGCGCATCCTGAAGAAATGGGAAGCGCAGCTGGACGCGCCGCAACCGGCGCAGCCGTGACCGACGGAAGGATGCCCGCGCAACCACCTGTCACGCCTGCGCGAAACGCTCCCGCAGAAACTCGATGAAATGCTGCGTCTTCGCGGGCAGCAGCCGCGTTTCCGTCATCGCATAGACGGGAATCGGCTCGCCCTCCCATTCGGGCATCACGCGGCGCAGCCGGCCGGCGGCCAGATCGTCCGCGACGATCGCCTCCGCCAGCACGATGATGCCCGCGTCGAGCGTGGCCAGGCGCCGCAGCATGCCGACGCTGTTCGCGCCGAAACGGCTGCTCACCGGCACCGCAACGGACCGCGTGCCGTCGCGCAGCGTCCAAGACCCGCTCCGCTGCAAGCCGAGGCACGCGTGCCGGGTGAGGTCTTCCGGTTCGTGCGGCTCGCCGGCGCGCTCGAGATAACCGGGCGACGCATACAGGTAGTTCCGTAACGTCGCGAACCGCCGCGCGATCAGTTGCGAATCCTCGGATGGGCCCATGCGGATCGCGACGTCGAACGGTTCGCTCACGAGGTCGACACGCCGCGACGTCAGTTCGAAATCGAAGCTCAGCTTCGGATGGCGGTTCGCGAATTCGACGAGCAGCGGCGCCAGAATGACCACCGCGAAATCGACCGGAAACGACGCGCGCAGCACGCCGGTCGGCTCAGCCAGCAGGCCGCCGAGCTGCTCGTGTGCGAGCCGCGCCTCGTCGACGATGCGCTTGCAGCGCTCGAAGTAAAGCTGGCCGGCCTCGGTCAGCTCGATGCGGCGCGTCGTGCGATGCAGCAGCCGCAGCCCGATCGCTTTCTCCAGCGCGCCGATGCGCCGCGACAGCGTCGAGTTCGGCATCCCCAGCGTCTCGGCCGCACTGCGAAAACCCTTCGCCTTCACGACTTCGACGAACAGCGCCATGTCGTTCAGCAGTTCCATGCTCACTGCTCCATCAATGGATCAATGTTATCCAGATTACCCGGTTTATCCCGAAAAGGAAGCAATGGATGATGGGTGCGTGGAGGCGAGGTCGGCACACCCGTGCGCGGCCGGCGCCCGAAGCGGCATCGACCCGGTGCCGCCGTCCCGAATCTCGAGGAGCTGACGCATCATGAGCCAACTGTTCACCCCGGTCCGCGTGGGCCGCTATACGCTGGAAAACCGCCTCGTCATGGCGCCGATGACCCGCAGCCGCGCCGCCTTCGACGGCACGCCCGGCGAATGGGCCGCCGAGTATTACGCGCAGCGGGCAAGCCTCGGCCTGCTGGTGTCCGAAGGCACGCAGCCGTCGGACGACGGGCAAGGCTACCTGACGACGCCCGGCATCTATACCGACGCGCACGTCGCCGGCTGGAAGGCGATCAGCGACCGCGTGCATGCACGCGGCGGCCGGCTGTTCATCCAGCTGATGCACGTCGGGCGCATGTCGCATCCCGACAATACGCCGCATCACCGTCAGGCCGTCGCCCCGTCGGCGATCGCGCCGAACGCGCCGATGTTCACGATGAAGGGGATGCTGGACATTCCCGCGCCGCGCGCGCTGACGCCCGACGAAGTGCGCGAGACCGTGAACGACTTCCGCCTTGCCGCGCGCCGCGCGATCGAGGCGGGCGCCGACGGCGTCGAGATCCACGCCGCGAACGGCTATCTGATCCAGCAGTTCTTCGCGCCGAACGCCAACACGCGTACCGACGCATACGGCGGCTCGATCGAGAACCGCGCACGCTTCGCGATCGAGGTGGCCACGGCGATTGCCGACGAGATCGGTGCGGACCGCACGGCCATCCGCGTATCGCCCGGCAACACGCTGGGCGGCCTCGACGAAGGCGAGCAAGGGCCGGACCTGTATCGCCATCTCGCGACGGAACTCGACCGGCTCGGCCTCGCCTACCTGCACGTGATGCATCAGGGCGACGAAGCGCTGCTGGCCGACCTGCGTGCGCGCTGGAACGGCACGCTGATCCTGAACCGCCCGGGCCGCATGCGCGACGCGATCGGCACGGACGTGACGTCGGGGCTGGCCGATCTCGAAGCGTACGGGCAGATGGTGCTGGCGAATCCGGATTTCGTGACGCGGCTGAAGACCGGCGCGCCGATGAACGACGCGCGGCGCGAAACGTTCTTCGGCGGCGATGCGCGCGGGTATGTCGACTATCCGGCGCTGGATGGGGCGGCTGCGGCTTGATGCGATCGCACGGGGCGATAGCTGCGACACGCCTGAACTGTTCCGCAGCTATCGCGGGTGAACCTCGCGATATCCGTCAAGGACCGAACGTCTCACTGCTCACCACCTGTCACGTTGAACGGCGCGGAAGCCGCCGATCAATCGGCATGCCGCATCGCGTCCGGAATACGGTACGTGCCATCGCGATAGTCGAGCGTAACGTTACGGCGTTGTGCGGGTGACGTGTGATCCGAGCATCTATCGACTTCGAGCCGGCTCTCGTGCTCGACGTACTTTTCGCTGACCCGCAAAACGGCATAGCCTTGCGTGTCTACCGGGCCGAGCGCGACTGTGCGTGATGTTCCTGACGAGCTTGTACAGGGACCATCACGGTCGCCCGTCCAATCGCTCACAATCAGCCGATCCAACACCGTACGCAAATGCTGCCCATCGATCAAATAGAGACTCAGCGTAGCGATGCCTGACATCTCCGCGGGCGGGCCGCCAGACGACTTCAGGCGCACGCCGAAGGCACGTTGAGTGGAGGTCAGCTGATAGCGCGCCGTGTCGAGCTCGATGCCGTCAAAATAGTGATCCTCTCGGTAGTGAATTGCCGATCGCTGAAACCGATGCGCGACAATCGCGCCTGTAGTCGTATCGGCAACCAGTACCTCGATGTCGACGATGTTCGGCCCGTCGCTGTTGCGTTTCTGCCCCAGAGGTAGCACCCCGATCGTCAGCGCCTCATTCGCGGGCCAGACCTTGCAAACCGCATGAGCAGCATCCAGCGTTTGGCCGGGATGGAGTTGTGCGAACCAGTTCTGGAGGTTCTCACTGCACCCTGCATGTGCGATGAGGGGCACCAAAGCGGCAACAACGCAAGTCACGGCACGTTTTATCATCGCGTTCCCGATGGTCTTCGTGATTTTTTTCCAATAGCGAATAGTACGTGGGAAACATCGAAAGGCGGACAGAGGAAGTGCGGCGGGAATTGGAACAGGCGCTGCCAGGTTTGCGAAAAAACAATCCTGAAAAGACTGCCGCTGGCGGTTGCCGCGATGATTAACGCACGCAAATCGCGGCCGAACCGGCAATGGCATTGCCGCTGGCATGGCTCGTAGCAGGGGGCACCGCGGACATTGACTGGGAAGCCGGCGCAAGCTACTGGAGCGGGTCCGCGGTGGGTTGCCCAGGAGCGCTCGCGTTACAAGTGACGGGGAATGAACGTCTCATTGTTCCGATATTTCAGGAATAAAGACGGGCGGCAACCACCAACGGGCCATTGTTCCGATATTCCAGGAACTATGAGCAATCGCGTGGGCGAAGGATCGCCGCCTCTCCCGCATCAAAACTGCCCCGCCGCTCCCGTCCACCGCAAATAGTCCCCGCGCGTCCAGTCGAGCGACACGCCCACTCGCCGCGTGCCGGGCCGGATCTTCGGCTTGTACACCGACAGCGTCAGCGACTCCAGCGCCGGCCATTCGCGAAACGACAGCACCGCGATGTCGGCGACGAGCGTCTCCAGCAGCCGCGTATGCGGCTTGTGCGACAGGAACGCGGCAACGCGCGCGCAATAGCCGTCGTAATCGATCCACTCGCCCTGCTCGCTCGGCTCGCACCGGTAGCCGAGCCTTGCATCGATCACGATCGGCTGCGGCGCTTCATGCTCGTGCGCATGAATGCCGATCCGCGCAGGCACCTTCAGTTCGTCGACGAACACGCTCCAGCCGCGCCCGCGCAGGCGCGGCGCGTCGATCGCCACGAACGGTTCGTCGAACGGCTTCATGATGCGAGCGGCGCGGCCGCGTCGAGCATGATGCGCACGAAGTAGTCGGCGAAGCTGCGACGCAGGACGATCTCGAACGCATCGTCGCCCGTCGGGATCAGCACGATCGACGACTTGAAGTAGTGCGACTGCGCGCACTGGCCCGCCTTGAACGCACGCGGATGGAGATCGAGCGGGCAGCCGCGCGCGAGCACGTCGCGCACACGCTCGCCGCTGATCTCGACGACCGTATAGCCGCTGCCGACGTCGACAGCCGCCGCATACGTGCCCTGCACGGCTTCCGCGAGCTTCGCTTCGAGCACGCCAGCCTGCACGGGCCCGTTCGAGCGCACGAGCCACTCGTCGGGACCGAGCCACAGCACGTCGTACTCGGCGCCGCGCACGATCGTGTTCGGCTCCGCGGGCGGCCGGCAGCCGACCACGCGCTCGAACGCACTGACGAACGCCGGATCGCTCAACTCGCCGCGCACGTTGACGAGATCGAGGAACGGCCGCTCGCGCAACGTGAACTTCTTCGAGGCGCGCGCCTGGTGCGGCTTCAGCACGTCGGCCGCGCCGACGAACGGCGATTCAAGCGTCACGCCGCCCGCGCCCGCCACCTGCGACTGGTTTCTGGTTTCATTCCACATGCTGGCGCACCCCTTCGGTATCGTAGAAAACCGGGCTCGAGATCTTCGCGGTGATGCGCTTGCCGTTGGCCAGCGGAATCACGACGCTCTCGCCCATCTTGTTCAGGCCGCCCTTCACCACCGCGAGCGCGATCGAGCGCTTCAGGATCGGGCTGTAGTAGCTCGACGTCACGTGTCCGATCATCGGCGTCGGATCGACCGCCGACACCTGCGTGTCCTTCGCGACGATCTGCGCGCCTTCCGGCAGCACGTACTGTTCGTCCTCGGTCAGCAGGCCGACGAACTGCTTGCGGCCTTCCTTCGTGGTGTCCGAGCGCGCGAGCGAACGCTTGCCGAGGAAGTCCTTCGACTTCGCAACGAGCCCGCCCATTCCGAGGTCGTACGGCGTGATCGAGCCGTCGGTATCCTGGCCGACGATGATGTAGCCCTTCTCCGCGCGCAGCACGTGCATCGTCTCGGTGCCGTACGGCGTGATGTCGAACTCGGCACCGGCCGCCATCAGCGCTTCCCACACCGCGCGGCCCGCATTCGCCGGCACGTTCACTTCATAGGCGAGCTCGCCTGAGAAGCTGATCCGCATCACGCGCGCCTTCGCGCCTGCGACGGTGCCGTTCCGGTAGCTCATGAACGGGAACGCTTCGTTGCCGAAGTCGATGTCCTGGCACACCTTCTGCACGACCTTGCGGCTCTTCGGGCCGACCACCGCGAACGTCGCCCAGTGATCGGTGACCGACGACAGCCGCACCTTCATGTCGGGCCATTCGGTCTGCAGCCAGCGTTCGAGCCACGTGAGCACGCGCGCCGCGCCGCCCGTCGTAGTCGTCATCATGAAATGCTGGTCGGCGAGGCGCACCGTCACGCCGTCGTCGAACACCATCCCGTTCTCGTCGAGCATCAGCCCGTAGCGGCACTTGCCCACTTCGAGCTTGTTCCACGGGTTCGTGTACATCCAGTTCAGCAGCTTCACGGCATCCGGGCCCTGGATGTCGATCTTGCCGAGCGTCGACGCGTCGAGGATGCCGACGCTGTTGCGCACCGCCAGGCATTCGCGCTTCACGGCCGCATGGAGATCCTCGCCGTTCTTCGGGAAGTACCAGGGCCGCTTCCAGTTGCCGACGTCCTCGAACAGCGCGCCGTGCTCGACGTGCCATTCGTGCACGCAGGTCTTGCGGATCGGGTCGAGGAAATCGCCGAGCTCGCGGCCCGCGAACGTGCCGAACGACACGGGCGTGTAGTTCGGGCGGAACGTCGTCGTGCCCGTTTCCGGAATCGTCTTGCCGAGCGCCCCCGCGAGGATCGCCATCCCGTTGATGTTGCCGAGCTTGCCCTGGTCGGTGCCGAAGCCCATCGCCGTGTAGCGCTTCACGTGCTCGACCGACTCGAAGCCTTCGCGTGCGGCGAGCAGGATGTCCGCCGCCGACACGTCGTTCTGGAAGTCGACGAACTGCTTCGGCCCGCGCGCCGCGGCCTCGCGGCTGCCGACGAGCCACAGCGGCTGCAGCGCGCCTTCGACGGCTTCGGCGACTTGCGGTGCGGCCGGACGCTGCGCAGCCGTGAAGCCTGCCGCTTTCGCCGCTTCCATCCCCGCATCGACCGCGAGCCGCAGTGCGCGCGCCAGGCCGAATTCGCCGGCCGCCGCACCGATGCTCGCTTCCGCCTGCACGGGCTTGCCCGGCAGGAAGCAGGCCTTCTCGTCGTTCCAGCACGCCTTGCCGCCCGACTGCGCGAACAGGTGCAGCACGGGGCTGAAGCCGCCCGACATCGCGACGAGGTCGCACGGCAGCGTCTGCAGCTTGCCGCCCACCTGGCCGTTCGAGAGGGACGCGACGTCGACCGACGATACGCGCCACTTGCCCGATGCGCCCGTCACGACCGCGCCGCTCATCACCGTCACGCCCTGCCGCTTCGCGGCGGCCGGCAGCGCGCCGTTCGACGATGCGCGCGAATCGACGACCGTCACCTTCGCGCCGCACGCCTTCAGGTCGAGCGCGGTCTGGTAGGCGCGATCGTTGTTCGTGAACACGACCGCGTTGCGGCCCGGCAGCACGCCGAAGCGATGCACGTAGGTGGACACCGCGCCGGCGAGCATCACGCCCGGCAGGTCGTTGTTGCCGAACACGATCGGCCGCTCGTGCGCGCCGGTCGCGAGGATCACGCGCTTCGCGCGGACCTTCCACAGCAGCTCGCGCGTGCCCTTGCGCATCGACACCGGCAGGTGATCGGTCAAACGCTGCGTGACCGTCACGAGGTTGTGGTCCTGGTAGCCGAACGCGGTGCTGCGCGACAGGATCGTCACGTCGGGCAGCTTGCGCAGCTCGGCCTCGATCTTCTCGACCCACTGCAGCGCGGGCTTCGCGTCGATCTCGGCACGGCACGACAGCAGGCTGCCGCCGAGCTCGCGCTGGTCGTCGACGAGGATCACGCGCGCGCCGGCCGTGGCCGCCGCATGCGCGGCCGCGAGGCCCGACGGGCCACCGCCGACCACGAGCACGTCGCAATGCGCGTAGCACTTGTCGTAACGGTCGGCGTCGAGCGCTTCCGGCGCCTTGCCGAGGCCGGCTGCTTCACGGATCTTCTCTTCGTACTTCGGCCACATGTTGCGCGGCCACATGAAGGTCTTGTAATAGAAGCCGGCCGGCAGGAAGCGCGACAGCTTCTGGTTGATCGCGTACTTGTCGTTCTCGAGCGTCGGCTCCGCGTTCACGCTGGACGCGACGAGCCCCTGGTACAGCTCGATCTCGGTCGCGCGCGCGTTCGGCACCGTGTACGGGCCCGATTCGAGCTGCACGACGGCATTCGGTTCCGCGACGTCGGCCGTCACGATCCCGCGCGGACGGTGGTACTTGAAGCTGCGCGCGACGAAGTGCACGCCGTTCGCGAGCAGCGCGGACGCGAGCGTGTCGCCCTGGAAGCCCTGATACGTGCGCCCGTTGAACGTGAAGGTCAGCGGAATCGCGCGATTGATGCGGCCACCGGTGCCGAGGCGGTCTTTCTGGCTCATTTGCTCGTGCCCTCTTCGTGTGCGTTGCCGGCAGCGTCGCCACCGAACTTTTCGTAGCCCTTGATATCGTAGGTCACCGTATCGCGCGTGGCCTTGAACCAGCGGCGGCAGCCCTGCGCATGCAGCCACTGCTCCTTGTGCAGCCCGCGCTTGTTCTCGCGCATGAACACGTATTCGCCCCATTCGCGGTCGGTCATGTTCTCGTTGTTGACGGGGCGCACGATGTCGGCCTCACCGCCGCACGAGAACTCGGATTCGGCGCGCGGCCCGCACCACGGACATTCGATCAGCAACATGTTTCTTTCTCCTGTGTCTGTGCGGTAGCGGTCAGTGCGCGACGGCGGCAGCGCCGTGCTCGTCGATCAGGTGGCCCGTGTAGAAACGGTCGAGCGCGAACGGCGCGTTCAGCGGATGCGGTTCGTCGCGGGCGATCGTGTGCGCGAACACCCAGCCCGAGCCGGGCGTCGCCTTGAAGCCGCCGGTGCCCCAGCCGCAGTTGAAATAGAGGCCCTTCACGTCGGTCTTGGTGATGATCGGGCACGCGTCCGGCGACACGTCGACGATGCCGCCCCACTGGCGGTTCATCCGCACGCGCGAGAACACCGGGAACATCTCGACGATCGCCTGCAGCGTGCTTTCGATGATGTGGAAGCTGCCGCGCTGGCCGAAGCCCGTGTACTGGTCGATACCGGCGCCGATCACGAGGTCGCCCTTGTCGGACTGGCTGATGTACGCGTGCACCGCGTTCGACATGATCACCGAGTTGACGACCGGCTTGATCGGCTCGGACACCAGCGCCTGCAGCGGGTGGCTTTCGATCGGCAGGCGCACGCCGGCCATGTCGGCGAGCGTCGTCGTGTTGCCGGCCGCAACCACCGCGACCTTCTTCGCCTTGATGAAGCCCTTCACCGTATCGACGCCGACCACCGCGCCGCCTTCGCGGCGAATGCCCGTCACCTGGCAGTTCTGGATGATGTCGACGCCCGCGCGATCGGCGCCGCGCGCGAAGCCCCAGGCCACCGCATCGTGACGCGCGACGCCCGCGCGGCGCTGGATCGATGCGCCGAGCACCGGGTAGCGGCTGTTCAGGTTGATGGTCGGCTCGATTTCCTTGATCTGCGCGGGCGTCAGGAATTCGGCGTCGACGCCGTTCAGCCGGTTCGCGTTCACGCGGCGCTCGGTGTCACGCACGTCCTGCAGCGTGTGGGCCAGGTTCATCACGCCGCGCTGGCTGAACATCACGTTGTAGTTCAGGTCCTGCGACAGCCCTTCCCACAGCTTCATCGCCTTCTCGTACAGCGCGGCCGATTCGTCCCACAGATAGTTCGAGCGCACGATCGTCGTGTTGCGCGCGGTGTTGCCGCCGCCGATCCAGCCCTTCTCGAGAATCGCGACGTTCGTGATGCCATGCTCTTTCGCGAGGTAGTACGCGGTCGCGAGGCCGTGGCCGCCGCCGCCGACGATCACGACGTCGTATTCCTTCTTCGGTTCCGGGCTCTTCCACTGCTTTTCCCAGTTCTCGTGATACGAGAGGCCGTTGCGGAACAGGCTGAATATCGAGTAGCGGCTCATGTGAGTGATCCTTCGTTTAGCATTCGATGACGTTCACGGCCAGACCGCCGCGCGACGTTTCCTTGTATTTCGTCTTCATGTCGGCGCCCGTCTCGCGCATCGTCTTGATGACCGAATCGAGCGACACGTAGTGCTGGCCATTGCCCTTCAGCGCCATGCGCGACGCGTTCAGCGCCTTGATCGCACCCATCGCGTTGCGCTCGATGCACGGGATCTGCACGAGCCCGCCGACCGGGTCGCAGGTCATCCCGAGGTTGTGCTCCATGCCGATCTCGGCCGCGTTCTCGACCTGGTCCGGCGTGCCGCCCATCACGGCGGCAAGTGCGGCAGCAGCCATCGAGCACGCGACGCCCACTTCGCCCTGGCAGCCCACTTCAGCACCGGAGATCGACGCGGTTTCCTTGTAGATGATCCCGATCGCCGCGGCCGTCATCAGGAATTCGACGATGCCGGCTTCGTTCGAGCCCGGCACGAACTTCACGTAGTAGTGCAGCACCGCGGGGATCACGCCGGCCGCGCCGTTGGTCGGCGCGGTGACGACGCGGCCGCCGGCGGCGTTCTCCTCGTTGACGGCCATTGCATACAGGTTGACCCAGTCGAGCATCGACAGCGGGTCGCGCAGCGACTCTTCCGAGCGCTCGCGCAGGCGGTTGTTCAGCTCGGCCGCGCGGCGCTTCACGCGCATCGGGCCCGGCAGGTCGCCTTCGACCTTGCAACCGCGCTCGACGCAGGCGGCCATCGTGCGCCAGATCGCGAGCAGCCCGGCGCGCACTTCGTCGGCGGGACGCAGCGCGCATTCGTTGCGCATCATCAGCTCGGCGATCGACAGCCCGTGCTCGCGGCACTGGCGCATCAGGTCGTCGCCGGTGCGGAACGGATACGGCACCTCGACCGCCGCGCGCACGCCGTTCACGCGATCGCCGTCGCGGTTCACGACGAAGCCGCCGCCGACCGAGTAATACTCTTTCTCGACGAGCAGCTGGCCGTGCTCGTCGAAGGCCTGGAAGCGCATGCCGTTCGGGTGCACGATGCTCGTGCCGCTCATCAGCTTGCGATAGAAGCCGATGTGCTCCTTTTCCTCGAAGCGGACGGTCTGCTTGCCGAGCAGCGACAGCGATTTCTCCGCGCGGATCGCGGCGAGGCGCGGCTCGATCAGGTCCGGATCGATCGTGTCGGGCAGATGGCCCTCGAGACCGAGCAGCACGGCCTTGTCGGTGCCGTGACCCTTGCCGGTCGCGCCGAGCGAGCCGTATAGTTCGACCCGCACGCGGCGCGCGAAACCGAGCAGGTTCGCGTCCTCCACGTGCGACGCGAAGCGGCACGCGGCGATCATCGGGCCGACCGTATGCGAACTGGACGGGCCGATGCCGATCTTGAACAGGTCGAAGACGCTGACGTTCATCTGGCTTCCTCTGGGTGGGACACACGTGAAATGACGTTGGCGCCAGTACATCAAAGCGTAAAATCGGCCGATAGAACAAAAACGGCATCGACGTGGGATAGCGCCGCCAAGCGCCACTTCGGCGGCCCCGAAAGTGCGTTTTGGCGATGGTTGGCGACGGAAAACCACAAGTCGGGCCGGAACCGATCGGCGACGCTGGCTGCATCCGCGCCCGACTGCCGTACCCGTATCAACAGACTGAGTGAGACCGCCTGCCCGGCGTGAAGAGATTGGCCGCGATGACACCTGACGCACCCGCTTCCCCCCTCGCAGAACCCGCGCCGCGGCGTATCCGCTTCGGCATCGTGCTGCTGCCGAACTTCACGCTGACGGCCTTCTCGGGCTTCGTCGACATGCTGCGGCTGTCGGCGGACGACGGCGACTACAGCAAGCCCGTGCGCTGCGCATGGAGCGTGATCGGGGAGACCCTCGCGCCGGTGCGCGCGAGCTGCGGGATCCAGATCACGCCGTGGGAGACGCTCGACGCGGCCGAGCCGTTCGACTATGTGGTGGTGGTCGGCGGGTTGCTGCATTCGGGCCCGCAGGCGGGCCCCGAGACGCTCGACTTCATCCGCCGCTCGGCGGCCGACGGTGCGACGGTCGTCGGCATCTGCACGGGCGTGTTCACGCTGATGCGCGCGGGCGTGCTCGACGGGCACCGCACCTGCGTGAGCTGGTTCCATTACTGGGATTTCATCGAGCGCTTTCCGGCTGCCGATCCCGACCTGCTGATCGCCGACAGGCTGTTCGTGATCGACCGGCGCCGCATCACCTGTTCGGGCGGCCGGGCGTCGATCGACGTCGCCGCCGCGATCCTGCTGCGCCATTTCGATCACGCAACCGTGCAGAAGGCGCTGCGCATCCTGCTGGTCGGCGAGATGCAGAAGGGCAATGCGCCGCAACCGCATCCGCCGGGCCTCGAGCCGGCCACGCACCCGAAGGTCAAGCGCGCGATTCTCCTGATGGAACAGCATGTCGGGCGCGCACTGTCGCTCGACGAGCTCGCGAGCAAGCTCGACTTGTCGACGCGGCAGCTCGAGCGGCTGTTCAAGGCCGAAACGGGCAAGAGCCCGCAGGCGTTCGCGAAGCAGGTGCGGCTGCGCACCGCCGCGTGGCTGCTGACGAGCTCGGATCGCACGGTGGCCGATATCGCGTCGAGCTGCGGGTTCGCCGATGCATCGCACCTCGGGCGCGAGTTCCGCAAGCAGTTCGGCGTGCCGCCGGCGACTTATCGGGAACGGGGCGGTGAAGCGGCGGAAGCCGGCGCGGCGATCGCCGCGGACCCCGTCGAAGACGTCGCCGACTGACGGCGACGGGCACCCGCCCCTTTTCCAACCGATCGCGAATCGACACTCGAACGCATCGGTTTTGCGTCAATTGGAACCGGTTCCAATCAATTTAATCGACGTTGCCACCTGTTAACCGAGGGTTATCCCGGATGCTGACGCACATCCAAATTTGTATGATGACCACATAACCTTACAAGCTAGAGCACCATGTTCGAGAAAATTCCCGCCCGTGCGATGAGCGACCATGTCGCGCAGCAACTGCTCAAGCAGATCGAAGTCGGCAGCTTTTCCGCCACCGGCAAGCTGCCGACGGAGGCCGTGCTCGCGCAGGAATTCGGCGTGAGCCGCACCGTGATCCGCGAGGCGATCTCGCGGCTGAAGAACGAAGGCGTGGTCGAGCCGCGCCAGGGCAGCGGCGTGTACGTGAACCAGCACGGCGCGATCCGGCCGCTGCGGATCGACTACGCGGAAGCGGTCGAAGCCACCTCGCTGCCGCACCTGCTCGCGGTGCGCCGCGCGATCGAGGCCGAAGTCGCGGCCGAAGCCGCGTTGAACCACACCGATGAAGACATGGCCGACATCGACGACGCGCTGCGCAAGATCGACGATGCAGTGGCCGAAGGGCGCGACGGCGTCGCGGAAGACGTCGCGTTCCACCGCACGATCGCGGCCGTCACCGGCAACCCGTATTTCCTGAAGACGCTGCAGTTCCTGAACCAGTACCTGGAAGCCGGCGTGAAGGTCACGCGGCGCAACGAAGCGACGCGCGAGGACTTCTCGCGCCAGGTGCGGGAGGAACACGCGGCAATCGCCGATGCGATCCGCGCGCGCGACCCGATGGCCGCACGCAACGCGGCGCGCACGCACATGTACAACGCCGCCCGCCGTCTCGCGGAAGCCGGTATCTGCTGAACCCGGCGGCCAGCGTGCCGCCCCTCTCCCGAATCGATCAAGGTTGACCATGTCACGAAATGTTGGAGTCATCGGCCTCGGCGCGATGGGCCTCGGCGTCGCCCGCTCGCTGCTGCGCGCCGGCCTGCGCGTCCACGCATGCGACGTGCGCGACACCGTGCTGCAGGCGTTCGCGGCCGAAGGCGGCATCGCGTGCGCGACGCCAGCCGAACTCGGCGCGCAGTGCGACGTCGTCGTCACGCTGGTCGTCAATGCCGCGCAGACCGAAACGGTGCTGTTCGGCGAGCACGGTGCGGTCGCGGCGATGAAGCCGGGCGGCGTCGTGATCGCAAGCGCGACCGTCGCACCGGAATTCGCGGTCGCGCTCGGCGCACGCATCGAGGCCGCCGGCCTGCAGATGCTCGATGCGCCGGTATCGGGCGGCGCCGCGCGCGCGGCCTCCGGCGAGATGACGATGATGACGTCGGGTCCGGCCGCCGCGTACGCGGGCTGCGAGGACGTGCTCGCCGCGATCGCCGGCAAGGTCTATCGCCTCGGCGACGCGCACGGCATCGGCTCGAAGGTGAAGATCATCAACCAGCTGCTGGCCGGCGTGCACATCGCGGCGGCAGCCGAAGCGATGGCGCTCGGCCTGCGCGAAGGCGTCGATGCGGACGCACTGTATGACGTGATCACGCATAGCGCCGGCAACTCGTGGATGTTCGAGAACCGCGTGCCGCACATCCTGAACGGCGACTACACGCCGCTGTCGGCCGTCGACATCTTCGTGAAGGATCTCGGCCTCGTGCTCGATACCGCGCGCCGCAGCAAGTTCCCGCTGCCGCTGTCGGCCACCGCGCACCAGATGTTCATGAGCGCGTCGAGCGCCGGCCACGGCGGCGAGGACGATTCCGCCGTGATCAAGACTTTCCCCGGCATCACGCTGCCGCCCGCCCGCTGATTCGAACGACGCTTCTGCCATGACCGCTTCCGCTTCCCGTCCCCTGCTCGGCTGCATCGCCGACGATTTCACCGGCGCGACCGATCTCGCGAACATGCTCGTCAAGAGCGGCATGCGCACCGTGCAGACGATCGGCGTGCCCGCCGACGGCGCTGCAGCTGACGCCGCGCTCGACGCCGACGCGATCGTCGTCGCGCTGAAGTCGCGCACGATCCCCGCAGCCGACGCCGTCGCGCAATCTCTGGCCGCATACGCATGGCTGCGCGCGCAAGGCTGCCGGCAGTTCTTCTTCAAGTACTGCTCGACGTTCGACTCGACCGATGCGGGCAACATCGGGCCCGTCGCCGATGCGCTGCTCGATGCGGCCGGTGGCGGCTTCACGATCGCGTGCCCGGCGTTCCCCGAGAACGGCCGCACGATCTATCGCGGCCACCTGTTCGTCGGCGACGTGCTGCTGAACGAATCGGGGATGGAGAACCATCCGCTCACGCCGATGAAGGATGCGAACCTCGTGCGCGTGCTGCAGCGGCAGACGCAGTCGCCGGTCGGCCTGATCCGCTACGACACGATCGCGCTGGGCGCGGCCGCCGTCCGCACGCGGATCGACCAGCTGCGTGCGGAAGGCGTGCGCTTCGCGATCGCCGACGCGCTGTCGGATCGCGACCTCTACGTACTCGGCGAAGCGTGCGCGGGCCTGCCGCTCGTCACCGGCGGCTCGGGCATCGCGCTCGGCCTGCCCGCGAATTTCCGCCGCGCGGAGCAACTGCCCGAGCGCGACAACGCGGCGTCGCTGCCGCGCATCGACGGCCTGTCGGCCGTGCTCGCCGGCAGTGCGTCGAAGGCCACCAACGCGCAGGTCGCCGCATGGCGCGCCACGCGGCCGAGCTTCCGCATCGATCCGCTCGCGGCCTCGCGCGGCGAACCCGTCGTCGACCAGGCGCTCGCGTTCGCGCGCTCGCACCTGCCGCAGCCCGTGCTGATCTATGCGACCGCGACGCCCGACGAAGTGAAGGCCGTGCAGCAGGCGCTCGGCGTCGACGCGGCCGGCCATCTCGTCGAAGCCACGCTCGCGGCGATCGCGAGCGGCCTGCGTGAGCTCGGCGTGCGCAAGTTCGTCGTCGCCGGCGGCGAAACGTCCGGCGCGGTCGTGCAGGCGCTCGACGTGAAGTCGCTGCAGATCGGCGCGCAGATCGATCCGGGCGTGCCGGCAACGGCCACCATCGACGCGCAGCCGCTCGGCCTCGCGCTGAAGTCCGGCAACTTCGGCACCACGGACTTTTTCGACAAGGCGCTGCGCGCGCTGGACGGAGCCGCACGATGAGCGACGAAGCGAAACTGCGCGAAGAGATCTGCGTGGTCGGCGCAAGCCTGTATGCGCGCGGCCACGCGGTGGGCAGCGCCGGCAACATCAGCGCGCGGCTGCCCGACGGCTGGCTCATTACGCCGACCGACGCGTGCCTCGGCCGGCTCGACCCGAACGACATCGCGAAGGTCGGCGCGGACGGCCAGCCCGTATCGGGCGGCAAGCCGTCGAAGACGCTCGCGCTGCATCGCGGCATCTACGCGCGCAACGCCGAAGCGAACGGCGTCGTCCACACGCATTCGACGCACCTCGTCGCGCTGACGCTCGCGGGCGTGTGGCGCGACACCGACGTGCTGCCGCCGATCACGCCGTACTACGTGATGAAGGTCGGCCACATTCCGCTGATCCGCTACCGCCGCCCCGGCGACCCGGCCGTCGCGGCCGAAGTCGCGGCGCTCGCCGACCGGGTGCGCGGCGTGCTGCTCGAGCGCCTCGGCCCTGTGATGTGGGGGCCGTCGGTGTCGCACGCGTCGTATGCGCTCGAGGAACTCGAGGAAACGGCGCGGCTGTGGCTGATGACGCACCCGAAACCCGACCCGCTCGACGAAGCCGCGCTCGACGAATTGCGTGCCAGCTTCGGCGCGCGCTGGTAACACCGCGATTCCCATGCCCGCCGTGTGCGCGGGCCCTTCCGTCAGCACACACACACGATCCGGCGGCGTACGCGCCGCCGGCACACGACATCCCTGGAGACGACGATGACTGCTCTCGACGCGGCCGCAAGCCGCTCGCCCACCGCGCCCGCCCAATCGGCGGAGCTCGACCGCACCTACAAGAAAGTGTTCTGGCGCATCGTGCCGTTCCTGATGCTCTGCTACGTGGTCGCGTATCTCGACCGCGTGAACGTCGGCTTCGCGAAACTGCAGATGTCGCAGGATCTCGCGTTCAGCGAAACGGTGTTCGGGCTCGGCGCCGGCATTTTCTTTCTTGGCTATTTTCTGTTCGAACTGCCAAGCAACCTGCTGATGCACCGCATCGGCGCGCGCATCTGGATCGCGCGGATCATGATCACGTGGGGCCTGCTGTCCGCGCTGTTCGCATTCGTGCAGACGCCGACGCAGTTCTACGTGCTGCGCTTCCTGCTCGGCCTCGCGGAAGCCGGCTTCTATCCGGGCGTGATCCTCTATCTCACGTACTGGTTCCCGTCGCATCGCCGCGCGAAGATCATCGCGGTGTTCATGTCCGCGATCCCCGTGTCGGGCATCTTCGGCAACCCGCTGTCGGGCTGGATCATGGAGCGCTTCCACGGCGGCTCGGGCTTCCACGGCTGGCAATGGATGTTCATGATCGAAGCCGTGCCGGCCGTGCTCGTCGGCATCGCGACGATCCTGTATCTCGACAACAGCATCCGCGGCGCGAAGTGGCTCGACGAGCGCGAGAAGCAGCTGCTCGAGGACGAGATCGCCGCACAGCCGCAGGAACAGCAGAAGCACGGCCACTCGCTGAAGGCCGTGTTCTCGGACCCGCGCATGTGGTGGATGTCGCTGATCTACTTCGCGTTCGTCACGGGCCAGTACGGCCTCACGTTCTGGATGCCGACGCTCGTCAAATCGACCGGCATCACCGATACGCTGCAGATCGGCCTGCTGTCCGCAATCCCGTTCCTCGTCGCGATCGTCGTGATGAACCTGTTCGGCCACAGCGCGGACAAGCGCCGCGAGCGCCGCTGGCACCTGATCGTGCCGGCGCTGATGGGTGCGGTCGGGTTTGCGGTCGCCGCGTCGTACTCGCACAATACGGCGGTGTCGATCGTGTTCCTGTCGCTCGCGGCGGGCGGCGTGCTGACCTGCGCCCCGCTGTTCTGGTCGCTGCCGACCGCGTTCCTCGCCGGCTCGGCAGCCGCAGCCGGGATCGCGATCATCAACTCGGTCGGCAACCTCGCCGGTTTCGCGAGCCCGTACGTGATCGGCTACCTGAAGGACGCCACGCACAGCACGGCGTCCGGCATGTACGTGCTCGCCGCGATGCTCGTGATCGGCGCGATCGCCGTGTGGCTCACGCCCGCGAAACTCGTGAACCGCTGATCTGCCGAATCGCCGATCCGGCCGCCATTCGACGCGGGGCGCCGTGCGCCCCGCCCCATTCATTCACAGGACCCGCTGCCATGCCACGCTTCGCCGCCAACCTCTCGATGATGTACACCGAGCACGCGTTCCTCGAACGCTTCGCCGCTGCCGCCTACGACGGCTTCAAGGCCGTCGAGTACCTGTTCCCGTACGACTTCGCCGCCGAGGACATCCGCGCGCGCCTCGACGCGCACAACCTCGAGCAGGCGCTGTTCAACGCGCCGCCCGGCGACTGGGCCGCGGGCGAACGCGGCACCGCGTCGCTGCCGGGCCGCGAGGACGAATTCCGGCGCGGCATCGACCAGGCGCTCGACTATGCGCGCGTGCTCGGCAACAAGAAGCTGCACGTGATGGCCGGCATGGTGCCGCCGGGCGCCGATCGTGCCCGCCATCGCGACACCTACCTGGCGAACCTGCGGCATGCGGCGCAGGCCGCCGCCGCGCACGGCATCACGATCCTGATCGAGCCGATCAACCAGCGCGACATGCCCGGCTATTTCCTGAGCCGCCAGGACGACGCGCAGGCGATCTGCGCGGAAGTCGGTGCGCCGAACCTGAAGGTGCAGTTCGACTGCTACCACTGCCAGATCGTCGAAGGCGATCTCGCGATGAAGCTCAAGCGCGATTTCGCGGGCATCGGCCATATCCAGATCGCGGGCGTGCCCGAGCGCCACGAGCCGGATATCGGCGAACTCAACTACCCGTATCTGTTCGCGCTGATCGACGCGCTCGGCTACGACGGCTGGATCGGCTGCGAGTACCGCCCGAAGGCCGGCACGTCGGAAGGCCTCGACTGGGTCAAGCCGTACCTGTAATTCCCGTATTCCTTTGAGGGTGAAGAACATGAAAGTACTGATCACCGGCGGTGCCGGCTTTCTCGGCCAGCGTCTCGCGCGCAAGCTGCTCGAGCGCGGCGAACTGACCGGCCCCGACGGCCGCAGCGAGAAGATCGACGAGCTGGTGCTGCTCGACGTCGTCGCAGGCAGCGATTTCGGCGACGCGCGCGTGACGTCGATCGTCGGCGACATCGCCGATCGCGCGGTGCTCGACAGCGCGATCGACACGCACACCGGCGCGATCTTCCACCTCGCGGCGATCGTCAGCGGGCAGGCCGAAGCCGATTTCGACCTCGGCATGCGGATCAATCTCGACGCGTCGCGCACGCTGCTCGAAGTGTGCCGCGCGCGTGGCCATCGGCCGCGCGTCGTGTTCACGAGCTCCGTCGCGGTCTATGGCGGCACGCTGCCCGACGTCGTGCAGGACGACACCGCGCTGAACCCGCAATCGTCGTATGGCGCCGAGAAGGCGATCGCCGAGCTGCTGCTGTGCGACTACGCGCGGCGCGGCTTCGTCGACGGCCGCGTGCTGCGGCTGCCGACGATCAGCGTGCGGCCGGGCCGCCCGAACGCGGCCGCGTCGTCGTTCGCCAGCGGCATCATCCGCGAGCCGCTGAACGGCGAGGAAAGCGTGTGCCCGGTGCCCGGCTCGACCCGCCTGTGGCTGCTGTCGCCGCGCGGCGCGATCGAAGCGCTCGTCGCGGGCTGCGAGATCGACAGCGCGAAGCTCGGCAACAAACGTGTGATCAATCTACCCGGCCTGTCGGTATCGGTCGATGAAATGATCGCGGCGCTGCGCGAAGTCGCGGGCGACGAAGTCGTGAAGCTGATCCGCCATGTGCCGGACGAGCGTGTCGAAAAGATCGTCGGCAGCTGGCCGGGCCGTTGGGATACGTCGCGCGCGGAAGCGCTCGGGCTGAAAGGCGACACGTCGTTCGCGGACGTGATCCGCAGCCATCTCGCCGACGAACGGCGCTGATTCCCGCGCCGCCCGCCGCGCGTGGCGGGCACGGGCTGCCCGGTCGCATCAGCGCGGCCGGGCGGATTCCCCGATGGGCAACGGCGCGCGTTTCGTCCCCCCCGGCCGGTTCGCCGAACCGGCCGCCCACTGCCACGCCAGCAGGCCCGGCAGATAGAACAGCAGGTCGCGCACGCGGCGGGCGCCGGCCAGTGCGAGGCACGTCGCCGGGTCGAACCCGAGCAGCCCGCCGATCAGCACGAACCCGCCCTCCTGCACGCCGAGCCCGCCCGGCATCAGGAATGCGATGCTGCTCACGAGCTGGATCAGCGCCTCGATCGCGAGCGCCTGCGCGAAGGTCGGCTCCGCGCCGAGGAAATACAACGCGAGCCAGATTTCCAGCGCGTAGCCCACGAACTGCAGCGTCTGCCAGATCGCGAGGTAGCGCACGACGATGCCGGTCTTTCTCCAGATCATCCGGATCGACTGATCGGTGCGCGCCGATTCGCCGACCAGCGCCACCACCTTGCCGCTCGTGACGCGATTGAGCACGCGCATCGCGCGTTCGAACGGCCGCGCATGCTGCACCAGCGCGAACAGCAGCAGCACCGGCACCAGTGCGGCCATGCCGAGCGCGAGATTGCCGGCCACGCGCGCGGCGTCGGACGACACATGCTCGAGCACGTAGCCGATCGCGACCAGCGCGAACACCAGCTGGCTGATCAGCGTCAGCTGCATGTCGGCGACGAGGCTGGCCACGACGGTTGCCGGCCGCACGCCCGCCTGCCGCAGCAGGCCGAACGACACGATCTCGCCGCCGATCCGCGCGACCGGCAACAATCCGTTGATCGATTCGCGGATCCACACGAGCTTCAGCATCGTCGCGAACGACGGCCGGCGCGGGCCGCGGATCAGCATCCGCCAGTCCCACGCGTTCGCGAGCATCGGCAGGATGTGCGCCAGCGCCGCGACCAACAGCCCTGCGCCGGCGATCTGCAGGCGATGCAGGATTTCCAGCGGATGCTCGCGCCAGATCAGCCACACGGCGAGCGCGAGCCCGCCCAGCGCCGCCACCTGGCCCACATGGCGGAGCCGCGCGTCGCCCCGCGCGGCGTTCCGCTCCGCGGCATCGGCGCCGGGGTTCGTCTGCGTCGTCATGATTCGCTCGCCGGCGACAGCAGGCCTTCGCGGTCGACGCGAAAGCGCGTGCCGCGCCACACGACATGCGACGAGAAGAAGCTCGATACGAACACGAAGAATTGCAGGAGATCGACGAACGGCAGCCAGAGCGCGCCGCGCAGGCCCGCGCCGGTCGCCCGGCTCGTTTTCAGCATCAGCCATGCCCGTGCGGCGAGCGCCGCGACCGTCAGCCCGCACGCGGCAGCCGTGCCGCCGGAGAACAGCAGCGCCAGCAGCGCGAGCGGCAGCGGATGCATCAGCACCGAGCCGGCATGACCGAGCCGGTCCGCCGCGCGAATCGTGCAGCTCCAGCGCAATTCGTGTGCATACAGCTTCGCGAACGTCTCCTCGACGCACGCATGCCCGACGACGAACGGCGGAATGACGACCTGCGCGCCTACCTGCCGCACCGCTTCGCCCAGCGCGTGATCCTCGGCCAGGTGATGCGCGAAACGCGTGAGCCCGCCGATGCGCTCGAGCGTTGCGCGCGTGAATGCAATCGTCTGACCGAAACACGGCCGTGCGCGCCCGATGAAGAGCCCGGTGATCACGCCCGGAAGGAAATGGTAGTTCGTCATCGCGACGGCGACACCGGGCCAGAAGCCCGGCGACGCGATGCCGCGATACACGCTTGTCACGATGCCGACATCCGGCTGCTGCAGCGCGCCGACGACGGCACGCAAATAGTCGCGCTCGACCAGCACGTCGCTGTCGGCGAGACAAAGCACCGAATACTCCGCGTGTTCGAGCATGTTCACGAGATTGGCGATCTTGCGGTTCGGCCCGTACAGCCGCGTATCGGTAACGACCTTGATGTTCGCGTCAGGGTAGCGCGCACGCAGCGTCTCGACGGCCGCGAGGGCCTTGTCGTTCGCATCGTGCACGCCGAACAGGTGCTGGACCGGCCCCGGATAATTCTGCACGAGGAAGCTTTCGAGATGCTGTACGAGTTGCCACTCGTCGCCGTGCAGCGGCTTCGCGACGGTGACGCCCGGATAATCGCGCGGCTCGGCCGCCGCCCGGGAAAAGAACCGGCCGACCAGCACGCTGGCCGTGAGCGTGTATGTAATGCCCAGTAACACGCCCAGCCCGCAGACGATCGACATTGCCCCGGCCAGCGCGTGCAGCACATGCAGCAAAACCATGCTTCTCCCCAGTGGTGAACCGTACGACCACGACACCCGGGAGCCGCCGCGCGCGCGGGTTCACCCGTGCGCGCCGCCGTATCGATTCCCGTGGAGCCGGATGTGAAGGACGACCAAGCGACGATACGCGCAATCAGATGACACGACTACCGTGCGGCGATCGATTCCTGTCACGCGCACGTAGCCGCATGCAACCGCGGCCCGGAACGCGACGTCGGCAAGCTTGCGGGCCGAAAGGATCGCGGTGGCGACCGCGATGACGACCCAGATGCGAAACGTCATCGTGGTGAAAAATGCTTCGGGTATGCGCCACGCAAGCAGCGACACCAGCACGAAACACTGAATGAACATGCCGGCCAGTGCGGCGATCAGCAGGTGGGCGCGCCATCGCTCGATCGTCGAAGATGCCATGGTGAAGAGTCTCCCGTGCGGACGACCGGGTTCGATCTGAAAGATTCGAAAGGTCGCGTGGGTCAGGATCAGGAAAAGCGAACGTCCAGCGAAGAACGATTGTGGCGACGCCTGCTTAACGTTTTGTTAAGGAAGCGACCGTAGAATCCACCCGACCGATATCGTCCCCGTCGTCCGCAGGAGTCTTCATGTCCACACCCGCCCGATATGACACCGTTGCGCGATTTCTTCACTGGCTGATCGTCGCGCTGATCGTTGCGCAATTTGCGATCGGCTGGACGATGCCCGACGTGCATCGCGACACGCAGCCGATCGGCCTGATCGCCGCGCACCTCCTCGTGGGAACCGCGCTCCTCGCCGCGATGGCTTGCCGCGTGTGGTGGCGCGTGACGCATCGTCCGCCCGCCAGCGACCTGCCGCCCGCGATGCGCGCGCTGTCGGGTGTCACGCATTTCGCGCTCTACGCGCTGCTGATCGCGGTGCCGCTGCTCGGCTGGATCAACGCGTCGTCGCGCGCCTGGGGCGTAACGCTGCTGGGGATCGTGCCGTTGCCCGCGCTGTCGGCGGCCGGCTCCGGATTCGGCCACGCGATGGGCGACGTGCACGGCATCCTCGCCTGGGCACTGTTCGGCGGCATCTGCCTGCACGTGGCAGCCGCGCTGGCGCACCGCTTCGTGCTGCGCGATCAGGTCGCGCAGCGCATGATGCCCTGGTGATCGCCACGCCGGCGGCACGGCATGCCGTCGCACGCATGCACCGGGTTGCCGCCGATACCGTCTTCGTTCCGGGTCATCGCGCAATCGACCTGCCCGCCCATCGCGCGCGGCTGGCGAGGTGATCGCGACGCCGCGCGAAGCGGCGCGCGATGACCGGCATCGCAGCCGGCGCCCTTCTGCCGCGTCGAGCGGCACGAAGGGCTGCCGGACTGCCGTGCCGCGAACACGACGGCCTGAAGTCACACAAGATCATGTCGACACCTAGTTGCTGGTTTGCGCCGGCATACCAGCGGCAGGCGCATGCGTGGCGGCAGCCGCCATCCGGGCCCGATCCTGCTCGGCAAGCTTCGCTTCCGCCGCCTGGATGTCCGCCGGATACTCGCCTTCGTCTCCCTTCGCCGGGTCGTACCCGGCTGCTTCCAGACGCATCAATTCGTCGCGAACCTGTGCACGCGTCAGCGGTGCGGCCGATTGCGCGAAGGCTGACTGACCGACGATCGCTCCGATCATCGTCAGTACTACGATATATGTTTTCATCATGAACTCCTTCAATGTTCCGTATCGATCAACCTGGTTGAATGCGTCGAATGCGTGACCTGCGAACGCGGGCGGCTGCGTCAGCTCCCGAAATAGATCGCGCAGAAGCTCGCGGGGCCGACGCATGCGGCAGGCCCCTGGCGCGGCGACATCGTCGCCGGCTTGCCCGCTTCGGATGACGCAGCCGGATCGCTGCCGACCGCCGTGCCGGCCTGCTGCTGCGGCATCTGTTCGGCCTGCCGCTGGAACAGCGGGCTCACGTCCGGATACGACGTATCGGTCACGAAGCGCAGCCCGTTGTTTTCGGCGTCGATCAGTTCCTGCCTGACCTGCGCGCGCGTCAGTTCCTGTGCCGACGCTTGCGTCGCGACACCCGCGAGAGAAATCGCCGCCACGGCGGCGGCCACCAGCCAATGCGTGTTCATGTTCCACTCCTTGAGAAGTCAACGAGACGACGTGCTACACCCGTATGACGACGGAGCGTGTGCGTTTATTCCCGCGCGTCGCGCAGCCCGGATCACGTGGCGTCTCCGGCGTCGGGAACACCCGGGACGGACGTTCATGAAACTGTCATTCTTTCGTCAGCCGGCGTAACCTGACGTAACGCAGCGCCCGTCGCGCTTCGGGCAGACTGATGTCACCCCTTACGGATCGCCCTTCGATCGACCATGTCCGTCGCTTACGACTATGTAGCCGGCCTGCTGCGCACGCTGTACGACCGCCATCTCGACGGCGGCGCGGTGCTCGATACAGCCGCGTTTCCCGACGCCGGGCGTTTCGTCCGTGCGTGGACCGACATCCAGGCCGAGGCATTCGCCGTGGCGCGCGACATGCCGCGCATCCCGCGCTTTCACGAGATCATGCGCGAGCAGTACGACATCTCGGCCAACGATGCACGCGACTGGCGGATGTTCATCATGCAGGCGTACGGCCAGCCGTTCCCGCGCAACCTGTCGCGCTGCCCGACCGTCGCGTCGATCGTCGCGGCGTCGCCGGACGTGCTGTCGGCATCGCTGTCGTTCCTCGCGCCAGGCAAACACATTCCGCCGCATCGCGGGCCGTTTCGCGGCATCCTGCGCGGCTATCTGGTGCTGTCGATGCCGAAGCGCGCGGACGGCACGCCGGCCGCCGTGCTGAAGATCGACGGCCACGAATACCGGCTCGAAGAGGGGCGTTTCCTGCTGTGGGACGACACGTTCATGCACGAGGTGTGGAACGACAGCGACGAAGTGCGGATCGTGCTGCTGCTCGATATCCGCCGGCGCGGAATGCCGCGCCTGCTCACGTGGTTGTCGAATGCGGTGATCGGTGTCGTGCGGCTCGGGATCAGGATTCGCGGGAAATCGATTCCGGTTTAGCGCACGCAACCGGCGCGCACCGCGTAACCCTTCATTTCGCGCTCGCTCTCTCTTGTATCGTGAAGGCGCTCAACGCGCCCCCGATGCAGGCACAATCATCAGGACACCTTGTCGGAATCCTCGTCCAACGCATAGATTCCACGCCTGGCGATACACGGAAACGGCGGATCGATCGCCCGCACATTCGTCAGTTCCCAGCATACGTATCCGGCACACCACTGCTTGCCTTGCGCGCGGGCTTCATCAGGCGTCCAGTCGTGTACCCCCACGACGTCGACCCACGCGAGCGCGATACCGTCGGGATCTTCCTGCCCGTCCTGCCGCAGGAAGATCGTGTTCTGCACCAGCACGAGATCGAGCAACGGTATGGCCGGCGGCGCCCACGACCGGATTTCGACCTGCTTCCGGCCCGCGACGATATCGTCGACGGCGGGCTTGACGATCGACAGCGCGGATCGCGGCATGGCAAGTATTTCCTTCATCGGCAAATGGAGAGCGTGTGACCGTCGATCGGCGTTGCAGCCGAATCAGGCATGCGATGACGATCGGGGCAGGATTGTTGCCGATTCGCCTGACCGTGTCGACCGGGACGGATCGGACACGCCGGCGCACCGTGACTACGCGACGCCACCTTTCCGCCCCTGACGGATCGCCTAAACTACAGACCGTCCCCTCCGCGCGGCTCCTGCCAGCCACCGCCATGGCGCACCTCTTCTTCGCCGCCTCGATCCAGCGGCATATCGAAACGCCCGAGCGCGAAATCGACGCCCACTCGGTCGGCGAAGCATTCGACACCGTTTTCGGCGAGCAGCCGCGGCTGCGCGGTTACATCCTCGACGACCAGGGTGCGCTGCGCAAACACCTGTCGGTATTCATCGACGGCCAGCCGATACGCGACCGGCAACACCTGTCCGATGGGCTCGGCGACGCCAGCCGGGTCTATGTCGTGCAGGCGCTGACGGGCGGATAACGGGACGGATACCCCAGCCTCGATCCAGTGCCGGAACACCCGGTCGGGCCATCAGGAGACACGCACATGAACGATCGACTGCTCGTCGCCACCCGCAAGGGCCTGTTCGTCCTGCAGCCCGACGGCCACGGCGGCTGGACGCCCGGTGAGCCGCACTTCGCCGGCGAGCCGGTCAGCATGGCGCTCGCCGACCCGCGCGACGGCACGTTGTATGCGGCGCTGAACCTCGGCCATTTCGGCGTCAAGCTGCACCGCAGGCGCGCGGGTGCCGCCGACTGGGAAGAATGCGCGGTTCCCGTCTATCCGCCGCAGCCCGCCGACGCCTCCCCCACCAGCGCCCGCGTGAATGCCGGCACCGGCGACGACGACGACGCGCCTCCCGGCCCGCCGCAGCCGCCGTGGACACTCCAGCAGATCTGGTCGCTCGAAGCCGGCGGCACCGACGAGCCGGGCGTGCTGTGGGCCGGCACGATTCCCGGCGGGCTGTTCCGCTCCGACGACGGCGGCGGTTCCTGGGTGCTCAACCGGGCATTGTGGGATCGCCCGGAGCGCGCCGAATGGGGCGGCGGCGGATACGATGCGCCGGGCATCCATTCGGTGATGGTCGATCCGCGCGACAGCCGGCACGTGACGGTCGGCATCTCGTGCGGCGGCGTCTGGCAGACGGCCGACGGCGGCGCGACGTGGCGTGTGACCGCCGACGGCATGGAAGCCGACTACATGCCGCCCGAGCGGCGCGGTGAACCGAACATGCAGGACCCGCACCGCGTCGTGCAGTGCGCGGCCAACCCGGACGTGCTGTGGACGCAGCATCACTGCGCGATCTTCCGCTCGACCGATGGCGCCGAACACTGGCGACGCATCGAGGCGCAGCATTCGAGCTTCGGCTTCGCGGTGGCCGTGCACCCGCACGAACCGGATACCGCGTGGTTCGTGCCGGCCGTGAAGGACGCGTGCCGGATACCGGTGGACGGGCGGTTCGTCGTCACGCGCACACGCGACGGCGGGCGCAGTTTCGAGCAGTTCTCGAACGGATTGCCGAGCGCACCGGCGTACGACCTCGTGTATCGGCACGGGCTCGCGGTGGACGATTCGGGCATGCGCCTCGCGATGGCATCGACGACCGGCGGGTTGTGGACGTCCGACGATGGCGGGGAAAACTGGCGGCTCGTGTCTGCGCATTTGCCGCCGGTTTATTGCGTGCGGTTCGGTTGACAGGGGTGTGGGCGGGCTTGCACGGCCCGCGTTCCCGCTCAGCCCCCGCCCCCCATCCGCCCCACCGCCTCCCGCGTCTGCGCAATCTCCGCTTCGAGCCAGTCGAGAAACGACCTGACCCGCGGCTCGCGCTCCCGCCCGGGCCGGCACAGCGCGACAAAACGCGCGCCGTCGATCCGCACCGACGGCTCGATCGGCGTCAATGCCCCATGCGCGACCTGCTCGGCGGCCAGCACGGAGCTGAGCAGCGCGATGCCCTGCCCATGCAGCACCGCCTGCAACGCGTAATGCTCGTCGTCGTAGTGGCGAAACACCGCGCGCTCGAGCCACGCGTCGCGGCCGGCCGCCCGACACCACGACGCCCAGTCGACCGACACCGGCAGCGGCGTATCCCACACCGTCTCGATCAGGTCGAGCGGCTCGTCCGTCCGATGCGCGTCGAACCCGGCGGCCGCATACGCGCCGAAATACTCGTCGATCAGCGCAATCTCGTGCAGCGCCGGAAACGTGCGCGACGTCGCGCGAATCGCGAGATCGATCCGCGCATCGCGTTCGAGATCCGCGAGCGTGTTGCCGGTTTCAACCTTGATGTGCAGTTGCGGATCGACGCGACGAAACCGCCCGAGGCGCGGAATCAACCACATCGCGGCAAACGCGGGCGTGGTGGTCAGCACGAGCGTGCGCTCGCCGGTCGCCTCGGGCCGCACCGAGTCGAGCCCGCGGCTCAATGCGAGCAGTGCATCGTGACTCGCGCGAAACAGGCGCTCGCCTTCGTCCGTGAGCCGCACACCGCTCGCGCCGCGCTCGAACAGCAGCACGCCGAGCCGGCTTTCGAGCGACTTGATCTGGTGCGACACGGCGGCCGGCGTCACGGACAGTTCGTCCGCGGCGGCCTTGAATGCGCCGAGCCGTGCCGCCGACTCGAATACACGCAATGCGGTCAGGGGAATTTTCGAGAACACGGGGCCTCGCGGGCCGGATCGGGCCGGGTTGAATTCGATTGAATCGGGGTGAGATTAGGTGAATTGCAGCGGGCGTGCAACGCGGATAGCCTTGCGGGACGTCGCGGCACGATGCCGCGACGCATGGTGTCGAACCGGAGAAACAACGTGCAAGGCCTATCGCGCAGGATCACGCAGGCGGTGCTCTACGAAGCGATCGCGATTTCCTGCATCTCGCCCGTGATCGCGGCGATCTTCAAGCAGGACCTCGTCTATTCGGGCGCGCTGTCGGCGACGATGTCGGCGATCGCGATGCTGTGGAACATGATCTTCAACGCGCTGTTCGAGCGCTGGGAAGCGTCGCGGCGGCAGCCGGCACGCACGCTCGGGCGGCGGATCCTGCACGCCACCGGATTCGAAGGCGGGCTGATCTTCATCCTGGTGCCCGTCGTGTCGTGGTGGCTCGACATCTCGTGGCTCGACGCGTTCGTCGTCGACATCGGGCTGTTCGCGTTCTTCTTCGGTTACGCGTTCGTCTTCCAGTGGGCATTCGATCGGGTGTTCGACGTGCCGGCTGCGACGAAGGGGCAATGAGCCGGACGCTCACGCACCGGCAGCAATTTTCGGCAATTGCCAGCCGAAGCGCACCGCCGCCATCCGCAGCGCAAAGCACGCGATGCCGCCCAGCACGGCCGCGACGATCGGCGGACAACCGAGCCGCCGGCACGACACGACGCACACCGCGCCAAGCAGCGCCGCGCTCGCATAAATATCCGTGACCAGGACGACCGGCACTCGCGCGAGCAGGACATCGCGCACCACGCCGCCGCCGCAACCTGTCACCGCGCCCATCAGCGTCGCAATGAACGGGTGAACCCGGAATTCGAGCGCCTTCACCGCGCCCGCGACCGCGAACAACGCAAGGCCGGCCGCATCGAGCGTCGTAAGCAGCGACGGAGAAAACGCGGCGACCCGCTCATGAAACACGAACGCGAACAGACCTGAAGCGAACGCGAGCGCCGGATAGCGCCAGTCGCTCACGGCGCTCGGCGGCCGTGCGCCGATCAGCAGGTCCCGGATCACGCCGCCGCCGAGCGCGACGACGAGCGACAACACCATGACCCCGAACAGGTCGAGCCCGGCACCGATCGCCGCATTGGCGCCCTCGATCGCGAACACCACCGTGCCCGCGAGATCGGCGGCGAGCACCACTTCCTCGATGCGCTTCATGCGAAGCGACTGTCGGAGTGCTGCGTCATCCGGCTGCCGCCCGTGTCGACCCGGGTGGACGCGCCGTTCAGCCGCCTGCTGTCTTCCTGCCGCCATCCGGATACATCACGCGTGTTGCGGATCATGACCGCCTCCTCGATCGGAATCGGGCAGTCTAGCGCATCGACCGCTCACCGCCAGGCCGCACGTGAAGCCGAATGCAAAAAGCCGGCGGAAGCAGGATATGTACCCTGCTTCCGCCGGCTCAAAAGCACGTCGGGCCTCCAGTCAACACCGTGAAGCCCTGCACACGTCGCTCAATGCACGCCGAGATAAGCCTTCACCGCCGGCAGGCCCGGCTTGCCGTCGAGCGTCGTCACGCCGGCGAGCCACTTGTCGAGCGCCTGCGGGTTCGCCTTCAGCCACTCGGCCGCCGCCTTGTTCGGATCTTCCTTGTTCATGATCGGCACCATCACGTGGTTCTCGATCGTCGTCGTGAACTGCAGGTTCGACACGAACTTCGCGACGTTCGGGCAGCGCTGCGAGTAGTCGGGCGGCGTCGCCGTCAGCACCTTCGCTTCGCCGTAGTTCGGGCCGAACACGTCGTCGCCGCCGCTCAGGTAGTCAATCTTCATCTGCACGTTCATCGGATGCGGTTCCCAGCCGAGGAACACGATCCACTGCTTGTCGCGGATCGCGCGATTCACCTCGACCAGCATCCCGGCCTCGCTCGACTCGACCATCTTGAACTTGCCGAGGCCGAACTGGTTGCCGTCGATCATCTTCTTGATCAGCAGGTTGCCGTCGTTGCCCGGTTCGATCCCGTAGATCTTGCCGTTCAGCTTGTCCGCGTACTTTTGAATATCCGCGAACGACTTCAGGCCGCCCTGGTACACGTAGTCGGGCACCGCGAGCGTGTATTTCGCGCCTGTCAGGTTCGGCGTCGAAAGCACCTTGATCTGGCCGGCCTTCGTGAACGGCTGGATGATCGGATCCATCGTCGGCGACCAGTAACCGAGGAACACGTCGATCTGCTTGCTCTTGATGCCGGCGAACGTGATCGGCACCGATGCGATCGTCTTCGTCGGGCTGTAGCCGAGGCCCTGCAGCATCGTCGACGCGAGGCCCGTGGTCGCCGCGATGTCGGACCAGCCGACGTCCGCGAAGCGCACGTTCTTGCACACGGGCGGATCGGCCGCATACACGGCCGACATCGGCGCGGTTATCCCGATCCCGCACACCGCTGCGATCAATAGGCGCTTCATCTTGCTTCTCCTCAAAGTGATGTCGTTTGCTTGAATGCGGGATCGTTTATTGAAGCCGCGCGCCGCGATCCCGGCGGCGTCGCGGAATAGGGTCGGTCAGCGCCCCGGCAACCGGCGCTCGTAGCTCGGCGCGTGGCCGAACTGCGCACGGTAGGCCTTGCTGAAATGGCAGGGCGAATGAAAGCCGCAGACCGTCGTCACGCGCGCGATCGACGCGTCGGTCGTGCGCAGCAGGTCGCGCGCGCGCTTCAGGCGCAGCGTCAGGTAATAGTGAGTCGGCGACACGTTCAGGTACACCTTGAACATGCGCTGCAGGTGCCGCTGCGACAGCCGCACGAGCCGTGCGAGCTCCTCGAGCGACAGCGGCTCCTCGATGTTCGCCTCCATCAGCCGCACGACCTCGATCAGCTCCGCGCGCGAGAAGCCGACGCGCGCATCGACCGGAATCGGCTGCGTGTCGGTCGAGCTGCGGATGCGTTCCAGGATGAACTGTTCGGATACCTGCGCGGCCAGCTGCTGGCCGAACCGCATGCCGACGAGGTTCAGCATCAGGTCGAGCGGCGCGGTGCCGCCGGTGCAGGTCAGCCGGTCGCGATCGACGACGAACAGCTCGTCGGCGAAACCGACCTGCGGAAACTCGGCATGCAGCGCGGACAGGTTCTCCCAGTGCACGGTGCAGCGATAGCCGTCGAGCAGCCCGCTCGACATCAGCGCATACGCGCCCGTGCAGATGCCGCCGAGCGGCAGCCCGCGTTCGGCCAGCGCCGCGAGCGTATCGCGCGCGCCTTCGTCGACCACGTCGCGGATACGGATGCCGCCGCATACGATCATCACGTCAGGCAGGTTCGTGTAGTCGAGCGCCTGCGTGGGCCGTACCGCGATGCCGTTGCTGGCGTGTACCGGACTGCCGTCGAGCGAGTAGATCGACCACTGGTAGTGATCGGCACGCCCGACGTAGTTCGCCATCCGAAGCACTTCGACGGCGCTCGAGAACGCGATCATCGAGAAGTTCGGCAGCGTCAGGAAGCCGAAATGGGCGAGGGACGAAACCGGTGAAACGCAGGCGGCGGGCGCGACAGCGACGGCGGACGTCACATCGGTCTCCTGGCGAGGAGGTTGCAGGGGGCCAGCCCCGCGGCGCAAGCCGCGGAGGCCGTTTATCTCTATTCAGGATGAGCGGCCGGGGGTTCCGGCCGCCGGAAGTCAGGCCTGTGCGGGTGCGGCCTTCATGCGAAACAGCTGCTTGAGACCCGAGAACAGCGGCGCCTTCACGGTGCCCGGCGCACGGCCGAAGCTTTCGGTGATGCGGTCGAGAATGATCGCGAGCAGCACGACCGACAGGCCGCTTTCAAAGCCGAGGCCGATGTCGAGGCGCTGGATACTGGCGAGCACGTCGTTGCCGAGGCCGCCTGCGCCGACCATCGACGCGATGATCACCATCGACAGCGCCATCATGATCGTCTGGTTCACGCCCTGCATGATCGACGGCAGCGCATTCGGGAACTGCACCTTGTACAGCAGTTGCCACGGCGTGCAGCCGAAGGCCTGGCCGGCTTCGACGATCTCGCGGTTCACGTGGCGGATACCGAGGCTCGTCAGGCGCACCGCGGGCGGCATCGCGAAGATCACCGTCGACAGGATCCCCGGCACGCGGCCGAGACCGAACAGCATGGCAGCCGGAATCAGGTAGACGAACGCGGGCATCGTCTGCATCAGGTCGAGGATCGGGCGCACGATCGCGGCGACCCACTTGCTCTTCGCGGCCCAGATGCCGAGCGGGATGCCGAGCACGAGGCTGATGATCGTCGACGACAGCGTGAGGCCGAGCGTGATGACCGTCTGGTCCCAGAAGCCCGTCGCGAAGATCAGCAGCAGCGACGCGGTGGTGAACAGCGCGAAGCGCCAGCCCACCCGCCACAGCCCGATGCCGATGAAGATGGCCATCATCATCCACATCGGGATCGCCTGCAGGCCGTGCTCGACGAATGCCGCGAGCCCCTCGATCGCCTGGCCGATCGTGTCGAACGTCTTGGCATCGTGGTCGAGCAGGTAGTGAACGGACTGGTCGACCCAGGTACCGAGCGGAATCATTTCAGACATGGGAACCTCGCGAACGCGTGATGGCCTTCAGGATGAGCGCACGATCGACCGAGCCGCAGTAGCAGCCGTCGTCGTCCACGACCGGCAGTGCATTCGGGCTCGCGACCACACGCGCGACGACATGTTCGAGCGACGCATCGCGGCGGATGGATTCGATCGGGCTCACGGACGGCGTGGCGTGACCGATCGCATCGCGCGTGACGAAGCCGCGGATCTTGCGTTGCGCATCCAGCACGAACGCATAGTCGGCACTGCCGTTCAGCGTCGCCGCGACGTTCGCGGCATCGCACTTCGACACGATCGGCACGGCACCCGTCTGCATCAGGTCGCCGGCCGTGAGATAGCGGCTGGTGTCGACGCCGTCGAAGAACGCGCGCACGTAGTCGTCGGCCGGGTTCGTGATGATGTCCTGCGGCGTGCCGACCTGCACGAGCCGGCCGCCCTCCATGATCGCGATGCGGTTGCCGATGCGCAGCGCCTCTTCCAGATCGTGCGACACGAACATGATCGTGCGGCGCTGCTCCTTCTGCAGTTGCAGCAGCACGTCCTGCATTTCGCGGCGCTTGAGCGGATCGAGTGCGGAGAACGCCTCGTCCATGATCATCAGCGACGGGTTCACGGCCAGCGCGCGGGCAAGGCCGACGCGCTGCTGCATGCCGCCCGACAGCTCGGACGGCAGCTTGTGCGAGAACGGCGCGAGGCCGACCTGCTCGAGCACCTCCATCGCGCGGCGCTCGCGCTCCTTCTTGCTGACGCCCGCGACTTCCAGGCCGAACGCAGCGTTCGACACCACGGAGCGATGCGGCATCAGCGCAAACGACTGGAACACCATGCTCATGTCCTTGCGGCGCAGCGCGGTCAGCGCCGAGCGGCGCGCCGACGCGACGTCGAGCCCGTCGATCATCACCTTGCCGGCGCTTGGATCGACCAGCCGGTTCACGAGGCGGATCAGCGTGGACTTGCCGGAACCCGACAGGCCCATCAGCACGAAAATTTCGCCTTCCTGCACATCGAAGGAGACGTTGTGCACGCCGACGACCTGACCGGTGCGCTTGAGCACATCGTCCTTCGTCGCGCCGGCGGCGAGCATGTCGAGCGCCTGCTGCGGGTTGCTTCCAAACACCTTGCACAGACCTTCGACCACGACCTTGGGGGCATCCATCGAAACCTTCTCCTCGTGTAGCGGGGACTCGCGCTTGTCATAGCGTGCCTACATAGTTGCCAGAAAAAACCCCGACCTGCCGACGAATTACGACAAACGCTTGCGCAAATACGACACGGCCTCCAGCCCCGCCTGGCGGGCCGCGGCACGCGGCACCACCCGATTGCGGCGGCGCAATACGCGCACGGCCAGCAACGACGGGCATCGCGCGTGAGACTTGTGCGTAGCAGCGCGACGCATATCGCGCTGCGTTTTGCGTCAATGCGCATCGGGCACGCGTCGCTTTACGACAATTTCACGTCCGATCGCGCGTCGATCTGCTCAGACGAAAGCGCATGGCGTTCACCAGTAAAAAGCATGACCGTGCAAAAAGCCGCGCGACGACACCGGACGGTGCACGCCGCGATACCGCGCCAACCCGGAAAATCCGCGACGGCCGCTGTGATACATTCCCCGCCAACAGGCTGATCGCGACGCAGGCCGCCACGCGGCCGCCGTGGTCAGCAGTGCATGCCGGTTCGCCTGCCGGCCATGCCGATACCGCCTCGACCGGCAAACATCCGATCGCAGGCCGATAACGATACGAGAGAGGGAGCAAGGCGAGATGAACTGGGCTTTTACCGCAATCGGCTTCATCGTGGGCGGGATTGCCGCATTGATCGGGGATTTCTCCGCCATTACCGGCGCAGTGCTCGGCGCCGCGATCGGGTTCTGCCTCGACAACACGCTGCAACAGCGCAAGCGCAAGGCCAGGGGCGCGACATCCGATACGTTCGCGATGCAGGCACCGCCCGCACAACCGCCGGTTCCGCTGGCCGAGCGCGTCGCGCGCCTCGAAGCGACCGTCGACACGCTGACGCGCGAAATCGCGTCGCTGCGCGGCCAGCTGGCCGGCGCGAAAGCCGGTGCAGCCACGACCGACGCGACCGTGCACGCGCCCACCGGCACCGCCTCTGCATCCGCACCCGTCCCGCCTTCGGCCGCCCTGCCGCCGAGCCCACCTGCCCAACCGGCCGCCGCACGTGCGGATGCTCCGGCGTCCGCATCGGCACCGGCCCCCGCACCGGTTCGCACCGCCGCGCCTGCACCGGCCGCGCCCCGCGCGAGCGAAACGCCTGCCGCACCGCCGGTTCCGCCCGCACCGCCCAAGCCGCGCGAACCCGGCATCGCCGAGCGCGCATTCCGCGCCGCGCGCGACTGGCTGCTCGGCGGCAACACGGTCGTGCGCGTCGGGATCGTCGTGCTGTTCTTCGGCGTTGCGTTCCTGCTCAAGTACGCGGCCGACAACAACATGCTGCCGATCGAATTCCGCCTCGCCGGAACCGCGCTCGCCGCGGCCGCGCTGCTCGCGATCGGCTGGCGCGTGCGTGCGCGCCGCGCGGCGTACGGGCTCGTGCTGCAGGGCGGCGGCGTCGGCATCCTGTACCTGACGATCTTCGCCGCGACCAAGCTTTATGCGCTGCTGCCCGTCGGCGCCGCGTTCCCGCTGATGGTCGCCGTGTGCGCGCTGAGCGCGTTCCTCGCGGTGCGGCAGAACGCCCTGCCGCTCGCGTTCATGGGCACCGCCGGCGGCTTTCTCGCGCCGGTGCTGCTGTCGACCGGCCAGGGCAACCATGTCGCACTGTTCAGCTACTACGCGCTGCTGAACGCGGGCATCTTCGCGATCGCGTGGTTCAAGGCCTGGCGCCCGCTGAACCTGCTCGGCTTCGTGTTCACGTTCACGATCGGCTCGGCGTGGGGCGTGACCGCCTACCGCCCCGCGCTGTTCGCGAGCACCGAGCCGTTCCTCATCCTGTTCTTCCTGATGTATGTCGGCATCGCGCTGCTGTATGCGGTGAAGCGCGAGCTCGCGCTGCGGCACTACGTGGACGGCACGCTCGTGTTCGGCACGCCGATCGTCGCGACCGCGCTGCAGGCGTCGCTCGTGAAGGACATGCCGTTCGGGCTCGCGTGGAGCGCCGTCGCGCTGTCGGCGTTCTACGTCGTGGTCACCGCGTGGCTCGCGCGGCGCCGCGACCGCCTCGCGCTGCTGTTCGAATCCACGCTCGCGCTCGCGGTGACCTTCGCGACGCTGGCCGTGCCGCTCGCGTTCTCGGGCCCGACGACCAGCGCCGCGTGGGCGATCGAAGGCGCGGCCGTCGTGTGGCTCGGCGTGCGCGAGAAGCGCATGCTGCGGTTCGGCTTCGGGCTGCTGATGCAGGTTGCCGCGGCCGGCGCATTCTTCACGAGCCTGCTCGGGCCGTCCGACGCCACCGCGCTGCCCGTGCTCAACAGCCCGTACATCGCGATGCTGCTGATCGCGCTCGCCGGCCTGTTCACCGGCTGGTGGCTGCACGGGCGCAGCGAAGCGCGTGCATGGCATGCGTGGATGCCCGAGATCGGCGCCGCCGCCGCCGCGTGGGGGCTGCTGTGGTGGGTGAGCGGCGGCCTGCACGAGATCCTCGTCTACGCGAGCCGTCACGTCGACCTGCATGCCGACCGCTTCGTCGTCGATACGACCGCGCTGTTCGCGGCCGGCACCGCGTGGCTCGCGCACGTCGCGCGCCGCCGGCTGGCGTGGCCGCTCGCCGAATGGCCCGCACTTGCGCTGACGCCGGTGCTGGCGCTGCTCGCGCTGCGTGCGTTCGATGCACATGAAGCGCCGCTGTCGGGGCTGGGCGCGTTCGCGTGGCCCGTCGCGGTCGGCGCAGGCCTCGCGCTGCTGTGGCGCCAGTCGCGCGGCCCGGCAAGCGCCGATTCCGCGAACGGCTCGACGCCCGGCATCGTGCCATCCATCGCCGCGGGCATCATCGCGCCGCTGCACACGCTGATGTTCTGGACCCTGTGCGGGCTGCTGTCGCTCGAAGGCTTCTGGCGCCTGCGCGCATACGTGCCTGAAGGCGCGTGGAGCTGGAGCGCGTGGGCCTACGGCTTCGGCGCGCTGCTCCTGCTGGTGTCGGGCCCCGGCTCGCGCCTGCGCTGGCCCGTCGCGGCGTTCCCGCGCGCATACCAGGTGTGGGGCGCGGCACCGCTCGCCGCGCTTCTGTGGCTGTGGAGCCTCGCCAGCGTGATCAGCGACGGCAACGCGGCGCCGCTCTTCTGGCTGCCGCTGCTCAACCCGCTCGACATCGCGCAGTTCCTGGTGTTCGTCGCGTTCGCCGTATGGCTGCGCCGCCTGCGGACGCTCGGCATCGCATGGCATCCGCGCGTCGTCGACTACGTGGCCATCGCCACCGTATTCCTGTGGTTCAACGCGCTGATGCTGCGCACGCTGCACCACCGTTTCCACCTGGCCTACGACGTCGACACCGTGCTCTCGTCGTTCGGCATCCAGCAGGTGTTCATGGTCGGCTGGAGCCTGTTCGCGTTCGCCGGGATGTGGCTGACGCGCCGCGACGGCATCGCCCGCGTGTGCGCGCTCGCGTCGCTGCCGCTGATCGTCGTGATGTGGGTGTGGACGTTCTACGCGAACTTCACGCAGGACGGCGGAGGCTGGGCGCGCGTGCCGCTCTTCAACCCGCTCGACCTCGTGCTCGCGGTCGTCTATGCGCTCGCCGCATCGTGGTTCGTGCGCGCACGCAAGCTCGGCTGGTCGTTCGGCAACTATCGCGTCGAGCTGCTGAGCGCGGCCGGCGCGACCGCGTTCCTGTGGCTGAACGCGATCCTGCTGCGCACGCTGCATCACTGGGCCGGCGTGCCGTACGAACTCGGCGCGATGGCGGAATCGACGCTGGTGCAGGCGTCGGTGTCCGTGTACTGGACGCTTTGTGCGCTGGCGATCACGATCTGGGCCACGCGCCGCGGGCTGCGTCCGCTGTGGTTCGTCGGCGCCGCGCTGCTCGCGCTCACGGTCGTCAAGCTGTTCCTGTTCGACCTGTCGCACGTCACCGGCATCGAGCGCATCGTGTCGTTCATCGGCATCGGCGTGCTGCTGCTGTTGATCGGCTATTTCTCGCCGCTGCCGCCGAAGGCTGCGGCGCAGCAGGACGACAAAGCATGAAGCGACTCGCCACCCTGCTAGGACTGGGCCTGCTCGCGTCGTTCGCGGCGGCCGACGGACGCGTCGCGCAGCGCTTTTCGCTCGATCTCGACGGCACCGCCGCGTATTACCAGCTCACCGTGCCGCAGCCCGTCTATGCGGCGAGCCGGCGCGACGATCTCGGTGACGTGCGCATCTTCAACGGCGCGGGCGAGCCGGTCCCGTATTCGCTCGACGCCCCCGCGGCGGCGGCGCCCGCCGTCCCGCCGAAGCGCACGCCGGTGCACTGGTTCCCGCTGCCGCCCGCCCGCGCCGACAACGGCAATGCACCGCTCGGCGTGACCGTCGGCCCGGACGGCGCGCTGCGCGCGGGCGTCGCCGCACCGGTGCGCGCGAAGCACGGCGCGGATCTCGTCGACCTGTCGCACGCGGACGGCGACATCGACGCGCTGCTCGTGCACGTGGGCGACGACAGCTACCAGGGGCGTGTCGCCGTCGAAGCCAGCGACGACCTGCGCAGCTGGCGGTCGCTCGGCAGCACGCAGCTGCTGAAGGTGGGCCACGGCGACGACATGCTGGTGCAGGAGCGTATCGCGCTCGAAGGCGCGGCGCCGCGCTACCTGCGGCTCGACTGGCTCGACGGCGCACCCGCGATCGCGTCGATCGATGTCGAAACGCACCCGCGCGACACGCGCGGTACCGACACCGCGTCGGTACCGCGCCAATGGCGCAACGCCGTGCGCGTGCGGGCCGGCGGCGCACCCGGCGAATACCTGTTCGACACCGACGGTGCGTATCCGGTCGACCGCGTACGCATCGACCTGCCGCAGCCGAACACCGTCGCACGCGCGACGCTGCAGAGCCGCACCGACGCGCAGGCGCCGTGGCGCGACGTCGCGGGTGCCGTGCTGTTCCGGCTGCAGGGCAAGGCCGGCGAGCAGCGCAATCCGCCGCTCGAGTTCGCGGCGAATTCGGATCGCACGTGGCGGATCGTCGTCGACATGCGCAACGGCGGATTCGGCGGCGGGCAGCCGGCCGTCGCGATCGGCTGGCATCCTGCCGCGCTGACGTTCGTCGCGCGCGGCACGCCGCCGTTTACGCTCGGCGTCGGCGACGCGTCGCTCGTGTCGTCGGCCGTGAGCCGCGACGCACTGCTGGTCGGCATGGCGCCCGAAGTGCGGCCCGCGCGCGTCGGCGCGGCGCTGCCGGTATCGGCGGTCGCGCCGGCGCCGGCCGCCGATACGGACGCACCGCGCCGCTACGTACTGTGGGGCGCGCTGGTCGTCGCGGTCGGCGTGCTCGGCACGATTGCATGGCGTCTCGCGAAAGGCGGCAGCGACACCCGCGGCCGCGACGAGTGACGCAAAGCGGTCGCCGCCCGTCTTTACGCGCCGTTTATCTCGGGTGCCGGTTTCTTTCGACGGTCGCAATGCATAACTGCGTACAGTCGTCGCATCGGAACCACGATGCGACGACATGCAGGAAACCTATCCATCGTATGACCGGCTGCTGCCACGCACGCGCGTGCGCCCGGCCCTGCGGCTGAAGCGGCTGCTGCTGCCATTCCCGATCGCGCTATCGCTGTCGATCGCATTGCCCGCGCATGCCGACGACACGCCCGCGGCGCCGATCACCGCCGCCAGCACGCCCGAAGCATCGCCTCCCCCCACCCTCGACACGATCGTCACGGCGCTGCGCAACCGCTTTCACATCGCGTATGCCGACGCACGCACGATCGCGCGCGCGGTGCAGACCGAATCGGATCGCTACGGGCTCGCACCGGCGCTGCTGCTCGCGATCATCGCGGTCGAGTCGGGCTTCGATCGCCACGCGGTCAGCGTCGCCGGCGCGCGCGGGTTGATGCAGGTGCTGCCCACCGCCCATCGCGATCTCGTTGCGCATGTGAAGGATCTGTCCGACCCGGCCACCAACGTGCGGATCGGCGCGGCCATCTTCCGCGGCTATCTCGACGACGCGGACGGCGACGTCGAAACCGCGCTCGTGCGCTACAACGGCGGCACGAAGCGCTATGCGCAGCGGGTCGCGCTGCGCGTGCAGCAATTCGATGCGCAGCTGCGCCGTTCGAACGGCGTGGCGAGCGACGAGTTGCGGACGGCCACGAACCCCTGAGCGCGCGGCTAGCGCGCGCAGGTGAGCCGGTAGCCGACGCCCGTCTCCGTCACGATGTACGCGGGCCGCCGCGGATCGCACTCCAGCTTGCGCCGCAGATGGCCGACATACACGCGCAGGTAGTGCGCATCCTTGCCGTGCGCCGTGCCCCACACCTCGTTCAGCAGGCGGTCGTGCGTGAGCAGCCGGCCCGCATGATGCGCGAACACGGCCAGCAACCGGTATTCGATCGGGCTCAGATGCACGCGCGCCCCGCCGCGCAGCACCTGGCGATCGCCGAGATCGACGGTCACGTCGCCGAAGCGCACGCGCACCGCGTCGAGGCGCCCGCCGCCGGCCTGTCGCCGCAGGTGCGCGCGAATCCGCGCGATCAGCTCGGCGGCGCCGAACGGCTTGGTCAGGTAGTCGTCCGCGCCCGCGTCGAGCGCGGCCACCTTGTCGCTTTCCGCGCTCAGTGCCGACAGCACGATCAGCGGCGCGGCCGAGTGCGCGCGCAGCGCATGGATCAGCTCGGTACCGCCGAGGTCTCGCAGGTTCGTGTCCGCGACGATCAGGTCGGGACGGCGCGCGCCGACGGCCGCCACGCCCGCAGCGCCGGTCGCAGCCTCGCAGACGTCCATGTGTTCGGCCTTCAGCGCGACACGGACGAAATGCCGGATGAACCTGTCTTCGTCGACGATCACGATGACGACGGTCGGTTCGCTCATCCGGCAGCGCCTTCGTCCGGTGCGTCATGCGCGCCCATGTTCAGGCCCATCCGCATGCCACCAGCACCATGTCGATCAGCTTGATGAACGGGAACGGCAGCAGCACGCCACCGAGGCCGTACAGCAGCAGGTTCCGGCGCAGCAACGGCGCCGCGCCGAGCGGGCGATAACGCACGCCCTTCAACGCGAGCGGGATCAGCGCGACGATGATCAGCGCATTGAAGATCACCGCCGACAGGATCGCCGATGCAGGCGACGCGAGATGCATCACGTCGAGCACGCGCAGTTGCGGATACGTCGTCGCGAATGCGGCCGGGATGATCGCGAAATACTTCGCGACGTCGTTCGCGATCGAGAACGTCGTCAGCGAACCGCGCGTCATCAGCATCTGCTTGCCGATCTCGACGATCTCGATCAGCTTCGTCGGGTTCGAGTCGAGGTCGACCATGTTGCCGGCTTCCTTCGCCGCCTGCGTACCAGTGTTCATCGCGACCGCCACATCGGCCTGTGCGAGCGCCGGCGCGTCGTTGGTGCCGTCGCCCGTCATTGCGACGAGGCGGCCGGCGGCCTGGTGCTCGCGGATCGTCGCGAGCTTGGTTTCCGGCGTCGCTTCCGCGAGGAAATCGTCGACACCCGCTTCCGCCGCGATCGCCGCGGCCGTCAGCCGGTTGTCGCCCGTCACCATCACGGTCTTGATGCCCATCTTGCGCAGTTCCGCGAAGCGCTCCTTGATGCCGCCCTTCACGATGTCCTTCAGCTCGATCACGCCGAGCACGCGGGCGACACCGTCGACTCGCTCCGCCACCGCGAGCGGCGTGCTGCCGCGACGCGCGATGTCGGTCACGACCGCTTCGACTTCGCGCGTGACACGGCCGCCGTGAGATTCGACGTAGTGCGCGATCGCATCAGCCGCGCCCTTGCGGATCTCGCGGCCGGGCGCTCCGGGGGAAGATCCTGCGGGGAACAGGTCGACCCCGCTCATCCGCGTCTGCGCGCTGAACGACAGGAACACCGGATGCAGCGCCTGCATGTCGCGCTCGCGCAGGTTGAAACGCTGCTTCGCGAGCACGACGATGCTGCGGCCTTCCGGCGTTTCGTCGGCGAGCGACGACAGCTGCGCGGCATCGGCCAGTGCTTCCTCGGTCACGAACGGCGCGGGCACGAACGCCGACGCCTGGCGGTTGCCGAGCGTGATCGTGCCGGTCTTGTCGAGCAGCAGCACGTCGACGTCGCCGGCCGCTTCCACCGCGCGGCCCGACGTCGCGATCACGTTCGCCTGCATCATCCGGCTCATCCCGGCCACGCCGATTGCGGACAACAACCCGCCGATCGTAGTCGGGATCAGGCACACGAGCAGCGCCACCAACGCGGTGATCGTCACGACGTGGCCGGCCTTCATCGCTTCGACCGCGAACGTCGAGAACGGCAGCAAGGTGGCGGTTGCGAGCAGCATCACGATCGTCAACGCGACGAGCAGGATCGTCAGCGCGATCTCGTTCGGCGTCTTCTTGCGCTTCGCGCCCTCGACCATCGCGATCATCCGGTCGAGGAACGCTTCGCCCGGATTGACGGCGACCCGCACGACGATCCAGTCGGACAGCACGCGCGTGCCGCCCGTCACCGACGAGAAGTCGCCGCCCGCCTCACGGATCACCGGCGCGGATTCGCCGGTGATCGCCGATTCGTCGACCGACGCGACACCTTCGATCACGTCGCCGTCGGCCGGGATCGTGTCGCCGGTTTCGACGAGCACGACATCGCCCTTGCGCAGGTCGGTCGACGCCATCACCTCGACGGGTGCCTTCGCTCGCGGCGCCGCGAGCTTTTTCGCGACCACGTTGTGCTTCGCACTGCGCAGCGATGCGGCCTGCGCCTTCGAGCGCCCTTCCGCAAGCGCTTCGGCGAAGTTCGCAAACAGCACGGTGAACCACAGCCACAGCGCGATCGCGACGATGAAGCCGGCGGGCGCTTCGGCCTGGCCGAACAGCGCGGCGATCCACAGGATCGTCGTCAGGATGCTGCCGACATACACGCAGAACATCACCGGGTTGCGGAACTGTGTGCGCGGCGTGAGTTTCCTGAACGAATCGGCGATCGCCGGGCGCACGAGCGCGGGATCGAACATCGAGCGCACGGCCGTGCGCGGATGGCCGGGCTGCGCGGCGCGCGGGCCTGTCATGGGTGAGAGAGACATGGCGGTTTCCTTTTGCCGGCGCGCTCAGGCAACGGCAGCCGGCATCGGTCAGGCGAGCCGGCTGCCGTCGCGCGTTTTCGCGTGCGGCTTCCGTTTCCACGAAACCATCTTATGAAGGTTCGCGTGAAGATCGCGGCAAAGGATCGCGTCAGGGTATAAAAAGCGCGTAAACGTCCGTTTCGCCGCGGCGCGGCGGGGGTGTCTCAAGGGCCGTACACGAGCGGGAGCGCCACACTCCGCTCATCCGACGTTTACGCGGCAAAGCAGGAAAACGAACCGGCGCGCGGCGTTCAGCCGAACGTGTAGCGTCCGTGCTGGCGCGGGCGCCACGGCGACGAGCGGCAACTCGCGGCGCCGGCCGCGCGTCGCGCCGCCCAGCCTGCGCCACGTCGCACGCGCAGGTCGCGCCGGGCCACCGCGGCCACGCGCGACGGCAACGCATAAGCAAGACGCCGCACGGCCGCCACGCGCGCGGCCATGCGCGACGCCGGCGACACGCGGCGCGCGACATGCGCGACGGGCCGCTTGCAGAGGATCGCGCTGTCGTAGCGCTTGCCGTCGAAGCGCATCACGTCGACGACTTCGAAACCCTGCGCACCGTAGAACGCGAGCAGGTGCGAAGCGGGATGCGGCGTATCGAGTGCGAGCAGCGTATAGCCGCGCAACGCGGCCCACTGCTCGGCGAACGACAGCAGCAGCGCGCCGATCCCGCGGCTCTGGCAATCGGGGTCCACCGCCACCTGCCGCACGCTCGCGACGCCTTCGCGCCGGTACAGCGAGCACGCCGACGACGGATCGGTCGCATACAGCGTGGCCGTGCCGATCACGCGCCCGCCGCACACGGCGACGTAGCACTCGCCCGCTTCCGCGCGGCGACGCGTGACGTCTTCGCTCTGGTCGACGCACGTGCAGTTGAGTCCCATCGCGCCGAGCCGCGCGAACGCGCGATGCAGCATCGGCGTGAGTTGTGCATAACTGTCGAAGGCCGGATCGAAACGCCGTACGATCACCCGATCGGCGCACACGGAAGGCGGCGCGGCAGGTGTGTATTCGGCGATCGCGTTCCAGGGTATCGACATTGCCATGCTCCGTGGTTGGGATGCCCGAAGTCTATGAGCGCGCCGACCGCCCTCGCAAGAAAAAATGTCGTAAAAGTTTGGGGAAATGCGTGCGGGAGCGACGGTTGAAACGGCACGTGCCGCGGCGCTGCGCGGGTCGCGGCGAACGCATGAAAGCGAGCCGATCGTTGTTTGCGCAAGCAACGCATCCGACGGCCGGATCATGCATCGGCATGCGCCGTTGACACGTGCGGCGGCGCCCTCCAGACTCGCTGGATCATCACCGCTCCGAGCGCGCTCATGGTCACCTGCTTCCTTCGCTATGTCATCGATCCGTACAAGCTCGACCAGTTCGAAACCTACGGCAAGATGTGGATTCCGCTCGTCGAGAAATTCGGCGGCACGCATCACGGCTACTTCCTGCCATCCGAAGGCGCGAACAACATCGCGCTCGCGATGTTCTCGTTCCCGAACCTCGCCGAATACGAGCGCTACCGCGAACGCTCGATGGACGATCCGGCCTGCCAGGCTGCGTTCCGCTACGCGGAGGAAACGCGCTGCATCGTGAGCTACGAGCGCAGCTTCTTCCGGCCGGTGTTCGAGTAACGGGCCACGGCCCCGCGTATCGCGCCCCTTTTCCTGACCGGGACGAAAAAAAGCCCCGCCTGCATCCGCGCGGCGGGGCCAACCCATGTCAGTAGAGACATCATGGAGGAGACGGGCCCATCTTATCGACCGCGGCCCGCCGTCCCAACCAAGCATTTCTGCTATCGATCTGGGCGGCCACGCACACGATTGCCCCTGCCTTGCGGCATATCGATAGAACGAAAAGTCGTTTTCAGAGTGGCGACGGGGTCGTTACCATCTGGTTTTAAGCCTGTGCTTAGCCGGGCAAGCCATCCCCAAGGAGCGCCCCTTGACTGCATTCGATCAACACCGCCGCCCGTTCGTCGTCGGCATTGGCGGTACCACCCGGGCAGCGTCGTCGACCGAACGCGCGCTGTCGTTCGCATTGCGCGGTGCGCAAGCGGCCGGCGCACGCACGCGCCTGTTCGACGGCCCGTTCCTGCATACGCTGCCGCACTACGCTCCCGAACACAAAACGCTGACCGACGCGCAGCGCGAACTGATCGACGCCGTGCGCCAGGCCGACGCAATCATCATCGCGACGCCCGGCTATCACGGCGGCGTCTCCGGCCTCGTGAAGAACGCGCTCGACACGCTCGAGGAACTGCGCGCGGACGATCGCCCGTATCTCGACGGACGCGCGGTCGGCCTGATCGTCACCGCGTACGGCTGGCAGGCGGCCGGCACCGTACTGACGTCGCTGCGTTCAATCGTGCATGCGCTGCGCGGCTGGCCGACGCCGTTCGGCGCGACCGTGAACACGCTCGAAACACGCTTCGACAGTGCCGACAGCTGCTCGGATCCGAAGGTCGTCGCGCAGCTCGAGACGGTCGGCACGCAAGCGGCCGAGTTCGCGCTCGCGTTCGCATCGCATCGCGCGGCCTCGCATGCGGCATCGGTCGATGCGCTCGCACCCGTGCTGAAGATCGCCAACCAGTAATTTCCCCGCCTTCCACCGCCCGCGCCCGGCCGACTCCATTCGCCGGCGCGGGCGGCGCACATCCGGACGTGCGGCCGCGCGCCGTGTCCGTCGACGCTTCTCCCTGCCGCCCTTTCCCCGCGTCGATAAGAATTCGGGCCGCCGCGTGATTTGCATTGGCCGAAAGATTGGTTCACGCCGCGGGCGGGTTTTCGTACGCTGAACCTCCGAACTCTCTCCGCGCACGCCATGAACCGTACGATCCGCTACAAGGGCTACGAAGTCGCCCCCGCTGCCGCCCGGTTGCCGAACGGGCTGTTCGCCGCCAACCTGACGATCGAGAAGGCGAGCGGAGGCCCGTCGCCGAGCGCCGTTTCGTTCGACGCGATCGATTTCTTCTTCGAGGAAGAACACGCGCTGGCCTACGCGTCCCGCTGGGGCCGCCTCTGGGTCGACACGAACGCGTGACGCACGCCGGGCCGGCGTGCACATGGCCGCTCGAAAATACGCGTTTACGGAAGCTATGCAAGAATCTTTCGACCCGTAAACGTATGACAACAGCCATGAGTGACACGCTGCAGGAAGCGCATGCAGCGGCAGATCACGCAATGCGCAACTGGACCTTCGACAGGCAAGGCCCGGTACGGATCGGTTCCGATGCGCACATGCAGATGTTCTGCCGCATGCTGCTCGACACACACAACCCGTACAAGCCGGCGGTGATCGACTGGCCGGCGCTCCGGCCCGCCGAGCTCAAACGGCTCACGTCGCTGCCGATCTGGGACATCGCGGTGCAGACCGAAGGCCGCGCATCGATCCGCGTGGCAACCTATGCGGCGACGATCGGCAATCCGCTGCTGCGCCGCGCGCTCGAGATGGACGGCGGCGAGGAAGCCCGCCACAAGGTCGTGCTGTCGAAGCTCGTCGGCGCATACGGCATCCGGCTCGCCCCCGAGCCGGCGTACCCCGCGCCGAAGGATCCCGAGTGGTGGTGGATCGTCACGGGCTTCAGCGAATGCATCGACAGCTTCTTCGCATTCGGCCTGTTCCGTTCCGCGCAGCGCTCCGGCTATTTCCCGCCCGAACTCGTCGACACCTTCGAACCCGTGATCCAGGAAGAAGGCCGCCACATCCTGTTCTTCGTGAACTGGTACGCGTGGTACTGGCGCTCGCTCCCGTGGTGGCGCCGGCCGTGGTTCTTCGCGCGGGTCGCGGCCGTGTGGGTGCATTTGATCCGGGAGCGCATCGGCATTGCGCGCGGCATCGATTCCGACGGCGTCGCGCGTGACGCGAACTTCCCTGCGACCGGCACCGGGGACATCGGCGATGCGCTCGATCCGCGCGAGCTGATCGAACTGTGCCTCGCCGAGAACGACCGGCGGATGGCCGGCTACGACAAGCGCCTGCTGCGTCCGAGGTTCGTACCGCGCATGGCGCGGCTCGCGCTGCGGTTTCTCAAGAAGTAACGAAGCCGTTCCGGACGATGGCCCGGTTGCCCGATCGCGCAACCGGGTCACGACCCTCGACGATCGAAACGCCGGCGCGACCCGAAGCCCGCACCGACCTGCCCCCACCTGCCGGATGTGGCGCGCCCGACACATTCACTCCCGCCCTTTTTCTTCCGCGCTTCAGGGTGCGCAGACAAATTGTCGCACCCTGAATTTGACGATTCGGGGACGCCAGCGCCGACGCCAGACAGCGTCTTTAACAACCTGTCGCCAGCAGACGCACCGCTGACGCAGGACACGCCTCCGTGACGGATTCGCCCCGTCTTCGAACCCCGCCCTATTGTCACCATTACCGAAATAGTCAATAGGACAAATTCGAAAGATGAATGATGACGATCCGGCCCACAGCCCTGTAGCACTTTTTTACAAATTCGACGAGCCGACCGGCCCGGAACGCCCGTCGCACGGGCCATCGCAGCGAACGAGATGCGCAAATCAGCATAGTCCAATGTCAGAAATTTTAAATTAAATTGATTTACAGTTAATCCGATAAGCCAATAGAAAATCGAGATACAAATTTAGAATTAACAAATTAATAAGATAGTGCTCATATTATCAATTTGCACATCCACATACATTACAATCTAGAAAGATTTGCTTATCTCGCAAACGTTTGCTATTTCATTTGTCTTACAATTGAGTGCCTTGTATGTGTTACCTGCCGCACAAAACCAATGTAACACATTGATTTTTATAAGAAAAATACGCTAGAGCCAGGAGACTCCAAACCCTACACTAAACATTCTTACATCTTTCCAATACATTCTTCGTCGATACATCAAAACACGATGTATTAACCATCTTTTAACTTTCAAAACCCTCCATTTATCACTTTTTATCAATCTGAAAAATCCTCCTCCAATAAACTCCGCCCATCAATTTTGAGATTCGCGCGAGCGCACGGAGTATTCCTCTAACGAAAGAGACCGGTGTGTGGCGTGCATATTTGGAGGTAGCAGGACATGAACCGCACATACCGCTCGATCTGGAACGAAGCGCTCGGCGCGTGGGTCGCCGCATCGGAAATCGATTCGGCACGGGGCAAGCCGAACAAGTCGGCTGTCGTGGTCGCCGCAGTCGCGGCGCTGGCGATCAGCCTGCCCGGGCTCGCCGAAGCCAACACAATCAACACACAGCAGACCTGCTTCACGGGAAGCAACAGCGCGGTCGGCCGCGTGAACCCGGGCGGCACGCAAAACCAGGCCGGCGACGGCTCCGGTACGTATTCGGTCGTGGCCGGATGTAACTCCAACGGCAACGGCTGGACCGGTGTCACCGTCTATGGCGCCTTCGCGCAGGCGAACGGCAATGGCGCCGTTGCCACCGGCATGCAGTCATCGGCCGGCCTGTGGGGCGTCGCGGCCGGCCTCGAAACCACCGCCAGCGGCGCCGGTGCAACCGCACTCGGCTTCGGCTCGACGGCGAGCGCCTTGAACTCGGTCGCAATCGGTGGCGCGGGCGGCAACGGCACGACGCCGCTGTCGCAGGCAAACTCGACCCTCGCATCGGGCGCAGGCTCGATCGCAATCGGTAGCAACGCCACGAAGGGCGCTCAGTCGGCCGCGTCGGACGGTATCGCAATCGGCGGGCAGTCGTCGGTGACGTCGAGCGCCACGTCGGGGATCGCGGTCGGCCGCGGCGCGACCGTCAATGGCGCATACGGCATCGCGCAAGGCGACGGTGTCACCTCCGGCGCGACGGGCCAGAACGTGGCGATCGGCTCGTCCGGCACCACCGCGAACGGCGCGACGGCTGGCGGCGGCGCGGTCGCCATCGGCCGAGGCCAGGTCGCAAGCGGCGACGGCGCCGTTGCGATCGGCGATCCGAACAGCGCAACCGGTACGGGTGCGCTGGCAATCGGCGCGAACAACACGTCCAACGGTTCCGGTGCGCTTGCGCTCGGCAACGGCAATTCGGCGAGCGGCACCGGCTCCGTCGCGCTGGGCAACAGCAGCACGGCAACCAACAGCGCGGTTGCAATCGGCAGTTCCGCAAACGCGACGGGCACGAACGGCTCCGTCGCAATCGGCAATTCCGCCACCGCGACGGGCATTGGCGCGATTGCGCTCGGTACAGTCGGCAGCTTCGCCGCCACCACGCGTGCGACAGGCGCAGACGCACTCGCGCTCGGCAACGGCTCGACGGCCAGCGGCGCCTCCGGCTCGGTCGCCGTCGGCTCCGCCGCCGTGGCCTCGAACAACTATGCGACGGCCTTCGGCTCGAACGCGACCGCGTCGGGTTCGGGTTCGATCGCGTTCGCACAAAACGCGAATGCGTCGGTCTCGAACGCCATCGCCATCGGCGTCGGTTCGACCGCGAACGTCGCGAATTCGGTCGCGCTCGGCAGCAGCTCGGTGACGAGCAGCGCCGCGTCGGTGACGACCGGCGGCAACACCGCCGTCAACAGCACCACGATCGGCGGCCAGAGTTTCGGCAACTACCAGGCCGGGACGCCGACGGGCGGCATTGTCAGCGTCGGCCAGCCGAACGCGGAGCGCCGCATCCAGAACGTCGCGGCAGGCCTCGTCAGCGGGACCAGCACCGACGCCATCAACGGCAGCCAGCTCTACGCGGTTGCAAGCACGACGACGTCGAACATCACGAGCCTGTCGACGTCGGCTTCGACCGGTTTGTCGTCGGCCAACAGCTCGATCACGTCGTTGTCGACTTCGACGTCCACGGGCCTCTCGTCGGCCAACAGCTCGATCGGCTCGCTGTCCACTGGCCTCTCGTCGACCAATAGCTCGGTTACGTCGCTGTCGACGGGTCTCTCGTCGACCAACAGCTCGGTTGCGTCGCTCTCGACTTCGACGTCCACCGGCCTGTCGTCGGCCAACAGCTCGATCGGCTCGCTGTCCACCGGCCTCTCGTCGACCAACAGCTCGGTCACGTCGCTGTCGACTTCGACGTCCACGGGCCTCTCGTCGGCCAACAGCTCGATCGGCTCGCTGTCCACCGGCCTCTCGTCGACGACTAGCTCGGTTACGTCGCTGTCGACGGGCCTCTCGTCGACCAATAGCTCGGTCACCTCGCTGTCGACCTCCACGTCGACGGGTCTTTCGTCGGCTACCAGCTCGATCGGCTCACTGTCGACCGGCCTCTCATCGACCAATAGCTCGGTCACCTCGCTGTCGACTTCCACGTCGACGGGTCTGTCGTCGGCTACCAGCTCGATCGGCTCGCTCTCGACCGGCCTCTCGTCGACCAATAGTTCGGTTACCTCGCTGTCGACTTCCACGTCGACGGGTCTGTCGTCGGCTACCAGCTCGATCGGCTCGCTGTCGACCGGTCTCTCGTCGACCAATAGCTCGGTCATCTCGCTGTCGACTTCCACGTCGACCGGCCTCTCGTCGGCCACCAGCTCGATCGGCTCGCTGTCGACCGGCCTGAGCACGATTACGACCAAGACGAACAACCTTGGCACCAGCACGGCGTCTGCACTCGGCGGCGGGTCCACGTACGACCCGACGACCGGGACGGTTTCCGCGCCGGCGTACACGACCTACAACGCGAACGGCACGACGTCGACCGCCAACAGCGTCGGCTCGGCGATCAACAACATCAACAGCCAGGGCATCAAGTACTTCCACGCGAACTCGACCGGCGCCGACAGCACCGCGACCGGCACCGACGCCGTCGCCATCGGCACCGGCGCCGTCGCCAGCGCCAACAATGCCATTGCCATTGGCAACGGCGCCTCCGCCGGCAACAGCAATTCCGTGGCGCTCGGCGCCGGTTCGCAGACCGGCACGGCCACGGCCACGAGCAGCGCGACCGTCGGCGGCGTCACGTTCAGCGGATTCGCAGGCACCGCGCCGGTCGGCACCGTTAGCGTCGGCAGCCCGAACAACGAGCGACAAATCACCAACGTCGCCGCTGGCCAGGTAACGTCGTCCAGCACCGACGCGATCAACGGCAGCCAGCTCTATTCGGTCGCCCAACAGGTTGGTACCGCGACCAGCGCCATTTCGTCGCTGTCGACGGGCTTGAGCTCGACCAACAGTTCAGTGACCTCGCTGTCGACTTCCACGTCGACGGGTCTGTCGTCGGCCAATAGCTCGATCACTTCGCTGTCGACCTCCACGTCGACCGGCCTGTCCTCGGCGAACAGCTCGATCACCTCGCTGTCGACCTCGACCTCGACCGGTCTGTCGTCGGCCAATAGCTCGATCACGTCGCTGTCGACCTCGACCTCGACCGGTCTGTCGTCGGCTAACAGCTCGATCACCTCGCTGTCGACTTCGACGTCGACGGGTCTGTCGTCGGCTAACAGCTCGATCACTTCGCTGTCCACCTCGACCTCGACCGGTCTCTCGTCGGCTAACAGCTCGATCACCTCGCTGTCGACTTCGACGTCGACTGGCCTGTCGTCGGCCAATAGCTCGATCACCTCGCTGTCGACTTCGACCTCGACCGGCCTGTCGTCGGCTAACAGCTCGATCACTTCGCTGTCGACCTCGACCTCGACGGGTCTGTCGTCGGCCAACAGCTCGATCACTTCGCTCTCGACTTCGACGTCTACCGGTCTGTCGTCGGCTAACAGCTCGATCACTTCGCTGTCGACCTCGACCTCGACCGGTCTGTCGTCGGCAAACAGCTCGATCACTTCGCTGTCGACTTCGACGTCGACCGGTCTGTCGTCGGCTAACAGCTCGATCACTTCGCTGTCGACCTCGACCTCGACGGGTCTGTCGTCGGCTAACAGCTCGATCACTTCGCTGTCGACCTCGACCTCGACCGGCCTGTCGTCGGCCAACAGCTCGATCACGTCACTGTCGACCTCGACCTCGACCGGTCTGTCGTCGGCTAACAGCTCGATCACCTCGCTGTCGACTTCGACCTCGACGGGTCTGTCGTCGGCTAACAGCTCGATCACTTCGCTGTCCACCTCGACCTCGACCGGTCTCTCGTCGGCTAACAGCTCGATCACCTCGCTGTCGACTTCGACGTCGACTGGCCTGTCGTCGGCCAATAGCTCGATCACCTCGCTGTCGACTTCGACGTCGACCGGCCTGTCTTCGGCTAACAGCTCGATCGGCTCACTGTCGACCTCGACCTCGACCGGTCTGTCGTCGGCCAATAGCTCGATCACGTCGCTGTCGACCTCGACCTCGACCGGTCTGTCGTCGGCCAACAGCTCGATCACTTCGCTGTCGACCTCGACCTCGACCGGCTTGTCCTCGGCCAACAGCTCGATCACTTCGTTGTCGACTTCCACGTCGACCGGCCTGTCGTCGGCTAACAGCTCGATCACTTCGCTGTCGACTTCCACGTCGACCGGCCTGTCGTCGGCCAACAGCTCGATCACTTCGCTGTCGACCTCGACCTCGACCGGTCTGTCCTCGGCCAACAGCTCGATCACTTCGCTGTCGACTTCGACCTCGACGGGCCTGTCGTCGGCTAATAGCTCGATCACTTCGCTGTCGACTTCGACGTCGACGGGTCTGTCGTCGGCCAATAGCTCGATCACCTCGCTGTCCACGTCGACCTCGACCGGCCTGTCGTCGGCTAACAGCTCGATCACTTCGCTGTCGACTTCCACGTCGACCGGCCTGTCGTCGGCAAACAGCTCGATCACCTCGCTGTCGACTTCGACGTCGACCGGCCTGTCGTCGGCTAACAGCTCGATCACGTCACTGTCGACTTCGACCTCGACGGGCCTCTCGTCGGCCAACAGCTCGATCACGTCGCTGTCGACTTCGACCTCGACCGGTCTGTCCTCTGCTAACAGCTCGATCACGTCGCTGTCGACCTCCACGTCGACCGGTCTGTCGTCGGCCAATAGCTCGATCACTTCGCTGTCGACCTCCACGTCGACCGGTCTGTCGTCGGCCAACAGCTCGATCACGTCGCTGTCGACCTCGACGTCGACCGGCCTGTCGTCGGCTAATAGCTCGATCACTTCGCTGTCGACCTCGACCTCGACGGGTCTGTCGTCGGCAAACAGCTCGATCACTTCGCTGTCCACGTCGACCTCGACGGGCCTGTCGTCGGCCAACAGCTCGATCACTTCGCTGTCCACCTCGACCTCGACCGGTCTGTCGTCGGCGAACAGCTCGATCACGTCGCTGTCGACTTCGACCTCGACGGGCCTCTCGTCGGCCAACAGCTCGATCACCTCGCTGTCGACTTCGACCTCGACCGGCCTCTCGTCCGCCAACAGCTCGATCACGTCGCTGTCCACTTCGACCTCGACCGGCATCAACTCGCTGTCCACCGGCCTGAGCAGCACGAACAGCTCGGTGTCGTCGCTCTCGACCTCGACCTCGACCGGCCTCTCGTCGGCCAACAGCTCGATCACGTCGCTGTCGACTTCGACCTCGACCGGCATCAACTCGCTGTCTACCGGCCTGAGCAGCACGAACAGCTCGGTGTCGTCGCTGTCCACCTCGACGTCGACCGGCCTGTCGTCCGCCAACAGCTCGATCACGTCGCTGTCGACCTCGACCTCGACCGGTCTCTCGTCGGCCAACAGCTCGATCACTTCGCTGTCCACGTCGACCTCGACCGGCATCAACTCGTTGTCCACCGGCCTGAGCAGCACGAACAGCACGATCCTGTCGCTGTCCACGTCGACGTCGACCGGCATCGGCTCGCTGTCCACCGGCCTGAGCAGCACGAACAGCTCGGTGTCGTCGCTGTCGACCTCGACCTCGACCGCGATCAATGACGCGAAGACGCACTACTACAGCGTCAACGACAACGGCACGACGCAAGGCAACTACGACAACAAGGGCGCGACGGGCATCAACGCCCTCGCGGCCGGCGTGAACGCCAGCGCAGCCGGCAACAGCAGCGTGGCGGTCGGCGACGGTTCGAACGCACAGACGGCAGGTGCGGTCGCGATCGGCCAGAACGCATCGGCAACGGGCGGCAAGGCCGTGTCGATCGGCTCCGGCAACACGGCAACCGGCGACGGCGCAGTCGCGATCGGCGACCCGAGCATCGCAACGGGTACCGGCGCGGTGGCGATGGGCGCGAACGACACGGCGACCGGCAACGGCGCAGTGGCGCTCGGCAACGCGAACACCGCCAACGGCGCCAGCGCGCTCGCACTCGGCAGCTCGAACCAGGCGCTCGCCGACAACACGATCGCGCTCGGCAACCAGGCCACGGCCAACGCCGTCGGCGCACAGGCCTACGGCTCGGCTGCGAAGGCAACCGCCGCGGATGCGCTCGCCTTCGGCACGAACGCACAGGCCAACGTCGCCAACTCGATCGCACTCGGCGCGAACTCGGTCACGAGCACCGCGAACCCGACGTCGAGCGCCACGATCGGCGGCGTCACGTACTTCTTCCAGGGCACTTCGCCGGTCGGCGTGGTGAGCGTCGGCGCCCCGGGCCAGGAACGCCAGATCACGAACGTCGCGGCCGGCCGGATCTCGGCCAGCAGCACGGACGCGATCAACGGCAGCCAGCTCAACGCGACGAACAGCGCGCTCAACACGCTGTCGACGTCCACCGCATCGAACGTCGCATCGCTGTCGACCGGCATCAACTCGCTGTCCACCGGCCTGAGCGCGACGAACAGCAACGTGGCCTCGCTGTCGACGTCGACCTCGACCGCGATCAACTCGCTGTCGACGGGCCTGAGCGCGACGAACAGCAACGTCAACTCGCTGTCGACGTCGACCTCGACCGGCATCGGCTCGCTGTCCACCGGCCTGAGCACGACGAACAGCAACGTGGCGTCGCTGTCGACCGGCGTGAACAACATCAACAACACGTTGAACCAGCTGTCGACGACGATCAACAACAACACGACGCGTGCCGCCAACAGCAACGGCGTCGCGGCCGACATGAACGGCACGGGCAGCGATGCGCCGAAGGTCACCGCCGGCTCGAACTCGGTGGCGATCGGCGCCAATTCGACGGACAGCAACCGCCAGAACGTCGTATCGGTCGGCAACGACACGCAGCAGCGCCAGGTCATCAACGTCGCGCCGGGTACGCAAGGCACCGACGCGGTGAACGTGAACCAGCTGACGCAGGTGCAGACGACGCTGTCGACGGCACTGTCGGGCCAGCAGGCGCAGATCAACTCGCTGGGTTCGCAACTGCAGCAGACCGACCAGATGGCGAAGCAGGGTATCGCGGCCGTCGGCGCGATGGCATCGATCCCGCAGCTCGATCGCGACGCCAACTTCGGGATGGGTGTGGGTACGTCGACCTTCCTCGGCCAGAAGGCAATGGCGGTCAACATGCAGGCCCGCATCACGGAGAACCTGAAGGCGTCGATCAACGGCGGCTTCAGCGGCGGTCAGAAGGTGATCGGCGCCGGCATGCTGTACCAGTGGAAGTAACGCGTCGCGCCGCCAGGCCGTCCGGCTCGCCAGCCGGACGGCCCGCGGCGGCCCCGACGGCCAGACGAGCCCGCCGCGCCCCCCGTGGCGGGCTTCAGTCAACCCAAGCATTGAGGATGTAACCGTGAACAAACTCGCTCTTGCGCTCGCACTTTCCGCAACGGCCCTCGCCGCGTGCTCGACCGCATCCGGCCCGACCTTCAGCGCCTCCGAACTGCAGCCGCGCGACGGCGTGCGTACCTTCCAGGTGGACTGCCACGGCCTGCTGTCGGGCCCGCAGACCTGCATGAAGGCCGCCCGCAAGATTTGCGGCGAAGAGCCGGTGCGTGCCGTCGACTCGGCCCGCGCGCTGCGCGACAAATCCGATCCCGCGACGCTCGTGTTCCAGTGCGGCGCCGCGCCGGCCGAAGCGGCGTCGGCCGCCGCGCCGGCGGCTGCCGTCGTCGAACAGGTGAACCTGTCGGGCGACGCGCTGTTCGCGACCGACCACGCGACGCTCGCCCCGACCGCGCGCGAATCGCTCGACCGATTGCTGAGCGAGCGCGCGGACCACACGTACTCGCAGGTGAGCGTCACCGGCTTCACGGACTCGGTGGGCAGCGACGACTACAACCTCGCGCTGTCGAAGCGCCGCGCCGAATCCGTCGCGACGTACCTGAAGGCGCACGGCCTGAAGACCGACTCGCTGACGGTCTCGGGTCGCGGCAAGGCCGATCCGGTCGCGTCCAACGCGACGCCGGAAGGCCGCGCCAGCAACCGCCGCGTCGAAATCCGCCTGCAGCACTGAGCGGGCCGCCGCCGCGTGCGGCGCCCCGATCCGGCCGGCCGCCAGCGCCGCGCCGGACCCGCACCCGCCCTCCGCCGGACCACCCGGGCGCCGCTTCGCCGGCGCCCGTTTCCGTTGGCCTGCGGCTATGTCAAAGTTCGTCACGTCCCGCCAAAACCGGTGGTTTCCGTGCCACAATCGCCGCAGACAGTCGCCGGGGCAGCCTGCCCGAATCGCACGCCGTGCCGGCGTGCCCGACGACACGCCGGAAACCGGCTGCCGCCCGCGCGAACCAGGTCGCCCGATTCGCCCGCCGCGGCGCACCGGCGCACATGCAACCATGACAATCCACGGCGCGCCGCTTCCGGGCCAGACGCTCGACGCGATGCCCGGTCGCACGACGCCGCAGAGGAAACCAACCGGTGACGGACATCAATGAAGCCGCCTCGGGCGGCACCCGCAAGCAACGGCCGGCGGTCGGCATCTCGCTGTTTGCGCGCGACGGCCAGGCGATCTGGGAAAACGGCATACACCAGAACATCGCGTTCCTCGCGATGATGCTCAAGCGCTCGGATCGCGTCGGCCCCGTCTACTTCCTGAACGGCGGTGACGCCAACGCGCTGCCGGCCGGCCTCGAACTCGACGGCCTCGACATTCCGCTCGTGAAGCCCTCCGACGTCACGCACGAACTCGACGTCGTGATCGAAATGGGCGCGCAGCTGCCGGTCGAATGGCTCAGGCACATGAAGGCGCTCGGCAAGAAAATCGCCGCGTTCTTCTGCGGGCACGTGTATGCCGGCCTGTGCGAAACCCCGATCTTCGGCAAACCGTCGGGGCACATCTTCAACGGCGCGCCGTTCGACGAAGTGTGGCTGCTGCCGCAATATGACAAGACGGCCGCGCCGATGCTGCAGACCATCCTGCGTGCGCCCGTCCACCTGATGCCGCACATCTGGTCGCCGTACTTCCTCGAGCGCCGCATCGCCGCGCTCGCCGCGGAAGGCGCGACGTTCGGCTATCGGCCGGGCCGCCGCCCGTGGCACCTGGCCATGCTCGAACCGAACATCTCGGTCGCCAAGTCCTGCCACTACCCGATGCTCGCGTGCGACGAGTTCTACCGTGCGCGCCCGGACGCGGTTCAGCACATGTTCGTGGTGAATTCGTTGCACATGAAGGAGCACCCGACCTTCGTGCACTTCGCGAACAGCCTCGATCTCGTGCGCCAGCACAAGGCGACCTTCGAGCCGCGCCTCGACCTGCCGGGCTTCATGGCGCGCCACGCGGACGCGGTCGTGTCGCACCACTGGGAAAACGGGCAGAACTACCTGTATTACGACGTGCTGTACGGCGGCTATCCGCTGATCCACAACTCGACGCTGATCGGCGACGCCGGCTATTACTACCCGGACTTCGATTCCGCCGCGGGCGGCCGTGCGCTGCTCGACGCGTGGCTGCATCACGACGAACGCCTCGACGACTACCGCACGAAGACCGACCGGCTGCTGCAGTCGGTCTCGATCGACAACCCCGCGAACCTCGACGCGTTTGTCTCGCGTCTGGTCGCCTGAACCGGAGAATACGCATGTCGGACTCCAATGCCCGTCAAGCGCCCGGCGAGGGCAAGCGTCTCGTCGTCGGCGTGTCGCTGTTCGTGCGCGGCGCCGGCCAGTCGCTGTGGGAAAACGGCATCTTCCAGAACTGCCTGCTGCTGATCCTGCTGCTGCGCCAGTCGCCGCTCGTCGCTCAAGCCGTGATGGTGAACGGTGGCGAGCAGGTCGCCGATCCGCAGATGATGCTCGGCGAATGGGACGTGCCGCTGCTGTCGATGGACGAAGCGCTGGAACGCTGCGACGTGCTGATCGAGATGAGCGCGCAGTTCGGCGCGGACTACCTGCGCGCGTTCCGCGAGCGCGGCGGCAAGGTCGTCACGATGCGGGTCGGCAACGACTACGTGATCGATATCGAACGCGCGATGTTCGACAAGCCGTCGGGTTTCCTGTTCTCGGGTGCGCCGTACGACGCCGTGTGGACGATTCCCGAGTTCGAGCGCTCGTGCCTGCACTATTACCAGACGGGCCTGCGTGCGCCCGTCACGATCGTCCCGCACATCTGGCACCCGATGCTGTTCGACAAGGCGCGCGCGACGCTCGGCGCCGGGCTGTCGTTCGGCTATGAGCCCGGCAAGCCGCGCTGGCGCGTGACGATGTTCGAGCCGAACATCTGCATGGTGAAGACGAGCGTCATCCCGATGCTGGTGGCCGAGGAAGCGTATCGCGCGAAACCGGATTTCCTCGAGTTCGTGCGCGTATGCAACACGCTGCACCTGAAGGAGCATGCGACGTTCGTCCACTTTGCGAAGAGCCTCGACATCGTGAACCACGGGATCACGACGTTCGAAAGCCGCTATGCGGTGTACGAGTTCATGGCCGCGTACGGCGATGCGGTGGTGTCGCACACGTGGGAAAACGCGCAGAACTACCTGTACTACGAGCTGCTGTACGGCGACTACCCGCTGATCCACAACTCGCCGTTCCTCGGCAAGGCCGGGTATTTCTATCCGGACTTCGATTGCCAGGCCGGCGGCCGCGCGCTGCTGAAGGCGTTCGCCGAGCACGACGCGAACCTGGAGGCGTACCGCGAGCAGTCGAAGCACGTGCTCAGCTCCGTCAGCATCTACAACCCCGAGAACGTCGCCGCCTATACGGACGCGATCGCCACCCTCTATCGCGACGCGTGACGCACCGCTTCTCGCAATAAACCGCCCGCCCCCACGGAGCCGATCCGATGAAACTCAATGTCGCGATAACGATGAACGTGCAGCGCGACGCGACACAGTCGATCTGGTACAACGGCGCGAACCAGCACTGCGTGTACCTGTACATGCTGCTGAAGCAGTCGCCGCTGATCGGCGAAGTCTGGCTCGCGCACGACGACGGCGTCACCGACTATCCGCAGGCGCTGATGATGGACGCGTTCGGCGACGCGCTGCGGCCGCTGTCGGCCGTCGTCCACCAGACCGACCTGCTGATCGAGATGAACGCGTTCATCGATTCGAGCCACACGGAGGCCGTGCGCCGGCGCGGCGGCAAGTGCGTGTCGTACCGCTTCGGCAACGATTACGTGATCGCCGTCGAGACGATCAACTTCGAGAAGAACGCGTGGCGGCCGAACCCGAACCGCGTGCAGTTCGACGAGATCTGGACCAACCCGCAGCACATGCACACGTGCGCGGCCTATTTCCAGGCCGTCTATCGCGCGCCGGTGATCGAACTGCCGCACATCTGGTCGCCGTATTTCATCGAGCGCAGCCTCGACGCCGATCCTGAACTGAAGGCGCGCTTCGGCTATCGCAACCACGGTATCGCGAAGCGCATCGCGTTCTTCGAGCCGAACCTGAACGTCGTGAAGAGCGCGATCGTGCCGATGCTCGCCGCGAACGCGTGCTACGTCGAGCATCCGGAACTCGTCGAGCACGTGTACATGACCAACACGTTCGACAAGAAGGAAAACGTCGCCTTCAAGCATCTCGCGCTCGGGCTCGAGATGGTGCGCGACGGCAAGGCGACCGCCGACGTGCGCGCACCGTTCGTCGCGTGGGCCGCGCATCACACCGACATCGTCGTGTCCCATCACTGGGAAAACGGTCTCAACTACCTGCTGTACGACGCGCTGTACGGCAACTATCCGCTCGTGCACAACTCGCCGTTCCTGCGCGACGTCGGCTACTACTACCCGGACTTCGAGATCTTCGATGCGGCGCGTGCGATCGCGACCGCCGCGCAGACGCACGACGCGCGGCTCGACGACTATGCGGCGGCGGCCCGCCGCTGCCTGCACCAGGTCGACACGCTCGCCGAGCACAACGTCCACGCGTATTCCGCGCAGATCCGGCAGCTGTTCGCCGGCCGCGCACTCGGCTGACCTCATCCGTCCCCGCCCCCGCCCATGAATCAGACCGTCCGCCATTTCGTCGTGATCGATTCGATCCACGGCCCGTTCCTCATCAACCGGCACTGCGCGCTTCAGGCCGAGGCGCTGATCAAGACCGGCCGGCCGCATATCCAGGGCGAGCTCGACACGATCCTGCACGTGATCGACCAGCTACCGGACGATGCGATCGCGGTGGACGGCGGCGCGAATGCGGGGCTCGTGTGCGTGCCGATCGCGCACCGGCTGCGTGCGCGCGGCGGCCGCGTGTATGCGTTCGAGCCGCAGCGCACGCTGTTCCATGCGCTCGGCGGCACCGTCGCGCTCAACCAGCTCGACAATGTCCATCTGCTGAACATGGGACTCGCCAGCGCCAACGGGACGATGAAGGTGCCCGACGTCGACTATGGACAGGATGCCGACTTCGGCCAGGTTTCGCTCGTCGAGGAGCAGGCGGACGGCGGCACGCCAACCCCCGTCGTACGGCTCGACTCGCTCGGCCTGCCTCGGCTGGATTTCCTGAAGCTCGACATCGAAGGGATGGAGATCGACGCGCTGCGCGGCGCGCGCGAGCTGATCGAGACGCATCTGCCGTGGTGCTGGATCGAATACTGGAAAGTCGGCGAGGCGCCGATCGTCGACACGTTCGCCGGCCTCGACTACACGTTCTACCGGATCGACGGCCTGAACATGCTGTGTGTGCCGAACCCGCGCTGGGACCGGCAGAAGCTGTTCATCTCGGGCGAACCGCTCGCCGTCGTGGCGAAGGCGGAAAACAATCCGGCGCACCCCACAGCGACAACCGCAGCCGCCGACGCCGATGCGCCCGAAACGAACTGGAATCGCGCACTCGACCACGAGTCGCGCTGCGAATGGGGGCATGCAATCGACCGCTGGCAGCGCGCGCGCGGCCGCGGTCTCGACGACGACGCGATCGCGCTGCAGCTTGCGTCATGCTACGGCTTCGCCGGCGCACCCGATGCCGGGCTTGCGGCGCTCGAACGCTTCGGCGACGCGGACGCGCTCCCTGACGCCACGCGCGGGCGCATCGAGCTGGCGCGCTCGGCGCTGCTACTGCGCGCCGGCCAGCGCGACGAAGCGGCCCGCGCCACCATGGCGAGCGAAAACGTGCTGACGGCTGCGCAGTTCGGGCTGCCGCCGGAGCGGCTTTACCAGGGCCAGCCGCTGCAAGGCAAGCGGCTGCTCGTGCTCAGCTACGGCGGCGTCGGCGACCAGCTCCAGTACGCGCGCTACCTGCCTGCGCTCGACGCACTCGGCGGCACGAGCGTGACCGTCGTCGTGCCGGACGCGCTGACGGGCCTGCTGCGTCACGCGTTCCCGCACATCGAATTCATCGGTGCGCACGGCGCGTGGGTCGACACGTCTCAGATCGCGCACGACTACTGGTGTTCGTTCCTGATGCTCGCCGCGCAGTTCGGCTACGCACCGGCGCCCCAGGGATCGGCGGCCGCGTACCTGTCGTGCCCGCCCGCGCACGCGGCCGCGTGGCGCGAGCGCCTGCAGCGCGACGGCCATGCCGCCGGCACACGCCGCATCGGGCTCAACTGGCGCGGTCGCGACGAAAGCGACGCGCGCTTCCATCGCGCGGCCAGCCTGCGCGACCTCGCGCCGCTCACGCGGATGCACGGCCACGCCGCGTACTGCGTCAACCGCGACCTGTCCGCGCAGTCCGAGCAATCGGACCTGCCGGTGACGTTCCCGCATCACGCGATCGGCGATTTCAGCGACCTGGCGGCGCTCATGCTCGCGCTGGATGCCGTGGTGACCACCTGCACCGCGCACATCCACCTCGCCGGCGCGCTCGGCGTGCCGGCCGTGCTGCTGCTCAGCCCGAAAGCCGACGCGCGCTGGGAAACCGGCTCGCGCACCGCGCTCTATCCGGGCATCCGGATCGTGCGCGCCGCGCACGTCGGGCAATGGGACGACGCGGTCGACCGCGCGATGGCGTTCGTGCTCGGCGGATTCGGAAAGGATTGATCGACTGGATGCGGGTCGGGGCCGCTGCGCGCGGATGATGTCGACGCGGGCAGCGCGTCTCGCGCTGTGCCGGGGCCCGCGGCTGGCGCGAACCAGCGCTAGACCAGCACCCGATCGCCGCTCTGCGCGGCGAACGTCCGGCCATGCCGCCGCCCCATCCGCGCGAGCACGGCGAAGCAACGCGCCGCCGGCCGGCTGGCGCCGCCGGATTGCCTGGCGAGACCGTCGGATACGCCGCGCGCGATCGCCGAATCGTCGCCGCACGCGCCCGCAATGACGCCCGCGTAATAGTGCCGCGCCGCCAGCTCGCGGCCGCCGGCGTCGAGCGGCTTCATCCGCTGAATGCGACGCGCAATGGCCTTCAGGCCGTCGAGATACGGCGCGACGTCGATCGGCACCTCGGTCGATTCGGCGCCCAGTTGCCACAGCATGTCGGCCAGCTCGGCGATCGCGACGAGGTCGCGCGCACCGGCCGCCTGCGTGCCCGTTCCGCCTCCGGCCTTCGTCCCCGCCATGCTCACGCCCCTTTGCGATTCGTCCCGGCCACGCGCCGATCACGCCCGACATCGGCGTGCATCATGCACGCCCCCTCGCCTGTTCCCGCGCCGTCACGCGGCGGCCGACGACCGCCATGAGAAACGGATGCCCTGCGCCCAGGCGACGCCGGCATCCACGATGATCTGCCGGTCGACCTCGCTCTCCACGCCTTCGACGACAACGTGCCGCGCGCCTTCATGCGCGAACGCGATCAGCCTGCGGAACTGGTAACGCCCGATCGCGTTGCGCTTGATCATCGACAGGATCGACCGATCGAGCTTCACGATGTCGGGATTGCCGACCACCAGGTTGTTCAATGCGCTGAAGCCGACACCGAAATCGTCGATCGCGATGCGGCACCCGGCTTGCCGGAAGCGGTTCACGAACGAACGCCCCGCGACAGGGTTCAGCGGCCCCGTCTCCGTGATTTCGACCACCAGCCGCGCCGCGACCGACGGCTCGCGCTCGAGCCGCCTGAAGATGGCCAGCCACGCGTCGTCGACCACCGCGCTCGCCGCCGCCACATTGCAGCCGTAGACGGCAGCCGGATCGGCGCGCAGCGCGTCGATTGTCCGGCCGACCACGAGCCGGTCGAACCACCGCATCAGCCCGAGCGCCTCGAGGCGCGGCAGGAACGCGACCGGCGGCAGCGCATCGCGCTCGCCCCACCGCAATCGCGCCAGGCATTCCCGGTACAGCACACCGCCCGACAGGTCGGCCCGGCACACGGGCTCTTGCGCGAACCCGAGCCGGCTTTCCACGAAACTGCGTACCGACGCGAGGTCGGGATGATCGTCGGGGGCGCCGAACACGAGATCGATTTCGTCACGATTCGCTTCCCGATTCGCCTCCAGGCGAGCTTCGACCGCATTCATCCGGCGCTCCGGCAAATGGCGAGCCGCCGACAGCGGCTCGACCTCAACAAACATGCGGAGCATGCCGACCATGACGCGCTCCGCCGCCTACCCGGCCCATCCTGTTATGTCGATCTTTTCCGGGAGCGTACTTTTCGCTTCGGCGCGCCGTCAAATTCGATATTTTTCAACGATATTCAGTTACTGGAAATACACCATGTCCGCGCGATACCGACTGTGCGACAGGTCACACTAACGCAAATTACGGAACCCCAATCCAGATACTGTTTATTCTTCTCGTCTAAACAACCTTGTCCGAATCAATTCACCCGCCATTTGCATGCCCCGCAATTCTCGAAGCATTCAATTGATCAGATAAATTCCGGCTCCGTGAAGCCCCGTCATCGCACGCTGCCAAGCCCGTCGCGAAGGCCGGCCACCCGGATTTCCGTTCGCTGGAAATCGGCCGTCGCAGGCCATTCGATCACCGCAGCATTCAATTTTCCCGTTTCAAACGAATTATTAAATTTCTAAACGGAATCGAGCTGCATTAAATCAATAATATCAAGTTAAATCATATGATGATTATCGATTGAAACATGTTTAACAATCTTAAAGACTTGTTAACCTCTAAAATGATTTCCGACGGACTTCCCTCGGAGCCGTCAAATTCGTGCCTTCGAAAACCGTCGAACCGACCGGGTTCGGCGGTTTCTTTTTTTAACGGCATTATTTCGTCAGACATTAGGGCGGGACAATCCCGATGGCGGGATTCGGCGCAACGGTGTGCGCCGTGCAAAAAATCGGGCCTTACGCGGCCGATGCGCCGACCAGGTTCGCGAGCAGTGCGTCGTATTCGGCGACGAGTGCCGGATTCGACGACGTATAGCGGCCGAGGATCTCGCGCTGGCGCCGCGTGTACCCTTCCCAGTCGTCGTCGTGCGTATGCAGCGCACGCAACAGCGCATCGGCGCCCAGCTGCACGTCGTTGTCCGGATAGTAGTAGCCGAGATCGGGCGCGAGGCTCGCGTTGTGCACGAGCGGATAGCCCTGCCAGCACACGTCGAAATAGAAATAGTTGAGCGGGTTCGACCACTGGTGCGACACGACGATATCGGTCAGGTCGGCCAGGAACAGCGGCGTGTCGAAGCGCCCGACGAAGCTCGCCTTGCCCGCGCGCACGACGTCCAGGTAGTTCATCAGCATCACGAACTCGGGGCTGTCGTGCGCGAGGCGGTCCGCATTCGTCACGTGCGTGAAGCAGATCGCGTCGGGGTCTCGCCGATACGCTTCGTCGATGATCAGCATCGGATACACGCAGAACTTCACGACGTTTTGGTTCGGCTCCATCACGGTCAGCCGCTTGCCGGGCTCGGTGCGCGGCCGGTATTCGCCATTCCCGGGCAACGACGCCGCGCGCGCGCTCAGGAACATCGGGTCCCACACGAACGGCACGACCCGCCCCGGGCAGCGGCGCAGCGATTGCAGGAACGGCAGCGACGACGGCGCGATCTGCGGAATCGCCCACACCTCGTCGAAGCCGCGGTTGATGAACAACGAATCCCACAGCCGGCGGCCGAACAGCATCGATTCCATCGCGTTGATGTACTCGACACCACAGCAGTAGCTGACGAGCTTCGCACCGCGCGACTTCAGGTAGGCCGTCTGCTCGCCGTCGATCTGCCCGCCGAGCTCGATCACCACGTCGAGCGAATCCTTCATGTCGGCGAACGGGCGCGTGTCGTACACGTTGCGATCCCACGGCAGCGCATCGGTGAGCGGCACATCGGTGGTGTTGACCAGCGTCACGCGGTAGCCGTGCGGCGACGCCATCAGCAGCTTCGCGAGAAACAGCGCGTTCTGCTTGATGCCGTTGATCCACAGGCTTTCGTCGGGGGCACGCAGTCCGATCGTGATACCGATGCGCAGGCCGTTCAGGACAGGAGACGTCATCGTCGGCGGATGGAAGGTTGGATAGGGGTGGAATGGACGCAGTGTAGCGCGCGAAGCGCCGCCCGCGTCAAGCGGCGCACGCCGGCGGCAACCCGCCATTCTAGCGGAGCGCCGGCCGCATACTGTCAGGGATGGTCAGCGCGCGGCCGGCGCATGCAAATCGGCGAGACGGTTGTGCCATACTCCGGCGACCGGCCGCGCCACCGGGTTGCCGGGGTTGCCGGGCGGTATCGGCATCCAGCGCGGGCAGAAAACGACCTCGCAGCAACGCTGCTGAAAAAATGGCTGACAGAATGGAACGCGACGCCGCGCAAATCTTCCGGGCAATCCATCACGAACAGGGGCGGCACGCGCAGGAACGTGTGCCCGGCCGCGATGCCGCGCCGAAACACACCGCGCCCGGCGCCCGCCGTCACCCGCTTCGCGGCCGTCGGAGCGCGCGATGATCGTCCTCAGCCATTTCAGTCACGACGCGCCCGCCAGCCTCGAGAATCACCGGCTGTACGCACAGGCGCACGGATATCGCCACGCATTCGTCGACGCCTCCGCAATGCCGCAGGCGCTGCCGTTGCGGCCGCTCCATCGCTACGAATCGCTGCTCCACGTGCTGCGCGGCGCGCAGCCCGACGAACTCGTGTTGCTGCTCAGCGAAGACGCGGCGATCATCGAGCCCGTCGCGCTCGACCGCCTGATGAGCGGCCGCGACATGCTGCTCGTCGACGCGTTCGCGCCGCCGCTGCCGCAGGTCGACGTGCAGATCTGGCGCAATACGCCGGCCGTGCGGGCGATCGTGATGCAGCTCGTACAGCGCTGCAAGCTCGGCAGCGAACCGCGGCTGACCTCCGAGGCCGCGCTGTTCGCGGCGCTCGACACGCATCGCTACATGACGCCGATCGACGGGCTGTATCCGGTCATGCCGACCAGCCCCGACCTCGATCCGATGTGGAGCCGCGAACCGACGTTCGCGATCAGCATCGACGACACGCCGCACGATCCCGAACGGAAAGGCACGACGCCCCGCTTCCGCGACACGCTCGTGGCGTACGTCAATCGATGCCGTGCCGCCGGCCGGCCGATGTTCTCGTTCGATCACGCCGCCGCCAATACGCCGGACGAAGCCGCCGAGCGCAGCACCTACAATCCGGGCCGCCCGATTGCGCTGATGACGCTCTACACGCCGAACATCGGCAACTATGCGCGCGTCGCCGAGCGGAATTTCCGGCGCTATTGCGACACGCACGGCTATACGCTCTACGTGCATCGCGACATTCCGGCCGAGATCGGCCTGAACGCAACCGGCAACTGGTTCAAGCCGTGGCTGCTGCATGCATACCTGCAGCATCACGAATGGGTCGTGTGGCTCGATGCCGATGTGCTGATCGCAGACCAGCAGAAAGCGCTGGCGCCGCTGCTCGAAGGCCGCGACTGGCTGCTCGCGCACGATATCGGCCAGTGGGCGTTCAACTCGGGCGTGATGGCATTCCGGCGCACCGCGCGCAACGACGCGATGCTGCGCGACATGATGACGACGATTGCCGCGCTGCACGACCGGTCGAGCGTCTATGCGAGCGATGGCGATCAACTGCATTTCATTCGCGCGATGGAGCGCGACGGGCAATTGCACGGCGAAGGCGTGGCCGATCTCGTCAGCTTCAACACGCCCTGGCTGTTTCGCCGCGCGGACAGCTACATCGTGCATTACTACGGGATGTGGTCCGCGATGCGCGCGCTGATGATGGCGCACGACGACGGGGTGCTGCGCTGACGCCGTCGGTTCAACCTCGACGTTGCAAACGCGTGCGCCGGCCGGGCTCAACCGGCCGGCGCACGCGGGCCAAGGTCAGATCGCCGTAACCGTCGGCGCCACGGCGGCCGGATCGGTGAGGCTCGGCTTGCCGGTCTCGACGTGCCCCGCGAGACGGCGCGTCCAGCCGGCGTTCCCCGCCACCGCGAACTGCAGGTCGTACCAGTGGCTGCTGCACGACAGATCCCAGTGCGCCTCGACGCGCTGCCCCGCCGGCACCGTCAGCGTGCGCGGTGCGCCGCCGTACGCGACGTCCGTCGCCGTGACCGTGAGCGTGCCGGTGCCCGCATTGGCGATCGTCACGTACACGTCGCCGTTGGCGGTGTCGTAGCACGGCGTGATTTCAGGCTTCGCGCCGGCATCCGCGGCGGCCGACCCGGCAAAGCGCCGGAAATAGCCGTTCGGCCCCCACACGCTCACCAGGTAGTTGCCGTTCGCGTCGAGCGCCCACGTATCGGTCAGCTGCTTGCCCGCTTCGACCGTGTAGCGGCGCGGCATCGCGGTCGCGTCTCCCGTATAGACCCAGAAGTGCGCGCCCTGCGTGCCGGTATTCGCAAACGTCAGCGCGTAGCCCTGCGCCTGGAGCTGGCCGGTCACGTGCAATTCGTACGGCAGCGCGCGCGCCGGCCGCGTGCCGGCCTCCTGTGCCGTCACGACCTGCTGCGCGGTGCTGGCCGGCGCGGTCTGCGACGACGCGCGCGAGCACTGCAGGTCCGCCTGCGCGACATACGCCTGCGTGCTCGGCAGGGTCGGCAGCGTGGCATCCGATTTCGAGAAGTCGAGCGCCGACGTCAGGTCGCCGCAGATCGCACGGCGCCACGGCGAGATGTTCGTTTCCATCACGCCGAAACGCTTCTCGATGAATTGCAGCACCGACGTGTGATCGAAGACCTGCGAGCAGACGAAACCGCCCTTCGACCACGGCGAGACCACGAACATCGGCACGCGCGGGCCGAGACCGTACGGCAGGTTGTCGGCCGTGTACGTGCCGGTCTGCGTCGACGTCACGACGTTGTGCCGCTCGAGCGACACATCCACCGTGCTCATGCCGGAGCCCGGCAGCGTCGGTGCCGACGGCGGCACGACGTGATCGAAGAAGCCGTCGTTCTCGTCGTACATGACGAGCAGGACGGTCTTGCTCCAGACGTCCGGATTCGACGTCAGCGCATCGAGAATCGTCGACAGGTAGTACGCGCCGTAGAGCGGCGTGAACTTCGGATGCTCCGAATACGCGGCGGGCGGCAGCAGCCACGACACCTGCGGCAGCGCGTTCGCCTGCACGTCGGCCTTCAGCTGCGTGATCGGGCGCGTGCTCATCCCGCGCGTCTGCAGCGACGAGCCGGCCGGCGCATTCACGAAGTTGTTGAAGCACGCGAGCATGTTCGTGCCGTAGTTGCCGGTGAAGTTGTCGAACCCGGTGCCCTGCTGGTAGATCTGCCACGAGATGCCCGCTTTCTCGAGGCGCTCCGGGTAAGTCGTCCAGCTGAAGGGCGGCAACTGGATCTTGTCGAACTGGTTGTCGATGTAGTCGGTGTTGTCGAGCAGCGGGCCGCCGCCCGTGCCGAGCGGGTCGACCATGCCCGTCATCAGGTACATGCGGTTCGGGTGCGTGTTGCCCGGAATCGAGCAGAAGTAGTTGTCGCACACCGTGAACGCATCCGCGAGCGCGTAATGGAACGGGATGTCGTCGCGGACGTGGTAGCCCATCGTCATGTTCGACTTCTGCACCGCCCATTGGTCCGCGCGGCCGTTGTCGATCGCGCCGTGCGTCGTCGCCCACGTATGCGGCAGACCGCCGATGCACTGCGCGTTGACGCCCGGGTTGGTCGTGTCGTAGCGGAACGGCGCGATCACGCTCGTCTTGTCCTCCTGCCGCGGCTGGAACCACACCGGCTTGCCGTTCGGCAGCGTGACCGGGAAGCGGTCGTTATAGCCGCGCACGCCGCTCAGGTGGCCGAGGTAGTGGTCGAACGAACGGTTCTCCTGCATGAACACGACGATGTGCTGGACATCCTGGATCGTGCCCGTGACGGAATTCGGCTCGATCGCCAGCGCCTTGCGGATCGATTCGGGAAGCAGTGCGGTGGCGGCGGTCGCACCGGCGAGGCCGGCGGAGAACTTCAGAAAGTCGCGTCGCGAATGGGTGGCCATGCTGGTTGCTCTTGATTGGATTTCTGGTGGAAACGGCCGGGATCAGGAAGCGGGCGAGGAAGCAGGTGCGGTGAAACCGGGCGGGCAGTGCATCTGCGCGGTGGCGACCACGCCGCCGCCGCAAGCGGCCTTCTGCTGCGCGACGGGTGCGGCGGGTGCCGTCACGTCGTCGTTGCAGGCACCGAGAAGTGCTGTCAGCGCGATCAGACCAACGACCGCGAAAGGCCGTAGGGCCGACTTTCGCATAACGTCTCTCCGTGGATGTGATGACGTGACGCAGGCGCGGGTGCGCACCGGTCATGTCGACGGCGAGATGCTAATTTCAGCGTGTTACACGACAGTGTCGCGTAAGGAGGCGAGCTGCGTCCACGCAGGTAGCGGCACGTGTCGTGGCGGAAGGGTAGCGAGAGGCGTAATGCAATCGAAAGATTCGCATTGCTTCGTTTTGCCGTCGCGATCGAAGCAAGTCCGTCGCAGTACCGGTCGTGCAACGAATCGCGAAGCGTTTTTTTACGGGCCGGCAGCCGCGGCAGCCGGCCCGCACACAGCGAAACAGGCGACGCTCAGGCTTCCGCCATCATCAGCAACTGCGCGCCATCCGACACCTGGTCGCCGACGCCGTACAGCACTTCCGCGACGACGCCCGCGCTCGGCGCGCCGATCGTGTGCTCCATCTTCATCGCTTCCATCACGATCAGCGGCGTGCCCGCTTCGACCTTCTGGCCGGGCTCGACCAGCACCGCGATCACCTTGCCGGGCATCGGCGCGGTCAGGCGGCCACCGCCCTGCTCCGCGTCACCCGCATGCGCGAGCAGGTTGCGCCATTCGAACGTCTCGGCCGCGCCCCGCGTGAACACGTGGAAGTTGTCGCCGTCCGCATACACGCGGCCGCTGCTGCGCACGCCGCCGAGCGTCACGTCGAAATCGAGCGGCGTGGCGCCACGCGTCCATGCGAACGGTTGCGCGGCGGCGGCGCCGGCCGCGAGGCGCGCGACCGCGCCGTCGTCCTCGTATGTGGCCGTCACGTCCGCTTCGCGCTCGGCCGCATGCCATTCGAGCGTGCGGCGATAGCCGCCGTTCAGCCGCCAGTCCGGCAGCGCGCCCCACGGCGACGAACCCTGCGCGGCCGCGCCGCGTTCGCGTGCGAACAGCGCCGCGCACGCGAGCGCCAGCATCGCGCGCGGCGGCTCTTGCGGCGCGAACAGTGCGTCGTGGTTGCGCTCGATCAGGCCCGTGTCGAGATCGGCCGTCGCGAACGGTTCGCACGCCACGATCCGCTGCAGGAATGCGGCGTTCGTGTGCAGGCCGACCACTTCACATGCACGCAGTGCGCGCAGCATCAGGCTCAGCGCTTCCGCACGATCCGCGCCGTGGACGATCAGCTTCGCGATCATCGGGTCGTAGAACGGCGTGATCGAATCGCCTTCGCGCACGCCGCTGTCGACGCGCACCGACGCACCGATCGCGAACTCGACACCTGCCGGCAGCCGCAGGTGCTTCAGCGTACCCGTCGACGGCAGGAAGCCGCGCGCCGGGTTCTCCGCGTAGAGACGCGCCTCGAGCGCATGCCCCTGCACGCGCAGTTCATCCTGCTTCAGCGGCAACGGCTCGCCGGAGGCGACGCGCAATTGCCATTCGACGAGATCGAGCCCCGTGACCATCTCGGTGACCGGATGCTCGACCTGCAGGCGCGTGTTCATTTCCATGAAGTAGAACGCGTCGCCCGTCATGATGAATTCGACGGTGCCCGCGCCGACATAGCCGACCGCGCGCGCAGCCGCGACGGCCGCTTCACCCATCGCGCGTCGCACGTCGTCCGGCAGCCCCGGCGCCGGTGCTTCTTCCAGCACCTTCTGGTGACGGCGCTGCACCGAGCAGTCGCGGTCGAACAGGTACACGGTATTGCCGTGCGTGTCGCCGAACACCTGCACCTCGACATGGCGCGGGCGCGTCAGGTATTTCTCGATCAGCACGCGATCGTTGCCGAAGCTGCTCGCGGCTTCGCGCTGGCACGACGCGAGCGCCGCCGGGAAATCGTCGGAGCGCTCGACCACGCGCATCCCCTTGCCGCCGCCGCCCGCGCTGGCCTTCAGCAGCACCGGATAGCCGATCGCGTCGGCTTCGCGATGCAGGTTGGCCGCGTCCTGGTCGTCACCGTGATAGCCCGGTACAAGCGGCACGGCCGCCGCGTGCATCAGCGCCTTCGCGGCAGCCTTCGAGCCCATCGCCGCGATCGCGTCGACCGGCGGCCCGATGAAGACGATGCCGGCCGCTTCGCACGCATGCGCGAAATCTTCGTTCTCCGACAGAAAGCCGTAGCCGGGGTGGATCGCCTGCGCGCCGGTGGCGCGCGCGGCTTCGATGATGCGCTCGATGCGCAGGTAGCTGTCTGCCGCGGCCGAGCCGCCGATGTGCACGGCCTCGTCGCACGCGGCCACGTGCTTCGCGTTCGCGTCCGCGTCGGAATAGACGGCGACGCTCGCGATCCCGAGACGTTTGCACGTCGCGGCGACGCGGCACGCGATTTCGCCGCGGTTGGCGATCAGAATCTTGTCGAACATGGCTTCGGTGTCGTCCGGAAAGAGGGGGTCACGCGCGCTGCGCGATCATTCACGCCACGACGGCGTGCGCTTTTCGAGGAAGGACGCAATCCCTTCGCGCGCTTCCGCGCCGGCGCGGGTTCGCGCGATCCAGTCGGCGGTCTGCTCGATCAGCGTCGCGTCGAGCGGCCGGCCGGCCACGTCGGCAACGAGCCGCTTGCACGCCTTCACCGCATCGGGGCCGTTCGCGACGAGCGTCGCGGCCAGCTTCGCGACGGTTTCGTCGAGCGCGTCGGCCGGCACCGCGTCGTGAATGAAGCCAAGCGACGCCGCGCGCGCGCTGTCGAACACCTCGGCCGTCGTGAAGTAGCGGCGCGCCGCGCGCTCGCCCATCGCACGCACCACGTAAGGCGCGATCGTCGCGGGGATCAGCCCGAGCCGCGCTTCCGACAGGCAGAACTTCACGCCGTCGGCGGCGATCGCGATGTCGGCCGCGGCAACGAGGCCCACGCCACCCGCATACGCATCGCCATGCACGCGGGCGATCACCGGCTTGCCGCAGCGATGGATCGCCTCGAGCATCCGCGCGAGCTTGCGCGCATCGGCACGGTTCTCGTCGTCCGAGTAACCGGCCATCTTCTTCATCCAGTTCAGGTCCGCGCCTGCGCAGAACGCCGCGCCTTCCGCGGCGAGCACGATCGCGCGCACGCCTTCATGCGCGTCGAGCCATTCGAACGCGGTGGTCAGCTCGGCGATCGTCGTCTCGTTGAACGCGTTGCGCACGTCGGGACGTGCGAGCGTGACGGTCGCCACGCGGCCGGCTTCGCTTACCTTGATCGTTTCGTATCGCATCGTTCAGCCCTCCCGGCCGTTACATGCGGAACACGCCGAAGCGTGTGTCTTCGATCGGCGCGTTCATCGACGCGGCGAGGCCGAGGCCCAGCACGTCGCGCGTCTGCGCGGGGTCGATCACGCCGTCGTCCCACAGCCGCGCGCTCGCGTAATACGGATGGCCCTGGCGCTCGTACTGGTCGCGAATCGGCTGCTTGAATGCGTCCTCTTCCTCGGCGGACCACGAACCGCCCTTCGCCTCGATGCCGTCGCGGCGCACCGTCGCGAGCACCGATGCGGCCTGCTCGCCGCCCATCACCGAGATGCGCGCGTTCGGCCACATCCACAGGAAGCGCGGGCCGAAGGCGCGGCCGCACATCCCGTAGTTGCCGGCGCCGAACGAGCCGCCGATGATCACCGTGAACTTCGGCACCTTCGCGTTCGACACGGCCGTCACCATCTTCGCGCCGTGGCGCGCGATACCTTCGTTCTCGTACTTGCGGCCGACCATGAAGCCCGTGATGTTCTGCAGGAACACGAGCGGAATCTTGCGCTGGCAGCACAGCTCGATGAAATGCGCACCCTTCACGGCCGACTCGGAGAACAGGATGCCGTTGTTCGCGACGATCCCGACCGGATGGCCCCAGATGTGCGCGAAGCCCGTGACGAGGGTCGTGCCGTAGCGCGCCTTGAATTCGGCGAATTCGGAATCGTCGACGATGCGCGCGATCACCTCGCGCACGTCGAACGGCTTGCGCGTATCGACCGGAATCACGCCGTACAGGCTCTTCGCGTCGTAGCGCGGCGGCTTCGGCTCGCGCAGCGCCACCGGCGACGCGATCTTCGGCGCGAGATGATCGACGATGTTGCGCGCGATCGACAGCGCATGCGCGTCGTTCTGCGCGAGATGGTCGGCCACGCCCGACAGGCGCGTATGCACGTCGCCGCCGCCGAGATCCTCGGCGCTCACTTCCTCGCCGGTCGCGGCCTTCACGAGCGGCGGCCCGCCGAGGAAAATCGTGCCCTGCTCCTTCACGATGATCGACTCGTCGCTCATCGCCGGCACGTACGCGCCGCCCGCCGTGCACGAGCCCATCACGACGGCGATCTGCGCAATCCCCGCCGCCGACATCGTCGCCTGGTTGAAGAAGATGCGGCCGAAGTGGTCGCGATCGGGAAACACGTCGTCCTGGTTCGGCAGGTTCGCGCCGCCCGAATCGACGAGGTACACGCACGGCAGCCGGTTTTCCGCGGCGATTTCCTGCGCGCGCACGTGCTTCTTCACGGTGACCGGATAGTAGGTGCCGCCCTTGACCGTCGCGTCGTTGCACACGATCACGCATTCGCGGCCGGCGATGCGGCCGATCCCGGTGATGACGCCCGCGCCCGGCGCGTCGTCGTTGTACATGCCGTTCGCCGCGAGCTGCGAGAACTCGAGGAACGGCGCACCCGGATCGAGCAGTTGCGCGATGCGGTCGCGCGGCAGCAGCTTGCCTCGCGACAGGTGCTTGTCGCGCGCGGCCTGGCCGCCGCCCTGCGCGAGCTGTTCGATCTTCGCGCGCAGGTCGGCGACGACCGCCTCGAGCGCGGCGGTATTCGCGCGGAAGTCTTCCGAGCGCGGGTTCAGTTTCGATTCGATGATCGGCATCGACGGGGCTCCGTTCGCGTGACGTAGGGCGTTACATCGTTTCCGCGAACAGCTCGCGGCCGATCAGCATCCGGCGGATCTCGCTCGTGCCGGCGCCGATCTCGTACAGCTTCGCATCGCGCCACAGGCGCCCGACCGGGTATTCGTTGATGTAGCCGTTGCCGCCGAGGATCTGGATCGCCTCGCCGGCCATCCACGTCGCCTTCTCGGCCGTATAGAGGATCACGCCCGCGCAGTCCTTGCGCACCTGGCGGATGTGGTCGCTGCCCGCCGAATCGAGGTGGCGGCCGACCGCGTACAAGTACGCGCGGCAGGCCTGGAACGTGGTGTACATGTCGGCGACCTTGCCCTGGATCAGCTGGAATTCGCCGATCGCCTGGCCGAACTGCTTGCGGTCGTGGATATACGGCACCACTGCGTCGAGGCACGCGGCCATGATGCCCGTCGGGCCGCCGGACAGCACCGCGCGTTCGTAGTCGAGGCCGCTCATCAGCACCTTCACGCCGCCGTTGAGCTGGCCGAGGATGTTTTCCTCCGGCACTTCGACGTCCCGGAACACCAGCTCGCCCGTGTGCGAGCCGCGCATGCCGAGCTTGTCGAGCTTCTGCGCAACCGAGAAGCCCTTCATCCCCTTCTCGACGATGAACGCGGTGATGCCGCGCGAGTTGGCTTCGACGTCCGTCTTCGCGTAGACGACGAGCGTGTCGCAATCGGGGCCGTTGGTGATCCACATCTTCGTGCCGTTCAGCACATAGCGATCGCCGCGCTTGTCGGCGCGCAGCTTCATGCTGACGACGTCGGAGCCGGCGTTCGGCTCGCTCATCGCGAGCGCGCCGATGTGTTCGCCCGACACGAGCTTCGGCAGGTATTTCTGCTTCTGCGCGTCGGTGCCGTTACGGTGGATCTGGTTCACGCACAGGTTCGAGTGCGCGCCGTACGACAGGCCGATCGACGCCGATGCGCGCGAGATCTCTTCCATCGCGACCATGTGCGCGGTGTAGCCCATGTTCGCGCCGCCGTATTCCTCGGCCACCGTCATGCCGAGCACGCCGAGATCGCCGAACTTCTTCCACAGATCCATCGGAAACTGGTCGGTGCGGTCGACCTCCGCCGCGCGCGGCGTGATTTCCTTCGCCGCGAACGTCGCGACGGCGTCGCGCAGCATCTCGATGTCTTCACCGAGCATGAATTGCACACCGGGCAGGTTGATCATGTCTCCTCCGTCTCCAGAAAGTGTGTGGCACTCACCGATTTCTGAGTTTCGCTCAGATCGAATGAATGCGCAGATTCATTGACCAATACAGCGTAAATTTTGCACAGTTTCGCGCCTGGCCGGGTTCGGCGTCAATAGTTTTTTGAGTGATACTCAGATATCATGCCGAGATGACAGCCGCTACCGCCGACACCATGACCGCCACCGTCAAAGCCGACCGCGCCGACACGTCGCGCGCGCCCGCCGGGCGCAAATCCCAGCAACGCGTGCAGGACATTCTGCGCGCGGGCCGGGAAGTGTTCGCCGAAAAAGGTTACGAGCATGCGACTGCCGCCGAGATCGCGCAGCGCGTGGGCGTCTCGGAGGCGACGGTGTTCAGCTACTTCCGCGGCAAGCGGGAGCTGTGTGCGCGTGTCATCGCGGATTGGTACGACGAAAACATCGCCGCATTCGAGGCAGGGATGCCGCAGGACGCGTCGGTGCAGCAGCAGTTCGCGTTCATCGTGCGCACCCACCTGCGGCTGATGCTGGTGAACGGCACCGGCCTGTGCGCGCTGGTGCTGTCGGAAGGCCGCGCGAAGCAGCATGCGCTGAGCGACGAGCTCACCGCGCTGCAGCGCCGCTACACCGCGCCGCTGATGGACGTGCTCGCGCGCGGCCAGGCGGCCAGGCAGGTGCGCACCGACCTGCCGCTGAGCCTGCTGCGCTCGATGGTGTTCGGGCCGATCGAGCACGTGCTGTGGGATGCGATCCTCGGGCACCGCAAGCTCGATACGGAAGCGACGGCCACGCAGCTCGTCGACATGCTGTGGGCCGCCGTGCAGCCGCCGGCGCCGGAACAGGCGGCGCTCGTGCGCTTCAGGAACGAAGTGGCGGAAGCCGTGCGGCGGCTGGAAGACGAAAGCACGCGCGGGTGACGCGCGGCGGGCAGCGCGCCCGCCGCCTCATCGTCTCCCCACCGTCGTGGGGTTCGGGGGCGCTATGACTCGTCGCTGACGCGCAGCGGTGCGCGGCTCTGCTCGTTGTTCAAATGGACGAACTTGCGCAACAGGCGCACCAGTTCCTGCGAATCGTCCTCTCCCATTCCGTCGAACAGGCCGGCACGCAGCTCCTTCACCGACGGAATCAGATGCGTGAGCAGTTCGACGCCCGCCGGCGTCAGCAGCAGGCGGCGCTGACGCCGCGGCAGCACCTCGCGCACGATCAATCCTTTCGCTTCAAGCCGGACCGCGAGATCCGCGGTCGTCGACGTGTCGAGCGCGACCCGCTGCGCGAGCGTCACCTGGTCGAGCCCCGGGCACTCGTACAGCATCCGCAGGACCGCGTACTGCACCGGCGTCACGTCCCGGCCCAGCTTCTCGTAGAACATCGCAACCGCGATCTGGTGTGCGCGCCGGATCAGGTGCCCGGGTTCGTCGTACAGATCGAGCGGGAAAACCGGCAGGTCGGCGGGATTCGTTTTTTCCATGAATAGTCGATGACATAAGCGGCGCGTGCCGGTTGCGCGCGCCGGCGGCATGGCGCTGCCTCGCGCCATTTCCCGGGAAAACCAGTATACCGCCCGCCTTGCCCCGGCCAACCTCAATGAGTACACTGAATCTCATTCAGTACACGGAATGAAGAGATGCCGCGTACCGGTGGCATCGACCTGACGGAGACGACGAACGTGTTTCTCAAGAATGCTTGGTACGTGGCGTGCACGCCCGATGAAATCGACGGCAAGCCGCTGGGCCGCAAGATCTGCAACGAGTCGATGGTGTTTTACCGCGCGGCGAATGGCCAGGTCGCCGCGCTCGAGGACTTCTGCCCGCACCGCGGTGCACCGCTGTCGCTGGGATTCGTGCGCGACGGCGTACTCGTGTGCGGCTATCACGGGCTGGAAATGGGCTGCAACGGCAAGGCGGCCGGCATGCCGGGCCAGCGTGTCGGCGGCTTCCCGCCGATTCGCAGCTTCCCGGCGATCGAGCGTTACGGATTCATCTGGGTCTGGCCAGGCGATGCGTCGGAAGCCGATCCCGCCAAACTGCCCGCGCTGGCGTGGGCCGAGGATCCGGCCTGGGCCCACGGCGGCGGCCTGTATCACATCCGCTGCGACTACCGGCTGATGATCGACAACCTGATGGATCTCACGCACGAAACCTACGTCCATGCGACGAGCATCGGCCAGAAGGAAATCGACGAAGCGCCGCCGAAGACCACCAGCCACGGCGATGAAGTCGTCACGAGCCGCTTCATGGAAAACGTGATGCCGCCGCCGTTCTGGCAAATGGGGTTGCGCGGCAACGGGCTGGCCGACGACGTGCCGGTCGACCGCTGGCAGATCTGCCGCTTCACGCCGCCGAGCCACGTGATGATCGAAGTCGGTGTCGCGCATGCGGGCCACGGCGGCTACGACGCGCCGGCCGGACTGAAGGCGTCGTCGATCGTCGTCGATTTCATCACGCCCGAGACGGATACCTCGATCTGGTACTTCTGGGGGATGGCGCGCAACTTCCGGCCCGACGATCACGCACTGACCGCCGAGATCCGCGAAGGCCAGGGCAAGATCTTCGCCGAGGATCTCGAGATGCTCGAGCGCCAGCAGCTCAACCTGGAGAAGTGGCCCGATCGCAAGCTGCTCAAGCTCAACATCGACGCCGGCGGCGTGCTGTCGCGCAAGGTGATCGAGCGGCTGCTCGCCGACGAGCACGCGTCGAGCCCGTCGCGGCCCGTGATTCCGGTCGCGCAGATCAAGGAGGCGTCATGAGCGCCGCGACGCTGACGGTCCGGGTAGCCCGCAAGTGGCAGGAAGCACGCGACATCTGCGGCTTCGAATTCGTCAGCGAGGACGGCTCGCCGCTGCCGCGCTTCGATGCCGGCGCCCATATCGACGTACATCTGCCAGGTGGCCTCGTGCGCCAGTATTCGCTGTGCAACCACCCGGAGCATGACGACCGCTATCAGATCGCGGTGCTGCGCGATGCCGACGGTCGCGGCGGGTCGCGCGCCATTCACGACGAAGTGCGGCAAGGCGATACCGTGCGGATCGGCGTGCCGCGCAATCAGTTTCCGCTCGCCCCCGACGCGCCGCACCACCTGCTGCTCGCAGGCGGGATCGGGGTCACGCCGATTCTCTCCATGGCGGAACGGCTGTTCTCCTCCGGCTTGCCATTCGACCTGCACTACTGTGCGCGCTCGACCGACCGCATGGCATTCGTCGAGCGGATCAACGCGGCCGGGTTCCATGACCGCGCCCGCTTCCACGTCGACGACGGCGACCCCGCGCAACGCTTCGACCTGGCCGCCGTGCTCGGCGCGGCGCCCGACGGCACGCACCTGTACGTATGCGGGCCGCGCGGCTTCATGGATGCAGTGCTGAACGCCGCGCGCGAGCGCGGCTGGGCCGACGCGCGACTGCACTACGAGTTCTTCGGCGGTGCGGTTGCGTCGTCCGGCTCGGACCGTGCGTTCCAGGTCCGGATCGCGAGCAGCGGCAAGGTGATCGACGTGCCGGCCGAATGCACGGTCATCGCCGCGCTGGCCGCGAACGGCGTCGACGTGCTGACGTCGTGCGAGCAAGGCGTTTGCGGTACCTGCGCGACGCGCGTGCTGCAAGGCGAGCCCGATCATCGCGATTCGTATCTGACCGAAGCGGAACAGGCGGCCGGCGACCAGTTCATGCCGTGCTGTTCGCGGTCGCGAAGCGACCTGCTGGTACTCGATCTGTAGACGAACCCGCCCGACCCGAGGCGGCCAACCACAATACTGGAGACAATCAATGGAGCAACATCCCCGGTCATCAGTCAATACTCCTCAATTCCCGGTCGACCGATGGTGGGTCGCCGCGCTGTCATCCGAACTGACGGACAAACCCGTCGCCCGCACGCTGCTCGGCCATCCGGTCGTCCTGTTCCGGTTGCCGTCCGGGGAAGTCGGTGCGCTGGAGGATCGCTGCTGCCACAAGTCGCTGCCGCTGTCGTGCGGCTCGCTCGAAGCGCGCGGCCTGCGCTGCGGCTATCACGGCCTGCTGTTCGACCGCGGCGGCGCCTGCGTGGAGATTCCCGGGCAGGACCGGATTCCGGCCAAGGCGTGCGTGTCGTCGTACCCGGTGCAGGAGCAGGACGCAATCGTGTGGATCTGGATCGGCGCCGACGCGCACGCTCGACCGACCTGCGCGCCGCCGCGCTACGCGTTCCACGAGGATCCGCAATACCGGTTCGGCGGCGGCAACTACCATTACGACGCACCGTATCAACTGATTCACGACAACCTGATGGACCTGAGCCACCTCGGCTATGTCCATCTGAACACGATCGGCGGCAACGCGCCGCTGCACATGGGCGCGGAAACCCGCGTCAGCAGCGACGGCGACACGGTGACACTGGTTCGCCGGATGCCGGATTCCGTCCCGCCGCCGACCTACACCGCCGCATGGCCGTTCGCGGCCCGCGTCGATCGCTGGCAGGAAATCGAGTTCCACGTGTCGCACATCCGGATCTGGACCGGCGCGATGGACGCCGGTACCGGCGACCTGCACGACCCGGCGCGCGGCGGCTTTCACATGCGCGGCTTCCACGGCATCACGCCCGAGACGGAAACCACGACGCACTACTTCTGGACCGTCGCGACCAATCCGCAACACGACGTCGAGCGCGTCGCGCAAACGGTCATCGAGCAATCCGCGGCGACGTTCGACGAGGACAAGACCGTGATCGAAGCGCAATACCGGAATCAGTTGCGGTTCCCGGGCGGCCGACAGATCGACATTCACGTCGACGCGGGCCCCAATCGCGCGCGGCGCGTGATCGAACGACTGCTGCTGCAACCCGAACCCGCGTAAGCATCGGGCCGGCGCACCAGCGGCGCCTGCCGGCCGCGGCGGGTGTTCCCCGGGGATGCCCGTCATCCCGCGCATTCGGTTTCATCCCATCCGCTACCGCCGGCTTCGATTCCATTCCATTTGATTAGTCATACTATTTTATGAAGGATCTTTGACGTGAGCGCAAATATCCGCAATACGATCGACGAATCCCCGATGAGCGCGTTCCAGACGATGGCGGTTACGGCCTGCGTCGTGCTGAACATGCTCGATGGCTTCGACGTGCTGGCCGTCGCGTTTGCCGCGCCGCACCTGGCGGCCGAATGGAAACTGAGCGGCAAGGAAATCGGCCTGCTGTTGAGTGCCGGGCTGGCCGGCATGGGCATCGGCTCGGTGCTGATCGCGCCGCTGGCCGACCGCGTCGGCCGCCGCCGCATCATCCTGCTCTGCCTCGCCGTGATCTCGACCGGGATGCTCGCCTGCGCGGCCACGCACGGCACGCTGCAACTCGCCATCGCGCGGGCGTACACGGGGCTCGGCATCGGCGGCATGCTCGCGAGCCTGACCGTGATCAGCGGCGAGTACGCATCGAACAAATGGCGCAGCGCCGCGATCGGCATGCAGTCGACCGGCTACGCGATCGGCGCCACCGCCGGCGGCGTCATCGCCGGCACCCTGCTGTCGACGTGGGGATGGCGCAGCGTGTTCGCGTTCGGCGGCATCCTGACCTTGCTGGCGATCCCGATGGTGCTTGCGCTGCTGCCGGAATCGCTCGATTTCCTGCTGGCGAGGCGCCCGGACGACGCGCTGCAGAAAATCAACCGCATCCTCGCGAGAATGAAGCGCGCACCGATCGACTCGCTGCCGGCCGCGACCTCGCCCATCGACACGGCGAGCCCCGCGTCGAGCTGGACGGCCGTGCTGCGCGCACCGCTCGCGCGCCGCACGATCGCGTTGTGGATCGCGTTCTTCCTCGTGATGGGCAGCTTCTACTTCGTCGTGAGCTGGACGCCGAAGCTGCTGGTCCAGGCCGGGCTGTCGGCATCGCAGGGCGTCACCGGCGGCGTACTGCTCAACCTCGGCGGTATCGCGGGCGCGTCGCTCTTCAGCCTGCTGTCGACGCGCTTCGGCCTGCGCAACCTGTTGGGCGCGACCCTGCTGCTCGGCGGCGCGCTGATGGTCGTGTTCGGCGCGAACACGGGCTCGCTCGGCATCGGGATGACCGTCGGGGTATTCCTCGGCGCGGTGATCAATGCGTGCGTGGCCGGCATGTATGCGCTGTCGCCGACGCCGTACCCCGCCGAGATCCGCACGACCGGCATCGGCCTTGCGGTCGGCATCGGCCGCCTCGGCGCGATCCTGTCGCCGATGACGGTCGGTGCGCTGCTGGACGACGGCTGGTCCGTGTCCCATCTCTATCTCGCGTTCCTCGTACCGATGGCCGGTGCGGCAATCGCCGTCTTCATGGTGGGCGCGCGTGCCGCGGCACCGCGCCGGCAACGCGACCCGGCGATGTCGTAACACGCAACGCCCGCAGTCCTGCCGATACCCGTCGGCATTCCGGATCCGTCCGGGTCAATAAAAAAATCGATAAGCATATCTACATACTGTTTGGAGACAGCCATGAAAACGAAACTGGGCGTCGCACTCGCGACGGCAATGGCGCTGGCCGGACCGGCCTGCGCGCAAAGCAGCGTCACGCTGTACGGGATCATCGATACCGGCGTGTCCTACTACAACAACGCCGCGCACGGCGGATCGTTCACGGGCATGCCGACGCTGACCGGCGAGGTACCGTCACGGTGGGGGCTGAGAGGCACGGAGGATCTCGGCGACGGCTACCAGGCCTTCTTCGTGCTCGAAAACGGCTTCCAGCCCGGCACCGGTGCACTGAACTACGGCGGGCGCCTGTTCGGGCGACAGGCGAATGTCGGCGTGAACAGTCCGTTCGGCGCGCTGACCCTCGGCCGGCAGATGAACATGTCGATGATCGTGCTGACCAATGCCGACGTGATCGGCCCGTCGATTCACTCGATGGCGGATTTCGATTCCTATCTGCCGAACGCGCGCAGCGACAATGCGATCGGCTACAAGGGCACGTTCCACGGCGTGACGCTCGGCGCCACCTACAGCTTCGGCCGCGACGCGGCCGGGCCGGCAGGCCCGTCGGCGACGGGCTGCGCCGGACAGGTGCCCGGCGACATCGTCGCCTGCCGCCAGTACACGGCGATGCTCGCGTATGACGCGAGCAACTTCGGGCTCGCCGCGTCGCACGACGTGATGCGCGGCGGCGGCGGCGCGCTCGCCCCGCTGAACAACCCGGCGTACACCGATACGCGCGACATCGTCGCCGGCTACGTGAAGATCGGCCCCGCGAAACTGGGCGCCGGATGGATCCGCCGCAACCTCGCGGCGGCCGAACACCTGCAGGCCGATATCGTGTTCGCCGGCGGCACGTACTACGCGACACCCTACCTCGCGCTCGACCTTCAGGGCGTACGCTACCTGCAGCGCCGCGAAAGCAGTGAAGGCGGCACGAATGCCACGCTGCTCGTCGGCCGCGCGAACTATTTCCTGTCGAAGCGGACGACCGTCTATACGTCGGTGGGCTACATGTTCAACAGCACGCTGGCTGCGAACGCGGTCGCTGCCGGCGGGACGGTCGGGACCGGGATGAACCAGCTCGGCGTGATGGCCGGCATCCAGCAGAAGTTCTGAACGCCGGACACCGCGCCAGCGCAGGTCAGTTGGCGAGCCGGCAGTGCGACAGCTTCAACCCCGGCAGGACGGGCGCATCGATATAGCCTTCGTTCACGCAACTGAAGCGGAACGCGGCCGACGTGACGAACGGCTTGATCTCGCCGCCGGGGAATTTCGGCTTCAGCGCTTCCTGGTCGGCCACGTCGAAATGCGTGTCGAACTGCTCGCCGTCGGCCGTCAACGCGCCGAAATAGGTGCCGCCCGGATCGCCGCCCATCCGGATCACGGCGCCGACGAACACGAGGCGCTTGCCGTCGTACTTCGTCTTCGCGGCAGCCATATCCTGCGTATAGGCCTCGATCACGGCGCCGTAATGCGCATCGATCGCGGGCTCGGTGTCCGACGCTGCGCAGGCGGTCTGGTGAACGCCCGCCAGCATCGTGCACGCCGCAAACGCGGCCGCCGCGAACGGCGCGGAAATCTTTTTCATGGGTGGTCTCCCGTCAAGCGTGGTGGTTGAAGTGATTGAATACGGCGCTTCGCCGGCTGCCCGGCACAACGCTCGATGAATTCGCTTCCGTTGCTTCAGTCGTTCGAATGGCGGAACACGGCTGCGATCACTTCTCCACCCGCATGGTCGTGTGCGGTGCGCAGCGTCGCGCTGAACGCGACGTGACAGGAAGATGACATGGTGCGGCCCCCGGCTCTCTCATTGAATTTCACTGCGTCTGATTTTGGTCGCTACGGTAGCAGACGGCCGACGGCCCGGCAACCAAGGCCCGCATGCCGCCGATCGCCTCATTGCAATTGCAAATGATTCTCATTACATATATTATTCACACCTTGGTCGCGGTGAAACGCCGCGGCACGCGACACGATCCTTAGTACTCCGTCCTGCATCGATTCATGCCATCCCGTCGAACACCCCGCCGCGCCCGGACCCTGCGTCCGTGGCGCACGAGCCTGCCTGCCCTGATCACCCTGTGCGTCGCGAGCGGCACGCATGCGTCCGCCGCCGAACAAGGCGCCGCCGAACCCGCCGCCTCTGCTTCCGCTTCCACGCCCGCGCCGCCGGCCGCGCGCGAACTCCCGGCCATCAGCGTCAGCGCATCGGCAACCGCCGATCCGACGATCGGCTATCAGCCGCGCACCACGAGCATCGCGGGCGGCGACAACCGTTCGATCAAGGAAATCCCGCAATCGGTCGCGGTGGTCAGCAGCAGCGTGATGCAGGACCAGCAGGCGCGCTCGCTCGACGACGTGCTCGGCAACATCAGCGGCGTCACGCAGACCAACACGCTCGGCGGCACGCGCGACGCGTTCATCAAGCGCGGCTTCGGGTCGAACAACGACGGCTCCGTGCTCGTCGACGGCGTGCGCACGCCGGTGCTGCACAGCTACCTCGCGACGATCGACCGCGTCGAAGTGCTGAAGGGCCCGGCGTCGCTGCTCTACGGGATGCAGGATCCGGGCGGCGTGATCAACCTCGTCACGCGCAAGCCGGAAGACACGTTCGGCGGTTCGATCTCGGCCTCGCGCACGAGTCACGGCGGCAGCAGCGCGACGTTCGATCTCACCGGCCCGCTCGGCAAACCGGGCCAGGTCGCGGGCGGCACGCTCGCGTTCCGGCTGACCGGGCAATACGACACGAGCCGCTACTGGCGCAGCTTCGGCCGCCAGCGCGACGCGCTGATCGCGCCCGCGCTGTCGTGGCACGACGCGAACACGTCGATCGACGTCAGCTACCAGTACGTCGACTACACGACGCCGTTCGATCGCGGCACCGTGCTCGTGAACGGCCAGCTCGACGATGCGCTGCGCTATCGCCGCTACGAAGAAGCGTGGTCGCAGAGCAATGGCATCCAGGAAACGCTGCGCGCGCGCATCGAGCACCGCTTTTCCGATGCGTGGCGCGTGCGCGCGACCTACGGCTGGGGCCGCGATCGCTACGACCAAACCATCACCCGCGCCACCGCATTCAACAGCACGACCGGCGCACTGACGCGCTCTTCCGACGCGAACCTCGGGCGCAACGATTCCGACCAGATCGCGACGCTCGGCCTGCTCGGCAACGTGACGCTCGCCGGGATGAACCACGCGATCTACATCGGCGGCGAATACGAGCGGCAGCGCAGCTTCCGCGGCGACACGATCCGCGGCAAGGCGACGAAGGGCTTCAACCTGTACGACCCCGTGTACGACCTGCTCGCACCCGGCGGCCTGCCCAATCCGAAGCAGAGCGATTCACGCTCGGTAGCGCACGCGTATTCGACGATCGTGCAGGACTCGGTGAAGCTCACCGACCGGCTCACCGCGGTGGGCGGATTGCGCTGGGAAAACTGGCAGCAGGAATCGGGGATGGGGCGGCCGTTCGCGTTCGCCGACCGCTCGCGCGGCAGCGTCTGGTTGCCGCAGTTCGGGCTCGCGTATGCGCTCACACCGGCGCTGACCGCCTATGCGAACGTGAGCCGCTCGTTCAAGCCGAACGTCGCCACGAACGTCGCCGCGCCGCTCGCGCCGGAATATGGCCGCGTGCTCGAAGCCGGGCTGAAGTTCAGCCTGAAGCCGGCGATCACCGGCACGCTCGCGGTCTACCAGATCGACAAGCGCAACGTCGCGGTCACGGTCGGCGATCTCACGTCGACGATCGGCACCGCGCGCTCGCGCGGGATCGAGCTCGACGTCGCGGGGCAGATCACGCGCCATCTGAGCGTGATCGGCAGCTATGCGTATACGAACGCGACCGATCGCGACAGCGACACGCCGCTCGCCAACGTCGCGCGCCACACGGGCAGCCTGTTCGCGGTGTACGACACGGCGATCGCGAACCTGCCCGGCCGCTGGCGCTTCGGCGGCGGCGCACGTCTCGTCGGCGCGCGTTCGGGCGACACCGCGAACAGCTTCACGCTGCCCGGCTACGTCACCGTCGATGCGTTCGCTGCCTACGAAACGACGATCGGCAAGTTCCCGACCCGCTTCCAGCTCAACGTGAAGAACCTGCTCGACAAGACCTACTACCCGTCGAGCAACAATAACCTGATCATCGCGGTCGGCGAGCCGCGGCTCGTCACGCTGACGACGACGGTGTCGTTCTGACCGCCATCGTGCGGACGGCCGCGGCGTGGCGCGCGGCTAGTCCGCCTTGGGCGGACAGACCCGGTAGAACACGATGCTGCACAACGCGAGGAAGCCGGCCAGGATGGTCATGCCGGTCCGCAGGCCCGCATAGCCGATGATCGTCGCGCCGAGGATGCCGGACAGGCTCCCGCACGCGTTGATCAGCGCGAAGCCGGCCGCGGCTGCCGGGCCGGACAGCACGCGCCCCGGCAGCGTCCAGTAGATCGGCATCAGCGACAGGATGCCCGATGTCGCGACGGTCAACATCACCAGTGCGAGCCAGAAGTTGTCGTGCGCAATCGTCGCGACGAGCAAGCCGATCGCGGCCAGCGCGACGGGTATCACGCCGTGCCGGCGCAACCGCCCGGATTGCTCCGCGCGCTTCGCGTTCACGTACATGCAGATGGCGGCCACGCCGAACGGGATGGCGGTCAGCAGCCCGACCGTCAGGTTGTTCGCCACCCCCGCGTCGTGAAACAGCGTCGGCATCCAGAACGTCAGGCCATAGAACCCGGTGTTGAACAGGATCATCACGACGATCAGCGCGTAGATCTTCGGCGACCGGAATGCATCGGCCACGCGATGCGACTTGACGGCCGCCTCCTTTGCGACGTTCGCCTCGATGATCTGCTTCTCGCGCGCGCTCAGCCAGTCCACGTCTGCCGGACTGTTTCGCAGCAGCATCAGGATGACGACGCCCAGCACCACCGACGGCAGCCCTTCGAGCAGGAACAGCCACTGCCAACCGCGGATGCCCGCCACGCCGTTCATCGTCTCCATGATCGCGCCGGACAGCGGCGCACCGAACACGACGGCGACCGGCAACGCCATCAGGAACAATGAATACATGCCGCTTTGGCGCCGGGCAGGCAGCCACGTGTTCGTGTAGTACATGACGCCCGGGACGAAGCCGGCCTCACAGACGCCCAGCAGGAACCGCAGCGAATAGAACGCGGCCTCGTTCCTCGAGAAGATCATCAGGATCGACACGATCCCCCAGGTGATCATGATCCGCGCGATCCATGCCCGCGCGCCGACACGCCGCAGGATCAGGTTGCTCGGGATCTCGAACAGCATGTAGCCCCAGAAGAACACGCTCGCACCGAGTGCGAACGACGCATTCGTCAGACCGAAATCGGCCGCCATCTGCAGTTTCGCGAACCCGATGTTGACGCGGTCCAGGTAGGACATGATGAAACCGAGGAAGAACAGCGGGACGATCCTCAGTATCACTTTCCGGTACAACGCATCTTCGTTCCGTGCCTCGATGCCTGCGTCCAGCGCAAGCGCGACATCCGCCCTCATGGTCAGTTCTCCCGATTAAAACAAGCGTCCTTGCAACAATGGGTTCGATCCGTCGTCTCGTGCCGGCGTGGCCGCCGTCGTGTCGTCAGCGCTTCTGCGACGCCCGGCGTTCCGCGAGCGCGAGCACGTCGGCCCAGATTCCGTCGTCGACGGCGATCCCGTGCTGCCGCTGTTCGATCCGGGTGCGCAGCGCACTCTGCCCCGGATAAAGCACTTCGTTGCTGTCTTCCGCGAGCTCGGACGTGTTCACGTAGTCCGCCACGCCGTCGGCCACGTGGTTCGTGAACGCTTCGCCGCCGAGCTTGCGCGGGTCGATCACGATGAAGACCTGCGAGCACCCGGTGCAGCTTCCTTGCTGAATCGCATCGATCCCGTTCGTCGCGAGCCCTTCGGACAGCACCGCCGCGAGCACGTCGAGCATGATCGCGAAGCCCGAACCCTTCCAGTAGCCCATCGGCAAAATGCGCATCGACGCCTCGATCGGGCCGGGCTCGGCCGTCAAATTCCCGCCGCTGTCGAAGCCTGCCGGAAACGGCATGTTCCTCCCCTTGAGGCGGGTGGCCTGCAGCTTGCCGTACGAGTACTGCGACATCGCCATGTCGAGCACGATATGGCCGCGCTCGCGCGGCACCGCCATCACGAACGGGTTGTTGCCGACGCGCGTATTCTTGCCGCCCCAGCCCGGCATGCAGGATTCGGTGTTGGTCCAGCAGATCGCGATGTAGCCGCGCTCGGCAGCGTGCCAGCCATAGGTGCCGCCCCGCATCCAGTGGGTCGCGTTGCGCATCGCCACGATGCCGACACCCTGCTCGTCGGCGATCTCGATGGCCCGGCCGGTCGCGGACAGCGCGTTGAGAATACCCGGGCCGCGATGGCCGTCGCAGACCTCGATCGCACCGAATTGCTTGACGCGCTCACGCACGCCGTCAAGGTTCACCCACCCCTTGTCCAGATAGTCGACGAATCGTGCGACGCGATTGATGCCGTGCGAATTGACGCCGTCGCAGGTCGATTCGGTATGCACCCGCGCGCAGATCTCGGCGTCGCGTTCGCGCATGCCGGCATTCACGAGCGCCGCATGGATCGCACGCTGCATGTCTTCGAAGGGAATCCGGGTCACGATGCATGTCTCCTGATGGTGGATATCGATGTGTTCGATCCCGAACCTGCCCCCGATGCGGCGCGCGGGATTCGCACCGCCCTGGCCCGCCGTCGGCGGGCGATCGCGTCATGCGACCGGTGCGGCGCGACACGCGCGACACGCTCCGGCCGGTGCGGCGAAACAGGATGGAACCGCGATCAGCCGCCCGCGAAATCGAGCAGGATCTTGCAGCTTTCCGCCGGATTGCGCTCCGCCATGTCGAACGCCCGCGCGACATCCCGAAAGCCCACCTTGTGCGTGACGATATGCTCGGGCTCGATCAGCCCGCGGGCGATCCAGTCGATCACCTGCGGGAACATCGCGCAGTTCAGCCGCGACGCCGCGAGCGTCAGCTCCTTCTTCGTCAGCTCGGCCTGCACGATCGCCGACGGTTCCGATGAAAAACCGAGCACGCCGATCCGCGCTGCCGGCGCGGCGATCCGCACGGCTTCCTCGAGAATCGACGGATGGCACACCGCATCGAAGATCAGCGTCGGGCCGCCGTCGACGCCGCGCCGTTCCAGCGCGTCGGGCAGCGACTCGACGCTCGTGTTGATGATCTCGTCTTCCGCCGCGCCGCACTTGCGCGCGAGCTGCAGCCGCGCATCGAGCCGGTCGGTGATGAACGCGCGGATGCCGTACACGCGCTTGAGCACCTGCAGGATCGTCAGCCCGACCGTGCCGGCGCCGTAGATCAGCGCAACATCGCCCGGCAGCACGCCGGTGCGCGACGTCGCATTCGCGGCCACCGCGAACGGCTCGACGATCGCAGCGCAGGTATCGGCGATCGCTTCAGGAATCCGGTACGCATTGCCGGCCGGCACGCACGTGTACTGGCTGAAGCCGCCGTCCCGATGCACGCCGAGCACGGTCAGGTGGCGGCACACGTTGCGACGGCCGATCGTGCACGCGTGGCAATGCCCGCAGCTGATCACCGGGTCGACCGCAACGGTCTCGCCGAGCCGCGCGGCATCGACGCCCGCGCCGACCGACTCGATCGTGCCGACGAACTCGTGGCCGATGATGCGCGGGTACGACACGAACGGATTCTTGCCGTGAAAGATGTGCAGGTCCGACCCGCAGATGCCCGCATAGCGCACCTTCACGCGCACTTCGCCGGCGACGGGCACGGGCAGCGGCACCTCACGCACGCCCATGCTGTTCGGACGATCGACAACGACACTCAACATTTCGATTCCCTCCTTCCGATCTTCAACGCTTACCAGTTCCACATCGAGCCGTCACGCAGCCGGGCGACCGGCAGGTATGCGCGCTCGTACGGATATTTCGCAGCCAGCGTCTCGTCGATGTCGACGCCGAGGCCCGGCACGTCGTCCATCACGAGATAGCCGTCCTCGAAGCGGTAGCTGTGCGGAAACACTTCATCGGTCAGCGGGCTGTGCGGCATCAGTTCCTGGATGCCGAAGTTCGGCGCCCACAGCCCGAAGTTCACGGCCGCCGCCATGCAGACGGGCGACAGGTCGGTCGCGCCGTGGAAACCGGTACGCACCTGGTACATCGCCGCGTAGTCGGCAATACGCCGCACGTGCGTGATGCCGCCCGCATGCACGATCGTCGCGCGGATGTAGTCGATCAGCTGGTCGCGGATCAGGTCCTTGCAATCCCATATCGAGTTGAACACCTCGCCGACCGCGAGCGGCGTCGTCGTGTGCTGGCGAATCAGGCGGAATGCGTCCTGGTTCTCCGCGGGCGTCGCATCCTCGAGCCAGAACAGCCGGTGCGGCTCGAGATCGCGGCCGAGCCGCGCGGCCTCGATCGGCGTGAGGCGGTGATGCGCGTCGTGCAGCAGGTGCGGCGCATCGCCGACCGCGTCGCGTACCTTGCGGAACAGTTCCGGCGTGTGGCGCAGGTAGAGCGCAGTGTCCCAAGGCTCCTCGGGCGGCAACCCCTTCTCGGCGGGCTCGTATGCGCCCGCGGTCTTGCCGACGCCGTACACCTTGTCGAGCCCCGGCACGCCCGATTGCACGCGGATCGCACGGTAGCCTTCCTCGATGTGCGCGCGCACCGCGTCGACCGCTTCTTCATGATCGCGCCCGTTCGCGTGGCCGTACACCATCAGGCCGTCGCGACTCTTGCCGCCGAGCAGCTGATAGACGGGCATGCCCGCGAGCTTGCCCTTGATATCCCACAGCGCCATGTCGATCGCGGCGATCGCCGTCATCGTCACGGGCCCGCGCCGCCAGTACGCGCCGCGATACAGGTATTGCCAGATGTCCTCGATGTTGCGCGGGTCGCGGCCGACGAGGCACGGGAACACGTGGTCTTCCAGGTACGCGCGCACAGCGAGCTCGCGCCCGTTGAGCGTCGCGTCGCCGAGGCCGTACACGCCTTCATCGGTCACGATCTTCACCGTCACGAAGTTCCGGCCCGGACACGTGACGAAGGTCTGCAAGCGTTCGATTTTCACTGCGCTCCTCCAGCGGGCGTTTCAGTCGACAAAGTAATGGGGCGCGCGGCTGCGCACTTCCGGCAGATGCGAGCCGATCCGGTCGACGTGCATCGCAACGGATGCACCGAGCAGCGCCATGTTGCGCGACGCGATGTGCGCGAGGATCTGTTCGTGTTCCTGCAGCGCGCGGCGCGCATGATCCTCGACGCGGTCGAGCAGCAGCCAGCGCACGCGGTCGAACTGGCGCTTCATCGGCTGCAGCATTTCCCACACGTGCGGCCGGCCCGCGAACGCGAACATCCGGCCGTGCATCGCCTCGTCGAGATCGAAGAACGCTTCGACGTCGCCGGCCGCCACGGCCTCGCGCTGCGCGTCGATGATCCGCGACAGCTCCGCGAGCTGCGCCGGCGTGATCTTCTGCGCGAGCTCGACATGGTTCGCGCATTCGAGCGTGCTGCGCGCGAAGCGCCCTTCCTCGAGGATCGACACCGGAATCGGCGCGACCAGCGTGCCGACCTTCCGGATGATCTGCACGAGCCGCTCGTCGGCGAGCTGCGCAAATGCTTCGCGCACCGGCGTGCGGCTGACCTTGATCGTGGTGGAGATCACCGCCTCCGACAGCGCGATGCGCGGCGGCAGTGCGCCGCGCACGATCGCGTGGCGCAGCAGCGCATGCACCTGCTCCGTATATGACCGGCTCTCGTCCAGCGAGAACCCCTGCAACGCCGTGACCACGACGTCCGCTTCTTCCAGTACTGCCGTTTCGCTCATGGTTGCGATTGATCCGACTCGATATCGATGACTACCATGGTACATAAGCCGCCCGATTCAGGCGATTTAGCGTTTACACCGATAACTTCACGCTAAAAGTCGAAATAACCTGCACGCATCTCCACATCTACCATGGTACAAACCGCTGCTAACCGTCATGCCATCCGCCCCCGATTTCCTGCGCACCGCGCCGCCCGGCACGCGCCGCCCCGGCTATGACCGGCAGGCGGTCCGCACCGGCATCGTCCATCTCGGCCTCGGCGCGTTCCATCGCGCGCACCAGGCGCTGCATACCGAAACGGTGCTCGAACAAGGCGACCTCCGCTGGGGGATCGTCGGCGTCGAACTGCGGCGGCGCCATACCGTCGACCTGCTCGCCGCGCAGGATCACCTGTACACGGTGACCGAACGCGACGGCCACGGTGCGCGCACGCGGATCGTCGGCGCGGTGCACGGCGCGCTGTTCGCGCCCGAATCGCTGCCCGCGCTGCTGGCGCTGATCGCCGACCCGGCCGTGTCGATCGTCAGCCTGACCGTGACCGAGAAAGGCTATTGCCGCCGCCCCGGCGGCGGCGGGCTCGATGCCGACGATCCCGCGATTCGTCAGGATCTGGCGACGCCCGACGCGCCGCGCACCGCACTCGGCGTGATCGCGGCCGGCCTGCGCCTGCGGCCGGCCCATGCGCCGCTGACCGTCGTCTGCTGCGACAACATGACGTCGAACGGCGACACGCTGCGCGCGCTGCTGATCGACTACGCGGAACGCATCGACGGCGCGCTCGCGCGGCGTATCCGCGACGACGTCGCGTTCCCGAACAGCATGGTCGACCGGATCGTGCCGGCCGCGACGCCCGAATCGCTCGACTGGGCGCACGCGCATCTCGGGTCACGCGACGCGGCCGCGATCGTCTGCGAGCCGTTCTCGCAATGGGTGCTCGAGGATCGCTTCGCCGGCCCGCGCCCGCGCTGGGAAGACGCCGGCGCGCACCTCGTCGGCGACGTACGGCCCTACGAAACGATGAAGCTGCGGCTGCTGAACGGCTCGCATTCGGCGATCGCGTATGCGGGGCAGTTACGTGGTCGCGCGACCGTGTCCGACGCGATGGCCGATCCGGCGATCGCGGCGCTCGTCGACGGTGTGATGACGCGCGACCTGCTCGCGACCGTCGACGTGCCGTCCGGTTACGACGCGCATGGCTATTGCGCGACGCTCGTGCAGCGTTTCCGCAATCCGACGCTCGCGCATCGCACCGAACAGATCGCCATGGACGGCACGCAGAAGGTGCCGCTGCGCTGGCTGCCCGCGCTCGGCGAAAGCGCGGCTGCCGGTGTCGAGCGCCCGTACCTCGAACGCGCGCTCGCGCTGTGGCTGCACTACCTCGCCACCGCGCAGGACGAATCGGGTCGGCCGCTCACGATCAGCGATCCGGGTGCCGCCGCGCTCGGCGCGACGTTGTCGGCGGCCGGCGATGCCGCCGATGCGGTTCGAGCCGCCCTCGGCAGCACCGCGCTGGCCGGCTCGACCGCGTGGCCCGATGCGTTGATCGCGCGTGTCGGTGCGCACCTGTCGACGCTGCGCGCGCACGGCACCGACGCGTTGCTCGCCCCGTTGCACGCGCGCTGAACGACCGCTTTCCCCGGTTCACGGGCACCCGACGCGAACCGCGCAATACCGCTTCGCAGCCCGCCGATACAGAAACCGGCGCGGCGAACGATCGACGAGACAACCATGACGGCCGGCCCACCGGCACGAAGGAGACGGACATGAAGCAGAAGTCGCAGGCGTGGTTCACGGTGTTCCTGCTGTTCCTGGTGTACGGGATCAACTATCTCGACCGCGTCGCGCTGTCGATCGTCGCGCCGATCGTGCAGACCGATCTCGGCATCGACGCCGCGCAGATGGGCCTCGTGTTCAGCACGTTCTTCATCGGCTACGCGCTGTTCAACTTCATCGGCGGGCTCGCATCCGACCGGCTCGGGCCGAAGCTCGTGTACGTGCTGTCGGTCGGCCTGTGGTCGGTGTTCTGCGGGATGACCGCGCTCACCGTCGGCTTCGTGAGCCTGCTGATCGTGCGGCTGCTGTTCGGCATGGCCGAAGGGCCGCTGTGCTCGGCCGCGAACAAGATGGTCAACAACTGGCTGCCGCGCGACGCCGCCGCGACCGCGATGGGCCTGCTCAGCGCCGGCTCGCCGCTCGGCGGTGCGATCGCCGGGCCGATAGTCGGCCTGCTGGCCGCGCAGTTCGGCTGGCGGCCGGCGTTCTGGATCGTGTGCGCGATCGGGCTCGCGTGGGTTGTCGTGTGGATGATGTCGACGTCGGATCGCCCGGCCACGCCGGTCAACGACGCGCCGCGCGCGTCCGCGGCAACGCTCGCCGCGTCGACCGCCCACGTGCCTGCGACGGCCGACGCCGCGACGCCGGCGCACACGCTGTCGCACTACGTGCGCCAGCCGCGCATCCTCGCGACGGCCGCCGCGTTCTTCAGCTACAACTACGTGCTGTTCTTCTTCCTGAGCTGGTTCCCGAGCTACCTCGTGCGGGCGCACCACCTGAACATCAAGGAGATGAGCGTCGCCACCGTCGTGCCCTGGCTCGTCGGCACGGTCGGTCTCGCCTGCGGCGGCGCGATCTCGGATGCGCTGTACCGGCTCACCGGCAATCTGCTGCTGTCGCGCCGGATCGTGCTCGTCACCTGCCTGCTTGGCGCCGGCGCATGCGTGGCCGTCGCGGGCGCCGTGCAGTCGACGCAGGGCGCGGTCGCGCTGATGTCCGTGTCGCTGTTCTTCCTGTACGTGACGGGCGCGATCTACTGGGCGATCGTGCAGGACGTCGTGCATCCGGCGCGCGTCGGCGGCGTCAGCGGTTTCCTGCATTGCATGGGCAGCCTGTCGGGCGTGATCGGGCCGGCGGTGACCGGCTTCATCGTCGAGCGCAGCGGCTCGTTCGCGTCCGCGTTCGTGCTGGCCGGTGCGATCGCACTGGCGGGTGCGGTGCTGGCCGGCGTGTTCGTCCGCAACGTGCGGCCTGCGAGCGTGCTGCGCGAACGCACCGCGCACTGATCGTCCACGGTCGACGAAGGCCGCGCGGCGCCGCATGAGTCGGCACCGCGCGGCCTTGTCGTTTCCGCCAATCATCGGACCCTCGAATATCTCTCATCCGATATCGCGATTTCCGGTATCGATCGCACGCCTCTAGACTGGCTACGCGATGGCGACGTTCCGCCACGGCGCGGCAACGCGACACGCCCCCCACAAAAACGATTCCGGGAGATAAGCCATGTCCGACCGGCATGCGCGCCGAGGCGCGCTCAAGACACTCGGCCTCGCGGCCGGCACCGCGCTGCTCGCCGCCGCGCGCCCCGCTCACGCCGCCACGCCTGAAACCGGCGCGCTGCTGCCCGGCGGCGCCACGCACCTCGCCGACCTCACGCGCCGCCTCGCGGCCGCACCGAGACGGCGCGACTTCAAGACGGTGCCGATGGTCCTCGAACGCCCCGACCAGTGGGATCACGCGGCACTCGCCGAACTGACCGGCTACCGCGGCGGCCCCAAGCAGGTGTGGGACAACACCGAGCTCGGCGGCCCGTGGCTGAACCTGATGCGCAATTCGCTGAATGCGCAGATCTGGTCGTATCGTCACCCGGATTTTCTCGTCGTATCGGCCACGCACGGCAGCGCGCATCTCGCGCTGTTCGACCAGGCCGCGTGGGACAAATACGGACTCGCGAAATTCGCCGGCGCCGCGTTCCCGACCAACACGCTGCTCGACGCGAAGCCCGCGCAATCGAAGGGCGCGCAAGACCACGAGTTGCCCGACGGCGCGTTTTCCTCGCACGACAACAGCCTCGCCGCGCTGCAGCAGCGCGGCGTCGTGTTCCTGTCGTGCCACAACGCGATCTGGGAACTCGCGGAACGGCTCGACGGCGCGAACGCCAATCCCGACAAGCTGCCGCTCGATGCGCTCGCGGCCGACCTGACCAACCACGTGATCCCGTCGGCGATCGTCACGCCGGGCGCGGTCGGCACGCTGCCCGAACTGCAGCAGGCCGGCTTCACATACGCAAAATGAGCGCCGCGATGACCTCGATCCCCCCGCAACTACAACCGCCATCGCCGTCGCGCCGCCGTCGGCGCACGCTGCGCGCCGTGCTGGCCGCATGGCTCTGCTGCGCATCGGCCCTCTCGCTCGCCGCGCCCGCCGACACCGCTACGACCGTCTTCCCGCCCTGGCAAAACGGCCGCAACAACGACGCGACGCACCGTGGCCTCGAATTCACGGTGCCGCAGGTCGACGTGCTTGCCGATTTCCATGGCGACCTCACCGCGCCGAAGCTCGTGCTGTTCGTCGGCGGCAACTACTTCTTCGCGATGGCGCCGCTCGTCGCGAAGTTCGAGGAAGACCATCCCGAGTATCGCGGCCGCATCTACTGGGAGACGATCCCGCCCGGCCTGCTCGTGAAGCAGATCCAGGCGGGCGGCACGATCACCGTCGGCAACATGACGTGGACGGTCAAGCCCGATGCGTATTTCGCGGGGCTCGGCAAGATCAACGGGCTGATCGCGGACGGCACGCTCGCCGGCCCGGCCGTGCCGTACGTGACGAACCAGCTGACGATCATGGTGCGCGCCGGCAATCCGAAGCGCATCGCGTCGCTGAACGACCTCGCGCGGCCCGACGTGCAGCTTGCGATGCCCAATCCGGCCTTCGAAGGCGTCGCGCGGCAGATCCGCGCGTCGCTCGTGAAAGCCGGCGGCGATGCGCTCGCGCGTACCGTCTACGACGACAAGGTGCGCACCGGCACGACCGAGCTCACCCACATCCACCACCGGGAAACCGCATTGTTCCTGATGCAGGGGCGTGCGGACGCGGGCGTGCTGTGGCAATCCGAAGCGGCATTCCAGGAACAGGTCGGGCATCCGCTGATGCACATCGACATTCCGGCCGAGCAGAATACGACGGCGATCTATGCAGGCGCGATGGTGAAGGACGCACCGCATCCGGAGGCCGCGCGCGCATGGCTCGCGTTCATCCGGTCGCCGGAAGCGTTCCGGATTTTCCAGCGCTACGGCTTTGGCCGCTACGATGCGGCGACACCGGCGCAGCACCTCGCGCCGGAGCAGAAGCAGCCCGACGCGGGCTGACCGCGCGGCCGCGCCGGCAGTCCGGCGGCGCGCACGCGACCGACAACAAGGAGGGGACACGTGAACGATACGGTGGACACACCGCGCCGCCGGTTCGCGCCGCTGCTGCTCGCAGCGGCCGCGTTGCTGGCTGGCCACGCGCGCGCCGACGACGCGACGCGCGGCAAGACGATCGCCACACAGGGCACGACGACAGGCGTCGCCGCGTGCATCGGCTGCCACGGCAGCCAGGGCGAAGGTAACTCGGCGGCCGGCTTCCCGCGGCTCGCGGGCACTCATGCCGCCTATCTGTCCGCGCAGCTTGCCGCGTTCGGGGACGGCAGCCGCCAGAACCCGGTCATGCAGCCGCTCTCGAAACTGCTGACGCCGCACGAGCGCGATGCGGTATCCGCGTACTTCGCGAGCCTGCCCGCGCCGGCCGGCATCGTCGCGGCCGACGACACGTCGATCGCCCCGGCGAACACCGGCGCGTGGCTCGCGACGCGCGGACGCTGGTCGCAGGGCCTGCCCGCGTGCGCCCAATGCCATGGCCCCGGCGGTCTCGGCGTGGGCACCGCGTTTCCGCCGCTCGCGGGCCAGCCGGCCGCGTACATCGCCGGCCAGTTGACCGGCTGGAAACACGGCACGCGCCCGCCCGGGCCGATGGCGCTGATGCCGGCGATCGCCGGCAAGCTGTCCGACGCCGACATCGACGCGGTGGCCGCCTACTACGCGCGCGGCGGCGCAGCACAAGGAGACAAGCAATGACCGACCGCACGACGCTGATCCGCCGCGCCCGCGCGGCCCTGCTCGGCGCGGCCTGGATGCCCGCGCTCGCGTTCGCGGCCGCCCCGCAGGACGCACCGGCCACCGCTTCCGCACCCGCGCCGGCCACGATGGCGACGGCTGCCAGACCCTTCGCGCCGCCCGCCGAATCCGCGATACCCGCCGACGAGTTCGGCAAGACCGTGAAGCTCGGCGAGCAGATCTTCCTGCACACGCCCGAGTTCGCGGGCAAGTACGTCGGCAACAAGCTGACCTGCGCGAGCTGCCACCTCGACGCGGGCCGCCGGCCCGATTCGAGCCCGATGTGGGCCGCGTACCTGCTGTATCCGGCGTACCGCAGCAAGAACGGCCACGTGAACACGTTCGCCGAGCGCCTGCAGGGATGCTTCCGCTACAGCATGAACGGCAAGGCGCCGCCGGCCGGCGACCCGATCCTCGTCGCGCTCGAGACCTATTCGTACTGGCTCGCGAAGGGCGCACCGGTCGGCACGAAGCTGCCGGGGCAGGGTTTCCTGAAACTGCCGCCGCCCGCGCAGAAGGCCGACTATGCGCGCGGCGCCGCGGTCTACACGCAGCACTGCGTGCTGTGTCACGGGGCGGACGGCCAGGGGCAGTCAAGCGGCGGCAAGGCGGTCTTCCCGGCGCTGTGGGGCGCGCGTTCGTTCAACTGGGGCGCGGGGATGGGCGACATCCGCAATGCGGCCGGCTTCATCAAGGCCAACATGCCGCTCGGGCTCGGCGGCACGCTGACCGACCAGGAGGCGTGGGACGTCGCGACCTTCATGGACAGCCAGGAACGTCCGCAGGATCCGCGCTTCACGGGCTCGGTGCAGGATACGCGCGCGAAGTTCCACAACTCGCCCGATTCGATGTACGGGCTCAGCGTGAACGGGCGCGTGCTCGGCGCGCCGTGACGCGGGCGCCGTGCGGGCTATCCGGCCCGCACGGCCTGCACGGCTTGCGCGCTCACGGATGCCAGCGATACACGATCATGCTGGTGCCGTTGTAGTTGTCCTTCGTGATCACGTATTCGCCGGTCGAGCGCAGGTACGCGCGGATCCCGTACATCGAGTCGACGTCGTTGCCGACGTCCATCGCCGACGTGTTCGAGTTGGTCAGCGTCGTGACGAGGGCGCCCGTGTTGAGATCGAACACGTCGACGTTCGGCACGGTGTGCACGTAGCCGACGAACAGGTAGTGGCCGGCCGCGGCGATCGATTTCGGGTTCGCGCTGGTCAGGTTGATCACCGGGTTCGGCGCGGTCGTGTTGCCGCTCTTCCAGCCGTGATAGACCTCGATGTGCCCGTTCATCGCGGTCCAGTCCCAGTTGTTCGCGAGGCCCTGCGCGAGGATCATCGTGTCGCTGTCCGCCTGGTAGAGGATGCGCGTGGTAGGCGCCACGGTGCTCGGCACGGGCGTCGTCACCGGCTTGCCCCATGACGGCTTGCCGGTCGCGTCGAAGCCCGTCATCGGGTAGCGGGTAATCGCGTTGGAGCCGTTCAGCCCGGCCCACACGTCGCCGTTGCCGTCGATGTCGAAACCGGTCGTGACCTGCAACGTCGTGTTGAACGGCTTGCCCGGCAGCGAGCCGGCCGGATTCGCGATATAGCCGGTCGCCGGCGTGAAGTAATAGAAATTGAAGTTGCCGGGGTTCTGGCCCGACGCGACGAGAATCCGGTTGCCGCCGACCGTCACGAGCTGGCCGAAATGCTGGCCGCGCTGGTAGTCGTTCATGTCGAGGCGCGGGTCCTTCGGATAGGTGAACGGGTCGACCGTGTTCGCGACGAACGTGCCGCCCGCCGAGCCCGTATACACGTTGTTGCCGCTGTAGAAGAACGCGCCGTCCGTCGCCGGGTCGGGTGCGGCGATCGCCTCGAAGTTCAGCGCCTGCAGCTTCCATTGCAGCGCGCCCGTCGGGCTGTACGCATGCAGGTCGGTGCTGCCGTTGCGCCCGAGATCCCAGCCGCCGCCCCACGCGTTGTTGAGCACGTACAGGTTGCCGCCGGAATCCTTGCCGATCCCGACCACGCGCGTGAAGCGCTTGTCGCCCACCTGCCCCTTGATGCCCGAGGTCGTGTCGAGATAGCCGCCCTGCACGCCGAACGTGCCGATCTGCTGCGGCAACCCGGCGAGGCTGTAGATCTTGATGTTCATGTCCGGGCCCTGGTCGCCCACCAGCAACTGCCCCGTCGACGCGTCGAAATACAGCGACGACGGCCGCGCGCCGGCCGCCATCTGGATCGTGTTCGTCAGCGTGCCGGTCGCGCCGTACTGCACGACCACGCCCGCGCTCATGCGCGCCACCCACAGGTTGCCCGCCGCATCGAGCGCCAGCGCGCCGGGCCCGGTCACGCCGATATCGCGCTGCCAGACGCCGTCGGTCGTGTAGACGCGCACGCGGTTGCCGTAGAAATCGCTCGCGTACAGCAGGTTGCCGGCCGTCGCGAGGCCGGTGATCACGTCCGGGTTCGGAAGGCCCGTCCACGTGCTGACCGGGATGCGCAGGTCGCGCTTGTTCGTGCTGCGGTTGTAGCGGCCCACCGAGCCGCTGCCGAAGGTGCGGTTGTAGCCGAGCGCGACGAAGATCGACGTCGCGTTGCCGGTGATCGCGCCGCCCTGGAATTCGTCGTGGATGCCGATCGTGCCCATCGTCTGGCCGTTCTGGTAGAGCGCGACGCCGCCCGCGTTCTCGTCCCAGCGCGACGACGTGTAGATCACGCCCTCGGGCGCGACCCACATCGAGCGCGCGGCATTGCCGACGTGCTGCGCCAGCGTGCCGTACGTGTTCGCGAGCCAGTCGGTCGAGTATTGCACCTGCGCGTGACTCGCCGGCGCCAGCATCGCCATGCACATTCCCAGCAACGCCGCCCGAATTTGTTTCATTGACATGAATAATGCTCCCGAACGTTCAATGGTCGACACTGTAAATCGCGGCGCATGAAATATTGGTGATTCCGGCTAAAACGCATTCGCCGTCATCCCGAATTATTCACTCCGTTCTTTTTGCCGTCCGGCGCTTTTCCGTCAACGATGGTCAAACCCGTTCACCGCGCCGCAGCAGCTCGCCGGGCGCACGATTTCGGTGCTTTTTCCCCGGCATTTTCTTCCGGGCCACTCAATACGAACACGTCATTTTTTCTGAAATGCCCGCATGGTCTTTTTCATTCCCCGGAAATGGGCTCGATGATTACAAATCGAAATTGAAATGAAAGAGAAAAAATATTATCCGGCGCAATCGCGTTATCGCGATTCAGCGCGGCGGCATGCGGCGGGAGGAAGGGAGGGGAAAGCCGGATACGGCGGAGAAAACCCGAAAACCGCGCGCCGGCCGTGCCGGCACGCCGCCGCGATCGTTCAGTTCGCGTCGTCGAGCGTCGGGCCGTCCCAGCCGTCGAGGAATTTCGGCAGCGCGTCGACGATGTCGACCACGCGGTGCCGGTAGAACAGGTGCATCGTCGGCTGCAGGTCGCCGGGCAGTTGCCCGCCGTGCGCACGCGCGGCCAGGCTGTTCGGCACGACGCGCATGCCGAGCCGGTTGGTGCCGAACACGATCTCGCCGCACGACGCGCAGTACGTGCGCGACATCGACTTCGCCGGATGCGGGAACGTCGTGCTACCGCCTTCGACGGCCACCTGCTCGGGCGGCCACGCGGTCGCGGACAGCACCGGCGTCCCGTAGAAATCGCGGCAGGTCGCGCAATGGCAGTTCGCGCGCGCCGCCGGCTCGCCGCGCAGCGTCACGGTGACGGTTCCGCACAGGCAGCTCGCGGAATGCGTTCGGGTCATGTCGTCTCCTCCAGGAAAGGAGGCGACAGTATAGGAGCATGGGTGCAACGTTGCCGGCATCGGCTGCGGGCAACGTTGCGGCTGCAACGATCGCGATGCGTCAGAACTTCTGGCGCAGGCCGAGGCTGACAATGGCCTGCGAGCGCGAATCGGACGAGTGGCCGTTCGCCTTGTCGGACACCGACGCGGTCGCGACCACCGGCCGGCCGAGCGCGTCGAGCGTCATGCCCGATGCATGCTGGTACGCGCCGAGCAGGTACACGCTGGTGCGCTTCGACAGGTCGTACACGGCGCCGAGCGTGACGTTGTGATACTGCGCGCGGTCGTCCACGCCATCGACATCGCTGCCGCGCGTGTAGCTGTAGCCCGCGAACAGTTGGGTCTGCGGGCGCACGTTCCAGCGCGTGAACACGCCCGCGACGTTGAACGTCGCGTGGCCCGTGAACAGCGACTGGCCGCCGCTGCGGTACTGCACGTTGCTGTAGTTCACGCCGACGACGGCCGGGCCGAAGTCGTAGGTCGCGCCGGTCGCGATGATCTGCTGCGATTGCGCGCTCGCATAGCCTTCGTTGATCGACGAGTTGAACAGCCCGTCGTCGGTGCTTTGCCACTTGCCGGCCGTCGGGTCGGTCGCCCCCGTCTTGCTGTTGTCCGACCGCTCGTAGCCGACGCCGACGCGCAGCGGGCCCGCCGCGTACGCCGCGCCGACGCTCCACGTGTTGCGCTGCTTCATGCTGCCCGGCTGGCTGCCGAAGCCGTACAGCGCGCCGAACGTGAAGCCCGAGTAGTTGGCGCTCGTGTACTTGATCGAGCTGTCGACGCGCGCGGTCTGGTCGAGGTCGTCGATGTCGCCCGGGTGCGCGCCGAAGCCGCCGATGTACGACGACGGGCCGACCGGGCTCACGAAGTCGTCGAGCGACGTGTACTGGCGGCCGAGCGTGACCGAGCCGTAGCGGTCGCTGCCGAGGCCGACGAACGCCTGGCGGCCGAACTGGCGGCCGCCCTGGCCCGACGTGCCGTTCGTGATGTCGAAGCCGTTCTCGAGGACGAACAGCGCGCGCAGCCCGCCGCCGAGATCCTCGGAACCCTTGATGCCCCAGCGGCTGCCGGACAGGTTGCCGGTCGTGAGCCCGACGTTCGAATGGCCGGTGTACGCGCCCGCCGAGCCGACCCGCTCGTTGCTGCGATAGGTCACGCCCGCGTCGACGATGCCGTACAGCGTGACGGAGCTTTGCGCGGCGGCGATGCCCGCGAGCGAGAGCAGCAGCGGGGCTGCGATCAGTTGCTTGTTCATGGTTGTCGTGTCTCCGGGCGGTGAGCCCGTTGTTCTGGCTGTCAGTTGCGAGTAGCGCGCGGACGGCGAGATCCGCCGGCGGTGCGAGGCCGGCAGCGTCCGCGCGCGACGACGCGGCGGGCATGCCCACTGCGGCCGCCATGGTAGTTGGAACCGGTTCTAATCGATAGCGGAATAGTGAAAACAGTTTCTTGTCAAAATCGAGATAGTCGATCCGGCGACCGTGGGCGCGGCGCGCCGTCCCTGTACAGCCTGGGCGGACGCAGCCGATAATCGAACGCGCGCCATCCATCGGGAGTGCCTTCATGCATGAAACGACCTTGCTGATCTTCGCCGCCGTCGCCTTCGTCGGCATCGCGACACCCGGCCCGACCGTGCTGCTCGCGCTGACCAACGGCTCGCGCTACGGCGTGCGCCGCGCGGCCTACGGCTTCGTGGGCGCGATGCTGTCCGATTTCGTGCTGATCGTCGCGGTCGCGCTCGGCCTCGGCGCGCTGCTGATGGCGTCGGCGTTCTGGTTCTCGGTGGTGAAGTGGCTCGGCGCCGCGTATCTCGCGTACGTCGGCATCCGGCTGCTGATGTCGAAGGGTTCGCTCGACGTCGCCGCCGCGCACGGTGGCGACGCATCCGGGCGCAACGCGTCGATCTTCGCGAAGAGTTTCCTCACGGCGGTGACGAACCCGAAGGGCTATCTGTTCTTCTCCGCCTTCCTGCCGCAGTTCCTCGATCCGTCCGCGCCGCTCGCGCCGCAGTATGTCGCGCTCGCGGTCACGTTCGCGCTGCTCGACGGGGTCGTGATGTTCGGTTACGCGCTGCTCGGCGCACGCGCGGTGCGGCTGCTGAAGCGCGCGGGCGCGCTGTGGCTCGAACGCACGTGCGGCGCGATGCTGCTCGCGCTCGCCGGATCGCTCGCGCTGTACCGGCGTCATGCCGCGTAGGAGCGGATTCCGATGAGAGTCGCTACGCCGCCCCGCTCCGGCTTTCCCGGCCTGTCGCTGCGCCAGCTCGAACGCGCCGACCTCGACGCGTGGTACGCGTACCTGACGAACCCCGACGTCTTCCGCCACACGAGCTGGAACCTGCGCTCGCCCGACGATCTGCTGCCGCTGTTCGACGCGATCGAATCCACGGATCCCGATTCTATCCGGCGTCTCGCCGTGATCGACGAAGCCTCGGGCGTGCTCGCCGGGACGATCGGCCTGCATACCGTGTCCACCGTGAACCGCTCGGCGGAGATCGCGTACGATCTCGCGCCGTCGCACTGGGGGCGCGGGATCGCGAGCGCGCTGTGCACGGCCGTCACCGAGTGGGCATTCGCCGAGGGCTTCATGCGCATGCAGGCCGTCGTGCTGACCAGCAACGCGGGCTCCGCGCGCGTGCTGCAGAAGTGCGGCTACCGCTACGAAGGGCTGTTGCGCGCCTACAAGATGGTGCGCGGCACGCCGGGCGATTTCGCGATGTACGCGCGCCTCGCGACCGACTGACGCGCGACCCGCCGCTTCACGTCAGACCGCGCACCGCTTCGCATGCGCACGCCATTGGACGGCCTGTGCCGAATTGGCGACAATCGCCGTTCCCTTCCTCGACGATCCGCCATGAAAATCGCCGCGCTGTCCGACATCCACGGCAACCTCGCCGCGCTCGACGCGGTGCTCGACGACGTCCGCCGCCGCGGTGCCGACGTGATCGTCAATCTCGGCGACATCCTGTCGGGCGCGCTTCATCCGCCCGAAACGGCCGACCGCCTGATCGCACTCGACCTGCCCACCATCAAGGGCAATCACGAACGGCAACTGCTCACCGGCGATCGCGAGTCGATGCGGCTGTCGGATCGCTGGGCGCACGACACGCTGCGCACCGACCATCTCGACTGGATCGCCGCGCTGCCCGAACGCATGACGCTCGGCGACGACGTGCTGATGGTGCACGGCACGCCCGACAGCGACCTCGTCTATTTCCTCGAAACGGTCACGCCCGACGGCTGCCGCGCGGCCACGCCCGATGAAATCGCGCAGCGCGCGGGCGACGAACCGGCATCGCTGATCCTGTGCGGCCACACGCACCTCCCGCGCACGGCGAAGCTCGACGACGGCCGGCTGATCGTCAACCCGGGCAGCGTCGGGCTGCAGGCGTATACGGACGACCTGCCGCATCCGCACCGCATCGAGACGGGCTCGCCGCACGCGCGCTACGCGATGGTGTCGCGCACGGCGTCCGGGTGGAACGTCGAATTCCATGCGGTCGAATACGACTGGCACACGGCCGCGGCCACCGCGGCCACGCGCGGGCGCGACGACTGGACCGTCGCGCTGCGCACCGGCCGGTGCTGACACACCCGGCTCACCCTTCCGCTTCACTTCATTCACCGGGAAACCGCACCGCCATGCCCGTTCCGTCGCAACTGCTCTTCCTGCCCGGCGCATCGGGCAGCACCGCCTTCTGGCAACCGCTCGCCGGCCTTCTCACGCATCCGGCCGAGCGTCGCATCGTCGGCTATCCGGGCTTCGGCGATACGCCGCGCGATCCGGCCGTCGACGATTTCGACGGCCTCGTGCGTCACGTGCTGGAAACGATCGACCGGCCGACCGCCGTGATCGCGCAATCGATGGGCGGCGTGATCGCGATGCGCGCGGCGCTCGACAAGCCTGCACTGATCACGCACCTCGTGCTGACGGTCACGTCCGGCGGGCTCGACATGGCAGGGCTCGGCGCGCAGGACTGGCGCACCGGTTTCGCGGAAGCCAACCCGCAGCTTCCCGACTGGTTCCTGACGTTCCGCGCCGACCTGTCGCGGGATATCGGCCGCATCGCGCAGCCGACACTGCTGCTGTGGGGCGACGACGATCCGATCAGCCCCATCGCGGCCGGCCGGCGCCTGCTCGAACGATTGCCCGACGCGCGGCTGCACGTCCTGCATGGCGGCCGGCACGATCTCGCGGCCGTGCATGCGGCGACGCTCGCGCCGCTCGTCGATGCGCATCTGCGGCGCGCGTGACGTCGCGCACGGCAGCTTCAACGTCGGCTTCGGTTTCGATTTCGGCACTAACCTGAAACCGCGACGCTCACGCGCCGCATCACATCACGCCGCGTTCCTCAACGTAAGCCGCGCCTCCAGCCCGCCGCCATCCGTCCGGTTGTTCAGCGTGAGCGTGCCGCCCATCGCGAGCGCGAGCTGCCGCGCGATCGCGAGGCCGAGCCCCGTGCCGCCCGTCTCGCGATTGCGCGACGTCTCCACGCGCCGGAACGGCTCGAACACCGCGTCGAGCTGATCGTCCGGAATGCCGGGCCCGCGGTCGAGCACGGCGATCACCGCGCCGCCGTCCGGCGCGGCGTGCACGTCGATCTCGGCCGCGCCCGCGAACTTCAGCGCGTTGTCGACGAGGTTGCCGACGATACGGCGCAGCGCCTTCGGCCGCGTGACGAGTGCGAGCGGCGCGCGGCTGTGCAGCGCGACGTCCTGCCCCGCATCGGTGTAGTCGCACACGATGCTGTCGAGCAGCGCATCGAGATCGATCCGGCGCGCGGCTTCCTCGGTGCCGTGCAGCGTCCGCGCGTATGCGACGCCCTCCTTCACCAGATGCTCCATCTCGAGCAGGTCCTGGCGCAGCTTCGCGCCCTGTGCATCGTCGTCCATCATGTCGGCGCGCAAGCGCATCCGCGTGATCGGCGTCTGCAGGTCGTGCGAAATCGACGCGAGGATCTGCATGCGCTCGGCCATGTACTGCGCGATGCGATCCTGCATCGCGTTGAACGCCCGGGCGGCGCGCGCGACTTCGGACGGCCCGCCCTCGTTCAGCCGCTCGCCCTTCAGGTCGGGGCCGAGTGCATCGGCGGCCTGCGCGAGCTGCTTGAGCGGCCGCGTCGCGAGCCGCACCGCGAGCCAGCAGCACGCGGCCAGCACCGCGAGCTGCAGCACGAGCACGACCGGCAGCCAGCCCGACAGCGGCACCGTCGACATCGGACGGATGTCGATCGTCAGCGGCGCCCCGTCGGTCAGGCGCAGGTGCACCTGCAGATGTTCGCGATCGCCGGGAATCGCGTTCGCGGTCAGCGGGTAGTCGCCGCCGATGCCGTCGGAGATCGACCGCTCGACGCGCGCCGACAGCCGCGCTTCCGGCGGCGTGCCGGTCTCGCCGGGCCCGAGGATGAACGTATAGCTGCGCCGCGCGAGGCGCGGCAGCCAAGCGGCCCGCTCGGCGGGCGGCAGGTGGTCGAGCAGCGCGACCGAGCTCGCGACCTCGCGCTCGATGTAACCCATCATCAGGTTGGTGGTCGCCTGGTCGCGCTCGGTCACGGTGAGCCAGAACGACAGCGTCTGCGCGAGCGCGAGGCCCACGCACAGGATCAGCGCGAGCCGCGCGAACAGCGAGCGCGGCCAGTGCCACGGCATGCGCGCGCTCATGGCGTACCGTCGACGGCGGTCACGGCCGACGAGAACACATAGCCCTCGTTACGCAGCGTCTTGATGTAGCGCGGTTCGCGCGCGCCGTCGCGCAGGCGCTGGCGCAGCCGGCTCACGAGCAGGTCGATCGACCGGTCGAACGGATCCGACTGCCGCCCCTGCGTGAGATTGAGCAACTGGTCGCGCGTCAGCACGCGCTGCGGGTTGTCGAGGAACACGCGCAGCAGCCGGTATTCGGCGCCGCTCAGCGCGACCAGCGTGCCTTCGGCATCGAGCAGGTGGCGCCCGGTCGTGTCGAGCCGCCATTCGCCGAACGCGAGCATCTCCGCGGTTTCCGTCACCTGCATCCCGGGCGGCAGCATGCGGGCGCGGCGCAGCACCGAGCGGATCCGCGCGAGCAGCTCGCGCACCGCGAACGGTTTGGCCAGGTAGTCGTCGGCGCCCATCTCGAGGCCGATGATGCGGTCGGTTTCCTCGCCGCGTGCGGTCAGCATCAGCACCGGCACCGTGCGGAACTTGCCGGCGCGCAGGTCGCGGCACAGCGTGAGGCCGTCCTCGCCCGGCATCATCAGGTCGAGCACGATCAGGTCGGGGGCGCCGTCGTCCAGCACGTTGCGCATCTCGCGGCCGTTCGCGGCCAGCGACACGCGCATGCCGTTCTTCTCCAGATAATCCGCGATCAGTTCGCGGATCGCGCGATCGTCGTCGACGATCAGCACGTGGTCGATCTTGTCCATGAGTCGTTGTCGGTGTCGAGGGTTTCGGGCAGGCGATGTCCGCTTTTATACCGCACGACGGGCATGCGTTTGTATCCCAATGTATCGCGCCGCCGTGACGACACACAACATTGCACACGCGTGGCTTGCCGGACACATCGCAGATACGTCGGCGCCGCCTAATGGGGCCTGTCGAAACCCGTCCGGCCGCCGCCACCGAGCAGCGGCCTCCCGCTCAGGAGAACGCCATGCTGCCCCGACTCAAGATCGCCACCCTCGTCATCGCCCTTGCCGCCACCGCCGGGCTCGCCGCCTTCGCGGGCACCCGCGACGACGCGGGCATGCCGACTTCGCAGGCCGGTACGGCGGCGCCCGATTTCACCGGCATCGACCGCTGGCACAACAGCCCGCCGCTGACACTCGGCCAGTTGCGCGGCAAGGTCGTGCTCGTCGATTTCTGGACGTACTCGTGCATCAACTGCATTCATACGATTCCGTACGTGAAGGAGTGGGACCGGAAGTATCGCGACCAGGGGCTCGTCGTGGTCGGTGTGCATACGCCCGAGTACCCGTTCGAGCGCGACGCGGGCAACGTCGCCGATGCGATCAAGCGCTTCGGCATCCGGTATCCGGTCGCGCAGGACAACCGCTACGCCACGTGGCGTGCGTACGGCAACCAGTACTGGCCCGCGCTGTACCTGATCGACGCGAACGGGAAGGTCGTCTATACGCGCTACGGCGAAGGCGAGTACGACAAGACCGAGGCCGCGATTCGCGGCGCGCTCGCGCAAGCCGGCGAAGGCGCAAAGGGCGCGACGCGCACGCAGTAACGGGCCGGCGCGCGGGCGTGGCGCCTGCCCGCGCGTGCCTGCCTGTCGAGGGCGCTCACCCGCGCTTCGCGTCGGCCGCCGCGATCATCGCTTCGCCGATCGCGAGGTTGCCGTTCGCGACCAGCGCGTCGCCGGCGCCGCGGATATCGGCCACGTCCTTGTTCTGCCCGAGCTTGCGCTTGCCCACGAGCCGCGTGATCTCGATCTGCAGCCCGACGATCGCCTGCAGCATCGTGTCGAGATAATCCGCCGGCGCGTCACCCATCTTCCACGGCACCGGCTGCGCCGCCTCGTGCGTGCGCGTCAGCCGGGCCACCACGCCGCGCACGAACTTCTCGTCGTCGCGCACCGTGATGCGGCCATGCGCATGCACGACCACGTAGTTCCACGTCGGCACCTGCCGGTGCGCCACATGCTTGCTCGGATACCAGGTCGGCGAGATATACGCGTCGCCCGCACGGAAGATCACGAGCACCTCGTCGCCGTTCGCGACGTCCTGCCAGACCGGGTTCGCCCGCGCGACGTGTGCATGCAGTTCGCCGAGCCCGCCGTCGCCGGGCAGCAGCTCGAACGGAATGTGGTTCGCGTCGAGCCCGCTCTTGCCGTGCGTGATCAGGCTGCCGAACGGATGCTGCACGATCAGCTCGCGCAGCGCGTCGGGGTTGGGTTCGTTGAAATCGGCGGGGACGTACATGTCGGCTCCACGGTCGTACGGGGGTTGGAATGGATCGGGCGCTGGCCCGTCATGCGCCGATTGTGGCTCCAAACTGGTTTATGCTGTAGAGCCGGTTTGAAACAATTTCAGCAGACCAGAATCATGGCAAGAACGGCCCGGAACGCCGATATCCCGTCGCTCGGCGCGCTCGATCGCGCGGCCGGCGACCTGAGCCGCCAGCTCGCGCAGGCGCTGCGCGAAGCCGTGCGGCGCGGCGACGTCCATCCGGGCGACGCGCTGCCGTCCACGCGGCTGCTCGCCACGTCGCTGCAGGTGGCGCGCGGCACCGTCGTCGATGCGTATGCGCAGCTCATCGCCGAAGGCTTCCTCGAATCGCGCGGCGGCGCGGGCACGCGGGTCGCGAACGCGCTTGCGCTCACCGAGCCACCGCCCGTCAACGCGCCCGAACCGCCTGCCCGGCGCCGCCCGCCGGCGCATGCCGGCCTCCCGGAGCCGGCCGCCACCTTCGCTCGGATCGCCGGCGAATTCCGTCCGCTGCCGGCGATGCCGTTCGCGATCTCGGTGCCGCTCGGCCTCACCGCACCCGACGACATCTGGCGCCGGCTCGGCAACCGCCTGCGCGCGCGCGGCGCCGGTGCGCCGTCCGGCTATGCCGATCCGCAAGGCGCGCTGCCGCTGCGCGAAGCGATCGCCGACTACGTGCGCCGCTCGCGCTCGGTGCGCTGCCATGCCGACCAGGTCGTGATCACCAGCGGCACGCAGCAGGGGCTGCATCTCGCGAGCCAGGTACTGCTCGGTGCGGACGATCAGGCGTGGGTCGAGAATCCGGCCTATCGCGGCATCACCGCGCTGCTCGACAGCACGGGCCGGCGCGACGCGATGGTGCGGGTGCCGGTCGACGCCGACGGCCTCGACGTCGAAGCCGGCATCCGCATCGCGCCGCATGCGCGGGTCGCGTTCGTCACGCCGTCGCACCAGTATCCGCTCGGCATGCCACTCAGCATGGCGCGGCGCAATGCGCTGCTCGCGTGGGCGCGTGCGCAGCGCGCGTGGGTGGTCGAGGACGACTACGACAGCGAGCTGCGCTACGAAGGCCATCCGTTCCCGTCGCTACAGGGGCTCGACCCCGATCGCGTGATCTACCTCGGCACGTTCAGCAAGATCCTGTTTCCGTCGCTGCGGCTCGGCTACGTGATCGCGCCCGACGATCTCGTACCGGCGTTCTGCGGCGCACGCGTGTTGATGGATCGCCATGCGCCGACCGCCGACCAGCACGTGCTGGCCGCGTTCATCGCGGAAGGCCATCTCGACCGCCACATCCGCCGCGTGCGCAGCGTGTATGCGGAACAGCGCGCGCTGCTGATCGACACGCTCGGTGCGCGGCTGCCGCGCGAACGCGCGTGGGTGCAGCCGGGCGACCAGGGGATGCACGTCGTGCTGTGGCTCGCGGAAGGGATCGACGATCTCGACGTGGTCGAGCGCGCCGCGCAAGCCGGCGTCGCGGTGCGCGCGGTGTCGCCGATGTTCGCGCCGGGTACGGCCCGCCGGGGCCTCGTGCTGGGCTTCGGCGGGTTCGGCCGCGCGCAGATGGAAGCGGCCGCGCAGCGGCTCGCGGATGTGGTCGCAATGGCCGCGGACGACGCCGTGCCACGCTGACCAGACGGCTTCGAGCGCCGGCGGGTCGGCGGGTCGGCCACGATTCGTCGGGGGAATCGCGCCGGGCTGCGCCGTAAAAGGTTGTCGGCGGGCAACAAACGTAATCGTCTGTAAATCCTGCAAGCAAACGGCTGTTTTTACCGATGTCGCACATGTGCCGTTTGCTAGGATCGCGCCTCTCCCATCCGCGCTCCTGCCGCCTTGAATCGCTTCGTGCCGCTTCTCCGAGACGCGTGGCTCCGTTGCCGCGCCCGCGTCGCACCGTTCGCCGCCGCCTGCGGCGCACACCTCCGCGCGCTGAGCGCCGGGATCCTGCATCGCCTGCGTCATCCGACGCGCCGCGGCGTCGCGCTGACGCTCGCCGCGATACCGGTGCTGGGCCTGCTGGTGCTGCTCGCGTTCATTCCGTTCACGCCCAGCATCGGCGACATCCGCAAGGCACGCATCGACCGCCCCGCGCGCGTGCTGTCCGCCGACGGCCAGCTGATCGCCGAGTTTCGGCCCGTCAACCGCGAATGGGTGCCGCTCAAGCAGATCTCGCCGCACATGGTCGACGCGCTGATCGCGACCGAGGACCACCGCTTCTACGCGCATCACGGCATCGACTTGCGGCGCACGATCGCCGCAGGGCTGCATACGTTCTCGGGCGACCGCCAGGGCGGCTCGACGATCACGCAGCAGCTCGCACGCAACCTGTATCCGGATGAAGTCGGCCGCGCGCCGACGCTCACGCGCAAGGTAAAGGAGCTGATCACCGCGTTCAAGATCGAGTCGGTGTACAGCAAGGACGAGATTCTCGAGACCTACCTGAACACCGTGCCGTTCCTGTACAACGCCTACGGCGTCGAAATGGCCGCGCGCACCTACTTCGGCAAGTCGGCCGACCAGCTCGACATCGTCGAAAGCGCGACGCTCGTCGGGATGCTGAAGGGCAACAGTTACTACAACCCGGTGCTGAACCCGGAACGCGCGGTGCAGCGGCGCAACATCGTGCTCGACCGGATGGCGCAGATGCACATGCTGACGCCGCAGCAGCTCGCGAAACTGCAGCGCCAGCCGCTGCGCGTCGACTTCGAGCCGCAGTCGGGGCAGCCCGGCCTCGCGCCGCACTTCGCGGTGCAGTTGCGCAAATGGCTGATCGCGTGGGCCGATCGCAACAACTACGATCTGTACTCGGACGGCCTCGTCGTGCGCACGACGCTCGACGCACGGTTGCAGGACATGGCGACGCAGGCGCTGACGCGGCAGACCGAACGGCTGCAGGCGATCGCCGACAGCGCGTGGCGCGGCCCGTCCGGCTGCGGGCTGCGCAACGACCTGTTCCGCGGCTTTATCCGCCAGACGCCCGAGTATCGCCAGGCCCGCGACACGGGGCTTGCCGACGTGCCGGCACTGAAGCAGCTCGGCGCCAACCGGGAATTCATGCGCACGCTGTGCGAGCGCAAGACGCAGGTGCAGGCCGGCTTCGTCGCGATCGATCCGCGCAACGGCGCGATCCGTGCGTGGGTCGGCAGCCCCGATTTCGGCAGCGAGCCGTTCGATCACGTGTCGCAGGCGCGGCGCCAGCCCGGTTCGACGTTCAAGCCGTTCGTCTATGGCGCCGCGTTCGCGGACGGCATGCGGCCGGGCGATACGTTCGTCGACCGCCCGGTGGCGATCCCGATCGACGGCCGTGCGGTCTGGCGCCCGACCGATGCCGAGCCGCCGACCGATGAGCCGATGACGCTGCGCGATGCACTCGCGCTGTCGCGCAACCGCGTCACCGCGCAGGTGATGCAGCACGAAGGCGCCGCGAAGGTCGCGCAGCTCGCACGCGCAATGGGCGTGCGCGACAGCCCGCTCGACGCGGTACCGTCGCTCGCGCTCGGCACGAGCCCCGTCACGCTGAAGGAGATGGTGTCCGCGTACGGCACGATCGCAAACCGCGGCGTGTACGTCGCGCCGCAGATGATCACGCGCATCGAGGATCGCGACGGCAAGGTGCTCGCCGCCTTCGGCAGCGCGCCGCCCGAACGTGCTTTGCCCGAGCCCGCCGCGCAGACGCTGGTCGACGTGATGCGCGATGTCGTCGATCGCGGCACCGGCGCCGACATCCATTCGCGCTACGGGATCCGCGTCGACGTCGCCGGCAAGACGGGCACGACGCAGGACAACGCGGACGGCTGGTTCATCCTGATGCATCCGCAACTGGTGGCCGGCGCATGGGTCGGCTTCGACGACGGCAGCGTGACGCTGCGCAGCGATTACTGGGGCGCGGGCGCACACAGCGCGCTGCCGATCGTCGGCACGTTCTACGATGCGGCGCTGCGCGCGCGGGCGATCGATCCGCATGCGCAGTTCTCGCCCGACTTCCGGCCGCGCAGTGCGCCGGCGCCGCGGCGGCGCACTGCGCATCCAGGCCTGTTCGACTGGCTGAAGTTCTTCCGCTGATCGGGGTGCCGGCGGGCCTCGCCGGCATCCACGACAGCGGCCCGGCCTACCGAAGTGTCGTCGTCGCGTGCCCGTCCGCGTACAGCCAGACAGGCACGCCGTCGTCGCGCAATGCGGCGACCGGTTCGCCCAGACTCCAGTTCTGAGCGACTGCGACACGGCGGACGAACCACGGCATCAGCATCGCGTGACCGTCCGCGCCGTCGTGATCGTCGTCGAACAGCGCATCGTCACCGATTCGCGTGTAACGCGCCGGATGCAGCACGGTGCCGTCCGCGCGAAGCACCGTCGCCCGCACGTCGTTACCGCTCTCGTCCTCCACGCAGGCCAGCCAGCCGTGATCGGCGCCCCAGAACAGGCCGGCCACGTCGTCGAAGCGCCCCTGCACGACCGTCGCGCCCGTCTCGAGATCGCAGATCGCGAGCTGCACCGGCTCGCCCGGCAGGACGCCGATCGCGTAACGCGTGAACAACTCGCCCGGCACGGCTTCGTCATCCGGCAACCACGACAGCACACCCATGTTGACGAAGTCGAACGGCGTCAGCACGCGGCCCTGCCCGTCGACGATCGCGCAACGCCCGTCGTCGCGCCGCACGATATGGCGGATCGCACCGAGCTCGGTCAGCATGTCCGTCCGTTCGTCGTCGGTCAGCCTGGCGACTTCCGCGTAATGCGGCTCGACGACCACCCGGCCCTTCGCATCGACGAGGCCGACGTGACCGTTGCGCTGCGCGACGAAGGCGCCGCATTCGGACGACCATTCGAGCACGTCCCACTCGGGCTGCGCGCGCCATTGCCCGTCGCGCCCGATCAGCCCCCACCGCTCGCCTTCGGATACCGCCGCGACTTTGCCGTCCTCGAATTCATGCGCATCGTCGAAACGCGGCGGAATCACCCACGCACCGTGCGTGTCGACGAAGCCCCAGCGGCCGTCCAGGCTCGCGGATGCAACCCCGCCCGTGAAATCGCCGAAATCGTCGAGCGACGGTTCGAGCACCCACGTGCCGTCCGTGCGCACGAGCCCGAACCGCTCGCCGATGCGCACGCAGGCGACGTCGCCGCTGAAATCCCACACGGCGTCGAACGACGGTTCGCGCACGATCCGCATCTGGTCGCCATCGCCGTCGCCGTCGACATCGCCATCGGCGAACAGCAGGCCGACTTTCCCGTCGCGGGCGGCCCACAGCAAGCGATCGTCGCGCGCGCCGCTCGTCCACAGGTTCGTCCACTCGGGCGGCACGATCACGTGCCATGCGTCGTCGATTTCACGCCGCACGCCCCACAGCCCGTTGCGTGCGCGAAAGCTGAATGTGCCGTAGCCGAGCCAGTTGCCGTGCACCTCGCCGGCATCGAACATCTCGGCAAACGTCACGCCGCGCGGCGGCTCCTGACGGACGAAATAGTGATGCGACATGCCGCCGAACCCGAAGCCCCACGCCCAGTCGCGCCAATCCGGTGACGTATCGATCTCGAGCGCATCGCGCACGCCGCGCACGTCGCGGAAATCCATGCAGTTCGCGACCTGCCACCACAGGCGCGTACAGGTATCGCGCTCCTGGTCGATGTAGTCGTTCGGATCGCCGCCGTCTAGCCACGACAACTCGTCGAGATTCGCGGAAAAGCGTGGTGCGCCATGCGCATCGCCGAGCGCGTCGATCGATTCGCCGAGATGACGCACGACCGCATCGAACTGGCGCGCCAGCGCCGGATCGTCGCCGGGCAGCGGATACGCGACGACAAACGACGCGAGCCGGCTGATGCGCGCAAGCGCGGCGCGCGCGTCGCTGGCGAGATTCGGCGTACCGGCATCGCCGAACACGCGCTGATCGGTAATCGCGTCGCCCGCGCCGCCGTCGGCGAGCAGCACGCGCCACAGCAGCGGAAAGTGATTGTTGGATTCCGCGAGCGCGATCGTTCGCGCGTCGTCGCCGTCACCGGCCTGGAGATACAGCCATGATCGATTGCCCATCGGATGGGTCGCCCTCGTTCTTGTTGTCGGTGTATTGCGCCGGTTCGCCCGCCGTCAGCGTGCGGCGGATGCCTTCAGCAGCCGCAGGATCTCCGGCGTGTCGGCTGCATCCGCCAGCACTTTCGCAGACGGTTTCACGCCCGCGTCGAGCAGGCGCTGCACGCCGTCGACACGGCGCGCAGTCACCTCTCCGTCGAGCAGCGCATCGTCATGCAACACGTCCGGGTTCGCATCCTTCGCGAGCAGCACGAAGACTGAAGCCGCCACGGGTGGATTCAATGCGTCCGGCAACGCGACGTCGGCGACGCGGTATGGGTTGTTGTCGTGGATTTGCCAGCGCAGCACGCCGCGTGCCTGCAACTTGCCGAGCACGGCGAGTGCATCCGGTTCCGGCAGTTTCACGATTTCGGCGACGAGGTCGCTCGCCTGCTCTTCGCGGCCATCGCGCAGCGTGTCGGGCGGCGGCAGGTTCGGCACCAGCGCGTCGAGCACGAGTGCCTGCCGGCGCGCGCGATCGGGCGACGTCTGCGCGCCTGCGTCGGGCCGGTTCTGCCGCAGCAACTGGCCAGCCACGCGCCAGCGATCGTCGCGGCCGAGCTCGTCACGCGGCACCTGATGCGCGCGCAACAGCACGCCGAGCCGGCGCCACATCGTATCGACTTCCTCGACGTCGTTCGACGTCAGGCCGTCGCCGACGATCTCGTCGAGCGCCTGGCCGCACACGAACGCGCGCTGCCGCAACGGATCGAGTTCGGCGAAATACGTGTGTGCGGGTTCCGGCATCGCATCGAAGTCGGCCTGGCTCATGTCGGGCGGACGGTGGCCCGGGCACGGGCCCGCGCCGGCAATCTCCCGGCCCGCCACCGCCTTCACGGGCTCCGGCGGCGAATCGCCGCTGCGCGCGACCGGATACAGTTCCATGCCGTTGACCTGAAAGCCCTGCATCGCCAGCATCACGACGCCTGTCGTCGAATGCTTCGTCTCGAAGTTTCTGCCGGCAAGCGACGTGACCTGATACGGCGCGCCGATCGGCAGCTTGATCAGTTCGCCGCCCGGCACGTCGAGCACGCAAGCGCCCGGCGGCGCCTTGTCGGGGCCTTCGGTTTCCAGCTCGGCCTCGTGCGTCGGGGCCGTTTCGACACGCCATTGGCCGGCGTCGCGCGCGCGCAGCACGATCTCGCCGCCTACTTTCTCGACGCGCAGCGTCGCGGGTTTGCCGGCCGCCGGCGCGTAATCGCCGAGCAACGCATCGCAGGCAGTGCCGGCCCGCGCGGACAGCGACGCGAGCAACAGCAGACAGAACAAGGAGGTACGCACGGCTGAAGCCTCTCTCTATTCGAATTGTTTTGGGAATGTCCGGCGCGACAGCGCACGGTGGCCGCGACACGACCGATCGCTGCCGGACGCCAATATAGCGAACGCGGGCGACGTGTGCCAGCCGGTGCGGGTACATACCGATGATGTGCAGGGAAATGGAAAGGTATGGAGCGAAGCGCCGGATTAGTCCACCCGGACGAAGCGGCGCCGCCGCGCACCGTGCACCATCGTCGTCATCGTGCAACGACGGCGGAGCCCGCATGACCCACAGCGCAGTCGAGATCGCGAACCTGCTGTACCGCTACGCCGAGTTGCTCGACGCGGGCGACCTGCCGCGCGTCGCCGAGCTGTTCCGGCACGCGCGCATCAAGACGCAGGACGATGCACCGACGATCGGCGCGGATGAACTGCTCGCGCTGTTCAGCGCGAGCGTGAAGCGCTACCCGTGCGGCACGCCGCGCACGAAGCATGTGGTGAGCAACCCGATCATCGAGATCGACGAAGCCGCGCATCGCGCGACGGCGCGCTCGTACTACACGGTGCTGCAGGCGGTCGACGGGTTCCCGCTGCAACCGGTCGCGGCGGGCCGCTATCACGACGCATTCGAACGCGTCGACGGCGCGTGGCGTTTTTCGTTCCGCGATTACACGCTGTTCGATTTCGCAGGCGACCTGCGCCATCACGTGAACCCGAGCGAATCGCCGGCCGGTTGAAGCACCGGCCAGCGTCAAACGCAGCCGCGCTCAGCCCACGGCGAGCGTCGCTGCCAGCGCATCGAACTCAGGCGCCCATGCCGCACGCCACGCGGCCTTCGTTGCGTCGTCCACCCACGCGCCGTCGATCCCGTTCAGCATGAACTGCTTCAGCTCGGCCACGGTGAAGCCGAAATGGCTGAACATCAGCTCCCATGCCTCGGCCGGATTGACCTTGTGCAGCGTCGGATCGTCGGTGTTCGGATGGATCTTCAGCCCGAGGCCCGGCATCTTGCGCATCGGATGCCGTTCCGCCCATTGCTCCGGCGGCAGCGTACGCAGGTAGTACGAATTGGTCGGCACGACGGTGAAGACGATCCCGCGCTCCGCATAACGTGCGCACAGCTCCGGGTTGTCGACGATCGTATAGCCGTGATCGACGCGATCGACCTGCAGCAGATCGACGGCCGTCTCGACGTTGCGCCACGGCATCCCGAACTCGCCCGCATGCGCGGTCGTGCGAAAACCCGCCGCGCGTGCATTGCGGTAAGCCTTCCAGAACAGCTCCGGCGGCCGGTCGTTCTCGCGATAGTCGATCCCGAGCCCCGCGACTTCGTCCGCGCGGTTCGCCTTCATCCAATCGACGATCGCCACGGCTTCGTCGGGATCCTGCTCGCGGTCGATGCTCGGGATCAGGCGCGCGCCGATCCCGAAATCGCGCGCGGCGTCGCGGATCGCCGTCACGATCGCGGCCTGCGCATCCGCATACGCGATGCCCGACACACGCACCGTACCCGTCGGATTCCAGAAGAATTCCGCGTGCCGGACGTTGTGCGCGGCCGCGTCTTCCAGATACTCGTAGGCGATCCGCCGCAGGTCGTCGGGCTGCGTGAGCAGATACTTGTCGAGCGCGCGCAGCACGTGCAGCACGCCGACCGGTTTTTCGCCGCGCGCATAGAATGCGTCGATCTCCGCACGCTCGATCGGCGCGCCGCTGCGCTCCGCGAGCGCGACGAACGTGTCGTGCCGCACCGCGCCGAGCAGGTGGCAATGCAGCTCGACCTTCGGCAGCGCGTGGAAGAAGGCCCGATGGGCCGGCGTGATCTCGATGCCCGTGCGCGCGGCCGGGACATTACCTGGTGTTCCCTTCATTGCAGTCTCTTTTTTCGGTAGTGCCATTGCGTCGCGAAAGCCGTCTCTCAGTGCGGCTTCACGACGGTCCAGAAGTAATAGCCGAGCGGAAGCGCGAGCACGACGAGTCCCCACGACACATCGCGCCAGCGGCCGGCCAGCAGCTTGACGAGCACGTAGCACAGCAGCCCGCCCGCGATGCCGGTGCCGAAGCTGTTCGACATCAGCGTAAGCAGCACCATCGACATCACGGGCAGCGCATCGGTGAAGTCGTCGAAGTGCGTATGGCGGATCGTCGCGAACATCGACAGCCCGATCAGGATCAGCGCCGGCGCGGTCGCTTCTTTCGGGATCGCGAGCGCAACCGGCACGAACAGCAACATCGCGGCGAACAGCACGGCCGCGGCCAGCGACGACAGCCCGCTGCGGCCGCCGGCCTCGACACCCGCCGCCGATTCGATCAGCGCGGTCAGCGCGGGAATGCCGAACACGGGCCCGAGCGTCGCCGCGAGCGAATCGACGAGGAACGGCCGGTTGATGTTCGGCAGGTTGCCCTGTTCGTCGAGCAGGTTCGCCTTCGCGCCGACCGCGAGCGCGGTGCCGAGCGTCGAGAAGAATTCCGCCGCAAAAAACGCGAACAGGTACGGCGCGGCCGCGAGGCTCAACGCGCTGCCGATGTCGAGCTTGAACGCGATCGGCGCGATGCTGTGCGGCAGCGACACGAACGACGCGGGCAGGTGCGTGACGCCGAGCGGCACGCCGGCCGCGGCCGCGACGAGGATCGCGATCAGGATCGCGCCGGGCACCTTGCGCGCCTGCAGCACGATCGCGACCGCGAGGCCGATCAGCGCGACGAGCGCGCCCGGCCTCGAGAAGTCGCCGAGCGCGAACGCATTGGTCTTCGCGTTCGCGACGACCATCCCCGCATTGCGCAGCCCGAGCATCGTCACGAACAACCCGATCGACGCGCCGAGCCCGAGCTTGATCTGCACCGGAATCAGCCGCACCACGACGCCGCGTGCGCCGAGGATCGTCAGCAGGAAGAACAGCACGCCCGATACACATGCGATCCCGAGGCCCGTCTGCCAGCCCACGTGCTCCGTCGTCGCGAGCGTCACGCCGATGATCACCGAGCCGCCGATGCCGGGGCCGACGAGGAACGGCAGGTTCGCGTAGAGCCCCATCAGCGTGGTGAACAGCACGAACACGATGATCGTCGCGGTCGTCGCCGCGCCGCGCTCCATCCCGCCCGTCGCGAGCAGCGACGGGATCACGACGAGCAGGTACGCGGCCGCGAGAAACGACGTGACGCCCGCGATCGTCTCGGTGCGCACGCTCGTGCCGCGCGCGGCGAGCGCGAAGCGGCGTTCGAGCCAGTTGGCCGGCGCTCGCGCCGGCATCGTGTCAGTCGCTGACATGGTGGTTCTCCTGTGATTCCGAATATTGTCCTGTGTCGATTCACGCAGCGCGGTCTTATACTGCCGCGTACCGCATTCCGACCGTTATTGCCCGATGTCGTCCGACCGCTCGTCGCTGCTGCCCGCGCTCACGCTGCGGCAGGTCCAGCACTTCGTGGTACTCGCCCACGCACGCAGCTTCACGCAAGCCGCGCAGGCGCTGTCGCTCACGCAGCCCGCGCTCACCGCGTCGATCCGCCAGATCGAGTTCCTTCTCGGCGGGCGCCTGTTCGCGCGCTCCGCGCACCGGCTCACGCTCACCTCCGCGGGCGAAGCCGTGCTGCCGCTCGCCGAACGCCTGCTCAACCAGGCGCGCGGCACCTTCGACGACATGTCGCGGCTCATCGGCGAACGCATCCAGACCGTGCGCATCGCGTTCATCCCGTCGGTCGCGGGCCGCCTGCTGCCTGCGCTCAATGCGCTGCGCGAAGCCCACCCGACGCTGCGCTTCACGCTCACCGACCTGCCGAACAGCGCGCTCGTCGAAGCCGTGCGCGACAGCGTCGCGGATCTCGGCATCGGCGTGCGCGAACCGGACAGCGACGACGGTACGCTGCGCTACCGGCAGCTCTTCGAGGACGAGATCGTGATCGTCGTGCGGCATGACGATCCGCTCGCCCGCGCGAAGAGCGTCACGTGGGCGAAGCTCGTCGATCGCGAGCTCGCGGTGTTCGTGCGCGGCAGCGTCAGCGAATCGCTGCATCGCACCGGCGGCGCCGAGAAGCTGCGCCTGAATGTCACGTACCGGATGGAATACACCGAGCCGCTCTACGCGCTTGCGCGCAACGGCCTCGCGACCGCCGTGCTGCCGAGCCTCTACACGATGCATCTGCACGACCCCGAACTCGTTGCGCTGCGCGTCGACAAGCCGCGCGTCACGCGCGCGATCTCGCTGATCTCGCTCGCCGGCGACGATCGCGGCCCGCACGTGCGGGCCTGCCGCGAGTGGATTGCCAAGCACATCTGATTGCGTTCACTGTTCGCCGTGCGCCGTGAGACTGCCCACGTTCAGGGCAGCTTCGCGATCCGTTCGACGAGCGTCGCGTAGAAGCGGTCCGCGTCGACTTCGTTGATCCACGTCGCATTCGCCGCGCGGCCGCTGCGCCCGTTCCAGTCGACGACGGTCTCGCCGAGCGTCCACTGTCCGGTCGTCTCGACCATCACGTTCACCTTGCGTCCGCCGAACAGCGTCGGATCGACGAGATAGCCGACCGCGGTCGGGTCGTACATGGGCGCGTCCTCGATACCGCGACGCTTCTTGTTGTACGCCAACTCGGCATCCATGATGTCCGCGACGATCGCGCCGCAGCGGTTGCCGAGCGCGCGGAACGGTGCCACGCGCGCCGGCGTGATCGGCGCCTTCACCGCGACATCGCGCGGCAGCACGACGATCGGCACGCCGCTGCCGAACACGACTTCGGCCGCCTGCGGATCGACGTAGATGTTGAATTCGGCGGCCGGCGTGATGTTGCCGCGCTCGAAGAACGCGCCGCCCATCAGCACGATTTCGTGCAGCGCGCCGCGAATCTGCGGCGCTTCGACCAGCGCGGTCGCGATGTTCGTCAACGGGCCGAGCGCGCACAGCGTCACGCTGTTCGGCGCTGCGCGACTCAACGTATCGACGAGATACGACACAGCCTGGCCGGCGGCAAGCGGCGCGCGCGGCTCGTGCAGTTCGACGCCTTCGAGCCCGGTCTTGCCGTGCACGTTCGCGGCCGTCACGAGGTCGCGCACGAGCGGACGCGGGCAGCCCGCGTAGACAGGCAGCGTCTTCGTGCGGCCGGCCCAGTCGCGGATGATCCGCGCATTGCGTTCGGTCAGGTCGAGCGGCACGTTGCCGGCGACGGCGGTCAGTGCGCGCACGTCCAGCCGGTCCTGCGCGCCCAGCGCGAACAGGATCGCGATGGCGTCGTCCTGCCCCGGGTCGGTATCGATGATCACCGTGCGGCGCGCGGCCTCGCCGCCGGCCGCGAACGCGCCCGTTTCGGGCAGCAGCGCGGTGCCGGCCAGCGCGGCGGACAGTTTCAGGAAGGTGCGGCGGGATGCGATCGGATAAGTCATGGTCGGGCGCTCAGAAAACATGCCGGACGCCGAGCGTCGCCATCATCTGGCGCGTGCCGGTCGAGCGCGCGTACGCGAAGATCTGCGCATGGTCCGCGTCGCCGGCCGCCTGCTGCGCGATCACCGTCAGCGCGACGTCGGTGCGTTTCGACAGGTAGTAATCGGCCTGCAGGTTCACCTGGTGCCATTTCGGCCGCTTGTCGATCACGTCGTACTTGCCGTTCGTGAACGCATATGCGGCGCCGAGGAAGAGCTGCGGCGTCATCGTGTAGACGACGTTCACGCCGAGGTTCTGCAGGTGCAGGTGCGTATTGTCGAGATAATCGTAGCGCACGTCGGTAAACATCGCCGCGAACTGCGCGCGGCCGATCGTGTAGAAGCCGCCCGTGCCCGCGATCCGCTGCCGGCTCGCATAGGCCGCGGGCGACATCGCGCTCTTGCTGAAGATCAACAGCGGCGACGCATAGTCGTTCGCGATCGCGCCGTCCTGGTTCGTCGCGCTGTACGGATGGTTGTACTGCGCGTAGACCGCGCTCCAGCGCAGCGGGCCCTGCTCGTAGCCGAGCCCGAAGCTGTAGGCGCTGTTGTTCGCGAAGCCCGTCGCGTTGCTGAAGCCGTACAGCGCGGTGAATTTCAGGCCGTAGTAGACGGGGCTCACGTACTTCACCGAGTTCTGCACGCGGATGTCGTTGTAGCCGTTGTCGTTGTCGCCGATGTTCACGCCGTTGCTCGCGATGATCACGGGCCCGATGTAATCGTGGATCGCGTCGTACTGGCGGCCGAACGTCAGCGAGCCGTAGGTGCGGTCGGCAAGGCCGACGTAGGCCATCCGCCCGAATTCGCGGCCGTTCTGCGCGGCCGTGCCGGTCATCACGTTGAAGCCGTTCTCCAGCTGGAAGATCGCGGACAGGCCCTGCCCGAGATCCTCCTTGCCCTTCAGCCCCCAGCGCGGGTTCTGGTTCGTGCCGGACAGCGCCTGCCAGGCGTTCTTGCCGCCCTGGTTGGTCGCGAACCCGACACCGGCCGAGATGAGACCGTACAGCGTGATGCTGCTTTGCGCACAGGCATGCGTCGCGAAGGCGCCGAGCATCGCGAGCGGGGCGAGCTTGTAGAGTGTTTTCATGCGGGTCGTGTGATCGGTGGTGGTCCAGGCGCGGCAGGGTTCCGCGAAACTGGCCTCGACTATACGAACCCGGATCGGATAATAAAAGTTTGCTTTTATTATGGTTCAATAAAACGGATTTATTCTCATCTTGATCGCTCCCCGTACCCGCCGCGCCGGCCGTCAGTCCGCCGTGTCGCCGCCCTTCGGCAGCTTCGACCACGCCTTGCGCCCCGGCAACGGCGACCACGCCGGCCGCGTCTTGCGTGCGCTGTCGATCACGACCAGGTAGCGGCCCGCGATCGGCGTGATGTCGCGATCGCGGCGCAGCACCCACAGCGACTTGCCGGCCTCGACGCGCGCCTGGTAATCGTCGTCGAGCAGCCCGTGCCGGTCGAAGAACGTGTTCAGCGACGCAGGAATCCGCACGCACCCTTTCGAGTGCCGGATACCGAGCAGCGATTCGAGGCGATCGGGGTCGGTCGCATGCATCTGGAAACGCATCGGCGACACGCCGCCCTTGCCCCACCCGCGCTCGCCATCCACCCAGCCGAAGTCGTAGATGCGCATGTCGCGGCGGCCGTAGCCGCGAATGCCGTTCTCGTTCGTCGTGCCTTCCGCGCGGAAATCCATGTTGTCCGGCGAGTGGTGGAACACGCCGAGCGGCGTCAGGAAATGGTCGTACTTGCCCGGCAGCCCGGTGCCGACCGGCGATGCGCCGATCATCATCCACGCGTTGGCCGGCGTCGCGCGGAAGTAGATGAACAGCGCCTGCACGGTTGGCACGCGATCGACCATCGCGATGTATTCGCCGGCGAGGTCGCCGAGGTCCGCATCGACGAGCGCCTTCTGGAGCCGCTCGCCGTACGCGCGCTGCTCGCTTGCGGGCACGTTCAGGCGCCGCGTGACTTCCTGCGTGAAGCGCTTGCGCATGTCGACCGCGCGCGCCGTCGCATTTTTTGCCTCGTCGGCTGACAGTGGCGGATGCTGGCGCGGCGGTGTCGGTGCGGGTGCCTCGGCCTCGCTGGCGGGCGTGGCGGAAGCAGCCGATGCAGGTGTGGCGGCGGAAGCGGCAGAGGCCGGCGACGCACCCGATGCCGGGCTGGCAGGCTCCGCAGGACGCGCGTGTGATGCGGCAGGCGCGGGCTGCGCCGCCGACGCACCGGACGATGCATGCGCCGACGAAGCGGGATGTGCCCGAGAAGCTGCCGATGCAGGCGACTCGACTGATGAGGATGACGTAGCGGCGGGCAACGGTGCGTCGGACGCCGCGAAGGCAGGCCGTTCGACAAGCACGGAAATCGGCAGCGCAGCAGCGAGCGAGATACACAGGGCTGCGGCGCGGGCAAGACAACGCGGCTTCGCAAATCGCCGCATCAAGCTGAAAAGCATCATACGTTCGAAGCCATCGGCCGATCCGGCCGCCGCATGCTGCTGTTGCGGGCGGCGCATCTGCCGCGCGAGCCATCGACACGTCCGGCGCATCGCGTGCGCCCGGCGCCGACGCCTCTTCGCAGCGGAGCCGTTCGCTGATGCAACGCGTACGATTCGATGGCGGCTAATGAGTCGTCAGGCCTTTCATTTTACGCGCCTGCGCAAGAATCGGCAGCGACGGAAGTTGCGGTTTCACGGCGGATTTGCGCGTCGTCACGCTTTGTTTCAACTCGTTGCTGCCCACTCTTTCGTTGCGTGGCAATCTTGTTTGTTGCGTATGCGAGATCGACACATGGAGCCGTGTTTTTCGCCAACGCGCGAGGGCTTCTGCAAATCGATTCGTATGCCAGATCATTCCCGATACGCGGTACACGCCATACGCGCGATGCAATCTTCATCGCATCGCACGCATGCCGCACGAACCGCGCGACACGCGTGCACCCCCACCGATTACTTCGAGATGGCTTCGAGCGCAATGCCCTTCGTGCGCGGCCCCATGAGCCCGATCGCGGCCATCACGACCACCATCGCGCCCGCGATGAACGCGAACACGCCGAAGGTGCCGAAGCCCTTCAGCACGGCCGCGATCACGAACGACGAGAAGATCGCCGAGAAGCGGCTCCACGAATAGACGAAGCCGACGGCCCGTGCGCGGATCGACGTCGGGAACAGCTCGGCCTGATACGCGTGGAAGCTGTACGACATGATGTTGCTGGCGAGCGTGAGGCCGATGCCGAGCACGATCAGGAATGCGCCCACCGTCGTCTGGCTGAACAGCAGCCCGCAGACGACGATCGCCGCCGCCATCGCGACGATCACCGACTTGCGCTCGAAGCGGTCGGCGATCACGAGGCCGATCAGCGGGCCGATCGGCGCAGCGAGCGCGATCACGCTCGAATACATCAGGCTCGACGTGATCGTGATGCCCTGCTTGATCAGCAGCGTCGGCACCCAGTTCGCGAAGCCGTAGAAGCCGACCGTCTGGAACACGTTGAAGATCGTCATCATGATCGTGCGGCTGCGATACGGCTGCACCCACATGTCGCGGAAGCTGCCGCGCGGCGGCACGGGTTCGGCGGGCGCGGGCGGCGGCAGCGGTCGGCCGTATTCGGCTTCGACCTTCGCCTCGAGCACACGCATGATGCGATCGGCTTCTTCGACCCGGCCCTGCTGCGCGAGCCAGCGCGGGCTTTCCGGCAGTTCGCGGCGAATCCACCACACGAACAACGCGCCGTGCGCGCCGATCAGCACGACCCAGCGCCAGCCATCGAGGCCGAACGGTGCGTGCGGCACGAGCAGGTACGCGAGGAACGCGACCACCGGCACCGCGACGAACCCGACCGCCTGCTCGCACGCGAATGCGCGGCCGCGGATCTGCTTCGGGACGAGCTCGGAAATGTACGTGCCGATCGTCACCATCTCGACGCCGAGGCCGAGACCGACGACGAAGCGCCAGAAGTTCAGCCCGGCAGCGGTGTCCTGGAACGCCATCACGACGTTGGCGGCCGTGTACCACAGCAGCGACCACGTAAAGATCGCGCGGCGGCCGAAGCGGTCGGCGAGGAAGCCGCATGCGATCGTGCCGATGAAGAGCCCTGAGAACAGCGCGGCGATGAAGCTCGCGACGCCCGTGGTGCCGAACAGGCCGTGCGTCGTTGCCGACAGGATCCCGCTTTTCACGAGGCCGGGGGCGACGTAGCCGCTATAGAGCAGGTCGTAGAGCTCGAAGAAGAAGCCGAGGCTCAGCAGGACGACGAGCTTCCAGACGGTGCGGGTGGGCGGCAGGCGGTCGAGGCGGGCCGAGATGGAGCCGGGGTCGACGGGTGGGGATTGGGCAGGTGCCTGCGAAAGGCTGTCCGTTGAGGCCATCGTGGGCGCGTCTCCTGATCGTGTCGTGTTGTTGTCCGGCGACCTTCGAGCCGCCGTCGGGCGAATCGCTGCATTGTACCGGCAGGTCCGTTCGGCGCGAGCGCACCCCGGCCCCGATATCTGGAACGCGACGTCCCGCAGGCCGCTCCCGGATGCCGAACCGATTCGGACACCCCACTTTTGCGCCGGACAATGTGTAACTTGCGTAACCGTCTGTCGGGTACGGGAAACGCGCCAGAACGACTATCCGGCGCCACACCGCGGCGGCGCCGGCCCCGCCGTCCGGGCCTGGTGCACCGTTTCACGCAGGTACGCGCCGCCGGAATCGCCACAAACGGGGTACGCAATCGGGACAACCACGCGTTCCACACCCCGGTAACATGCTACCGGGCCAACCACCGGCTTCCGGGCGCCTTTCGGCGACCGGCATTGTCGGCAAATCGTAAGCATTCCATGTTCATACAACGACTATCCACCTACGCTCGGCGGATCGCACTGATCGCGCTGCTGCAGTTCGCGGCGATCGCGACCGCGTCGGCGTTTCCGGCGGCCGCCTCGGCCCCGAACGCGAGCGGCGTCGGCGCGCCCGTCCCTGCCATCTCGCTGAACGACGCCGTCGCGCAGCTCAAGCAGATGCAGGCCGAACTGGACCGCATCAAGCAGCAGACCTCGACCGCGTCCAACAGCAAGGAGCTGGACGGGCTCAGCGACTCGACGCAGGAGCTGAGCACCGATGTCGAGAAGCTGCAGAGCGATCTCGTTCCGCAGCGTGCGCAGATCCAGGGGCAACTCGACGTGCTCGGCCCCCCGCCCGCCGAGGGCGCCGCGCCGGAAACGCCGGCCGTCGCGAAGCAACGGGCCACGCTGAACGCGCGCAAGACACAGATCGATGCAGCGCTGAAGCAGGCCGCCGACCAGAAGACCAGCCTCACGAACCTGAACGAGCAGTTCGCGAAGCTGCATCGCGGCCTGCTGAAGAACCAGCTCGCGTTCCGCTCGGGCGGTATTTTCAGCGCACAGTTCTGGCTGCCGCTGTTCCATCTTTCGCCGGACGACGCCCAGCGGCTCGGGGATTTCGACGAAGAAATGCTCGACATGCTGCGCTCGTCGTGGGTGCCCGGACAAAAGGCGATCACGGTGCTGCTGCTGGTTGCCGCGTTCGCGGCATGGATGGGCGGCCGCCGGCTCATCGAGCGCGGGCTCGCCTGGTTCTGCGTGAACCGCCTGCCGGCCACCCGTTTGCGCCGCAGCGCGCTGGCGTTGTCGACCGCGCTGTCAACGCTGCTGGCAACCGCCATTGCCGTGCAGATCCTGTACCTCGCGGTCGCGCGCCATTACGACCTCACGCCGGCGCTGACCGATCTGTGGGACCAGTTCGCGAAGCTCGCCGCGACCTGCGCACTGATCGCCGGGCTCGGCCGTGCGCTGCTCTGCACGAAGCATCCGTCGTGGCGCCTGCCCGCGCTCGCCGATCCCGTCGCGCGCGCGATGAAGCCGTTCCCCGGCATCCTGGCCGCGCTGCTGCTGGTGTCCGGCACGCTCGAGTCGATCAACCGGATCGTCGACACCAGCCTGTCGGTCACGCTGTTCGGCCGCGGAATCGTGTCGCTCGTCGTCGCGGTGACGGTCGGTGCATCGTTGCTGCGCTCGAACCGCGCGCGCAGCGCGCTCGCGGCCGCCGGCGAAGCGCCCGAGCAGCGCTCGACGCTCGCCGGGCTGATCCATGCCGCCGTCACGCTGGCCATCATCGCGACCCTGATCGCACTCCTGATCGGCTACATCACGGTCGCGCGCTTCATCACCTACGAGCTCGTGTGGTTCGAGATCGTGCTGGGCGCCACCTACATCCTGATCCAGCTGACGCGCGACGCGAGCGAAAGCCTGTTCTCGTCGAGCCTGACGACGGGCCAGCAGATCAAGCACCTGTTCGCGCTCGAGGATCGTCACCTCGACCAGGCCCGCACGGTGCTGTCCGGTTTCGGCACGAGCCTGCTGATGCTGATCGCGGCCATCGCGCTGCTGACGGGCGGCTTCGGCACGACGCCGGGCGACCTGCTCGACAGCGCGGTGGCGATGATCGGCAGCCAGCGGCTGCAGAGCCTGAACATCATGCCCGACCGGATCATGAACGCCGTGATCGGGTTCGCGATCGGCTTCTACCTGCTGCGCTCGCTGCGCCGCTGGCTCGACAGCGAGTTCATGCCCGCGCTCGGCATGGATACGGGGATGCGCGTGTCGCTGATCACGCTGTTCACCAACGTCGGCTACGTGCTGCTCGTGCTGATGACGCTCGGTCTGCTCGGCGTCAGGTGGAACAACCTCGCGTGGATCGTCAGTGCGTTGTCGGTGGGTATCGGTTTCGGCCTGCAGGAGATCGTGAAGAATTTCGTGTCGGGGCTGATCCTGCTGACCGAGCGCCCGGTGAAGGTGGGCGACATGATCAGCATCGCGGGCGTCGAAGGCGACATTCGCCGCATCAACGTGCGCGCGACCGAGATCCAGCTCAGCGACCGTTCGACCGTGATCGTACCGAACTCGCAACTGATCTCGCAGAACCTGCGCAACGTGACGATGGGCAACAGCACGCAGGGTGTCGCGACGCTGGTGCTGACGTTCCCCTTGAACACAGATCCCGAGCAGGTGCGCGACCTGCTGCTCGAAGCGTATCGCTCGCATGACGCGATTCTCGAGAAGCCGGCGCCGTCGGTGACGTTCAGCCAGCTCACGCCGGACGGCATCACGCTGAGCGTGACGGGCTACGTGTCGAGCCCGCGGATCGCCGGTTCGACGAAGAGCGATTTGCTGTTCGAGATCCTGAAGCAGTTGCGCGCGGCGGGGATCACGCTGTCGAGCCCGCAGATGCTGGTCGTGCAGAATATGCCGGCGGTGGAGCAGTGATGCACGCGCGCCATGCGCATTCACGCTAGCCGGCTGTCCACGGTCGATGCGAAGGTTCGCGACATCGTCCCCGACCCCCCATTCATGTCCGGCTTGCGTCATGAATACGATGTCGCCGCCCGCGCGCCGGGCGGCGACAGCCAGATGCCGATCAACCCGGCACATTCGTCAATGGCGGCAACGAAATCCCGCCCTGCTCCAGGACGGCGATCGCCTTGCGAAGAAAAGCCAGCGGCTGATCGGTTCTCGCGCCGTACAAATCGACGATCCCGACCTCGACAACGGCTTCGACCAACGTCATGAACCTTTGCAACTCGCCATCGGGCAGGGCCGATTCGACGCCTGCCGGAACGGGATCGCCTCTGCCGTTGAGTTCGAGCAAGGCCCCTTTGCGCTCCCACTCGGACAAGCTCCCGGCGGAAGCGATCGCATCGAGATGAGCGAGAAGCGCATCGATGGCCGCGTGTGAAATCCCGTTTGCGTCGCAATAGCGACGCAAACACGAAGCCGCATAGACCTGCATGCCGACCGGCGACACCATCGCCAGTCTCTCGAGAAGCGCTTGTCCGTTCACGATCTCGGCACCGTCAACCTGGGCCGGCTGATCCGTTCACCCGAGAAAGCGTCTGTCGACGTGTCACTCGCATACGTTCCCGGCCTGCCATCGATCCATCATCCGCGCCAATCGCCCCGATCGACGCCCCCGCGCACGATACCGCATTACGCCGCGCCAAACACGAAGGGCCGGCACCGCAACGCGGCAGCCGGCCCTGTCTACTCACACGCAGCGCCCATCCGGGCGCCCCGCATCAAACGTCGAACTTAACCCCCTGCGCCAGCGGCAGCTGACGGCTGTAGTTGATCGTGTTCGTCGCGCGGCGCATGTAAGCCTTCCACGCATCCGAACCCGACTCGCGGCCGCCGCCCGTTTCCTTCTCGCCGCCGAACGCGCCGCCGATCTCCGCGCCGCTCGTGCCGATGTTCACGTTGACGATCCCGCAGTCGCTGCCCGCTGCCGACATGAATTGCTCGGCCTCGCGCATGTCGTTCGTGAAGATCGCCGACGACAGCCCTTGCGGCACCGCGTTGTGAAGTTCGACCGCATCGTCGAAGTTGTCGTAGACCATCACGTACAGGATCGGTGCGAACGTTTCGCGCTCGACCACCGCCGATTGCTTCGGCATCCGCACGATGGCCGGACGCACGTAGTACGCATCCGCGTGACCGACGTCGACGCGCTCGCCGCCCTTCACTTCGCCGCCCTGCTCGCGTGCATCGCCCAGCGCCTTCTGCATCGCATCGAACGACGCGCGATCGACCAGCGGGCCGACCAGCGTGCCTTCCTCAAGCGGGTTGCCGACCTTCACCGACGTGTAGGCTTTCTCGATGCGCGGCAGCAGTTGTTCGACCAGGCTGCGATGCACGATCAGGCGGCGCAGCGTCGTGCAGCGCTGGCCGGCCGTGCCGACCGCCGCGAACGTAACCGCGCGCACCACGAGATCCAGATCGGCGCTCGGCGCGACGATCATCCCGTTGTTGCCGCCGAGTTCGAGGATGCCGCGCGCGAGACGCTGGCTCAGCACCTTCGCGACTTCCTGGCCCATCCGCACGCTGCCCGTCGCGCTGACGACCGGCACCTTCTTCGATGCCGTCAGCACCTCGCCGACATCGCGCATGCCGAGCACCAGTTGGCTCAGCTCCGCCGGCGCGACGCCCGGGTGGGTCTTTTCGAATTCGCGGATCGCCTTCTGCAGCAGCACGTGGCATGCGATCGCGGTAAGCGGCGTCTTCTCGGACGGCTTCCACACGACCGAATCGCCGCACACGAATGCGAGTGCCGCGTTCCACGCCCACACGGCGACCGGGAAGTTGAACGCCGAGATCACGCCGCACACGCCGATCGGGTGCCACGTTTCCATCATCCGGTGGCCCGGGCGCTCGGATGCGATCGTGAGGCCGTAAAGCTGGCGCGACAGACCGACCGCGAAATCGCAGATGTCGATCATTTCCTGCACTTCGCCGAGGCCTTCCGACGTGATCTTGCCGGCTTCGAGCGTGACGAGGCGGCCGAGCTCGGCCTTGTGCTCACGCAGCACGTTGCCGAACACGCGCACGAGTTCGCCGCGCACCGGCGCCGGCACCGTGCGCCACTTGAGGAATGCGTCGTGCGCGGCGTCGATCTTGCGCTCGGCGTCGGCGGGCGTGTCGACGGCCAGCGTCGCGAGCGTCGCGCCGTCGAGCGGCGAACGCGCGGTCAGCGCATTGCCTTTCCACTGGGCGAGATCGATATCGAGCGCGGCAAGAATGTCGTTGAATTGCATCACTTCCTCTTCAGGGACAGATTGATCGGTGCGGCGGCAGCGCCGCCCGCGTGATTCGATTGGAGCGCGTTCGCGCGCCCTGTGCAAGCGGATGCGCCGCGCGGCAGGCCCGGTACGCCATTCGGCGCATCGCGCTGCGCCGCCGCCGGAAGCCCGGCTGGACGGCGCGCTCCCGCCTCGCAAGGCACGATCCATGAAACACATTGTCGGTGGCCACAAGTCGGGCCGCTATTGATATTAACTCACGACTTCATTCCGAAAGCGCAACACCTCCGTAGGTCGGATCGATGCGTTTTCGTACCGATATCGGACGCTTCTCAAGCCCACAGACAGGCTATCGGACATGTCGGGACAAGACGCAAGTTGATGACAAAGTCGCATCACCCTGTGCGGAAATATCGTTTGCTGCCTGCTCATCCGGCCCACACAATCGTTGCGACGTCGAGGTGCAATGCACCCGGCGCGCCGCCGGCCGCCATCGCGGCTGCCGGACGACAGACGAAGGCGACACGCATCGCGGCCCGGTTCATCCGGCCCGTTCCAGCACCGCATCACCGCTGCCCGCCCCGCGGCCGGCAACGCGTCGCGCTTCGTCACCGAAAAACAATCCCGGAGACAGCGCCCAGCGCCCGCCATGCATTCAGATGCCCGCCCCGATTCACCCCGTCCGTCCGGCACGCCGCCCGCGAAGCCGTCCCTCCACCGTGCACTGCAGGCACGCCATCTGCGGATGATCGCGATCGGCGGCTCGATCGGCACGGGCCTGTTCGTCGCGTCCGGCGCATCGATCTCGCAGGCCGGCCCCGGCGGCGCGATGCTCGCGTACATGGTGATCGGCCTGATGGTCTATTTCCTGATGACGAGCCTCGGCGAAATGGCCGCGTTCATGCCGGTGTCGGGCTCGTTCGCGACCTACGGCGCGAAGTTCGTCGACGAAGGCTTCGGCTTCGCCCTCGGCTGGAACTACTGGTACAGCTGGGCCGTCACGTTGGCGGTGGAACTGGTCGCCGCGCAGCTCGTGATGAACTACTGGTTCCCGCACGTGCCGGGCATGTGGTGGAGTGCGCTGTTCCTCACATTGATCTTCGCGCTCAACGCGCTGTCGGTGCGCGGCTTCGGCGAAGCCGAATACTGGTTCGCGCTGATCAAGGTGCTGACGGTGCTCGCGTTCGTCGGCGTCGGTCTGCTGATGATCTTCGGGATCATGCAGGGCGGCCCGAGCGCGGGCTGGGGCAACTTCACGATCGGCGACGCGCCGTTCGCCGGCGGCTGGGCAACGATGCTCGGCGTCGCGATGATCGCGGGCTTCTCGTTCCAGGGCACCGAAATGATCGGCGTCGCAGCGGGCGAATCGGAAAACCCGCGCACGACGATTCCGCGCGCGGTGAGCCAGATCTTCTGGCGCATCCTGCTGTTCTACGTGTTCGCGATCTTCGTGATCGGCGTGCTGATTCCCTATACCGACCCGAGCCTGCTGAAGAGCGACGTGACCGACATCGGCGTGAGCCCGTTCACGCTCGTGTTCCGCCATGCGGGCCTCGCGTTCGCGGCCGGCGTGATGAACGCGGTGATCCTGACGGCCGTGCTGTCGGCCGGCAACTCGGGCATGTATGCGTCCACGCGGATGCTCTACAACCTCGCGGTCGAAGGCCGTGCGCCGAAGATCTTCGCGAAGCTGTCGCGCGGCGGCGTGCCGCGCAACGCGCTGTATGCGACGACGGCCGTCGGCGCCTTGTGCTTCCTCACGTCGCTGTACGGCGACAAGACCGTGTACCTGTGGCTGCTGAACACGTCGGGTATGGCCGGCTTCATCACGTGGCTCGGCATCGCGGTCAGCCACTACCGGTTCCGCAAGGGCTTCCTGAAGCAGGGCTACTCGCTCGACCAGTTGCCCTACCGGTCGAAGTGGTTCCCGTTCGGCCCGCTGTTCGCGTTCGCGCTGTGCGCGGTCGTCGCGCTCGGCCAGGACTACCAGGCGTTCCTCTCCGACAAGATCGACTGGGTCGGCATCGCCGCGACCTACATCGGCCTGCCGTTCTTCCTCGCGATCTGGCTCGGCTACGCGCTCGTGCGCAAATGCCGCCTCGTGCGCTACGAAGACATGGAGATCGCGCCGTGGATCGAACGCAACGCGACGCCCGAACCCGCGCCGCAGGCTGAAACCGGCTACGCGGGCTACGTCGCCCGCCCGGCCAACCCGACGCCGGGCGCCTGACCGCCGGATCGGCCCGAATCAGCCCGGATCGCACCGGCCGCCGCCCAGGCGCGGCTGCCGGCGCCCAGACAACCCCCATTCGACGCGGCGCGCGCGTTCAGGCAAGATCGACGCGCGCCGTCTGTTTTTCCGCCGTTACGAGTCATCGAAATCGCATGCAGAACTTCTACGAAGCCACCGTTACCCGCCAGCCCTACCCGCAACTGACCGGCACGATCGACACGCAGGTCTGCATCGTCGGCGGCGGCCTCGCCGGCCTGTGCACGGCGCTCGGCCTCGTCGAACGCGGCGTGCATGACGTTGTCGTGCTCGACAGCGAACGCGTCGGCTTCGGCGCATCGGGCCGCAACGGCGGCTTCGTGTTCGGCGGCTACAGCCTCGACAACGCGGACCTGCTGCGCACGCTCGGCCGCGACGAAGGGCGCCGGCTGTACCGGCTCACCGTCGATGCGGTCGAGCTGATCCGCGCGCGGATCGCGCGCTACGGCATCGACTGCGACATCGTCGACCAGGGCGTGATGCTCGCGAACTGGTTCGACGATCCTTCCCGGCTCGACAGCGTGCGCACGCTGATGAAGGATGAACTCGGCGTCGACTGGGAACCCGTTTCGACGGACGCGCTGCGCAAGCGGCTGAAGACGCAGCGCTATTACGGCGGCCTGTTCGAGCCGAACGCCTTCCACTTCCATCCGCTCAAGTACGTGCTCGGCGTCGCGGCAGCCGCATCGCGCGGCGGCGCGCGCGTGTACGAACGCTCGGCCGCGCTCGGCATCGCGCGCGAAGGCGCCGGGTACGTCGTGCGCACGGCGCAGGGCACGGTGCGCGCGAAGGACGTCGTGTTCGCCGGCGGCGGTTACGCGCGTGGCGTGTCGCCGCGCATCGAGCGCGCCGTGCTGCCGATTGCGACCTACGTGATCGCGACCGAACCGCTCGGCAAACGCCTGCCCGATGCGATCGACGCGCCGTACGCGATCTACGACACGCGTTTCGCGTTCGACTATTACCGCCCGCTGAAGGACACGCGCATCCTGTGGGGCGGCCGGATCTCCGTGCTCGATCGCGGCCCCGACGCGATCGCAAGGCTGCTGCGGCGCGACCTGCTGCGCGTGTATCCGCAGCTGGAAGGCGTGAAGGTCGACTACGCGTGGGGCGGGCTGATGAGCTATGCGCGGCACAAGATGCCGCAGATCGGCCGCGACGCGGACGGCGTGTGGCATGCGATCGCGTTCGGCGGCCACGGGATGGCGCCGACCACGGTCGCCGGCGAAGCGCTCGCGGCGGCGCTGGCCGAAGGCCGGCCGGTGCCGGAAGGCTTCAACGCGTTCGGGCTCACGCGCACGTTCGGGCTGGCGGGCCTCGCCGCCGCGCAGCTCACGTACACGGCGTACCAGGCCCGCGACGCGCTCGCGTCCTGCCGCCGCTGAGCAGCGGCCACGGCGGCCGAAACCGCCCTGCCGATTAGAGCGCCGGGTCGGCCGGGCGGGGATTTCCCACATGCTAGAATGGCTTTTCCAAGCCGCCGAAGCCACAATAAAGTCACATGAAAGCAGGAAGCAAGGCCGCCACGTCCGACACCCGCGCGCTTCCGTCCGATGCGCGGCGCAAATACGATCCCGAGCAAACCAAGCGCAACATTCTCGACGTCGCCACGCAGGAATTCTCCGCGATGGGCCTCGCCGGTGCGCGCGTCGATGCCATCGCCGAGCGCACGAACACGACGAAGCGGATGCTCTACTACTACTTCGAAAGCAAGGAAGGCTTGTACGAGGCCGTGCTGGAGAAGGTGTACGGCGACATCCGCGCGCTCGAGCAGGAACTGCACGTCGGCGACATGGAGCCGCGCGAGGGCATGCGCCGCCTGGTCGAATTCACGTTCGACTATCACGACAAGCATCGCGACTTCGTCCGCCTCGTGTCGATCGAAAACATCCACGGCGCGAAGTATCTCGAACAGCTCAAGTCGTTCAAGAACCGCAACGTCAGCATCATCAAGACGCTCGAGGAACTGGTCGAGCGCGGCGCGGCGAGCGGCGCGTTCCGCCAGGACATCGATGCGTTCGACCTGCACCTGTTGATCAGCTCGTTCTGCTTCCACCGCGTGTCGAACCGCTACACGTTCGGCGCCGCGTTCGGCCGCGATCCGTCGGCGCCGCGCCTGCGCGCACGGCATCGCGACACGATCGCCGACGCCGTGCTGCGCTACGTCGCCGCGTAAGCGGCGGCATCAGCCGGTTTCCGCTGCCGGCCACACCTCGGGCGCGCGCCATCCGCGCCCGTCGCTCTCCCGCGCGTCAGTCCGTCGGCGCGGTCGACGCCAGTGCGATCCGCGCCTTCTCTTCCGGGCTTCCCGCCACGTAATACTTCTTCGCCCAGCTCGAATCGGGCGCAAGCGCGAGCCGCGCATGCGCGCCCGTGCCCCCGTCCGTGCCGTGCTGCTTTGCATTGATCGCCAGTGCCCGCGCGCGATAGTGCTCGTACAGCCGCAGGAATTCCGCGAGATAGATCGCCGCGATCCGCTGATCGCGGATCTCGAGCAGGTTCTCGTCGTTGTACTGCTCGGAATTGCGGCTCATGTTCGCCGAGCCCGTATAGACGACCGGATTCGCGCCCTCCGCATCGATCACGATGAACTTGTGATGGATCACGACCGGCGGAAAGGCCGGCGCCGGTTCACCCGGGAACAAGCGCAGCTCGGGCTCGAAACCCTGCGGCACGGTGGCCGGCGAGAAATACGCGGCATCGATCACGTCGTGGTTGTCGCGGCTGCGGTGATACAGCTCGAGGTTCGCGAGCGTGGCCGCATCGAGCGTCTGGCCGGCCTGCTGCTCGGCATCGGCCTTCGTCGCGCTGCCGACGTTGATCTTGTTCACCAGCCCGAACATCATCAGCCCGCGGTCGCCGGCCGCGAAGCACGCGTCGCGCAGCGCCGCGTCGGTCGGCATGAACAGGCAGAACGACACCGAATGCTTCGCGGCCGCGATCGCGGCGACGATCGTGTCGATCTCGGTGCGCTGCCCTGCCGGCTCCGGCGAAAACGCGAGCCGCACCTGTGCGCTGCCGATCGTCATCGGTTCCGACCAGCCCGGCGACAGCTTCGCCGTCTCCGCGATCGACGGATTCCCGGCCAGCGCATGCGCGCGATCGTTGTACAGCGCGGCAAGCGCGGGCGAGTCGAACGCGTGCAGCACGTTCGCCTGCTCCGTGAGCCCCTCGGTCGTGAAGTTCGCGGAGCCGGTCAGCACGCGCGCGGGCACCGCGTTCGACGGCGCATCGGTCACGATGAACTTGTCATGCATGATGTGCGTCTTGTCGCGCGGCGCGAGCGTCGCGAGACCCTGCAGCGCATCGACGGCCGGCTGGTTCGGCGACGGCAGCGGCGGCTTGCCCTTGCGCGCCGTCGTGTGCGCGTCGTAGACGATCGCGAGCGATGCTTCGCCGTGCTTGCGTCCGAACGCTTCGAACGCGGGCAGCGCCCACAGCGTATCGGTCAGGTGATAGACGGCCGACGCCGCGCGCGACGCCGGGTCGAGCATCTCCGCGAACACCTGCTCCATGTCGTTCGCGAGCCACGTGCGCAGCTTCAGCGCCTGCGCGGCACTCGGCGCCGCATTCGGCGCGAGGCCCAGCGCCGTCACCTGCCTCGCGAATGCCTGCGAGCTGACCACCGCGCGGTTGAACCACGTGCCGATGCCGTCCTCGATATGCGCGGGCAGCAAGACGTCGCACACGCCGGCTTGCGCATCGAGCACCTGCAGGTTCGCCGGCGTGCCGACGACCGGATACACGTCGTAGCGGAACGACGCACCGCGGTCCTGCGGATCGATGCGCGCGTCCCACCACATGAATTTCTGGATCGGCGCCTGATCGGTCGGCGCGTCGCCCTGCGTGTGCGCGGCCGGGCCGTCGAATGTCAGGCGGTTCGGCAGCCAGCTGTTCGGCGCGCGCGTCTTGCCGTCGGCCGACCAGAAGCCCGGCGTGCGCCGGATCGCGAAGCCGAGGAAATCGGACCGCGACGCCGCATCGGGCCAGTCGAAGGCCAGCAGGACCAGGGTGGGGGAAAGATAGCTGCGCACGCTGACGGTCATTCGTTGCTCCCTGGCCTTGCGGCCGGTCGAGGTGAATGGGTCAGTCTTGACGGCAGTTCTTCCCTGGGGATGACGGTTCGATGAACCTTGTATGTCGGACGCGCGTCAGTCGCACACCAGCAACTCGATCCCGCGCGCGGTCAGCGCACGGCGCACGGCCTTGTCGGGCGCGCGCTCGGTCACGAGATAGCGGGCCGCAGCCGTACCGTTGATCCGCACCGGCGTCACGCGGCCGAATTTCGAATGGTCGGCGACGATCATCGCGGTGCCGGCCGCCGCGATCATCCGGCTGCGCACCTCGGCCGCGAGCCGCGAGTAGTCGGTGCATTCGCCGTCGGGCGTGATGCCGCCGGCGCCGACGAACGCGAAATCGACGTGGTACTGCGCGAGCTGCTGGATCGTGTCGAGCCCGAAGGTCGCGTCCTCGTCGTCGGACAGCTCGCCGCCGAGCAGCGTCACGCGATTGCCGTTGCGCCGCGCGAGCACGAACGCGGTGCGCCAGTCGTTCGTGTAGATCGACAGCCGGTGCCGGTCGGCGAGCGCGAGCGCAACCGCATGCGGCGTGCTGCCCGAATCGATCAGCACCGACGCATCGTCGGGCACGAACTCGGCCGCGCGCCGCCCGATCGTGCGCTTCGCTTCCGCGTTCGCGGCTTCGCGCTCGGACAGGCTCGGCTCGCGGCGATCCGCGGCCAGCGCACCGCCGTGCGTCATCACGAGCAGGCCGCGTGCGGCCAGTGCGTTCAGGTCGCGCCGCACGGTCTCGCGCGACACGTCGAGCGAGCGGACGAGTTCCGCGACCGACAATGCGCCCGACCGTCCGAGTTCCGACAGGATGAATTGATGACGTTGTTCCGCCAGCATCGCGTGTGCGCCCGAGGCGACTGGTAATGGGTAAGCCGCCCATTGTATTACGGCCGTTTGACCGGCATTTGACTGCGGCGCGAAACCAGGCGGGCCGAGTTTCCCGAAAGCGAAATTCAGTATTGCCTCACGCGCGCGAATCGGCGCGGCGCCGGTTGCTACACTTTGCGCTTCGCCGTAAGACAGACCAAGCAAAGGGGCTCGCGCCATGTATCGCAAAGGCAGTGTGATCGAAATCCAGTTTCCGCCCGAACGTCTCAACGACGCGGCCGGCGATCCGTACTGGATCGACCTGACGCTCGACGAGGCCCGCCGGCTCTACGAACAGCTCGCCGCGCGCTTCGCGACCGACGCACGCGCCAACCAGCCGCTCGACACGTTCTCGATCGACTGATCTTCGCGGCTTCACGCTCGCTCCGCCTCCCGGAGCGGCGCCCGTCCCCTTCCCCGGCACCGCCCGGCCCAGCCGGCCGGCCGCCTGCGCGGCACGCAGCATGAGTGCAGGATTCGACAAGACGCCCGCATCGCTTCCCCCGATACTGGCCGACTTCACGATTCTGTCCGGCCGCCTTGCGGCCCGCCACGCATGCTGACCTCGCTCGTCGCCGCCGCTTTCGTCGCACTCTGGTCCACCGGCTTCATCGTTGCGCGGGCAATCAAGCCCTACGCCGATCCCAACCTGTTCCTGCTCGCCCGTTTCGCGGGCACAGCTGCGCTGTTCGGCGCGGTGGCGCTCGTCTCGCGCGCGCCGTGGCCGGCCCGGCGCGAATGGCCGCGTCACCTGATCGCGGGCGCGCTGCTGCAGGGCGTCTATCTCGGCGCGAGCTACTGGGCCGTTGCGCAAGGGCTGAACGCGGGCGTCATGGCGCTGCTCGGCGCGCTGCAGCCGCTCGCCACTGCCGTGCTCGCCGTCCCGCTGTTCAACGAACGCCTGCCCGCGCGCGGCTGGTTCGGGATGGCGCTCGGGCTTGCCGGCGTCGCACTCGTGCTGGCGCCGAAGGTCATGGGCGGCGTCGTGCCACCGCCGGGCGCCGCGCCAGCGTGGCTCGTCGTCGCCGTGTCGGTGCTCGCGGTCGGGTCGATCACCGCCGGCTCGCTGTACCAGAAAGGCAAGCTCGCGCAGAGCGACCTGCGCACGGCGGTTGCCATCCAGAACTTCGGTGCCGCCATCGTCGCGGCCATCTTCGTCGCGCTGCTGCACGAGACGCGCTGGATCGGCGCGCCGGCGCTGTGGGTGTCGCTCGTATGGGGCGTCGTGTTCCTGTCCGGCGGCGCGGTCACGATGCTGATGTGGATGCTGCGGCGCGGCAATGCCGCGCGCGCGACGTCGCTGCTGTTCCTCGCGCCGCCGCTCGCCGCGCTGCAGGGCTACTGGCTGTTCGGCGAAACGCTCGCGGCGATCCAGCTCGCCGGCTTCGCGCTCGCGCTGGTGGGCGTCGTGCTCGCGCGGCGCTGACGCGCGGCCGCCGGGCCGGCACACCCATCGGAACCGTGCACCAGGATGCCCGTCGCGCGGCATCCTGCACCCGCCCGGCGCACCGTGCACCACGGCGAAGCAGCCCGTCTCGCCGAAGCAACGCGAAATCGCCGGATCGCACGCCCGGCGCGGCGCCGCGCCGCGATTGCGCTTATGATGGGCGCCTTGATTTCGTTCCGGAACTCCCTTCATGACATCCGCCGATTACGCCAGCCGCCAACGCGCGATCATTGCCGAACTGAACGTCGCCCCGCAATTCGACGCCGAGGCCGAGATCGCCCGCCGCGTCGAATTCCTCGCGCAATACCTTCGTTCGACCGGCCTGCGGACCTACGTGCTCGGCATCAGCGGCGGCGTCGATTCGTCGACGGCCGGCCGGCTCGCGCAACTGGCGGTCGAAAAGCTGCGCGCCGACGGCTACGATGCCCGCTTCGTCGCGATGCGCTTGCCGAACGGCGTGCAGAACGACGAAGACGATGCGAAGCGCGCGCTCGCGTTCGTCCGCGCGGACGAGGAACTGACCGTCAACGTGAAGCCCGCCGCCGACGCGATGCTCGACGCGCTGGCCGCGTCCGGTCATGTGTTCGAGACGCCGGCCCAGCAGGATTTCGTGCACGGCAACATCAAGGCGCGCGAGCGCATGATCGCGCAGTACGCGGTGGCCGGCGCGCAGCGCGGCATCGTGATCGGCACCGATCACGCGGCCGAGTCGCTGATGGGTTTCTTCACGAAGTTCGGTGACGGCGGCGCGGACATCCTGCCGCTCGCGGGGCTGAACAAGCGTCGCGTGCGCGCGGTGGCCCGTGCGCTCGGCGGCGAGGAACTGATCGTGATGAAGGTGCCGACGGCCGACCTCGAGGAACTGCGCCCGCTGCGCCCCGACGAGCACGCGTACGGCGTGAGCTACGACGAGATCGACGATTTCCTCGAAGGCAAGGCGGTGAGCGACCACGTGTACGAAACGGTGCTCCGCTTCTACGACGCTTCGCGCCACAAGCGCGCGCTGCCGTACACGATGTTCGACTGGCCGACTGCACAAGCATAAGCCGGCCGCCCAGGCCGCATAATACCGCCGCGCGCACTGCAACGGCTGCGCGCGGCGTACTCCCGACGGGCACCGCTACGCGTGCCCGCCCGTCTTCGTCGCCTGCAGCGCGCGAATCCGCATCCGCGCACCCGTGTCGCTGACCGTCGCGTCGTACATCGCTGCGAGGTCGCGCTTGAGCGCGGTACGCGAGCCGCCGTCGAGATACACCATGTGCCCCGACGGATAGAAACGCGCGGACAGGTTCTGCCGCACCTTCTGATCCTCGAGCGGCATCTGCTGCAGGTCGATCACAGTCTGGTAGAACGGCGTGACGAAATCGTAGAAGCCGTTCGCGGACAGCACCTTCAGATCGACGTTCAGCGCCATCACCGCCGCGAGATCGCCGGCCGTGTAGAGGATCACGTTCCCCTGCGCATCGATGCCCTGCTGCGCGCCGGTCGGGTCGATGTGGCTGAAATCCCAGTTCTGGAACGCCTGGTCGTTCAGGTCGGTGAACGCGGAATTCGACGTGAACTTCAGCTGCTCGTTCAGGTAGCTGTTCCACATCGCCGTATAGACGCCCGTCACGGCCGTCATCGTCGGATCGTTGCCGCCCGAGTTCGGGTCGATCTTGCCGGCGATGCCCGACGAGATCCCGGTCACGCGGCCGTCGTACGAGCCGAGCGCGAGCCCCTGCGCATGCAGCAGCGTCGTCAGGAACAGCGAATTGCCGCGCGTGTCGTAGCCGGCGATGTTGAGACTCCACGATTGCAGCGTCGCCGTATCGATGCCAGTGTATTGCGACAGCTTCTGCACGGCGGCCGGGTCGGCATGCGGGACCGTGCGTAACGCGTTCAGGTAGTCGGTGCGCGAGAACTGCGCGACTTCCTCGACGAACGCGCCGAGATCGGTCGGCGCCGGCGTGACACCGAGTTTCTTGTGGTACCACGCGTCGGCCGCCGCGGTCGGCAGCGCGCCGACCGGGTTGCCGGCCTGCCGGTAGTCGAGGATCGACGATTGCAGCGTGACGCCGTTCAGGTCGACGCCGTCCTCGTGCAGCTTGTACGCGAGCACGCAGCTGCGCGCAGTGCCGTACGATTCGCCGAACAGGTATTTCGGCGAATTCCAGCGGTTGTTCTTCGTCAGGTAGCGCTTGATGAACTGCTTCAGCGAATCGGCATCCTGGTCGACGCCCCAGAAGTTGCGGTTCTTGTTCGGCGCGACGGCCGCCGAATAGCCGGTGCCGACCGGGTTGATGAACACCAGGTCGCTGTGGTCGATCATGCTGTCCGGGTTGTCTTCCATCTGGTACGGCGCGGGCGGCGTGAAACCCGGCATCGACGTCTTGATGCGCTTCGGCGCGAACGAGCCCAACAGCACGAACACCGACGACGAGCCCGGCCCGCCGTTATAGAAGAACGTCACGGGCCGCGTTTCTTCCTTCGCGCCGTCGGCCGTGAATGCAACGTAGAAGATTTTCGCGGCCGGCTGCGAACTGCTCGGGTCGACCGTCACGAGATGGCCGGCCGTCGCCGTGTACGCGATGCGCTTCCCGCCGATCAGGATCGTGTGATGCGTGATCGCGGCCGCCTCGGTCGTGTCGGTCACCGAGTCGTCGGGGCCGTTGCCGTACGCGACCGGATCGAAGAACGGCTGGTCGCGGCCGTGGCTGAGCGCGACCGGGTTGACGGTCGGCGGCACGCCCTGCGAATTGTGGTCGCCGTGATGCAGCGGATACACGCCGCCGGAAGATGCGGAATCGATGCCCATCGTGCTGCTCCTGGAGGTGAGAAAAAGGCGCGGGCAGGAAGCCCGCGCCATACGGAAAGACGTGTCCCGCGGCCGTCAGCTCGACGGCTTGCGCGTCAGAATCGCCGCGAGCTGCGCGCCGTTCGGGCTGCCGAGGCCCGTGCACGCATCCCAGCCCTGCGCAGCCGCATACGTGCCGTTCGAGCCCTGCGTGATGTCGCGCAGCGCACCCGGATTCCTGTAGAGCACCGGATTGACCCAGCCGGCAGTCGCACCGCCCGCCGCCGCACTCGCCGCCGCATTGATCCGCGCGATCAGCGCGGCCCACAGCGGTGCGACCGCGCTCGTGCCGCCCATCACCGTGGCCGTGCCCGCGATCGACACTTCGTAGCCCGTCTGCGGCGACGCATCGCCGGCAACGTCCGGCACGCCACGCTTCGCAAGCGGGGTACTGCTGCCGTCGGCGCGCGTGACGGTCAGCCCCTGCTGCCAAGCCGGCAGGTCGAAGAGCGTGCTGACGCCGCCCCCGCCCGCGCCGCCGCCGGCCGCCTCGTCGTTCCACGTGACCTCACTGCGGATACCCTGCCCGGGCAACGCGTCGAGCTGCGTGCCGCCGCAGCCGAGCACGTACGGGCTCGATGCGGGGAAGTCGACATGATCGGCGCCGTCCTGCAGCCCGTCGCCGGAGCCGCTGTCGCCGGATGCCGCGCACACCGTGATGCCCTGCGCGGCCGCCGCCTGCAGCACGCGGTTGAACGCCTGCGCGGACTGCGTCTGCCAGATCGCTTCCGGGCCGCCCCAGCTGATCGAGATCACCGACGGCTTGTTGGTCGTGTCGCTGACGGCCGCGTTGACGGCCTGGATGAAGCCCGCGTCGCTGTTCGCCGCGAAGTACACGGCGATCTTCGCGGCCGGCGCGATCGCACCGGCGATCTCGATGTCGAGCGCGACTTCGCCGTCCGGGCCGCTCGGGTCGCCGGTCGGCGTGTTGCGGCCGGTGCCGACGTTCACGTCGACGAGCGTCGGCGGCGTCGTGATGCCGAGCCCGCGGAAATACTGCTGGATGTCGGCCGCGCGGTAGCCGCCGCCGAGTTCGATGATCGCGATGCATTGCCCGGCGCCGTCGCCGGCCGGGAAGCCGTACAGCGATGCCAGCTGGATCGGGGTGAACGTGACGCCTGCCGCGCCGCCGCGCGCGGGCTTGAACGGCGGACGCAGCCGGAAGTGCGGCCGCGCCTGCGGACGGCTGTCGAGGCCGAGCACGGCCGTGACGGCGTCGCCGAGATCGTCGGGCAGCGCGATCGGGCCGGAGCGGCCGCGATACTGGCCGATCGATTGATGCTCGAAGCGCTCGAGCTTGACGCCGAACGCCGCTTCGAACTGCTGGATCGTGCCGGACAGCACGACGACGCTTTCGACCGGATCGACGCGATCGACCGTCAGCTGGTGACGACGCGCGAAGTCCTCGGCCTTGCGAATATCGTCGGGATTGGCGGAAAAGCGTTGCGCGAAAGTTGCGCGCGACACCGGTTTCGCTTGCGCATCGCCGGTGGCGAGCTGGTGAAGCAGCGTATCGAGTTGCCCCTCTTCCTGCCGCCGCAACATGATCGTGACGTGGATGCGTTCTGCCGGATCGCACGGGCCGAGGCACTTGGACTCGGCGACGATTCGGGGTTCACGGTCGGCGTGAAGATGCCTTGCCATGTTCAGACCCTCCTTGGTACCGCGTTGCACGGAACAGCCAGGAAATCGGACAGGGCCGGCGGGAGACGGTTCCGTTCGGTCGGTCGGGTTCGCAGCAGCGCGAAGTAACAGGGAGTTTAGAACAGTCAGACGATTTGCGCGCACCCCCTTCTGCGACGGGGCGCCCGCACGGGCCGGCGTTGCGCACGGCCTTCATCCGGTGCGGCGACGCGCCGCGCAACCTGCGCCGGCGCGACGCCGCATCGGCACTCAGTCCATCGACAGGCGCAGCGCAAAGCCGATCAGCGCGGCGGAAAACGTCCAGCGCTGCACCGTCTGCGCGAGCGGATGCGCGCGCATCCACGCGGCGATCCGCGACGCGCCGAACACGCAAGCGAGATCGAAGCACACGCCGGCCGCCACCAGCAGCGCGCCCAGCTCGAACATCTGCAACACGACCGGCCCGGCCTCGGGGCGCACGAACTGCGGCAGCAGCACCGAGCAGAACAGCAGCGCCTTCGGGTTCAGCAGGTTGGTGAGCAAGCCTTTCACGAACGACTGGCGCAGTTCGCCCGCCGTGGCCGCCGCATCGCCGTCGCCGAGTGCGAACACGGGCGACCGGAACACCTGGATCGCGACATAGGCGAGATAGAGCGCGCCGCCGTAGCGGATCACTTCGTACAGCCACGGTGCGCTGCGGATCAGCGCCGCGACGCCGCAGGCGGACAGCGTCACGTGCGCGGTGCGCGCGAGCGACAGGCCGGCCGCCGCCGCCATCCCCGGGCGCACGCCGCGGCCGATGCTGGTCTGCAGCACCAGCGCCATGTCCGGCCCCGGCACCGCATAGATGGCCGCCAGCGCGGCGAGATAAATCAACAGCAAATGCGTGGAAATCATGGTCTGCCCCTGTCCTCTTACGACGATATGTTGCCGCCAGAGTGCGAGGGATTATTGGCCATCTTTGGTTCAAGAATGGCGATCCTTAGGGGAATCCGCCACAATCAAGAAATCCAGAAAAGGATTCCGCCAACATGACCGAACTCGACAAAACCGACCGCGCCATCCTCGCCGCGGTGCAGCGTGACGGCCGCCTGCCGATCGCGCGCCTCGCCGATTCCGTGGGCCTCTCCGAGACGCCCTGCGCGCGGCGCCTGAAGCGCCTCGAAAACGACGGCTACATCGAGCGCTACCGCGCGCAGCTGTCGCGCCAGGCGCTCGGTTTCGGCGTCGTGGCGTTCGTGCTCGTGCGGTTCGCAACGCACGATCGCAAGACCGCCGACCGCTTCGAGCGGGAAGTACTCGGCATCGAGCGGATCCTGGCGTGCCACAACGTCGCGGGCACCGCCGACTACTTGCTGCAGGTGGTGGCGCGCGATCTCGACGACTACGGCACGTTCCTGCGCGAATCGCTGCGGATGCTGCCGGGCGTGACGTCGATCGAATCGGCGCTGTCGCTGCGCGAGGTCAAGCATGACGCGGGGTTGCCGGTGCCGTGATGCCGGCGGACGGATGGCACGCGCCAGCCGAACCGGGTGCCCGATTCGTCACTTCGACGCCGATCGATGTGGGCCGTGTCGGGGCACGCTGCCGCAACACTCGTTCACATTGTTGATGCCGGCGGCCTACGCGATGTCGGGCGGCTGGTGCGCGCGTTCGAGATCCTCGAGAAACGCTTCCACCAGCGGATTGCCGCGCCCATTGCGCGCGACGACCATGTGGAACGTCACGTCGTAGCGCAGTTGCTCCGGATTGAGCGGCGTGAGCAGCCCCTGCGCGACGTACGGCGCCGCGAAGTGCTGCGGCAGGTAGCCGAGGTGGTGGCCGGACAGGATCAGCAGCGCGACGGCCTCCATGTTGTCGGCGGTCGCGGTCACGCGGTCGGGCGTCGTCGACATCTGCGCTTCGGGTAGCGGATACGAGCGCCACGCCCATTCGAAGCCCGCGACATCGGCGGGCGTCAGCGCGCCGGCGCCGTCGAACAGCGGATGGCCGCGCCCGCAGTACGCGACCTGGCGCTCGATGAACAGCGGCGTGTAGTGCAGCGACGGCACCCGGTGCCAGAAGTAGCCGACCGCGATCTGGATCTCGTCGCTCAGCAGCTTCTCCTCGAGATCGCCCGGCGCGCGCACGGAGATCGAGAAGCGCACGGCCTCGTCGCGGGTGCGGAACGCGGCGATCGCCTCGGCGATCCGCGCGTTCTGGCTCACCGGCGTATGGCCGATCAGGCCGATGTGCAGCGTGCCGACCAGTTGGCGGTCCATATGCCGCGCCGCCATCCCGAATTCATCGAGCGCGGCCAGCAGCTTGCGGCTCATCGCGTGGAACCGCTCGCCCTTCGGCGTGAGCCGGAAGCCGCTGCGGCCGCGCTCGCAGAGCCGGTAGCCGAGCCGCGTCTCGAGCGACGACAGCTGCGCGCTGATCGTCGACTGCCCGACGTTCAGTACGGCCTGCGCGGCCGATACGCCGCCCGCGTCCGTGACCGCGAGAAACACGCGGATCAACCGCAGATCGAGGGTCGACAGATTCCCCAGCACGTTCATCCCCTTCCATACATCGATGAAAATCGATGTTTACGTCGATATCTTCGCATTCTTCTTTGCCGGCGGAGCGCGTAAAACTGTGCGCCAAGCCGCGTCGCATGATACGGCACCCCCACATCGGAAGAGACAGCCCATGAACGACCACACCCATTTCCAGCCGCTCGGCGGCAATGAAATGCCGCGCTGCGGCGGCATCGCGACGATGATGCGCCTGCCGCACGTGGCGAGCGCCGAAGGCCTCGACGCCTGCTTCGTCGGCGTGCCGTTCGACCTCGGCACCTCCAACCGCACCGGCGCACGCTTCGGCCCGCGCCAGATCCGCACCGAATCCGTGCTGCTGCGCCCGTACAACATGGCCACGCGCGCCGCCCCGTTCGACTCGCTGCAGATCGCCGACATCGGCGACGTCGCGATCAATCCGTACAACCTGCACGATTCCATCGCACGCATCGAAGCCGCGTACGACGCGATCCTCGAACACGACTGCAAGCCGATCACGCTCGGCGGCGACCATACGATCGCGCTGCCGATCCTGCGCGCGATCCACCGCAAGCACGGCAAGGTTGCATTGATCCACGTCGATGCACATGCCGACGTGAACGACACGATGATGGGCGAAAAGATCGCGCACGGCACGCCGTTCCGCCGCGCGGTCGAGGAAGGCCTGCTGCACGGCGACAAGGTCACGCAGATCGGCCTGCGCGGCACCGGCTACGCCGCCGAGGATTTCGACTGGTGCCGCGAGCAGGGCTTCCGCGTCGTCCAGGCCGAGGAATGCTGGAACAAGTCGCTCGCGCCGCTGATGGAAGAAGTGCGCGCGCGGGTCGGCGACACGCCCGTCTACATCAGCTTCGACATCGACGGCATCGACCCGGCCTACGCGCCGGGCACCGGCACGCCGGAAATCGCGGGCCTCACGGTGCCGCAGGCGCTCGAGATCATCCGCGGCGCGAAGGGGCTGAACATCGTCGGCTGCGATCTCGTCGAAGTCGCGCCGCCGTACGACCCGTTCGGCACCACGGCGCTGCTCGGCGCGAACCTCGCGTACGAGCTGCTGTGCGTGCTGCCGGGCGTCGCATACCGCGACTGACCCCCGCCCCACCACCTATTCCAAATCAGAGAATTCAGAGGAGCACATATCAAGATGGGGACTTCCGTCAAGCAACCCAAGCGGGCGGCGCTCGCGTCGTTCGTCGGCACCACGATCGAGTGGTACGACTTCTATAGCTACGCGACCGCCGCCGCCATCGTGTTCGGGCCGCTGTTCTTTCCCGGCGAAAACCGCTTCATCAGCCTGCTCGCGTCGTTCGGCTCGTTCGCGGTCGGCTTCTTCGCGCGGCCGCTCGGCGGCGTGATGTTCGGCTACCTCGGCGACCGCTTCGGCCGCAAGCGCTCGCTGCTCGCGACGCTGATGCTGATGGCCGTGTCGACGGTCGCGATCGGCCTGCTGCCGACCCACGCACAGGCCGGTGTGATTGCCCCGATCCTCCTCGTGCTGATGCGCGTGCTGCAAGGCATCGCGGTCGGAGGCGAATGGGGCGGCGCGGTGCTGCTCGCCGGCGAGCATGCGCCGGAAGGCAAGCGCACGTTCTTCGCGTCGTTCGCGCAGCTCGGCAGCGCGAGCGGCCTGATCCTGTCGATGCTCGCGTTCGGCGCGATCAGCACGCTGTCGAAGGAAGACATGATGAGCTGGGGCTGGCGCGTGCCGTTCCTCGCGAGTTCCGTGCTGCTGATCGTCGGCTTCGTGATCCGCGCAAGCGTGTCGGAATCGCCCGAGTTCGAGGAGGTCAAGAAGAGCGGCAACATCGCGCAAAAGCCGCTGCGCGAAGCACTCAAGTACTGGCCGCTGCTGCTGCTCGCGATCGGCGCGAACGTGTACGGCATCGCCGGCGTGTATTTCAGCAACATCTTCATGATCAGCTACGCGACGCAGTTCCTGTCGCTCGACCGGTCGATGGTGCTGCATTGCATGACGATCGTCGCCGTACTGCAGTTCGTCGTGCAGCTCGCGGCCGCGTTCCTCGCGCAGCGCTTCGGCACCACGCGCGTGCTGCTGATCACCGGCGCATGGGCCGCGATCGTCCCGTTCGTCATGCTGCCGCTCGTGCACATGGGCACGCCGCTGTCGATCACGGTCGGCGTCGGCCTCGCGACGCTCGCGGAATCGGGCTACTACTCGGTGGTCGCGGGCTTCGTCAGCGGCATCTTCGTCGCACGCATCCGCTACACGGCGATCTCGATCGCGTACCAGGTGTGCGGCGCGCTCGCCGGCGGCCTGACGCCGCTCGTCGCGACCATCATCGCGCAGAACACCGCGCCGCAATGGTGGCCGCTCGCGCTCCAGTACACGAGCGCTGCGATCCTGTCGTCACTGTGCGTGTGGCTGATCTCGCGCCGCGTCAGCATCGACGATGCGGGCGCGCCCCGCAAGACGGCCGACACGCTGCCGCGCGCGGCTCGCACCGCGTAGCGCACACGCGTACCGGGCGGCGGCTTCACCCGCCCGGGTCTCGCACGAACAAAGGGCGACCCGGGTCGCCCTTTTTCTTTCCATGTCCAGGCCGTCGCACGCACACCGTCATCGTTGATCTTCCGCAGCGTGGACGAACGTTCGGATTGCAGATCAAGATCGTGTAGTCGACGGCCGAAGCGCGCATCGCTTCCATCACTTCACCCGAGCATGGCGCGCAGCACGGCTGCAGCAATACCTTGCGCGGGCCGCCAGGAAGCGGGAGCGGTGTCCGTTCGCCGGAGTCGTCCTGTTCACTCCGCGCCGAAGAGGGTGTTCCGAAGGACGTCACGCATCGCGCCGTCCGCTTGCTCGGCGCGTCTTTTCGCCGTGGCGAAATCCGGGGAGCCGCGGTCGGTATCGACCAGCGCGGCCTGTGCGTCGTCGCTTGCGATCCACGCGCCGGCGATCGCACGCAATGCGTCGCGGTCGCGACGCAGCAGCCGGGTCACGACCGTGCGACCGATCTCTTCGTACATCGCCCAGCAATCGTCGCTGTCGTCTTCGAGCGCCTGCATCAGTTGCCCGATTGCCTCGTTCGCTGCATGACTCACCTGGTACGCCTCCCGCTCCTGATGTCACAGTAGAAACGACGCGTCCCGGGGCGTGCCCGGGACGGTTCGAACCGATGCGTCGCCCGCCGCCGATCGACGATCGGGACGGCAGGCACGCATCGTTCTCGTGTTATTGCACTTGATTGCGCAGCGTCTTCGCGGCGGCGACCATGTTCGTCAGCGCCGGAATCACTTCCGCCCACTGGCGCGTCTTCAGGCCGCAGTCCGGGTTCACCCACAGGCGTTCCGCCGGAATCCGCTCGGCCGCCTTCTTCATCAGGCCGACGATGTGTTCCTGCGTCGGGATGTTCGGCGAGTGAATGTCGTACACGCCCGGCCCGATTTCGTTCGGATACTTGAAGTTGTCGAACGCGTCGAGCAGCTCCATGTCCGAGCGCGAGGTCTCGATCGTGATCACGTCCGCATCCATGTCGGCGATCGACGCGATGATGTCGTTGAACTCCGAATAGCACATGTGCGTGTGGATCTGCGTATCGTCCCGCACGCCGTTCGCGGTGATGCGAAACGATTCGACCGCCCACTTCAGGTATTCGCCCCATTGCGCGCGACGCAGCGGCAGCCCTTCGCGCAGCGCGGCCTCGTCGATCTGGATCACGCGCACACCGGCCTTCTCGAGATCGAGCACTTCCTCGCGGATCGCGAGCGCGAGCTGGTAGCACGACACCGAGCGCGGCTGGTCGTCGCGCACGAACGACCAGTTCAGGATCGTCACCGGGCCGGTCAGCATGCCCTTCATCGGCTTGTTCGTCAGCGACTGCGCATACGTGATCCACTCGACCGTCATCGCCTTCGGGCGGCTGATGTCGCCGAACAGGATCGGCGGTTTCACGCAGCGCGAACCGTACGACTGCACCCAGCCGAACTGGCTGAACGCGTAGCCGTCGAGCTGCTCGCCGAAGTATTCGACCATGTCGTTGCGCTCGGCCTCGCCGTGCACGAGCACGTCGAGTTCGAGCGATTCCTGTTCACGGACGCTGCGTTCGATCTCGGCCTGCATCGCCTTGCGGTAGCCGGCTTCATCCAGCGCACCGGCCTTGAACTGGCTGCGGGCCTGGCGGATTTCGCCGGTCTGCGGGAACGAGCCGATCGTCGTCGTCGGGAACGCCGGCAGGTTCAGGCGCGCCGACTGCTTCGGCGCGCGCTGCGTATAGGGGCTCACACGGTTGCCGAGCTGCGCGTCGATCCGGGCGATCGCGGCCTTCACCGCCGGCTTGTTCACGCGCGGCGAGTGGCGACGCGACTGAATCGCGGCGGCGTTCGCGGCCAGCGCATCGGCCACCTTGTCGCGGCCTTCGTTCAGCGCGGTCGCGAGCACCTTCAGCTCGTCAAGCTTCTGCAGCGCGAACGCGAGCCACGAGCGGATTTCCGCATCGAGCTTCTCCTCGCTCGCGAGATCGACCGGCACGTGCAGCAGCGAGCACGACGGTGCGAGCCACAGGCGATCGCCCAGTTGCTGCGCGAGCGGTTCGAGCCAGTCGAGCGTCGCGTTCAGGTCCGTCTTCCAGATGTTGCGGCCGTTGATCGCGCCCACCGACAGCACGTGCCCGGCCGGCAGTTCACGCGCCAGCGTGTCGACTTCGTCGCGTGCGTTGATCGCATCGATATGCAGGCCGTCGACCGGCAGCGAGGTCGCGAGCGCCAGGTTGCCCTGCAGCTGGCCGAAGTACGTCGCGAGCAGCACCTTGATCCGGCGCGTTTCGAGCGCGGCGTACGCGGTCCTGAACGCTTGCTGCCATTCGGCGTCGAGTTCGGTGACGAGAATCGGTTCGTCGATCTGCACCCACTCGACGCCCTGCGCGGTCAGCGTGTCGAGCAGCGCGCCGTACACGGGCAGCAGCTTCGGCAGCAGCGCGAGGCGATCGGAATCGTCCTTCGCCTTGCCGAGCCACAGGTACGTGACGGGGCCGAGGATCACCGGCTTCGCAGCCACGCCCTGCGCCTGCGCCTCCGCCAGTTGCTGGAGCAGGCGCGACGGATCGAGCGAGAAGTTCGTGTCCGCGTGGAATTCCGGCACGATGTAGTGGTAGTTCGTATCGAACCACTTCGTCATTTCACCGGCCGAGACGCCGCCGCAGCACGCGGCATGCGCTTCCGCCGACTGCGCCGAACGGCCGCGCGCGACACGGAAATAGTTGTCGAGCACGTCGCCGTGGAAGCCCTGCACGCGCTTCGGCAGGTTGCCGAGCGTGAAGCTCATGTCGAGCACCTGATCGTAGAACGCGAAGTCGCCGACCGGGGCCAGATCGAGGGCGCGCTGGTCGTTCCAGTGACGCTGGCGCAGCTCGGCGCCAAGCGCCTTCAGCGCGTCGCGCGACGATTCGCCCTTCCAGTAGCGTTCGAGACCGAACTTGAGTTCACGCTTCGCGCCGATGCGCGGAAAACCGAGGTTGTGTGTCGTGACCATGAGCCGCCGTCCAGAAGAGAAATTGAAGGTCCGGCAACCATCATAGGGATTTCAAATCATGAAATAAAATGGCATTATTTCATTCATCCATTAAAATTTTTCATGCATCCATTGCGTGCGCGAAATCCATGCTGGAACGATTCCATCTCGTCGTCATTCGTGAGGTCGAGCGCCAGGGCTCGCTGACCGCGGCCGCCAATGCACTGCACCTCACGCAATCGGCACTCAGCCATACCGTCAGGAAGATCGAGCAGCAGCTCGGCACGCCGATCTGGGATCGGGAAGGCCGCGGCCTGCGCCTCACGCAGGGCGGGCAGTATCTGCTGAAACTGGCGAACCGGCTGCTGCCGCAGTTCGAGCTCGCCGAGGAGCGGATGAAGCAGTACGCGAAGGGCGAGCGCGGCACGCTGCGCATCGGGATGGAGTGCCACCCGTGCTACCAGTGGCTGCTGAAGGTCGTGTCGCCGTACCTGTCGCGCTGGCCGGACGTCGACGTCGACGTGAAGCAGCGCTTCCAGTTCGGCGGGATCGGCGCGCTGTTCGGCTATGACATCGACGTGCTCGTGACGCCCGATCCGCTGAACAAGCCGGGCCTGCGCTTCGACCCGGTGTTCGACTACGAGCAGGTGCTGGTGGTCGCCGACTCGCACCGGTTCGCGAACGCCGACTACGTGACGCCCGAACAGCTGACCGACGAGATCCTGATCACCTACCCGGTCGAAACCGACCGGCTCGACATCTACAACCAGTTCCTGACACCGGCCGGCATCGTGCCGAGGCGGCACAAGTCGATCGAGACGACCGACATCATGCTGCAGATGGTGGCGAGCGGACGCGGCGTGGCCGCGCTGCCGAGATGGCTTGCCGACGAATACGCGGACCGGATGCCGGTCGTGCCGGTCAAGCTCGGCAGGAAGGGAATTGCGAAGCAGATCTTTCTCGGCATCCGCGACGCGGATGCGACGATCGACTATCTGGCCGCGTTCGTCGCGCTGGCGCGCGAATCGACGTGGAGCGCGCCGCGCATGCTGCGCTAGGCGCGCCCCGTAGAAATGCGCGTCAGGCGGCGCGCATCCCGACGCGCTCGGAACGCTCGACCCATGCACCGAACAGCAGGCCGATCGTCGTCCACATGATCACCTGCATGCCGATCGCCGCGGCGCGGAACTTCCACAGCACGACGGCCGGGAACGCAGCCGGCACTTCGTTGATCGACGGCAGTCCGAGCTGCACGGCCGCGATGATCGCGATGAACACGAGCCCCGCGACGATCGACGCGTTCCATTGGCCGAGCTTCGCCAGCAGATGACGGCGCAGGTTGACCGAGAACACCATCGTCGCGATCGAGATCGCGATCATCAGGAAGAACAGCCCCGTGCGATAGCCGATCGTGTCGGGGTCTCCGACCGACGGCGGATTGGCCGGGTACTTGATGTTCGGCACGATCACGAGCGCGATGAATGCCGCCAGCGCGAGCCACGCGGCGAGCGGCCGTGCGGGGAGACGGCTGCCTCGGCCATACGCATACGCAAAGACCAGCGAGAACAGCCCGCCGAACGCCGCGCCGTAGGTCACGACGCCCGTCAACAGGCCGAGGCCGGCCTGCGTGTGACGGCTGACCAGCTCGGGCTCCGGCGCGTCGCCCTTGGCGGCGTCGAGTTTTTCTTCGAAGGAGATTGCCTGATCGACTTGCGGTTCGCCGACGATTTTGGCGAAACCGAACGTGAGAAGGCCTGCGGCGATGCCTGCGAGCATCCCGCGCATGAGCAGCTTTCCGACCATCATGGACTCCGCGTCAGTGGCAGGGGAAGCCGAGCAGATGGCGGCCGTCGTGCACGAATTCGTGGACATACATGCCCGGCACGAGCGACGTTGCGCCCTCTTCCGCGCCGACGAAGTAAATCGCGAGCAACAGGATCAGGCCGACGAACACGGCCCAAGGCAACAGTTCACGGACGGGGATGGGCGCCGGCACGACCGCCGGCTTCAGCACTGCTTCGCTCATGGATGCACCTCAGGGGGAATCGCGCCCCGACAAATGTTGGATGGGTACGAAGGCAGGTCTGGCTTCCGGGATCATGGATCACCGGTTACAGTGGCGCGACCGCGCCGGGATTGCACCGGCTTCCGCGTTTCGTATCGGGCGAATTGTACGCGCGAACGTTCGCGTATTGAAGCGGCGACAGGGGGGCGAACGCGTCCGTCCGGGATCATCCGAAAATCGACATGAACATGCATGCCTCGCTGCGCCTGATCGCACACGCCTCGACCCGGGCGATGCGCACCGGCACGTTTCCCGACGACGATCCGCTCGACGCGCACGGGCTCGCCGACGCTGTGGCGCTGCGCGACCGGTGGACGGACATCGCCGGCTCGCGCGTGTTCGTGCTGTGCAGCCCCGCCCGCTGTGCGGTGCAGACCGCCGATGCGCTCGGCCTGAACGCCGACATCGACGACGCACTGCGCGACATCGACTACCGAAACTGGCGCGGCAAGCGGCTGCGCGACCTCGCGCGCGACCTGCCTGACGAACTCGGCGCGTGGATCGGCGATCCGTTGGCGTCGCCGCACGGCGGCGAATCGTTCGACGCAGCGATGCGCCGCGTCAGCGCATGGTTGAACGCGCTGCAACACGGCCGCGACATCATCGCGATCACGCATGCGCCGATCGTTCGCGCGGCCGTCGCACATGCCATGCGACTGGATCCCGTCGCAGCTACCCGCATCGACGTCGCGCCGCTGTCGTGCACGTCGTTCGCTGCGTCGCCGCACGGATGGAGGTTGATCGCCGACGACGATCGGCGCGACACTGATGCATAGCCGCCTGCCGTGTTGTGTTTACTGTGTCGACCACGACACAAGCCGAAGTGCCGAAGTGTCGCGTCGCAAGCGCATCGCGACGCTCACCTTGCGTTTCTGTAAGACACACCGTTCGTTGTCCCTGCTGTCATCAAACTGACTGCTAGCCGAAGCTAGGATCGGTCGCGGTTCCCTTACGAGATACCGTCATGAATCAACCTGCTTCGTCTGCCCCGAACAGTCCGGGCTCCGTCGAGCGCACCAAGCAGCTCGGCTATGCCGTCTTCCTGCTGGTGCTCGCGATCGGCGCGGTCTATATCGCCACGCACCTGATCGACGATCTGTCGCCGGTGCGCGAAGGATCGCTGTTCCCGTACCTGATGCTCGGTGCTGCGCTGGTGATCGCGCTCGGCTTCGAATTCGTCAACGGTTTCCACGACACCGCGAACGCGGTCGCGACCGTGATCTATACGCACTCGCTGACACCGAACGTCGCGGTGATCTGGTCCGGCATGTGGAACTTCCTCGGCGTGATGATCTCGAGCGGCGCCGTTGCGTTCGGCATCCTGCAACTGCTGCCGGTCGAGCTGATCCTGCAGGTCGGCAGCGGGTCAGGCTTCGCGATGGTGTTCGCGCTGCTGATCGCCGCGATCGTGTGGAACCTCGCGACCTGGTATTTCGGGTTGCCGTCGTCGAGCTCGCATACGCTGATCGGGTCGATCATCGGCGTCGGGCTGATGAATCAGCTGATGCACGGGCCGTCCGGCACGAGCGGCGTCGACTGGGGCCAGGCGCTCGGCGTCGGCAAGTCGCTGCTGTTCTCGCCGATCGTCGGCTTCCTGTGCGCGGCACTGCTGCTGCTCGTACTGAAGGCCCTCGTGCGGATTCCTGAGCTGTACAAGGAGCCGCCGAAGGATCAGCCGCCGCCGTTCTGGATTCGCTGCCTGCTGATCCTGACCTGCACGGGCGTGTCGTTCGCACACGGTTCGAACGACGGGCAGAAAGGGATGGGCCTCATCATGCTGATCCTGATCGGCACGGTGCCGACCGCCTATGCGCTGAACAAGGCCGTTACGCCGGCCGAGACGCAGACCTTCGTTGCAGTCGCGAACCAGGCAGCCGCGACGTTCGGGAAATACACGAACGGCGTCGCACCGTCTTCGAACCCGCGCGCCGACGTCGAGCTTTACGTACAGCATCGCGAACTGACGCCGGCCGTGATCCCCGCCGTGCAGCAGTTGTCCACGTCGCTCGCGACCGCGGTCGGCGCGTCGGGTTCGATGGCGGCCGTGCCGCAGCGCGACGTCGACAACGTGCGCAACACGATGTATCTGGTGTCCGAAGCAATTCGCCTGATCGAGAAATCCGGACAGCCCGCGTTCGCCGCCGACGACAAGCTCGCGATCGACAACTATCGCAAGCAGCTCGACCACGCGACCAAGTTCATTCCGACGTGGGTCAAGGTTGCGGTCGCGATCGCGCTGGGCCTCGGCACGATGGTCGGCTGGAAGCGGATCGTCGTGACGGTCGGCGAGAAAATCGGCAAGCAGCATCTGACGTACGGACAGGGTGCGTCGGCCGAACTCGTCGCCATGCTCACGATCGGCGCGGCCGACGTGTACGGATTGCCCGTGTCGACGACGCACGTGCTGTCGTCGGGCGTCGCGGGCACGATGTCGGCGAACGGCTCCGGGTTGCAATGGAGCACGGTGCGCAGCCTCGTGCTGGCGTGGGTGCTAACGCTGCCGGCGTCGATCGTGCTCGCCGGCGGGCTCTATTGGTTGTTCCGGTCGGTGGCCTGATCGGTGATGCGGTGGGTGGCCGGCAGGAGCCGGCTGCCTGCTGCGGAAGATTTGTCTCTCCGTCTCTCCGTCTCTCCGTCTCTCCGCTTCGACTCGTCGACGCATCCGGTGCGCCCATGCCGTCGCGAGCGTTCACCCTCTTCCTTTCCCGAATTGAAGCGCAAGATCTGGAGCGCGCCGGCGCATGGACATCCGTAGACTGGGCCCATCAATATCTACCGTGGGCTCAACCGTGCGGACGACGTGGCCGAAGCATTCCGCACGACTGCATGGCCCCATCGCTGACGAACGAGGTACGCCCGTGAACATTGCCGACCTGCAACCTGCCGTGGAATCGCTGGATATCGCACAACGCGTCGACGCGATCGACTGGACGACCGTCGATACCGATCTCGAGCGCCATGGATGCGCGCGCGTGCCGAGCCTGATCTCGGCAAGCGAATGCGCGGCGCTCGCGTCGCTCTATCCACGCGATGTGCTCTATCGCTCGCGTGTCGTGATGGCGCGGCACGGCTTCGGTCGCGGCGAATACAAGTATTTCGCGTACCCGCTGCCTGCGATCGTCGCCGAGCTGCGCGCAACGATCTACCCGCATCTCGCGCCAATCGCGAATCGCTGGAACAAGGCACTCGGGATCGACGTCCGCTATCCGGCAGACCACGCGACCTTCCTCGATCGCTGCCACGCAGCGGGACAGACGCGACCGACGCCGCTGATCCTGCAATACGGTCCCGACGACTACAACTGCCTCCATCAGGACCTCTATGGCGAACACGTCTTTCCGCTTCAGGTCGCGATCCTGCTGTCGGCGCCGGGCCGCGATTTCACGGGCGGCGAATTCGTGCTGACGGAACAGCGGCCACGCATGCAGTCGCGCGCGGAAGTGGTGCCGCTGATGCAAGGCGACGCCGTCATCTTCGCCGTGCACGGCAGGCCCGTGCAGGGAACGCGCGGCGTCTATCGCGTCAACCTGCGCCACGGCGTCAGCAGGATCCGGAGCGGCCATCGCCACACGGTCGGCATCATCTTCCACGACGCACAGTAACCGGCAATCGGAACGCTCACGATGCTGGCAGCGCATCCGTCACGCAGACGGATTTGCGCGGGAAATGCCGCGCATCCGACATGCCAATCGCTCGTTATCGATTCGGGTTCCTTGCGAGCGGGCATCAGTGCGCGACCCGCTCCCCCATCCAACCTGGCAGATGATCGCTTTCGATTCCCGCCAGACCGTCGCGACACGTCGGGTCGACGTTCCAAGTGAGCAACAGGGGGCCCGAGCACTCACCTGCCGCGGCATAAAGTCATCGGGAAATCCGGCCTACCCGCGCGCCACATTCGCCCGCAGCCGGTCACCCGCATCGGAAGCGAGCCGCGCGTAGCCAGGCAACGTCAGCAACGCGAGTACGCCCGCCGCGACGAACGCCCAGCGGAAGTCGTCGAGTACGTAGTGCATGCCGGCCGCATCGCCACGCACCAGCGCCGCAAGTCGCAGCGACAACGCCCCGAACGCGATGCCCATCCCGATCGTCATCTGCTGCGCCGCGCTCCACAGCGTGCTGGCCGCGCTTGTCTGCTGGGTCGGGATGTCCGCATAGGCCAGCGTCGCGAGTGTCGTGAACTGCATCGACCGCGTCAGGCCGTAGACGAAGACAACGAACAGCGTAATCGCCAGCGGCGTCGATGCGGTCAGCCAGCCACATGCGATCGTGAAGAGGCCGACCATCGTCACGTCGACGAGCGCGACGCGTCGAAAACCAAAGCGGTCGAGAATCCACGACGTTCCCGCCTTCATCCCGAGATTGCCGAGCGCGCTTGCGAGCAACAGCAGGCCGGACTGGAACGGCGACAGCCCGAAACCGATCTGGAACAGCAGCGGCAACAGGTAAGGCACGGCGTTGATGGCCATCCGCGTAATCGAACCGGTGATCACCGTCACCGAGAACGTCGGCACCTTCAATGTCGTGAAGTCGAGCAGCGGATGCGCGCAACGTCGCGCATGCCACCACGCGGCAATGCCGAACAGCACACTCGCGCCCACCAGGACGGCCGCGCGCGTGAAGTGAACGTCCTGCTGGCCGGCCGCTTCAGTGCCGATCAGCAGACAGGTCAGCGCGCCCCCAGCGAGCACGAAGCCGCCCCAGTCGAGCGGCCGTTGCTCGTCGGCCCGCGTGTTCCGCACGATCAGCCAGGTGCAGACCAGTGCTGCAATGCCGAACGGAACGTTCAGCAGGAAGATCCATCGCCATGACGCATAGGTCGTGATGAAGCCGCCGATCGGCGGCCCGACGACAGGCGCGACGATGCCCGGCCACGTGATCGTCGCGATCGCACGCATCAGCTTCGCCTTCTCGGTGCTGCGCACGACGATCATGCGCCCGACCGGCACCATCATCGCCCCGCCGACGCCTTGCAGCAGCCGCGCAGCCGTGAACGTCACGACGCCCTCGGACAACCCGCACAGCACCGACGCGCCGGTAAAGACGACGATCGCACTGGCGAACACGGTGCGCGAGCCATAGCGATCCGCGATCCAGCCGCTGATCGGGATGAATACGGCAAGCGCCAGCATGTAGGCCGTCATCCCGAGGCTCAGCGCGTTTGGCCCGACGCCGAACGAGCGCGCCATTTGCGGCAGCGCGGTCGCGATCACGGTCGTGTCGAGGTACTCCATGAAGAACGTTGCGGCGACGAGATACGGCAAGAAGTCGGTCGTCCGACCACTTTGGGCAGGGCTGTCAGTCATGAACGGTGCGCGAAACGGAATACGGAGAACACCGACTGCCAGCCGCGCCTGGAAGCGCCGGGAATCGGAACGAATGGCGATATTACCCCGAAGGGCTTGTACCCCGCTCTGCCGGGCATGTCGCGCGAATGGACTTTATGCGCATAGATTTCTTTGACGATCTAGGGCTGAGTTCGCTGCGTGGCGCAGACGATCACGTCGACGCAGCGTGTCGAAGGATCGCAGGATGATCCAGGAGGTCTTTCGCCCGGACGCATTAATTGCCAGCCATTTTTGACCAACGTCGCCCATCGTCAGCCATTACAGCACCATCCATGGATGAATCGACGATAGATTGGCACTCACTGGAGTGCCGATTGATGTGGGATAAGGGAGAGCGGGCCGGGAGATTTCCGTGGCGCAGAGCTGGAGATCGCTCGAGAACATTGGAGGCCTGAGTCGATGCATTCGACGCCTCGGTTCCAGCCGGATTGATGCGGAGCGCAGCGGAACGTGCGTGGAGATAGGAGTGACGCGGAGCTGTATCCAGCCTGCTGTCCATCCCGATTCCGCTGCGCATTTTTGCCGTGCCAATGCAAAAACCCCCGCCTTTCGGGCGGGGGTTCCTGGCTTAGGGAGCCTGACGATTACCTACTTTCACACGGGAATCCGCACTATCATCGGCGTAGAGTCGTTTCACGGTCCTGTTCGGGATGGGAAGGGGTGGGACCGACTCGCTATGGTCATCAGGCAAAAGGGGTTGTTGTGCTGGCTTCGCAGCACAACCAATCTTGGAAGAAGCAGTAATTTTGAGTTGTGTGTATCACACACGAG